>NZ_JBYGYN010000002.1:0-34646 GCF_057651995.1 Bradyrhizobium sp. USDA3516 | reverse complement strand
AAAAAAAACCAAGAAAAAAGAGGCGGGGAGCGGACATAGAGGCGCGGGCTATAGGGCCCCCTCCCCCCCCCCCCCCCCCGCGACCGGCGTGCACACGGCCCCTCGAGCGAGGCCGTGTGCTGGTAGCTTCCAGCAATTCGACGGACGTGGGCCGCCAGAGATCAGTTGTCAAAGCCGACCTTGTCCACCAGCGAGGCCGCAGCCTTGCGGTTGGCCGCGATCTTTGCGATCGGCAACGGATCCGGGCCGAGCTTGCCGTAGCCCGCGATGGTCGCGTTGACGGCGACACCGCTGCGAACCGGATATTCGTAGTTCTGGTCGGCATACATCTGCTGCGCCTGATCGCTGACGAGCCACTCGATCAGCTTGATACCGTTGGCCTTGTTGGGCGCGTTCTTGGCGAGCAGCACGCCGGAGAGGTTGACGTGGGTGCCGCCGCCCTCGAAGGTCGGCAGGATGACGCGGGTCGCCTCCGCCCACGGCTTCTTCTCGGGATCGTTGTTCATCATCAGCGCCCAGTAATAGGTGTTGCCGATGCCGATGTCGCATTTGCCGGCGGCGACGTCACGCGCGGCTTCGCGATCGCCGCCCGACGGCTTCTGCGCGAGATTGGCCTTCAGGCCGCGCAGCCATTCCTCGGCCTTGGCCTCGCCGTACTTGGCCGTATAGGCCGCGAACAGCGCGTTGTTGTAGATGTGCTGGCCCGAGCGAATGCAGATCTTGCCCTTCCACTTGGGATCGGCGAGCTCCTCATAGGTGATCTTGTCCTGCTTGACACGATCCTTCGAGGCATAGATCACGCGCGCGCGCATCGAGATGCCGGCCCAGTGTCCGTCCGGATCGCGATACTGCGCCGGCACGACCTTGTCGACCGCCTCCGACTTGATCGGCTGGGTGACGCCGGCCTGCACGGCTTCGTCGATGCGGCCGATGTCCACCGTCAGCAGCACGTCGGCCGGACTGTTGGCTCCTTCCGCCTTCATGCGCTGCTCCAGACCGGAGCTTGCGGAGACGACGTTGACCTTGATGCCCGTGTCCTTGGTGAACGCATCGAACAGCGGCTGGATCAGCTTGGTCTCGCGGTAGGTATAGACGTTGACCTCGCCATTGGCGGCTGCCTCCGACACGAAAGACGTGGTCAGGCTCAACACCGCCGCAGACGCGGCGAGGACGCGGAAATTGATCATAAGGGCTGCTCCCAGGCGCGAAATTGAACGCCCGATTGAGTAGCGCAGGCGTGGGGCCAAAGTCAGCGACGCAATGTCGCGAGCGCATGAGCTTAGAGTAATTCCAATGTATCTTTTAGACTCATTCTAATGCTTGAGCGAAGGTCATGGGAAAACGATTGACGCCCTATGATCCTGCCGGCCTCGTCTTGCTCAGGCGTTGCGAGACGCTGGCTAGCCACGACGTCTCCTCGCGCACCAGGCGGAAGCCGAGATTGGCGGGCGGCACGCCTTGGGCGCAGCCACCGGCACGGGCGTCGCGGATGAAGTCGGTGACATAGGCGCGGTGCGCGCCCTCGGCGACGCGCACGCCGCAATTCACGGTCGCGCGGCCGGGATTGCCTGAAACATCGACACGCGAGCGCACGAAGCACGTCGCGGTCCACTCCCAGACGTTGCCGGCGAGATCTTCGACGCCATGCTCGTCGGGCCGAACTTGCCGAAGCGATAGGCCGTGGTGTCGGAGAGGTCGCGCTCGGATTCGCGCTCGTAGCGGCTGATCCAGCGCTTCGAAGGGTCGCTTGCATCGACCGGGACCCCGTCATCCCGGAATCTGGAGCCGGCGGCAAAGGCCCATTCCTCGTCGCTCGGCAGGCGGTAATGATGGCCGGTCTTGCGCGACAGCCAGCCCGCATAGGCCTCGGCGTCGTGCCAGCTCACCTGCACTGCGGGACGATCGGGGGCGATTGCCACGACGCGGTCGAGCGCGCGGCAGCCGCCATCCTGCACGCAAAGCTGATAGTCGGATGAGGCGACCTGATTTCGCATGATGCGCAGCGGGCGGTTCATCCGCACGGTGCGCAGCGGCGCTTCCGCCTGCCGTCCGCCGCGGGTGAAATCGCCGGCCTCGCGATAGGAGAAGCTGCCGGCGGCGACCTCGACCAAGGCCGGCTCGCCGACGGCATGGCGCGTCGTCACCTCCGAGACCAGAGGCGCAACGGCCAGCGGCCCCGCAAGCCCGGCCGCGCAGGCAAGTGCCAGTTTGAGCTTGAATGCGATCAGCACGATCATTCCTCCGCAGAAGGAAAAAAGGGGCCGATGATGACCGGCCCCTTTCATCGCGTCTAGTTGGTGCTGGCAGGCGGTATTTCGGCGGGTGCCTTCACTTGCATCATCAGATCGTCATTCCACTTGCCTTCGACCTTGAAGTGCGCCGTGGCGCCGAGATTGGCCGCCTCGATCAGGTTATGCGTGACATAGGCGTAGATGCCGGGCTGCTGGAACTTGTACAGCGCAGCTCCCGCCGAGCCGCCGCGGATGAACCAGGTCTCGAGCCCGACCTCGGGCGCGTTGCCGAACTTGCCGGTCTCCCAGACATAGTCGCCGTGGCCGCCGATCAGATGCGGACGGCTGTCGCGATTGGCCTGCGAATGCACGATCAGCACGTTCTCGCCGACCTTCGCGGTGAGTGCGCTCTTGCCGGTGAGCGCGCCGACCTTGCCGTTGAACACGACATGGGTCGGGATCAGCTTGTTCATCACCTCTTCGGTCTCGGTGAAGGCTTCGCCCGGCGATTCGTAGGACTTGAAATTGCCCTTCTCGTCGCGCGGCACGTACATGTCCTGCTCGCCGATATAGTAGACCTTGTCGTATTTCAGCGCGCGGCCCTTGCCGTCGTTCAGCCCCTCGCGCGGCAGCACCATCACGGCGCCGTTCATGCCGGAGACGACGTGCCAGGGGATCATCGGGCCGCCCGGCGCGCAGTGATAGACGAACACGCCGGTCTTGGTCGCCTTCCAGCGCAGCACGACCTGCTCGCCTGGATTGATGAGCGTGAGCTCGCCGCCGCCGAGCGCGCCGGTCGCGGAATGGAAGTCGATGTTGTGCGGCATGGTGTTGGTCGCGGGATTGACCAGCGTCAGCTCGACGTAGTCACCCTCGTGCACGACCATGAGCGGGCCCGGCATCGAGCCGTTGAACGTCATCGCCTGGAAGGTGGTGCCCTTGTCGTCGATGACGACCTTCTTCTCCTCGACCGTCATCCTGAACTCGACGATCTTGGGGCCCTGCGTCGTGGCCTGCTCGTGCGCGTGCACGAAGGGCGGAGCGACCAGCTCCACCTTTTGACGCGGCAGCTTGAGATCGCCGGCGCCGAAGGCCGGGGTCGCCAACATCAGGGCGGTCGCGGCGGCGCTGATCAATGCGGCTCTGCGGGTGAACATCGGAAGCATCCTTCATGTGAAAAGGTTTTGATGACGGATGCAGTGTGCGCCTGTTACGGCAAGCGTGTTTGTGCTGCGACAAGCTTCCGCCGGATTCACCTCCGCAACAGGACTTGGGTTCAGGGACTTGGGTTCAGGACTTGGGTTCTCGAAAGAGGATCGGCGATCCCGGCTGACCGCGTTCGCAGGGACGATGCCGATCCAGGCCGAGCGTCATCGCATCCGCATCGACGTCAGCGGCGATTCGTTTGCATGTTCAAGTTGGATGCGATCTCGCCCCGGCTCATGCGCGCGTGGGCGAGATCGCGACGGAGGCCTTGGCGAACGGCCGGTCAGAGCAGGTTCACGGCGAGCCAGACCAATCCCCAGATCGCCAGCGACAGCGCGGCGAAGACGGCGATCGCGGCAGCCAGGGCACGCAGCGCGCCGGCGGAGGCAGGCGCGGCCGGGGCCGGCCGGGAGTCGTCGAAACGCGGGATATGGCCGCGGACGTCGAGCAGGGAGAGTATGAGTTCGAGTGCGAAAAGCCTCATGGCGAACGCTCCGGATGGCCGGGACTTTCCTCACCATGGCCGCGAACCGGCGCCCCCGCTTTGCGCGAGCGCAAAGTCGCGTCCGCAGATCCGGGTTATTTGAATTCATTCCGTGATTTGCCGCGATGTCTCGCGCGCGGCGGGCATTTACGAATGGGTAACTTATGAGGGCTGATCTTGCGGCGATCTACGGCGAGGAACGCCTGCCACGCTATACCAGCTATCCGACCGCACCGCATTTCACGCCTGCGATCGGTCCGGACGCCTATGCCCGCTGGCTGGCGGAGCTGCCGGTGGCTGCCAGCGCCTCGCTCTATCTGCACGTGCCGTTCTGCCGTGAGATGTGCTGGTACTGCGGCTGCCATACCCAGATCGTCCGCCGCGACGAGCTCATTGCCGGCTACCAGCGGACGCTGCGCAGCGAGATCGGGCTGACCGCCGAAGCCATCGGCCACCGCATCAAGGTCGAGCACATCCATTTCGGCGGCGGTACGCCGACGATCTTGGCGCCGGATGCCTTTGCCGAATTGATGGCGACGATGCGCCAGGAATTCTTCGTGCTGCCTTCGGCCGAAATCGCGGTCGAGATCGACCCCCGCACATTGACCGCGGACATGGTCGAGGCGATGCGGCTCTCCGGCGTCAACCGTACGAGCCTCGGGGTGCAGAGCTTCGATCCCGTGGTGCAGCGGGCGATCAACCGCGTGCAGAGCTTCGCGCAGACGGCGTCCATGGTCGAGATGCTCCGCGGCGCCGGGATCGAGGGCATCAACTTCGACCTGATCTACGGGCTGCCGCACCAGACAATGGCCTCGTGCCTGGAGACGGTGCGGCGCAGTCTCACGCTCGCGCCCAGCCGCTTCTCGGTGTTCGGCTATGCTCACGTACCGGCCTTCAAGAAGCACCAGCGCATGATCAACGAAGGCGTGTTGCCCGACGGCCTTGCGCGCCACGACCAGGCCTGCGCCATCGCCAATGCGCTGAAGGAAGCCGGTTACGTGCAGATCGGGCTCGATCATTTCGCGCGGCCCGACGATGCCATGGCCGTGGCGTTCGAGCAGGGCACGCTGCGGCGCAACTTTCAGGGCTACACCACCGATCGCAGCGAAGTCCTGCTCGGCTTCGGCGCCAGCGCGATCGGGCACCTGCCGCAGGGCTATGTCCAGAACGAGGTGCAGATCGGCGCCTATGCGCAGAGCGTCGCTGCCGGCCGCCTCGCCACCGCGAAGGGCTATGGCCTCACCGACGACGACCGGCTGCGCGCCGACATCATCGAACGCATCATGTGCGAGTTCGGTGCCGATCTCGGCGACATCTGCGCGCGCCACGGCGCGGAAGCCGGCGCCATGCTGAGATCGGCTTCTCGTCTGAAGCCGCTGATCTCCGACGGCGTCGTGAGGCTGGACGGCGAGCGTCTCGCCGTCGCCGGAGATTCGCGTTTCCTGGTCCGCAGCGTCGCCGCCGCGTTCGACGCGCATCTGGATCCGGGCAAGCAGTTGCACAGTCGGGCGGTCTAGCTGGTCATTCCGGGGCGCGCGAAGCGCGAGCCCGGAATCCATCAGGCGGCGGGTGACGTGGAAGAATGGATTCCGGGCTCGCGCCGAGCGGAGCGCCCCGGAATGACAAGGCAGCTTGCGCTTCCACAAAGAAACCGCCGCCCGCGCCGCTATCGTCGATCGGAATGGAGCTGTCCATGCCCTTCCGGTCCGACGATCTGGTCGATGACATCATGCATTCGGCGCCGCACACGATCCGTGTGTTTCTCGCCTTCAGGATGGCTTGTGTCGGCTGTCCGATCGCGACTTTCCACACGGTCGATGACGCCTGCCGCGAGCATGGCATCGACCGAGACAAATTTCTCGCCGCATTGAGCGAGTGCGTGCCGGCGTGAAACGGTCAGGAAGCGCGCAGGTGTGCGCGGATTCCCGGATGAGGGCGCGCTTGCGTCGTAAGTGCAAGCGCCCCTCACCCTATCCTGAGGAGAGATGCTTCGCCTCTCACGGCGCGCCGCTGTCGGCGCTGCGCTCCGCCAGCACCACGATCTTGTGCGGCTCGCGCAGGATGATGCGCTGGCGGCCGCTCTCGACCAGGCCCTGGCTCTCCCAGCCGCTCAGGATGCGGCTGACGGTGTGCAGCGTGGTGCCCGTCATCTGCGCGATGTCCTGGCGGCTGATCGGGAAGTCGATCTCGATGCCGTGGTCGCGCTTCTTGCCGGACTGCTTGGCAAGGCGCAGCAGCGCGTGCGCGATGCGTTGCTCGACCTGCTGGGTCGACATTTCCAGGATACGGGTGTGGCTTTCCTGCAGCCGCGTGCCGACGGTCTGGAGCGTGTTGGCGGCAAGCGCCTGAAACCGCTCGACCAGCCGCGGCCAGGCCGAATTCGGCCAGATCAGCACGACGCTGTCGTCGACCGCCATCGCCGTCGCCGGATAACGCGCGGCTCCGATCGCCATCGCGAGCCCGAACGTCTCGCCGGGCGCGACATAGCGCACCACGATCTGCTCGCCGGCCGGCGTGGTCTTGGCCGCGCGGACATGGCCGTGCAGCAGCAGGAAGAAGGACTGCGCGTCGGCCCCCTGCTCGAAGATCGCACTGTTCCTGGGATAGCGCGCCGAGCGGGCCTCACGCAGGATCTCGTCGAGAGCTTCCGGCGTCATCCCCGCAAACAGCGGCAGATGCGCAACCAGCGATGGGTCGACCTTGGCCATTCTGCCTCCCTGGCATCAGGGAGTGTGATGGCACCTGCAATCGTCAACGAGTTTGCGTTAGCGCAAAACGAGGCGGCCCGGCGGCAGTATTTTTCCAAGTAACGATCTGAGTAACGATCTGAATTGATTGGAGTCGACCCCATGGCTGGCGCCCGATCCCGCAACTTTGCGGGCTGGCCGCTGTTTGCGAACAGCTTTCGCCCCTTTTTCCTGCTTGCCGCAATCCAGGCGGCGCTGTCGATCCTGGCCTGGCTGCCGGTGTTCTACGGCGAATTGTCGGTGAGCTCCGCGTTCGCGCCGCGCGACTGGCACATCCATGAGATGCTCTATGGTTTCCCCCCGGCCGTCATCACCGGCTTCCTGTTCACCGCCATCCCGAACTGGACGGGGCGCCTGCCGATCCAGGGCGCGCCGCTCGCGGCCTTGGTGACGGTCTGGCTTGCCGGGCGCGTCGTAGTGACGGTGTCGGCGAATACCGGCTGGGCATTTGCACTGGTCGTCGATGCCGCGTTCCTGGCATTGGTCGTTGCTGCCGCGACGCGCGAGATCATCGCAGGCGGCAACTGGCGCAACCTGCCGGTGGTGGGGCTGGTGCTGGTTCTGCTCGCCGGCAACGTCGCCTTCCATGTCGAGGCCCACGAAGGCGCGGCCGAAATCAGCATCCGCATCGGCATCGGCGTGGTCATCCTGCTGATCGGCCTGATTGGCGGCCGCATCATTCCGAGCTTCACCCGCAACTGGCTGGTCAAGTTCAATCCCGGCCGCCTGCCGGTGCCGTTCGGACGATTTGACGGCGCGGTGATCGGCTTGAGCGCGCTGGCGCTGATCGCGTGGATTGTGGCGCCGCTGAACATGATCACTGGCGTCGCAATGGCGGTGGTTGGCATGCTGCATCTGGTTCGACTTGCACGCTGGGCCGGCGATCGCACCACGCGCGAGCGGCTGCTGCTGATCCTGCACGTCGGTTATGTCTTCGTGCCGCTCGGTTTCATCCTGAACGCCGTGGCCGCCTTCGGCGAGCTGCCGCCGAGCGCCGGCATCCACGCCTGGATGGCGGGTGCGGCGGGAACGATGACGCTCGCGGTGATGACGCGCGCCAGCCTCGGCCATACCGGACAGGCGCTGACGGCTTCGCCGGCGATCCAGGGAATCTATGCTGCAACCATCATGGCGGCTCTGGCCCGGGTCGGTGCCGTCGTGTTGCCCGCCTATGGCGACGTGCTGCTGCACATCGCTGTCTGCGGCTGGATTCTCGCCTTCCTCGGATTTGCCGTCGCGTTTGGTCCGCTGCTCGCCGGCAGCCGGCGGCGGGCGCTCGCCACGATGGGCGTGCCCGCTCCGGCACGCTGAGGTCAGGCGGCACTCGCCGAGGGCGGCGCTGCGGGAGGCCGCACGCCCTTGCGCCAATCGGTGATAGTGCAGCCGAAACGGCCGCGAAACCAGCGCGCCATGGCGCTCTGTGCGGAGAAGCCGAGCTGCACCGCGATGTCGGCCAGCGGCCGGGCGGGATCCTCGATCAGCTGGACCACGAGATCGCTACGTTGCGCGTCCAGGATGGCCGAGAAGCTGGTGCCCGAAGCGGCGAGGCGGCGGTGGATGGTGCGGCGGGTGCAGGCCAGATGCTCGGCGACGCGCTCGACCGTGCAATCGCCGCTGGCGAGCAGGGTCCGCACCACCTCGTCGACCTTTGCCTCCCAGCTTGCCGGCCTGCTTTCGATCGCCTCGATCCGCTTGCGTAAGTAATGCGCAATCAAGGGATGTGCGCTTGGGATCCGGCGCTCCATGTCGTGCGCGGACAAGAGGATCGCATCGTCGTCCGCATTGAATCTCACCCGGCAGCCGAAGAAGTCGCGGTAGCGCTTGCGGTCGAGCGGCGGCGGGTAGTGCAGATGCACCTCCAGCGGCCGCCAATCGCTGCCGAACAGCGACTGGATGATGCGGTGAACGCTGCCGAGCGCCATGTCGATCGACTGCCGCGGCGCGCGCGGCTGCCGGCCGCGCAAATGCAGCGTGATGGTCACGGTCCGCTCGTCACGCGTGACGTCGAGCCGCATGCCGTCATGATGGACATGGATGAAGCGTGAAAACGCCTCGATCGCTTCGCCGACGGTCGCCTGTTCGCGCACGATCAGGCCGACCGCGCCGAAATTGGTGAGGCCGCCGCGCTCCGCGAGACGAAGGCCGAAATCCTCGGCGCCGGAGGCCTTTGCCGAGAGTTCGAGCAGGCGGCGCAGGCCGGTGACGGCGATCGGGATGTCCGGCTGATCAAGGCAGGCCAGCGGCAGCCTGACCTTGCGCATCATCTGGCTGGGGTCGAGCCCGACCGACCGGGCGACCTCGGGGTAATAGCTCAAGCCTGCGCTGCGAATGAGGTCGGTCATGCAAACCGTTCCCGCCAGGCATTCCCGCAGATGTCCCGAAATGTAAAGTTTCTGTCTCGATCCGTCAAATCCGGGAACCCGGTGGCGCATACATAAGGAAAACCGAAGCACTGGCGTGAATGCCGTGCTCATGACGGCGGGGCGCGACGGGGCCCCCCGGCCGTCGCGGGCCATTTGACCAAGACATTGCTGGATCGGGACTATGCCGGGGAACACGCTTTCCAAGGGCGAGGTATTCGTCATCGACACTGACGCCGCCTCCCGCGAACAACTTTCCGCCGCACTCGAACAGAGTGCCTATGACGTGATCTGCTTCGCAGACGGGGCGTCCCTGCTTTCGGAGGCGAAGACGCGGATGCCGGCCTGTGTGCTGCTGGAGATGCCGCCGGATCGCTCCGCTCTCGAGGTGCTCAGGCGGCTGCGTGAGGAGAATTGCATGGCGCCGGTGCTGGTGACGTCGGCGAACGGCAGCATCGCCATGGCGGTCGACGCCATCAAGAGCGGCGCGACCGACTTCATCGAAAAGCCGTTCCGAACCCACGACATCGTCGGCCGGATTGATGCCGCCATCGATGAATTCGCGCAACCCGGTGCGATTCGGCAACGCTGGCTGCCGGGCTGTGAGCCTCTGACCGCCCGCGAGGGCGACGTGCTCGAGCATCTTGCCGCCGGCCTCACCAACAAGGAGATCGCCCGGCGGATGCACCTGAGCGCGCGGACGGTCGAAGGTTACCGCGCCAGCGTCCTGAAGAAGGCCGGCGCCAAGAACGTGACCGATCTGCTCCGGCGCATTTTCGGCCACGCCTCGCCGCCCCAGGCCTGAAGCCGCCCGGACCACCGGGCCTTCAGACATGGTGCCGCCGCGGCGGCGCCCCACGGAAGTCTCAATCGAACCGGTTCCTTCCCTGCCGCGTCCAACCACGATGGCGAGGCATCTCATCGCGCGCGTCCGGCTGGCGGCGCGGCGATACCGGCAGGAGGGACTTCATGCGCATCACCGCAAGATATTTGGCGACAACGGGCCTGGTCCTGGTGACCACGGCGCTAGCATCGCCGTCATGGGCGGCCAATGTGGACGCCAATTCGACGATCGACACGGTCACCGTCTATCCCGACGGCGCCACCGTCACCCGCATCATTTCGCTGGATCTCGCCGCCGGCGATTCGACATTGGTGGCCAAGGATTTTCCGCTCTCGCTCGATCCGTCGTCCCTCCGCGTCGAAGGCGAAGCGGGCGCCAAGCTCACCATCGGCACGATCGATGCACGCCCGCCGAAGGCCGCGCAGCCGGTCAATCTGCCCGACCTCGACAAGCGCATCGAAGCGCTGAGGGATCAACGGGCCGACCTGCAGGGTGCGATCGACTCGGCCGCAGAGCGGCGCAAGTTCGCGCAGCACTTCGCCGAAACCTCTCCTACTGGTCTTGGCGACAAGGGCGAGGCGAGGCCGATCACCGAGTGGCGTGCAGCCTTTGCGGCGGTCGGGGAGGAGATCGCGACTGCGGACACCGCCATCCGTGACGCCACCCGAAAGCAGCGCGAGATCGACCGCCAGATCGCGCAACTGGAAGCCGAGCGCTCGGCCAAGCCGCCGAGCAAGCTGGAAGTACGGATCGACGTCGCCTCGGCCGCCGCGACCAAGGCGACGCTGCGCGTGACTTATGCCGTGCGCAACGCGCGCTGGGTGCCGCTCTACGACGCCCGGCTCGATACCGGCGCCAAGGATCGCAAGCCGCAGCTCGAACTGGTTCGTCGCGCCGAGGTGACGCAATCCACCGGCGAGGACTGGTCGAACGTGACGCTGGGCGTCTCCACCGTGCGCATCAGCCGCGGCGGCAGTGCCCCGGAGCTGGGCTCGCTGCTTGCCCAATATCCGCAGGTGCCGAAGCCGCTCGCGCTCGGCAGCGGCTCGGACCTGGCGCGGCCCGCGCCAGCCGCCCGGCAGCGTTCGGCGCAATTCGAGCCAATGTCCAAGGTTGCAGAGGCGACCGAGCGCGCCGACGAGCAGCAGGCAGTTGCCGAGATCGGCGACTTCCAGGCCACCTTCAAAATTCCCGGCCGCGTCAGCCTCGGCGCTGCCGACGGCGCCAAGAGCCTGCGTATCGCCTCGGTCAACGTGCCCGCCGACCTCGCGGTGCGCGCCGCGCCGGTGCTGGATCCGACCGCGTTCCTGGAGGCCAGCTTCAAGCAGACCGACGATACGACGCTGCTGCCGGGCAAGGTTGCGATCTACCGCGACGGCACCTTCGTCGGTCGCGGCAAGATCACCGCGTCCGCCAAGGACGACATCGTGCGGCTCGGCTTCGGCGCCGACGACAAGGTTAGAATCAAACGCGCGGTCCTCAAGCGCAACGAAGGCTCGGCAGGCCTGCTCGTGACGACGTCGAAGACCGACGAGCGCGCGTTCAAGACCACGATCCGCAATGGGCACGATTTCCCGATTCGTGTCGCGATCGAGGATCAGCTGCCGGTCAGCGAGAACGAGGACATCGTCGTCGAGATGCTGCCCTCGAGCACCCAGCCGACCGCAAACAACATCCGCGACAAGCGTGGCGTGCTCGAATGGTCCTTCGACGCCAAGCCTGGCGAGGCCCGCGACATCAACTTCGCCTGGCGGATCCGCTGGCCGAAGGACAAGAGCATGGTGATCGTCCCGGCGGGGTAGCCCCGTTCGCGCTACAAGAGGAGGTGCTCCCCCTCTCCCGCTTGCGGGAGAGGGCTGGGGTGAGGGCTCTCACCTCCAGGGGATTGTCCCGTTGTGGAGACACCCTCTCCCCAACCCTCCCCCGCAAGCGGGGGAGGGAGCCCACCTTCACCGTGGCGGCACAGCCGCCCGCATCGACTGCGGCAGCACATACGGCACGCCGTCGGCCTGATGCACGACCGCGTCGATCTCGAAAATATCCCGGATCCGCTTCCGCGTGACGACATCGGCGCGCGGGCCGTCCGCGGCGAGCCTTCCGCCGGCCAGCACGACCAGCCGGTCGGCGAAGCGGATCGCGAGGTTGAGATCGTGCAGGATCGCGATCACTGCGGTGCCGGCAGCCGCGCGGCGGCGGGCGGCTTCGACGAGGTCGATCTGGTGACGCAGATCGAGGCTCGAGGTCGGCTCGTCCAGCAGCAAAAGTCCAGGGCCGTGCTCGGCCTCGCCGCAGGCGAGCTGCACCAGCACGCGGGCGAAATGGGCGCGCTGCTGCTCGCCGCCCGACAGCGTCGGCAATTGTCGCTCGCGGAAATGCGACAGGCCCACCTCATCCAGCGCGGCGTCGACGAGCGAGCCGGCCTCGCGCAAGCTGCGCTCGCCCGCGCCCATCAGCACGATCTCCTCGACGGTGAAGGGGAAGGTGACGTTGATGTGCTGGGACAGCATCGCACGGCGCGCGGCGAGCTCGCGCGGCGCGAAGCTGCCGATGTCGCGCTGCTTGAGCCGTACCTCGCCGGCGCTCGGGCGGAGATCGCCGGAGAGCAGCCGCAGCAGCGTCGACTTGCCGGCGCCGTTCGGGCCGATGATGGCAACCACCTCGCCGGCCGCAACCGTCAGGCCGACGCCGTCGAGCAATATCGCGCGGCCGGCGCGCTTGCCTAGGTGTCGCGCTTCGAGCACCGCGGTCATGGCGCGGCGAGCCCGCGCTGCCGCAGCAGGATGAAGAGAAAGACGGGTGCGCCGACGGCCGCCGTCAGGATGCCGATCGGCATCTCCGCCGGCGCCACGATGGTGCGCGCCAGCGTGTCGGCGCCGACCATCAGGATCGCGCCTGATAGCACCGAGGCCGGCAGCAGCAGGCGATGCGACGGGCCGATCACGAGACGGAGCAGATGCGGCACGACGATGCCGACGAAGCCGATCACGCCGCTGATCGACACCGCGACACCGGTCATGGCCGAGACCATCACGATCGAGATCCGCTTCAGGCGCTCGACGTCGACGCCGCCGTGAAAGGCGTCGGCCTCGCCGAGCACCAGCAGGTCGAGGCCGCGCGCGATGAAGACGCAGCCTGCGAGTCCGGCAATGAGCACCGGCGCGAGCACGGCGGCCTTGGTCCAGGTCACCCCGCTCATCGAGCCCAGCATCCAGAACGTGATGTCGCGCAGCTGGCGGTCGTCGGCGATGAATACCAGGAGGCCGATGCCCGCATTGGCGATCGCGGTGATGGCGACGCCGGCAAGCAGGAAGATCGCGATCGAGGTGCGTCCCGAGCGGCTGGAGATGGCGTAGAGGATTGTGGTGGTCGCCAGCGAGCCCGCGAAGGCTGCGAGCGGCAACAGCTCGGTCTGGAGAAAGCGCAGCGCCTCGCCGAAGCGGGAATCGGTGAAGACGATCGCGCTCGCGGCTGCGAGCGCGCCGCCGCTGGAGACGCCGACCAGGGCGGGATCGGCGAGCGGGTTGCGAAACAGCCCCTGCATGATCGCGCCGGCCGCGGCAAGCAGGCCGCCGATCATCGCCGCCGCCGCGATCCGGGGGATGCGGATCGACCACAGCACGAGCTGGTCGCGGGCCGTCATGGCCGTGCTTTCGCCGGCCAAGCCCAGCGCGGCTGGCAGGCGGGAGAGCGGGATGCCGGCGGCGCCGACCGTCAGAGCGGCGATCGCAGTGACCACAAGCCCCACGAGCAGGAGGGGAATCGCGAACGATGCGGCCCGCCGTCCCGCGCTGCGCCGTGGGCTTCGTGCTTCGATCCCGACGGCCACGCTCATTGCCGGCAATTCGCCGTCGACAGCGCCGACGTGAACGCGCCGCCCTCGGCCAAGGCCGGATAGAGCTTGACCGAGAGATCGCGCGCCGCCGCCGCGGTGCGCGGCCCGAAACCGAGCAGATAAAGCCCATCCATGGCGATGAAGCTCTTGTTGGCCGCGACCGGCGTCAGCGCAAAGCCGGGGTGCGTGTAGACTGCATCGGCCTGCAGCGAATCCTTGCCGCGCTCGATCGACAGCACGACATCGGGCTTTGCGGCCACGATCGCCTCGTCGCTGATGACCTTGTAGCCGTCGTAATCGTCGACCGCGTTGGCCGCGCCCGCGAGCTGGATGATTTCATCCGCCGCAGTCTTGTGGCCTGCCACCATCGCCCGCCCGTTCTGGAGCGACATCACGAACATCACCCGCACCGGCTTCGTCACCTTGGCGCGCAGGACACGGAGTTGTGCAAGATCGGCGCCGACCGCGGCGCTGAGACACTCGGCACGCGCATCGACGCCCATGGCGTGGCCGACCAGCTTGATCTTCTCGATCAGGCCGTCCTCGGAAAAGGTCTCGGGCACCAGCACCAGCGGCACCTTTGCCGTCTCCAGGATGTCCATGGTCTCGCGCGGGCCCGAGCCCTGGATCGCCAGGATCAGCGTCGGGTTGAGACCGAGCACGCCCTCGGCCGAGATCTGACGCATATAGCCGACGTTGGGCTTGTCGTGCAGCGCTGCCGCCGGATAGAGGCTCGTCGTGTCGACGCCGACCAGCCGGCTTTCCAATCCCAGCGCATAGAGGATCTCGGTGATGGCGCCGCCGATCGATACCGTGCGGGCAAAATCCGTAACAGTGACGTCGCGATTGCGCGCGTCATGCACAATGATGCCCGCGGCGTGCGCAGCAGACGCGAACGAGAGTCCGCCAGCGAGCAGGAGACTGGCGATGGTGCGGCAAAATGTCATTGCAGTTACTTCGTCAGGATCAGCTTGTTCTGCGAGGTCAGGCGGAGACGATAACTGTCCTCGCCATGCGCAATGATGATCTCGCGCTCGGCGGCAAACAGCTCGCGGCTGTCGATCCGGCTCCCGCGCATGGTGAGAGTTCGCGTCGCTGCAGAAGGGCTTTGTGCCGGCCCTGCCGCGCTGCCGCTGCTGTCTCCTGATGTTGCTGACATAGTCGGTGGTGCGCTTTCGGAACCTGGAGTACCGCCCGTTGTATAGGCGGCGCCAAGCGCATTCCAACCGTCGCAGTTTACAATCGATATAAACTGTAACCCAATGTCATTGACCGTCAGAGTGTTGCCACGTAACCATTTCTGACAGCGGGGAACCCCCCGCCTCTTGAGACAATTTAGCCAGCCAGTCGCTCGCGTTGCGAGCGCGCGCCAGCCAGACGACATCAAAAACTAAAGTGAAGTGCAGGCTGGGGCTGATATGGCTGACGGGGCTAGGTATTCGCGCGCCCTGATTTTGGGCGCGTCGGTGGTTTCAATTGCGGCGTTGACGGCGGAGGGCAGTCTCGCGCAGACCGCGCCGCAGAGTGAAAACGCGTCGTCGGAAAGGGCGTCGTCGGAAAGAGCGAAGCAGACCAAGCGCAAGCAAGCGCCGCCGCAAGTTGCGCAGCAGGCAACGCCCGAGGTGATGAACGCCCGCGCTCAAGCGGGCGGCGGGGGGGGGGGGGGGGGGGGGGAAAAAACACAAAGACAAGGCAAAAAAAAAAAAAGAAAAGAAAACAAAAAGACAAAACAAAAAAAAGCCCCTCAGAAGGTTGAAAAAAAGAAAACACCGGGGGGGAGGAACTCCCGCTCCCAGGTGTTCTGCGCCGCGCCCGTGCAAACGCTCGACACCATCACGGTCGCGGCGACGAAGACCGAGGAACGTGCCGTCGATGCATTGGCTCCGGTCAGCGTCGTGACATCGCAGCAGATCGAAGCACGGCAGGCCAGCACCGTCGGCGATCTCATCTACAATGTGCCCGGCGTGTGGGTTCAGAACCGCGGCGACGAGCCGTCGACCTCGATCAACATTCGCGGCCTGCAGGATTTCGGCCGCGTCGCCGTCGTCGTCGATGGCGCGCGGCAGAACTATCAGCGCACGGGCCACTTCGCCAACGGCTCCTTCTTCCTCAACCCGGAGCTGATCAGCGGCATCGACATCGTGCGCGGCCCGACCGCGAACATCTACGGCTCAGGCGCGATCGGCGGCGTGGCCTCGTTCCGCACCAAGGACATCGAGGATGTCGTCCGTGTGGGCGAGCGCTGGGGCGTCGACGTCAAGACCATCCTTGGCAGCAATTATGGTCGCGCGCTCGGCTCGGCCTTCGGCGGCGTGCACGTCAATCCGAATGTCGACGTGTTCGCAGGCGGCACCTATTCGACGCAGGAGAGCTACAAGGACGGCACCGGCTTCGAGGTCGCCAATACCGGCAATCGGCTCAGCAGCGGCATCGCCAAGCTGACGGTGCGTCCGGCGGACGGCCACGAGGTCAAGCTCGGCGCCATCTTCCAGCAAGACATCTACAGCCTGGGCCAGCCGCCGCGACGGGCGGGCGATCCCAATTCGACCAATGCGAACGGCACGAACAATCTGAACGGCACGTCGATCTACGCCTCCAACGTGAAGAATTACACCACGACGCTCGGCTGGAAATACTCGCAGCCGGATGATCAGTGGTTCGACTGGGATGCGAAGATCTACTGGAATCGCACCGAGAACGATCAGATCAAGACGAGACACACCACCACGACGCCGTCGGTTTTTTGCGGCGGCGTGCCCGGCAACGCCGTCTCGGGATGCATCGGGAGCAACCGCGGATATCTGCTCGATACGATCGGTATCGACGTGCACAACACGACGCGGTTCGACACTGGAAACTGGCGTCACGCGGTGACATACGGCCTGGACGCGTTCCAGGACAAGGTATCTACGCAGGACAGGACGGGTACCGCCGAAGTGACGACGCCCGGCGGCCAGCGCACGGTGTCTGGCGGCTTCGTGCAGTGGAGGGCGAACTACACCTCGATGCTCGAGGTGGTCGGCGCGCTCCGTTACGACAATTATCGGCTTTCCTCGGCGTCGTCGTCGTCGGGCGGCGATCGTCTCTCGCCGAAGATCACCGTTGCTCTCGTTCCGACCGCGGTCGTGACCCCCTATGCCAGCTACGCGGAAGGCTATCGGGCGCCCTCGATCACGGAGACGCTGGTGAGCGGACCACATGCCGGCGCGACGGTCAACGACTCGTTCTTCCGCTGTCCGTCGGGCACGCCGGGACCGGGCGCGGATTCGACCTTCTGCTTCGTGCCCAATCCAAACCTGCGGCCCGAGGTCGGCAAGAACAAGGAGATCGGCTTCAACATCAAGAAGAACGATCTGTTCACGGCGGGCGACACGCTGCGCGGCAAGATCAACGTGTTCCGCAACGACATCACCGACTTCATCGATCAGGTCGCTTACGGAAACCCGCTCGTGGTCCCGACCGGGCCGCCGCCGGCACCGTCGATCACGGTGCTCCCGTTCCTGCAGTATCAGAACGTGGCGTCCGCGCTCATTCAGGGCGTCGAGGCCGAGGCGATGTATGACGCGAACCTGTGGTTCTTCGGCCTTTCCGGGACCTATCAGAGCGGAAAGAATCTCCAGACCGGCTTCGGCCTCTACAGCATTCCGCCGCAGAAGATCACGACGACGGCCGGCGTGCGTCTGCTCGACCGCACCCTCATCCTTTCGATGATGTGGACGTCGGCAATCGCCAACTACGACATCCCCAGGACCTACACGCCGGCGACGTCGTACGATCTCGTCAATCTCTACGCGCAGTATCACCCGACGCCCGATCTCGCGCTCAACTTCTCCGTCGAGAACCTCTTCAATCGCTACTATCGGCCGTACGCCATTCCGGTCGGTAGCGCGGGCGACACGCAAAACGACGTGAAGTGGGCGAGCGCCGGTGCCGGGCTCGTGATCAAGGGAGGCCTCAAATACCACTTTGGCGGCACCTGAGGGAGACACCGGAGGTTCTCCGCGGGGGATGCCCAGCTGATCTCGAAAGCCACGCTGATGCGTCAGCGTGGCTTTCGGTCCGTTCTGAAATCCGATCGGCAATTGCCGATCTACAAGTCACAGGAGAAAAGTCGAATGTTCATCGCCATGAATCGTTTCCAGGTGAAGCCCGGCTCGGAAGCCGCGTTCGAAACCGTCTGGCGGACCCGTGAGTCCTATCTCGGCAGCATGGCGGGCTTCGTCGAATTCCATCTGCTCAAGGGACCGGTCGCCGAGGACCACACGCTGTATTCCTCGCATACCGTGTGGGCCGACAAGGCGGCGTTCGAGGCCTGGACGCGCTCGGAGGAATTCCGCCGCGCTCATGCGCGCGCCGACAACAAGACCGGCGAGAGTCTCTATCTCGGCCATCCCAAGTTCGAAGGCTTCGAGGTCATCATGACCGAGCGCAAGGCCAGCGCGGCGGCTTAGGTCGCGGCCGATGACGAAAGGAAGTCGGACATGCTGAGCACCGATCTCGCCGATCTCAAGGCGTACATGGCCGAAAATCCCGGCGCGGTGATCGAGGACGTCGCGCGCGAGCGCAAGGTCACCCCGCGCGCGGTGATCGAGGCTCTGCCGACGTCCATGGTGCGCATGGGAGGCGGCGAGCAGTTCGCCGCTGCCATGCAGGACATTTCGGGATGGGGCGAGGTCACCCTGATCGTCCACACCGATGATGCAGTCTTCGAGTTCACCGGCCCGATTCCCGCGGGCGAGATCGGCCGCGGCTATTTCAACCTGATGCAGCCGCAGGGCCTGCACGGCCATCTTCGCCACGAGCGCTGCGCGGGAATTGCCTTCGTCGAGCGGCCCTTCATGGGCAAGGTGTCGGCCTTCGTCGCCTTCGTGAACGCCGACGGCGGCATCATGTTCAAGGTCTTCGTCGGCCGCGACGAGACCAGGGCGCTGCGGGCAGATCAGCTGGCGCGGTTCCGGCAGCTTGCGGACCGGATCGCACCCGCGCTCTAGCTTGGTTCAACCTGTCGGGAGATCGGGATGCAGAGCAATTCCAGGCTTCGCCATGTGATCCTAACAAGCGCGCTGGCGCTCGCGCCGGCACCGGCCTTTGCGATCGACGCGGCGCTGTTGCCGCGCAATCTGTCACCCTGGGGCATGTTCCTCGGTGCCGACATCGTCGTGAAGATCGTCATGGTCGGGCTCGCCGTCGCCTCGCTGGTGACATGGACGGTGTGGCTCGCCAAGACCATCGAGCTGCGTCGCAAGGGCTCGCTCGCCCTGTATCGGACGCGCACCCTCGAGGGCAACATGACGCTGGCCGAAGCATCCGCGCGGACCGGCGACGCGCGCGACGCCGTTGCCCAACTGATTCAGTCCTGCGCCAGGGAGGCCGAGCTCTCCGGCGGCATCCTCGACGACGGCCTGCAGGAGCGCGTCGCGCTGCGGCTGGAGCGGGTCGAGGCGGCGATGTCCAGGCAGATCGCGCGCGGCACCGGCGTGCTCGCGACCATCGGCGCCGTCGCGCCGTTCGTCGGCCTGTTCGGCACCGTCTGGGGCATCATGAATTCGTTCATCGGCATCTCCGAGAGCCACACCACCAGCCTCGCGGTGGTCGCGCCCGGCATTGCGGAAGCGTTGCTCGCGACCGCGCTCGGCCTCGTCGCCGCGATTCCGGCCGTCGTGATCTACAATCATCTGGTCCGCGGCATCGCCAATTACCGCGCTTTGCTCGGCGACGCCTCTGCGCAGCTCATGCTGCTGGTGAGCCGCCAGCGCGACCACGGCCATTTCCGTCTGGCGCGGGCAGCGGAGTAGGCCGTGGCCGCGAAACTTGGCGCATCGAAACTCGGCTCGCGCAGAGACGCTGGCGAGCTCGACCTCACCCACGAGATCAACGTCACGCCGTTCATCGACGTGATGTTGGTGCTGCTGATCATCTTCATGGTGGCCGCACCGCTCGCCACGGTCGACATCGGCGTCGATCTGCCGGCGACGGCGGCCGAGCCGGCGCCACGCCCGGACAAGCCGGTCTTCGTCACCGTCAAGCCGGACCTTTCGATCGCCGTGGGTGAGGATATCGTCGCCCGCGACGGGCTCAGCACCACCCTGGATGCCGCAACCAAGGGCCGCAAGGACGAGCGCATCTATCTGCGCGCCGACAAGGCCGTCTCCTATGGCGACCTGATGGAGGTGATGAACACCCTGCGCAACGCCGGCTATCTCAAGGTCGCCCTCGTCGGGCTCGACGGACGCAGCTGATGGCCGCGAACGCCTTTGCCTTGCACCAGCCGCTTGACGAGCGGGAGGGCGCGCGCTGGGGCGTCTCGGCGGCGATGATCGTAGCGTTGCATCTCGGCGCCGCGCTGCTTGCGATGAACTGGCTGAAGCAGGTGCCGGACGAGGGCGTCAACATGCCGGCCATCCTGATCGACATGACGCCGGAGACGTCGGCACCGCAGTCGACGCCGCTGGACATCGCGCCGGGACCGACGATGCAGCAGGCGGATGCGTCACCGCCCGAGCCGGTGCAGCAGCAGGCTGTCGAGGAACTGATCCCGCCGACACCGCCGCAGGAGCAGCCGGATGTGGTGGCTCCACCGGAACAGAAGCTCGAGCCGAGCCCGCCGAAGCCCGAGCCTGCGAAAGTTACACCCGTGGAGAAGCCCGCTCCGGCGAAGCCCAAGGCGGTCCGCCTCGACGCCCGCAAGCCGTCGGACGCGCTTCCGGCGCCGCGCACCAGCGCACCGCCGCGTGCGGAGCGGCAGGCGCCGCTGGCCTCTGCCGTCAACGCCGGCTCGGTCGCGTCTGCGATGGCGACTTATTATCAGCGCGTCCGCGCGCACCTCATGCGCTTCCACCAGTATCCGGCAAGTGCGAATGGCCAGAAGGGCACGGTCAAGGTGAGTTTCACGCTTGGCCGTAGCGGTCAGGTGTTGTCCAGCCGCCTCGGCGGATCGTCGGGTGTCGCAGCGCTCGACGCCCAAGCCATGGCCATGGTGCGCCAGGCGCAGCCATTCCCACCGGTGCCATCTGAAATCACCTATGGGACGATCCCCATCAACATCGGCGTGGCGTTCGGTAAGTGACCGCCAACGAACTCCTCCCCCGCGCCAGGCGGGAGAGGAGCAGAGAGCGAATTCACTTCGCCTTCAGGAAATCCGCGACCTCGAGCAGCACGAACTCGTTGTCGTCGGCCTTGTTGGGATCGCGGCTGGAGGAGAACGGCAGGTTGTTGTCGTTGCCGACGATGATGTGGGTGTCGTCGACGCGATCGACGTTCTCGATGGTGAAGAACGGGAAGGTGTAGACGCCGTCGTTGAGCGGCTTCCGCGCCTTCTTGTCGGGATCCCTGATCTTCATCAGGTCGATATAGCCGATCTTGCGCACGGGCTTGCCGACATTGGCGTCGGTCAGCTCGATCTTGTAGACGCGCTTGAACTTGGCGAGGTCGGGGAAGCAGCTCTCGCCGCGAGTGCCCTGCGGGCAGGCCTTGTCGGCGGTGCCTTCGCCGTTGTCGCGCTCGATGACGAGGCCGGAGGCCTGGTCGATCATGTTGAAGTCGCCGATGGCGTTGCCGTTCTGCTCGAACACATAGTGCCAATAGCGGCCGGTGAATTTCTCCGCGGTGACGTCGAACTCGAGGATGCGGGCGGCTTCCTTGCCGTCGACCTTCTCCCAATCCTTCTTGTCGGCATCCCACAGCGGTCCCTCGAGCAGACCGTAGAGGAACTTGCCGTCCTTTGACGCGGCGAAGCCCTCATAGCCCTTGGAGCGGCGGAGATTGACGTTGGTGTAGGTCGCGCCCGGCGCGGCCGGCGTCCCCACCGCCCAATTGTCGGGCGAGCGCACCGGCTTGCCGTCGGCCACCGTGTCGAACACGCCGAGGATCTTGCCCGACTTGTCCGCCTTCAGGACATAGGGGCCGAACTCGTCACCGATCCAGAAGGTATCGCCGACGATCTGGAAACCTTCGGTGTCGAAATCGGAGCCGGTGAGATAGCGCTTCTGGGTGTCCTCATGCAGGATGCGGAACGGCACCTTTTTGTCGGGATCGTGCAGGAAGATGGTCTCCAGCCGCTCGATCTTGCCGCTGGCCCAATCCATCTTGTAGCGGTTGAGGTACAGCATCGAATCCGGCGAGTTGGCGCGCGCGCCCATGCCGTTGTCGGTCAGCACCCAGAACGTGCCGTCGGGCATGGTCTTGATGCCGGAATGGCCCTGCAGCGGCTGGCCCTTGAACGGCAGCGACACGCCGGTCGGACGCTCAAAGGACTTGCCCATCACGGTGCCGAGCGCCTCGACCCGCTTGCCGGTGGTATATTTGCCCGCCGTCTTGAGATCGGCCGGGGCATCGGCCGGCGCCTCGATGAAGGTTTCGGCCGGCATCACCGCGTGGCCGGCGAGCTTGGCGGGAAATTCGCCCTCGCTCTGCGCGAGCGCTGTGCTCGCGGTGAGGATGATCGTGGCGACGGTGCAAAGAAAAGTCGCGCGCATGTGCGTCTCCTGTTGGCGGACGCAACGCTTATGCGGATCGCATGTTGCAGTATTGTGAAGCCGGGCCAAAGGCCGCAGCTTCGTCTACTCCTTTACCGCGCCTGTCAGCGACGACACGTAATAATCCACGAACAGCGAGTAGAAGATCGCGACCGGCAGCGAGCCGAGCAGTGATCCCGCCATCAGCGCGCCCCATTGATAGACGTCGCCGGTGACGAGCTCGGTCAGGATCGCGACCGGCACGGTCTTGTTGGCGCCGCTCTGGATGAAGGCGAGCGCGTAGATGAACTCGTTCCAGGACAGCGTGAAGGAGAAGATGCCGGCCGAGATCAGGCCGGGCACCGCGAGCGGCAGCGTGATCCGGCGCAGGATCTGCAGCCGCGTGGCGCCGTCGACCAGCGCGCATTCCTCGAGCTCGTAAGGAATCGACTTGAAATAGCCGATCAGGAGCCAGGTGCAGAACGGCACCAGGAAGGTCGGATAGACCAGGATCAGGGCCAGCGGCGAGTCGAACAGGCCGAATTGCACCACCACGGTGGCGAGCGGAATGAACAGGATCGACGGCGGCACCAGATAGGCGAGATAGATGCCGAGGCCGACATAGGGACTGCCGCGGAAGCGCAGGCGCTCGATCGCGTAGGCCGCCAGCGTCGACGCGATCAGCGACAGCGTGGTCGAGCCGA
Source organism: Bradyrhizobium sp. USDA3516 (assembly GCF_057651995.1). Taxonomy (NCBI): domain Bacteria; kingdom Pseudomonadati; phylum Pseudomonadota; class Alphaproteobacteria; order Hyphomicrobiales; family Nitrobacteraceae; genus Bradyrhizobium; species Bradyrhizobium sp. USDA3516. The sequence continues at coordinate 11,785 of NZ_JBYGYN010000002.1, read as the reverse complement.
TCGCGACGAACATCGTCGTCTTCAGCCATTGCGGATAGGAGGTGTTGAACAACAGGTGCTTGATGTGCGCCAGCGTCGGCGAGGAGATCCAGAACGGGTTGTTGTCCCGGTAGTTCATCAGCTCCGCATTCGGCTTGAACGAGGTGATCGCCATCCAATAGAACGGAAACAGCAGGATCAGAACGAAGCAGCCGAGCGGCAGATAGATCATCATCAGCCGCCGCAGCCCGGAATCCCAGGCCATGGTGTCGGGCGGTGCTTTTGCGTCCGCGACGGTCGATTGCGCGACGGTTTCAGTCATTGGCCTCTCCCTGCTGCCATTTGCGGCGCGCCAGGCCGAAATAGGAGAACAGCGTCGCGAACACCAGGAACGGGATCATCGACACCGCGATCGCCGCGCCTTCGCCGAGCTCGCCGCCGGCGATGCCGCGCTGGAACGCCAGCGTCGCCAGCAAATGGGTCGAGTTCACCGGACCGCCGCGGGTGATGGCGTAGACCAGCTGGAAGTCGGTGAAGGTGAAGATGATCGAGAAGGTCATGACGATGGCGAGGATAGGCAGCATCATCGGGAACGTGATGTAGCGGAAGCGCTGCCAGGCGCTGGCGCCGTCCAGCATCGCGGCCTCGTAGAGCGAGGGCGAAATGGTCTGCAGGCCCGCCAGCAGCGAGATCGCGACGAAGGGAATGCCGCGCCAGATGTTGGCGGCGATCAGCGAGAAGCGCGCCGGCCAGGGCGAGCCGAGGAAGTCGATATTGCTGTCGCGCCAATGCAGCACGTCGACCAGGAGGTAGGAGATGATCGAGAACTGCGGATCGTAAATCCACCAGAACGCCAGCGCCGAGAGCACGGTCGGCACGATCCAGGGCAACAGCACGATGGCGCGGAGCAGGCTCTTGAACGGGAAATGGTTGTTGAGCAGCAGGGCGAGCCAGAAGCCGAGCGCGAATTTCCCGAAGGTCGCCACTCCCGTGTAGAACACGCTGTAGAAAACCGCGTTCCACCACAGGGGGTCCGTGAGCAGGTACTGGAAATTCTCGATCCCGACATAAATGCCGCGCCGGCCGATCGTGGTGTCGGTGAAGGCGAGCCAGATGCCGAGACCGAGCGGGTAGGTCAGGAACACGGTGAGCAGCCCGATCGCGGGCGCCAGGCACATCACGATCAGGAACGGCTTGTAGTCGAACAGCCGCACGATCCAGTTCGGCTGCCGCTGCGCCAGTGCGTGGGAGGAAAGGGTGGTCACGGACATCAGTGTGTTGTCCTGTTTCAGGAAGTCACTCCACCTTCATTGCGAGGAGCGAAGCGACGAAGCAATCCAGGCTGCATCCGCGGAGGGATTCTGGATTGCTTCGCTTCGCTCGCAATGACGGTCTCTACCGCTGCCGCCGGAAGTAGCGCTTGCAGCGCTGCTCGGCTTCGGCGGCCGCGGCCTCAGGCGTGGCGGCGCCGGTGGCGACGGAGGCGAACATCTGAACCGTGACATAGTCCGCCCGCACCGCACCGGTGGCCGTCGATATCGGACCTTTATAGCCGGCGTAGTAGCCGTTGTTCATGGTGTTCTTGAAGATTGCGACCTTCGGATCACCTGACCACACTTTTGCGTCGGCATAGGCTGCGAGCGGCTGCGACCAGTAGCCGCTATTGGCGTTGAGCCAGGGCTCGTACTGCTCCTTCTCCAGCATGAATTGCAGGAATGCCTTCGCTGCGTTCGGATACGGGCTGTGCTTGAACACCATTGCGTTTAGCGTCAGGCCAGACATCGGCGGGGCTGGCGCAAAGAACTTCGGCAACAACTGATGTTCCGAATCTTCGGCGATGGCGGCCGTCGCCGGATCGTTCTTCAACGAGAAGTACAACGACACCCCGTTTGCCGTCAGCGCGATTTCCTGCGAAGAATAGGCGCGATTGTTGCTGACGTCGTTCCAGGAGGGCGTGCCGGCGATGAATGTCGGGTAAAGCTGCTTCACAAAGTTCAGTGCCGCGATCGTCTCCTTGCTGTTGATGGTGACGTTGCCCTCCTCGTCGAGCAACGCCGCGTTGTGCGCCCACATCATCCAGTCCGCAAAGCCGTTTCCGTCGCCCACCGCGTTGCCCAGTGCGAAGCCGGCTGGCTTACCCGCCTGCTGAAGCTTCTTGCAGAGATCGAGGAAGCCGGCTGCATCTTCCGGAGCCTTGTCGAACCCGACTGATTTGAGAATGGACTTGCGATAGATGAGGGGGCCTGCTGTTGCGCCGAACGGCAGCCCGATCCACGTGTCGCTCTTAGCCTTCTTTCCATAGGTCTTCGCAAGAGTCTGCCAGCCGCCGTACTTCTTGCCGAGATAGTCGGCGACGTCGGTGAGCTCGATCAGCTTGTCGATGTAGATATGGGGCGCGTCGGAGAAGCCGATGATGATATCGGGGCCGGCGCCGGAGTTAGATGTGACCGCAGTCTGCTGGTTGATGTCTTCCCAGCCGACGAAGTCAACCTTGACCTCGACCCCGGTGTCCTTGGTGAACTTTGCCGCATTGGCGCGGAACACGTCCTCGTCCGCCTGGACGAAGCGCACCGGGCGCAGCATGCGCAAGGATGCGCCCTTTTCGATGTCGAGCTTGGGTGCCGGGACGTCGGCAGCCTTGATAGCGGATGTTTGCGCTGCAGCACCGGTGGCAGCAAACGTTGCAGCGGACAGGCCCAGCGCCAAGGCATCACGACGTGTGATGTCGTTCCTCATCAGTACCTCCCTATGTGTTCCCTTCCCGGCGTTGATCGCCGGTGAAGGGCCGTTTCGGTCGTGGGCGCTTGCTGCGCCGCCCGCCTAGCTGTTCGGCCCGCGGTCCATGCTGACGGGCTGCCAGCGGCGGAGCGCGGTGTTCTGCAGCACCGACGGATTGACGCAACTTACCGGCCACATGCCCTGGAGCACCAGTGACAATTCGTAGCCCACCCGGCGCTTGCGCGCCTCGTCGAACCGTGCCGAGGCCGAGGCGACATGGGCGGTCAGGGTCACGTTCTCCATGCCGAGCAGGGGATTGTTGTGCGAGGGCGGCTCCTTCTCCAGCACGTCGAGGGCGGCGTGTGCGATCCAGCCCTCCTGCAGCGCCTTGATCAGGCTCTCCTCGTCCACGGTGGCGCCGCGGCCGGTGTTGATGAAGATCGAACCCTTCTTCATCTGGCGGAAGTGCTTCTCGGTCAGCATGTGGTGCACCTCGGGCCGCGCAGGGGCATGCATCGAGACGAAGTCGGATTGCGACAGCACCTCGTTCAGCGTCGCCGGGATCACGCCGTGGTCGTACATCAGCGTTTCCTGGATGAAGGGGTCGTAGGCCATCATGCGCAGGCCGAAGGGCGCGGCGCGCTTGGCGACCGCGCGCGCAACCCGGCCGAACGAGATGAAGCCGAGCGTCTGGCCCATCAGCCTCGGGATCTTCAAAAGCGCCGGCCGGCCCTCGGCCCAGCGGCCGTCGCGCACCATGCGGTCCTGCTCGACCAGGCGGCGGAAGCCCGCGAGCAGCAGCATCATGGCGTGGTCGGCGACCTCCTCGATGAAGGTGTCGGGGATGTTGGTGACCGGAATGCCGCGGGCCGTGGCGGCCTTGACGTCGACACTGTCGACGCCGACCGAGCCGAGCGTGATGACCTTGCAGCCCTCCAGCGCGTCGATGATCGACTTGGTGATCGGGATGCCCTTGGCGTAGATCGCGTCGGCGTTTTTCGCGGCGGCGATGAACCCGGCCTCGTCGGCGGGCGCCTCGACGATCTCGGCATCGATCGGATCGAGCGCCTCGCGCTCATAGGAATAATCGCTGCCCGCGACCGTGAAGCTCGCACCCTTCGGCGTCACCACCCTGTATTTCGGCATTCTCTGCTCCCGATTGGTTTCTTGTCGTGGCCCGCCTCGACGAGCGGGCCTTTGCGTCTTTTACGCGAAATCCGGGCGGGTGCGTACAATTCATGGTTGTTGCAGGCGAGGTATATTTCCGCTTTTCCGTTCAGGCTCCGGGCTTCTACGGAGGTGCGTAAGTAACTTGCTAAGGGCTCCGCCACTAAGACTTGATTCGAATTTGATCGATCTCGTCGTGCGCCCGTACCCCATCATTGCCGGAGCCAGCCTGTGAAGTTGAGCAATCTGAAGATCGCCCCGAAGCTCGGCATTCTCGTCGGCGTCGCCATGCTCGGACTGTGCTTGGCTGGGGCATTGGCGGCGTACCTGATGCAACGGGAGTTGCTCGACGCCCGCTTCGAGCAGACCAGGGCCATGGTGGAGATGTCGCGCAACATGGCGCTCGGTCTGCAGAAGCAGGTCGACGCCGGGCAGCTCACCAAGGACGCAGCCATTGCGGAGTTCGTCCGGCGCGGCAGCTCGATGACCTATGACAAGGGCTCGGGCTACATCTTCGCCTATACGATGGAGGGCATCGCGGTGGTGACGCCCGACCCGAAGCAGTTCGGCACCAATCGCCTCGACGTCGAAACCAATGGCCGCAAGCTCGCCCGCGAGCTGCGCGACGGTGTCGCCGCCAAGGGCGACGTCACGCTGCGCTACGAATATTACAAGCCCGGCGAGAAGGTCGTGACCCGCAAGCTGTCCTATGCCGTGGGGATTCCCGGCTGGAACATGTTCGTCGGCACCGGGGTCTATCTCGACGACCTCGATGCCAAGCTGGCTCCGGTGGCCTGGCTGCTGGGCCTCTCCCTGTTCGGCATCATGCTCGTGGCCGGCGGCGTGGCCTGGCTGATCGGCCGCAGCATCAGCCGGCCGCTGAGCCTGCTCGGCACCCGCATGAAGGAACTGGCCGACGGCAAGCTCGATGGCGATATTCCCGGCGTCGGCCGCGGCGACGAGGTCGGCGCGATGGCCGCGACCGTGCAGATTTTCAAGACCAACGCCGAGAAGATTCGCGAGCTCGAGCAGACCGAGGCGGCCGCGCACGAGCGCGCGGCCAGGGAACGTCGCAATGCGATGGAGGGGCTCGCCAACGACTTCGAACGCAGCGTCAACGGCATCGTCCGCTCGGTCTCCGCGGCCGCGGCCGGGATGCAGACGACGGCGCAATCGATGACGGCGACCGCGAGCGATGCTTCCTCGCGCGCGGCGACCGTCGGTGCCGCCTCGCAGAAGGCCTCCGGCAATGTCGGCACGGTCGCGGCTGCCGCAGAAGAGCTGTCGAGCTCGGTTGCGGAGATCTCCCGCCAGGTGACGCGCTCGACCGAAGTTGCGAGCCGTGCCGTCAGCGATGCCGAGCGCACCAACGCCACGGTGCAGGAGCTCTCCACCGGAGCCGAGAAGATCGGCGAGGTGGTCAAGCTCATTCACTCGATCGCGGCGCAGACCAACCTGCTCGCGCTCAACGCCACTATCGAGGCGGCGCGGGCCGGCGAGTCCGGCCGCGGCTTCGCCGTGGTCGCCTCCGAGGTCAAGGCGCTCGCCAACCAGACCGCGAAGGCGACCGAGGAGATCTCCGCCCAGGTCGCGGCGATGCAGACCTCGACCACCGACGCGGTGTCGGCCATCTCCGGCATCACCCAGACGATCGCCGAGATGAGCGAGATCACCGCCGGCATTTCCGCATCGATCGAGCAGCAGGGCGAGGCGACGCGCGAGATCGCCCGCAACATCCAGTCGGTCGCGGCCGGCTCGAGCGAGATCAACGCCCATATCGGCAGCGTCACCTCGGCCGCGGAAGCGACCGGCAGCGCGGCCAGCGACGTGCTCACCAACGCCCGCGAGCTGGACAACCAGTCCGGCGCTCTGCGCGATGCCGTCGACGGCTTCCTCGCCAAGGTCCGCGCGGCGTAAACAGGTCTCGTGCCCCGGACGCAGCGCAGCGCTTCCCCGGCGACGCGAAGCATCGTCCGGTGCAGCGGTGCGCTGCAGAGCCGGAGCCCATGCTAGCGGCAATCTGGGTCCCGGCTCTGCGCTGCAGCGTTTCACGCTGCAGCGCATCCGGGACACGAGAGCCTACTGCTTCTCGATCTTCGCGTTGGTGATCAGCTTCTCCCACAGCACCAGCTGCTCGTTCACGAAGGTGCCGAGCTGCTCCGGCGTGCCGGAAAAGGCGTCCATGCCGAGCGTGGCGAGCTTGGCCTTGATCTCCGGGTTCTCGATGATCTTGCGGATCTCGGTGTTGAGCCGGGTCACGATCTCCTTCGGCATGCCGGCCGGGCCGAAATAGCCCTGCCAGGACGAGATGTCGAAGTCCGGCACGCCGGCCTCCTGCATCGAGGGCAAATGCGGCACCAGCGGCGAGCGGTTCTTGGTGGTGACGGCGAGCGCGCGCAGCGCGTTGCCGTTGACGTGGGGCAGGCCGGTCAGGATGTCGACGAACATCATCGAGACGCGTCCGCCCATGACGTCGTTGAGCGCCGGCGGCGAGCTCTTGTAGGGCACGTGCAAGAGGTCGAGCCCAGCATTGTGCGCGAAGGTCGCGCCCGACACGATCGCCGACGACGAGCCCGAGGCGTAGCTCAGCTTGCCCGGATTGGCCTTGCCGTAGGCCACCAGCTCTCCGACCGTCTTGGCCGGCACCTCGGGATTGATGACCAGCATGAAGGGCAGATCGCCGGTGCGGGCGATCGGGGTGAAATCCTTGACCGGGTCGTAAGTGAGGCTCTTGAGCAGATAGGGATTGGCCGAATGCGTGGTGTTGGTCGTCACCAGCAGCGTGTAACCGTCGGGAGCAGCCTTCGCGACATAGGTCGCGGCCAGCATGCCGTTGGCCCCCGCCTTGTTCTCGATCACGATGGCAACGCCGAGCGCCTGCGACAGATGCTGCGAGATCAGCCGCGTCGTGGTGTCGGTGCCGCTGCCGGCCGCGAACGGCAGCACCAGCGTGATGTTGCGGCTGGGATAGGTGTCGGCGTGAGCGGTGGATGCCGCCGTGAGGCAGAGCGCGGCCGCGGCGACGGTCCGCAGGTTTCGAATCAGCCCTGAAATCATGTTGGTCGTTCCCTCTTCTTGGTTGGCAGGGAACCTAGCTTGTCCAACGGGGAATCGGAAGATGGCCATAGGTCGTGACCGCGTCCGTCGCGCGGAATTAATTCACCGCCGAACCCCGCCGCGATGCAAGCACGACGCCGGCGAGCACCAGGGCGTAACCGATCAGGTGGAACGGCTGGAGCTTTTCACCCAGCAGCAGGATCGCCAGCGCCGAGCCGAACACCGGCACCAGATGGAAGAACGGCGCCGCCCGGTTCGGCCCGATCAGCGCCACGCCGCGGTTGAAGAAGAGATAGGCGAGGGTGGAGGGAAAGATCAGGATGTAGCCCAGCGTCGCCAGCGTGATCGCGTCGAATTGCAGCACGGCCCCGCTCGCCGCCTCCCAGATCGCCGTCGGCAGCAGCATCGTCGCGCCGCAGCAGGTGGTGAAGGACAGGAACGAGAGCTGGTGGATCTTCGGCCGGCGCGGGATGAAGGCCGAGTAGAGCCCGAACGCCACCAGCGAGGAGGCGAACATGATGTCGCCCCTGTTGAAGCTGATGCTTGCCAGCGCGGCGAGGTCGCCGCGCAGGATGATGATCAGGACACCGAGCAGCGAGATCGCGATGCCGCCGAGCTGCGCGCCGGTCAGCCGCACGCCGAACAGCACCAGCGACCATAGCGCCACGAACAAGGGACCCGCCGACTGGATCAGCAGCGCGTTCAGCGCCTCGGTGTATTGCAGCGCCCAGTACGAGATCGCGTTGTTGAAGGCAAAGCCGACCAGCGACAGGAACAGCATCAATGGCAGGCTCTTGCGCAACGCAGGCCAGTCGCGCTTCAGATGCGGCCAGGCGAACGGCAACAGGATCAGGAACACGCCGAACCAGCGGATCGTGGTGATCGTCAGCGGGGGCACATGCGCCCCGACATGGCGCGCGAGCACGATGTTGCCGGCCCAGAACAGCGAGCTCAGGCTGAGCAGCAGATAAGGCTGGTTGTTGAGCCAACTGGCCGGATTGGCGGCCGGTGGCGCGGGCGAAGCGGTCGTCATGGGCGTTGAATACAACTTGCGCCCGATTGCCGCGATGGCACAAGTCACAGCGCCGCAATGCTACAATGCAGCCGAGCCTTGAGGAGGTGCCATTGGCGGTCAATATGTTGAACATCGAGGGCCTTGACCGGCTCGATCCGAATTCAGCGGTGGTGATGCTGAACCTGATGCGCTTCCACGCGCGCTCGCGCGATGGCGACGGGTCGGGCTGGGAGGCATATTTGCGCTACAGCGCCATCACGGTGCCGATGATCAAGGCGCGCGGCGGCACGCTGCTCTGGACCGGCGAAGCCAAGGCGGTCGCACTCGGTCCGCACGCGGGTAACGATTGGGACTTCGTCGCGCTGGTGCATTACCCGTCCGTCTCGGCCTTCATCGACATGATGACGTCGGAGGCTTACGAGCGTGAAGCCGATCCGCATCGCGTCAACGCCTGCGCCGAGCACCTGATCATCGCGACCAGCGAGGCCTACAGCAAGTTCAAGACGAAGTAGGCTGTCCATCGCGCGGCGCGCTTCTTTCCCTCTCCCCTTGTGGGAGAGGGTGGCTCGCCGCGCAGCGGCGAGACGGGTGAGGGGTTTCTCTCGGCGAGTCCAACTCTCATTGGAATGTGCGTATGGATACCCCTCATCCGGCGCTTCGCGCCACCTTCTCCCACAAGGGGAGAAGGAAGAGCTACGCCGCCTGCTTCCGCGACGCCGCGAACACGCCCGCCAGCACCAATGCAAAGCCGATGAAGTGGAACGCCTGCGGGTGCTCGCCCAGAAACGCCAGCGCCATGATCGAGCCGAACACCGGCACGACGTGGAAGAACGGTGCGGCGCGGTTGGCGCCGATCAGGCGCACGCCGCGATTGAAGCAGAGATAGGCGAGCGCCGAGGGGAAGACGGCGACGTAGAACAGGGTCAACAGGTTCGGCCCGTCGAGCTTCATCACCGGGCGTGCGGACAATTCCCAGATCTCCAGCGGAATGAGACAGGCGGCGCCGCAGCCGAAGGTGAAGGCGAGGAACGAGAGGCCGTGCATCGGCGGCCGCTTCAGCGACAGCACCGAATAGAGCGCGAAGATCAGGAGCGCGAGCAGGAAGATCAGGTCGCCCTTGTTGAAGTCGATGCTCGACAGCGTGGTGAAATCGCCGTGCAGCAGGATGGTCAGCACGCCGCACATCGACAGCAGCACGCCGAACGCCTGCGCGGCGGTGAGACGGATGCCGAGGATGGCGAGCGACCACAGCGCCACCAGCAGCGGCGCGGCCGACTGCAGCAGCAGCGTGTTGAGCGCCTGGGTGTGCTCCAGCGCCCAATATTGCAGCGTGTTGAAGGCGCCGATGCCGGTGACCGAGAGCGTGACCATCAGGCCGAGCTTGCCGCGGATCGCCGGCCAGTCCTGCGCGAGATGCTTCCACGCGAACGGCAGCACCAGCAGGAAGGCGAAGAACCAGCGCAGGAACGACAGCGTGACCGGCGGGATGTGGCCGGCCGCGAGCCGCCCGACGATGGCGTTGCCGGCCCAGCACAGCGCGGTGATGCTGAGCAACAGGTAAGGCTGGTTGGCGATCCAGCTGTGGCCGGATGTTTCCGCGCGCGTGGTCTGGCCGGTGGCGGACATTGTGATTGTTGGACCCCGCGTCGAATACGCCGGGCCCTCCGGCCCGGCGAGGTCCGGGCCGGCTGATCACCCGGCAGGTCCAAAGACACGGAAAACGAGGTTGCATCAACGGGGGGCGGACGCATCGCGACCATGCTGGCGGCGAAGGCGGCCCCTCACGCTTTGGTCGAAGGTGCTGCGCCGGCCCGCCAGGGTTCGGGATTTTCCGCGGATATCAAGGGCTTGGACCGGACGTCGGTCCCCTAAAATGCGCCCTTCTTGCTTGCCTAGAAGGGCTGCTTCCTTTATCCGGTTGGCTGCCTTGCGTGCGGGCGGCTCCGGCCGCCGATTGGGCTGGGCGCAGGCGTGATCCCGGAAAAGTGGGCACCGGTTTTCCGCGAGGATCATGCCTTCTAGAGACAGATTGAACAGGATTACCCGCGAATGGCCAATGTTGTCGTCGTCGGCGCCCAATGGGGCGACGAAGGGAAGGGCAAGATCGTCGACTGGTTGTCGGAGCAGGCGGATATCGTGGTCCGCTTCCAGGGCGGCCACAACGCCGGCCATACGCTGGTGATCAACGGCAAGACCTACAAGCTCGCGCTGCTGCCCTCCGGCGTGCTGCGCGAGGGTAAGCTGTCGGTGATCGGCAACGGCGTCGTGTTCGATCCCGCCGCCTTCCTCGACGAGGTCTCAAGGCTCAGATCGCAGGGCGTCGATGTCAGCCCCGACAACCTGCGTGTCGCGGAAAACGTCACGTTGATCCTGCCGCTGCACCGCGAGCTCGACGCGCACCGCGAATCCGCCAGCGCCGCCACCGCGATCGGCACCACCCGCCGCGGCATCGGCCCGGCCTATGAAGACAAGGTCGGTCGCCGCGCCATCCGCCTGATGGATCTTGCCGATCATCAGACGCTGCCGCACAAGATCGACCGCCTGCTGGCGCACCACAACGCCCTGCGCCGCGGCCTCAACCTGCCGGAATTCGACGGCGCGGTGATCCTGAAGGAGCTGATGGCGATGGCGCCGCAGCTCCTGCCCTATGCCGAGACGGTCTGGCGGCTGCTCGATATCGAGCGGCGCGCCGGCAAGCGCATGCTGTTCGAGGGCGCGCAAGGCGCGCTGCTCGACGTCGATCACGGCACCTATCCCTACGTCACCTCGTCCAACACGGTGGCGGCGCAGGCCGCGACCGGCGCCGGCCTCGGGCCGGGCGCGGTCGGCTACGTGCTCGGCCTGTGCAAGGCCTACACGACCCGCGTCGGCCAGGGCCCGTTCCCGACCGAGCAGGACAACGAGATCGGCCGCAAGATCGGCGAGCGCGGCCGCGAGTTCGGCACCAATACCGGCCGTCCGCGCCGCTGCGGCTGGTTCGACGCCGTGCTGGTCCGCCAGGCGGTCCGGACCTGCGGCATCAATGGCCTCGCGCTGACCAAGCTCGACATCCTCGACGGCTTCGATTCGATCGAGGTCTGCACCGGCTACAAGCTCGACGGCAAGGAGATCGACCATTTCCCGGCCGGCGAGGGCGCGCAGGCCCGCGTCGAGCCGATCTACGAGACCATCGAGGGCTGGAAGGAGCCGACCGCCAATGCGCGATCCTGGGCCGACCTGCCGGCGCAGGCCATCAAATATGTCCGGCGGATCGAGGAATTGGTGGGATGTCCGGTTGCGCTGCTTTCCACCAGCCCGGAACGCGAGGATACTATCCTGGTGCAAAATCCGTTTGAGGCTTAACGATATCTTACCGGGACGCGCGTATAGTTGAGTAGAAATGGCTGATTACTATCCGCTGATCGCCCGCGCTATTGCCGCCCTGGACCCCAACGCTCCCGGCGAAAGCCGTCGCGCGCTCTATGAGCGGGCGCGCACGGCCCTGATTGCGCAGCTGCGCAGCGTGCAGCCGCCGCTCTCCGAATCCGAGATCACCCGGGAACGGCTGTCGCTGGAGGAGGCCGTCCGCAAGGTCGAATCGGAGGCGGCCCAGCGGGCCCGCGAGGCCTCGCGTCCCGGTGGCGCCGCCCGCTCCGGCTCGAGTGGCGATGCCTTCCGGCGCGCCAGCACCCGTGCCGCCGAGGGCAACCCGGCTGCCGCGCCGCCGCGCACCCGTCCGGCCCCGACGCCGCCGCGCGCCGACCGCCCGTCCTTCAATGTCGACGACCAAAGCGAGGCCCAGCGGCCGCCGCGCGCGCCCCGTTTCGACGCCCCGCGCCCACCTGGCCCCTCCGTCCCGCCGCCGTCGGA
>NZ_JBYGYN010000001.1:0-1250608 GCF_057651995.1 Bradyrhizobium sp. USDA3516 | reverse complement strand
CAGCGCCGCGTTGGCCCCGGCTCCCTTCGGCAGCCACCCCTCAATAAAACTCGGCTGCCCCGTCTGCTTCACTGCCATCGCTACCCTCCAAGGCTTTGCACTAGGGAATCACAAATGGCGAATTACGCAACAGGCCCACAAGGGGAGAAGGAAAGAGCACTGGTGTTTTGGCTACACCCTACACATACGACTTCCGCGCCGGATCGAAGATCGGCGGATAATCGTTCTCGTCGAGCAGATCGAGAAGCGGATCGAGCCCCCTCGACTTGATCAGCGCGAGCTCCTGATGCGAGATCAGGTTCACGGTCAAGATCTCCACCGGATCGCCCGCAATCTCCAGCGCCTCGGCGATCTCCTTGTCGGGGCCGATGATCGGTGTGAGCAACAGGAACGTCTGGAAGTCCGTTCCAGCAACCGGCGGCCACGGGAGCGCGACGCGATGGCCGAAGCCGAACCAGGTCGTGTCGACGAACGGCAGATTGGCCAGCCAGCGCAGATTGGCCCAGACCTCCTCGGTCGGTTCGCGGACGTACCACATCAGCTCGGCACGGGGCTTTGCGTCCTCGGGAACGCCGTGCATCCGTTGCTCGCTCATGCCGTTGGTCAGGAGGACATAGCCTTCGTCGGAGCCCTCCTGGCAGACCGGGACGAAGTCGCGGCCGAAGGCGTGGATGTCGATCCGGCGCTCTGCGTTATCAGTGAATGTGTGCTCGGGCTCGCCAAGCTCGCGCTCATAGATGGCGAGCCGTTGCCGGTAGAGATCGGATCCGGGCGACGGAAGGTTTGAGCCGGACACGAATTTTGCGAGACGGGAGAGCATGCGAACCTCGGGCGGATGCAATCGGATATCCGCATTGTCGCAAGGTCATGCGGGGCGGTTCAAACCCGTCCCGCGAGCACGTCGATATCTTCGCCGCCATCCAGTCTCTCTTGCGCGATTGTGCATGAGGAGCAAGGCGAGGCCGAGGAACGCGTCTCGTTCCGATCAGCTCGCGATCTTCTCGATCGCCGTCTGTTCCAGCCCGAACTTCCTCCCGGCATCCAGGATCTCCTGCCAGGTGGTTGGATCGACCGGAATGCCTTCGGCGAGGCGCTTCGTCTTGGTCTCGCGCTCGGGATCGCCGGCGATCCTGACCTTTTCGACGCCGGGGGCAGGCGGCGAGCCGGTGTGCCAGGCAACAAAACTCTCGACCTCGCGCGCGAGATTTTCGCCGGTGCCGAGCTTGCCCGGATCGATGACGATCGAGAGCATGCCGTTAAGGACGTTGTGCTTGCCGTCGGACGAGCCCTTGACCACCTGCCCGCCGGAGAGCGCGCCGCCCAGGATTTCACACACCAGCGCAAGGCCCGAGCCCTTGTGCTCGCCGAACGGCAGGATCGCGCCGTAGGGCGGGATCACGGTGTAGCGCGGGTTGATCGTGGGCTTGCCCTCGTGATCAATGATGGTGCCGACCTCGAGCTCGACGCCCTTGTTATGGGCAACACGGGTCTTGCCCTGCGCGATCCTGCTGGTGGCGAAATCAAGCACAATGGGATCCTTGCCGGCGCGCGGGATGCCGACGCAGAACGGGTTGGTGCCGTGGCGTGCGTCGCTGCCGCCCCAGGGCGCCACGATCGGCCGCGAGATCACGTTGACGAAGTGGATCGAGACCAGGCCGTGGTCGATGCACTGCTCGGCCCAGTGGCCGATGCGGCCGATGTGATGCGAATTTGAGAGGCCGACAAGGCAGACACCGTTCTTCTTTGCGCGCTCGGCCGCGAGCTCCATCGCTTCATGGCCGATCACCTGGCCGTAGCCGGTGAGGCCGTCGAGGGTGAGAAGCGGGCCGGTGTCGAGCACGATCTTGACGTGCGAGTTCACGGCGAGGCCGCCATTGGTGACGCTCTGGACGTAGCGCGGGATCATGCCGACGCCGTGCGAGTCGTGTCCCTTCAGATTGGCCTCGACGAGATTGGTGGCCACGAGCTCGGCCTCGCGGTCCGAGGAGCCGCCGGCCCTGACGATGGCATGGATGGCCTTGGTGAGCGGCTCAGCCTTGATGATGCGATAGTCGGCCATTGTTGTTGCTCTTATCCCTTCACGATCCGGCGGCAATGCACCCACGCCGCTTCAATCAGGTTCTCGCTCGCCTCCGGCGTGCGGAAGGCGGAATGCGCCGACAGCGTCACGTTCGGCAGCTTCGTCAGCGGATGATCGCCGGGCAGCGGCTCGATGTTGAAGACGTCGAGGCCGGCGTGGCGGATATGGCCGGACTTCAGCGCCTCGATCATGGCGGCCTCGTCGACGACGGCGGCGCGGGCGGTGTTGATGAGGATCACGCCGCGCTTCATCGCAAGGATCTTCTCGCGCGTGATCATGCCGCGCGTCTCGTCGTTGAGCAGCAGGTGCAGCGACACCACGTCGCTCCTCGCCAGCACGCTGTCGAGGTCAGTGAATTCGACGCTTGGATGGCTCTTCGGCGAGCGGTTCCAGGCGATCACCTTCATGCCGCTCCCGGACGCGATGCGCGCGACCTCCGCGGCGATGCCGCCGAAGCCAATCAGGCCGAGCGTCTTGCCGGTGAGCTGCATGCCGTCCTCGCGCAGCCAGTTCCCGGCGCGCATCTCGCGGTCCATCATCGCGATGACGCGGGCCGATGCCCACATCAGCGCGATCGCGGATTCCGCAACCGCCGTGTCGCCGTAGCCCTTGATCAGATGCACGGAGATGCCGAGCTCGGCGAGTTCTTCCGGATTCATGTAGCTGCGCGCGCCGGTGCCGAGGAACACGACGTGCTTCAGCCCGCTGCATTTCTTTGCGACTTCCGTCGGCAGTGCGGTGTGGTCGACGATCGCGATCTCGGCGCCGTCGAGAATATCAGGATATTGCTCAGGCGTGATGTCGGGGTTCCTGTTGATCCGCACCTTGGGATCACCAGGCTTCTCCAGCCGCTCCATGATCACGGCCAGCGATTCATTGGCGTCGACGAAAACTCCACGCATGCTTCTCTCCGGTCAGGATGCGACGCCGGCGATTGCCAGCACGGTATGCATGAGGACGTTGGTGCCCGCGGCGCAGTCGCCCTGCGTCGCATCCTCCAGCTCGTTGTGGCTGATGCCGTCCTTGCAGGGCACGAAGACCATCGCCGCCGGCATGATCGTGTTGAGGTTGCAGGCGTCGTGGCCGGCGCCGGAGGTGATGCGGCGCGAGGAATAGCCGAGCGTCTTGGCGGCGTTCTCGACGGCAGCGATCAGCTTCGGATCGAAATGCGTCGGCGGCTTGCGCCAGACCAGATCGATCTTGACCTCGACCTTGCGACGCGCGGCGATCTCGGCAATTGCAGCGCGCAGATCGCGATCGAGCGCATCCATGATGGCGGCATCGGCACTGCGGCAGTCCATGGTGAAGGCGATCTCGCCGGGAATGACGTTGCGCGAGGGATTGGCGATCACGGCCTCGCCGATGGTGCCGACGGCGTTCGGTCCGTGCTTCCTGGCAATCGACTCCATCGCCAGCACGATCTCGGACAGCGTCGCCAGCGCATCGCGCCGCAGCGGCATCGGCGTCGAGCCCGCATGACTCTCGAATCCGGAGATCTTGCCGTCGTACCAGAGCACGCCCTGGCCGGAATCGACCACGCCGATGGTCTTGCCTTCCGCTTCGAGGATAGGCCCCTGCTCGATGTGCAGCTCGACGAAGCAGCCGAGCTTCTGGAAGCCGACCGGCTTGTCGCCGCGATAGCCGATGCCGTCGAGCGCCTGGCCGACCGTGGTGCCCTCGGCGTCCTTGCGCGACAAAATGTCGTCGGTGGTGAAGTCGCCGACATAGGCGGCGGAGGCCATCATCGCCGGTGCGAAGCGCGAGCCTTCCTCGTTGGTCCAGTTCACGATGCAGATCGGCGCCTCGGTCTCGATGCCGGCGTCGTTCAGCGTGCGGATCACCTCCAGCGCGCCGAGCGTGCCCAGGATGCCGTCATACTTGCCGCCGGTCGGCTGGGTGTCGAGATGCGAGCCGATGCCGACTGGCAGCTTCGACATGTCGCGGCCCCTGCGCAGGCCGAACTGTGATCCGAGCGCGTCGACGTGGACTTCCAGCCCGGCATCCTCGCAGGCCTTGCGGAACCAATCGCGCACCTGCTTGTCTTCGCTGCTCAACGTCAGCCGCCGCACGCCGCCTTTGGCCGTCGCACCGAATTGCGCGGTCTCGTGGATGGAGCCCCACAGGCGGGCGGAATCGATCTGCAGGTTGGTGGCGGCTCGGCTCATGCGGTCGTTTTCCATTGTCGCTGTCATTCCGGGGCGCCCGAAGGGCGAACCCGGAATCTCGAGATTCCGGGTCTGGTGCTGCGCACCATCCCGGAATGACGTTGAAGGTTGTCCGGCGCCTTTTTCAATGACGCGCCTGTGCGGGCGCGTCAACCGCGAGGCTGCTCTGCGCAATTTGCCGTGCAAGCTCGGCGACGCGCTCCACGGCGACGACGTCGGGCGAGGCGAGCCAGCTTGCGGTGAAGGTCAGCGGCGCGATGGAAAGGTCGGTGTCGAGCAGCTGCAGGCGTCCGTCGGCAAGCTCGTTCTCGACGATGGCGTCGGGGATCACGGCGATGCCGAGTCCCTCGACCGCCATGTGGATGACGGTCGCCAGCGAAGCGGACGCATGCAGGCGGATCGGTGGCAGCTCCGGTCGGTCGAACACCTCGCGCACGACCTCGTAGGGCTTGGTCTTGCGCGGGAAGGTGATGATCGGAAACCGCGCGAGGTCCGCCGGCGTCACCGGGCCCTTGCCGAGCCCGAGCGAGGGACTCGCGAGGAAGCCGATTGGATAATCGGCGAGCACGCGGTTGTGCACGCCGGAGGCGGATAGCGGTCCGACGACGAAGGCGAGCTCGATCTCCTGTGCGAGCAGGCGCGCGGTGAGGTTCGGCGTGATGTCGACCTCGATCTCCAGCGACAGGTTCGGATAGACCTCGTTCACGCTCTTGACGAGCCGCGGCAGCCAGGTGTGCACGATGGTCTCGGCGACGCCGAGCCGCATCACGCCGCGCATTGCCGAGCGGTCGCCGATCTCTGCCATCATCGCAGCGCGCAGGCCGATCAGCTTCTCCGCGTAGACCATCATCTGCCGCCCGCTCGGCGTCGGTGACGCCACGCGATGATCGCGGTTCAAGAGCTTCACGCCCATCTCGCGCTCGAGCTGGGCGATGCGCTGGGAAATCGCCGGCTGGGTGGTGTTGAGCCGTTGCGCGGCGCCGCGGAAGCTGCCGAGCTTCACGACCCATAGGAACGTCTCGATCGACCTGAAGTCCAGCATTGGAAGGATTTTCCCGATCGATAAATCAGATTTATCGATATTGATTAGAAACGAAGATTAGACTTTATAGCACGCTTGGTGTTGGCTTGTCTTTGTCGAGTTTATAGGCAGGTCGATCACATGACTGTTTTGGTGGCAGCGCAGCAAACTGAAACACCCGACAACCTCCCGAGCCGCAAGGCCCGGCTCGCCTATCGCGAAGGGCTGGTCGCCTCCACCGCCGGCGTCGCCCCCGGATACGTCCAGGGCAATCTGGCGATCCTGCCGGCGGAATATGCCGGTGCCTTCCACCGCTTCTGCCAGCTCAATCCCAAGCCGTGCCCGATCATCGGCATGTCCGACGTCGGCAGCCCCTTCATCCCCTCGCTCGGCGCCGATCTCGACATCCGCACCGACGTGCCGCGCTACCGCGTCTGGCGCGACGGCGAGGTCGTGGACGAGCCGACCGACCTGAAGAGCTACTGGCGCGACGATCTCGTCACCTTCGTGCTCGGCTGCTCGTTCTCGTTCGAGGAGGCGCTGCTCGAGGAGGGCATGCCGATCCGGCACATCGAGAAGAACGTGCGCGTGCCGATGTATCGCACCAACATCGCTTGCGGCGAGGCCGGTCCATTCGCCGGCCCCATGGTGGTGTCGATGCGTCCATTCAAGCCGGCCGATGCGATCCGCGCGGTGCAGATCACCTCGCGCTATCCGGCCGTGCACGGCGCGCCCGTGCATCTCGGCCATCCGCACCTGATCGGCATCAGGGACATCGCCAAGCCCGACTACGGCGATCCGGTGCCGGTCGCCGACGACGAGATCCCGGTGTTCTGGGCCTGCGGGGTGACGCCGCAATCGGTCATCAACGCCGCCAAGCTGCCGTTCGCGATCACGCATTCGCCCGGCCTGATGCTGGTGACCGATCTCAAGAACAGAAACATGGCCGTGATTTAGTGGGCAGCGTCTGCTGCTTCTTCAGGCTTTACCGCATCCACCAATCGCTTCATTCGATCAGCCAAATTCAGGAACAGGGGACTTTGCCATGACGATCACTCGCCGCGACGTGTTGTTGGGAGCCACCGCCACTGCCGCCCTCGTGCCGCTGGCAGCGCGCGCACAAACGACGGAAGTCGTGATCGGCGTGATCTATCCGTTTTCGGGCGGCAGCGCGCAGCAGGGCGTCGACGCGCAGAAGGCCTATGAGACCGCGCTCGAAGTCATCAACAAGGACAGCGATTTCGACCTGCCGCTGGCAAAGGGCGAAGGTCTGCCGGGCCTCGGCGGCGCCAAGATCCGTCTCGTGTTCGCCGACCACCAGGCCGATCCGCAGAAGGGCCGCGCCGAAGCCGAGCGCCTGATCACGCAGGAGAAGGTCTGCGCCATCATCGGCACTTATCAGAGCGCGGTGGCCGTCACCGTCAGCCAGATCTGCGAACGTTACCAGGTTCCGTTCCTGTCCGCCGACAATTCCTCGCCGAGCCTGCACCGCCGCGGCCTGAAATATTACTTCCGCGCCTCGCCGCACGACGAGATGTACTCGGCCGCGATGTTCGACTTCTTCGACGCCATGAAGAAGAAGGGCACCAAGATCGAGACGCTGTCGCTGTTCCACGAGGACACCATCTTCGGCACCGATTCCGGCAATGCCCAGACCAAGATCGCCGGCGAGCGCGGCTACAAGATCGTCACCGACATCAAGTATCGCGCCAACTCGCCCTCGCTCTCGGCCGAGGTGCAGCAGCTCAAGACCGCCAATGCCGACGTGCTGATGCCGTCGAGCTACACCACCGACGGCATCCTCCTGGTCAAGACCATGGCCGAGCTCGGCTACAAGCCGAATGCGATCGTGGCGCAGGACGCCGGCTTCTCCGAGAAGGCACTGTACGATGCCGTCGGCGACAAGCTCGAGGGCGTGATCTCGCGCGGCACCTTCTCGCTCGACCTTGCGCAGAAGCGTCCGATGGTCGGCAAGATCAACGAGATGTTCAAGGCGAAGTCGGGTAAGGACTTCAACGATCTCACCTCGCGCCAGTTCATGGGCCTGATCATCCTCGCCGACGCCATCAGCCGCGCCAAGTCGACCGATGGCGAGAAGATCCGCGATGCGCTGGCCGCGACCGACATCCCCGGCGAGAAGACCATCATGCCCTGGAAGCGCGTCAAGTTCGACGAGATGGGTCAGAACAACGACGCCGATCCGGTGCTGCTGCAATATGTCGGCGGCAAGTTCGTCACCATCTTCCCGCCGCAGGCCGCGATCGCCGAGGCGATCTGGCCGATGAAGTGAGCGGGCAGGGATCAAGCACTTTGGCGGTATAGCCAATCGACCTGCCTCCCCGCGACGTCATTGCGAGCGAAGCGAAGCAATCCAGAAATGTATCCACGGAGACAGTCTGGATTGCTTCGTCGCAAGGGCTCCTCGCAATGACGGAGGAGGTGGCTTCGGCTCTCATTCTCAGCGCATTTCGGGGGACAGACTTTTGACAGCCCAAGCCATCATTCAGAGTCTCGCGAGCGGCCTTCTGATGGGCCTGCTCTACGGATTGATCGCGGTCGGCCTCGCGCTGATCTTCGGCCTGATGGACGTCACGAACTTCGCCCATGGCGAGTTCCTGATGATCGCGATGTATCTGTCTTTCTTCCTGTTCGCGTTCTTCGCCATCGATCCGCTGCTGTCGGCGCCGCTGGTCGCAGCGGCGCTCTTCATATTCGGAGCGGTCGTCTACCTGCTCCTTGTACGCTTCGCCATGCGGGCCAAGGCCAATGCCGGCATGGTGCAGATCTTCACCACCTTCGGGCTCGCCATCGTCATGCGCGGGCTGGCGCAGTATTTCTTCACGCCAGACTATCGCAGCATCCCGCAGTCCTGGCTCGGCGGCAAAACCATCTCGATCGGCGGCATCTTCCTGCCGGAGCCGCAGCTGGTCGGCGCGCTGGTCTCGATCGCGGCTTTTGCGGGTCTCTACTTCTTCATCCACCGCACTGATTTCGGCCGCGCGATCGAAGCCACCCGCGAAGATCCCGGCGCGGTGGCCCTCGTCGGCATCGACAAGAACCGCGTCTTCGCGTTCGGCTGGGGCCTCGGCGCCGCGCTGGTCGGTCTCGCCGGCGCGATCATGGCGGTGTTCTTCTACATCTATCCCGACGTCGGCGCATCGTTCGCGCTGATTGCCTATGTCACGGTGGCGCTCGGCGGCTTCGGCAGCGTGTTCGGCGCCTTCGCCGGTGGCATCATCGTCGGTCTCGTCGAGGCGATCACCGCGCTGGTGCTGCCGCCATCGCTGAAGTCGGTCGGCATCTACTCGGTCTATCTGCTGGTCGTCTTCATCCGGCCGCGCGGCTTGTTCGGATCGATCTGATGGACAAGGAATTTGCAGCGCGGCGCCGCCGCGATCTCATCATCGCCGCAGCGCTCGCCGCGATTGCCGCGCTGACGCCGTTGTTCGTGAAGGACGTCGTCGTCCAGAACATCCTGATCCTGACGCTGATGTATGCGGGACTGTCGCAGAGCTGGAACATCCTGTCCGGCTATTGCGGCCAGATCTCGCTCGGGCACGCGCTGTATTTCGGCCTGGGTGCCTACACCACCGAGCTGCTGTTCACGAAGTTCGGCGTGCTGCCCTGGTTCGGCATGCTCGCGGGTGGGGTGGTGTCGGCGCTGATCGCGATGGGGCTCGGCTATCCCTTCTTCCGCCTGCGGGGCCACTATTTCGTCATCGCGACGATCGTCATCGCCGAAATCGGTTTGCTTCTGTTCCACAACTGGGAATGGGCAGGTGCCGCGATGGGCATCACCATTCCGATCCGCGGCGACAGCTGGCTGAAATTCCAGTTCCTGCGCACCAAGCTGCCATACTTCTATTTCGCGCTGGCGCTGTGCTGCCTCGCCTGGTTCGTGACGTGGTGGCTGGAAAACTCCAAATGGGGCTTCTGGTGGCGCGCGGTCAAGGACAACCCGGAGGCGGCCGAGAGTCTCGGTGTCGACGTGTTCAATTCCAAGATGGGGGCGGCTGCGGTCTCCGCCTTTCTTGTCGCCGTCGGCGGCAGCTTCTACGCCCAGTTCGTCTCCTACATCGATCCGGAAAGCGTCATGGGCTTCCAGTTTTCGCTGCTGATGGCGCTGCCGGCCGTGCTCGGCGGCATCGGTACCCTGTGGGGGCCGGTGCTGGGGGCCGCCATTCTGATCCCGTTGACCGAGCTGACGCGCTTCAAGTTCGGCGGCTCGGGGCGCGGTGTCGACCTCATTGTCTACGGCACGCTGATCGTTCTGATCTCGCTGGCTCTGCCGCGCGGCCTGCTCAGCCTGTTTTCACGCCCGAAGAAGACGGGAGCTGCCCGATGACCGCGCTGCTCGAAACCCGTGGCGTCTGGCAGCGCTTCGGCGGCCTCGTCGCCAACAGCGACGTCTCGATCTCGGTCGGCCGCGGCGAGATCGTCGGCCTGATAGGTCCCAACGGCGCCGGCAAGTCGACGCTGTTCAATCTCATCGCCGGCGTGCTGCCGCCGACACAAGGCTCGATTCTGTTCGACGGCGAGGACGTCACCAAACTGCCGGCGGCCGAACGCTGCCGGCGGGGCATCGGCCGCACCTTTCAGGTCGTGAAGAGCTTCGAGACCATGACTGTCATCGACAACGTCATCGTCGGTGCGCTCGTGCGCACCACCGTGATGCGCGAGGCCCGCCGCAAGGCGCATGAGGTGCTGGAATTCACCGGCCTTGCCGCGCGCGCCGACGTGCTCGCCAGCGACCTCGTGCCAGCCGAGAAGCGCCGGCTCGAAGTCGCGCGGGCGCTTGCGACCGAACCGAAGTTGCTGCTGCTCGACGAGGTCCTCACCGGCCTGACGCCGACCGAGGCGCAGACCGGTGTTGCGCTGGTGCGCAAGGTGCGCGACGCCGGCATTACCGTCTTGATGGTCGAGCATGTCATGGAGATCGTGATGCCGCTGGTGGACCGTGCCATCGTGCTCGACCTCGGCAAGGTGCTGGTCGAGGGCAAGCCCGCCGACGTCGTGCGCGATCCCAAGGTGATCAAGGCATATCTGGGAGATCGTCATGCTGTCGGTGCGTGAAGTCACCACCGCCTATCAGGGCCTGGTCGCGATCTCCGCGGTCTCGATCGAGGTCGAGAAGGGCGAGATCGTCTGCGTCGCCGGCGCCAATGGCGCGGGCAAGTCAACGCTGCTGAAATCCATCGCCGGCGCCGAGCGCCCGCGTTCGGGCACCGTGACGTTCGACGGCAAGCGCCTCGACGGCATGGCGCAACATCACATCACCGCCACCGGCATCGCCTACGTGCCGGAGAACCGCCGCCTGTTTCCGCGCCTGTCGGTGCGCGACAACCTTCGCCTTGGCAGCTATCTCTACAGGGGCGAAGCGAACCGCGAAGAGCCGCTCGATCTCGTCTTCAAGCTGTTCCCGCGTCTTCAGGAACGTCTGGAGCAGCGCGCCGAGACGCTCTCCGGCGGCGAGCAGCAGATGCTCGCGATCGGCCGCGCGCTGATGACCCGTCCGCGCCTCTTGATGCTGGACGAGCCCTCGCAAGGCATCATGCCGAAGCTGGTCGACGAGATTTTTCAGGCGGTGAAGCTCATCCGTGACTCCGGCATGACTGTCCTGATCGTCGAGCAGCGCATGGCCGAGTGCCTCGAGATCGCCGACCGCGCCTACATCCTGCAAACCGGCCGCGTGCTGATGCAGGGCTCGGCGGTGGAGATCAAGGGCAATCCCGACGTGCGGAAGGCGTATCTGGGGCTGTAACTGCAGAGAACATTTCGTAGGGTAGGCAAAGCGAAGCGTGCCCACGCCTTCCAAAGACGTGGGCACGGCGCTGGCGCGCCTTTGCCCACCCTACGGTATGATCGCAACGGTGATGTACGTGGCCTAATGCCGGTGCCCGTGCTCCGGCAACGCCACCCCGAACACCTTCACGAGATCCTTCACCTGCTCCGGCGAGAGATAGCGCGGGTTCACCCCGCGCAGCAGCAGGTACAGCTTCGCCGTTTCCTCCAATTCCTCCGTCGCGAACACCGCGGCTTCCAGCGTATCGCCGGCGACGACAGGGCCGTGATTGGCGAGCAGCACGGATGAATATTTCCCGGCCAGGCCCCTGATCGCATCCGCGACCGCGGGATCGCCGGGACGGTAATAGGGCACGAGCGCGGTAGCGCCGCATTTCATCAAATAATAGGCCGTCATTGGCGGCAGCGCGGCGCGTGGGTCGATCTCGGGTAGCATCGACAGCGCGACCGAATGCGTGGAGTGCAGATGCACGATCGCCCGCGCACTCCCCCGCGTGTCGTAAAGCGCATTGTGTAGTGGAACTTCCTTGGTCGGCGCGTCGCCCGACACCAGCCGGCCCTGGCTATCCAGCCGCGACAGCTTCGCCGGATCGAGGAATCCGAGCGAGGCATTGGTCGGCGTCACCAGCCAGCCGCCGTCGTCCAGCTTGACGCTGATATTGCCCGAGGAGCCCGGCGTCAGCCCACGCTCGAACAGGGATCGTCCGAAGCGGCAGATATCCTCGCGCAGCAATGTCTCATTGCTCATGGCCGTCATGCCTGCTTGTCTCACGCTTTGGCAGCGCGGCCAAGCCGTGTTATTCGGTTGCCAAGCTGCCGCGAAGGGCGGCTATTTGGGAAACGTTCGCAAGGGTCAGTTGCATATGTCCGCCTCCACGTCACAAAGTCAGCGTATCGCCGTTGTCGGGCTCGGCTCGATGGGCTTTGGCATGGCGACCTCGCTCAGGCGCGCCGGGCATGTCGTGACCGGCTGCGACGTCTCGGCGGATGCCGTCGCGCGTTTCGTGAAGGACGGCGGCGCGGGGGCCAAGACGCCGGCCGAAGCGGCCAGGGACGCAGACATCGTCGTCAGCGTGGTCGTCAATGCGGCGCAGACCGAAACCATCCTGTTCGGCAAGGACGGCGCCGCCGAGACCATGCCGAAGGACAGCGTGTTCGTCTCCTCGGCGACCATGGACCCGGACGTGGCGCGGCGTCTTGCCAAGCAGCTGGAGGCGACCGGCCGGCACTATCTGGATGCGCCGATCTCCGGCGGAGCGCAGCGCGCTGCGCAAGGCGAATTGACGATCCTGGCGTCCGGCAGCTCCGCCGCCTTTGCCAAGGCGCGGCCGGCGCTCGATGCCATGGCGGCAAAGCTCTACGAGCTCGGCGATGCCGCCGGCCAGGGCGCTGCCTTCAAGATGATCAATCAACTGCTCGCCGGCGTTCACATCGCCGCCGCCAGCGAAGCGATGGCGTTCGCGGCCAAGCAGGGCCTCGACATCCGCAAGGTCTACGAGGTCATCACGGCCTCGGCCGGCAATTCCTGGATGTTCGAGAACCGGATGCCGCACGTGCTCGACGGCGATTACACGCCGCGCAGCGCGGTGGAGATCTTCGTCAAGGATCTCGGCATCATTCAGGACATGGCGCGCAGCGCCCGATTCCCCGTGCCGGTCTCCGCCGCCGCGCTCCAGATGTTCCTGATGACGTCGGCCGCCGGCATGGGCCGCGACGACGACGCATCGGTCGCGCGCATGTATGCGCAGGTCACCGGCGTCAAGCTGCCCGGCGACAAGTAACAGAGGATCTCCAATGCCCCGTTTCGCCGCCAATCTCTCGATGATGTTCACCGAGGTGCCGTTCCTCGACCGCTTCGACGCCGCCGCGCAAGCGGGCTTCACCGCGGTGGAATTCCTGTTTCCGTACGAGCATCCCGCCGAGGCCGTCGGCGAACGGCTCAAGCGCAACGGCCTGACCCAGGCGCTGTTCAACCTGCCGCCGGGCGATTGGAACGCCGGCGAGAAGGGCTTTGCCGCGCTGCCATCGCGCTTCTCCGATCTCAAGGCGAGCCTGGAGACGGCGCTGCCTTATGCCAAGGCGACCGGGGTCAAGCGCCTGCACCTGATGGCCGGCATCGCCAACCGCGGTGAGCGCGCCGCGATCGAGGCCTTCTACAAATCGGTGGCCTGGGCCGCCGAGTTCTTTGCGCCGCACGGCATCGATATCGTGATCGAGCCGATCAATGCGCGCAACGTGCCCGGCTATTTCCTCAACGATTTCGGCTTCGCGCGGGATCTGATCCAGGAGCTGAGGCTTGCGAACCTGAAGCTCCAATTCGACATCTATCACTGCCAGATCATCCACGGTGACGTCACCATGCGGCTGCGCGAGATGATGCCGATCGTCGGCCACGTCCAGATCGCCAGCATTCCCTCGCGCAACGAGCCCGACGGCGAGGAGCTGAACTATCCGTTCCTGTTCGAAGAGCTCGATCGGCTCGGCTATGCCGGCTTCGTCGGCTGCGAATACAATCCGCGCGGCAAGACCACCGAGGGCCTCGCCTGGTTCAAGCCCTATGCGGGAGTGAAGCCGTGACCCTTGCAGCAAGAATCTCTCTTGGCTGCATCGCCGACGACTACACCGGCGCGTCCGATCTCGCCAACACGCTGACCCGCGCTGGCCTGCGCACCGTCCAGACCATCGGCATCCCTGCCGACGATCTGGCGCTGCCCGAGGTCGATGCCGTCGTGGTGTCGCTGAAGAGCCGCTCGATCGAGGCCGGCCTTGCCGTGTCGCGTTCGCGCGCGGCGGAAAAATGGCTGCGCGGCCGCGGCGCGGGTCACGTCCTGTTCAAGATCTGCTCGACCTTCGATTCCACCGACGCCGGCAATATCGGCCCGGTCATGGACGCGCTGCGCGCCGATTGCGGCGAGGGAGCCGTGCTGGTGACGCCGGCCTTTCCGGAGACCGGGCGCACCGTCTATCAGGGCAATCTGTTCGTCGGCGCCGTGCCGCTCAACGAGAGCCCGCTGAAGGACCATCCGCTCAACCCGATGCATGATTCCAACCTGGTGCGCGTGCTGGCACGCCAGAGCGGGACGCAGATCGGCCTCGTCGATCTCGCCACCGTCGCGCGCGGCGCGGAGGCCGTGCGGGCACGGCTGGCCGAGCTCGCCGCCAGGGGCATCGGTGCTGCGATCATCGACGCCGTGTTCGATCGCGACCTCGAGACCATCGGTCTCGTCGCCGCCGAACATCTTCTGTCGGTCGGCGCGTCCGGCATGGGCCTCGGGCTTGCGCGCGCCCTGGTGTCGACGGGCAAGGTGAAGCCGGCGCCGAGCGGCGAAACCGGCGCGGCCGTCGGCGGCCTGGCGGCATGCCTTGCCGGCAGCTGCTCGCAGGCGACGATTCAGCAGGTCGCCAGCGCCGAACGCATCATGCCGGTGCTTCATCTCGATCCGGAGCGGATCGTCGCGGGCGCCGCCGAAGCGGAGCGTGCGCTGGACTGGGCAAGGCCGCGGCTTGCGGAAGGTCCGGTGCTGATCGCCTCGAGCGCGACGCCGGACGCCGTTGCCGCCGTGCAGGCCCGCCATGGCCGCGATGCCGCCGGACACGCCATCGAGCAGGCCATGGCCGGGATTGCGGAGGGGCTGGTGCAGGCCGGCGTTCGGCGCCTGATCGTCGCCGGTGGCGAGACATCCGGCGCCGTGGTCGATCGGTTGAAGATTCCCGGATTTCTCGTCGGAGTAGAAATCGCGGCGGGAGTTCCGGTGCTGCACGCGGTTGGCGCAAGCTCCGGCGAGATGTTGCTCGCCCTGAAGTCCGGAAATTTCGGCGGTGCCGAGTTCTTCACGGATGCGCTTAGGCTCATGCGCTGAGCGCAGGGCATTTTTAGCTGCCTGTTCATTTGTTTCGGGCTCCGTACTTCGCACGGAGTCGTCGCTGACACCTGCACGGGTGCTCTGCTGTCGGATGTCGGTGCTGCTCCCCTTTGGTTGATTCGTAAAACTTCTGGGCGCGGCACCGCCGCCAGCACAAAGAGATCCGATTATGCTCGCCAACATTTCCATCCGCGCCAAGATCATCAGTGTCGTGGCGTTCCTGCTCGTCGCGATGGCCGGCATGGGCCTGCTCGCCGTCATGAAAATGCGGTCGATGAACGCCAATACCGCCGACATCACGATGAACTGGATGCCCAGCGTGCGGGTGCTCGGCGAGCTTCGGGCGAGCGTCATCACTTATCGCAACGTGGTCCGCCAGCACATGCTTTCCGAGACGCTGGACGAGAAGCTCGCCAACGAAAAGACGGCCGTGACAGTGCTCGAGGCGCTTGCCAAATTCCGTAGCCGCTACGAGCCGATGATCACCTCGCCGGAGGAGCGGGCGCTCTACACCCAATGGGCAAAACTCTGGGACGATTATAAGAAGGGCACCGAAGAGGTGATGGCGCTCTCGCGCAAGGAAGCGGGCAAGATCCCGCACGAGGCCCGGGAGCTGAATACGAAGACGGTCAACAAGCTCGGTCTTCAGGCAGACGAAGTCCTGACCAAGGACATCGAGCTCAACACCAAGGGCGGAGAGCAGGCCGCTCAGGACGCCGCCGACAGCTACGCCTATGCCTTCATGCTGGTCTCGACCATTCTCGGCGCTGCCATCGTCGTCGGCATCGGCGTCGGCTTCTATCTCGTCCGCGACGTCTCCAGCGGCATCAACTCGATCACCCTGCCGATGCAGGCGCTGGGCCGGGGCGACCTCTCCGCCGAAGTCCCGCATCGCGGCGAGAAGACCGAGATCGGCGCCATGGCCGACGTGCTCCAGATTTTCAAGGAGGCGCTAATCGCCAAGAAGGCGGCCGACGAAGCCGCCGCGGCCGATGCCGCGGCCAAGATCGAGCGTGGCCGCCGCGTCGACGACATCACCCGCGAATTCGAAACCATGATCGGCGAGATCGTCCAGACCGTGTCGTCGGCCTCGACCCAGTTGGAGGCCTCCGCATCGACCCTGACTGCGACCGCCGACCGCTCGCAGCGGCTGGCGACCACGGTGGCCGGCGCTTCGGAGGAAGCCTCGACCAACGTGCAATCGGTGGCCTCGGCGACCGAGGAGATGGCCTCGTCGGTCGGCGAGATCAGCCGTCAGGTGCAGGAATCGGCGCGGATGGCGGGCGATGCCGTCGGCCAGGCGCGCGCCACCACCGAGCGCGTCAGCGAGCTTTCCAAGGCCGCCTCCCGCATCGGTGATGTCGTCGAGCTGATCAACACCATCGCCGGCCAAACCAATCTGCTGGCGCTGAACGCCACCATCGAGGCGGCGCGAGCGGGCGAGGCCGGCCGCGGCTTTGCCGTCGTCGCCTCCGAGGTGAAGGCGCTCGCCGAGCAGACCGCGAAGGCGACCGGCGAGATCGGACAGCAGATCTCCGGCATTCAGGCGGCGACCAACGATTCCGTCGGCGCCATCAAGGAGATCTCCTCGACCATCGAGCGCCTGTCGGAGATCTCGTCGGCCATTGCGGCGGCGGTGGAAGAGCAGGGCGCCGCGACGCAGGAGATTGCCCGCAACGTGCAGCAGGCCGCGCAGGGCACCCAGCAGGTGTCGTCCAACATCACCGACGTGCAGCGCGGCGCCACCGAGACCGGCACGGCCTCCTCGCAGGTGCTGTCGGCAGCGCAGATGCTGTCGAACGATTCCGGCCGGCTGAAGAGCGAGGTCGGCAAGTTCCTGACCAGCGTTCGGGCCGCCTGAACTCTCGAATATCCGTTGCGATAAAAAGAGCGGCGCCGCATAGCGCTTCTCTTTTTCTTTTTCAGGGTCGGTAGCCCAGTGTCGCCTAAAGGTAGCATCATGAGGGTGGCCCGTATACTTACGGGCGGCACGTTTCACCGATAGTTAAAGTCGCTTTACGAGAATCGCGCAAAGACGACTCCAACAGTGGCCGTCCGAATTGGAAATGAACAGATAATCAATTCATCTGGGGCCCAGGATGCGCAAGAACCTCCCTGTCACCGCAGTCGAATATCCCGTCAGCGACGAGACGTTGATCGTTTCGCGGACCGATCTGAAGGGCAAGCTCACCTACTTCAACGAGGACTTCCTCGCTGCCGCCGGATTCACCTCGGCGGAACTGATGGGCCAGCCGCACAACATCGTCCGCCACCCCGACATGCCGCCAGAGGCATTCGACAATCTCTGGGACACGCTGAAGGCCGGCAAGCCCTGGCTCGGCGCAGTCAAGAACCGCCGCAAGAACGGTGACTTCTATTGGGTGCTGGCGACGGCCTCTCCGATCCGCGAGAACGGCGAGGTCAAGGGCTACACCTCGATCCGCACCAGGCTGCCGGCCGATCAGCGCAAGCTCGCCGAAGAGGTCTATGCCGCCATCCGCGAGAAGAAGCCGCATGGTTATCGCATCGACGCCGGCATCATCCGTCGCCGCTCTTGGCTCGACCGCTTCGGCATCTTCACCGGGACGCTGAAGGCGCGCCTGGTCACGATGATGGTGCTCCAGACGCTGTTCATGCTCGCGCTCGGCGTCGGTGGCGCAGTCTCCACCGGCGGTTCGACCAGCCTGATCTTGTCGCTGCTGGCCGTCGCTGGGGCCGCAATCGCCGGTTTCGCCGGCTTTGCGACCATGCGTGCGATACAGGGCCCGATGCGGCATCTCAACGACACGCTGGTCAACCTCGTGCAGGACAAGCTCGACAACCGCATCATCATCGACCGCGACGACGAGATCGGCGAGGCGCTGCGTAACCTTCAGACCGTGCAGACCATCATCCGCTTCAGCCGCGACGAGGTGCAAGCGGTGCAGCGCCGCGCCGAGGCGCAGCGCAAGGCCGACATGACCAAGCTCGCCGACGGTTTCGAGGCCGCAATCGGGGAGATCGTCGAGACCGTATCCTCGGCTGCAACCGAGCTCGAGGCTTCGGCCTCGACCCTTTCGACGACAGCGGGCCGGGCCCAGGAGCTGGCCATGGTGGTCGCGTCGGGCTCGGAGGCCGCCTCCAGCAACGTCCATTCCGTGGCTTCGGCTGCCGAGGAGATGTCGTCCTCGGTGCGCGAGATCGGGCGCCAAGTGCAGGATTCCTCCCGGATCGCGAGCGAGGCGGTCAGTCAGGCGCATGCCACCACCGAGCGTGTCAGCGAGTTGTCGCGGGCTGCGGCGCGGATCGGCGATGTCGTCGAGCTCATCAATGCGATTGCCGGCCAGACCAACCTGCTGGCATTGAACGCCACCATCGAGGCGGCGCGCGCGGGCGAAGCCGGCCGCGGCTTCGCGGTGGTGGCCTCCGAGGTCAAGGCGCTCGCCGAGCAGACGGCCAAGGCCACCGGCGAGATTGGCCAGCAGGTCGGCGGCATTCAGGCGGCGACGCAGGATTCGGTCAGCGCCATCGGCGAGATCAGCGGCACCATCGCGCGTCTGTCGGAGATCGCCTCGGCGATTGCGGCGGCCGTGGAGCAGCAGGGTGCGGCGACGCAGGAGATCGCCCGCAACGTGCAGCAGGCCGCCCAGGGCACCCAGCAGGTCTCGTCCAACGTCGGCGACGTGCAACGCGGCGCCTCTGAGACGGGATCAGCGTCCACGCAGGTGCTGTCGGCGGCCCAGATGCTGTCCCGCGATTCCAACCGCCTCAAGCTCGAGGTCGGCAAGTTCCTGAACTCGGTTCGCGCCGCCTGAGGTAGACAGCGGACGGGACTGCGATGTCGTGCCCCGGACGCAGCGCAGCATGACATGATGCGTTGCTGAGCCGGGGCCCATCTCTCCTTCTGTGCCCGTATTGCTTTCCTGGGTCCCGGCTCTGCGGAGCGGCACTTCGCGCCGCGGCGCGTCCGGGACAGGAGAGCGAGCTTATGCCACCCGCCACTCCGGCACGCCATCTTCTGCCATAGCGATTTCGCCGAGCGAGCCGACCGGAGTGCGATCCATGGCGAGCAGATGCGCCAGCGTCGCGCCATCGCTCGCCGGGATCCGCGCCAGCGTGCGGCGATCGTCCCGCGTCCGCAGCATCACGACGCCATGCTCGACATCGCCGCCGCGGCCGTAGAGCACGGTGAAGCTCTCGACCTTGCCCTTGCCCGTGGCCTCGTTAACGAACTCCGGCACCGCGCGCTTGTTGAGGTCCGCCTCGTCCTGCACGCTCGTCTCCTGGGCCAGCGCCTCGCGCGGCGGCGTCTTCGACACCACCAGCGCGTGGTGCTTGGTGACGAAGCCGCCCTGGCCATAGAGCAGGCCGAGCCTGCCGCCGTCGCGTAAACGACGCACCATCGCGCAGGCCGCATGCGTCATGTAGGTGTTGAGCGGCGCGCCGAAGAAGGTGAGGCCGCCCGTCACGGTCGGCTGCACATCGGGGCCCAAGCCCAGCGTCCGCCGCGCCATCTTGGGCACGCAGGGGAAGCAGCTGTAGAGCTCGATCGCGTCGAAGGTCTTGCCGTCGCCGCCGGCAAGGTCCAGCACCGCTTTCAGCACGGCGTTCTGCGGGTGGCTCTCGTAAAACTGGTCGCGCATCAGATAGTCGCGCGGCTCTTCCGCGGAGGCGCCGCCGAGCGGGTAGACCAGTTTGTCTTCGGCGATCCCGGCCGCGCGTGCCTTGGCGAGACTGGTGAGCAGCAGTGCGCCGCCCATGTTGACGCTGGGGTTGGCCACCATCAGCTTGTTGTAGGGCCAGGCGATCAGCCGGTTGTCCGCGGTCGGCGTCGTGATCTCCTCCGGCGCATAACGCCGCTTCAGCCAGGCGTTTGGATTCTGCGCGGCGGCTTCCGAATAGCGCGACCACAGCGTGCCTGATTCCGACATGGCCTCGCGCGGCGTCTGCCCCCAATGCGCGGAGGAGGCCGCTTCATAGAACGGATAGACGGTCACAGGCCGAAACACACCGAGCTTCACCGCTAAGGGCTTCTGGAACGCCGCGCCGCGCTTTGGCTCCTCGACGTCATGGGCGAACGGCGTCCACGTCAGCTTGACGCCGGCGCGTTCCGCCTTGGTCGCGGTCGACTGCGCCTCCGCGCCGCACACCGCCGCCACGCTGCACTCGCCGCGCGCGATGCGCTTGGCCGCCTCGTGGATGAAGCGGATCGGGCTCTCGCCGCCGACCGGCCCGTAATGGCAATGCGCGGGCGAGATGCCGAGGCGCTGCGCCAAAAGCTGCTCCGGATCGCGATAGCGCCAGCTCAGGAAGTTGACGACGTCGAGCGACTGCACCTCGCCGAGCAGCTTTGTGCCGGCGTCCGCCTCCGCGCGCCTAAGTGCTTGTTCGAGCAGGTCGAGCGGTTCGAGACCCTCGGCGATCTCCTTCGGGCGATCGACGATCTCGCCGACGCCGACGATGACGGGGATGCGGTCTTCGGGGATATTGTTCTTCTCAGTCATAATCTCGATTCACGACGTTAGTTGCTTCGTCATTGCGAGGAGCGAAGCGACGAAGCAATCCAGAAATGGATCCGCGGAAGCAGCCTGGATTGCTTCGCTGCGCTCGCAATGACGACGTAGTGGCTACTCCGCCACCAGCGCGTTCATATGCTCGACGGCTTCGGCGAAATCCTGCTTGAACTCCTGTACCACGGCGCCCGCCGATTTCACGCTGTCGATCAGGCCGACGCCCTGGCCGACGAAATAGCTGACGAGATCGCGTGCCCTCGCGTTGCCGCTTGCGGCGGCTCGGTCGATCGAATGGAACGCGTCGCGGCTGATGATGCTTTGCAGCGGCATCGGCAGCGCGCCAGGGCTGTCCGGCGCGCGGTCCCACGCATCGGTCCAGACCGAGCGGAGCTGCCGCGCCGGCTTGCCGGTGCGGCCCTTCGAGCGTACCGCATCGCGCGAGGAGGCCGCGATCATCTTCTCGCGAAAGATCTCCGTGGTCTCGGCCTCCACTGTCGCGAGCCATACCGAGCCGGTCCAGGCGCCGGCCGCGCCCATCGCCATGCAGGCCGCCATCTGCCGCCCCGTCATGATGCCGCCGGCCGCCAGCACCGGCACGTCGCGGATCTCTTTGATCGCCTTGATCACCTCCGGCACCAGCACCATGGTCGAGACCTCGCCGCAATGGCCGCCGGCCTCGGTACCCTGCACCACGAGGATGTCGACACCGGCCGCGACCTGGCGCAGCGCATGCTCCTTGGCGCCGACCAGCGCGGCGACCGGTACGCCATGCTTCTTGCCCATCTCGATCATCGCCTTCGGCGGCACGCCCAGCGCATTGGCGATCAGCCGGATCGGATGATTGAAGGAGACCTCCAGCAGCTGAAGCGCGGTCTTCCCATCGAACGGCTGCGGCTGGTTGTCCGCCACTTCAGTCGCGGTCAGCTCGATGTCGTACTTCTTCAGGAGGTCACGCGTGTAGTTGCGGTGCTGCTGCGGAACGCGCGCTTCCAGGCTCTTCCAGGTGACGTCCTTCTCGCCCGCGGTCGAGATGTTTTCCGGGATCAGCACGTCGATGCCGTAGGGCTTGCCGTCGACGTGATCGTCGATCCACTTCAGCTCACGCTCGAGCGTATCCGGCTTATGCACGGTCGCGCCCAGCACGCCGAAGCCACCGGCGCGGCTGACGGCGGCAACGACGTCACGACAATGGCTGAAGGCGAGCAGCGGGAATTCGATCCCCAGCATGTCGCAGATCGGCGATTTCATGGTTGTCTCCCGGCGGCCTTCGCATTGCTTCGCTGGTGAAGCATAGCCGCGCTCGTCGATCGATGACATGCCGAATTCGACAAGGCATCTTGTGTGTAGGCGTCGCACTTGGCGTCCCAGGCGACGCCGTCATTCCGGGGCTCGCGCCAGCGAGAACCCGGAATCCATCTTTCTGGGCATTCCGGGCCGAGGGATGGATTCCGGGTTCGCCCTGCGGGCGCCCCGGAATGACGAGGGGGCGCCATGACAAAACGTGAAGTTGCCACGCCCTGCAATGCGTGCGGCGCCCTTGTCATCGGCCGTTTGCGGGCTAATTAATGCAGACGCATCTTTTTCCCGGAGTCCCGCATGACCGACGCCCCCGCCTACGTGCCGCCCAAAGTCTGGACCTGGAACAAGGAGAATGGCGGGCAATTCGCCAACATCAACCGCCCGATTGCCGGCCCCACCCACGACAAGGAGCTGCCAGTCGGCAAGCATCCGCTCCAGCTCTACTCGCTGGCGACGCCGAACGGGGTCAAGGTCACCGTGATGCTGGAGGAGCTCCTGGCGCTCGGCTACAAGGGCGCCGAATATGACGCTTGGCTGATCAAGATCGGCAATGGCGACCAGTTCGGCAGCGGCTTCGTCGACATCAATCCGAATTCCAAGATCCCGGCGCTGATGGACCGCTCCGGCCCCGAGCCCATCCGGGTATTCGAGTCAGGCTCGATCCTGTTCTACCTCGCGGAGAAGTTCGGCGCCTTCCTGCCGAAGGACGTCAAGGCCCGCACCGAGGCGATGTCCTGGCTGTTCTGGCAAATGGGCAGCGCGCCCTATCTCGGCGGCGGCTTCGGCCACTTCTACGCCTATGCGCCGACCAAGATCGAATATGCGATCGACCGGTTCGCGATGGAGACCAAGCGCCAGCTCGACGTGCTCGACCGGCGTCTCGCCGACAACGAATATCTCGCGGGCAGGGATTACACCATCGCCGACATGGCGGTGTGGCCCTGGTATGGCGCGCTCGCCAAGGGGCTGGTCTATGGCGCCGGCGAATTTTTGTCGGTGCAGGACTACAAGAACGTGCAGCGCTGGACCGACCAGATCGCGCAGCGCCCCGCCGTGAAGCGCGGCCGCATGGTCAACCGCGTTTCCGGCGACCCCGCCAGCCAGCTCCACGAGCGCCACGACGCGAGCGACTTCGAGACCAAGACGCAGGACAAGCTCGCGCCGGCGACGTAGGCGCTTTCCTTAACCTCTCTCCGCTTGCGGGGAGAGGTCGAATTCGATCGCAGATCGAATTCGGGTGAGGGGGTACAGATCCCTCGACAGTCTCACGCGTGGAGAAAGGCCCCTCACCCCAACCCTCTCCCCGTAAGAACGGGGAGAGGGGGAGGAGAGAGTCCTCACGCCATGCTCAGCTCGTGGCGGCCCACCACCATCCAGTGCACCTCGTCCGGACCGTCGGCGAAGCGCAGGTGCCGCACGTCCTGGTACATCTCGGCGAGCGGGGTCCAGTGCGAGATGCCGGTGGCGCCGTGCATCTGGATCGCCTGATCGATGATCTTGCAGGCGCGCTCGGGCACCATGGCCTTGACCATGGAGACCCAGACGCGGGCTTCCTTGTTGCCGAGCACGTCCATCGCCTTCGCCGCCTTCAGCACCATCAGGCGCATCGCCTCGATCTCACAGCGCGCCTGTGCGATGATCTGCATGTTGCCGCCGAGATGGGCGATCTTTCTGCCGAAGGCCTCGCGGGTGAGGCCACGCTGCACCATCAGGTCGAGCGCCTTCTCGGCCTTGCCGATGGTGCGCATGCAGTGATGGATGCGGCCCGGGCCGAGGCGGAGCTGCGAGATCTCGAAGCCGCGGCCTTCGCCGAGCAGGATGTTCTCCTTCGGCACCCGCACATTGTTGAAGCGCATGTGCATGTGGCCGCGCGGGGCGTGGTCCTGGCCGAACACGTACATCGGACCGAGCACCTCGACGCCGGGCGTGTCGCGCGGCACCAGGATCTGCGACTGCTGCTTGCTCGGCGCCGCGTCCGGATTGGTCTTCACCATCACGATGAGGATCTTGCAGCGGGGATCGCCGAGGCCCGAGATGTAGTATTTCTCGCCGTTGATCACCCATTCGTCGCCGACCAGCTTTGCGGTGGTCGAGATGTTCTTGGCGTCGGAGGAGGCCACGTTCGGCTCGGTCATGACATAGGCCGAGCGGATCTCGCCGTTGAGCAGCGGCTTCAGCCACTTCTCCTTCTGCTCCTTGGTGCCGACGCGTTCCAGCACCTCCATGTTGCCGGTGTCGGGCGCCGAGCAGTTCATGGTCTCCGAGGCCAGCGGGCTCTTGCCGAGCTCGGCGGCGATATAGGCGTAGTCGAGATTCTTCAGGCCCTGGCCGGTCTCGTCATCGGGCAGGAAGAAGTTCCAGAGGCCTTCCTGCTTGGCCTTGTTCTTGGCTTTCTCCAGCACCTCGAGCTGCTTCGACGTAAAGCTCCAGCGGTCTTCCTTGCCTTCGCCGGCCTTGGCGAACTCGATCGACATCGGCTCGACGGTATCGCGGATGAACTTCTTGACGTGGTCGTAAAGCGGCCGGACCTGGTCCGACATCCGCAAGTCGTTGAGCTCGTCGCCGGGATTGAGCGTGTAGTTGGTGGTGCGGGGAATGTAGGTGTGCTTTGTCATTGGTCCTCCCGGAGGTCGCTACAATTGCGTTGAGCGCAAGAATAGTCGCAGCGCCGCCAAAGTGCGAGCGCGCATTTTTACAAGCGGGGGCCGTGCCATGCGATGGAATATCGCAAGGCCGTTTGAAATGTTGTTTGAATGGGGGCGGCGCGCAAGTAGATGGAGCCTCGTCCGATCCAGACTCCGTCATTGCGAGCGCAGCGAAGCAATCCAGTATCTTACCGCGACGGCAGTCTGGATTGCTTCGTCGCAAGAGCTCCTCGCAATGACGAGGAGAGACCGACCGGCCTCAAGCAGGCATCCGGTGCATCGCGCAGATCTTGTTGCCATCGAGGTCGCGCAGGTAGGCCAGATAGAGCTTGCCGCCCGGGCCCTGGCGAATGCCAGGCGGATCCTCGATCGATTTTGCGCCGGCCGCGACGCCCGCCGCGTGCCAGGCATCGACCTGTTCCGGCGAATTGGCGGCAAAGCCGATCGTGCCGCCATTCGCGCAGGTCGCCGGCTCGCCGTTGATCGGCTTCGACACCGAGAACACGCCGGTCTTGGTGATGTAGAAGATGCGGTGGCCGTCGACCCTGGCCGGCCGCACCTCGAGCGTGCCGAGCAGCTTGTCGTAAAACGCCTTGGCCTTGTCCAAGTCGTTGGTGCCGATCATGACGTGCGAGAACATTTGCCCATTCCCTCAGTGTTGTAGCCCGGATGGAGCGCAGCGGAATCCGGGTCTTGCTTGCTTTTGGCCGTCCCGGATTGCGCTGCGCTCCGTCCGGGCTGCGAAAATCAAAACGCGGTATAGCCGCCGTCGATCACGAACGTATCCGCGGTGTGATACGACGACGCCTTGCTCATCAGATACACCGCGATGCCGCCGAAATCGGACGCCTCGCCGAACCGCCGCATCGGAATCCGCGGCATCACGTTGGCGACGAACTTGTCGTTGGCCATGAGCCCTGCGGTCATGTCGCTCTTGATCCAGCCGGGCAGGATCGCATTCGCGGTGACGCCGTAACGTGCCAGCTCGACCCCGAGCGCGCGCACCAGTGCGTTGATGGCGGCCTTGGTCGCGGCATAATGCTCGTTGCGCGCGGTGCCGAAGATCGAGGCGAGGCTCGAGGTCGCGACCAGCCGGCCGAAGGGATCGCCGGCATTGGCGCGATCCGTCATGTGCCTTGCGGCCGCCTGGAACGCGTGGAACACGCCGTCGAGGTTGGTCGCGAACATCGTGCGCCATTCCTCCTCGGTGCGCTCGATGAAGGAACGTCGGCCGCCGCCGCCGATGCCGGCATTGGCGAAGCAGCCGTCGACCCGGCCGAAAGTGTCGAGCGTCGCCTTCATCGCTGAAGCGACCGAGGCGGGGTCGCTGACGTCGCAGACGCGGCTGTCGACCTTGCCCGACAGGCCCGCCATGCTCGCGGCAGCGGCCTTGTTCTTGTCAGCATTGCGGCCCCAGATCGAGACGTTGCAGCCCTGGCCCGCGAGCGCCTGCGCGATGCCGAGCCCGATGCCGCCATTGCCACCGGTGATCACGGCCACGCGGCCGGTGAGGTCGAAGAGGTTCATGGCGCGTTTCCTGTTTTTTGGTCTGCGACCTCTCAGCCGCTGCGCACAAGATTGCTTGCTATGCTCCGATCACCATGGACAAGACCGCGCCAAAAATCAAATATGCGCCCCGGCAAAACGAATTCCGGCCTGCGAAACTGGCGCGGGCCGCAACCGACGAGGAAACCATGCAGTTCAAACACGTCACGCTCGACTTCGATGGCTCGGTCGCGATCCTCAAGCTCGATCATCAGGAGGTGATGAACGCGGTCTCCGTCGACATGTTGGGCGGTCTTTCCGAGGCGCTCGATGCGATCGAGGAGAAGAAGGACGAGGTGCGCTGCGTGGTGCTGACCGGCGCGGGGCGGGCGTTCTGCACGGGCGCCAATCTGCAAGGCCGCAACAACCAGGCGAAGAAGACCAAGGCCGGCCTGACGCTGGAGACCGGCTTTCATCCCTTCCTGCGCCGCATCCGCAACCTGCATTGCCCGATCGTCACCGCGGTCAATGGCCCGGCCGCCGGCGCCGGCATGAGCTTCGCGCTGCTCGGCGACATGATCCTATGCGCGCGCTCGTCCTACTTCCTGCAGGCCTTCCGCCGCATCGGCCTCGTGCCGGATTGCGGCTCGACCTGGCTGCTGCCGCGCCTCGTCGGGCGCGCGCGCTCGATCGAATTGTCGCTGATGGGCGAGCGGCTGCCAGCCGAGAAGGCGCTGGAATGGGGCCTCGTCAACCGCGTCTATGATGACGGCGTCTTGATGGAGGAAGCGATGAAGCTGGCGCGCGATCTCGCCAGCGGGCCGACCGTGGCGCTGTCGCTGATCCGCAAGCTCTATTGGGACAGCCCGGAGAATTCCTTCGAGGATCAGCTCAATCTCGAATTCCAGTGCCAGCTCCGCGCCGGCGACACCGAGGATTTCCGCGAGGGCGTCGGCGCCTTCCTCGAGAAGCGGCCCGCACAGTTCAAGGGCAAATGATCGAGGCGGCGCTTTCACGCAGCGTTCAGCGCTGGTGCGAGGGGGCGACCGGCGCGACCTCTGCGGCAAAGCTCTCCGGCGGCGCCAGCCAGGAAACCTGGCGCTTCGACATCACCCATCCCGACGGACCGATCGGCGCGATCCTGCGCCGCTCGCCAAAGGGCTATGGCGCCGCGCCGACCCGTGCGGCTGGCCTTGGCGCGGAAGCGCAGCTGATGCAGCTCGCCTATGAGGCCGGCGTGCCGTCGCCGCGCGTCCTGCATGTCCTGGTGCCGGAGGACGATCTCGGCACCGGCTTCATCATGCAGCGCGTCGAGGGCGAGACCATCGCGCGCAAGATTCTGCGCGATGAGGAGTACGCGTCGGCGCGGCCACTGCTCGCGCGGCAGATCGGCGGCATTCTCGCCGGCCTGCACAGGCTGCCGCTGGACAGACTGCCCGAGCTGCGCAGGAGGGGCGCGACCCAGGAGATCGCCGAGTTCGAGCGCGACTATCGCAGCCTGAACTGGCCCAAGCCGGTGTTCGAGCTGGCGCTGCGCTGGCTGCGCGACCGCGATCCCGGTCCCGCGGCCGAGACCACGCTGGTGCACGGCGATTTCCGCAACGGCAATCTCATCATCGGCGCGGACGGCGTTCGCGCGGTGCTGGACTGGGAGCTCGCCCATCTCGGCGATCCCATGGAGGATCTCGGCTGGGTCTGTGTCAACTCCTGGCGCTTCGGCGAGATCGACAAGCCCGTCGGCGGTTTTGGCACACGCGAGGAATTGTTTGCCGGTTACGAGGCTGCGGGCCGCAAGGTCGACCCCGAGCGCGTGAAATTCTGGGAAGTGATGGGCACGCTGCGCTGGGGCATCATGTGCGGCGGCATGATGCAGCGCTTTCGCGAGGGGCCCGACCATTCCATGGAGCGCGCCATGATCGGCCGCCGCGCGTCCGAGACCGAGATCGATCTGTTGCGGCTGCTGGCGCCGCGCGGGAGCTGACACATGCAGGACGAGCCGACCCCGATCGAGCTGACCAAATCAGTCGCCGATTTCCTCCGCAACGACATCACGCCGCTGATCTCCGGCCACCAGGCCTTCAAGCTGCGCGTTGCGATCAACATTCTCGACCTCGTCACGCGGCAGCTGACGCAGGAGGCGGGGAGTGATGCGAAGGAGGTCGAGCGCCTGCGCGCTCTGCTCGGCATCGACGGCTCGGTCATGGAGCTGAACCGCGCGCTCGCCGAGCGCATCGCCAGGGGCGAGGTCGATCTGGCAACGCCCGGTCTCGCCGAGCATCTCTGGGCGACCACGCTGGACAAGCTGGCGGTGGATCAGCCGAACTATGCGTCCTATAAGCGGGAGCTGGGGCGGGGCGGGTAGGGCGGTCGCGCTCCATACTCGGTGTCATCGCCCGCGAAGGCGGGCGATCCAGTATTCCAGAGACGGCAGAGATTGAACCGAGAAGCCGCGGCGTACTGGATGCCCCGGTCAAGCCGGGGCATGACAGCGGTGATTTGCGCGTACACCTTCCGGGACGGCCGAGAGCGCCCTACCTCCCCACCCATTTCGGCGGCCGCTTCTCGGAAAATGCCTTCGGGCCCTCGATGTAATCCTGCGAGGCGACCATCGCCTGCACGGCCGGATAGTCACGCTGCTCCGCGATCGCCTGCTCCAGCGACACGCCGAGCCCCTTCTGGATCGCCTGCTTGGAGGCCCGGATCGACATCGGGGAATTCTTGGCGATCGTCTCGGCCCAGCGCAGCGCGGCGGAAAGCGCCTCGCCCTGCGGCACCACCTCGTTGACGAAGCCGAGCTCGAGCCCTTCCTTGGCGCTGACATGGCGCGCGGTGAGGATCATGCCCATGGCGCGCTTCAGCCCGATCTGCCGCGGCAGCCGGTGCAGGCCGCCGGCGAGGGCGGCAAGGCCGACGCGCGGCTCGGGCAGCGCGAAGGTCGCGTTCTCCGCGGCGATGATGAGGTCGCAGGCGAGCGCAATCTCGAAGCCGCCGCCCATCGCGACGCCGTTCACCGCGGCGATAACAGGCTTGTCGCAGTCGAAGCGTGAGGTGAGACCGGCAAATCCGCCCTTGTCCCAGCCGCGTTTTCCGCCCGCCGCCTGCCACTTCAAATCGTTGCCGGCGCAGAATGCCTTGTCGCCGGCGCCTGTGACGATTGCGATCCACTGCTCGGGATCTGCGGAGAAATCGTCGAACACCTTCTGAAGCTCGAAATGCGCATCGGTGTGCAGCGCGTTGTAGACCTCGGGCCGCGACAGCGTCACGATCGTGATCGGCCCCTTGCGTTCCACCTTTGAAAACTTCAGCTCCATCGCGCGCTCCCGCATTTTCTCGTGAAGGAATATTGGCGCCATACTACCGTGCGGGTGCGCCACAGCACCATCGAATTGCGCAGGCGCGCCTTGCGCTCCTCACGTCTCGGTTTGCTTGACTTGCACGCGCTCTTCTCACCTTAATCGTGCCAAGCAAGAACGCGCCCAGCGCCTTAACGCAAAACGATAAAATCGATCCGGGAGAGAACCTGTGGATTTCTCATTGCCTGCCGATCTCGTCGCCTATCTCGGAGAGCTCGACCGCTTCATCGAACGCGAGATCAAGCCGCTGGAACAGGCCGACGACAATATCCGCTTCTTCGACCATCGCCGCGAATGGGCGCGCACCGATTTCGAGAATGGCGGCCTGCCGCGCCATGAATGGGAAGCGCTGCTGCGCAAGGCCAAGGACCTTGCCGACGCCGCCGGGCATTTGCGCTTTCCGGTGCCGAAGCAATATGGCGGCAAGGACGGCTCCAACCTCTGGATGGCCGTGATCCGCGAGCATTTTGCCGCAAAGGGCCTCGGCCTGCACAACGACCTCCAGAACGAGCATTCCATCGTCGGCAACTTCCCGGTCGTCACCATGCTCGACCGCTACGGAAGCAACGACCAGAAGGCGATGATCGACGGCTCGATCAGGGGCAAGTATCGCATCACCTTCGGCCTGACCGAGCCGCATCACGGCTCCGATGCCACCCACATGGAGACGCGCGCGGTGGCAGCCACGCGCGACAACGTCAAGGGTTGGATCATCAACGGCGAGAAGATGTGGACGACAGGCATGCATGTCGCCACGCACTGCGCGCTGTTCGCACGCACTGGCGGCAATGACGGCGACGCCCGCGGCATCACCTGCTTCCTGGTGCCGGCCAAGAGTCCGGGCGTCAAGGTCGAGGAGTACATGTGGACCTTCAACATGCCGACCGACCATCCCCGCGTCAGCTTTACCGACGTCTTCGTGCCGGAGGATGCGCTGTTCGGCGAGGTCGGCCGCGGCCTGTCGCTGGCGCAATGCTTCGTCCATCAGAACCGGATCCGTCAGGCCGCCAGCTCGCTCGGCGCCGCCGTCTATTGCATCAACGAGAGTGTGAAATACGCGCGTGAGCGCAAGCCGTTCGGCAAGGCGCTGGCCGAGAACCAGGCGATCCAGTTCCCGCTGGTCGAGCTTGCCACCCAAGCCGAGATGCTGCGCCTCTTGATCCGCAAGACCGCCTGGGAAATGGACCAGCTCAACGAGGAGCAGATCGAGCGCACGCTGTCCGACCGTGTCTCGATGTGCAATTACTGGGCAAACCGCCTCTGCTGTGAATCCGCCGACCGCGCCATGCAGGTCCATGGCGGTATGGGCTATTCACGCCACAAGCCGTTCGAGCACATCTACCGCCACCATCGCCGCTACCGCATCACCGAAGGCAGCGAAGAGATCCAGATGCGGAAGGTCGCGGGGTTCCTGTTCGGCTATATGGGGCCGGGGAAGCATTAGAGGCTCGCAATGCTCTCGTAGGGTGGGCAAAGCTGAAGCGTGCCCACCACCTCTATCCGCAAGCATCAAGCGTAGAGAGATGGTGGGCACGGCGCTTTGCGCCTTTGCCCACCCTACGGCACCGCGGATCAATTCACCCGCCGATCCTT
This sequence comes from Bradyrhizobium sp. USDA3516, assembly GCF_057651995.1. Taxonomy (NCBI): domain Bacteria; kingdom Pseudomonadati; phylum Pseudomonadota; class Alphaproteobacteria; order Hyphomicrobiales; family Nitrobacteraceae; genus Bradyrhizobium; species Bradyrhizobium sp. USDA3516. Next base: position 1,219,810 of record NZ_JBYGYN010000001.1, on the reverse strand, counting down.
GCCCGCCCAATACGGCTCGCGCAGCTGCCGCCGCAGGATCTTGCCTGACGGATTCCGCGGCAGCGCCGGCAGGAATTCCACGCTCTTCGGCGTCTTGTAGCCGGCGATGCGCGTCCGGGTGAAGTTGATGATGTCGGTGGCGCTCGCCTGCTTCCCCGGCTTCATCACCACGACCGCCTTCACCGCTTCGCCCCATTTTTCGTCGGGCACGCCGATCACGGCAGCTTCCGCGACATCGGGGTGATCGCACAGCGCGCTCTCGACCTCGGCCGGATAGATGTTCTCGCCGCCCGAGATGATCATGTCCTTGATGCGGTCGTGGATGTAGAGATAGCCGTCCTCGTCCATGTAGCCGGCATCGCCCGTGCGCAGCCAGCCGTCGCTGCGCAGCGTCGCGGCGGTGGCTTCCGGCAGGTTCCAGTAGCCCGCCATGTTGGAGCCCGAGCGCGTTGCGATCTCGCCGACCTGCCGCGGCGGCAGCGGCTTGCCGTCAACATCCAGGATCGCGATCTCGACGCCCGGCAGCGCCTTGCCGGCCGAGCGCATCCGCTCAAGTCCCTCGATGTGATCCTCCGGCGGCAGCGCGACGATGGTGCCGGTGGTCTCGGTCATGCCGTACATTTGCACGAAGCCGCATTTGAACACCTCGATGCATTCCTTCAGCAGCGCTGCGGGAATCGGAGAGGCGCCATACAGCATGTATTTCAGCCGCGAGAAGTCCACCGTCCTGGCGCGCGGTTGCCGCACCACGAACTGCATCGCCGCCGGCACCATGAACAGCTTTGTGATGCCCGACTGCTCGAAGAAATCCAAAACCTTGGTCGGATCGAACTCGCGCGCGATCACGCCGCGGGCGCCGTGATAGAGCCCCATCACACCCCACCCCGAACCGCCGATGTGGAAGATCGGCATCGCCACCAGCGAGACGTCGTCGGTCGTCCACCGGTTCCACTCAGGCTTGTCCTCGGCGTTGCCGGTCTGCACCAGGTTCAGGAAGTTTGCATGCGACAGCATCGCGCCCTTCGGCTTGCCCGTCGTGCCCGACGTGTAGAGCTGGATCGCGATGTCGCGGGTAGCGATCGGCACCTTGGGATCATCTCCGCTCTGGGCATCGCGCCATGCGGTGAGGTCTTGCCATTCCGGCGCGCCGCCCTCCGTCGTGATGATCGTGCGCACGCCCGGGATCTGTTCCCTGATCTGGCGCACTTGAGTGATGAATTCCGGCCCGACGAACAGCACCGGCGCGTTGCAATCCGAAACGATAAAGGCGACCTCGGGCCCTGCCAGCCGCCAGTTCACCGGCGCCATCACGATTCCGGCCTTCATCGCGCCCATCAGGAGCTCGAAATAGATGTCGCTGTTCTTGCCGAGATAGGCGATGCGGTCGCCGGATCTGACGCCCATTGCGAGGAGCGCATTCGCGACCTTGTTGGTCTTGACATCGAACTCGGCGAAGCTGGTGGTGCGGCCCTCGAATTCGAAGGCAATGGCGCCGCCGCGGCTCTTCGCACGCTCGCGCACCATGTCGGCGAGGTTCGCCAATGGCTGTGTGGACATGTTTCTCCCGTGGCGTCTTGTTTTTATGCTCGGGAGTGTGGCGGCATCCGCGGGTGATGACAAGGTGGTGCTGTCGTCCCGGACAAGCGCAGCGCAGATCCGGGACCCATAACCACAGGAAGTTGTTTGGCGAGGACTCGTGGTTACTAGCCTCTCCCCACGATTTTCTCCCTGGGGTTATGGGTCCTCGCCTTCGCGGGGACGACAGGTGAGCGCATGGTGACAGCGCTCGCCCCTTACGCATCCTCGCCTTTGCAAACGATATATCACCCCCGTTTCGCGCGATCCTTCTCGTTCTGCGCCATGATGCTCTCGCGCGCTGTCTTCCAGTCGTCGTCGCTCCAGTCGCGGAGCTGGTAGAAATTGCCGCCCATGGCGAGCGCCTGGGCGCCGTCCATGGCGATGGTCTCGCCGTTGATCCAGTCGCAGCCGCCGGAGATCAGGAACACGGCGACGTTCTGCAGTTCCTCCATGGTGCCGACGCGGCCCATCGGGTTAATCGCCTTGGTGCGCGCGCCGGCTTCGTCACCGGGCTTGATGCGCTTGCTCATGCCCTCGGTCGGGATCTCGCCCGGGGCGATGGTGTTGAGGCGGATGCCGTGTCGTCCCCATTCGGTGGCAAGCGACATCGTCATAGCGTGGATCGCCGACTTGCTCATCGCCGACGGCACCACGTAAGGCGAGCCGTTGCGCACCCAGGTGGTCGTGATCGAGACGACGTTGCCGGGCTGCTTCAACGCGATCCAGCGCTTGCCGACCGCATGGGTCACGTAGAACGTGCCGTGCATGACGATGTTGGCGACCGCATCGAAGCCGCGTGGCGACAGCTCCTCGGTGCGCGAGATGAAATTGCCGGCCGCATTGTTGATGAGATCGGTGAGGGGACCGTCGCGGAAGATGGTCTCCACCATCTCCTCGACCGCGAGCGCGTTGCGGATGTCGACGCCGTGGCTGGTGACGCGGCCGCCGTAGAGATCCATCAGTTCGGTTGCGGTCTCGTCGCAAACGATCTTGCGCCGGCCGCAAATGTGCACCTCGGCGCCGAGCTGGAGGAATCGCGCCGCCATCGACTTGCCGAGGCCGGTGCCGCCGCCGGTCACGAGAATGCGCCGGCCGGCCAGAAGATTTTCCTTGAACATGGCTGTTTCCTCTGTCGCGATTGTCAGTTAATTGGTCGATTGACTAAATCCGGCCGCCAGCGTCCTGTAAAGCGGCACTGAACAAGAACAGGCAAGAACCAGGGGAGAATTCGTCCATGGACGATCGCGTCTCGATCTCGATCTCGGAAGGCGTTGCCGACGTGCGCCTGGTGCGCGCCGACAAGATGAACGCGCTGGATCAGCCCATGTTCGAGGCCCTCGTCGCCGCAACCGACCGGCTCTCGAAGGAGAAAGGCGTGCGCGCCGTCGTGCTCTCGGGCGAAGGCCGCGCCTTCTGCGCCGGGCTGGACATGGGACGTTTTGCCGCCATGAAGGAGAAGGGCGGCAACGGAATTCCGGGTGGCGAAAATCGCGATCTCACGGTGCGCACCTATGGCAAGGCCAACTTCGCGCAACAGGCGGTGTGGGGCTGGCGCCAGCTTCCGATGCCCGTGATCGCCGCCGTGCACGGCGTCGCCTTCGGCGGCGGCTTCCAGCTCTCGCTCGGTGCCGACATGCGCTTTCTCAGCTCGGACGCGCGGATGTCGATCATGGAGATCAAATGGGGCCTCGTGCCCGACATGGCGGGCACGCCGATCCTGGCCTCGCTGGTGCGCGACGACATCCTGCGCGATCTCACCTACACCGGGCGCATCTTCTCCGCGCAGGAGGCGATGGCCTACGGCCTCGCCACGCGCATCTGCGACGACCCGCGCGCTGCGGCGCTGGAGGTCGCGCGCGAGATCGCAGGGAAGAGCCCCGATGCGGTCCGCGCCGCCAAGCGGATGCTGAACAACCTCTCGGTCGATCCGGGCCCGGCACTGCTCGCCGAGTCCGTCGAGCAGCAGAAGCTGATCGGCAGCCCCAACCAGACCGAGGCCGTGCGCGCCAACCTGGAGAAGCGCGCGCCGAATTTTGCGGATTGAATTTCGCTGTCGTTCCGGGGCGGTCCGCAGGACCGAACCCGGAACCTCGAGATTCCGGGTTCGATGCTTTGCATCGCCCCGGAATGACGGCAGATAGCAACAAAGAAAAACAACAATGACCGAAGCGTCCCACTTCCTCGGCATCGTCTCCGGCGAGCGCCACCGTTCCCACTTCGAAGTCGCCGACCGCGCCGACCGCATCGCGTCCGGCCTTGCCAAGATCGGCGTCCGCCAAGGCGATTGCGTCTGCATGCTGATGCGCAACGACATCGCCTTCCTCGAAGCCGCCTATGCCGCGATGCGGCTAGGCGCCTATGGCGTGCCGATCAACTGGCACTTCAAGCCGGAGGAGATCACCTACATCCTGAAGGATTCCGGCACCGCGGTCCTGATCGCCCATGCCGACATGTTGCATGGTTTGCGCGATGCGATTCCAGAGGGAGTGACCGTGCTCAGCGTGCCGACGCCGCCGGAGATCCTGTCCAGCTACAGGATCGATCCCGATCATCCGACGACGCCCGGAATCGCCATCGACTTCGAAGCCTGGCTCGCGCAGCATCCGCCCTATGACGGCCCGGCCGTGCCGCAACCCATGAACATGATCTACACGTCGGGAACGACGGGCCATCCCAAGGGCGTCCGCCGCAACGCGCCGACGCCGGAGCAGCAGGCCGCGGGCGAACGCATGCGCGCGATGATCTATGGACTCAAGCCGGGCGCCCGCGCATTGCTGCCGGGCCCGCTCTATCATTCCGCACCGAACTCGTTCGGCATCCGCGCCGGTAAGCTCGGCGGGGTGCTGGTGCTGATGCCGCGCTTCGAGGCGGAGGAATTTCTGCAGGCGATCGAGCGCTACAAAATCGACACCATCTTCATGGTGCCGACCATGTTCATCCGCCTGATGAAGCTGCCCGAGGAGGTGCGCAGGAAATACGACGTCTCGTCCTTGCGCCACGTCATCCATGCCGCCGCGCCGTGCCCGGCCGACGTCAAGCGCGCCATGATCGAATGGTGGGGGCCGGTGATCTACGAGTTCTACGGCTCGACCGAATCCAGCGCCGTGACCTTCGCAACATCGGAGGATGCGCTGAAGAAGCCCGGCACCGTCGGCAAGATCTCGCCCGGCGCCGAGCTGCGCTTCATCGGCGAAGACGGCCGCGTGCTCGGCGTCGGCGAAATCGGCGAGATCTATTCCCGCATGGCCGAGATGGCCGACTTCACCTATCACAACAAGCCGGAGAAGCGGGCCGAGATCGACCGCGACGGCTTCATCACCTCCGGCGATGTCGGCTATATCGATGAAGACGGCTACGTCTTCATCTGCGACCGCAAGCGCGACATGGTGATCTCGGGCGGCGTCAACATCTATCCGGCCGAGATCGAATCCGTGCTGCACGCGGTGTCAGGCGTGCATGATTGCGCCGTGTTCGGCATCCCCGACGCCGAGTTCGGCGAGGCGCTGATGGCCGTGGTGGAGCCGCAACCAGGCGTCACGCTCGCTGCGTCCGATGTCCGCGCCGCGCTGAAGGCGCATCTGGCCGACTACAAGGTGCCCAAGCACATCGAGATCCGCACCGGCCTGCCGCGCGAAGATTCCGGCAAAATCTTCAAACGCCGCCTGCGCGATCCCTATTGGGAGCAGGCGGGCCGGAAGATCTGAACGCCTTGTAGCCCGGATGGAGCGAAGCGCGCAATCCGGGGCGGTGCATCCAGCAAGGACCCCGGATTACGCTTCGCTCCATCCGGGCTACGCACTATCGTACGTTGGGCAACGCGGAAGAGACGGTAGCGGCCACCGAGCGGTGCGCGCTGGAGTAGCAATCGCCGACGGGCTCGGCTAGATTGGCGTACCCACGTCAACCCGCTGCGATCATCCATGCCCCCGTACCGTGCCAGTCCTGGTTTCTTCGAAGTCCCCCATGCCGCCGTCTACGTGCTGATGACGGTCACTGTCCTCGCGTCGGGTTTCTGCTTCATCCTGGCGGGCGGCGCGTCGGCGCCAGCGGACTTGCTGTATCGGTCCGGCGGCATGTATGCGACCGCAATCGCGAGGTACGAGTACTTTCGGCTCGTGGCGTATGGCTTCCTGCACGTTGATTTCGTCCACCTCACCATGAACATGTTGTGCCTGGTGTTGTGGGGCGCGCATCTCGAGCGGCGGGTCGGGCCGGCCTATTTCCTCATCATCTATCTGTGTGCGATGGTGTTCGGTGCCATCATCGGAAATGTCATCCATTCCACGCCTTATTTGACAGTCGGGGCGTCCGGCGCCACGTCGGGCATCCTCGGCGCGCTGCTCTGCCTGTGGATACTCGGCAAGCTCGACGTCGGGTTCGACTTCTTCGCTATCAACATCGGATTGAACATTGCGTTCGCGCTGGGCAATTCGAGGGTCGACTGGGGCGTCCATCTCGGCGGTTTTGCAGCCGGCTTGATCACTTGCGCATTGCTCGACCTTGTCGAGAAGGCGAATGCCTGGACGCTTCGTTGCAAGTTTCCCGAGATCGTCAAGGTTAATCTGACCCTGCTAGCCTGCGTCATCGCGTTGTGGGCCTGGAGCGGTCCGGCTCAGAGCATCGCTACCGGCACTTCCGCATGGGGGCTGATGGTCGTCATCGCGGTCGCATGCTGTGCCGTCGTGAAGATGGTCGATCTCGCGCTCTCCATGAAGAAGGGCCTCGCGGTCGTCGTGCCGGCCCTCGCCGGCGCGAACGCTGCTGCAGCGCTATTGTGCGGCTGGGCGTTGGCATTTGCTTGCTGGCCGCATATGCCAATTGGATACATTCCGCTCGACCTGTTTCTTGTCACATTCTGCCCGAATTCCATTCTCATCTCGGGACTTGCCGCGGTTGGCGTCGCCGCGCTGACGCTTTGGCTCGGTGCGAAGGAGATTTTGCGAGGGATCGCGGATGCTGGATTCGTCGGCACGTCACTGCGAGCCGAACGCAGTCGTCGCTACGGTCTTTGATTCCGGCGATCGCGCCTATATATGCCTGCTTGTTGAACGCGGATATCTCAAGGCTCCTGAATCCCATGACACCCGTATCGATTCTCCTCAACATCCTCTGGATCCTCTTCGGCGGCGCCTGGATGGCGTTCGGCTGGGTGATCGCCGCGGTCGTCATGGCGATCACCATCATCGGCCTGCCCTGGGCGCGGGCGGCGTTCAACATCGCGGTCTACACGCTGCTGCCGTTCGGCTCGCGCGCGGTCAACCGCTACGACGTCACCGGTGTCGAGGATATCGGCACCGGCCCGCTCGGGGTGATCGGCAACATCATCTGGTTCGTGCTCGCCGGCTGGTGGCTGGCACTCGGCCACCTCCTGACCGCCTTGGCGCTCGCGATCACCATCATCGGCATCCCCTTCGCCTGGGCCCACCTTAAGCTCGCCGGCATCGCGCTGTGGCCGATCGGCAAGGTGATCGTGCCGGCCTAAGGGTGTAGGATGGGTTGAGCGCCAACGAAACCCATCAGCTCGTTGACGTTGTTACACGTGCGGCATAGCCCGCCTCGAAACCGTGATGACCGTCTCGACCAGGCTCGATGTTGCACCGGTCGAGGTCGACGCGGCATTCGATCGTCTGCTTGAAGAGCGCGGCATCGGCGTCGTGGACATCACCGACGCCATTGCGCGCGAGGCCGTGGCGGCGTTTGCGCGATACGGCAAGGGGCGGGGGCATCCGGCGCGGCTCAATCTCGAAGATTGTCTGATCTACGCCAGTGCGAAGGCCCATCGTGAGCCGCTGCTCTACAAGGGCGCCGACTTTGCCAAGACCGACATCAAGCCGGCGCGCGGGTCGAAAGGCGGCGAATAACCTGCGCTTGCGGTGAGAGAGCCGGGCAGTTCGTCGGATGGGTCGAGGGCCAGCGAAACCCGTCAACCCGTCGGCCTTTGACGCAACGGCACGTGTTTCGCTTGGCTCATCCCATCCTACGTGCTTTCTTGCCATTAACCCGCAAGCGTCACCACCCCGGGGTCAGAGGACGAAGCGCGATGGTCTGGGGAATGTATCTTCCGCGCGCCGGCGGTCCTTACGGGCCATACGGCGATGAGGAGGGGCCCGTCGATCAATACGGCGATGGCTGGAGGCATCGACTCGTCAAATACTATCGAGAGCAAATGCCGGAAGCGCAAAAAGGCTTCTATCGCGACGCATCGACATATGCGTACTGCGTTTCCGAAAAATTTCTTTATGAATGTGGGCACAGGCAGCCGGGTCCTGATGACCTGACAGTTACACCGATTGAAAGTCATGAACCGCCCCGATTTTTTCAGACCGCCAGGGGTTACAAGGAACTGGCCTCGGTCATCAGCCTGAGTAGCCGCATGTGGGCCGTTGACGCGGCCGTCAAGCAAATCGTCGAGCAGTTCGAACCTGACTTGCACCGGTTCTACCCCCTCGAAATACGGTCGCCGAAAGGGACGGTCTATCCGGTTCAGTACTATCTACTGGTTGTCGGTCAATGGCTTCAAAGCTTCTCTCCGGAAGAAAGCAGCCAGGAATCTTTCACGCCGCAGGAAGCGAACGGGGTGAAATGGTACAGCATTTCCGGTTACAAGAATGATATCGTCGGATTGGCCCTTCGTTCGTCCGTCGTTGACGGCGCACACCTCTGGCGCGAGCGCGGCCTTAACGAATGGCTTCTCTGCTTTTCAGATGAGCTTGAGGCGGAGCTTGCCGGTTCGAAGCTCATGTTGCCGAAGTACTACCGAATGAGAAGCGTTTGATCCTGCCTTCGCAGAATGGCAGGGCTGGCAAACTCCGTGAGACATTCGAATCCGCGCAATCGACCCGGCGCGGTCACAGCGTCTCTTTTCGGCTTTGGGGCGAGCGCGCGCGAGCCTCCGATGGTGCGGGGAGAGACGTCTGCGGACGGCAAAAGCGTGTGGCCCTGACGCCCGGGGTCTGTGCGTCGCGTGCGGACCTTGGGTGCCAGCCGTCGCCCAGCCTTCCCTGCGCTTTCTTCTCGATGAGGGCGATACGGACAGCAAAACTTCGGGCGCCTGCGCCGCCAGCTCGACAAACTGTGTGCTGCCATGAAGTCGCCGCCCTGCTGCGCCGCCCCCAACTTCATCTTGCACTGCAGTAGAAAAATATCGCACACTCCGCCGGACCGGGCCGCCAAGGGCGCGAGCAGGGGAGCGAGCCATGTCCCTCCAGACCGTACCATCCGACGCCAGTGAGCAGCGCCCCAACCGCCCTGAGGATGTCCAGGCGATGGAGGCCGATGCCCGGCTGCGGGACGACATCCGCCTGCTCGGGCGCATTCTCGGTGACACCGTGCGCGACCAGGAGGGGGCCGACGCGTTCGACCTGGTCGAGCGTATCAGGCAGACCTCGATCCGGTTCCACCGCGACGAGGACCGGCTCGCCCGCCGCGAGCTCGAGCAGATCCTCGACAGCATGTCGACCTCCGAGACGGTGCGGATCGTCCGCGCCTTCAGCTATTTCTCGCACCTCGCCAACATCGCCGAGGACCAGAACAACATCCGCCAGATGCGCGCGCGCGCGGCGGCGAAGAACGGCGGCTCCGGCGTGCTGGCGGAGACACTGGCGCACGCCAAGGCGGCGGGCATCGGCCCCGACCAGCTCCGCACCTTCTTCAAGTCCGCGCTGGTCAGCCCGGTGCTGACCGCGCACCCGACCGAGGTCCGCCGCAAGAGCACCATGGACCGCGAGATGGAGATCGCAGCCCTGCTCGACCGCCGCGAGCGTGTCGCCCTGACCGCGGAGGAGCTTGAAGCCGGCGACGAGCAGCTTCGCCGCGAGGTGCTGACGCTGTGGCAGACCAACCTATTGCGCCGGACCAAGCTTACCGTGCTGGACGAGGTCGCCAACGGCCTGTCGTTCTACGACTACACCTTCCTGCGCGAGGTGCCGCGGCTCATCAACGCGCTGGAGGACCGGCTGGAGGAGGGCGGCGAGCAGGCGGCCGGCGAGCTCGCCTCGTTCCTGCGCATGGGCAGCTGGATCGGCGGCGACCGTGACGGCAACCCCTTCGTCACCGCCGACGTGATGCGCGGCACGCTGCGGCTGCAGTCGAGCCGGGTGATGCAGTTCTATCTGAATGAGCTGCACGTGCTCGGCGCAGAGCTGTCGATCGCAGCCCACCTCGCCGACGTCTCCGAGGAGCTGCGAACGCTTGCCGAGCGCTCGCCGGATACCTCGCCGCACCGGAGCGGCGAGCCCTATCGTCTGGCAGTCTCAGGCATCTATGCCCGTCTGACCGCGACGGCCGAAAAGCTCGAAGTCGAGATCACGCGCCGGCCGGTCGGCAAAGCCGCGCCCTACGAGAGTGTCAGGGAGCTGCAGGCCGATCTCGACGTGCTGCATCGCTCGCTGATCTCCAACAACGCCCGCGTCATCGCGCGCGGCCGTCTGCGGCTCTTGCGCCGTGCGGTGGACTGCTTCGGCTTTCACCTCGCCCGGCTCGACATCCGCCAGAACTCGGCCATCCACGAGCGCACCATCGCCGAGCTGATCGACGCCGCCAATCCCGGCATGTCCTATCTCGCGCTCGGCGAGGACGCCCGCATCTCGCTGCTGACCAATGAATTGCGCTCGACGCGCGCGCTGGTCTCGCCCTTCGTCAAATACAGCGACGAGACCATGGGCGAGCTCAACGTGTTCCATGCCGCCGCGGAAGCGCATGCGAAATTCGGCTCGGACGCCATTCCCCAATGCATCATCTCGATGTGCAAGGGCATGTCCGACATGCTCGAGGTCGCGGTGCTCCTGAAGGAGGTCGGCCTCGTCCACCCTTCCGGCCGCAGCGCGATCAACATCGTGCCGCTGTTCGAGACCATCGAGGATCTGCAGGCCTCGAGCAGCATCATGGACCGCATGCTGTCGCTGCACGATTACCGCCGCCTCGTCGACAGTCGCGGCAGCGTGCAGGAGGTCATGCTCGGCTATTCCGACTCGAACAAGGACGGCGGCTTCGTCACGTCGGGCTGGGAGCTCTACAAGGCCGAGATCGGCCTCGTCGAGGTGTTCGAGCGGCACCACGTGCGCTTACGCCTGTTCCACGGCCGCGGCGGCTCCGTGGGGCGCGGCGGCGGGCCGAGCTATGACGCGATCATCGCCCAACCCGGCGGCGCCGTGAACGGCCAGATCCGCATCACCGAGCAGGGCGAGATCATCTCGTCGAAATATTCCAATGCCGAGGTCGGCCGCAACAATCTGGAAATCCTCGCGGCTGCAACGCTGGAGGCGAGTCTGCTGCATCCGCGCCAGAGCGCGCCGCGCCGCGAATACCTGACCGCGATGGACGAATTGTCGAACCTCGCTTTCAAGGCCTATCGTGGCCTCGTCTACGAGACCGAAGGCTTCGTCGACTATTTCTGGTCGTCCACCGTCATCAACGAGATCGCGACGCTGAACATCGGCAGCCGGCCGGCCTCGCGCAAGAAGACCCGGGCGATCGAGGATTTGCGCGCCATTCCCTGGGTGTTCTCCTGGGCGCAATGCCGCCTGATGCTCCCGGGCTGGTACGGCTTCGGCAGCGCGGTCGAGCAGTGGATCGCGGAGCATCCGGAGCAGGGCATGCCGTTCCTGAAAGAGCTCTACCAGGAATGGCCGTTCTTCCGCATGCTGCTGTCGAACATGGACATGGTGCTGGCGAAAAGCTCGATCGCGATTGCCTCGCGCTATGCCGAACTGGTGCCGGACGAAGCCTTGCGCGAGAAGATCTTCGGCCGCATCCGCCGCGAATGGCACGCCTCGATCGAGACGCTGCTCGACATCATGGGCCAGGACCGATTGCTCCAGGGCAATCCGCTGCTGGAGCGCTCCGTGCGCCACCGCTTCCCCTATCTCGATCCGCTCAACCATGTGCAGGTCGAGCTCTTGAGAGAGCACCGCGCGCAGAATCCCGACGAGCAGGTGCTGCGCGGCATTCAGCTGACGATCAACGGCATCTCGGCGGGCTTGAGAAATACGGGGTAGCTGCAACGCGACGTGGTGTTCGGATCAGTCGTCATGCCCGGGCTTGTCCCGGGCATCCACGTTCTTGGTGCCGCGGCGCAAGACGTGGATGGCCGGGACAAGCCCGGCCATGACGTGGAGAGTATGTGTCCTCACACCGGGTCCCAGGTGAAGATGTCGGCCGAACGATCCAGCTTGTAGAACGAGCCCTTCAGCGCCGGCATGCCGTGTTCCGCGATCGACTGCGGCGTCCAGCCTTCGCTCCGCTGCACCGAGCGGATCGGGCGGTTCTGGCTGAACAGGAAGATCTCGTTCATGCGCACGCCAAAGATCTGGCCGGTGACGTCCTTGGCGGTATCGGAGATCAGATAGCCGCACAGCGGGGCGATCTTCTCCGGGCCCATCTGCTTGATCTTTTCGACGCGCGCCTTCTCCGCGTCGGTCTCGGTCGGGATGGTGCCGATCATGCGGGTCCAGGCGAACGGCGAGACGCAGTTGGAGCGAACGTTGAAGCGGCCCATGTCGAGCGCGATCGACTTCGACAATCCGACGATGCCGAGCTTGGCCGCCGCGTAATTGGCTTGGCCGAAGTTGCCGATCAGGCCGGAGGTCGAGGTGAAGTGCACGAACGAGCCCGACTCCTGCTCGCGGAAGATGCGCGCCGCGGCGTGGCTGACGTAGAACGAGCCCATCAGATGCACCTTGATGACGGCCTCGAACGCCTCCACGCTCATCTTGTGGAAGATCATGTCGCGCAGGATGCCGGCATTGTTGACGACGCCGTCGAGCCGGCCGAAATGATCGGTCGCGGTCTTCACGATTTTGCTGGCGGGAATGGCTTCCGCGACGCTTTCGAAATTGGCGACGGCCGTGCCGCCGCGCTTCTTGATCTCCTCGACCACCTCCTCGGCGGGCGCCGCGTTCGCGCCCGCGCCGTCGGCGGCTCCGCCGGGATCGTTGACGACGACCTTGGCGCCCTCGGCCGCGCACAGAAGCGCAATCTCGCGCCCGATGCCACGGCCTGCGCCGGTGACGATGATGACCTTGTCCTGCAGTGATTTTGTCATGTGGGTTCTCCTGGTTTTCTTACCTCGCCCCGCTTGCGGGGAGAGGTCGGATCGCATCGAAGATGCGATCCGGGTGAGGGGGACTTTCCGCGAGTCCGAGTGTGTGGAAGCAGCCCCTCACCCCAACCCTCTCCCCGTAAGAACGGGGAGAGGGAGAAGCAAGCAGCTCGCTCATTTCTCGTTCGTAAACACGATCGTGCCACTGGCGGCGAACATGCCGCCGACGCCGTGGCACACCGAAATCTTCGCGTTCGGCACCTGCGCCGGTGCGATGCCGCGCATCTGGCGCACGCTCTCCTGCAGCGCGTACATGCCGTACATGCCGGAATGCATGTAGCTCAATCCGCCGCCGTTGGTGTTGAGCGGCAGCTTGCCGCCCGGCCGCGTATTGCCATCCGCGATGAATTGGCCGGTCGCCTCATAGGGCATGAAGCCGAGATCGCCGAGGCCGAACAGCGGCAGATGCGCGAAGGCGTCGTAGATCATGAGATGGTCGACGTCCGCGTGGGCGATGCCGGCTTCCTTGAAGGCGAGGGGTCCTGCGGTCTTGAAGGCGCGCGAGGAGTTGAACGTCTCCATCTGGCTGACCATTGGCGTTTCCACGCTCTCGCCGGTGCCCATGATGTAGACCGGCTTGCGCGGAAAGTCCTTGGCGCGATCGGCCGAAGTCAGGATCAGCGCGCCGCCGCCGTCGGTGACGAGGCAGCACTGCAGAAGCCGGAACGGATAGGCGATCATGCGCGAGTTGAGGACGTCGGCGACCGTGATCGGCTCCTTCATCATCGCCCGCGGATTCTTCGCCGCCCATTCCCGCTGCACGACTGCCACCGAAGCCAACTGCTCATGCGTGATGCCGTAGGTCTTCATGAAGCGCAGCACGGGAATCGGGAACATGCTGGGCGGTCCGTAGACGCCGAACGGCGCCTCGAACTGGCCCTGCAGGCTGTCGGCGGGGATCGAGCGCGGCGCCTTGCCGATCATCGACTTGCCGCTCTCGGCATGCGTGATCAGCACGGTCTTGCAGAGGCCGGCCTCGATCGCGGCGGCCGCATGGCGGACATGCAGCATGAACGAGCAGCCGCCGACCGAGGTGCCGTCCACCCACGTCGGCTTGATGCCGAGATAGTGGCAGACCTGCTGCGGCGTTTCGACCGCGGTGGCAAAGCCGTCGATGTCGGACAGCTTCAGCCCGGCGTCGGCAATGGCGTTGAGCGCGGCATCCGCATGCAGCTGGAGCTGCGAGGCGTTGGGGATGACACCGAGCTCGGTGGTCTCGGCCGCGCCGACGACGGCAACCTGGTTCTTGCGCATGGTCTACCCCTTCGCCGGGCGGAAGACGGGGAGGGTGATCTTGTCGTCGAGCTCCTGGAACGCGACCTCGAGCTTCATGTCGAGCGCGAGCGCCTCGGGCGTCTGCGGGCAGTCGATGATGTTGCTCATCATCCGCGGGCCCTCGTCGAGCTCGACCACCGCGATGGCGTAAGGCGGCGTGAAGCCCGGCGCGGCGGGGCGGTGGTTGATCACGTAGCTGTAGAGAAAGCCTTTGCCGCTGGCCTTGAAGACGCTGACCTTGCGCGAGGCGCAGGAGGGGCAGAACGGGCGCGGTGGGAAGTAGACATGGGCACAGGCATCGCAGCGCTGCAGGCGCAATTCGCCGGCCTTGGTGCCGTCCCAGAAGTGCTGGGTCTCCGGCGTCGGTTTCGGTCGCGCGCGCTGCGGTTCGGCCATGTGGGCGGCTCCTCCCAAAAGACAGGCCTCGCGCCCGCCGGTTTCGAACTTGATGCGACAATCGACCATGGCGCGTCAACGGTCCAGCAATGCGCATGCATGCCATCATGCGCACAATGCTTGTGTCGAGCGAAGCCAGCGCTATAGATTGCGCGCGAAATATTCCGTGAGACAGACATGCCCGATTTTCCGACACTGGCGCAGCTCGCCGAAGACCTCGAAAGCGGCCGCACCACCTCCCGCAAGTTGGTCGAGGCCTGCCTCGCCAGGATCGCCGACCCCACTGGGGAGGGCCGGCGCGCCTTCATCCATGTCGACAAGGACGCCGCGCTCGCGGCGGCCGATGCGATGGATGCCTTGCGCAAGGCCAAGGCGGCGCCGTCGCGCTTTGCCGGCATCCCGATCTCGATCAAGGATCTGTTCGACATCAAGGGCCAGGTGACGCGCGCCGGCTCGCGCGCGCTGGATGACTCAGCCCCGGCCGAGCACGATGCCGCGACGGTGGCGCGGCTACGCGCGGCCGGCTTCGTCGTGATCGGCCGCACCAACATGACCGAGTTCGCCTATTCCGGCATCGGCATCAATCCGCATTATGGCACGCCGAAGGGGGCCTGGAACCGGTCCGAAGGTCACGTGCCCGGCGGCTCGTCCTCCGGCGCGGCGGTGTCGGTGCTCGACGGCATGGCGCATGGCGCGCTCGGCACCGACACCGGCGGCTCCTGCCGGATTCCGGCCGCCTTCAACGGCATCGTCGGCTACAAGCCGACGCAGCGCCGCGTGCCGCTCGACGGCTCGGTGCCGCTGTCGTTCTCGCTCGACAGCATCGGGCCGCTGGCACGATCGGTCAGCTGCTGTGCCATACTGGATGCCGTGCTCGCCAATGAGCCGATCGTCGCGTTGAGGCCGCGGCCGATCCAGGGAATGCGCCTCGCGGTGCCCACCACGATCGCGCTCGACGACCTCGACGCAGAGGTGGCCAACAGCTTCGAGCGCGCGCTGAAATCGTTGTCCGATCACGGCGCCATCGTCGAGCGCATCGAGATGGCGGAGTTCCACGACGTCGGCCCGATGAACGCCAAGGGCGGCTTTGCCGCGTCCGAAAGCTATGCCTGGCACCGCTATCTCATCACGGCCAAGGGCGACGTCTACGATCCCAGGGTCGCCGTGCGCATCATGCGCGGCGAGGCGCAGAGCGCGGCCGACTACATCGACCTGCTCAACGAGCGCCGTTCGCTGATTGCGCGCGTCAATGCGCGCATCGCGCCCTATGACGCCCTGGTGCTGCCGACCACGCCCAACACGCCGCCGAAGATCGCCGACCTCGCCGACGATCAGGCGTTCGCCCGCGAGAACATCCGCGCCTTGCGCAATTGCAGCCTGATCAACCTGATCGACGGTTGCGCCATCTCGCTGCCCTGTCATCGCGGGGGCGATGTTCCCGTCGGCCTGATGCTGGCGGGCGCCGGCGGCTCCGACCGCCGTATCTTCGAGCTTGCTGCCGGCATGGAGGCCGTCATTCGTGTTTGACCTGACTTTCACCATCGACGCCAAGGACACCACCACGCCGCTGACGCTGCCGATCGACCAGCTGGTCATCGCCGGCTGGACCGGCCGCGACACGGTCGCGCGCGACAAGCACATCAAAGAGCTGGAGGAGATGGGCATCGCCCGCCCGGCCTCGACGCCGATCTATTATCGCGCCTCGGCGCGGCGGCTGACCCAGGAGGACGGCATCGAATGCACCGGTGACGATTCCTCCGGCGAGGTCGAGTTCGTGCTGATCGGCTGGCAGGGCCGCATCTTCGTCGGCTGCGGCTCCGATCACACCGACCGCAAGGTCGAGGCCTACAACGTCACGGTCTCCAAGCAGATGTGCGACAAGCCGATCGCCTCGACACTCTGGGAGCTCGAGGACGTCATCGGCCATTGGGACAGGATGATCCTGCGCTCCTACGCCACCATCAAGGGCGAGCGCGTGCTCTACCAGGAGGGCACGCTGGATGCGATGCTGCCGGTCGCCGATCTCATCAAGCGCGGCTTTGACGGTGGCAAGTTCCCCGACGGTTGCGCCATGTTCGGCGGCACGTTCGCCGCAAAGGGCGGCATCCGTCCGGCCGACCGCTTCGATTTCGAGCTCGAAGACCCCGTGCTGAAGCGGACCATCAGGCATGGCTACGACGTGCTGACGTTGCCGGTGCGGGGCTGATCTCTCACCCCGCCGTCATTGCGAGCGAAGCTCTCTCCGCGTCATTGCGAGGAGCCCTTGCGACGAAGCAATCCAGAGTCTCTCCGCGGAGGGATTCTGGATTGCTTCGCTGCGCTCGCAATGACGGGGAGAGAGTCATCGGAAATCGGGTGGCGGAGTGAACGTCCGGCTGCGAAGGTGATTGTCATGACAATGACCGCACGAAAATCAGCCCAGCCCTCCGTTCCCGACCTCGCCGCCCATGTCGACGCCATCGACTGGCCGCAGATCGCCGCCGAGCTCGACGTCCAAGGTTCCGCCGTCCTGAAAAGCCTGCTGACGCCGGACCAATGCCGCGCCGTCGCCGCGCTCTACCCGGACGATGCGCAGTTCCGCAGCCGCATCGTCATGGGCCGCCACGGCTTTGGCCGCGGCGAGTACAAGTATTTTTCCTACCCACTGCCCGACCTGATCGCGCGATTGCGCCCGGCGCTCTATGCGCATCTGCAAGAGGTCGCCAATCGTTGGAACGAGGCGATGGGGATCGACATCCGCTATCCCTCCACACACGCGGCGTTCCTGAAGCGCTGCCACGATGCCGGGCAGGCGCGGCCGACGCCGCTGCTGCTGCAATATGAGGCCGGCGACTACAATTGCCTGCACCAGGACCTCTATGGCGAGCACGTGTTCCCGCTCCAGGTCGCGATCCTGCTCTCCGAGCCCGGACGCGATTTCACTGGCGGCGAGTTCGTGCTGACCGAGCAGCGTCCGCGCATGCAGTCTCGGGCCGAGGTGGTGCCGCTGGCGCAGGGCGATGCGGTCGCCTTCGCTGTGCATCATCGGCCGGTGCAGGGGACACGCGGCACCTACCGCGTTAATCTCCGCCACGGCGTCAGCCGGATCAGGTCCGGCCGGCGCCACACGCTGGGTGTGATTTTTCACGATGCCAAATGAGCGGAGCCGTTGACGGCTGATTTGTTCGATAGCGTCGCCGAAGCCCAACCGTCGCGCGAAAACATCGCCGATGGCGCCGTGCTGCTGCGCGGCTTCGTCAAGCCGATCGAGAGCGGGCTGGTCGACGCGGTGCGCGCCATCGTGGCGCAGTCGCCGTTCCGGCGGATGACGACGCCGGGCGGCCATCTGATGTCGGTGGCGATGACCAATTGCGGCGAGCGCGGCTGGATCACCGATCACACCGGCTATCGCTACGATCCCATCGATCCGCGCACCGGCGCGCCATGGCCGGCGATGCCGCCGCTGTTTTGCGATCTGGCCCGCCGCGCCGCGCAGCAAGGCGGTTTCGAAGACTTCGCGCCCGATGCCTGCCTCGTCAACCGCTACGAGCCGGGCACGCGGCTGTCGCTGCATCAGGACAAGGACGAGCTGGACTATTCCGCGCCGATCGTCTCGGTCTCGCTCGGCCTGCCCGCGACCTTCCTGTTCGGCGGCCTCGCACGGAGCGACAAGCCGCGCCGCTTCCGCCTCGTCCATGGCGACGTCGTGGTCTGGGGCGGGGCCAGCAGGCTCGCCTATCACGGCGTCGCGCCGCTCGCCGACGGCGAGCATCCGCTGCTCGGAGGCAAGCGGATCAATCTGACCTTCCGCAGGACGCGCTGACGCGTTTCCTCGCCGCCTTCGCTCGTCTAAGCTTGGGGCGGGGAGGCGGCGACATGACGACCACACAGAACCCGGTGGGCACGGGCACGGCGAACCGTACGGGGCTTTATCTCGCAGCCCTGCAATTGGTGTTCACGCTGGGCTGGACGACCTACGTCGTCTACCTGCCGAAGCTTGCCGCCGAGGTCGGCATCGCGCCGTCCGCCGTGATCCTCATCCTGATGCTCGATCAGGCGATCTTCACCATTGCCGATACCGCGATGGGAATCGCCGCCGACAAGCTCGCGCCCCATCTCGGGCGGCTCGGGCTGTTCGTCGCCCTCGTGACCGCGATCTCCTGCGGCGCCTTCGTCGCGCTGCCCTTCGTTGCCGGCGCCGGCGCGGCGGCGCAGGGCTGGTTCATCGCGCTCATCGTGATCTGGTCGATCACGTCCTCCGCGCTGCGCGCGCCGCCGCTGACCTTGCTCGGCAAATACCGCGCCAAGCCGCAGGTGCCGTTCCTCGCGGCGCTCGCCATGCTCGGCTACGGCGTCGCCGGCGCGATCTCGCCCTATCTCGGCGTGGTGCTGCGCGAGCACGATGCGCGGTTGCCCTTCGTGATCTCCAGCGTGGTGCTGCTCCTGACCGCGCTGGGGCTGTCGCGGATCGAGCATGACGTAGCGCGCGACACCGTGCCGCCCACACCGGACGAAGCGGCAAAGCCGCTCGGTCTCGTTCCCATCGCCTTCATTGTCGCGATGATCGCGCTCGCCCTCGGCTACCAGCTGCACTTTGCCATGAACAGCGCGCCGTCCTATTTGCGCTTTGCAGCTCCCGGCGACCTGCAATGGCTGATGCCGGTGTTCTGGATCGGCTTCAACATCGCGATGTTTCCGGCAAGCCTCGTCGTCAAGCACCGCGGCGGCCTCATCGTGATGGGCGCCGCCGGCCTGTTCGGTGCGGTGGCGATTGCGGTGGCGGAATTCGCCGGCAGCCTCGAGATGTTGATCGCCGCGCAATTTCTCGCCGGAGCCGCGTGGGGCTGCATGCTGATGAGCGCGGTCTCGGCAGCGCTCGCGATCGGCTCGACCGGCGCGGAAGGCAAGGTCATGGGCCTCGTCTTCTCCGCGCTCGCCCTCGGCACCTTCGCGCGGATGGCGGCGGTTGCCGGTGGCCTGCAGAAGATGCCGGAATACGCGCCGCTGCTGCATTGGGCGCCGGTCGCCTGCTGGTCTGTCGCAGGCGCTGGTCTGCTGGTGATTGCTGCCGCGCGGCTGCAGGGAAGATCCGGCCTCAAGGCTTCGGCGGGTGAATGAAGGCCCACGGGCTGACTTCCGAATCCCTGGTGACCTCGACCGAGATCAGATACGGCCCGCCGTGGCTCAGCGCCTTCTCCAGCGCCGTCTTGAACTGGTCCGGCGCGGTCACGCGTGCGGCGGCCACGCCGAAGGACTCCGCGAGCTTGACGAAATCGGGATTGACGAGATCGGACGCCACCACGCGGCCGTCGAAATGCTGGCGCTGGTCGCGGCGGACGTTGCCGTAGGCGTTGTTGTTGAACACCAGCGTCACCACGCCGATATTGAACTGCACGGCGGTCGACAGCTCCTGCACGCCGAACATGAAGCCGCCGTCACCGGTGATGGCCACCACCGGCTTGTCGGGATTGGCGACCTTGGCGCCGAGCGCGGTCGGGAAACCCGAGCCGAGCGTACCCTGATAGCCCGACGTGATGAAGGTGCGCGGTTCGTAGACTGGAAATCCATACCAGGAGGCGAAGCCGACCTGGGACAGCTCGTCGGTGACGATCGCGTTCGCCGGCAACACTTCGCGCAGGATGTCGAGATACGCCATCTGCGGCTGGATGCGCTGGATCTCGGCCTGCGCCGCCGCGGTGGCCTCGCGAATGTCCTCGCGCCGGCCGCGGCTCTTGGCATAGCCGGCCTTCTTCACGGCCGCGACGAGATCGGCGGTGCCGTCCCTGGCGTCGGCGACAATCGCAACGTCGGCGGCGAGGCGGCGCATCTCCACCGGATCGATGTCGATGCGAATGGATTTCAGACCGGTCGGCTGATACGGCCAGCGAAAGCCCGAAGCCGGCAGCTCCGCGCGCGTGCCGATCGCGATCATCAGATCGGTCTTGGGCCAGAGCTTGTAGGCGGCCGCCATGGTGAGGCCGAGCTCATGCGCGTTGGAGACGATGCCGCGGCCGCTGCGGAAGGCGACGACGGGCGCATCGATCATGTCGGCAAGCTCGAGGATCTCCTCGCCGGCCTCCATTGCGCCCCTGCCGACGAAGATCATCGGCGTCTTGCTGGCCTTGATCAGCGCCGCCGCCTGCTTGATGAGATCAGGATCGGGCCGCGGCGCGGGCAGTGGCTCCAGCACCTGTGCGGCGGCGGTGTCGGCGCGCCGGGTGAAGACGTCCCAGGGCATCTCGACCGACGCGGGGCCGCGCCGTCCCGACATCATCTCCTGGAACGCGCGCGCCACGATGGTCGGCGCGTTGCCGGGATATTCGATGCGCTCGGCCCATTTCACGTAGGTGCGCAAGGTCGCGAGTTGGTCCGGCATCTCATGCAGATGGCCGCGGCCCTTGCCGAGAAACTGCGTCGGCACCTGACCGGTGACGCATAGCACCGGCTCGTTGCAGCCGAACGCGGTGAGCAACGCGGCGCTGGCATTGAGCACGCCGGGACCCGGCACGACGCTGAACACGCCGGGCCGGCCGCTGGAGCGCGCATAGCCGAACGCCATGTAGCCGCAGGCCTGTTCGTGCCGCGCGCCGATCACCTTGAGCTGAGCCTGGTGGAAAGCGTCGAACAGGCCGTAGACCTGCGCGCCGGGCAGGCCGAACACGGTGTCGACGCCGTGGGCGACAAGGCTGCTTACGATCGCTTCGCCGCCGGTGAGGTTGGTCATCTGGCTATCCACTTCGCTTGTAGTTCAGGCTTCGTCGATCACGCCGTTGCGCAAGCGCCCGATCCCCTCGGCCTCGACCTCGACGACGTCGCCGGGTTTGAGATATCGCGGCGGATCGAACCGCGCCCCCGCGCCGGTCGGCGTGCCCGTGACGATGATATCGCCGGGGACCAGGGTTGCGAAGGTCGAGATATAGTTCAAGAGATAGCGGAACGGAAACATCAGCCGGCTGGTGCGATCGTCCTGTCTGAGCTCGCCGTTGACATGCGTGGTGAGACGGATGTCCGCGATCTGCGCTTCCCGCGTGTAGGGCACCAGCCACGGACCGAGGCTGCCGCTGGCGTCGAAGTTCTTGCCCTGCGTGACGTTGAACTTGGCGTGGCGCAGCCAGTCGCGCACCGAGCCCTCGTTGCACAGCGTCAGCGCGGCGATGTGGTCGAGCGCGCTGCTTTCGGGAATGTGCCGGCCCGGCTTGCCGATCACGAGAACGATCTCGCCCTCATAGTCGAGCTGCGCGGACGCGCGCGGGCGCACCAAGGGCGTGTCGTGGCCGACGAAGGAGCGCGGCGAGCGCATGAACATGCTCGGATATTTCGGCGCGTCCTGGCCATCCTTGTATTCGGCATTGCGGTCGGGATAGTTGACGCCGATGCAGATGATCTTTTCCGGCGTGGGGATCGGCGGCAGCCAGGTGATCTCAGTGAGCGCGTGATCCGCCGCGCGGCCGGCGGCCTCTTCGGCAAAGCTGATGAGCTTTCCGGCTGCGATCACCTCGCGCAGCGTCGGATAGTCCTTGGCATAGCGGGCGGAGAGATCGACGATGCCGCCCTCAAGGACGGCGCCGTAACGTGTGTCACCCTTGACGGAATAGGTGGCGAGGCGAGGGAGTTTCATCGCTCAATCCGCCACCAGCACATCGGCTACGAATTTCGGCTCGCGCACGGCCTGGCCCGCAAATGGCGAGCCCTGCTCGAACCAGGACCGCGGGGCAGGCGCGCCCCACAGCGTCTGCCGGCGCGGATCGCGCAGCGACCAGCGGAGCGGCTCGTGGTCGTGATCCCCGGTGAAGTAATCGCTGGTGTAGAGCTCGAGGCGGTGTCCGTCGGGATCCCGGACATAGAGGAAGAACGCGTTCGAGATGCCATGGCGCCCCGGGCCGCGTTCGATGTTCTTCACGAAGCCCTGCGAGGCCATGACGTCGCAGAGATGAATGATGTTCATCGCCGTCGGCGTCCAATAGGCGAAATGGTGCAGCCGCGGACCCTTGCCGTTGGTGATCGCGAAATCGTGGACATTGCCCTTGCGATGCATCCAGGCCGCGGCGATGCGCCCGTTGGGCCCGTCCTCCTCGGCATATTCGGTGAGGCGAAAGCCGAGCCGGGCGTAGAATTCGATGGTGTCCTGCACCTCGGCGGCGAAGACGTTGAAATGATCGAGCCGCTGCGGGTGGCAGCCCCGGTAGAGATCGTAGCGGCGCAAGAGGTGCGGCCGCCGCTCCATCGCAGCATAGAGCTCGATTCTAAAGCCGAAGGGATCGGTGAACTGAAGGGTGCGGCCCTGGAAGGCCTGGTCGACGAAGGCGTAGGCGAGGCCGTTCTCGGACAGGAACGCGGCGGCCTTGTCGAGATCCCCGTCATTGCCGACCTTGAAGCCGAGCCGGGCGCAAGCCGGCACCGTGGCTTTCCGCAGCACCAGCGAGTGATGCTGGTGCTCCTCGGCGGCGCGCAGGTAGACGGCGTTGTCGTCGGAATCCTCGACATGGAGGCCGACAATGGTCTCGTAGAACTCGCGGCTCAGCTTCAGGTCTGTAACGTCGAGCACGACGTGGCTGGAGCGGATGATGTTGAACGGCGGCTCGAAGATATGTTGCGGTACCGGCATTGGCGTTTCCCCTCTCTCGGCTTCGTCATTCCGGGCGCGCGAAGCACGAACCCGGAATCCATTCATCCACCAACTCTGCTGCTCGATGGATTCCGGGTTCGGCTCTTCGAGCCGCCCCGGAATGACACTGCCGTTAAACTCCCAGCTTCTGAATCTTGTGCGTGCCCCGCGCCAGCGAGACGTGCTTGGTTTCCATGTAGAAGTCGAACGAGTAATCGCCGCCGTCGCGGCCGATGCCTGAGGCCTTCATGCCGCCGAATGGCGTCGGCAAATGGCGGACGTTTTCCGAGTTCAGCCAGATCATGCCGGCCTCGAGCGCATCGGCTACGCGCAGTGCGCGGCCGACGTCGTTGGTCCAGACATAGCCGGTCAGACCGTAGCGGATGTCGTTGGCGATCTCGATCGCGTCCTTCTCGTCCTTGAAGGGCAGCACGGTGAGGAACGGCCCGAACACCTCCTCCTGCGCCACGCGCATCTTGCCATGCGCGCCGGTGACCAGCGTCGGTTCGACATAATGCCCGCCGCCCGGCCCGTCATGGGCCTTGCCGCCGACAGCAATGGTCGCGCCGTCCTGCCGCGCCACGTCGAAATAGGAGCAGACCTTCGCCAGATGCCGCTCGTGGATCAGCGGTCCGATCTCGGTTGCGGGATCGAGGGGATGGCCGACCTTGAGCGCCTTCACGCGCGCGGTCAGCTTCTCGGTGAACTTGTCGGCAATGCTGGCTTGAACCAAAAGGCGGCTCGACGAGGTGCAGCGCTCGCCATTGAGCGAGTAGATCATGAACACGACGGCATCGAGCGCCCGGTCGAGGTCGGCATCGTCGAACACGATCACCGGGTTCTTGCCGCCGAGCTCGAAATGCACGCGCTTCAAGGTCGGCGCGCCCTGCATCATGATGGCCGAGCCGGTCGCGCTCTCGCCGACGAAGCCGATCGCCTTGATGGCGGGATGCTCGGTCAGCGCCTTGCCCGCTTCCTCGCCAAAGCCGTGCACGGTGTTGAGCACGCCGTCGGGGACGCCGGCTTCCTTGACGAGCTTGGCGAGAATGGAGGCCGTTACCGGCGACCATTCGGCCGGCTTGTGCACGACCGTGCAGCCGGCCGCGAGCGCTGGCGCGATCTTCCAGGTCGAGAGCATGAACGGCGTGTTCCAAGGCGTGATCACGCCGACGGGGCCGATCGGCACGCGCGTGGAGACGTTCCAATGCTCGTCGCTCGGTGTGTTGAGGCCGTCGCGCGCCTCGGTGCATTTGTCGGCGAAGAAACGGAAATTCTCGGCGGCGCGGATCGCGGCCTTGGCCATGAAGCGATAGGCCTGCCCGGTGTCGATGCATTCGAGCACGGCGATGTCGTCGGCATTGTCCTCGATCGCGTCGGCCACGCGATGCAGCAGCTTCTTCCGCATCGCCGGCCCCATGTCGCGCCAGGACTTGAAGGCAAGCGCAGCGGCCGTCGCGGCGCGGTCGATGTCCCCAGCGGTGCCGCGCGCGACGCTCGCGAGCGTCGTGCCGTCGACCGGCGATTTCGTCTCGAACGTCTCGCCCGAGATCGAGGCGACGGTCTTGCCGTCGATGAAATGACCGATGCCGTCCACGCGCAGCTTTTTCAGCAGCGGCGCGACGCGGTCGCGGTTGGCCTGGAACACATCGGTTTTCGGCGTGGGCTTATCCATGAGCGGCCTCCGCTTTCAGGGCGTCGTGAATGTTGTTGCGCTTCCAGCTCGTATCCTTGTCGTTGATCTGCATGTCGAACGATAGGGCGAATTTGCTGGCGGCGAAGACGGGATCCAGATGTCTTGAGAGCGCCTGGAAGACGTGCTCGCCGGCCTTCTGGCGGGTGGCAAGGTCGCGGCCCTCGCCGATGCGCAGCACCATGTCCAGGAAGCCGTAATCCTGCCGCGCATCCGCTATCGCATAGTGTTCGCAGCGGATGGCACGGACGCGGATGCCGCCGAGCGGGAAGATGCCGGTCTCGCCAGCCGCCTTGCGCACGACCTCGCACACCGCGGCGATGTCGAGACGGCCGTCGAGATTGGCCGAATATTCGATGGTGAAATGCGGCATCGCGGTTTCACTCCCTGTCTTCAGGCGAAGTAGCAGCTCACCGAGCCGTAGGCGCCATAATCGGCCTGGATTGTGTCGCCCTTGCGGGTCTCGATCGGACGGATGAACGAACCGGCGAGCACGATCTGGCCCGGCTCGAGCGCGTGTCCCAGCGGGGCGATCTTGTTGGCGAGCCAGGCCACTGATGTCGCGGGATGGTTGAGCACGCCAGCGGCAAGGCCGGTCTCTTCCAGCTGGCCATTCTTGAAGCAGAGCGCGCCGATCCAGCGCAGGTCGGCGTCCAGCGGGCGGATCGGCCGCCCCCCGAGCACGATGCCGGCATTCGCCGCATTGTCGGCGATGGTGTCGAAAATCTTTCGCGTCGCCTTGGTCTTGGGATCGACGCGCTCGATCCGAGTATCCAGAATCTCCAGCGCCGGCACCACGAAGTCGGTGGCGTTGAGCACGTCGAATAGCGTGCAATTTGGCCCTGAAAGGCGCTTATTCATGACGAAGGCGAGCTCGGCCTCGACGCGCGTCGCGATGAAGCGCTCGGTCGGAACGAGGCCGCCATCGGCGAAGAACATGTCGTCGAGCAGCACGCCGGAATCCGGCTCGTCGATGCCAAGCGCGCTCTGCATCGCCTTCGAGGTCAGGCCGATCTTGTGGCCTTTCACCACGCGCCCCTCGGCGATCTTGACGTCGACCCAGGCCTTCTGAATCGCGTAGGCATCCGCGATGCTGATGTCGGGAAATTCCTGCGAGAGCTGCCGGATCTGCGTGCGGGTCTTCTCCGCCTGGTGCAGACGCCTCGCACAAGCTTGGATATCGTCGTTGGAAAGCGCCATTGGTGATCTTACAAATCGTGGTGCCGGGAGATACTTAACATGTTAAGTGAATGCGTCAAACACAAATTCGGCTTGCTGCAGTGCAAACGTTTTGCGGCTTGAAAGGGCGTCATGACGAAGAAATCCGCCGATCCCGTCAATGGTCACCCGCCTGCCGCGCGCCAGGTGCCGATGCGCGATTTTTCGCGCTCGCTGCCGATGTCGCTGCTGCGAGCCCGGGAAGCGGTGATGCGGCAGTTTCGTCCCTCGCTGCGCGAGCACGGCCTGACCGAGCAGCAATGGCGCATCCTGCGGGCGCTGGCGGCGATCGAGGCGGTGGAGGTCACGGAACTCGCGCGCACCGCGTTCCTGCTCGGGCCGAGCCTGTCCCGTATTCTGCGCGACCTCGAGGCGCGCAATCTGATCGAGCGCAGAATCGCGAAAGCCGATCAGCGCCGCAGCATGGTCTCGATCTCGAAGGAGGGGCTCAAGCTGATGGCGTCGGTCGCGCCGAATTCGGAAGCGATCTATGCCGAGATCACGCGGCGCTTCGGTGCCCGCAAGCTCGCCGAATTGCAGGAGATGCTCGGCGAGCTCGAACGGAGCCTTGCGGGGCTCGGCGGCGCGGACGAGACAATAGCCGGGGAGTGAAACCAGATATGCGTGCGTGCGCGGCGAGAGCCATGGACATTCACGCTTTTTTTCGCTCAAAGTGCGGCCAACCCGATCCGCGGCGAGTGAGAGCAACAGGGAAGGAAAGGCAACGTGGCCAATAAAGTCAAAGAGATCTGGAAGTCGGGCAAGGCGGTCGTCAACGCGTGGCTTGCCATTCCCTCCGGCTTCTCGGCCGAGATGATCGCCCAATGCGGCTTCGACAGCGTCACGGTCGACATGCAGCACGGCGTGCAGGATTATCTGTCGATGGTGCAGTGCTTTCAGGCCATGGACAAGCATCCGGTCACCCCGATGGTCCGCGTGCCCTGGAACGAGCCCGGCATCATCGGCAAGGTGCTCGACGGCGGCGCCTATGGCGTGATCTGCCCGATGGTCAACACGCCGCAGGAAGCCCGTAACCTGGTCTCCTATGCGAAATATCCGCCCAAGGGCACGCGCTCCAACGGCCCGATCCGCGCCGGCATGTACGGCACCGCGGGCTCCTATCAGAAGACGGCCAACGACGAGATCGTGCTGCTGCCGATGATGGAGACGCGGACCGCGGTGGAGAACATGGAAGCGATCCTCGACGTCGAAGGCATCGACGGCGTCTATATCGGCCCCTCCGATCTCGGCTTCTCCTACGGTCTCGAGCCCAAGCTCGACCGCAGCGAGCCCGAGATCCTCGCGATCTACGACAAGATCATCAAGGAGTGCGGCAAGCGCGGCCTCAACCCCGGCATCCATTGCAGCGGCGCCGAAGGCGCAGCGCGCGCCATCAACATGGGCTTCAAGCTGGTGACGCTCTCGAACGAAGTCGGCCTGATGACGACCTACGCCAAGATGCAGGTGAACGCCACCCGCAAGGATTCGGGCGGCAAGGCCTGAGCTCTTTCCCTCTCCCCGTTCTTACGGGGAGAGGGTCAGGGTGAGGGGCCTCTCTCGACACGACCAATCTAACGATCGAGCGCGCCGCTTGCCCCTCACCCGGATCGCTGCGCGATCCGACCTCTTCCCCGTAAGAACGGGGAGAGGTGAAGTAAGACCCAAGGAGACCCGCCATGACCATCAGCCCCGTCATCCGTCTGCATCCCGATGATGGCGTGGTGATCGCGCGCGCGAGCCTGCCGCCGGGCACGGTGGTCGCCGACGGCGTGACCACGGTCGAGCGCATTCCCTCCGGCCACAAGGTCGCGATCAAGCCGATCGCCTTGGGCGAGCCGGTCAGGCGCTACGGCCAGATCATCGGCTTTGCCACGCAAGCCATCGCGCCAGGCCAGCACGTGCACGTGCAGAACTGCGGCATGGGTGATTTCGCCAAGGACTACGCCTATTGCGCCGACGTCAAGCCGACGCCGAATTTCGACCTGCCGGCGACCTTCGAAGGCATCCGCCGTCCGGACGGCCGCGTCGCCACGCGCAACTATATCGGCATCCTCACCTCGGTGAATTGCAGCGCGCATGTCGCGAGCCTCGTCGCCGACGTCTTCAAGAAGAATCCCTTCACCGGCGACAATCCGCTGGCCGAGTTCCCCAATGTCGACGGCGTCGTCGCGCTGACCCACAAGACCGGCTGCGGCATGACGCAGAACGAGCCGCTGGCGCTGCTCCGCCGCACGCTCGGCGGCTACGCGCGGCACGTCAATTTCTCCCACGTCATCGTGCTTGGCCTCGGCTGCGAGGTGAACCAGATCGGCGGCCTGATGGAAGAGCAGAAGCTCGCCGGCCGCCTGCGCGCGATGGACATCCAGGAGGTCGGCGGTACCCGCAGGACGGTCGAGGCCGGCATTGCCTTCGTGCGCGAGGCGCTGACTGATGCCGACAAGGTCCAGCGCGAAACGGTGCCGGCGAGCGAGCTCACGGTGGCGCTGCAATGCGGCGGCTCGGACGGCTATTCCGGCGTATCGGCCAACCCTGCGCTGGGCGCGGCCAGCGACCTCATCGTGCGTCACGGCGGCACCGTGATCCTGTCGGAGACGCCGGAGACCTACGGCGCCGAGCATCTCTTGACGCGCCGCGCCGTCAGCCGCGAGGTCGGCGAGAAGCTGGTCGACCTCATGCGCTGGTGGGACGAATACACCGCGCGCGAAGGCGCCGAGATGAATGCCAATCCGAGCCCCGGCAACAAGGCCGGCGGCCTTACCACCATTCTGGAAAAGTCGCTCGGCGCGATGGCAAAGGCCGGCACCACCAACCTCGTCGAGGTGCTGCGCTACGCCGAGCCCGTCACCAAGAAGGGGTTCGTGTTCATGGACACGCCCGGCTACGATCCGGTAGCTGCGACCGGGCAGGTCGCCGGCGGCGCCAACCTCGTCTGCTTCACCACGGGCCGCGGCAGCGTGTTCGGCTGCAAGCCGGCGCCCTCGATCAAGCTCGCCACCAACACGCCGATGTACAAGCGCATGGAAGAGGACATGGACGTCAATTGCGGCACCATCCTCGAAGGCGAGGAGAGCGTCGAACAATGCGGTCAGCGCATCTTCGAACTCATCCTCAAGACCGCCTCGGGCCAGCCGACCAAGAGCGAGAGCTTTGATTTCGGCGGCGCCGAGTTCGCGCCCTGGGTGCTGGGCGCGACGATGTAGTCGCGCCGGGCGCACGGCGCAATCGCAACGCAGTCGTAAGTGAAAAGCCGATGACGTCGCCGCGTGTAGTTGCGCCCGATGCAACGATCCCTCGCTAAGTATTGGTACGGAGGCCCGGATCTCTTCCGCAAGTTCCCGAACTTACACCTGATTAACATTGTTGCCTTAGACAGGGGGATGCGGCTCCACAGCGTGGTGGGGCCGGCCGGCTTTGTTCGAGGATCAGACGATGCAAGCAATACGTCCCACTGGGGTGGAAACTCTCCTCGGCGACGAGGAGCTGATCGTATCGAAGACCGATCTCAAGGGACGCATCACCTACGCCAATGACGTCTTCATCCGGATGGCGAAGTATTCGTGGAAGGAGCTGATGGGCGCGCCCCACAGCCTGATCCGTCATCCCGACATGCCGCGCGCCGTCTTCAAGCTGCTGTGGGACACGCTGCAGTCCAAGCAGGAGATCTTCGCCTACGTCGTCAATCTGGCGAAGGACGGCAGTCATTACTGGGTGTTCGCCCACGTTACGCCGACATTCGACGAGCGCGGCAACATCGTCGGCTATCACTCCAACCGTCGCAAGCCCGAGCCCGCGCAGATCGAGCGCATCAAGCCGATCTACAAGACGCTGTGCGCCGAAGAAGCGCGGCATGCCAATGCCAAGGAGGGCATGCAGGCGAGCTTCGAGGCGATGGTCGGGCTGCTCAAGCAACAGGGTGTCGGTTACGATGAATTTGTGCTCTCTCTCTAAGGCGCAGGGAGCGACCGCGCTCGCCTGTGGTCTTGCCGTCGTTGCGCTCGTTTTCTCGCTGCTCGGTATGACCGGAATCGTGAGTGCCGCTTCTCTTGGCGCGACGATCGCGCTCTCCGGCTATGCCGTCTGGTGCCAGCACCGCACGGCGGTCGCCGTCGACGAGGTCGCCGATGTCTGCCGCAAGGCGGCGGGCGGCGATCTCGAGGCGCGCATCCTCAGCGAGCGGCAGGCCGGGCGCATCGGCGCCATCCAGAAATCCGTCAACGACATGCTCGACATCACCGATGCGTTCCAGCGCGAAGCTTCGGCGTCGATGGAGTATGCCAGCCGCGGCAAGTATTTCCGCAAGATCCTGGCGCGCGGATTGCCCGGCTCGTTCCGCCGCTCGGCGACCGTCATCAATGCCGGCACCGACAGCCTCGGCCGCAGGGTGGTCGAGATCGCCGACCTCGCCAGGCAGTTCGGCACGCATCTCGACCAGGTTGCGGGCACGCTGATGGGCGCGGCGACCGATCTCGAATCCGATGCCGGCCAGATGGCGTCGGCGGCGGAGAAGACCAGCCTGCAGACCTCCGGCGTGCTCAGCGCGTCCGACCAGGCCTCGCGCAACGTCGCGACCGTCGCCAGCGCCGCCGAGCAGCTCGCATCGTCGATCGCCGAGATCAACCGCCAGGTGGCCGGCTCGACCGCGAGCACGGGGCGGGCGGTGAACGAAGCCAATCGCGCCGGCAGCGAGATCCGCAGCCTTGCGGAGGCCGCGATGCAGATCGGCGACGTCGTCAAGCTGATCAGCGAGATCGCCTCGCAGACCAACCTGCTCGCACTCAATGCCACGATCGAGGCGGCCCGCGCGGGCGACGCCGGTCGCGGCTTCGCGGTGGTGGCCTCCGAGGTCAAGAGCCTCGCCAACCAGACCGCGAAGGCGACCGAAGAGATCAGCGCCAAGGTCGGCGAGATGCAGCAATCGACCGGCAATTCGGTCGCGGCCGTCGAGGCAATCGCGCAGACCATTGCCGAGATCAACGGCATCACCGCCTCGATTGCAGCATCGATCGAGCAGCAGGGCGCGGCGACGCGCGAGATCGCCCGCAACGTTCACGAAGCCTCCGCCGGCACCTCGCAGGTCTCCTCCAACGTGACGGGCATCAGCGAAGCCGCCGCCGACACCGGCCGCGTCGCTGCCCGCGTCAACCACGCCTCCGAACGCGTCCACGGCGAAGTCGAGACGCTCCGCCGCGAGGTGACCGAGTTCCTGCAGCGGCTGACCTCGGCGGCGTAGAGTTCGTGCCAAGGGCATGCGGACTTTCCTTCTCCCTTGTGGGAGAAGGTGGCGCGAAGCGCCGGATGAGGGGTATGCTTCCGCGAGTCCGGCTCTGGTTTGAATTCGCGGATAGAACCCCTCACCCGTCTCGCCGCTATGCGGCGAGCCACCCTCTCCCACAATGGGAGAGGGGAAGTCGCGCGGCACCTTGACGGAGCCACCTCAAACATCCGTCCGCACCTTACGTAGGCACCCCGTGCCCGTTGTTAATGCTTGATCGCATTCCCCTCAGGTGTTCTGCTCAAAAAAGCTGCTGGAGCACCGCATCCCGTGTCGATCTACGTCGCGCTACACCACGTCACGCACTACAAATATGACCGCCCGATCGACCTTGGCCCGCAGACCATCCGGTTGCGGCCGGCGCCGCATACGCGCACGCCGATCCTGAGCTATTCGCTCAAGGTCACGCCCTCCAATCATTTCGTGAACTGGCAGCAGGATCCGCAGGGCAACTGGCTGGCGCGCTACGTCTTTCCGGAGAAGACCACCGAGCTGAAATTCGAGGTCGACTTCACGGCGCAGATGACCGTGGTCAACCCGTTCGACTTCTTCGTCGAGCCCTATGCCGACAGCTTTCCGTTCGACTATCCCAAGGACCTGAAGACGGAGCTCGCGCCTTATCTCGAGACCGTCAAGCCCGATCGCCTGTTCGCCAAGTTCCTCGATTCGATCCCGCACGAGGCCCCGAACACCGTCAACTTCCTGGTCGACCTCAATCGCGAGCTCCAGAAGAAGGTCCGCTACATCATTCGCATGGAGCCGGGCGTGCAGACGCCGGAGGAGACGCTTGCCTCCGGCGCAGGCTCATGCCGGGATTCCGCCTGGCTCTTGATCCAGACCGTGCGCCATCTCGGGCTCGCCGCCCGCTTCGTCTCGGGCTATCTGGTCCAGATCCGTCCCGACATCGATCCGATCGAGGGACCGCCGGAAGTCGAGAACGATTTTACCGATCTGCACGCCTGGGCCGAGGTCTATCTACCAGGCGCCGGCTGGATCGGCTTCGACGCGACCTCAGGCATGCTCGCAGGCGAGGGGCACATCCCGGTCGCAGCCACGCCGCACTACCGTTCGGCGGCGCCGATCTCGGGCGGGGCCGGCTTTGCCGAGGTCGAGTTCTCCTTCGACATGAGCGTGAAGCGCATCCGCGAGGCGCCGCGCATCACAAAACCCTTCTCCGACGAATCCTGGGCGCGGCTCAACGATCTCGGCGAGCAGGTCGATGGCGATCTCGCCGCCCATGACGTGCGCCTTACCATGGGCGGCGAGCCGACCTTCGTCTCTGTCGACGATCTCGAGGCGGGCGAGTGGAACACGGACGCGGTCGGCCCAACCAAGCGCGCGCTCGGCGACGATCTGATCCGCCGCCTGCGCACCCGCTTCGCGCCGGGCGGCCTGCTGCATTACGGCCAGGGCAAATGGTATCCGGGCGAGAGCCTGCCGCGCTGGGCCTTCGGCCTGTACTGGCGCAAGGACGGCGTGCCGATCTGGAAGAACGCCGATCTCATCGCCAGAATAGAGAATCCGCGCCGCGCCGAGGTGAAGGATGCCGAAACCTTCATGGAGGGCGTGGCGGCACGGCTCGGGCTCGATCCCGGCTACATCATGCCGGCTTATGAAGACACCGCCTACTGGCTGCAGAAGGAAGCCGAGCTTCCCGTCAACGTCGATCCCACGGACTCAAAATTGGCGGATCCGGAGGCGCGCGCGCGCATGGCGCGGGTGTTCGACGAGGGCCTCAACAAGCCGCGCGGCTTCGTGCTGCCGGTGCAGCGCTGGAACGCGCCGCCGCGCTGGCGCAGCGAGCGCTGGCAACTCCGGCGCAATCATCTGTTCCTGATGCCGGGCGATTCGCCGCTGGGCCTGCGCCTGCCTCTCGATTCGCTCGGCTACGTCCCGCCCGATCAGTATCCCTACATCGTCGAGCGGGATCCAATGGAGGCCCGCGGCAAGCTGCCGGTGTTCAGCCTCCCGGCGCGTCCGGAATCGCCGGAGCGGCTCGAGCCCGAGCAACTCAACACCTCCGTCCCGGTTCGCACCGCGATGTCGGTCGAGGTCCGCGATGGCGTGCTCTGCGCCTTCATGCCGCCGGTCGAGCAGATCGAGGATTATCTCGAGATGATCGCGGCGCTCGAAGCGACCGCCGAGGAGATGCAGCTCCAGGTCCATGTTGAGGGCTATCCGCCGCCATTCGATCCGCGCGTCGACGTCATCAAGGTGACGCCCGATCCCGGTGTCATCGAGGTCAACGTCCAGCCGGCGAAGAACTGGCGCGAGGCGGTCGACATCACGGTCGGTCTCTATGAGGATGCCGGCAAGACGCGGCTCGGCGCCAACCGCTTCCTGGTCGACGGTCGCCACACCGGAACTGGCGGTGGCAATCACGTCGTGGTCGGCGGCTCGAGCCCGCAGGATTCGCCATTCCTGCGCCGGCCCGATCTCTTGAAAAGTCTGGTCCTGTACTGGCAGCGGCATCCGTCGCTGTCCTACTTCTTCTCCGGCCTGTTCATCGGCCCGACCAGCCAGGCGCCGCGCATCGACGAGGCCCGTCACGACAGCATCTACGAGCTCGAGATCGCGCTCTCGCATGTGCCGCCGCCGGGCTACCAGACGCCGCTATGGCTGGTGGACCGCCTGTTCCGGCATCTGCTCGTGGACATCACCGGCAACACCCATCGCGCCGAGATCTGCATCGACAAGCTGTATTCGCCTGACGGGACCACGGGGCGGCTCGGCCTCGTCGAATTCCGCGCGCTCGAAATGCCGCCGGACCCGCGCATGTCGCTGGCGCAGCAGCTCTTGATCCGCGCACTGATCGCAAAGTTCTGGCGCGAGCCGCAGACGGGCAAGTTCGTACGCTGGGGCACGGCGCTGCACGACCGGTTCATGCTGCCGCATTTCATCTGGGAAGATTTCCAGGATGTGCTCTCCGAGCTGAAGCAATCAGGCTATCCGTTCGAGCCGGAATGGTATCTGGCTCAACTCGAATTCCGCTTTCCCGCCTTCGGTCGGGTCCATCATGGCGGCGTGACGATGGAGCTGCGCCAGGCGCTGGAGCCTTGGCACGTGCTGGGCGAGGAAGGCTCGGGCGGCGGTACCGTGCGTTATGTCGACAGTTCCGTCGAGCGGCTCCAGGTCAAGGCCGAAGGCTTCGTCGAGGGCCGCCACGTCGTCGCCTGTAACGGCCGCCGCCTGCCGATGACCTCCACCGGCCGCTCCGGCGAGGCCGTCGCCGGCGTCCGCTTCAAGGCCTGGCAGCCGGCTTCCGGCCTGCATCCGACCATCCCCGTTCATGCGCCCTTGACCTTCGACCTGATCGACACCTGGAACGGCCGCTCGCTCGGCGGCTGCGTCTACCACGTCGCCCATCCCGGCGGGCGCAGCTACGACACCAAGCCGGTCAATACCTACGAGGCCGAGGCGCGGCGGCTGGCGCGCTTCCAGGACCACGGCCATACTCCGGGCCCGATGCAGCCGCCGCCCGAGGAACGCACAAATGAGTTTCCGCTGACCCTCGACTTGCGGACCCCGCTTCTGCAATGAGTATGATGGTGGGGCAGGGAGAGGCGGATGGGCGAGGGCGCAGCCGAGCAGGACGACAAGGCCGGTAAGGCCCAAGGACGTGACGGACAGCGTGAAGGCCAGCGCCGCCTCGCGCAATGGGTCCGCGACTATCGCCGCCTGCCCGGCATTCCCGACGAGTTCCTGGGGCCCGACGGCGCCCCGCGCGCCGTCTGGAGCCGCTTCTTCGACGCCTTCGGCGCGCTGGCGCCCGACGAGATCGAGCGGCGCTTCGGCATGGCCGACCGTCACTTGCGCGAGGCTGGCGTCACCTACCGCGCGCCCGGCGACAGCGCCGACCGGCCGTGGGCGATCAGCCATCTGCCGCTCTTGATCGATCAGGCCGACTGGCAACAGCTCTGCGCCGGCATCACCCAGCGCGCCGAGCTGCTCGAGCGGGTGCTGCGCGACATCTACGGCGAGGGCCGCCTCGTCGCGGAAGGCGCGCTCCCGGCCGCGGCGATCGCCGGCAGTCCCGAATATCTCCGTCCCGTCTGCGGCGTGCCGCCGCCCGGCGGACGCTATCTTTCGATCTATGCCGCCGATGTCGGCCGCGGGCCCGACGGCCGCTGGTGGGTGCTCGGCGACCGCACCCAGGCGCCATCGGGTGCGGGCTACGCGCTGGAGAATCGCCTGGTGCTGTCGCGCGCCTTCTCCGATCTCTACAAGTCGATGAACGTGCCGCGCGTCGCGCCGTTCTTCGAGGCGTTCCGCGACAGCTTGCGCGCGCGCGCCGATCGCGACGAGCCCAGGATCGGCGTGCTCACCCCCGGCAGCTTCAGCGAGACCTATTTCGAGCACGCGACGCTGGCGCGCTATCTCGGCTTCCTTCTGGTCGAGGGCGACGACCTCGCGGTCAGCGACAACCGCGTCCACATCCGCACCGTCGCCGGTCTGAAGCGGCTCGATGTGGTCTTGCGCCGGGTCGATTCCAACTCGCTCGATCCGCTCGAGCTCGATGCCTCCTCCCGCCTCGGCGTGCCCGGCCTGATCGACGTCTTGCGCAAGGACGGCGTCGTCGTCGCCAACATGCCGGGCTCGGGCGTCTTGGAGGCGCGGGCGCTGCTCGGCTTCCTGCCGGCGCTGAGCCGCCGCCTGCTCGGCGAAGACCTGAAGATGCCGCACATCGCGACCTGGTGGTGCGGCCAGCGCGTGGCGCGCGACGAGGTGCTGGCGCGGCTCGACGAGGTCGCGATCGAAGGTGCCTATCGTCGCGGCGTTCCCGGCTTCGACTCGCTTGGTCCGGTGCTCGCGAGCGAGCTCGACGCGAGCGCACGGCAGCGCCTGATCGATGCAATCAGTGCGCGCGGCATGGACTATGTCGGCCAGGAGGTGGTGCGGCTCTCGACCATGCCGGTGTGGGAGCATGGGCAGCTCACGCCGCGCCCCTTCGTGCTGCGCGTGTTCGCGGCCGCCACGCCCGACGGCTGGGCCATCATGCCCGGCGGCTTCTGCCGCATCGCCGAGCAGCCGGACGCGCGCGCGGTGTCGATGGGCGACGGCGCGCGCGCCGCCGACGTCTGGGTCGTCTCCGACAAGCAGGTCGCGACCGCGACGCTGCTCCCGGCGACCGACAAGGTGCGCATCCGCCGCATCGCCGGCGTGCTGCCGAGCCGCGCCGCCGACAATCTGTTCTGGCTCGGCCGCTATCTCGAGCGCGCCGAGGCGACGTTGCGGCTGGTGCGCGCCCTGGGCTCGCCGAGCGGACCGAACAAGGGCACCGCGGCCTCGGTGCAATCGGCCGAACGCATCCAGCGCTTGCTGGTGGCCTGGGGCGCGGTCTCGCAATCCTCGCGCACGGCCGCAGGGCGCATCGTCGCTGAAGCGCTGCAGGGCGCGGAGCGTGTCGGCTCGGCGCTGTCGCTGGTGCGCGCGGCCCTGCGCACTGCGACCTCCTTGCGCGAGCGGCTGTCGCCCGATGCCTGGCAGGTGATCACCGAAATGGCCGAGCGCCTCGCCATCGAGGTGGAGGACGACGACAGCGTGCTGAGCGCCGCCGAGCTGACGTTGCAGGAGCTGGCGAGCTTTGCAGGGCTCGCGCAGGAGAACATGAACCGCGCCGCCGGCTGGCGTTTCCTCGACATCGGCCGCCGCATCGAGCGCGCCATCAACACCACGCGCTTCACCCGCCAGTTCGCCTATGACGAGGCCGGCGACGAGGATCTCGACATCCTGCTGACGCTGGTGGATTGTCAGATCACCTACCGCTCGCGTTATCTGCTGGCGCCGATCCTGGCCCCCGTGCGCGACCTCGCGGTGCTCGACGGCTACAATCCGCGGTCGGTGGCGTTTCAGGTAACGACGCTGAACGAGCATATCGCCGCGCTGCCGAGCCTCAAGGAGCATGGCCTGATCGAGAAGCCGCAGCGTCTCGCCGTGGCGATGCAGGCGATGCTCGCGACCGCAGAGGCCGAGAAGCTCGAGGTCAAGACGCTGTTCGCCCTGGAACAGGATCTGCTCAGCCTCGGCGAGGCGATTGGGCAGCACTACTTCCCGCACGGTCCCAATGCCAGCCGGCCGGAAAAGCTGACGGGGCTGGCGTGATCTACGACATCCGTCACGTTACCACCTACGAGTACGAGAATCCCGTCAGCTTCGCCCGCTGCACGCTGCGGCTGGAGCCTGCAAGCGGCGTCGGCCAGGAGCTGATCTCGCACGAGGTCGAGATCCATCCGCGCCCGGCCGAGCGCAATCTGCGGCGCGACTTCTTCGGCACGCTGACCGAGAGCGTGACGATCGAAGCCGCGCATCGCAATCTGCGCATCGATTCGCGTTCGCGCGTCTCGGTCTCGCGCAAGCCGCCGGCGCGCGATGCGGTCAGCCCGCCCTGGGAGAGCGTCCGCGACATCGCGTTCGAAGCCACCAGCCTCGGGCCGTCCTCGCCGGTCGGCTATGTCTTTGCCAGCCCGCTGGTGCCGGTGCTGCGCCCGGTCAGCGCCTATGCGGGGATGAGCTTTCCGCCCGGCACGGGCATCCTCAGCGGCGCCGTCGATCTAATGCGACGCATCCGCGGCGAATTCCGCTACGATCCGAAGGCGACCGTGATCTCGACGCCGCTCGACGAAGTGTTCGAGAAGCGTCACGGCGTCTGCCAGGACTTTGCCCATGTCATGATCGCTGGCTTGCGCGGGCTCGGTCTGCCCGCGGCCTATGTCAGCGGCTATTTGCGCACCATTCCGCCGCCGGGCCAGCCGCGGCTGCAAGGTGCCGACGCCACCCATGCCTGGGTCTCGCTGTGGTGCGGGCCGGAGCTCGGCTGGATCGAGCTCGATCCGACCAACGATCTCCTCATCGGCAACGATCACATCGTGCTCGCCATGGGGCGCGATTTTTCCGACGTCTCGCCGGTCGACGGCATCATCGTCGGCTCACCGAAGCAGAAGCTCAGTGTCGCCGTCGACGTGCTGCAGGTGGAGTAGGGCGGGTACGCACAAGCGTCGGCTTGCCAATGCGAGGCGGAAGGCTGCATCTGGAATGTGATCGCAACTTGTGACCCAGGGGGACGTTGTCAACAGCCTAATTCGCTTCAACGGCGCAAATAGCGCCAGCCGACGACGACACCGCTCACCGAGACGATGGTGCCAAGGATCGAGAGGAGCCACACCACGATGTCCCAGGCCGGGCGATACATCAGCAGCAGGCGGAAATCGAAACTGTGCAGCGCGTTGAACAGCCAGCGATAGGTGCGACGGCTGCTGTCCGCGCGACCAATGATGTCGCCGGTGACGGGGCTGATGTGAAACCATGTTTTCGCGTCATCATCAAACACAGCGCGCAGCACCGGCAACTCGCGGTCGTGATGATGCGCATACCAATAGGAATCGTAGTCGTCGAGCACGAGCCGTTCCGCGAGGCGCGCTTGCGGCAGCAATTTCGCTGCGGCCGTCCAAAGCCGATCCTGCGGAAGTGTC
Organism: Bradyrhizobium sp. USDA3516; assembly: GCF_057651995.1. Lineage (NCBI taxonomy): Bacteria > Pseudomonadati > Pseudomonadota > Alphaproteobacteria > Hyphomicrobiales > Nitrobacteraceae > Bradyrhizobium > Bradyrhizobium sp. USDA3516. Next base: position 1,181,230 of record NZ_JBYGYN010000001.1, on the reverse strand, counting down.
GCAATTCGACCCGACGTCACATCCAGCGGCCTCTGCGTGCCGTCACGCGACACGGCGATCATCATCGGCCCGCCATCGAGCCAGACGAAGCGCGCCTCGACCGCGGCGGATTGCGGCGTCGGCAGCCTGGCCGCAATGGTCGGCTCGTCATGGCCTGCGTAGCGTTGCAGCGTCTCCCGCGCGGTGTTACGGCCTGCAAAAAAATCGCCGGGATTGAGCGAAAGCCAACCGGAGAACATCCAGGTCAGCACGAAGACGCCCGCGATCAGGCCGGTGACGTGGTGCCAAGCCATCCAGGCGCGGTAGGGCGTGATCCTGCCGCTCGCATAGCGCCGCTTCAGCCGTACGCGCAGGATGCCGATCCAGATGCCGGTGACGCCAACGATGAGGCAGATGCCGGAGATCCAAAGAACGACTAGCCGCCACAGCGGGCCGTCCTTGCGCAACACGGTCGGATAGATCCAGTGCGGGATCGAGCCGAGCCAGTTCCAGACGCGCTCGGTGTGGTTGGTGTCGAGCGCTATCTCGCCGGAGCGCGAGGAGACATAGAGCCTGGTGCCGGCATCGTCGCCGACCCCGATGAGGTAGAACGGTCGCAGCGGGTCGTAACGGGCCGTTACGCTCCATTGGTCGCGGTCAACAATTTCTTCGAGACGCGGCGATCTGCTTGCGGGATGATGTTGCGCGACCGCGAGCGCCTGCTGTTCGGAAACACCCGTGATGACGCGGCCGTCGGCTGCGGAGATCGCCTGCCGCTTGCCGTCCCAGCCGGTGATCCGATACACGGGTTCGTCGGCCAGCATCGACAGCCGGAGATCGCGCGGGTAGCGCGTCGCGCCCGCCGCCTTCATTGCCTCGTCTGGCGACAGCGCCACTTTCTCCCACTGAATATCAGGGAGCGCTGCCAGCCTCTCCTTTTCGGAAAGGCCTGGAAACGCGACATACATCATCACCACGCCCGAGATGAACCACATGGCGAAGAACAGGCAGGTGACGATGCCGACCCAGCGGTGGCCGATATACAGCCACCGCCGGAGCGTGCGTTTCAGGGCGCGTGACACGTTCAGAACTTCACGTTGACCGCGACTTGCGCCGTGCGCGGCATACCGAGCAACCATTGGTTGGTGCCGCCCGAGGTCGCGTAGACCTCGTCGAACAGATTGTAGACGCGGAACGACACGGTGGTGTTGAGGTCGGGCTTCCACTGCACACCGGCACTGACGATGTTGTAGGCCGGGCGCGTCATCGTGTTGGCATTGTCCGCATAGGTCTTGCCGACGATCTGCACGCCGGCATTGGCCGACCAGTTCGGCGCAAAGGCCCAGGTCGCCCAGATATTGGAGACGGTCTGCGGGACGTTGACCGGCACGTTGCCGGCATAGTTCACGGCTACGCCGCCGACCGACTGCACGAAATCGTCGTATCTCGCGCGGAGAATGGCGGTGTTGGCGTCGATCCGCCAGCCGTAGTCGAGCAGGAATCCGACCGATGCCTCGACGCCGCGCGACGATTGCTGGCCGACCTGGACCGTCAGGGTAGGATTGTTGGGATCGCGGGCCAGCAGGTTGTTCTTGACGATCTCATAGCCGGCCAAGGTCCATTCGCCGCGGCCGCCCCAGAACGATTGCTTCACGCCGATCTCGATCTGTTTGCCGGTAGCCAAGTCAAAATTCTTATTGGCAGAGGAGAGTGAGATGATCCCTCCGACCGGGTCGACCGCGGTGGAATACTGGCCATAGAACGCGAGATCCTGGACGGGCGTATAGACCGCACCCGCGCGCCAGGTGGTCGAGGAGAACGATTTCTCGAAGCTGTTGGCGGCCACCCGATAGTCGATGCGCGTGACCGTCGGCTCATCCTGGCGGATGCCGGCAACCAGGGAGAGTTGCTCGGTGACCGACAGCCTGTTCTCGGCAAACAGAGCGTACTGATTGGTCACGCTGCCGTAACCGGGAGTCGTAGGGTCCGGACTGTTGAACACGCCTGGAACGACGCTGTACGGGTCGACGGACGATGAGCCGCCCCAGGGCGAATTGTTGGTGTGGGTGAAATTGATGTTGTTGACGTCGAAGCCTGCCAGGAATTCGTTGGCCATCCCGAAGACATGGCCGCGGAATTTCGCATCCATGCGATTGCCGACCTGCTGCTGATCGTGGGAGATCTCGATGTAGTCGCTGCGGTCGATCAGGCCGGTGGCGGGATTGTAGGCGTAGCTCTCGACGTTCTTCCAGTGGCGCTTGGAATTCAGGTAGTAGAGCGTGTTGTGGATCGAGATTCCATCGGCGACCTGCCAGTCGGTCTTCACTTGATTCCAGCTGTCCTGGTAGCGGATGTGGCTGTCGCCGACATTGTAGTTCTTGAACCGGAGCGACTCTTCCAGCCTGCCGTTGATCAGCGGCGTGCCGAAGTAGCGCGACGGGTGGCGGTCGCCGTAGTCCGTGGACAGCGTCCAGGTGACGTCTTCGTTCTGCCTGATCTGGACCACGGCATGAAGCGCGACGTTCGAGGTGTCGTTGCGATCGACCCAGCCGTCCGACATGTTGCCGGTGGCAGTGATCCGATAGGCGACGTCCTTGCTGACCGGGCCGCCGCTGTCCACGGCAATTCGCCGGGTCATGTTGCTGTCCAGCGAGACTTCCGCCTGGTTGCGAGGGACCCACGACGGCAGTTTGGAAACGATGTTGATGGCGCCGCCCACCGCACCGGCGCCATACATCACCGACGCAGGGCCGCGCAGCACCTCAATGCGCTCGGTCGACCAGGTGTCGAACGGAAAGGTCACGGTCCCGGCACCGATATAGAGCTGGGTGCCGTCGTACAGCGTCATCACGGAGCCGAGGCCCGTGAAGCCGCGGGTGTTGAACGATACGCCGCCATTGCCCGGCGCCGGGCTCGCGGTGAAGCCGGTCGCGTTCTGCGTCACTGCATCCAGGATGTTCAGCTGGCCGCGTTCGGCGATGGTTTCAGCCGAGATCACCTCGACGCTGGCCGGCGTCTGCAGTCGCGTGAGGCCGAGGCGGCTGCCGGCCGTGCTCGCGCCTGTGAGGTTGAGCGTCGGTGCGGCGAACGCGGGACCTGTCGGATTGACGGTCGGAGCGCGCGTCTCGGCAGCGTTTCGCTGCTGTCGTGAGCGCGCGGATTGCGCGGGATCGCTGCCCCGGGTGCTGCGGGCAGCCGGCGGCCTGGCTGGCGGCTGCACCACCACCGGGTCGAGCGTCTGGACGGCCCCCGCGGACTGTGCTCGCCCATCAGTCGACAACAAGAGGCAGAAGAGTGCGACTGAACCGAGCAATGCGCGGCGACGCTGCAGGGAAATGATTGCAGGGACGATCATCAATCGGGTGCGGGATATCCGGGCACTTTTCGAACTCGACGGATTGGCCACTCTCGTCGTTCGTCGCCGCTGCGGCGCCCCGACTGGAGGCAACGAGCGAGCCCGCCGGTCGGGTGGCGCCGATGGCGTCTGAGCTTGCGCAAGATCGAGAAGCAGAACGTCTGCCGCTCTCAAAAGAACTGAAAATGGAACTGAACCCAACAGATGACGCACGCGCCCTCCTTCCCCCGGACCACCTCTCACCAAAGGCAGAGGCTTCACAGGGGTGTGTTATGTTATAACGTTACATACGTCAAGCGGATACGGTCGTCGCAAAGCCGCCTCGCTGCCGCTCCGGCGGCTGCGCCACCACGGGGTCGAGCGACTGGGCCCACCCCGCAGACTGTGCCCGGCCGTCGGTCGACAGCACGAGGCAGGAGGATGCAACTGAACGGAGCAACGCGCGGCGATGCCGTGGGGAGACGATTGTACGGGAGGTCATCAACGGGACTCGCGATAACGTGGCACGTCACCGCGAACGCAGCTTGGCCGCCGCCTCAAGAAAAAGGCAGCTCAACACTCACCAGGACACCCCGCCCAATGTGCTCGCGTGTGACCACGACTGACGGCAGGTCTCCTGGCTCGCGGGTCGTTGCCTGTCGCCGCCTTCCCAAGCCCGCGGGCTCAGTGGCAATTTAGCGAAGGCTCACCGCTTACAGTTGCGGGGGCAGCCACGGCTTTGGGGGATCCCCGCACCGTATTCCCTATTGATCTCCCGAAGGAGAACCGTCGCAGTCACCCTAGTTTTATTTGCAAAGGATTGTCAACCAGCCCTCTGGCCGGTGGCGGAAAGCAAACGCGTGGTCCAGATCGCCGTACCGATACTGGAAAAGACCCGCCCTTGCGTCAACGCACCATGGTCTCGCGATCCCAGGCCTTGTAGTCGGGCGATCCTTGGGTGCGGATCGGACCGTCGTAACCGTATTCCACCATGTGCACGGTCACGTAATCCTCCCCGAAGAACGCGACGCCGTAGGATTGCGGCAGGTCGCAGGCGCTCAGCAGCTTGGTCTCGGAGAACAGCGGATAGCTCGCGTGGTTGGTGCCGCGCAGCGACGAGACCGGCACGCCGGCAATCGAGCCGGCAAGAGGTAAGTGGCAATGCCCAAAGAAGACGTGGCGGATCTTGGCGCGATGGCGATTGACGAGATGGCGAAACGGAGCCTCGTCGAGCAGGCCGATCTGGTCGAACGGGACGAGATGCACCGGCATGGGATTGTGGTGCATGAAGAGCAGGAACGGCCCCTCATGCTCGGCAAGCCGCGCCTCCAGCCAGCCGAGACGATCCTCGCAATAGCGGCCGGCGTGCGTTTCCGGATGGGCGGTGTCGAGAAACAGGCAGCGGCCGGCGGCGGCGTCGTGGACGCCCTGGACGAAGCCGTTGTCGTCGGCGAGGTCGGGGAACACGCTCAGGAAGGCCGCGCGCCGGTCGTGGTTGCCGATGCACAGCCGCACCGGCAGCGGATATGCGTCGAGGCGCTGCTTGAGCCATTGATAATCGGCGAGATCGCCCCAATCCGAAAGGTCGCCGGTGATCACCATCAGCTCGGCATCGTGATGATCGTTCAGCGCATGCGCGAGCGCCCGCTCGAAATTGACGCGCGGATCGCGGCCGCCGATGGTGGAGCCAGGCGCCGTCAGGTGAATGTCGCTCAGATGCAGCAGCTTCATCGTTGTCTTCCGGTCATCGAGGCGGCACGGGACGCCGAGGGCGTCCCGTGCCCAGGGATGTGAGGATGCTCAGCGCACCGCGCCGGTGGTCTTCGGCAGCAGCTTCTGCACGTCCGCGGTCATGTCGGCGAGGACGGCCTCCGGCTCCTTGGCGCGCGCGCCCGAGATGATCGAGTTGAGATGATCCTTGATCACGTCGGTGATCTTCAGGCCGTTGTCGCCGGGGAAGGCATACCATTTGGTGAGCAGCGCGAGCTGGCTGACGGCGGTGTAGTTGTTGGGGTTCTTGACGTAGAAGTCCTTCAGATAGACCTCGTTGGCGACCTTGTTCGGCGGCATGTAGCCCGTCGTCTCCGCCATGATCGCGGCGCCCTTGGCGCCGGTCCAGAACTTCACCACTTCCCAGGCGGCGTCACGCTTGGCCTTGTCCTTGGCGAGGATCAGCACGACGTTGCCGCCGGCCGGCAGCCTGCCCTTCGGCGAGGCGACGTCCGGGAACGGAATCGTCTTCAGCGCGAACTTGCCGCCGGTCATCTGCGTGACCTTGTTGAGGTCCGAGGTCGAGGTGACGTGGAAGCCGGTCTTGCCGGCCGCGAACGCCGCGCGCATCGACGGCTGGTCCAGATTGGGCATGCCGGCCTCGTTGACGAGCCGCGCAATCGTGCTGATGGCGAACTTGCCCTCCGCGCCGTCGAACGCGACCTTGGTCTCGTCGGCGTTGAGCATGGTGCCGCCGCGGGAGAACACTGGTGCCTGCCACAGCCAATTGCCGGTGATGTCCCAGGCATAGGTGACGCCGTTGGTGTCGTTGCCGAGCGCCTTGATCTTCTTGGCGAGTGCGATCAGCTCGTCCCAGCTCTTCGGCAAATTGTTCACGTCGCCGCCGGCCTGCTTCACCAGGTCGAGATTGACGTAGACGATCGGCAGCGAGATCGCGAAGGGCAGGGCGTAGACCTTGCCGCTGGCGGTGCCGATGTCGAACATCGCCTGGTGGAAGCCCTGCTTGTCGAAATCCTTTTCGGCGGCGATGTAGCCGTCGAGCTCGGCCGGGATGTTCTTGTCGACCAGAACGCGGATGCGGTTCAAGCCCTGGAACGAGACATCAGGTAGCTGGTTGGTCACGGCCTCGCGCAGCACCTTCTGGGTACCGTCCTCGTAGGATTCGTAAGGCGCGCGCATGGTGACCTTGATCTCCGGGCGCACCTTGGCGAACTCCTCGGCGATGCGCTTGTGGGTCTCGGTGAACAGCTCCGGATAGGGATATTGCATCACGATCTCGGTCTGGGCCTGCGCGAGCGCAGATCCGGCCGCAAGCGACAGAGCCGCCGCGGCGATGATGGTCTTCAGCATGATAGACTCCTTGTTTGAGGTGACGCGGTTACTTGATCCCGGTGAGGGTGATGCCCTCGATGAAGCGGCGCTGGGCAAAGAGGAAAGCGATCACGAGCGGCGCGATGATCACCATCGCGGCGGCCATCAGCGGGCCGTAGCTGGTGCCGGCCTCGTGGTTGCGGAAATGCGCGACCGCGAGCGGCGGCGTGCGCAGATGCTCGCTGTTGAGCACGATCAGCGGCCAGAAATAGTCGTTCCAATGCGCCACCACCGAGAAGATGCCGAAGGCGGTCACTGCGGGAATCGCGGCCGGCAGCATCACCCGCCAGACGATGCCGAACTCGGAGATGCCGTCCATGCGCGCGGCGTCGACGAGATCGTCGGGCACGGTCTTGAAGAACTGGCGCATCAGGAAGATGCCGAACACCGAGATCGTGAAGGGCAACACGAGGGCGGCATAGCTGTCGAGCAGGCCGATCTTGTGCAGCAGCAGGAAGACGGGGATCGCGGTCGCCTGCGGCGGGATCAGGATCCCGAACAGCACCAGCGCAAACAGCGTCTCGCGGCCGAGGAAGCGCAGCTTGGCGAGCGCGTAGGCCGCCGGCAACGCCACCATCACCTGCAGCACGAAGATCGAGACCGTTACGATGATTCCGTTGAGCAGGAAGCGCAGCAGATTGGCCTTGGCGAAGGCCTCGCGCAGATTCTCCCCCAGCGCGAACCGGTAGGGGATCAGGTGCAGCTCGCTGGAGAAGATCTCTGTCTGCGGCTTGGACGCGGTCGAGATCATCCAGATGAAGGGCGCCAGCATGAGCGCGGCGCCCGCGATCAGCAGCAAATGGCGGAGGATCGCCCGCAACGGGATGGGATGTGCGTTGCTCATGTGTAGTGCACCCCGCGATCGGCGAGCCTCGATTTGACCAGCGTGAGCAGGAGAACGAACACCAGGAAAACCACGGTGATCGCCGCGGCGTAGCCCGAGCGGAAGAACTCGAATCCTTCCGTGTACATGGTGTGGATCAGGACCTCGGTGGATTTCGACGGGCCGCCCTTGGTCAAGACGTGCACGGTGTCGAACACCTGGAACGAGCGAATGCCGGAGATCACGACGACGAAGGTCGTGACCGGTCCCAGCATCGGCCAGGTCACGAGGCGGAAGCGTGCCCAGCCGCTGGAGGCGCCGTCGATTTCGGCCGCCTCGTAGAGCTGCTTGGGAATGGAGACGAGGCCGGCGAGAAACAGCACCATGTTGAAGCCCACCGCCTGCCAGATGCCGATCGCGCACAGCGCATAGAGCGCAGTGCTGCGGTCCTGCAGCCAGGCGAAGGCCGGCAGGCCTGCGCCGCGGAGCAGCCCGTTCACCAGGCCGAATTGCGGATGCAGCATGAATTCCCACACCACCGCCATCGCGATCAGGGTCGCCATCACGGGGAGGAAATAGATCGTCCGGTAGAGGCTGCGCAGGCTGGTGCCGCTCTGGATCAGCAGCGCGATTCCAAGGCCGGCGATCACGGCGCCGGGCACCACGATCACGACGTAAGTCAGCGTGTTGCGCAGCGCGGTCCAGAACACCTTGTCGGCGAACAGGTCCTGGTAATTGGCGAGCCCGATCCAGGAGAAATGCGGCGCGCCGAGCTGATAATCGGTGAAGGAGAGGGCGATCACGCCGGCGAGCGGACCGAGCAGCATGACGAGCATGAGCGCGGCGGCCGGCGTCACCAGCGCGTAGGCGGCATGGGTCCGCCGGCTGCCATGGGCGGGCAGCGTGCGCCGCGTCGCGCCCGCGGGAGCAACAGTCGCCGCGATGGTCATGGAGCCGTCAGACATGGGCGGGCTCACGGATGCGCTCGGCCTGCTCCGCTCTGAGCTCGATCCGCTTCCCGGCCGGATCGAACATCCGCACCGCGTCCGGTGCGAAGCCGAACGCGACGGAGCTTGCCATCGCCGGCAAATGCCTGACGTCCGCGAGCCGCGCGATCAGGCGCGACCCGGTGCCGTCGACCGCGAGATGCACGAAGGCCTCGGCGCCGAGATTCTCCAAATGCACGACGGTTCCGGAGAACGGCCCCGTGCCGAGCTCGATCCGCTCCGGGCGGACGGCGATGCGGCAATCGCCGGCCGCCGCAGCGCACGTGAGCTTCAGCACGGTCCCCAGCACATCGACGCCGCCGTCCTTTCGGACCCGGCCGGGGAGGATGTTGATCTTGGGGCTGCCGATGAATTCGGCAACGCGGATGTCGCCGGGCTCGTTGTAGATCTCGGCCGGCGTGCCGGCCTGGATCAGCTCACCGCCCATCATGACGGCGATCCGGCTCGACATCGTCATCGCCTCGGCCTGGTCGTGCGTGACGTAGACGAACGTTGCCTTGAGGCGGCGGTGCAGCTCGGCGAGCTCTGCGCGCATGTGGACGCGCAGCTTGGCGTCGAGATTGGAGAGCGGCTCGTCGAACAGGAAGGCCCGCGGCTCGCGCACCATGGCGCGTCCGACCGCGACGCGTTGCCGCTGACCGCCGGACAATTGTCCGGGCTTGCGCCGCAGCAATGGGGTGATGTCGAGCTGCTCGGCGATGGCTTCGATGTCGGCGCGAATGTGCCGTTCCTTGGCGCGGCGGCCCGGCAGGAGCGCCCCCAGCAGCGGCAGTCGTTCGATCGCCGAGAGCCGTCGCATCCGCAGCGGCACCGCAATATTATCGAAGGTGCTCAAATGCGGATAGAGCGCATAGGATTGGAAGACCATTGCGAGGTTGCGCGCGCTTGGGCGAACGCCGTCCACCGGGCGGCAGTCGATGCGGACCTCGCCGGAATTCTGCGGCTCGAGCCCGGCAATGATGCGAAGCAGGGTCGACTTGCCGCAGCCGGACGGGCCGACCAGTGAGATGAACTCACCGTCGGCGATGCGGAAATCGATGCCCTTCAGGACGTCGGTGCCGTCAAAGGACTTGCGGATTGCGGATAGTTCGATTTGCGCCATGCGCGCTGATCCCCTGCTGGCCCGTTTGCGGCGCATGAGGAGTAGGAAGCGCGTCTGACATTCACATAACGGTCAATGGCCTTCCTTATGGTCATCCCAGGTTTTGCTTTTGCCCCGTCCGACGGGGAATATCATCTTGGGGTTGTTGTCGTGGCGTTGACGTCGTCGCGTGTCCGGGCGGTCAATGCGGTGTTCGAGACCGGCAGCTTTGCCGCTGCGGCAAGGCGGCTCGGGGTGTCGCAGCCGGCCGTTGCGCAGCTCGTGCGGGATCTGGAGGCCGAGTTCGCCGTGGCGCTGTTTGACCGGCACGGCCAAACCCTGATCGCGACGTCGCTGTGCCGTCGTCTCTATGCCGCCACGAGCCGCATGCAGGCGGTCGAGGCTGATGCGCTCGCCATCCTGCAGCAGCGCGACGAGCTCACGGGGGGTGAGCTTCGCATCGGGCTCGACAACGCCATGCCGGGCATGGCGTTGATCGCGGCGTTCCGCAATCTCTATCCGAAGATCCAGATCAACATCGAGATCGGCAGCTGGTCGGCGATCATGGCCGCGGTGGTCGACCAGCGCGTCGACGTCGCCGTATTGCCGGAGGTGCCGCATGACAACCGCTTCCGGCGCGAGCCCTGCGTGCAGCAGCGCGTCGTTGCGATCTGCCATCCCGTTCACGATCTCAGCCGCCAGTCGCGCGTCTCCATCGCCGGCCTCGTGCAATATCCGCTGGTGTTCCGGACCCGGGATTCCGCGACCCAGCGCGCCGTGGACCGGGCGTTTCGCGCCCTCAATTTGCGCGCCAGTCCGGCGATCATCGTCAATACGCGCGAGGGGATGCTGGAGGCGGTCGCCAACCGGCTTGGCGTCGGCTTCGTCTGGGAGCACGGCTCGAGCCGCATCGATCGGATCGCGAAGGTGGCGATCGCGGAAATCGAGGCGGAGTCGCCCGAATACATCTTCTCGCTGGCCGGCAAGCGCGGCAAGCTGGTCGAGCTGTTCTATCTGGCCAGAAGCCTTTCGCGCCCGGCCGACGGCGCCGATATTCTGGCCGCGCCCTGAGCGACGGCCTCTTTCCTGCCGCTTTTGGTTGTGTTGAACTGTGACGGCAACCGTGATGTTGCGCAGCGGAACGGCAAGGTATTTACGTAATTTCCGTCCCGAAGTTTGGTGACCCGGCCCAAGTTGAGCTATGCTCCCCGCCAAGTCGAGGACAAGAACGAGGCGTCGGGAGACGGCATGGGATACCAGCGGCGGACGGGGCTGCGTCCATGATAACCTTACCCAGACTGGCGGCTGAATCGCTGGAGCAGTTCCTCGGCAACTTCATGCGCCGCCGGTACGATGAGACTTCCGCAAGCATCGTCGCGAGCGCAACGCGCACCGCGATGGAATGCATCGGCAACAGCGATGCGCTCTATCACAATATCGAGCATACGATGCTGGTGACCCTGGCCGCCCAGGCGATCCTGCGCGGCCGAAGCCTTCACACCCATCTCTCGGCGGAAGATTACGTTCATGTCCTGATCGCCTGTCTCGCCCACGACATCGGCTATGTCCGCGGCCTGTTCGAGGAGGATGACACCGACGGCTTCGTCATCGACGCCGCCGACAACAAGATCTCGCTGCCGCGTGGTGCATCGGACGCGAGTCTGATGATGTATCACGTCGACCGCTCGAAGCTGTATGTGACGCGGCGGCTGCGCCATATTCCCGGACTCGATCCGGAGCGCGTTGCCCGCGCCATCGAGGGGACGCGCTTTCCCGCTCGTGAAGGCCAGGAATACGACGATGAAGCCTCGATCCTGCGTGCGGCCGACTTCATCGGCCAGCTCGGCGATCCCAACTATCTGCGCAAGGCCAACGCGCTCTATTACGAGTTCGAGGAGGTCGGCATCAACCGCCAGCTCGGCTACGACTCGCCCGCCGACATCGTGAACCGCTATCCGCAATTCTATTGGAACAGCGTCGCACCGCACATCCAGACCGAGATCGGCTATCTCAACAAGACCGAGATCGGCCGGCAATGGATCGCCAATCTCTACAGCAACGTGTTCCGCGCCGAGCGCGACATCTCGCTGTCGGGTCCGCAGAAATAGGCCCCTTGTCGCCCGGATGAGCACAGCGATAACCGGTGCCGCGCGCCGCATCCCGACGATATCCCCAATGCCGTGAGCAAATCATGCAACAAAAAACCGTCACCACGGACGTCCTCGACATCGCTTATCGCGAATATGGTGCTTCCGACGGCTGGCCCTGCATCATGGGGCATGGCTTTCCCTATGACGTGCACGCCTATGCCGAGACCGCGCCGATCCTCGCCGAGGCCGGCGCACGCGTGCTGGTGCCCTGGCTGCGCGGCTACGGGCCGACGCGGTTTCGCTTTCCCGAGACGCTGCGCTCCGGCGAGCAGGCGGCGCTCGGCGCCGATCTGTTGGCCTTCATGGATGCGCTCGGCATCAGGCGCGCAATCGTCGGCGGCTATGACTGGGGCGGGCGTGCCGCCTGTGTGGTCTCGGCGCTCCATCCGGAGCGCGTGATCGGTCTCGTCTCCGGCAATTCCTACAACATCCAGAACATCGCCCTCGCCATGGAGCCGGCCTCGCCGCCGGAGGAGGCGGCGTTCTGGTATCAATATCTGTTCCACAATGAGCGCGGCCGCCGCGCGCTGGAGCGCAACCGCCGCGGCTTTGCCCGTCAGCTCTGGACGATGTGGTCGCCGAAATGGGCCTTCGACGAGGCAACGTTCGAGACGAGCGCCGTGTCCTTCGACAATCCCGACTTCGTCGACGTCGTGATCCATTCCTACCGCCATCGCTACGCGCTGGGGGCGGGCGATCCCGCCTATGCGGGTCTAGAGGCAAAGCTCGCCGTGCAGCCGCCGATCCGCGTCCCGACGATCGCGATCGACGGCGACAGCGACGGCGTCAATTCCGGCACCGCCCACCACGCGCGCAAGTTCGAGGGATTTTTCGAGCGGCGCGTCTTCACCGATGCCGGCCATAATTTGCCGCAGGAGCGACCGGTCGAATGGGCACAGGCCGTGCTCGACGTGCGCGAGGCGGCGGAACGCGCCTGACCTTGCGAAGAACCGGGCGCGAGCAGACCGCCGCATTCGATCTTGATTTGCGTCAATGTTGCTGCCGATGAACGGTGTTCCGCTGGCTGTTGTCCCGGCCCGGCTCGTGCTATCCTGAATTGCGCCTCCGGGCTTTGCAACAGGAGTGGCCGCCATGACCAGCGCTTCCGACACGTCGCACCATGCGAGCCTTGGCTCGGGCATTGCCTCGCTGCACGCCAAATGGGGCTGGATCGTCGCACTCGGCGTCGTCTATCTGATCGCCGGCTTCGTTGCGCTCGGCAGCATGGTGATGGCGACGGTGGCGAGCGTGATCGTGGTCGGCGCCATGATGATCGTCGCCGGCGTGATGGAGATCGTCGGCGCATTCCAGCTGAAGAGCTGGGGCAAGTTTCTGATCTGGGCCTTGCTCGGCGCGCTCTATGTCGTCGCCGGTTTCCTGACCTTCGCGAACCCGCTGCTCGCGGCAGTCCTGCTGACGTTGTTCTTGGGCGCCTCGCTGATCGCCTCGGGCGCGGTGCGGCTGTTTCTCGCCTTCAGCATGAAGCGCGAGAGCCCGTGGGTGTGGGTCGCGCTGTCGGGCGCCGTCACGCTGCTGCTCGGCCTGTTGATCGTGGCGCGCTGGCCGGTGAACAGCGTCTACATCCTCGGCCTGTTCCTCGGTATCGACCTGATCATGGCCGGCGCCGGCTGGATCAGCCTGGGCTTTGCCATGAAGCGGCGCGGCTAGCGCGAGGTCATCAGCAGCTCGACGCAAGACCCTCTTGCGCAACTCCGCTGAGCTGAGGTGCTGACGACAAGCAGCACGTCGCGTGACCTGTTCGCGCGGCGATGATCATTTCGGGGAGAACCATGAAAGCCGCTTTGGCCCTGGCCGCAGCTTTGGCTGCCGCCTGCGTGTCCGCTCCTGTCTCCGCGCAAAAATCCTACGGTCCCGGGGTCAGCGACACCGAGATCAAGATCGGCAACACCATGCCCTATAGCGGCCCGGCGTCGCCGCTCAGCATCACGGGACGGGTGATCTCCGCCTATTTCGACGAGATCAACGAGAAGGGCGGCGTCAATGGCCGCAAGCTCAACCTGATCTCGCTCGACGATGCCTTCTCGCCGCCCAAGACCATGGAAGCCGCGCGGCGCCTCGTCGAAGGCGACGGCGTCGCCTTCATCTTCGCCACCATGGGCACGGCGCCGAGCTCGGCCATCGCGAAATATCTCAACAGCAACAAGGTGCCGCAGATCTTCCTGATCAGCTCGGCCTCGAAGTGGAACGATCCCGCCAACATGCCCTGGTCGATCGCGCTGCCCTGGGCGCCGAACTACACCAGCGAGGCTGCGATCGATGTCGCCTATGCCCGCGCCAGGAACCCGTATGCGCGCTTTGCCGTGCTCTACCAGAACGACGACGCGGGCAAGGAATATCTTCGTGGCGTCAAGGAGGCGCTCGGTGCGGAGGCCGACAAGGCGATCGCGATGGCCTCGAGCTTCGAGGTCGCTGATCCCACTGTCGATTCCCAGGTCCTGACGCTCGCCAATACCAAGGCCGACGTCTTCATGATCTATTCGGTGACGCCGCGCGCCTGCGCGCAGGCGATCCGCAAGGCGCACGAGGTCGGCTGGCAGCCGACGCGCTTTCTGGCCTCCGGCTGCGCCAACAAGGCTACCGTGATGGCGCCTGCTGGCCTGGAGGCCGGCAAGGGTGTGCTGTCGCTCGGCGCGCTCAAGCCGTTCGTCGAGGCGCCGAAGGACGATCCGGCGATGATGGCCTATATCGACTTCATGAAGAAGCGCCTGCCCAATGCCGACATCAACAACGTCGCCGGCCTCTACGGCTACACCGTCGCCGAGGCGCTGGTGGCGCTGCTGAAGCAGTGCAAGGACAATCTGACGCGCGAGAACATCATGGCGCAGGCCGCGAATCTGAAGAACGTGCCGCTGTCGCTCCTGATGCCCGGCATCACCCTCAACACCACGCCGCAGGATTTTCGCCCGATCAAGGACGGCTACATGCTGCAGTTTGACGGCAACGACTGGGTCGTGGCGAGCGAGCTGTTGCGCGGGACCTGACGTGCGGCAGAGACGCTGCACCCTCTCCCCTTGTGGGAGAGGGTGGATGCGCGAAGCGCAGCCGGGTGAGGGGTCTCTCTCAGCGAGTCTCGCTCGCAGTTGAACTCGCGGAGAGATACCCCTCATCCGGCGCTTCGCGCCACCTTCTCCCACAAGGGGAGAAGGAAAGAGGAGGATGCCATGGACTTCCAGCACTCCGCCCGTTCGCTCGAGCTGCAGGAGCGCGTCCGCCAGTTCATGCGGACATATGTCGAGCCGGTCGAGGAGCTCTATTACGAGCAGGTCAAGCCGGAAGCATCGCGCTACAGAACACCGCCTGTGTTGCAGGACCTGAAACGGCTCGCGCGCGAGCAGGGGCTGTGGAATCTGTTCCTGTCGGGCGAGCATGGGCCGGGGCTCACAAACCTGGACTATGCGCCCGTGAAGGAGATCATGGGCCGCATTCTATGGGCGCCCGAAATCTTCAACTGCTCGGCGCCCGACGTCGGCAACATGGAGGTGCTCGCGAACTACGGCACGCCGGCGCAGCAGGAGCGCTGGCTGAAACCGCTGCTGGAGGGGCGCATCCGCTCCGGCTTCTCGATGACTGAGCCGCAGGTCGCCTCCAGCGACGCCACCAACATCCAGTGCGAGATCAAGCGCGACGGCGACGACTACGTCATCAACGGCCGCAAATGGTTCACCTCCGGTGCGATGAACGAGGATTGCGAGATCCTGATCGTGATGGGCAAGACCGCGCCCGACCATCCCGATCGCCATCGTCAGCAATCCATGATCCTGGTGCCGAAGAATACGCGTGGGGTGCGCATCGTCCGCGACATGCTCACCTACGGCTATGACGATGCGCCGGTGGGCCACCCCGAGATCGTCTACGAGAACGTCCGCGTGCCCGCCGAGAACATTTTGCTCGGCGAGGGCCGCGGCTTCGAGATCGCGCAGGGCCGGCTCGGCCCCGGCCGTATCCACCATTGCATGCGGCTGATCGGCTGCGCCCAGCGTGCGCTCGAACTGATGTGCCAGCGCGCGGTCGCGCGCACAGCCTTCGGCAAGCCGCTCGCAGAGCAGGGCTCGGTGCGTGAGGACATCGCGCACTCCTTCTGCGAGATCGCGCAAGCCCGCCTGCTCACCTTGCAGGCCGCCGACAAGATGGACCGCGAGGGCAACAAGGCCGCGCGCGACCTGATCGCCGCGGCCAAGATCGTGGTCCCCAGCATGGCTGCCCGCGTCATCGACCGCGCCATCCAGATCCATGGCGCCGCCGGCGTGTCGCAGGACACGTTCCTCGCGCGCGCTTACGTCTACGCCCGCTTCATCCGCATCGGCGACGGGCCGGACCAGGTGCATCTCGCGGCCGTCGGAAAGGAGCTGATCAGGCGCGGCGGGGTCATGGGGTAGCTTTGGTCACGTTGCGGGCGACGCTTCGCAGCGTTGCGGCGGGCAGGTCCCAGGCTTTGCCATTGGCCTCGGATGACCGTAGTACAATAGTAACCACTGCTGATCGAGAGTGACCCTGCACGCCATGGCAGGTTCACCCAGGTGCAAGAGAACAGGTCGCTTTCGCGCGAGACAGCGTCTTCTGCCGACGTCACGGGACGCGGTCCCGCCGCCGATCTGCGGGCAATCAAGTTCGGCATGAGCCTGCGTTGGCTGCTGGTCGCGGCGCTCCTCCTGGTCGCCTTGCTCGTCCAGATGCCGATCGTCCTGAACCCGGATCTGGCCTGCCTGCTGACGGAGGGCGAGCAAGTCCTGGATGGCCGCAAGCCCGGCGTCGACCTCTTCGAGCTGAACCCACCCTTGTCGATCTATCTGTACATGCCGGCATCGATGCTGGCGCGAGCGACCGGCATTGCGCCCGAAGTGATCGTGATCATCCTGATCCTGGTCGAAATCGTCGCCGCGCTTCTGATGGTCGATCGTGCCGCTGCGGCGGCAAGGCTGGGGGCCGAAGAGCGGATCGTTGCGACCTGCCTGCTGGCGTTCTTGTTCGCAATTCTCCCGAGCGGCGTATTCGGGCAGCGCGAGCACGTCGCCGTCATTGCGCTGACCCCTTTCGTCGCCGTCACCGCGATCCGCTGGCGCGGCCTCAGCCCCGGACCGGTTGCGGTTTTCGCAGGAATTGGGGCCGGGCTCGCCATGAGCATCAAGCCCCACCTTGCCCTAGTCGTAGGGCTTCCGATCGTCCTTGCGATGGTCCGCAAGCGCTCGCTCAGGCCGTTGTTATCTCCGGAGGCGATGACGGCGGCTGCTGTCGTCATCGGTTATGGAGGGGTCCTCGTCATCGTCTTCCCCGCTTATCTGTTCGACTATGCGCCGATGGTCTCCGCCGCCTATCTGCCGTTGCGGATGAATCTGGGCGATCTGCTGTCTTTCCCGGCTATGGTGTTGGCTGGATCCATCGTGTTTCTCGGCCTGCTGGCCCCGCACGAGTTCAAGTTTGGAGGCAACGCGACCCCGTGGCTGGCCGCGGCCGTCGGCGGAGCTGCGAGCTTCGTCCTCCAGGGCAAGCATTGGACCTACACGGCGTATGCGCTCTGCGTCTTTGCGATTGCCGCGCCGCTGTTGCATGCGCGCATCAGGACGGCGCGAATGCCCGTCATGGTCGCCGGCCTCGCCGCCATTGCGTTCGTCGGCTACTGCCTGGCCTTGCAGGTCCGGCCGTTTCCGCCGCTCAAGGAGCGCATCCAGGCCCTCGCAAGCCATCCGCGGCTGATCACGATCGGCGATCACGTCGCGCTGGGGCATCCGCTCGTCCGTGAGGTCAACGGGACCTGGGTCGGCAGCTCCTGCGTGCAGCTGCTGGCGGGCGGCGCGATGATGCTCCAGAAGACGGCGCAGCCAACCCAAGGCGAGCGCGCAAGGCTGGACGGCATCATCGATTTCGAGCGACGGCACTTGCTCGCGGACCTGCGCGCCGGTCGCCCGGATGTGATCCTCGTGGATACGCAACTGCTGAGCGCGGTCCCGTTCGACTGGCTGGCCTGGGCAAGATCCGATCCCGACCTTGAGGCCGAGCTGAGCCGTTACCGCGAAGTCGAGGATGCCGGCGGCCGCGTCCGGATCCTGGTCGCTCGATCGGTTTGGGAGCGGTAACCCCGCTCGGTTGTGTGCGGACCGCGGCAGGCGTTGCAACGATTCCCCTCGGGCTCGTTGTTGGACGGACTCAAACCCCGGCATAAACGAGCTTGGTGAAGAATGCAGGGCTGATGACGAACTGGCCCCACTTGGCGTCGAAAGCCGCCGTCGGCTTGGCCGCGATGGTCTCGTCAAGCGAGCGGCCTTGCTGCTTCAGCGCGGCGACGTTGGTGCGAATGGCGATCAGCATGTCGTGGAAGCTCTTGAGGCCGGCCTTGTCGCTGACCGGAGGTCCGTGACCAGGGATCACGATCGTATTGTCGTTGATCCGGGAAAGCACGGCGCCGACAGCGGCAATCGTCCCGTTGATACTTCCGCCCGTGGAATAGTCAATGAACGGGTAGATGCCGTTCCAGTAGATGTCGCCGGCGTGGAAAATGTTCGGTTCGATGAATTCGACCGTGATGTCGCCGTCGGTATGCGCGGCAGGAAGGTGCTTCAGGCGGATGGTGGTGTTGTTGAACCTGAGCTCTTTCGTATCCGACATCGTTGCCGTTGGTATTGCGTCGTGGGGCGAGGCCGGGAAATCGACGTGCCAGTCGTCCACCCGCTGAGCGGACATCAAATGCTTGCGGGTGTTGACGTGGGCGATGATGGTCGCGCCCTCCGCGTTCAGCCATTCGTTTCCGTTGGCGTGGTCGAAGTGCCAGTGCGTGTTGATGAGGTGCCTCAATGGCTCCTTGCCGAGTCCCGCGAGGGCGTCGACGATCCTCGGCCGCGAGGCGCTGATCCCGGCATCGACCAGCAGCTTGCCCTCGGGCCCGACCAGCGCGGCGATGTTGCCCCCGGACCCTTCCAGGACAGCGATGTTGCCGCGGAGTCGGTGCACGTTGATGGGAGCCTTTGCCGCCTCGGCGCGGATCATATCGACGATTCCCTCGCCGTAAGCGAACGCCTCTCGGGGCGTCAGCCGGCCGCCTGATGTGGCGAGCGTGGTCGCGCCGATGCAGCACAAACAGAAGCCGCGGCGGGAGACTTGGGGTGTCCGGGTCATTGCATGCCTTTCCAGGCGCCGGCGTACATGCCGGCGCACCGATCAAGAGAGAGTTCGCCGCACGGCGCCGTGATCAATCGGGCCTTTGCGCCTACGCCTTGATGAACGCGAAGATGTCCTGATTGACGGTCTCGGGGTGCGTGCTGCACATGCCGTGCGGGAAGCCCGGATAGACCTTGAGCGTCCCGTTCTTGAGGAGCTTGACCGACAGCAAGGCCGCGTCTGCGATCGGTACGATCTGGTCGTCGTCGCCGTGCATCACCAGGACCGGCACGTCGATCTGCTTCAGATCGTCGGTGAAGTCAGTTTCCGAGAAGACCTTGATGCAGTCGTAATGCGCGTTTGCGCCGCCCATCATGCCCTGACGCCACCAATTCCGGATCAGTCCTTGCGATACCTTGGCCCCCTCGCGGTTGAAGCCATAGAAGGGCCCGCCGGCAACGTCGAGGTAGAACTGTGCGCGATTGGCCGCGAGCTGCGCTCGCAGATCGTCGAAGGCCGCCAGAGGCGTCCCGCCGGGATTTCGATCGGATTTCAGCATCACCGGCGGGATTGCACCGATGATGACCGCCTTTGCGACGCGTCCTTTGCCGTGGCGTGCCACATAGCGCGTGACCTCGCCGCCGCCGGTGGAATGTCCGACATGAATTGCATCGCGCAGATCGAGCGCAGCAGCCAGCTCCGCAACGTCGGCGGCGTAGGTGTCCATGTCGTTGCCGACCGCGGTCTGCGACGATCGCCCGTGTCCGCGCCGATCATGCGCGATGACCCGGAAGCCCTTGCTCAGGAAGAAGAGCATCTGGGCATCCCAGTCGTCGGCACTGAGCGGCCAGCCGTGATGGAAAACGATCGGCTGCCCCGAGCCCCAATCCTTGTAGAAGATCTCCGTGCCGTCCCGTGTCGTGATCGTGTTCATGGTCATGTTCCAATTCTCAGCTGCGAACCGGTGCTGCGGCGGCAAGCTCCGTGCGAGTCGTAGGGCGGCCGTCGATGCTCTCGTAAGCGGCCTTCGATTTGCCGAGCGTGTCCATCAGCGATCTGGGGCCCTCGAATGGTCTTCCGCCGATATGCCAGCCGTCGGTATGCAACTCCTCGATCAGAACCCAGACGACCTCGCGGAACGCCTCCGATCCTTCGAATTTCACCATCACATCGGTGATGGCGGCGGCCATGGCGTGCTTCTCCTCGGGCGTGAACACGCCGTCGACCAGCTTGATGTTGACGAACGGCATTTGATCCTCATGTTCTGCGTGGATGGATTGTCGCTCAGTCGGCAACGTCGATGACGATCTTGCCGTTCGCGCTGCGGCTCTCCATCAGCCGGTGCGCCTCGGCGGCTGATTCGAGCGTGAAGCGGCGCGGATCGAGCAGGGGCTTGATCTGTCCCGCCTCGGCGAGCCGCGTTGCCTCACGAAGGATCTCGCCATGATGCGCACGGCCCTGTCCTGTCAGCATCGGCAACAAGGTAAAAACGCCTGAATAGGTTGCCGCACGAAACGAAAGCGGAGCAAGCGAGTGGGTGCTCCAGCCGAGACAGCTGACCACGTGGCCAAAGCGCCTGACCGCATTGAAAGATGCGTCTATGGCGGACCCTCCCACCGTGTCGTAGACGACGTCGAAGCCGCGGCCGCCGGTGTGTTCCTCGACATAATCTTCGACGGTCGAGCGGTTGTAGTCGATCGCGACGGCGCCGAGCTTTTCGATGAGGTCCTGTTTCGCCGCTCTATCCGATGCGTACACCTTCGCACCAAAGGCTCGCGCGATCTGGATGACCATCTGGCCGACGCCGCCCGCTCCGTGGATCAGCAGCTTCTGGCGCGCCTGGATCTGGGCTCGATCGACGAGCCCCTCCCACGCGGTGATGAAAATGAGGGGAAGTGCCGCCGCCTCGCGCATGCTGAGATTGGCCGGCTTCGGCGCGAGCAGGTCGGCGTCCACATTAGCAAATGTTGCGAGGGAGCCCTGCAGGCCTCCCACGCCGCCCGTCAGTCCGTACACGTCGTCTCCGGGTGAGAATGCCGTGACATTGGGGCCGACAGCCTCGACGGTGCCAGCCAGATCGAGTCCGAGAATGGCCGGCAATGGATGCTTCGCATGCGGCGCGTTGCCGCTGCGGATCTTGAGGTCGAGAGGATTGACGCCACTCGCTTTGATCTGGACGAGGACCTCGCCCGGACCGGGTGAGGGCCGCACGACGGTGGTGCGAATGAACGGCCCACGGCTGTCGCGAACCACGAGAGCATCCATCGAACTGCTTGCGACCATTGCCAGACTGCGTCCCTTGAGGCGCCTGCCGGAGGCAAGCGCTGGTGCAACGGACCATGCGCGGTGCAAGGCCTTGCGGCCAGTGAAACGTTGTGAATTGTCGTGAGGCGCGCGAGAGCGGGAGTACGGGCGGGCGGACAGAAGGCCTACGACAACTCCGCCAGAAGAGTGCCTGCAGAGCGCAGGTCGGCAGTCTCGAAACCTTCGTTAAATTTTCCTATGGTCGTGGCCAGCACGTGGCGCGCGCGCATGTCATTGCCGTCCGCGCGGAGCAGGCGAGCCAGGCTCGAGGCCGCCCGCAACTCCCATGAAAGGGCTCCTTGCCGTTGTGCCCAATCGATCGATTGCAGGAAGCAGCGCTCGGCGCCTGCAAAGTCCGCGGCATCGCGCCGCAGCAATATCTCTCCTTTCACGCGCAGGAGTTCGGCCACATACCAAAGCTCTTCCTTCTGCCTGCTGCGGTCGAGCCCCCTCTCGACGGTCGCGAGCGCCTCTGAAACCCGCCCTGCCGAGGCCAATCCTTCCGCAAGAATGCACAGGAAAGCGGTGCTGTAGTGAACGAGCATGCTGCCTTGCTGCAGTTGATCGAGTGTCCATGAAAGCAGCTCTGCTCCCGCGCCGGCATCGCCCTGCCTTATTAGGAGAACAGCTTTCCAGCATCGTGCAAAAACCTCCCACTGGGCGAGTGCATGGGTTGACGCAAGATGGAGCAGGGCGTCGATAGAATCTCTTGCTCCCGTGAGATCACCGGTCAGTAGGGCGATGGGACATGGTCCTCGCGCCAACGCATCGCACAGGGATATCGCGTGGCCGGTGACACGGGCTTCCTCGGTGCCCTCGTGCGCCACCCGGGTCGCCTTGTCGGGGAAGCCCTGTAGCCACAGCAGCTGAGCCAGCAACACTCGCGACGCCACGACCTGATCGAATCTGAAACGGGGCGCGCTTTCCGGAGCCGCACGGCGCGGCGGCGGGCTCGCGAGAAAGCGCTCGACGTGACGGCGCGAGCCGGCGATGTCGCCCAGGCAGAACAGCGGCACACCGATCAGTCGATTGCCGTTGGGAAGATCGATGCCGCTTTCCGAGATCGTGAAGAAGCGCTGCCCTGTTTGCAGCGCCGCCCGATATTCTCCCGATCCGATCTGGCAGAACCACAAGCCCCAGAGCGCTTGCAACTGCTCCTCGATGTCTTGGAGGCTCTCGGCAATCTCCAATGCCTTTTCCCAGGCGATAGAAGCTTGCGGTGCAAGACCGATGGTGAAAATCCGAGCCAGTCCGAGTGCCATATAAAGTCGCATCACCTCGCGCGCATGGGCGTCCCGCCCCGGCCCTGGCGCGATGGTTGCCAGCGCGCGCTGTACGCCGTCGCGGCATTCGTCGACCGATGAGAGTTGAAACCAAAGCGGTATCGCGGCCACCGTGAGCGGTATTCTGACGGAATGGTCGCCTCCAGGTGAAAAAGCCCAGTCGAGCGCGGTCCGCAGATCGTTGACATGTCGGCCATGCCGGTCGAGCCACTCAGGCCCCGTTAGCGGCTCAATTTCCCTCAGCGCTTCATTCAGGGTCGCGCACAGGTACTGCGCGAGCCGGGACATCACGACGTCGAACTCGCGGGCTTCAGACAGCTTGGCTAGCGCATAGGCGCGCGTCGTATCGAGCAGGCGATAACGGGCGACCCTGCCGTGGGCCACCGCGACGAGCGATTTCGCAATCAGGTTGGCCAGAGTTTCGGTGACGTCCGCATTTGCGGTCTCAGCCTCGCTCGCAACCGCGCTGGCTCCTTCGAACGTGAAGTCTCCGACGAATACGGCCAGCCGTCGCAGCACCGTTCGTTCGTCTGCCGAAAGCGATTCGTAACTCCAGTCGAGCGTGGCGCCCAGCGTCTGGTGCCGGGGCAGGGCCGTCCGTCGGCCTCCCGTCAGAAAGCGAAAGCGGTCGTCGAGGCGCTCCGCGATTCCCCGGGTGCCGAACGCATCGACCCGACCTGCCGCCAGTTCGATTGCCAGCGCAATGCCGTCGAGCTGGCGGCAAATATCCGCAACGATCGGTGCATCGCTGTCGTTCAGCTCAAATCCGTTGCTAGCTGACGCTGCGCGTTCGACGAACAGTTGCACGGCAGGAAAATCGAGCGCCTGGGCAGCCGTCAGTCCCGCCGCTATCGGCGGTGTTTCCAATGACGGCAGTTGATAGACGCTCTCGCCTTCTGCTCGCAGCGCCTCGCGACTCGTTGCCAGAATTCGGACGTTTGGCGCCTCTTTCAACAGCGCTTCGGCAAGAGTGGCGGCAGCTCCGACCACTCGCTCGCAGCTGTCGAACACGAGCAACATGTCCTTCTCTCGAAGGAATCCGATGACACGGGGAAGCGGGTCTTCGGAGATATTTGCAAGCTTGAGCGTCGAGGCCAGGACACTCGCGAGCAGCTGGGGATCGACCAAGGGTCCGAGGTCGAGAAAGCCGACACTGTCCCTGTAAGAGGCCTCCAGTTGTTCCGCGACTGCCAGGCCTAACGTCGTTTTGCCGATGCCGCCGGGGCCGACGATCGTGACCAGGCGAGAACGCGCTAACCGTTCTTTGACAGTCTCGATGGCTGCGTCGCGCCCGATCGGAGGTGTGAGCTGCCTCGGCAGGTTGATCCTGCGATCCTGGCTCTTGAGGGCGTGATTGCTGTCGTCGTCACGGCTCGCGATCGGTGCCGTAAACCGATAGCCGCGGCCGGCAACCGCGGAAATATACCTGGCGCTACCCTCGCCATCACCGAGCGCTTTCCGTAGCAGCGCGACCTGAGCCCTAAGATTCGAATCATCGACGACGGTGTGGGGCCACACCCGCGCGACCAGTTCGTCTTTCGTGAGCAGTTCTCCGGCGCGGTCAGTCAAGGCGATCAGCAGGCCCAGAGCGCGGCTTCCGACGCGTATTGGCGTGTCGCCCTTCAACAACAGGTGGCGGTCGGGAAGCAGCTTGAACGGACCGAAGGTGATGGTCCGATCGATTGGTGACGCTTCAACCATTCCGGGACAATTCCAGGAGCAATGGCTATCATATTATTCCGCTGACGGAGCGCACAAGAAAGGCCGAATGCGACATTTTGGGACTGAATTGCTGCGCGGTTTGCGAAGCTGCGTAACGCGGCTTGTGTCGGACCTGCCCGAATGCCCGCCATTGGCACGATGACATCATGCTCTTGTTTTGCCCGACGAGTCAAAATCAACCCGTCGAAACAGCCGGTGTTTGCCCCGTCCGGCCAAGCCATTGAAAAACCTCACCCCGTCTACTGTGCATGGGGTTGTTTTCTCAGTTTTTGCTGGAGCACCGTTTTCGCGGCGCCAGGTGAGGCGCTAGCCCGCCTTGGCGATGCGATTGTCCGCCCCCGCCCGCAGGTTCTGGAAGAACGTCTCCACCTCCCGCGACAGCGTCTGCGCCGTCTCGGTCAGGCTGCTGGCGGCGGTGAGGACCGACGCCGCCGCCGTATCGGTTTCGCCGATGGCGTCGCGCAGCGAGGTGATATTCGCCACCAGCGTCTCGTTGCCTTGCGCGGCGCTTTGCGCGTTGGAGGAGATCTCGCGCGTGGCCTGGTCCTGCTGACTGACGGCGCCGGCTATGGCGGAGGTGACCTCGTTGATCTCGCGCACCGCCCCGCCGATCTCGCGGACGGCGTCGACGGCGTTGCGCGTCGAGGCCTGGATCATGGCGACGTTCTCGCTGATCTCGGCCGTGGCCTTGGCGGTCTGGCCGGCGAGCGCCTTCACCTCGTGGGCGACGACGGCAAAGCCGCGGCCGGCATCGCCGGCGCGCGCCGCCTCGATGGTGGCGTTCAGCGCGAGCAGGTTGGTCTGCTCGGCGATGGCCTGGATCAGGCTGAGCACGCCGTCGATGCGTTGCGTGGCCGCAGCGAGGCTCTCGATCTCGGAGATCGACTTCTCGGTGCGCTGGCCGGTCTGCTCGACCGCGCCGGCGCTCTGCCGCACCTGGCGGCCGATCTCCACCACCGAGGCCGAAAGCTCCTCGGCCGCGCCCGCGACCGCGGTGACGTTGTGCGAGGCCCGCTCGGTGGCGTTCGCCGCGGTGCCGGCACGGCTGTTCGCATCCGCCGTGACACGCGTGATGGTCTGCGCGGTCTCGCGCATGACCGAGGCGTTGTCGCTGAGGCCGCGCATGATCGCGCCGATCGCCTCGCGGAATTGCTCGACGGACCGCTCGACGTGACGGGCGCGCTCCTCGCGCGCGGCGGCGTCCTGCGACACTTGCGAGGCGAGGTTGCGGTTGCGCCCCATCGAGTCCTGGAACACCTGGATGGCGCGGGCCAGCGCGCCGATCTCGTCGGCGCGGTTGGCGTGCGGCACCACGACATCTTCGGCGCCGTCGGCGACCTGCTTGATGGTGGCGGTGATCGCGGCGAGCGGCCGGGCGATCGAGCGGGCAATGATGACGATGCCGGCGACGACGAGGGCCAGCGCCATGCCGCCGAGGCAGGTGAGGATGAACGACAATGTGCGGGCGGTCTCGGTCTGCTGCGCGATCTGCCTGCCGCGCTCGGCATAGACCTTGGACAGCGCCTCGAGGTCCTTGTTCAGCGCCGAGCGCACGCTGCGATTGGCGTCGTTGTCGCCCCATTCGCGGCCCGCCGCCGCGTTGATCTCGACGCCGCGCCGCACCAGCTCCTTGCGGAACTCGACGAACTGCTCGATGCGCTTCTTGAAGGTGGCGAACTGCTCGGCATCGTCGGCCTTGACGATGGTCTCCCAGCGCTTCACGACGTCGAGGATCTGGGCGCTGAACTTGAGCAGGCCGTCGCCGTATTTCTTCACCACGGCCGGCTCGGTCGACATGTAGATGCCGCGGGATTCCATCACCACCGCATAGACGAGGGAGTTGACCCGCTCGACATTCAGCGCGGCGGCATTGGCCGTCTCGATCGCGACTGCGAGGTCCGCGCTGCGGCGGCTGTTGTAGTCGGACAATATCGCGATCGCTGCGGTGAGCAGCGCGAACAGCGCGAAGATCGCATAGAGCTTGCTGGCAAGCGTGAAGCGGCCTGCCGGCTTGACGGCATTCCCAGATCGGTCGGATGTCATGGTGTTCAAGGAGCCCGGATTGGCCTGACCGGCCGGTGAACGGGGTCAGGCAAAATCGATGCAAAACTATGCAGGACGAAGATGGACGCTGTGTTAACGCAGCCCCTGGCCGCCTCCGTCCTTGGTCGAAGGAAAGGCAAGTCATTTCAGCGTCTTGATCCCACGGTTTAGTTTCGGGATAGTCCTTTGGGATAGTCTTGGAGTCGGCCGCTGGCCGAGCAACCCCGGAGAGACCCTTGGTCTACCGCCACAGCATCGACGCCACGACCTACAGCTTCCCTGACCTGCGCGACCTGCTCGCCAAGGCGACGCCTCCGCGCTCCGGCGACCGGCTGGCCGGCATTGCCGCAGCCAGCTCCGAGCAGATGATCGCCGCGCGGATGGCTCTCGCCGATGTGCCGCTCGGCCAGTTCCTGCAGGAAGCCATCATTCCCTATGAGGAAGATGAGGTCACCCGCCTCGTCATCGACAGCCACGACGCCAAGGCGTTCGCGCCGGTGGCATCGCTGACGGTCGGCGCCTTCCGCGACTGGCTGCTGTCGGACGCCGCAACGCCCCAGATCCTGCGCACGCTGGCGCCCGGCATCACGCCGGAGATGGCGGCCGCGGTGTCGAAGCTGATGCGCAACCAGGATCTGATCCTGGCGGCACGCAAATGCGAGGTCACCACCGCCTTTCGCAACACCATCGGCCTGAAGGGGCGGATGAGCACGCGCCTGCAGCCGAACCATCCCTTCGACGATGCCAGGGGCATCACCGCCTCGATCCTCGACGGCATCCTGTTGGGGGCGGGCGATGCCTGCATCGGCATCAATCCCGCCAGTGACGATCCGGCCGTCATCGCGCAATTGCTGCGGCTGCTCGACGAGATCATCGCCCGGCTGCAAATCCCGACGCAAGGCTGCGTCCTGACCCATGTCACGACGACGCTGTCGCTGATCGGGCAGGGCGTGCCGGTTGACCTCGTCTTCCAATCGGTCGCGGGCACCGAGGCCGTCAACCGCAGCTTCGGCATCGACCTCACGCTGCTGAAGGAGGCCCAGGAGGCCGGGCTGTCGCAGTCGCGCGGCACCGTCGGGCGGAACCTGATGTATTTCGAGACCGGCCAGGGCTCGGCGCTGTCGGCGGGCGCCCATCACGGCGTCGACCAGCAGACCTGCGAGGCGCGCGCCTATGCGGTCGCCCGCGCCTTTGCCCCCCTGCTCGTCAACAGCGTGGTCGGCTTCATCGGCCCCGAATATCTCTACGACGGCAAGGAAATCATCCGCGCCGGGCTGGAGGATCATTTCTGCGGCAAGCTGCTCGGCCTGCCGCTCGGGGTCGACATCTGCTACACCAACCACGCCGAGGCGGATCAGGACGACATGGACAATCTCCTGACGCTGCTCGCCGCCGCCGGCGTCACCTTCATCATGGGCGTTCCCGGTGCCGACGACGTCATGCTGAACTACCAGTCGACGTCTTTTCACGACGCGCTCTATGTCCGGGACGTCTTCGCGCTGCGCCGCGCGCCGGAATTCGACGACTGGCTGGCGCGCTCGGGCATTGCAGGCGCCGATTTCCGGATTGCCGGCGATGCAGGCCTGCTCCCCGATTTTGCCGCGCGGCTGATCGCGTGAGGCGGAGGGGCAGCCGCTCAGGAAACCATCGGTGCGTCCAGCGATTATGCTCTCGCCACAATATTGAGAAATTCCAGCCGCAGCATTACGCTATGTGTCGGGCTGGCGATTTCCGCAACCAGGTCGTGGCGGGGGAGCTTTGATGCGAGCTGAAAGTAACGGAACGTCCCGGCGGATTCTCTGCGTGTTTCCGCGCTACACCTCGTCCTTTGGCACGTTCGAGCATTCCTATCCCCTGACCGATGGCGTCCGCGCCTTCATGCCGCCGCAAGGACTGCTGCTGATCTCCGCCTATCTTCCGAAAGAATGGCAGGTCAAATTCGTCGACGAGAATTTGCGCCGCACGACCAGGGAGGAGTTCGAATGGGCGGAAGCGGTCTTCGTCAGCGGCATGCACATCCAGCGCCAGCAGATGAACGACATCTGCCGCCGCGCCCATGAGTTCGATCTGCCGGTCGCGCTCGGCGGTCCCTCCGTCAGCGCCTGTCCCGACTATTACCCGTCCTTCGATTATCTGCATGTCGGCGAGCTCGGCGATGCCACCAACCAGCTGATCGAGATCCTGTCGCGCGACACCTCGCGGCCCGAACAGCAGGTCGTGCTCACGACCAAGGACCGCGTGCCGATGACGGAGTTTCCGATCCCGGCCTACGAGCTCGCCGATGTCAAAAAATACTTCCTCGGCAGCATCCAATATTCCAGCGGCTGTCCCTATCAGTGCGAGTTCTGCGACATCCCCGGCCTCTACGGCCGCAATCCGCGCATCAAGGCGCCGCAGCAGATCATCGCCGAGCTCGACCGCCTGCGCGAATGCGGCATGACCGACACGGTCTATTTCGTCGACGACAATTTCATCGGCAACCGCAAGGCGGCCATGGACCTGCTGCCGCACCTGATCGAGTGGCAGAAGCGGACCGGCTATGTGGTGCGGCTCGCCTGCGAGGCGACGCTCAACATCGCCAAGCGCCCCGAGATCCTCGAGAAGATGCGCGAGGCCTATTTCATCACCATCTTCTGCGGCATCGAGACGCCCGATCCCGACGCGCTGAAGGCGATGCAGAAGGACCACAACATGATGGTCCCGATCCTGGAAGGCGTGCGCACCATCAACTCCTACGGCATGGAGGTGGTCTCGGGCATCATCATGGGGCTCGACACCGACAAGCCGAACACCTCGGAGGCTTTGCTCGCCTTCGTCGAGGAGTCCCGGATTCCGCTGCTCACCATCAACCTGCTGCAGGCGCTGCCGAAGACGCCGCTATGGGACCGTCTGGAGCGCGAGGGACGCCTGGTCCACGACGACAGCCGCGATTCCAACGTCGACTTCCTGTTGCCCTATGACGAGGTCATAGCTTCCTGGAAGCATGCCATGGCGGTCGCTTACGCGCCCGAGAAGGTTTACGCACGCTTTCAGCATCAATGCGATCACGTCTATGTGCACCGCCTGAAGATGCCGGTGCCAGACGAGATGAAGACCTGGCGCAACATCCGGCGCGGCCTCGTCATGCTGCGCAATATCTTCTGGAAGGTCGGCGTGCTCGGCAACTACAGGCGCGTGTTCTGGAAGTTCGCGCTGGGGCGCATCAAGCGCGGCGATCTCGAAGGCCTGATCGGCTGCACGCTGATTGCGCACCATCTCATCACCTTTGCGCGAGCGGCCTCCAGCGGGGAGCAGAACGCATCGAACTATTCGATCCGGCTGCGCGAGGCCGCCGTGCCCGCCGAATGATGCCGCATGTCTGACCCGGCCCTGCCGCGCCGTCCGACCCTCGATCTGCGGTCGCTCACGCCCGCGCGCGTCGCGCTGGGGCGCAGCGGTGCGAGCCTGCCGACGAAGGCGCTGCTCGATTTCACGCTGGACCATGCCCGCGCGCGCGATGCCGTGCATGCATCCTTCGATACGCCGCGCCTGATCGCCGATCTCGACGCGCTCGGTCTTGCGGTGACCGAGGTGCGGAGCCGGGCGGTTGATCGCAGCGACTATCTGCGGCGGCCGGATCTGGGACGACAGCTCGAGCAAGACTCGGCACAACGTCTGGCCCGAAGCGTCTCGGCGCCAAGCCAGCTCGCGGTCGTGATCGGAGACGGCCTGTCCGCGGCGGCGGTCCATAGCCATGCGGCGATCGTGGTGAGGCGCCTGCTGCCATTACTTGCGGAGGGGGATGCCGTCGCGATCGGCCACGTCGTCGTCGCATCGGGCGCGCGCGTCGCGCTCGGCGACGAGATCGGCGCCATTCTCGGTGCGCGCATGGTCGTGATGCTGATCGGCGAGCGGCCCGGCCTGTCGGCGCCCGACAGCCTCGGCGCCTATCTGACGTTCGCGCCGAGGCCCGGCCGCACCGATGCCGAGCGCAATTGCGTCTCCAACATCCACCACGCCGGGTTGAGCCATGACGAGGCGGCGTTCAAGATCGCCTGGCTGGTCCGCGAGGGGCTGGCCCGGGAGGTCACCGGCGTCGCGCTGAAGGACGAGAGCGCGGACCGTGCGCCGCGCCAGATTGGCACATTCTCGCCGGGATGACGGGCATTTCAGGTCCGGATCGCCACTTTCTGATCGATTCGGCCGGGCTTGCCCTGCTTGCGAAAAGACCTGTTGACCTGCTAAACCCCTGCCGGCGATTTTCCGCGCATTTTCAAGGGGCAAGCCTCCCATTGGTATGGCGTTTTCAAGCCGTTCGCGGGGCGCAATAAGCTGACAGGCGCAGCCGACTTAGGAACTGGACAAGGCATGCTCGAAAAGCACAGCGAGAGTGAGGTTCATGTCGACAAGGTCGAACAGGGACCTACGTCCTCCATCGCCTTCGGGCTGGAGCGTCTCGGGCTGATCGCCGTTCGGGCCCCGATCGTCTCCTGCATCGTCCTGCTCGCGCTCATCGTCGGCGCGGTGTTCGGCATCTACCGGATCAAGATCGACGATTCGCTGTCGCAGCTGTTCCGATCCGACAGCCGCGAATTCCGCCAGTACGAAGAGGTGACCAAGAAGTTCCCAGCGGAGGAGTTCGACGTTCTCGTCGTGGTCGAGGGCAAGACCCTGCTGGAGCGGAACAACCTGGAGAAGCTGCGCGACTTCGTCACCGACCTGCAGCTGGTCGAAGGCACGCGCGGGCTGGTCTCGCTGTTCTCGGCGCGCCAGGCGCCGGCCCCTGGCAGGCTGCCGGCGGCGCTGTTTCCGGCCGATCTGCCCGAGGGCGCGGCCTATGACAAGTTCATCGAGACCGTCAAGAACAATGAGATCATCCGAGGCAAGCTGCTGTCGGAGGACGGCACGCTGGCGCTGGTCGTGCTGTCGCTCGATCCGGAGGTGGTCGCTTCCAACAAGCTGACCAAGACGGTCGGCGACATCCGCGCGCTGATGAAGGAGGATCTCGGCGACACCGGGCTCAACGTACAGCTCTCGGGCGTGCCGGTGATGCAGCTCGAGATCCGCAACGCGGTTGAGCGTGACGGGCTGACCTACAACATCCTCGGCATCCTCGCCGGCTGCATCATCGCCATCATCTTCTTCCGCAAGATCTCGTTCATGATCGCGGCGGCATTTCCGCCGATGATCGCGATCCTGCTGGCGCTCGGCGCGCTCGGCTGGGCCAATTTCAACCTCAACATGTTCCTGAACGTGATGACGCCGCTCATCATGGTCATCAGCTTCTCGGACTCGATGCAGCTGACCTTCGCCGCGCGCGACCGCCTGATCGCGGGCCAGGACAAGTTCACCGCGTTCAAGAACGCGGTGCTGGTGGTGGGGCCGGCCTGCGTGCTGACGCACGGCACCGCCGGCATCTCCTTCATCGCGCTGCAATTCTCCGATTCCGACCTGATCCGCAAGTTCGGCGAGGCGGGCCTTGCCGCCACCATCATCGCGCTGGTCGCCGTGCTGTCCCTGGTGCCTGTCTTCGGCGTGCTGTTCGTGCGCAATGAGAAGGTCTTCGCGGTCAAGTTCCAGGGTGCGGACGCCGGCGTTCAGGCGCTGCGCAATTTCTGCTACTGGATCGCGGTGCGCATGGTCGGCCGGCCCGGCCTGTTCAGCCTGGTCGCGGTGCTGTTCGTCGGCGGCCTCGGCGTCATCTATGCCAATCTGGAGCCGCGCTACCGACTCGCCGACCAGGTGCCGGACAAGCGCCAGGCGGTCGCCGCCAGTGACCGGCTCGATGCCAAGCTGACCGGCGCCAATCCCGTCAACGTGCTGATCGTGTTCCCCAAGGGTGAATCGCTCTATTCGCCGCAGACGCTCCAGACCATCGCCGAGGTGCATGCGACGGTCGAGAAGTCCGCCGGGGTCGGCAACGTCTGGTCGCTGGAGACGCTGCGCCGCTGGCTGGCGGAGAAGGCCGGCAGTGCCGATGTCGCGACGCTGAAGGAATATGTCAGCGTCATCCCCGAGCACCTGGTGCGGCGCTTCATCGACGCCGAGCAGACCGCCGTCGTTGTGGCCGGCCGCGTGCCGGACAAGGATTCCAGCCAGCTCCTGCCGATCGTCGACAAGCTCGATGCCGAACTCGACGCCGTCCGCAAGAAGCATCCCGGCTACGAGGTCGCGGTGACGGGTCTCGCTGCAATTGCGGCGCGCAACTCGGCCAACATGATCGAGAAGCTGAACCACGGCCTCACGATCGAATTCGCGCTGGTCGCGATCTTCATCGGCCTCGCCTTCCGCTCCTGGGTGGTGACCCTCGCCTGCATCCTGCCGGGCATCTTCCCGGTGGTGATGTCGGGCACGGTCCTGTGGGCGATGGGCGAGGGGCTGCAATTCGCCAGCGTCGTCGCACTCACGGTCTCGTTCGGCCTTGGCCTCTCCGCCACCATCCACTTCCTCAACCGCCTGCGGCTGGAGAACAAGCCGGGTGTCGGCTCGGCGCTCGCGGTGGAGCGGGCGACCGTGCTGGTGGGACCTGCGCTGATCCTGACCACGGTGGTGCTGGCCTGCGGCCTCGTCGTCACCGTGTTCTCCGACCTGCCGTCGCTGCGGCTGTTCGGCTGGCTCAGCGCCTTCTCGATGGTGATGGCGCTGGTCGCCGACCTCTTCATCCTCCGGCCGACGGCGATGTGGCTGATCAACCTGCACGGCAAGCTGCAGGGCACGGACAAGCCGGCGATCTGAGCGGCGTCATCCAGCGGACACGGAATCGACGCAGTCTGGATGACTGCGCCGGAGTTCCGGTCGGGGACGAGCCATGCAGCACGACGGCTCCATCGTGGCGTTTCAGCAGAAGCGAGGTGGCGACTGCGCCGCGTTTTTCGTTCCGGTCCTGACCTCGGGGATGACCCTGCTCGACGCCGGCTGCGGGCCCGGCACTATTACCGCAGCGCTGGCGGGTCACGTCGGAAAGGCCGTCGGCATCGATATGGAACCTAAGGTCGTTACCGCAGCCAATCGCCTCGCGTCGGCGGCGGGCTTGACCAATCTGGTCTTTGTCGAAGCCGACATGACCGTGCTGCCGTTCGCTGACGGAACGTTCGATGCCGTGTTCTTTCACGCGGTGCTCTACCATCAAAGCCGGGAGATATTGGCGCGAACGCTGGCCGAAGCGCGACGGGTGCTGAAGCCGGGCGGCCTCCTCGCAACGCGCGATGCCGACGTCGGCGGCAATGTTCTTCACCCTGAAATCGACGGCGTGCGCCTCGCGCTCGATCTCTGGCAACGCTGGTACCGGCACGACGATCGGGAGGCGCTTCGCTTCGGCCGCCGCCAGGGCTCCATCCTCCGAGCCCACGGCTTCGCGCCCGTCTGGGCCGGTGCAAGCTACGTCAACCACAGTGCCGATGCGCAGAGCCGCAGCGAGGCGGTGGCCGATGCGCGGCGGAGCCTGCTCGGCCTCGGACCGCAACTCGTGAGCAGGGGGCTCGCGACAGACGA
The DNA here is from genome assembly GCF_057651995.1 of Bradyrhizobium sp. USDA3516. Taxonomy (NCBI): domain Bacteria; kingdom Pseudomonadati; phylum Pseudomonadota; class Alphaproteobacteria; order Hyphomicrobiales; family Nitrobacteraceae; genus Bradyrhizobium; species Bradyrhizobium sp. USDA3516. The sequence goes on along the minus strand of NZ_JBYGYN010000001.1, from coordinate 1,147,822 downwards.
TGAGATTCGGGCCGCGCTTGCCGGATGGGAGGCTTGGGAGCGCGATCCGGACGCGGTCTATTTCCGATGCCGGTGCGAATGCATCGCGCGCAAGAACTGATCCGGCGCGGTTCGGCTTACGCCTCGACGCGCACGATCCCGTACGGATTGAACTTGAAATCGCCCTCGGCGTAATCCTGCTCGCGCGACAACGTGAGCTTGCGCTCGCGCAGCGTCGCCTCGATGCCGTGCCCGGCCATGGCGTCGGCGATCTCGTCCATCAGCATCACCGCGTTCCGGTCGCTGCCGCGCGATCGCGCGACATAGATGTCCGGCAGTCCGACGAGGTGGAAGCCGACGCTTTCGTTGTAGATGTCGCCGGCGAGCGGACGCTTGGCGAAGGCGAGGCGGCAGGTCCGGGCCATGGCTGCCGTGACGGCAAGCCCCTGGCTCGGGTTCGCGGCGGCCCTGCACTCCCGGGCCAACTGCCGCCATCGCGCGAGGCCGTGGGCAACGCCCGCGCTTTCGCCCTTCACGGCGGTGGCGCCAGCATCGATCATCTCCTCGACGATGCGCAAGGCGGCGGCCGAATAGGCGACCGTCTTCTGCTGCTCCATCGGCGGACTCAGCACGTAGAGCACGGCCTTGTGGTTGAGCACGGCCACTTCGTCCGTCTCGGACCACGCCTTCGGGAAGACGCGGTCCCAGCATACGCCGAACGAGCGTTCCATCTTCGCATCGGGCTTTGCTTGCGAATAGGTTCGGTCGATCTCGAAGCCGAAATCGGCGATCGTCTTCGCCACCGCCTTCGGCGGATGCAGCAGGCTTTCATTCTTGCCGAGGAAGCAGAGCACGTGACGCGGCTTCACGGACGAAGGCTGCATGTTCGCTCCCTGCTGATCGCCGGCGAAGGCGCGGCTGGCCACGAAGAGCCCGGCGGCCTTCAGCAGATGTCTGCGGATCGGGTCCATCTCAGCAAATCCAGCCGGTCAGTTCGTGTCAGCAAAAACCCCCGGCTCGCGAGAACCGGGGGCATGTTCCTCATTGCGTGCGAAAGGCCTTCAGCTCTTCGTCATCGTAATGTTGACGCCGCGAATCTCGCCCTTGGACGAGATCTGCACGGTCTGCTTGGTGCCGTTGGTGCGCAGCGACAGATTGGCGGCAAAGCCGTTGGCCTCGACGAAGACGTCGATCTGGCCGCCGCCCGCGGTGCCCTGGAGATTGCCGAAGATGTTGCGGCTGGACTCGCTCCAATTGCCGGAAATGCGGTCGCCCTGGCTCGTCACATCGCTGGTGAGGTCGAACTTGTAGCTGTCGGAGGCGCAGTGCAGCGCCTGCTTCAGGTTGAGGCCACTGCCGGCCACCTTGTAATCCGCCTTGCAGCGGATGCGCTCGGTGGAGCCGTCGGACAACGACACCGTGCCGGTGCCGCTCCATGCGCCGTCGAAGCCGGCAAACGGTCCGGACGACTGAGCGTGGCTTGCCGCCACCGAAAAGAGCAGCGCCGCCCCGACGCCGGCCGCCGTGATTGCCAGTCCAGATCGCCCAAAGAATGTCATCGCAAATATCCCGTTTCGGAACGACGTTCACTCACGATTGAGAACGTCTCGCCACATCGAAAGTTTAGTGCTCCGAGCAAGTCGCAGGTTCAAAGCCCGACGGCCAGAGGCGGCGGTTCACGCGGGCCCGCTGGGCGCCCAAGGCCGCGATTTGCCCGCGTTTCGGCATGTTTCCGGCGTCCAGGGAGGCGCGAAGAGATGCAGCGCAGCAACAGGTCTGCATTAAAACGCAACGCGCCCGAATTATGACGTAGTATCAAGCTCTTAGTTCTGCCAATGAAGCCGCGGGGAAGACCCGATTCGGCGGGTGCGGCGCCAATTTGGCCGCATTTGCCAGTGCTTGTGCCTTCTCTGAGGCCGCTCCAAGCGGCGACTTGCCATCAGAACCAATCCGTCCGGCCATCCGCCCTGTGCAGTCCGGGATCGGTGCGATTCTGCCGTCAGAATGAAGGAATACAATGCGTAATCTTCTCGTCGCTCTCACCCTGCTGTCGGCCTCCCTTTCGACGACGGCGTTCGCCCAGCAAGGGCGTGGCACGGACGCCGAGCAGAAGGCCTGCACCCGCGATGTGCAGAAGTTCTGCCGCCCGGTCATCGACCAGGGCGATTTCACCATCCTGGCCTGCCTCAAGGAGAACCGGGCCAAGATCTCGCAGGCCTGCGACCAGGTGCTGAAGAACCACAATCAATAAACTCGGCCACTGGCCCAGAAAGGCGGCCCTCGGCCGCTTTTCCGAGCGCAATCCGCGAAAGGGCAGCCATCGACGGACAGGATTGGTTTTGCGGCCGTATTCCCCTATATGGGGGCCGCGGCGGCGTCGCCGGCGTGAGCCCGCCCGAGCGAAAAAGCCCTTCCTGTCCAAACGATTGTAAACCAGCCCTCGATGACCTCTGCGAGCGAATTGCGATCCGGCAAGGGTGACCGCGACGAGAATTTTCCCGTCGCGTCCTGGATCATTCATCCGCGTCATCGCGCCCTGATTCTGGCCTATTATAATTTCGTTCGCACCGCCGACGACATCGCCGACCACGCCACGCTACCCGCCGACCAGAAGCTCGCTTATCTCGATTTGCTCGAGGCGGAATTGCTCGGCAACGGCGACACCCAGCCTGAGGCCGTCAGCTTGCGCCGCGCGCTGGCCGAGCGCGGCATGGCGCCGCGTCATGCGCTCGACGTGCTGATCGCCTTCCGCATGGACGTGACCAAGCTGCGCTACGAGACCTGGGACGAGGTCATCCATTATTGCCGCTATTCGGCGATGCCGGTCGGCCGCTTCATGCTCGACGTTCACGGCGAGAGCACCTCGACCTGGGCCGCCTCGGACGCGCTCTGCGCAGGCTTGCAGATCAACAATCACCTGCAGGATTGCGGCAAGGATTTCCGCGAGCTCAACCGCGTCTATCTGCCGCGCGATGCGCTGGCAGCACACGGCGCCTCGGTCGAGCAGCTCGGTCTCGCCCAGTCGCCGCCGGCGATGCTGGCCTGCCTGCAGTCGCTCGCCGCACGCAACGAGGCGCTGCTCGAGGAGGGCAGGCCGCTCGCAGCCGAGATCCGGGATATCCGTCTCGGCGTCGACGTCTCCGTCATCCAGGCCTATGCCGACCGTATCGTCCGCCTGCTCAAGGTACGCGATCCCTTGCGCGAGCGCGTGCATCTGAACAAGTTCGAGCTGCTCGCCTTCAGCCTCGCCGGAATCATCGGCGAGGTCGGCCGTCGTGTGATCGGTCGCAAGGCCATTTCCAGACCGGGGACTGCCCATGACGCTTGAGGCGACCACGCCCGGCGCCAATTACGGCTCGACCGCATCCGGCAGCTCGTTCTATGCCGCGATGCGCATCCTGCCGCGTGACCAGCGCGAGGCGATGTTCCAGATCTACAGCTTCTGCCGCCAGGTCGACGACATCGCCGATTCCGACGGCCCGCGCGGCGAGCGGCTCGCCGCACTTCAGGAGTGGCGCAACGACATCGACGCGCTCTATCAGGGCCATCCGCCGCCGCGGCTGAAGGACTACGTCGCCTCGGTGAAGACCTTCGACCTCAAGCGCGAAGATTTCCTCGCCATCGTCGACGGCATGGAGATGGACGTACCGCAGGACATCCGTGCGCCCGACATGGCGACGCTGGATCTGTATTGCGACCGTGTCGCCAGCGCCGTGGGGCGGCTGTCGGTGCGGGTGTTCGGCATCCCCGAGGAAGACGGCATCCTGCTCGCGCACCATCTCGGCCGCGCGCTGCAGCTCACCAACATCCTGCGCGACATCGACGAGGACGCCGGCCTCGGCCGGCTCTATCTGCCGCGCGAGGCGCTGCTGCATGCCGGCATCACCTCCGATGATCCGAGCCGAGTGATCGCCGAGCGCGCGCTGCCGAAGGTCTGCATGCCGCTGGCGCAGCGCGCCAAGGTGCATTTCGAGAAGTCGGACGAGATCATGAACCGCAACAGGCGCCGCGCCGTGCGCGCGCCGCGGATCATGTCGAAATACTACCATTCCATTCTGGACCTCCTGATCGCGCGCGGCTTCACCGCGCCGCGCGAGCCGGTGCGTGTGCCCAAGATCACGCGCATCCTGATCCTGCTCCGTTACGCTTTCATCTGATGCAAAACACAGCTCACATCATCGGCGCTGGAATTTCCGGCCTCTCCGCCGCCGTGCGGCTCGCCAATGCCGGCTTCAAGGTCGCCGTGCACGAGGCGACGCACCAGGCCGGCGGCCGCTGCCGGTCCTATTTCGACGGCGCCACCAATCTCACCATCGACAACGGCAATCATCTGCTGCTGTCGGGCAATGGCCATGCGCGCGCCTATGCGCGCGCGATCGGCACCGAAGCGGGCCTGGTCGGCCCCGAGCGCGCGCAATTTCCGTTCGTCGATATCAAGACCGGGCAGCGCTGGCAGATCGATCTCGGCGACGGCCGGTGGCCGACCTGGGTGCTCGACGAAAGCCGCCGCGTGCCCGACACCGGCCTTTCCGATTATCTCAAGCTGGCGCCGCTGATCTGGGCGTCGGAGGAGACGCTGGTCGGCAAGGCGATTCCGACCGAGGGCATTCTCTATCAGCGCCTGGTGCAGCCGCTGCTGCTGGCCGCTCTCAACGTCGATCCGCCCGAGGGCTCGGCCGGGCTAGCCGGCGCGATCGTGCGCGAGACGCTGCTTGCGGGCGGGCAGGCCTGCCGTCCGCTGATTGCGCGCGACGGACTCAGCGCGGTTCTGATCGAGCCCGCCGTGACGTTTCTGCAGGAGCGTGGCCACACCGTTCAGCTCGGCCATGAGCTGCGCTCGTTCGTCAGCACGGACGGCAAGGTGACCGCGCTGAATTTCGGCGGCGAGGATGTGATTCAGCTCGCTGCGGGCGATGTCGTCGTGATGGCTGTGCCGCCGCGCGCGGCAGCCAGCCTGCTGCCGGGGCTGAAGACGCCGACCGAATTCCGCGCCATCGTCAATGCGCATTTCCGCATCACACCGCCGCCCGGCTCGGCGCCCATCCTCGGCGTGATCGGCGGCGTGGTGGAATGGCTGTTCGCGTTCCCGAACCGGCTCTCGGTGACCATCAGCAATGGCGACCGGCTGGTCGACATGCCGCGCGAGGAACTGGCGCAGACGATCTGGAACGAGGTCTGCGAGACGGGCGGTGTCTCCGGCGAGCTGCCCCCTTGGCAGATCGTGCGCGAGCGCCGCGCCACATTTGCGGCGACGCCGGCCCAGAATGCCCTGCGTCCGGGGCCGGTCACTGCGCTGAAAAACCTGTTCCTCGCCGGCGACTGGACTGCTACGGGATTGCCAGCAACCATCGAGGGATCGGTCCGGTCGGGTGACCGCGCCGCCGATCTGGTTCTGGCCGCCAAAGGATCCTGAGAGGCGGCCTGACGGGCAAATGTCCCGGTCAACTTTCATCGACTATCGGAGCAATCGAGCGACATGGATTCCGTGACCGCGACCAGCCGCGAAGCTTTGGAATCGAGCATTGCGTCGGCCACCCAGGGCCTCCTTGGCTTCCAGCAAGCCGACGGCCATTGGGTGTTCGAGCTCGAGGCCGACTGCACGATTCCGGCCGAATACGTTCTGCTGCGGCATTATCTCGCCGAGCCGGTCGATACCGTGCTCGAGGCCAAGATCGGCAATTACCTGCGCCGCATCCAGGGCGCCCATGGCGGCTGGCCGCTGGTGCATGACGGCGAGTTCGACATGAGCGCCAGCGTGAAGGCGTACTTCGCGCTGAAGATGATCGGCGACTCCGTCGACGCGCCGCACATGGTGCGGGCGCGCGAGGCGATCCACGCCCGCGGCGGTGCGATCAACAGCAACGTCTTCACCCGCTTCCTGCTCGCAACCTTCGGCGTCGTGACCTGGCGCGCGGTGCCGGTGCTGCCGATCGAGATCGTATTGCTGCCGTTCTGGTCGCCGTTCCACCTCAACAAGATCTCCTACTGGGCGCGCACTACCATGGTGCCGCTGATGGTGATCGCTGCGCTGAAGCCGCGCGCGAGGAATCCGAAGGGCGTCGGCATCGACGAATTGTTCCTGCAGGATCCGCGCTCGATCGGCATGACCGCGAAGGCGCCGCACCAGAGCATGGCCTGGTTTCTGTTGTTTCGTTCGCTCGACGCGATCCTGCGCGTGATCGAGCCGCTGTTTCCGAAGAGCCTGCGCAAGCGCGCGATCGACGCCGCGCTCGCTTTCACCGAGGAACGGCTCAACGGCGAGGACGGCATGGGCGCGATCTACCCGCCCATGGCCAACATCGTCATGATGTACGACGCGCTCGGCAAGGACGAGAACTTCCCGCCGCGTGCGATCACGCGCCGGGGCATCGACAAGTTGCTCGTCATCAAGGACGACGAGGCCTATTGCCAGCCCTGCGTCTCACCGGTGTGGGACACGACGCTGACCGCGCATGCGCTGCTGGAGGCCGGTGGCGACAAGGCGGTGCCGGCCGCCAAGCAGGGCCTCGACTGGCTGATCCCGAGGCAGGAGCTCGAAGTGAAGGGCGACTGGGCGGTGAAGCGGCCCGACGTGCGCCCGGGCGGCTGGGCCTTCCAGTACAACAATGCGCATTATCCCGATCTCGACGACACCGCCGTGGTGGTGATGTCGATGGACCGCATGCGGCGGGAGCACGGCGCGACCGGCTATGATTCCGCGATCGCCCGCGGCCGGGAGTGGATCGAGGGCATGCAGAGCGACGACGGCGGCTGGGCCGCCTTCGACGTCAACAACCTCGAATATTACCTGAACAACATCCCGTTTTCCGACCACGGCGCGCTGCTCGATCCACCGACCGAGGACGTCACGGCGCGCTGCATCTCGATGCTGGCCCAGCTCGGCGAGACCGCCAAGACCAGCAAGCAGGTGGCCGCCGGCGTCGCGTACTTGCGGAAGACCCAGCACCCCGAGGGGTCCTGGTACGGCCGTTGGGGCATGAACTTCATCTATGGAACCTGGTCGGTGCTGTGCGCCCTCAACATGGCCGGCGTCGACCACAAGGACCCCATGATCCGCAAGGCGGCGGCCTGGCTGACCTCGATCCAGAACGACGACGGCGGCTGGGGCGAGGACGCCGTCAGCTACCGGCTCGACTACAAGGGCTGGGAGGCCGCCCCCTCGACCGCCTCGCAAACGGCATGGGCCTTGCTTGCCCTGATGGCGGCAGGCGAGGTTGATCACCCGGCCGTCGCCCGCGGGGTGGAGTACCTGATTGCAACACAAGACAAAAAAGGACTGTGGGAGGAGCAGCGGTACACCGCCACAGGCTTCCCCCGCGTGTTCTATCTACGTTATCATGGTTACCCAAAGTTCTTTCCGCTGTGGGCGTTGGCGCGGTATCGGAACTTGCGGAACACCAACAGCAGGGTGGTAGGGGTCGGAATGTGACTTTGGGGACGGGGGACTATGTTACCGTGGGTCAGGCCATCGACCCGCGGCCGATACTGATCGTGACCGGATTGGTTCAGGAGGCCCGCATCGCGGCCGGGCCCGGAATGGCGGTCATCTGTTCATCCAGCAGCCCGACCCAGTTGCGGGCGCTTCTGACGGTGGTGGATCCTGAGACGATTCGCGGCGTGATCTCGTTCGGCGTGGCCGGCGGGCTCGATCCGAGCTTGCGCTCCGGCGACGTCGTGCTGGCGACCGAAGTGCTCTCCGGCGACACCCGCTGGGCCGCCGGGCTGTCGCTCGGCGACGACCTGATCGAGCGTCTGACCTCCGGCCGCCGCCGCGTCGTGCGCGGCAGCCTCGCCGGTGCCGAGGAAGTGGTCACCAAGCGCGCCTGCAAGGCGGCGCTGCACTCCGAGACGGGAGCTGCCGCCGTCGACATGGAAAGCCACATCGCCGCCGCCTACGCCGCCGAGGCCGGGCTGCCCTTCGCCGCCGTCCGCGTCATCAGCGATCCCGCCCACCGCGCGCTGCCCGCGCTCGCCCGCGCCGCGATCAAGCCGAACGGCCAGATCGACCTCGGAGCCGTGCTGCGCGGCATCGCGCGCAATCCGGCAACGCTGCATGCCCTCGTCTCGACCGGCATCGACTTCAACCGCGCGCTGCGGAGCCTGCGCGGTTGCCGGGATTATCTGATCGGCACGGAGCTGGTGGAGAGCGAGGCGCTGGTGTCGAAGGCGGCGTGAAGCGGGGTTTTCGAGTTGACGAAACAAAGGCTCGGTCGATTGACCGGGCCTTTTGTTTTGAGCGCGATCGGCGTCACGGGCGCGCCATCGATATCCCGATCGTGAAGTCAGAGCTGAATCCGTGCGCAATGGCTGTTCGAAGCGATGCCCAAGATTCGGCGGCGTTCTGCCTGGGGCGCAGGATGATGGCGTCATCGTGCTGCGTCACCTCGACCTCATCGGCCGAGACATGAAACGCATTCGGCAATTGCACGGACTGGACATTGCCGGACTTGAACACCTTGGCGATGTAGGGCCAGGGCTGCCTCCTGTAGATGCTCACCTAATTATACGGAAGGGTTTGCACTTGCCAGCGAGAAGCGTCGGGCAAAACACCGCAAACGCCGTCAATCCCCACTACAAAAATATTCCACTTTCCCGAATTTCGGATTTATGGCATACGTACGGCATCCCGGCCCTGCCAGAGGGGCGCTTCGCGATCGTCACGAGATGCGGGTCGGGGTGCGGTGGACGCGGTAGCGCCGGCGCGACAGGCGGTGACAGGGACGGGCGACCGTTGAGTCATGCGCGGCGCGCTACGACACGGCGCTGTGACCGCGCGCATCGGTTCAAGCGGCGAGGCGACGGGGGCAATAGTGCAACGCTCCCCGAGGAGAGCACGAAGGACACCGTTAAAACCATCCGCGCAGGGAAGGCCGGGCGACCGGCAACACCTGTAGTCCACCCCGTGTGCATTTCCTTGTGCACGGACTCGGGTGCCTCCGGCGCCCGGCCTTCCCTGCGCTCTCTGGTCTTTCGAGGGCGAAACGAACAGCAAAGCTCGGGCGAAAGAAGCCGCGAGAATGCGATGGTGTGTCTGCAAGGAAGAGCGCAGGACAAGAGCGCGCTGGTGCCGCACATGACGCGGAGGGGCCGCGTGCGTTCATGGCCGGTGAGACCAGCACAAAAGAAAAAGCCCGGTCGCGATCGCGGCCGGGCCTTCGTCGTGAAAATTGATTGCGTCCGCTTACGCCGCCGTCGAAGCCTTCTGCGCGGCCTTCGCCTGCGCGGCGGCGGCTTCGTCCTTGCGGATCTCGGACAGCTTCTTCTGGACCTGCTCGGAGAAGATGTACTGCGCCGGGCGCTGCTTGGAGAGGTCGATCTCCGGCGCCATCGGGCCGCTCGTCCGCACGCCGCGCAGCGCCACCCACATCGCCTTCAGCGGGTTGTTGAGCGCAGCCGTCGCGGCCGTGGGCTCGTAGCCGCAATGGGCCATGCAGTCGGCGCACTTCTCGTATTTGCCGGTGCCGTAGGAATCCCAGTCGGTGGTCTCCATCAGCTCCTTGAAGGTTTTCGCGTAGCCTTCACCGAGCAGGTAACAGGGCTTCTGCCAGCCGAAGATGTTGCGCGCGGGCATGCCCCACGGCGTGCACTCGTATTCCTGGTTGCCGGCGAGGAAGTCCAGGAACAGGCCGGAATGCATGAAATTCCACTTCTTGCCCTTGCCCATCGCAAAGACGTCGCGGAACAGCTTCTTGGTCTTGGTGCGGTTGAGGAAGTGCTCCTGGTCCGGCGCGCGCTCATAGGCGTAGCCCGGCGACATCGAGACGCCGACACCGAGCTCGGTGGTGAGGTCGAGGAATTTGGCGATCTCCTCGGCCGGGTGGCCGTCGAAGATGGTGGCGTTGACGTTGACGGTGAAGCCGCGCGCCTTGGCCGCCTTGATCGCCGACACGGCGCGGTCGAACACGCCCTTCTGCGAGACCGCCTTGTCGTGGTGGTCGCGCAGGCCGTCGAGATGCACCGAGAAGAACAAATAGGGCGAGGGCTCGAACAGATCGAGCTTCTTCTCCAGCAGCAGCGCGTTGGTGCAGAGCGAGACGAACTTCTTGCGCTCAACGAGGCCGCGCACGATCTCGCCGATCTCCTTGTGGATCAGCGGCTCGCCGCCGGGAATGGCGACCATCGGCGCGCCGCATTCGTCGGCCGCGTCCCAGCATTCCTGCGCCGTCATGCGGCGGTTGAGGATCGCATCGGGATAATCGATCTTGCCGCAGCCGACGCAGGCGAGGTTGCAGCGGAACAGCGGCTCCAGCATCAGCACGAGCGGATAGCGCTTGCGGCCAAGCAGTTTCTGCTTGAGCAAATAGCCGCCGATACGCATTTCCTTGAAGAACGGGATAGCCATTACAGGTTTCTTTCTGGGCTTTTCAATTCGGGTGGGTCAGCTCGCGGCCAGTTGGGCCGGAAGCCGGAATTCGATGTTTTCCTCGCGGCCCGGCAACACCGAGACCTTCACCGGTCCGATCCGCCGCATCGCTTCGATCACGTCATCCACGAGTACCTCGGGCGCCGAAGCGCCGGCCGTGACGCCGACGGTCCTTGCATCCTTCAACCACTCCGGATTGAGCTCGCTGCCGTCGGCAATCAAATAACTCGCGACGCCGGCCTCAGTGCCGATTTCGCGGAGCCGGTTCGAGTTCGAGCTGTTGGCAGCGCCCACCACCAAGATCACGTCGACCAGCTTGCTCAAGTCCCTTACCGCAGATTGGCGGTTCTGTGTCGCATAGCAGATATCCCGGATATCCGGACCTTGAATGTCTGTAAAGCGGGCCTGAAGGGCCGCGATGATGTCCTTGGTGTCGTCGACGGACAGGGTGGTCTGGGTGATGTAGGCCACTGGCGTATCCGCCGGCAGGGTGAGGGCCTTAACCTCTTCAACGCTCTGGACAAGCTGCACCGGCCCCGGGACCTGGCCCATCGTGCCCTCGACCTCGGGGTGGCCGGCGTGGCCGATCAGGATCAGGGTGCGGCCCTTGCCGATGTAGCGCTTCCCCTGATTGTGAACTTTCGTGACCAAAGGGCAGGTGGCATTGAGCACCGGAAGGTCGCGCGCGGCGGCTTCTTCCTCGACGCTGCGGGCGACGCCATGGGCGCTGAAGACCGTCACCGCCTTCGCCGGCACCTCGGAGAGTTCCTCGACGAAGATGGCGCCTTTGGCCTTCAGGCTCTCGACCACATATTTGTTGTGCACGATCTCATGGCGCACGTAGACGGGCGGGCCGTACTTCTCCAGCGCCCGCTCCACGATCTCGATTGCTCGCACCACCCCCGCGCAGAAGCCGCGCGGTTGCGCCAGATAAACTTCCATGGGACGCCCATCACGCAAGTTGCACCAATCCGCTCTCGTATGTCCCCAAGCGGCACTCCGTTACTAACCAATGAGTTGCAATATCCGCACCATTGGTTCGCGCCTGCGGTAGCCACCCACCCCTCGGGGCGCTCAGGCGCATGGAGGCACAATACTTTGTGTCAAAAAATCGGCGGTAAGGGAAGGTGGAACCACTGACGGAGGCGTCCGTGAGGTATTTTAGTAGGGACTGCGGTGCGCCCGCGTGCGCGACATGGCTGCATAGTCTTTCGTCACTTTCCCGCCTCAACTCGCCGGCTATACCGGCGCCCCGCAAGTTTTTGCCACGGTCTCCCGCCGTTTACCCTCGAACCTTCGGGCGGCGAGACCCACCCAAAACAGCGATAGGTTTCGCCCGGGAACTCCGATAAACAGCGGGCGTTTCCGGCAAGCTGTTAACCGCAGAAAGAAAAGAAGTGCTGCAAAGCGTCGTCGTTGCCATCGTCAGGGCCTGCACCCGGTTTGCCTCCCTCGTCGTCGTTGTCGGGCTCCTGCTGTCGGTGGGGGCGGGCTATTACGCTGCGCGCCACTTCGCCATCAACACCGACATCAACTCGCTGATTGCCCAGAATCTGGACTGGCGCCAGCGCGATCAGCAATTCGATCGCGCCTTCGACCGCGATGCGACGATCACGGCGGTGGTCGAGGCCAAGACCCCGGAAATGGCGAGCGCGGCGGCCGATGCGCTCTACGCCAAGCTGAAGGACGACAAGACTAACTTCCAGTCCATGCAGCAGCTCGGCAGCGGCGAGTTCTTCGAGAAAAACGGCCTGTTGTTCCTGCCGACCGAGGAGGTCGCCAAGGTCACCGGCCAGTTCGGATCCGCAGCGCCCCTGATCGAGATCATGGCCGGCGACCCCTCGATCCGCGGCCTCACCGGGGCGCTGGAGACGGGCCTTGCCGGCGTCAAGCGCGGCCAGGTCAAGCTCGACAATACCGAGCGGCCCTTCAACCTGATCGCGCAGACGGTCGAGACCGTGCTCAACAAGGGCAACGCCAGCTTCTCCTGGCGCGAGCTCGTCAGCGACGAGCCGCTGAAGGATTCGGACAAGCGCAACTTCATCGAGTTCAAGCCGATCCTCGACTACAACGCGCTGGAGCCGGGCAAGGGCGCGACCGATGCGATCCGCAAGGCTGCTGCGGATCTGGACTTCCCGACCAAATACCAGGCCCGCGTGCGGCTGACCGGCCCGGTCCCGATCGCCAACGAGGAATACGCCACCGTTCAGGAGGGCGCCGTCGTCAACGGCATCGGCACCGTCCTCGTCGTGCTGCTGATCCTGTGGCTGGCGCTGCATTCGGGGAAGATCATCTTCGCCGTGTTCGTCAATCTCTTCGTGGGCCTTGCGATCACGACCGCGGCCGGCCTGATGATGGTCGGCTCCCTCAATCTGCTGTCGATTGCGTTCGCCGTGCTGTTTGTCGGCCTCGGCGTCGATTTCGGCATCCAGTACAGCGTCCGCTATCGCTCCGAGCGTTACAAGCATAATGACCTCACCGGCGCGCTGGTGCTGGCAGCCAAGCGCTCGGCAGTGCCGCTGTCGCTGGCGGCAATGGCCACTGCGGCAGGCTTTCTCTGCTTCATGCCGACCGACTACAAGGGCATCTCGGAGCTCGGCCAGATCGCCGGTGTCGGCATGCTCGTGGCGTTCCTGTCCAGCATCACCGTGCTGCCGGCTCTGCTCAAGCTCTTGAACCCGCCCGGCGAGCCGGAGCCGGTCGGCTACGCGTTCCTCGCGCCGCTCGATCACTTCCTGGAAAAACATCGGGTGGTGATCGTCGGCGGCACGTTGCTGCTCGCGCTCGGCGGCCTGCCGCTGCTCTACTTCATGAAGTTCGACTTCAACCCGATGAACCTGCGCAATCCGCACGCCGAGTCGATCGCCACCTTCCTCGATTTGCGCAAGGATCCGAACACCGGAGCCAATGCCGTCAACGTGATGACGAAATCGGAAGAGCAGGCGAAGCAGGTCGAGGCGAAGCTGGAGAAGGTGCCCGAGGTGCTCAGGGTGATGTCGCTCGACAGCTTCGTGCCGCAGGACCAGCCGCCGAAGCTGAAGCTCATCGCGCAGGGCGCCAAGGTGCTGAATCCCGCGCTCAATCCTGATCAGATCGATGCGGCGCCGACGGACCAGGAGAATGTCGAATCGCTGAAATCTTCGGCCGACAATCTGCGCCGGACGGCGGGCGACGCGAAGGGCCCCGGCGCCGTCGCCTCGCGCCGTCTCGCCGGCGCGCTCGAAAAGCTCGCCAGTGCCGACGAGGCCACACGCAACAAGACGCAGGACGTGTTCGTCACGCCATTGAAGATCGTGTTCGACCAGCTCAGGAACGCGATGCAGGCAGGTCCCGTCACTCTGAGCTCGCTGCCGCCCGATCTCGTCAGCGCCTGGAAGAGCAAGGACGGCATCATCCGCGTCGAGGCGCTGCCCAAGGGCGATCCGAACGACAACGACACGCTGCGCAAATTCGCGGCGGCGGTGCTCGCGGCCGAGCCGACTGCGATCGGCGGACCGGTCTCGATTCTGAAATCCGGCGACACCGTGGTGAAGGCGTTCATCCACGCCGGCATCTATGCGCTGCTGGTGATCGGGCTCCTGCTGTGGATCACGCTTCGCCGCTTCGTCGACGTGCTGATGACGCTGGTGCCGCTGCTGGTTGCCGGCGCGGTGACGCTCGAGATCTGCGTGCTGATCGGCCTGCCGCTCAACTTCGCCAACATCGTCGCGCTTCCGCTGCTGCTCGGCGTCGGCGTCGCCTTCAAGATCTATTATGTCGTGGCCTGGCGCTCGGGCAGGACGAACCTGCTCCAGACCAGCCTGACGCGCGCGATCTTTTTCAGCGCGCTGACGACCGCGACCGCGTTCGGCAGCCTGTGGCTGTCGAGCCATCCCGGCACGTCCAGCATGGGCAAGCTGCTGGCACTCTCGTTGGTGACGACGCTCGCCGCCGTGCTGCTGTTCCAGCCGGCCCTAATGGGCAAACCCCGCAATCTCAGGGAGTAGACAGATGTCGCCGACGGGGTCGGCGGCGCCCTTCGGACCCGGCTTGGCTGCGCCGGCGGCCTTGGGAGCTGCGGGCGCAGGCGTGGTGCCGCCGCTCCCGGCTTGAGCTGCTTGGGTCCCCTGTGCCGCTTGACCTCCTTGGGGCTGCTTCGGCGCAGTGCCGCCGGATTTCGCCGCGCCCTTGGCCATGGCGTTGGCAGGACTCGATGGGATCGGCGGGCCGACCCGGGTCCAGGTTTCGCCGCCGCAGAGGAAGCCCATGACGCAGCCCTTGATTTCGAGCTGGTCGGGACCGGCCGGCGTGATGGTCGCGCTGTAGAGCTGGCCGTCCTTGGCGTTGTAGACCTGTCCTTCCCACTGGTCGACGCCGGGCTTCTTCTTCATGTCGATCAGGGTTGCCATGCCGAGCGTCGGCCTGTTCTTTTTCGAGGCGTCCGGATTGTTCTGGTCGCGTCCGCCGGGCTGCTTTTCCCAGGAAACCGCGCCCCACATGCTGCCATAGCATTGGGCGACGCGAATGTTGGCAACGCCGTCGGCGACGCGCCAGTCGCCGGTCGGATCCGCGGCGAGCGCGGGCGTCAGGCCGGCGCAACCGCCAGCCAGTATTAGTCCGGTGTAAAGGGCCAAACGCATGTGTGTTCCTTGGCAGTGCAACATGGTCTAAAGCTGTGCTTGCGAAGATGGTCCGAAAAAGGGCAAAAGGCCGCACAGACCGTTTTCAGTAACGGTCCGTTTTCAGTTGACGAGACGGCCCTCAAGCGAAGTATGTAGCGGATGCACAGCCCAAATCCAGACATGTCTCAGCTATTCGCGGACCGTCAGGCCCAGCGCAGCACCCTGCATAACCGGTATCTGAACGAGCAGTTCGTCCGGGTTCTCAAGACCATCGGCTACGATGTCGGCTTTCAGAAGGGGCAGGGGCAGTACCTCTACGACCGCGAGGGTGCGCGATATCTCGACCTGTTGTCCGGCTTCGGTGTGTTTGCGATCGGGCGCAACCATCCCGTTATGCGCGAGGCGCTCAAGAGCGTGCTCGATGCCGACCTGCCCAACCTCGTCCAATTCGACGTCTCGACGCTCGCCGGTGTGCTGGCCGAGCGCCTCCTGAAATACGTTCCCTATCTCGACAAGGCGTTCTTCGCCAATTCCGGCGCGGAATGCGTCGAGGCCGCGATCAAGTTCGCGCGCGGCGCGACGGGACGTCCCGGCATCGTCTATTGCGCCCACGGCTATCACGGGCTGACCTACGGCGCGCTGTCGCTGACCGGCGATTCGAATTTCCGTACCGGCTTCGAGCCGCTGCTGCCGGGCTGCACCGCGATCCCGTTCAACGACGTGGCCGCGCTGGAAAAGGCGCTGGCCTCGCGCGAGGTCGCCGCCTTCGTCGTCGAGCCGATCCAGGGCAAGGGCGTCAACATGCCCACCGACGAGTTCCTGCCCGGTGCGGCCGCACTCTGCAAGAAATACGGCACGCTGTTCGTCGCCGACGAGATCCAGACCGGCATGGGCCGCACTGGCCGCTTCCTCGCGGTCGAGCACTGGAATGTCGAGCCCGACATGGTGCTGCTGTCGAAGTCGCTGTCGGGCGGCCACGTGCCGGTCGGCGCCGTGCTGACGCGCAAGAGCATCTTCGACAAGATCTTCAACCAGATGGACCGCGCGGTGGTGCACGGCTCCACCTTCTCCAAGAACGACCTCGCGATGGCCGCGGGCATTGCCACGCTCGACGTCATGGAATCGGAGAAGCTGATCGATGCAGCCGCCAAGCGCGGCGCCGAGCTGCGCCTCGCGCTGACGCGCATGGTGCCGGGCTACGAGCTGCTCAAGGAAGTCCGCGGCAAGGGGCTGATGATCGGGATCGAGTTCGGCCCGCCGAAATCGCTGCGCCTGCGGGCCTCCTGGAACGTGCTGGAGACCGCCAACAAGGGCCTGTTCTGCCAGCTCATCACCGTGCCGCTGTTCAAGGATCACAAGATCCTGACGCAAGTCGCCGGCCACGGCAGCCACACCATCAAGCTGTTGCCGCCGCTCACCATCACCGAGGAAGACTGCAGCTGGATCGAGAAGGCGTTCGACGACGTCATCGCCGGCAGCCACAAGGTCCCCGGCGCGATCTGGTCGCTCGGCAAGACGCTGGTGGACAACGCGGTGCGGCGGTCGGCATAGGGCGAGGCCGTAGGCCGGGTAACAAATCCTGGATTCTAGAATGGGTGACGTCGGCCCCGTCCGCGCGACGTTTCATCCGGGGTGGCCAGACTGCCGCGCGGGCGGCGTGATGGCGTAGCGCAGGACGCGTCCTGCGCGTCAGTCAGCAAACACGGTATTGAACATCGCTGCGGCATCGCCGTCCTTTGCGATAGCGAGGATTGCGCGGCGCTGCGTGCCGTAGAAGAGCGGAATATCGATCCAGTCCCTGCTTCTGATCAGGCGCCGGTTCGCCGATGCGTTCTGCACGACGCCGGACATGCCGATCAGAAAGTGTGTGTCGTCAATCTTTACGGATATTGCGTCGATCGGAACGCCTTTGGCCTGCTCACTTGTTTTCAGCATCAGGCCCATCACTTGCTCGATGCTGCCGCCCGCGAAGTCGACAGGAGGTTTGAAATCGACCTGAACTGTGTGGCTGGCGGAGAGTGATGAATCGAAGTTTCGACGAAAAGAGACCGTCATCCGCGCGCCTCGGGAAGGGATCACGATGTCGCCCCATATCGTGATGTCGTCGGGTGGCGCCGAAGGATCGGCCGTCCGCTCCGTCCGCCAGGTCACTTGGCCCTCAGCCTTATCGCCCTGTCCTACGCCTTCTTCGTATAGAACAGCTCGCCGCGCGACGTTCTGTGTCGCTCTTGCGCGAGCGCTGTAGCAGCCCAGGCAAGAGCTGCAGCAACAACGAGAATTTGCTTCATGACATTGCACTAGCAATGTGCATCGGCTGATGCAACCGGGAGCTGTGGTTTGCTCCTGCTGCGGGTCTGCTCAGCAGCCTTGCACGCTGCAGCGCGCGTCCGAGAACCTATTTTGCGAAATCCCGCACAGCCTGCACGACAACCCTCGGCCTTTCCTGCGCGACGCAGTGCCCGGAGTTCTCGAAGACCAGCGCACCGGCGCGCGGAATCAGCGACACAGCGCGTTTCGCCATCTCCCAGTAGATCGGGCCCGACTTCGCGGCTGTCGTGACGCGCACCGGGCAGTCGATTTCGCTGAGCATTCCAAACGGATTGCCGCGGGCATCGCCAGTGTAAACCTGCTCCATCGCCTCGTAGATGGGACGCAAGATCGCGGCTTCGATTTCGGGCGTGCAGCAGAGGCGGATACGGCCGTCATCCAGTGGCACGAAGCCGTGACGCACATACGCCCCTAGTGAGGTTTCGGTCCATTCCGCAAACGCCGGTGCTGCGCGGTAACGTTCCAATACTGCGTTGCGACTGTCGAAGTCGGCTCGCCGGCGCAGCGTGCCCTGCACGCGCGCGAGAGATTCTTCACTCAATCCGCCGGAGCGAGCCGCGCGCGGGTCCATGACGGTCGGCTCCATCACGAACAGGCGTGAGAAGCGACTGGGCAGAAGTCTCGCAGCAAGAAGGAGATCGGTCGCACCCGCGCTGTGGCCGATCCCGTAGATGTCGCGGAGATCGAGCGCATCGATTACCCGGCAGACGTCGGCGGCGTAATCGAGGAAGTGATAGGCGCCGGGCTTGTGGCTTGCGCCATGACCGCGGCGGTCGAGAGCATAGACGGTGTAGGTCGATGCAAGCTCGCGCGCGACCTCGTCCCAGACGGCGGCGACGAAGCCCGTGCCGTGGACGAGCAGGGCTGGTGGCCTGCCGCTGTCGCCCCATTGCAGCATGGCGATCTCTGCGCCGGCGGGGCCGATTGAGAAACGGTGCGGATTGATCATGAGCGATGGCTACTTCGCATCCTCCAAGATCATCGTCGCACCCTTCTCCGCGATCATCGCGGTCGGCGTGTTGGTGTTGCCCGAGGTGATCGTCGGCATGATCGAGGCATCGACGATGCGCAGATTGCCGAGGCCGTAGAACCGCAGGCGTTCGTCCACCACGGCCATCGGATCGTTCGCCGTGCCCATCTTCGCGGTGCCGACCGGATGGAAGATGGTGGTGCCGATGTCGCCGGCGGCCTTCGCCAGAGAAGCGTCGTCGTCGCCGACCGTCGGCCCCGGCAAATATTCGCTGGGCCGATATTTGGCCAGTGCCTTCTGCTGCATCAGGCGGCGCGTGGTGCGAATGGCGTCCGCGGCGACCTGGCGGTCATCGTCGGTCGACAGGTAGTTCGGCGCAATGACCGGCTTCTCCTCGGGGCTCGCCGAACGAAGCCGCACGTTGCCGCGCGAGGTCGGCTGCAGATTGCAGGCGCTGACGGTGATTGCGGGAAAGCGATGCAGGGGATCGCCGAACTTGTCGAGCGACAGCGGCTGCACGTGGAACTGGATGTTGGCGCGGGCGCGCGTCGCATCGGAGCGCGTGAAAATGCCGAGCTGCGACGGTGCCATGGTCAGCGGACCGCGGCGGCGGAAGGCGTAGTCGAGCCCCATCAGGCCGCGGCGCAACAGATTGTAATAGGTCTCGTTCAGCGTGCGCACGCCCTCGACCTTGTAGATTGCGCGCTGTTGCAGGTGGTCCTGCAGATTGCGCCCGACGCCGGGCTTGTCCATGACGATGTCGATGCCGAGCGGGGACAGCCAGTCGGCCGGTCCAATGCCGGAGCGATGCAGCACCTGCACCGAGCCGATGGAGCCTGCCGAGAGGATCACCTCGCGCTTCGCCCGCGCCTCGACGATCTCGCCGTTCCGGATGAAGCGCACGCCGACGGCGCGGCCCCGCTCGATGATGAGGCGGTCGACCAGCACGTGCTTCTCGAGCCGCAGATTGGGGCGCCTCAAGGCCGGCTTGAGGAAGCCGCGCGCCGACGACCAGCGCCGGCCGCGCTTCTGGTTGACGTGGAAATAGCTGGTGCCTTCGTTGTCGCCGGTGTTGAAATCCGGGATGCGCTTGATGCCCATCTCCTCGGCGGCGTCGCCGACCGCGTCGAGGATGTCCCACGCGAGCCGTGGCGCCTCGATGCGCCAGCCGCCGCCGGCGCCGTGATGTTCGCTCGCGCCGAGAAAGTGGTCTTCCAGCCGCTTGAACAGCGGTAGCACGTCGTCGTAGCCCCAGCCGGTCATGCCGAGCTGGCGCCAATGATCGTAGTCGGCGGCCTGTCCGCGCATCGAGATCATGGCGTTGATCGCCGAGCAGCCGCCGATCACCTTGCCGCGGGGGTAGGCCAGCGAACGGCCGTTCAGGCCGGGCTCGGCCTCGGTCTTGAACATCCAGTCCGAACGCGGATTGCCGATCGCGAAGAGATAGCCGACCGGGATATGGAACCAGATCCAGTTGTCGTCGCCACCCGCTTCAAGGATGAGAACGCGGTTGCCCGGGGCGGCCGACAGCCGGTTGGCGACGATGCAGCCCGCGGTGCCGGCTCCGACGACAATGTAGTCAAACTCACCTTCAAGTCGCCTCGGCATTCTGCTTCCACCCGGATGGTCTCTTTGCTTTCCGTTAATAGGCAGACGCAGCCGACCGGGACAAGCCCGGCCATGCCGGGTGAACAGGGCTAGGCCCCGATTGCCGGCGGTTGGGTGGACCGACGCTTGCATGGTAGACAGACCTTGCATTTCCAACAGCTCGAGACCTTCCATGCCCATCGTGAACCGCGTCGCCGACCTTCAACCCGATATCCAGGCCTGGCGGCGGGACATCCATCAGCATCCCGAGCTGCTGTACGATGTCCACCGCACCGCAGCATTCGTTGCGGACCGGTTGCGCGAGTTCGGCTGCGACGAAGTCGTGACCGGTCTCGGCCAGACCGGCGTCGTCGGCGTGATCAAGGGCAACAAGCCCGCCGGCGAAGGGCTCAAGGTGATCGGCATGCGTGCCGACATGGACGCGCTGCCGGTCGAGGAGCAGACCAATCTGCCTTACGCCTCCAAGATCCCCGGCAAGATGCACGCCTGCGGCCATGACGGCCATACCGCGATGCTGCTCGGGGCGGCCCGCTACCTCGCCGAGACGCGTAATTTCGCCGGCGATGCCGTGGTGATCTTCCAGCCCGCCGAGGAGGGCGGCGCCGGCGGCGCGGCCATGGTCAAGGACGGCCTGATGGAACGCTTCGGCATCGAGCAGGTCTACGGCATGCACAACGGCCCGGGCATCCCGGTCGGCTCGTTCGCGATCCGGCCGGGCCCCATCATGGCGGCGACCGACGAGGTCGACATCATGATCGAGGGCGTCGGCGGCCATGCCGCGCGGCCGCACAAATGCGTCGATTCCGTGCTGGTCGGCGCGCAGGTGATCACGGCCCTGCAGTCGATCGTCTCGCGCAGCGTCGATCCCCTGGAATCGGCGGTCGTATCGATTTGCGAATTCCACGCCGGCAACGCCCGCAACGTCATCCCGCAGACCGCGACGCTGAGAGGCACCATCCGCACGCTGTCGCCTGACGTGCGCAAGCTGGTCGAGAAGCGCGTGCATGAGGTCGTGGCGGGCGTGGCGCAGATCACCGGCGCCAAGATCGACTTGCACTACAAGCGCAATTATCCGGTCGTGAACAATCATGCGGCGGAGACCGAAGTGGCACGGCGCATCGCCACGCAGGTTGCGGGCGAGGCCCATGTCCACGACATGGCGCCGCTGATGGGCGGCGAGGATTTCGCCTACATGCTCGAAGCGCGGCCCGGCGCCTTCATCTTCTGCGGCAACGGCGACAGCGCCGGCCTGCATCACCCCGCCTACAATTTCAACGACGAGGCGATCGTCTACGGCACGTCCTATTGGGTGAAGCTGGTCGAGGAGCAGCTCGCGGCGTCGTAAGGGCGGTGCTTCACTTACCTCGCCCCGCTTGCGGGGAGAGGTCGGAATGCGCGCGTCGCGCGGATTCCGGGTGAGGGGACTCTCGGCGAGTGCCCCTCTCACCGTGATCGCCGAAGCAGCCCCTCACCCTAACCCTCTCAGCGCGAGCGAAGCTGGTCGCGGCCCCGTAAGAACGGGAGGGGGAGAAAGCAGCACCTTCAGAACATCTGCGAGAAGATCACGTAGAGCGTGGCCGACAGCATGATTGCGCAGGGCAGCGTCAGCACCCAGGCCATCAGCAGGTTGCGGATCGTCGACCATTGCAGACCCGAACCGTTCGCCGCCATGGTGCCGGCGACGCCAGACGACAGCACATGCGTGGTTGAGACCGGCAGGCCGAACACGTCGGCGGCGCCGATCGTGCCGGCGGCGACGAGCTCCGCGGACGCCCCTTGCGCGTAGGTGAGATGGCTCTTGCCGATCTTCTCGCCGACCGTGATGACGATGCGCCTCCAGCCGATCATGGTGCCGAGGCCGAGTGCGATCGCGACCGCGATCTTCACCCAGTTGGGGATGAACTTGGTGGCGGCGTCGAGCGATCCCTTGTAGGCGTTCAGGACTGCGATCTCCTCTTTGTTGAGATCGTTCTCCTTATCCTTCATCAGGAAGCGGATCGCTTCCGAGGTCATGTACATGTCGTTGCGGGTGTTGCCGACGGCTTCCGCAGGCAGCTTGTTCAGCGTGCCGTATTTGGCGACCTGATCACCGACCTCCTTCACCAGCACGGCGAGCGAGGGATAGGTGCCCTCGTTGATGTGGCGCAGCGTGATGTACTGCGTCACGGCGGGGCGGGGATCGCCGATGATGCTGTGGCCGGCGCCCTTGGCCGAGATCACCTTGGCGGCGGCATCGGAGGTCTTCTGGAACTGGACGACCTGCGATTCCGGCAGCGCGCGGTTGAGCGCATAGGCCGTCGGCACGGTGCCGATCAGGATCAGCATGATCAGGCCCATGCCCTTCTGGCCGTCGTTCGAGCCGTGTGCGAAGCTGACGCCGGTGCAGGTCGCGATCAAGATGCCACGGATCCACAGCGGCGGCGGCTTGTTGCCTTCCGGCGCGGAATAGAGCGCCGGGTTGCGCACGATGAACTTGAGCAGGAGCAACAGCGTGGCGGCACAGATGAAGCCGAACAGGGGCGACAGCAGCAGCGCGTAGCCGATCTCGGTCGCCTTGGTCCAGTCCACGCCCGAGGTGCCGTCGCGGCCGCGCATGACGGCGTTGGCGACGCCGACGCCGATGATCGATCCGATCAGCGTGTGCGAGGAAGAGGCGGGCAGGCCGAAGAACCAGGTGCCGAGGTTCCACAGAATCGCGGCGATCAACAGCGCGAACACCATGGCGAAGCCGGCGCTGGAACCCACCTGGAGGATCAGTTCGACCGGCAGTAGCGAGACGATGCCGAAGGCGACCGCGCCGGAGGACAAGAGCACGCCGAGGAAGTTGAAGAAGCCCGACCACATCACCGCGACCTCGGCCGGCAGCGAATGGGTGTAGATCACCGTCGCCACCGCATTGGCGGTGTCATGGAAGCCGTTGACGAATTCGAAGCCGAGCGCGATCAGGAGCGCGATGAAGAGGAGGATGTAGGGCAGATAGGTCGTCACCCGCGCGCCGGTGGCATTGACGTCGACATAGATGCTGTAGGCGACGAACAGCAGGCCCCCGGCGAGCACGCCGAAGAACAGGATCATCGTCAGCGGGTTGAAGCCCTTGTCGAGATTCGGCCGTGAGGCCGGCTGGATCGGTGCGGGATCTGCTACTGCGCGGTCGAATGCAACGTCTGTCATGTCGGGACGCCCCTTAACTTTCGGTCGAGGGCATTGTCCGCGATGGATTTGAAGGCTGCATGACAACCAAGGCGCGAAAGCGCCTTGCCTGCCAGTATGTCGATGTCCTGCCAGTGCTCAGGCGGCCCGTGCGGCCTTCTTCTGCAGGCCGGCAGCGATCTTCAGATCATCGACAAAGCGTCGATACTCCAGCACCTTGGCTTCGGGATCCGGCAGCCGCAGCAGATAGGACGGATGCACCGTCACGAGCGCTTTGCGCCCGTCGGGAAGATCGATCAACCGGCCGCGGTTCTTGCCGATGGGAGTGATCTTGCCGAACACGCTTTGTGCGGCGGTGGCGCCCATCGCCACGATGAGTTCCGGCTGGATTGTCGAAACTTCCCGCTCATACCACTGCCGGCACGCCCGGATCTCGGGTGTG
This sequence comes from Bradyrhizobium sp. USDA3516, assembly GCF_057651995.1. Lineage (NCBI taxonomy): Bacteria > Pseudomonadati > Pseudomonadota > Alphaproteobacteria > Hyphomicrobiales > Nitrobacteraceae > Bradyrhizobium > Bradyrhizobium sp. USDA3516. Next base: position 1,124,381 of record NZ_JBYGYN010000001.1, on the reverse strand, counting down.
TTCGGCTTCTGGTGCAGGCGGATCTTTCCGCGCGGCACGAATTTGAAATGCTTCACCGCGTTGGTGACATAGACCTTCTTGCGGTCGACGCCGGCCTCCTCCAGCGCGCGATCGAGCATTTGCCCGGCCGGGCCGACGAAGGGATGGCCGGCGAGGTCTTCCTTGTCGCCGGGCTGCTCGCCGACCAGCATGATGTTGGCATTCTCAGGCCCTTCGCCGAACACGGTCTGTGTCGCGTCCTTGTAGAGATGGCAGGCGCGGCAATGCGCGGCCTCCTCGCGGAGCGCTTCGAGATCGTCGGCAGCTGGCTTGCGTTTCATCGGAGCCTCCGGCCGCTTCTGAGGCTTGTGCGGATCGGTTGCGGCATTGGCGATCATGGCGCCGGTCATGCGCTCGGCGTCCTCGATCAAGGGCTTAATGATCGAAGCCTCGGGCAGGTTCCTCCAATATTTCTTCGGCATCTCGGCCTGCATCGCCTTCACCTTGAGCCGGGCCGGATTGAAGATGCTGGCATAGTAGCGCCGCCAGGTTTCCTCCAGCCGGTCTTCGCCCGGCGCCTCGCTCTTGCTGACGCCCGGCGTGAAGGAGAGCGCATGGCCGTCCCAATGCGCGCAGAGGTCCGGCGTCAGGATCGACCAGGGCATGTCGGCGAAGCGCTTGGCGAAGAACGGCGCGGCGAGCTCGACGACGTGATGCTCCGGCTCGAACCAGGCGACGTAGTGCGCCTGGCGTTCCCGGCCGATCTCGCGGAAGCGCACGAAGGCATGCATCTTGTGCTCGTCGCGATAGACCGCTTTCGCCATGGCCGTGACAAGCGCGACATCGGGGTCGGTCGCAACCTCGAGGAGATCGTGATTGTCCTTCAGCCGGAACAGCAGGCGAAAGAGGATCGCAAAGCGTTCGTCATCGCGATGCAGGATCGCCGCCTTGGCGAGCTCGACGAATTTGCCTGGTACGTTGAAGGTACCGTCGTTCACCTCGAGGATCGGAGACGGCAAGGACGGTGCGAACAGCTCGGCTTCGCGGCCCTGTACGGTCCAGGTGACGTCGCCGGGCGGCACGTGATGGAGCACGAGGCTGCGCGCGGCCTTGCGCCAGCCGTCGAAGTCGGTTTCGGTGTCGAGCATGATGTACTGCATCAGAAGCCAAATCCCAGTTGCGTTGCCTTGGGCTTGAACCGTTCGATCAGCCCGGCTGCATCGAGACGATGCGGTGAGGGACGGTGATCGCTGAGGACGATGAACGGCAGCGCCTTGTTGCGGGGCACATGCAGCCGCGCGAGATCGGCGAGGCGGATCGTGGTGGTGCGCCGCGTCGCGAGGATGCGTTCGACCGTCCTGGTGCCGAAGCCCGGCACGCGCAAAAGCTCCTCGCGGCTGGCGCGGTTGACGTCGAGCGGGAAGCGGTCGCGGTGGCGCAGCGCCCAGGCCAGCTTGGGATCGATGTCGAGCGGCAGCATCGCACTGTCGTCGACGATCTCGCCGACGTCGAAGCCGTAGAACCGCATCAGCCAGTCGGCCTGGTAGAGCCGGTGCTCGCGCAGCAGCGGCGGCGCCCGCAGGGGCAGGGCGCGGCTGGCATCAGGGATCGGGCTGAACGCGGAGTAATAGACGCGCCGCAGGCGGTAGGCGCCGTAGAGATTGGCGCTGGTGTGGAGAATGGTGTGATCGGAGGCGCTATCTGCGCCGACGATCATCTGCGTGCTCTGGCCGGCCGGCGCAAAGCGCTGCGGCTTGGCCTTTGTTTGCGTTGTGCGGTTCTCCTCGGCCTCGTCCAGCTTGAGCCGCAGCCGGCCCATGGTGCGGCGGATCGCGCGCACGTCCTTCTCCGGCGCGAATTGCTGCAGACTGGTCTCCTCAGGCATCTCGATGTTGATCGAAAGACGGTCGGCATATTTGCCGGCCTCCACGATCAGCGCGTCGTCGGCCTCGGGAATGGTCTTCAAATGGATGTAGCCGCGGAAATGATGCTCCTCGCGCAGCTTTCGCGCGACGCTCACCACTTGCTCCATGGTGTAGTCGGGGCTGCGGATGATGCCGGAGGAGAGAAACAGGCCCTCGATATAGTTGCGCCGGTAGAAGTCGAGCGTGAGCTTGACCACTTCGTCGATGGTGAAGCGGGCGCGGGCTACGTTCGAGGAGGCGCGGTTGACGCAATAGAGGCAATCGTAATTGCAGGCGTTGGTCAGCAGCACCTTGAGCAGCGAGATGCAGCGTCCGTCCGGCGCGTAGGAATGGCAGATGCCCATGCCCGGCGCGGTCGAGCCCATGCCCTTGCCGTCGCTGGAATCCCGCTTCTCGGTGCCGCTGGAGGCGCAGGATGCGTCGTATTTGGCGGCGTCCGCCAGAATCTCCAGCTTGCGTTGTACGTCCATGTTTGATCTCTTTGATTCCGCTCATGAATCTTTGGATGCGCCAATTCGATTGACTCTGTCGGCGCCGTTAGCTTTATATTAGAACATATCATGAACAAATGAGCCAGCTGCTGGTTCTCTTTTTGAGAGCCATCGGCAATCACCTCTGAGGAGCGGCGAGCATGAGCGGCGCACGTATGAGCGCGCTTGCGACCTTGCGTAGCCAGATCGAGCGCATCGAGACGGCGGAAGTCGTGCATCCGCACGATCGCATCGCGCTCGGCCATGGCGCGGCCGACGCCGCGCTGAAGGGCGGGCTCGCGCGCGCGGCGATCCACGAGGTGTTTTGCGAAGGGCGTCAGGGCGCGGCCGCGACGGGCTTTGTCATGGGCCTTGCGGGACGCGTGAGCGCACGCCGGCCGCTATTGTGGGTGCGGCAGGATTTTTCGGAGCGCGAAACCGGCGCGCTGTCGATGAGCGGGCTATCCGAGCTCGGCCTCGATCCGCGCCGTGTGGTGATGGTGCGCGCCGCCAATGTCGAGAGCGCGCTGCGCACCTCGGCCGACGCGCTTGCCTGCGATGCGCTCGGCGCCGTCGTGCTCGAGCTCTGGGGCGAGACCAGGCAGTTCGATCCGGTAGCAAGCCGCAAGCTGACGCTGGCCGCGCAAGGCTCGGGCGTCACCGGCCTCTTGCTGCGGATGGCCGCGCAGCCGCTGCCCTCGACCGCGGAGACCAGGTGGATGCTGCGTGCGGCGCATTCGCCGCCGGGCTCGGTGTGGAATGCCTGGGGCGCGCCGGTGTTCGATGCCGAGCTCTTGCGCAATCGTCATGGCCCATGCGGCCGGTGGATCATGGAATGGAATTGTGATGAGTGCCAGTTCAGTGAACCCTCGACGTATCCTCAGCCTGTGGCTGCCGCGCCTGCCCATCGACAGGATCCAGCGGTTCGTTGGCAGCGCCGGGCTGGGTAAAACCAATCCTGAGCCCGATATCGTCGTCATCAAGGACAACAATGCGCTGGTGATCCATGCGCTGGACGAGGCCGCCGAGCGCCTCGGCCTGTATATCGGCCAGCCGCTCGCCAATGCGCGGGCGATGTGCCCGGACTTGCGTGTGTTCGACGCCGATACCGTGGCCGATGCGAAGACGCTCAGCGATATCGCCGATTGGTGCGACCGCTTCACGCCGCTGGTGGCGCTCGATCCGCCGCACGGGCTGTTCCTGGATATCACCGGCTGTGCGCATCTGTTCGGCGGCGAGGCCACATTGTTGCGGACATTGGTCCGCGCATTGGGCCGCCAAGGCTTTGCCGTCAGCGCGGCGATCGCGGGCACCTCGATCTGCGCCCGCACGCTGACGCGGCAGGTAGCCGGCTCCATCGTGGCCGATGGCGGCGAGGCGGAAGCGATCAGGTCGTTTCCGGTCTCCGCGCTCGGCGCGGGTGAAGCCATCACCACCGGCCTGCGCCGCGCCGGGCTGAAGACCATCGGCGACGTCGCCTCGCGCAGCGCCTCCGAGATCACGGCGCGGTTCGGTGCGCGCTTCTCCACGCTGCTCGCCCATGCGCTGGGGCAGGGCGATACGCCGATCAGCCCGCGCAAACCGCTGCCCGACTATATCGTGGAAAAACGCTTTGCCGAGCCGATCGCGACCGACACCATGATCGCGATGACGCTGTCGCGGCTGGCCGACACGTTGATCGCGTCCATGGAGAAGCAGGGCAAAGGCGCGCGGCGGCTTGAAGCGGCGTTCTTCCGCACCGACGGTGTGGTGCGTATGATTACGGTCGAGACCGGACGTCCGGTAACGCGAAGCGCCGTGGTCGACCGCTTGTTCCGCGAGCGGCTCGATGCACTCGCCGATCCCCTCGATCCCGGCTTCGGCTTCGACATGGTGCGATTGTCGGCCAGCCGCACCGAGATCGTGGTGCAGGAGCAGCGCGATCTCGATGCCCATGTCCACGACAATGACGAGCTCGCCGCGCTGATCGACCGCATCGCCGCGCGCATCGGCGGCAAGCGTGTCGTCGTGCACCTGCCGCAGGATACCCATATCCCCGAAAGCGCGGTGCTGGCCGCATCGGCGCAGCATCATCTCGCTGCCGCCATGCAGGCCGAATGGCCGGCGCGCGTCGCGAGCGAGCCGCCGCTGCGTCCGTTGCGGCTGTTCGACAAGCCGGAGCCGATCAAGGTGCCGTTCGCGACCGTGCCCGATGGCCCGCCGCATCAATTCACCTGGCGGCGCGCGCTGCATGCGGTGGTGCGGGTGGAAGGGCCCGAGCGCATCGCGATGGAATGGTGGCGGCAGGACGGCAAGCAGCTGACACGGGATTATTTCCGCATCGAGGATGCCGAAGGCCTGCGCTTCTGGATCTTTCGCGACGGTCTCTATGAGGGAGAGGTGTTCGATGGTGACGGCAAGCCGGCGTCTCCCGGCTGGTATGTGCATGGTCTTTTCGCATGAACAGCCCCGCTTATGCCGAGATCGGCATCACCACCAATTTCTCTTTCCTGCGCGGCGGCTCGGATCCGCGCGCCTATGTGCATCAGGCGAGCGCTTTAGGAATTCCGGTGATCGGCATTGCCGATCACAACACGCTCGCGGGTGTGGTGCGGGCCTACAAGGAGCTCGACAATGACAAAGTGCTGCACAAGCCTAAGCTGCTGATCGGTGCGCGCATCGTCTTCAGCGACGGCACGCCCGACATCCTGGTCTATCCGCGTGATCGCGCGGCCTATGGCCGGCTGTGCCAGCTCCTGACAAGGGGCAAGCGCGGCGACGACATCACGCGGATCGAGAAGGGCGAGTGCCATCTCACCCTCGCCGATCTCCTGGAATTCTCGGAAGGCCAACTCCTGGTGTTGACGCTGCCGCATCGTTTCGAGCCGGCGCGGGCGCTGGATGTCCTCGCAAAGCTGAAGGCGAGCCGTGCCGAGGGCGTGTGGCTGGCGGCGAGCCTGCTCTATCGCGGCGACGACAGGCGTCGTCTCTCGCGGCTCGATGATCTCGCGGCAAAGGCCAAGGTGCCGCTGCTCGCGACCAACGAGGTGCTGTATCACGATCCCGGCCGCCGTCCGCTTCAGGATGTGCTGACCTGCATCCGGGAAAAGACCACGATCGAGGCGATTGGGCGGAAGTTAGAGGCCAATGCCGAGCGCTTCTTGAAGACCCCGCGCGAAATGGCGCGGCTGTTCCGCGATTTTCCCGAGGCGATCGCGCAGACCATGCGCTTTGCGGACGTAATCGAGTTCTCGCTCGATCAGCTCAAGTACCAATATCCCGACGAGCCGGTGCCGCCGGGCAAGACTGCGCAAGGGCATCTGGAGGATCTGACCTGGGCGGGCGTCGACAAATATTTCGGCGGCAAGATCGAGGACAAGCTGCGCGCGACGCTCAACAAGGAGCTCGCGCTGATCGCCGAGCTGAAATACGCGCACTACTTCCTCACCGTGCACGACATCGTGCATTACGCACGCAGCCAGAACATTTTGTGCCAGGGCCGCGGCTCAGCGGCGAACTCGGCCGTGTGCTACGTGCTCGGCATCACCTCGGTCGACCCGACCAAGGTGGACCTCTTGTTCGAGCGCTTCATCTCCAAGGAGCGGCTGGAGCCGCCCGACATCGACGTCGATTTCGAGCATTCGCGCCGTGAGGAGGTAATGCAATATGTCTATCGCCGCTACGGCCGACACCGCGCCGCGATCATCGCCACCGTCATCCATTATCGCCCGCGCAGCGCTATCCGCGACGTTGGCAAGGCGCTCGGCCTGACCGAGGACGTCACCGCCGCACTCGCCGATACCGTCTGGGGCAGCTGGGGCAAAGGCCTCAACGACATGCAGGTCCGGCAGGCCGGGCTCGATCCCGGCAATCCCATGATCAACCTCGCGGTCGAGCTTGCGACCGAGCTGATCGAATTCCCGCGCCATCTCTCCCAGCATGTCGGCGGCTATGTGCTGACCCAGGACCGGCTCGACACCTATGTGCCGATCGGCAATGCCGCGATGGACGACCGCACCTTCATCGAATGGGACAAGGACGACGTCGACGCGCTTCGTATGATGAAGGTCGACGTGCTCGCCCTGGGCATGCTGACCTGCATCCGGAAATGTTTCGATCTGATCGACCAGCACAAGGGCGAGCGTTTTGTGCTGGCGAGCGTCCCGCAGGACGACCCCAGGGTCTACGACATGCTGTGCCGCGGGGAATCGCTCGGCGTGTTCCAGGTCGAGAGCCGCGCGCAGATGAACATGCTGCCGCGCTTGAGGCCGCGTACCTTCTACGATCTCGTCATCGAAGTCGCGATCGTGCGCCCCGGTCCGATCCAGGGCGACATGGTGCATCCTTATTTGCGGCGGCGGAACGGCCTGGAAAAAGTGAGCTATCCGTCTCCGTCACCGGATCACGGCGACAAGGACGAGCTTTACAATGTGCTGCACAAGACGCTTGGTGTCCCGCTGTTCCAGGAGCAGGCGATGCGCATTGCGATCGAGGCCGCACATTTCACCTCCGAGGAAGCCAACGGCCTGCGCCGCTCGATGGCGACCTTCCGCAATGTCGGCACCATCGGCCAGTACGAGGAGAAGCTGATTGGCAACATGGTCGCCCGCGGCTACGATCCCAACTTCGCCAAAAGCTGCTTCGACCAGATCAAGGGATTCGGCTCCTACGGCTTTCCGGAGAGCCATGCCGCGAGCTTTGCACAGCTGGTCTACATTTCGTCGTGGCTGAAGCACTATCATCCCGACGCCTTCTGCTGCGGGTTGTTGAACTCGCAGCCGATGGGCTTTTATGCGCCGGCGCAGATCGTCGGCGATGCCCGCAAGAACGGCGTCGAGGTGCGCGACATCGATGTGTCCTACAGCTTTGCGCAGAACACGCTGGAGCAGGGGAGCGGCAAATACTGCGCCGTGCGGCTGGGCTTCCGCCAGATCGATGGATTCCACTGGCTGGACGAGGACGAGGAGCGCCTGAAGCGCTCTCAGCTGTCATTCCGGGGCGCGCCATTTGGCGCGAGCCCGGAATCCATTGGGCCGCATTTGCCTGGAGGAATGGATTCTCAGATGCGCAATTGCGCATCAGAGCTCGATGCTGACGCATCGCCCCGGAATGACAAGAGAGAGGACTGGGCCGACCGCATCGTCGCCGCGCGCAACCGTCGTCCCTTCACCTCGCTGGAGGATTTCGCCCGCGACACCGGCCTGCCCAAACGCGCGCTGATCCTGTTGGCGGATGCCGATGCGTTCCGCTCGCTCGGGCTCGACCGCCGCGAAGCGCTGTGGCAGGTGCGGCGGCTGCCCGACGACGTGCCGCTACCGCTGTTCGAGGCGGCGACCGCGCGCGAGCAGCCGGACGAAGGCGCAAAGCCGCTGCCGGTGATGCCGCGCGCAGAGCAGGTGGTTGCCGATTACCAGACCATCCGCCTGTCGCTGAAGGGACATCCGATGGAATTCCTGCGCGAGATGTTGACGCGCGAGCGTATCGTCGCCTGCAAGGAGATCAGCCATGAGAACGAGCGGCGCCGCGTCCGCTGCGCCGGCGTGGTCCTGGTGCGACAGCGGCCGGGCAGCGCCAGCGGCGTCGTGTTCATGACGCTGGAGGACGAAACCGGCATCGCCAATGTCGTGGTCTGGCCCAAGATCATGGAGCAGTACCGGAAAGAGGTGATGGGCGCGCGCCTCATCCTGGTCGAAGGCTACATCCAGAGCAGCCCGGAGAAGGTGACGCATCTCATCGCCCAGCGCATGGTCGACCGCTCGCACGATCTGGTCGGATTGGCCAACGATGCGCTCGGCCGCAAGCATCCGCTGCCCGCAGGCGCCACCGTGGTCGAACCGCTCAACGAAGATCCGCGCGCGCTTGCGGATAGCCCAGCGCAAAAAATCCGCCACCCCCGCAACGTCCGCATCCTGCCGCCGTCGCGGGATTTTCATTGACGTATTGAGCGAGCTTTCCGCCTCACCGTCATTGCTTCGCTGTGCTCGCAATGACGAGAGTGTTGAGCGACCATGCACCACACTCGCAGTCGTCATACCCGCGAAAGCGGGTATCCACTACGCCACGGCCTCTCGGCTCAATCACAACCGCCTCTGGGATCTGGATCGCCCGGTCAAGGCCGGGCGATGACAGTGCGGCCTCAAAAATTCACCCGGTTCGAGATCGCTCCGTCCACCACCAGATTCGATCCCGTCGTGAATCCCGACACCGGGCTGGCCAGAAACACCGCCGCGCTCGCGATCTCCTGCGGCGTCGCCATGCGGCCGGTCGGGTTGCGCTTCATCGCGTCCTGGTACCGCTCCGGCATGTTCTTCTCGATCATTTCCCAGACGCCGCCCTTGAAGTAGACGGTGCCGGGTGAGACGACATTCACCCGGATCTTCTTCTTCGCGTATTGCCGCGCCAGCCCCTTGGCCATGTGGATCAGCGCGGCCTTGACCGGGCCGTAGGAGCTCGCCGTGTCCGCCTGCGCCGCGGCGATCGACGAGATGATCACGAAGGCCGCATCGCCGCCTTCGGCGCCGCTTGTCTCGAGGGACGGCCGTGCGGCCTCGAAGGCGTGCACGGCGCCGAGCACGTCGAGCCGGAAATTCTGCTCCCAGGACGCGGGATCGTGCCCTTGCGCCATTGCGCCGGCATTGGAGAACAGCATGTCGATGCCGCCGAGCTCCTTCGCTGCCGTCTCGATCCAGCTCTTCAGTGCCGCGCCGTCGGTGACGTCGACCGTGCCGCCGGTGGCGTTGATGCCGCTCGCCTTCAACTCCGCGACGGTGGCCGCAACCTGATCGGCGTTGCGTGCGCACACCGCGACATTGGCGCCTTCACCCGCCAGCGTCGCCGCAATCGCCCGCCCGATGCCGCGCGTGCCGCCGAGCACGACGGCGTTCTTGCCTTTGAGACCGAGATCCATTGTTGGCTCCTTTTTGTTGGTGTTGCGAGTGTAGCTGTTTCGCGAGGCGCCCAGAAGCCTCCACGTCGTCATTGCGAGGAGCTCTTGCGACGAAGCAATCCAGACTGCCGCCGCGGAAAGATCCTGGATTGCCTCGCGGAGCCTGTCATCGGGCCGCGCTGCGCGCGGACCCGTTGGCTCGCAATGACGCGGAGAGACTTCACTCCGGCGCCGCCCCGACCGGCGGGCCGCCGGGCGGGCGGTGCAGGAAGGTCAGCGAGGCATAGGCGCCGGCCCAGGAGCCGATCGCCGCAAAGGCGACATAGAAGACATTTTCGGTGTAGCTGATCACGGCGTAAGAGGAGAGCAGGTACCAGATCGCGCTCCAGTTCGCCGCCGGGATACGCTTGCGCGCGATCACGGCCGAGGTGAACATGACATAGACGGCGTCGGTGGCCGCGGTCGCGATGAACACGGCACCTGCGATGAGGGGATCGATGGCGGCCATTGCAATCCTTTCTGCGATCATGACGTGGTCGCGAAAAGTACAGCAAACGGGCAGGGAGAGAAGCGGCCATGCAAAGCCTCGCCGATATCCTGGCTGTGGAATCTCGGCCGGCTCGAGGGCGGATTGAATACCCCGGATCTTACGGCAGAGGCCGTACATGCTGCGTTCATAGAGCACATGCAATCTGGCTTCGGCACGTTGAAGGCGGTGCAGCATTCCGCACGTCTGTCGAAGACACCGGCGCAATGGAGCCGTCCGGCGATGCCGCTGGGCAGTCATCCGGCACAATGGCCGGCCCGAAGCTGACATGAAGCTGACATGTCGGAGAATTTTAACGCAAACGGAAAGGGCCGACGCGTTTTTTAGGTTGTTTGAAATCCCAGTTCGGCACTATTAGCGATAGCGCGACCGGTGAGGCAAACATTTGCCGAGATCGTCGCAGACACGACCGGGCCCCATGGCAGTTGAGAATACCAAGCGATTGCACGCGATTGCAAAACAACGGGTGATCGCATCCGTAGTTTTACTAGCTCTCGCCGGCGCCGGTGTCGGAGCGTACGGCTTGTTCGCTTCGGGCGCGAAGGCAAAGAAGCACTCCGAGATCTCCAGCCAGTCGCGCAGGAGTGCGCAGACCTTCACGCCGACGCCGTCCGAATGGGCGACGCTGACGATCGAGCCGGTCGCCGCCAGGAGCTTCCGCGCCGAGTACGTCACCGAGGGCAAGGTCGCGGTCGACGAGGACCGCTCGACGCCGGTGTTCTCGCCCTATGCAGGCCGTGTCACCAAGTTGCTCGCCAAGCCGGGCGAGACGCTGAAGCAAGGGCAACCGCTGTTTACGATCGAGGCCGCCGACACCGTGCAGGCTCAGAACGATTTCATCGCGGCGATGACCTCGCAGAACAAGGCGAAGTCGGCGCTCGAGCTTTCCGACATCCAGTTCAAGCGCGCCAAGGACCTCTACGAGGGCCATGCCATTCCGCTCAAGGATTACCAGCAAGCGGAAGCGGCTCAGGTGCAGGCGCGCAATGACATGCGCTCCTCGGTGACGGCGCTGGAAGCCGCGCGCAACAAGCTGCGCATCCTCGGCTTCACCGACGAGGCCATCAAGACATTCCAGGAAAAGGGCGTCATCGATCGGGAGATCACGATCAATTCGCCGATCGCCGGCACCGTCGTGCAACGCAAGATCGGCCCGGGCCAATACGTCAATTCCGGCGCCAGCGATCCGGTCTTCGTGGTTGGCGACCTCTCCACCGTCTGGCTCACCGCCTTCGTGCGCGAGAGCGATGCGGCCGCGGTGTGCATCGGGCAGGATATCACCGTCAACGTGATGGCGCTGCCGGGCCGTCCGTTCAGCGCCAAGATCAACTACGTTGCCGCCGCGATCGACCCCGCCACCCGCCGCCTTCTGGTCCGCGCCACGATCGACAACAGGGACGGGCTGCTCAAGCCGGAAATGTTCGCGAACGTCACGATCTATTCGGCCGGCGACCGCGCCGCGCCGGCGGTGCCGAAGCAGGCTCTGATTTATGAAGCCGACAAGGTCCGCCTCTGGGTCGCGCGCGAGGACAAATCGGTCGAGCTGCGCCAGGTCAAGATCGGTCTCATCAACGGCAACCTCGTCGAGGTCACCAGCAATCTGAAACCCGGCGAGCAGATCGTCACCAAAGGCAGTCTGTTCATCGACCGCGCGGCGTCCGGCAGCTGATCGACGACCCAAGAAATTGAAGACCTGAATGGATCGTCTCGTTGCCCTTGCCGTCAACCGGCGGTTCCTGATGGTCGGCATGTTCGCCGCCGTGCTGATCGGCGGTCTGATCGCGTTCAACCGGCTCAACATCGAGGCCTATCCCGACCCGACCCCGCCGATGGTCGATATCGTGACGCAGAGCCCGGGCCTGTCGGCGGAGGAGATCGAGCGCTACATCACGATCCCGATCGAGACCCAGGTCGCCGGCCTGAAGAACATCACGACCATCCGCACTATCTCGCTCTACGGTCTGTCCGACGTCAAAATCCAGTTCTCCTTCGCCTACACCTATGACGAGGCGCTGCAGCAGGTGCTGAATCGGCTGGCGCAGCTCTCGCCGTTGCCGGGCAACGTGCAGCCGCAGATCTCCCCGCTCAGCCCGATCGGCGAGATCTTCCGCTATCGCCTGGTCGGTCCGCCGAACTACAGCGTGCTCGACCTCAAGACCATCCAGGACTGGATGCTGCAGCGCCGCTTCCGCGCGGTGCCCGGCGTGATCGACGTCACCGGCTGGGGCGGCAGGAGCAAGACCTACGAGATCCAGGTCGACTTCAACAAGCTGGTCGCTAACGGCCTGACGCTGCCGCAACTGCTCCAGGCGGTCGGCAATTCCAACGTCAATGTCGGCGGCAACACCGTCGATATCGGCCAGCAATCCGCCGTCGTGCGCGGCGTCGGCCTGATCCGCTCGATCGACGACCTCGCCAACACCATGGTGGCGCAGACCGGCGGCAATCCGGTGCTGGTCAAGGACGTCGCCACCGTCACCGTCGGCCAGAAGCCGCGTCTTGGCATTGCCGGCCTCGACGATTCCGACGACATCGTGCAGGGCATCGTCCTGATGCGGCGCGGCGAGCAGAGCTCACCGACCATCAAGCGCGTCCACGAGCTCGTTCAACAGATCAACAATTCCAGCATCCTGCCGCCAGGCGTGCGCATCGAGCGCATCTACGACCGCGGCGACCTGATCGAGCTCACCACCCACACCGTGCTGCACAACATGGTGGTGGGCATTCTGCTGATCGTGCTGTTGCAATGGATATTCCTCGGCGATCTCCGTAGCGCCTTGATCGTCGGCGCCACCATCCCGTTTGCGCTGTTCTTCGCCGTCATCATCCTGGTGCTCCGCGGGGAATCGGCCAACCTCCTGTCGGTCGGCGCGATCGATTTCGGTCTCATCGTCGACGCCACCGTGATCATGGTGGAGGCGATCTTCCGCCGCCTGACGCAAACGACGCCGATGTCGGAATCCGAGCATATGTCGCCCGAGACGCTGTTCGGCATGAAGATCCATGCCATTCTCAGCGCGGCCGCCGACGTCTCGCGATCGATCTTCTTTGCCGCGGCGATCATCATCGCGGCGTTCCTGCCGCTGTTCACGCTGTCGGGCGTGGAGGGCAACATCTTCGGGCCGATGGCGCGCACCTATGCCTATGCGCTGGCCGGCGGCCTGCTTGCCACCTTCACCGTGACTCCCGCGCTGTCCGCCATCATCCTGCCGGCGCATGTCGAGGAGACCGAGACGAAGGTGATGCTGATCCTGCACCGGCTCTACATGCCTGTGCTGAACTGGGCGGTCGCCAACCGCAACATCGTCCTCGGTGCCGCGGTCGGCCTGGTGTTGATGACGGTCGCGCTCGCCCGGCTGCTCGGCCTCGAATTCCTGCCGAAGCTGGAGGAGGGCAATCTCTGGATCCGTGCCACGCTGCCGCCGACCATCTCGCTCCAAGAAGGCAACAGCTACGTCAACGAGATGCGCAAGGTGATCCGCGCTCGGCCCGAGGTGGAGTCTGTCGTGTCGCAACACGGCCGTCCCGACGACGGCACCGACGCCGCCGGCTTCTTCAATGCCGAGTTCTTTGCGCCGCTCAAGCCCGTGAGCCAGTGGCCCGGCACCCGCGACAAGGAAGAGCTGACCGCGCAGCTGCTCAAGCAGCTCGACGATCGCTTCCCAGGCGTTGAATTCAACTTCTCGCAATATCTCCAGGACAACGTCTCCGAAGCCGTCTCCGGCGTAAAGGGCGAGAACTCGATCAAGCTGTTCGGAAGCGATCTCCAGGCGCTCACCGACACCGCCAACAAGATCAAGCAGGTGCTGTCGACCGTGCAGGGCGTCACTGACCTTGCGGTGTTCACCTCGCTGGGCCAGCCGACCGTTCAGATCGACATCGACCGTGCCAGGGCCGCGCGCTACGGCCTTGCACCGGGCGACATCAACGCCACCATCAAGGTCGCGATCGGCGGCGACACCGCCGGCGACCTCTATGAACCCGGGAGCGACCGCCACTTCCCGATCATCGTCCGCCTCGCGCCGGAATACCGCCGCAGCGCCGAGGCGATCCAGAATTTGCGGATCGGCGCGCCCGGGCCGAACGGCACCGTCACGCAGATTCCGCTGAGCGAGGTTGCGACCATCAGCCTCGTCTCGGGTGCGGCCTACATCTATCGCGAGCAGCAGGAGCGTTATCTTCCGATCAAGTTCTCGGTGCGCGAACGCGATCTCGGCAGCGCGATCAGCGAGGCGCAGCAGAAGATCGCCGCGCAGGTGCAGCTGCCGCCGGGCTCGCACATGGAATGGGTCGGCGAGTTCGGCAATCTCCAGGACGCGATCCGGCGGCTCTCGATCGTGGTGCCGATCTCGCTGGCGCTGATCGGCGTGCTGCTCTGGTTCAATTTCGGCTCGATGACCGACACGCTGCTCGCGATGAGCGTGATTCCGATGGCGATCTTCGGCGGCGTGCTGGGCCTTCTGATCTCCGGCACCGCGTTCAGCGTCTCCGCGGCGATCGGATTCATCGCGCTGTTCGGCATCGCGGTGATGGATGGCATCATCATCCTGTCGCAGTTCAATCAGCTGATCGAAGAGGGCATGGACCGCATGAGCGCGGTGGTGCGCACCGGCGAGCTGCAGCTCCGGCCCGTGCTGATGACCTGCGTCGTCGCGGGCGTCGGCCTCTTGCCGGCGGCGCTGTCGGAAGGCATCGGCTCGCAGGTGCAGAGACCGCTCGCTGTCGTCGTCGTCACCGGCATGATGCTGGCGCCAGTCGTGATCCTGGTGACCTTGCCGGTGCTGATCTCCTTCTTCTCCCGCCGCGCGCGCTGACCGTCAGAACCCGTAGAGCCGCGCCGGATTGTCGACCAGGATCTTCTTGCGCACCCCGGCATCCGGCGCCCACACCGGAAGCTGGTTGAGCAGGCGGCCGTCGTCGATCTGATAGAGCGGCGCGATGTCGGTCGGCTTGCGGCCCTCGACGCGGCTCGAATCCGGATGCGGCCAGTCGGTGCCCCAGACGATGCGGTCCGCATTGGCCGCGATCAGCGCGCGGGCATAGGGCACCATGTCCTGATAGTCGGGCGCGAGCTTCGACGAGCGATAGGCGCCGGAGATCTTCACATAGGCCTTGCCGGACTTCACCAGCGCGACGAGATCGGAGAAGCCCGGCTGCTCGAGGCCGAGCGAAGCGTGAAGGCCGCCGAAATGGTCGAACACGACCGGCACCGGCGCCGTCTCGACGAGGTCCTTGATCGCGGAGATCATGGCCAGCGTGGTGTAGAGCTGCACGTGCCAGCCGCGGGCCTTCATGCGCTCGACGGCGGCGGTGAAGCGCGGCCGCCCGACATTGGGATCGTTGACGCCGCCGGTCGCCAGATTGAGGCGGATGCCGCGGAAGCCGTCCTGGTGCATCGTATCGAGTGCGCTCTCCGGCGTGTTGTCGTCGATCACGGCGACGCCGCGCGCGGTCGCGCCGCGTGCCTTCATGCCGAACAGCGTGGAGGAATTGTCGGTGCCGTAGACGCTCGGCGTCACGATCACCACGCGCTCGATATGCAGCGCCTTGTGCAGTGCCGCCATTTCTTCCGGCGAAGCCGGCTCCGGGGTATAGACGCGCCCGGCGAAGAACGGAAACTTTTCGACATCGCCGTGAATGTGGGTGTGGCAGTCGCAGGCATGCGCCGGGACCTCGAAATTGATCGGCGTCGCGGGCTGCGCGGCGCGGGCATGGGCTTTGCTGGTCATGGCTACTCCGGCCGCGAGGGAGGCAAGCAGGACGCTGCGTCGGCTGAGCACGGTTTCTCTCCCGGTTTGTTTCTTATCGGCGAGTGGGAGGAGAATATCACATCAGCCGGGTAGCCGCTCCGCTTCGCTGCATAGCTGCTCGACGAGGGCCGCAAGCGGACGTGAGCCGTCCACGCGCACGACCGGGCAGGGCAGGCCCGAGAGCCACGCGTCGTGCTTGGCGAGACTGCGGCCTTCGCGATCACCGGCTTCGTAATGGGAGGCCCATGCGACGAAGTCTTCGGTCTCGCCATGGCGCCAGCCGCCCGGCGCGACGGCATCAGCGCCGAAATGGGCGGCCTCGCGGGCGCGCAATCGTTGCATCCGGATCTCGCGCGGCGCGGTCACGAAGACGACCAGGTCGAAGTACGGAACGAGCTCTTCGCCCCAGCCGGTGACGGACCCGCTCAGCACCCAGTCGAGACGCGGCAAGAACATCTCGCGCATCAGGCGCACGCGGTCGGCGGCCGGGCGGGTCGTCTGATAGGGCGGCACGGTGGGCAGCCAGAAATAGTCGTCGCTGTCGTGATG
Organism: Bradyrhizobium sp. USDA3516; assembly: GCF_057651995.1. Classification (NCBI taxonomy): domain Bacteria; kingdom Pseudomonadati; phylum Pseudomonadota; class Alphaproteobacteria; order Hyphomicrobiales; family Nitrobacteraceae; genus Bradyrhizobium; species Bradyrhizobium sp. USDA3516. The sequence goes on along the minus strand of NZ_JBYGYN010000001.1, from coordinate 1,108,296 downwards.
CGGCAGGGCCAGCCGGCCCGCGAGCGCGCGACCGATCGTGGTCACGCCGGAGCCCGAGGCTCCCGTCAGATGGATGCGGCGACTTTTCATCGGCCTCCACCAGAGAGATTTGAGGCTACTGCCCCGACGGCGTGCGCAGGCCGTGCCAGGCGTCGCGGACCTGGTGGTAGTGCACCTCGGGCAGATAATCCGGCGTGTTCAGGTTCAGCGTCTTGACGTCGAGATGGCCGATGGCGCTGAGCAGCGTGTAGGAGGCGATCACGCGGTCGCGTTGCGCGCCGATCAGGCGGGCCTTGGCCTGGATCAGGTCGGCCTGCGAGTTCAGAACGTCCACGGTCGTGCGCTGGCCGCCTGCCGCCTCGCGCTGCACGCCCTGCAGCGCGACGGTGGCCGCCTTCACCTCGGACTCCGAGGCCGAGACCGTGATCTTGGCGCCTTCATTGGCAACCCAGGCGCTGACCGCCGCCGTGCGTGCCTGGTTGCGCACCTGGTCGAGCACGAGGCGGCTCTGCGCCGTGATCTCCTTGGCCTGCCGGGTCTGCGCCGCGGCCTGGCCGCCGTCGTAGATCGGCGCGGTGACATTGGCGACGATCGAGGCCTGGTCTTCGGCGAAGGTGCCGAGCGTCGGGTCGTTGTTGCGGCTCTTGCTGGCGCTGCCCTGAATGGTCGCGCTCGGCAGCAGCGTGCCTTCGGCGATGCGGACGTTGGTGGAGGCGACATCGACGTCGAAGCTGGCGGCCATCACCGCCGGATGCTGGCGGATCGCCATCGTCATGGCGTCCTCGCGGCTCTTCGGTAGATAGCGGTCGACGGCCTCGGCAGGCCTGAGCTGCGAGGGCGCATTGCCGATCACTTGCGCATAAGTGGCCTGGCTGACCGCAAGCGCGACCTCGGCCGCGTTGAGATCGGCAAGGCCACGATTGAGGCGGGCCTCGGCCTGCGCGGTGTCGGTCGGCGTGACGTCGCCGGCATTGAGCCGGCGCTGGGTGACGGAGAGCGTCTCGCGCAGGAAGGCGACGTTGGAGCGCTGTGCCTCGACCAGCGACTGGTTGGCGAGAACATTGGTGTAGGCGGTGACCGCATCGAGCAGCACGCCCTGGCCGACATTGCGCAGCGCTTCGCGGCCCGACTGCACCTGGAGCTCGGCAGCCCGGACGCCGTTGGCTGTGCGGAAGCCGTTGAACAGGCTCTGCGTCACGGTGACGCCGATGATCCAGGGCTTCAGATTGCCGGTCTGGATGGTGTTGTCGGGCAATAGATTGCGCACAGATTGCAGGCCGGCGCTGAGGCTCGCTACGATCTGCGGCCGGTAGCCGGCCAGCGCCTGCGGCACGTTCTCGTCGGTGGCGCGCTGGCGCGCACGCTCGGCGTTGAGCTGCGGATTGGTCTGATAGGCTTTTGCCAGGGCGTCGGGCAGGGCTTCGGCCCATGCCGCGGAGGGCAGGGCGCAAGAGAGCGCGCACGAGAGCGCCAGCGTGGTCCATGTCGCAAGCACATGACCCGCGCCCGATCGACGCCGCGTCACCCCGCGACCAGCTCTGGCGGTACGCCCAATCATGTAATCCCGCTTAACCCCGGCTGTCCGCCCCCGCCGACGATGGCCTCTTAACTGTTTAGCCAGCCGGGGTCGCGCAGGCAAACTGCCGCGGGCAAAAACCCCATGTATTCCGTGCTTGTTGCAGGCGCGTCACAGGGATGTGCGCGGGAAAGCGCCAGAGCCTGACACCTGTCTGACTGGCTCGCGCGCTACCGGTTCTTGTTCACCGGCTTGCGCTTCTCGATGAACGCCGCCATGCCCTCCGAGCGGTCCTCGAGTGCGAAGGTCGAATGGAACAGGTTGCGCTCGACGCTCATGCCTTCGGCGAGCGTGGTCTCGAAGGCGCGGTTCACCGCCTCCTTGGCCATCGCGGCCGCCGGGCGCGACATCGCCGCGATCTTCTCGGCTGCCGCCATGACCTCGTCCATCAGCTTGTCGGCCGGTACGATCCGGCTGACGAGGCCGCTTCGCTCGGCTTCCGCCGCGTCCATCATCCGGCCGGTGAGGCAGAGATCCATGGCCTTGGACTTGCCGATCGCGCGTGTCAGCCGCTGAGTACCGCCGATGCCGGGAATGGTGCCGAGCGTGATCTCGGGCTGGCCGAACTTTGCGGTGTCGGCGGCGATGATGAAATCGCACATCATCGCGAGCTCGCAGCCCCCGCCGAGCGCGTAGCCGGCGACCGCGGCGATGGTCGGCTTGCGGCAGCGCGCGATGCGGTCGCCGCCGATCGCGGCGAAATCCTCGGAGAACATGTCGATGAAGCCCTTGGGCTGCATCTCCTTGATGTCGGCGCCGGCGGCAAAGGCCTTCTCGTTGCCGGTCACGACGATACAGCCGATGGCGTCATCGGCCTCGAGATCGTCGACCGCTGCGGCGATCTCGCGGAAGACGCCGAACGAGAGCGCGTTGAGCATCTTCGGCCGGTTCAGCTTGACGATGCCGACCGCGCCGACGCTCTCGACGATGATGTGTTCGAACGTGCTCATGCTCCACCCACGCTTTCGATTGAGCGGGCAATGTGCCTGCTGGCGCGGATGCCTTCAAGGGGGCCGGAGGCGGGACGCGCTGGGGCGCGTCCCGGCGGAACTGGCCATCAGGCCATGAACATCCGCGCGGCGGAGGCCAGGGTCAGCAACGTGCCGACGCCGATGAAGATCTTGCCGATCAGGGAGCTCTGGTCCCAGGCCGAGCTCTGCTGGCTGCTGGCCATCACCGGCGCCGGCCGTGGCTGCGCCTCGGTTGCGGCAATCACCGCCTTCTGCGGCGGGCTCTCCTGCGAGGCGCGATCGATGTCGTTGAGCTGATCGGCCGCGACGACCTGGCTTTCGGAGTTCTCGGCGTTGGCATTATCGGCGGCCGCCTGGACGTTGTCGTTGGCGCGGTTCGTCATCGCGGCCGCGGCGCTCGGCGCATCGGCGAACTGCGCATTGGCGTTGGCGACCTCCGGGGCCAGCTGGTTCGAGGCCGGCACCTGGCTGTCGGTCTTGTCGTTCTTGGCCTCGTCGGGCTCGGCCACCGTCGCCTTCTTGCCGGCCTTGTCCTCGGATTTCTGCACCGTCTTCCTGTTGTCTGTGCGGCGCGAGTCGTGGCGCCGGTGCTTGGCCGTATCGGCCACCTTGTCCGCGCTCTCCGATTTGTTGCCTGCGGCCGAGTTCGGCGCCGCCTGTGCGAGGCCTCCGGACAGCAGGACAAGCCCGGCCAAAACGATCAGGGCCGCGCGCGTGCTGGCTTTCATCATGTCGACGATCTCCCCAATTCCGCCCGTCCCGGCAGCGAACAGAGACCCCGGGGCGTGACGACAGCGGGGCAGAAAATGGGAATCTTCTGGCTACACCCGGCAAAAACGCGGCAACCCCCCTCCCGCCGCCCGCCCGATGCAGGACACACCGATCGGTGTTATGAGCCGTCGCAGATGTTTGCGGCCGCATCGGTCGCGCGGCCCGGGTCTCGATCACGAATTCGTGATCTTGGCGGCACCCGCGTAACAAATTGAAAGAGCGGCCGAATTGCAGTGAGGGGCGCGGGTGCGCGGACGTGAGGACGAATGGACCGGCCTAATGCGGTCGGCCATGGCAGGCGATGATGCGGCGTATCATCGCCTGTTGAAGGCCGTCACGCCGGTGCTGCGGGCCGCCGCGAGGCGCGGCCTGGCGCGAGCAGGTCAGCCGCCCGACCAGGCCGAGGATATCGTGCAGGAGATTCTGTTGGCGGTGCATCTGAAGCGGCATACCTGGGACAGCGAAGCCCCCTTCGCGCCCTGGCTGTTTGCGATCGGCCGCAACAAGCTGATCGATGCGCTCCGCCGGCGCGGCAGGCGCGTGTTCGTCAACATCGACGACTTCGCCGAGACGCTGCCTGGCGAGGCGCCGCAGGAGACCGCTTCGGCCGGCGAGGTCGCCGCCCAGCTCGGAACCCTGCCGCAGCGTCAACGCGACGTGCTGCAGTCGATCGCCGTCGAGGCCACCTCGATCAAGGATACGGCGGCAAGGTTGTCGATGAGCGAGGGTGCGGTCCGGGTCGCGCTGCATCGCGGACTTGCGGCGCTGACCGCCAAATTGCGGGACCATTGATCATGGACACCGATCAACTCATTCGCTCGCTCGCCGCCGACAATCCGCACCGCGCGCCCCGCGTCGGCGCCGTGCTGAGCATGGCGCTGCTGGTGGCTGCGCCGCTGTCGATTCTGATCTTTGCGACGTTCTTCGGCGTGCGCGCCGACGTCATGAGCGCCATGCGCAACCCGTTCTTCGACATGAAGTTCGCGGTGACGTTGTCGCTCGCGATCCCCGCCATCATCGTCAGCCTTCATTTGTCGCGTCCCGAAGCCCTGCTGCGCGGCTGGGGCTGGCTGCTGCTGCTTCCCGTCGGGCTGCTCGCCGTGGCGATTGGCAGCGAGGCGATGATGGCGCCGGCGATGCCGATGACGATGCGCCTGGTGGGTAAGAACTCCAGGGTCTGCCTGGTCGCGATCCCCGCAATGTCGCTGCCCCTGCTTGCGGGGGCGCTGTTCGGGCTGCGCCACGGCGCGCCGTCCCGCCCCGCGCTCGCCGGAGCGCTCGCCGGGCTGGTGTCGGCCGGACTTGCGGCGACCCTCTACGCCTCGCACTGCACCGACGATTCCCCGCTGTTCGTCGCGACCTGGTACACGCTCGCGACCGCGCTGGTGACCGCAATTGGCGCGCTGGTCGGATCGAGGGTGTTGCGGTATTAGCGCGCCGGCCTCACGCTCCCGGCGTCGCGTGCAGCTGCATGCGGTGGAAGCGCAACGCCTGTTGCGCGGTCGATGAGCGCAGCGCCTCGTAGCCGTCGCGCAGCTTCAGCATGTCGGTCTGCGACCCGCCGGAGAGCTTTTCGCGCAAGGCGATGATGGCGCGCACGCTCGACCATTGCATGCCCGCGGCCTTGGCGAGGATCATCACGCCTTCGGTGCGGCTCTCGATCATCATGGTCTCGGCGGTCTCGACCGCGACCCCTGCGAGTGCGGCGAGCGCCGCATTGGTCTCGTCGAACTTGCCCTGCTCGGCGAAGGTGGCGACCTGGAGCTCGGTGAGACGGCCGTCCTCGTGCAGCGACTTCACCAGCGCGCGAGCCATCTCCGTCTGCTTCGACCTGGCGACGGCGCGAACCCGTTGTGCCGCTTCCTCGACGGCTTTCGACACCTCGTCCGCGAGCTCGGGATGCGCGGCCGCGAGCTTCCTGCGCACGTTCGAGGATGCCTTGGCGACCAGTTTCAGATAGTGATGCCGCGGCAGGTCGGGCCGCAGGCCGATGCAGCTGGCGAGGCCGTCGTCGCGCTCGGCGCGGACGACGAGGTCGGCGAAACTGTCCTCCGAGAAACGCGCGCCCGGATTGCCGACCGCCGACTGCACCACGTCCTCGTTGCCCCGCGCCACCAGCACGTCGGTCAGCGCTTCCGACAGCGTCCGCCGCAGCGAGATCGCCTTGAGATGGGCCTGGCCCCTGGTGCGTGCGATCTCGACCAATGTCGCCTCGTCCAGCCGCTCCGACTTCGACAGCACCGGGCCGGAGACCTCGATCACCTCGTCGAGCGCGAGCGCGCGGATGATCTGCGGCGGCGCAGCTGCGATCGGCGCGAGCCGTTCGGCGAGCAGCGCTTTGGCCGACGTCTCGATCTGCTCGATCAGGCACTGGAACACGTCGTCGAACACGCGGATGTGGTCGTCGGAATAGTCGACCGCGTTGCCTACGAAGAGATCGGTGACGCGGCGCAGCGTCTCCACCCGGCGCGCGACGGTGCCGTGCGAGAGGGTAGCCTGCAATTCCTCGAGCAGACTTTCGGATGATCTTGCGGAATAGGATCTCATTGCTCTGTCCTGGAGCGTTCGGCCCGGCGGCGGCGTCTGTCGTGCCGGAGGAAAAAGGATCGGTCAGCTCGCTGCAACGCAGTTGCGCCCTTGCGCCTTGGCGGAATAGAGCGCGCTGTCGGCGCGCGCGAGAAACGTGTCGGCAGTATCGACGTCGCGCAGCGTCACGACGCCCGCGGAAATGGTCACCCGCATGCTGGGGGAGAAGGCGCCCCAGTCGAGATCGGCGACGATGCCGCGCAGGCGCTCGAGCATGCGGAGCGCGACGTCGCCCGGCGTGTCCGGCAGCAGCAGCAGGAATTCCTCGCCGCCGTAGCGGCCGAAACTGTCGGCCGGGCGGATGTTGGCGAAAATCGTGATCGCGAAGGTACGCAGCACCTCGTCGCCGACTGGATGGCCGTAAGCGTCGTTGATGCGCTTGAACCAGTCGAGGTCGATCAGCGCGATCGAAAAATGCGTGGATGCTTGCCGGGACCTTTCGATCCCGGCGTCGAGGAGCCGCATGATGCAGCGGCGATTGTAGGAGCCGGTGAGCTCGTCGAGCTCGGCCAGTTCCTCGATGCGTCGATAGGCGGCCTTCAATTCGATGCTGCGCTTGTACAGGATCTTGCGTAACGTGGCGCCGAACAGGCCGAGGAAGGCGCACTGTCCGATCACCAGCACGAAACAGAGCATCGAGGCGGTTCGCTGCAGCCGGGTCGCGACCGGCAGTCCGATCGGCAGGTCCGATCCCAGGAATACCGCGGTGAGCCCGCAGGTGGCGAGGCCCCAGGTGAGGATGGCCTGGCTCGACGTCATCCGCAGCGTGCCGAACGCGAAGATCAAAAACAACACGGCAAGGAACGCGACCCCGATGGTCGGCACCGCGAGCAGGAACACCAGCTGCAGCGCCATATGCGCCGAGATCTGATAGACGGTGAGGTAATGGTCGTCGAAACGGTCGCCGAAACCGGCCTCCGACAGTACCGTGAAGGTCCCGATGATCAGAAGGCCGCCGAACCAGAACAGCGTCGGAACGGCCATGGAGACCGCGCCGTCATAAGCGTAGAGCAGCAGAACCGCGCCGCCCAGCGAGTAGCTCGCGACCTGGCCGATATACATCTGACGACGCTGCCAGGCGCGGCGCGCCCTGACTTCGGGAGCCGTCGTCTCGGGCGCGAGGACGAGATCCGCGACCTCTGCGGCATTCCTCTCCGGAAAGGACGTCGCGGCCGTACTCATGATCCCGCCAATGGTGGATGTCAGCGTAAAAACCTACGTGGCAAGCCTTTAGGTTTGGTATCCTTCGAAATCGAATCTGAACGGTGCAGCAGGGAACAAGGCGATCATCCAGCGTGAGAATTTTACCGGTTGTCACGCATCGTGTGCGCTGCGGTCGAGCCGAAGCAAAGCCTGGCGCGACAAAGGTGGTACGGGGCTGCTATGGAACCGGATAAAGCGGGGGGCTTCTGAGCCCGGGTAGGCATCCGCAGGGAATATCTCAGTATTATGATACCGATTCGGACTGGCGACGCTGACCACCGCGGGTGGGACAAGAAAGATGCCCGTATGTGGCGTAGCTCACACAAGCCCCCGTATGAGTGCGGTAGGTTGAACAATTTTGCCCCCCTCGTCGAACCGTCTACCGCATCGACCCGACCAACCTTGCGAGACGGCCATTGAGCGCGACACAGGCGGCTTCAGACGAAATCCTGATCGCCAGGATCGCTCAAGGTGACCGGCTCGCCATGCAGGTGCTGTACGGGCGGCACCATGTCAGGGTTTACCGGTTCGGGCTGAGGCTCGTGCGGGACGAGCAGGCGGCGGAAGACCTCATCAGCGAGGTGTTTCTCGACGTCTGGCGTCAGGCCGGCAAGTTCGAGGGCCGATCCGCCGTTTCCACCTGGCTGCTGGCAATCACCCGATTCAAGGCCCTGTCTGCGCTCCGGCGCAGGAAGGATTTCGAGCTGGACGAAGACGCCGCCAACGCGATCGAGGATACGTCCGATGATCCGGAAACGGTGGTGCAGAAGAAGGATACCAGTGAGGCGTTGCGGGAGTGTCTGACGGGCCTCTCGCCGGATCATCGGGAAATCGTCGATCTCGTCTACTACCACGAGAAGTCCGTGGAAGAGGTGGCCGAAATCGTCGGGATACCGGAGAACACTGTGAAGACGCGCCTGTTCTATGCGCGCAAGAAACTGGCCGAACTGCTGAAGGCAGCCGGCGTCGAGCGAGGCTGGCCATGATGGCTTTGAGCAAGAAGATGCTGGAGCAAGAGCCCAGTGAAATTGAACTGCTGCTGCCCTGGCACGCTGCCGGCACGCTGAACGCGCGCGATGCGCGCCGCGTCGAGGAAGCGCTGGGGCGCGATCCGGACCTGGCGAAGCAATATGCGGCGATCCGCGGCGAGTACGAAGAGACCATTCATCTGAACGAGAGCCTGGGCGCTCCGTCGGCGCGCGCGATGCAGAAGCTGTTCGCCGCGATCGATGCCGAGCCGGCGCGGGCGAGCGGCTCGCTGCCGCTGTCGGCGCGTATCTCGACCTTCTTCGCGAGCCTGTCGCCGCGCACGCTGGCGTGGTCGGCGAGTCTCGGTGCCGTCGCGCTCGTGCTGCAGGCCGGCATCATCGGCGCCGTGCTGATGAAGAACCAGCCGGCGACCTTCCAGACCGCTTCGCTCTCGACCAGCGCACCGATCACGCGCGAGCTTGGCAGCGCGGCCGCGCCGGCGCGCGCGCTGGTGCGCTTCACCCCCGAGGCGCGCGTCGCCGACATCACCGCGCTGCTCGACAGCTATCAGGCTTCGATCATCGGCGATGCCAAGGGTGGCATGTTCCGCCTCCAGTTCGACAAGGCGATGAGCCAGGACGAACTCGCTTCGCTGCTCGGCAGGATGCAGCGCGAGAAGTTCATCAACCTCGCCGTCGCGGCGCCCTAGGCGCGCCGCCGAGCCGATGACGAGCAAATCCGAGAGCAGGGTGCGCGCCGGGGCCCGCGCTTCATCCGTCGGCGTTGCGCTTCTGGTCGCCTCCTGTTTCGGCGTGGAGCTTGCGCAGGCGCAGGCGATCATGCGCACGCCGACGATCAGCGTGCCCTCGCGCACGCCGACCGTCTCGCCCAACATCACTCCGCGGGTCAGCCCGAACATCGCTGCGCGCGCGGTGAGCGTCGATCGCGGCCCGCGGACGATGGCGACCATTCCCACGACCTCGCGGATCCGCCCGACGACGCCGGTGCTGCCCCATGCGCGTTACTCGCCGAACCTCTATCCGGCCTGCACCGCGGCCCATCGCGGTGCAGACGGCGAATGTCTGGCGCAGCCGAACGTGGGCGGCGAGGGCACCGGAAAATCCGGCAAGAAGAGCGCCGGCAAAGGGCGCGGCAACAACACGCCGGTCGCGGCGACTTCGCGCAGCTTCGCAGGCGAATTCGTCGCCGAGATCGCCGGCGCGCTGTCGACGGCCGAGGCCGACGAGCTGGCGCGTCGCCACGGCCTGACCCGCCTCGCTTCCGAGAATTTCCCGCTGATCGGAGCCACGTTCGGCCTGTTCCGCATCACCGACGGCCGGCCCTATGAGACCGTGCGGCGCGAATTCGCGGCCGACGGCAGCGTGCGCTCGCTGCAGCCGAACTTCCGCTACGTGCTCCAGGACCAGAAATCGGCGGCCGCGACCGAGGGCGATTCTGCGCAATATGCGCTGGCAAAGCTGCGCCTGCCGCAGGCGCATACGCTGGCGCACGGGGCCAACGTCACGATCGCCGTGATCGATTCCGGCATCGACGCCGGGCATCCCGAGCTCGCCAATTCCGTCGCCGACAATTTCGACGCGCTCGGCAGTGCCGAAGGGCCGCACGTCCATGGTACCGGCATCGCCGGGGCGATCGCGGCCCATGCCCGTCTGATGGGCAGCGCGCCCGAGGCCCGCATCATCGCCATCCGCGCCTTCGGCGGTGCCAATGGCGGCGCCGAGAGCTCGTCCTACATCATCCTGCGCTCGCTGAATTACGCCGCCGAGCACGGCGCGCAGATCGTCAACATGAGCTTTGCCGGTCCGAAGGACGCCGTGATCGAACGCGCGATCGCGGCGACGGCCGCGCGTGGTCTCGTGCTGATCGCGGCCGCCGGCAATGCCGGCGCGAAATCGCCGCCGCTCTATCCGGCGGCCAACCCCAACGTGATCGCGGTCAGCGCGACGGATCGGCAGGACCGGCTGTTCGCCGCCTCCAACCGCGGCAACTACATCGCCGTCGCGGCCCCCGGCGTCGACATCTTCCTGCCGGCGCCGGACGGCAAATACCAGGTCACGTCGGGAACCTCGTTCTCGGCCGCCTATGTCTCAGGCGTCGCGGCATTGCTGCTCGAGCGCAATTACGCGCTCAAGCCGGAAGCGCTGCGCATGACGCTGGTGAAGACCGCACGCGACCTCGGTTCTCCCGGGCGTGACGACCTCTTCGGCGACGGCCATGCCGACGCGTTTGCCGCCGTCATGGCTGTTCCTGCCGATAGCGCGACGCCGGTCGCGGCTGCCTCCGGTACAACAAAACGTGAAGATGCTCCGAAGCGTCGCGACGAGCCCGGCATCCGCGCGATCGAGCAGCCTTCGCTGTCGAGCGCGGAGGATAAATCCGCGGTTTCTCAGGCAGATAGGCCGGCGGCGCGATAGCGGCCGCGACAAGGCTGCGCGACGGGACGGCGTCAAAAAAGCAAACCCCGCATTGAACGTTCAGCCCACTGCCACGACCAACTGATGTGGGAGCGGTCATCCCTCCCCATCAGTCATATCAGGCGCGAGCGCCCATCCACCCCAAGCGCCCATATGGCTCGACCCGTCCGGTTGTCCCCCCGGACGGGTCTCTTCTTTTGGGCGTCCGATTTTTCGAAGCTTCCAATCCGTTCAGCTTGCAGTTGAAGATCGCCGTGGCCTCGATCGCCGTCGCCCGCGCGTCTCGCCGCAACTCCGTCATGCTTGTGCGAAGCTTGACTCGAAAACGCGGAAAATCACCGCACGACTACGGTGTTTGACGACGAATGCCGCGTCGTTGCTGGACAAGTCAAAACTTTTCCACAAAATATTCATGTCGCGTCTAAATTGATTCGTGTGCGTTGCGTCCCCCGCGTCCGTGTTTCTCCTGACGGGCTGGTTCATGACACATCGCCAAGAATTTGTTCGCGAAGAGTTCGTTCGCGACGCGGCTGGCAGCCGCCAAATCGCAGCGCGCTGGTGCGCTCTCGCCGAGCAGCGCCTGCAACATCTCTCCGAGATGTTCGAGACCGGCCGCTGGCGCCGGTATCATTCCGAGATCGCGTTTCTCGAAAACATCCAGGAAGCCAAGCGCGCCGTTCAGACCTGGCGCGCGCTTGCGACGGGCGGCGATGTCGCCGAGGCGGCTGCAAGCGTGACGCCGGCATTCGGTTGGTCGCCGGCGACGATGCCACGCATGGCGCAGCGCGAGCAGGCGCAGACCTTGCAGCCCAAGACCTTGCAGCCAAAGGCCGTTCACATCGCTCCCGAGGCCGCCACGCCGGTCAGGCTCGATTCGAAACCCGACGTGCTCGCGGAGATCACCGAGGCCTCGATCGCGCCGCTTGCCATGCCGGCAGCTTGGCCGTCGTTCACCGCGCCTGCCGAGATGCCATCGCTGAGGGCACCCGCTGCGAAGGCACCGTTCACCGCGCCTGCCGTGAGATCACCGCTCGCGGAGCCGGCCGCCACCGCGCCATTCGCCGCGCCGGAAGTGAGGCCACCGGTGCCTGCCGCGAAGCCGCCGAAGACAGCGCCTGCAGCGATGGCGACGCTGCTGCCGCAGTTCGCCCCGCCCGCCGAGGAAATCGTCGCCGCCCCCGAGCGCGTCGTCGAATTCACCTTCAGCCTCGACGGCCTGGAAGCGAAGTACCCGCTGCTGCGGAACGCCTTCTAACGCCGCACCGCATTGCCGCCGACCACCAGCTGCGCGAAGCGTTGTGCGCCGTCGGCCGACAGATCCGACGTCACCGCGCGGGCGTGATCGAGGCCGACCACGGCGCCGCGCGGCGTCTCGGAGATCATGTTGTTGTTGACGAGCGCGGTGCCGGCGCCCGGCACGACGGAGACGCCGACGCCGGCCAGCGCCTTGCGGATCACGTTGCCTGTGATCGCGACGTCGCGCAGATATCTGCCCCAGCCGGCGACGATGCCGTAGGACGGCGCGTTCTCGATCACATTCCCGGTCACCGAAGAATCCGCCTCGATGTAGATGCCGACGCCGGCGTCGTCGTCGGGCGCCGTCCCGATCGGCCGCTTCGGGATCAAATTGCGGATGATGTTGCCCTGGACCACCGCGATGCGGCCGCCCTCGTTGAAATTGCAGACGGAGACGCCGACGGCCGCGCCGTCCACGATGTTGTTGGCGATCACCGCGGCCTCGAACGCGAACTCGGAATAGAGCGCGACCTCGCGCACGTCGCTGACGCTGTTGCCACTGATGTGGATGTTCGAGGCCGAGTTGCCGCGCACCGCCGAATAGTCGCAATTCCTGATGCGGTTGCCGCGCACGATCACGTTGCCGGCGCGAAAGGCGTTGATGGCATTGCCGTACTGGCCCGAGCCGCCGGGGCCGGCCTTGATGTTCTCGATGCGGTTGTCGGCGACCAGCGTGCCGTCATCGCCGATCGCGGTGCGCAGGATCTCGATCCCGTTGTCGTTGGTGCCGAGAATGGTGTTTCGGCAGACGCTGAGGCCTCTGGCGTCGAACGACACGACGGCCGTCAACGCGATGTCGGTGAGGATATTGCCGGAGATGTCGCCCGCGACCTGCTCGAGCCAGATGCCGCTGCCGCCCGAGCTCGTGATCGTGCAATCAGTGATGCGGACGTCGCGCCCGCCGAGGACGTGGATCAGGCCGCGCCGTGTCGGCAGCGGGATGCCGCCGCCGTCGAAGGTGATGCCGGTGAGGCCGATCGCATCGGAGCCGTCGCTCTGGAGCGCCGAGGCGCCGCCGGTGAAGACGAGCTTGGTCGCGCCGCGCACGCCGATCAGCTGCGCGCCGTTCGGGAGCCGCAACAGACCGGTCCGGTACACGCCGGATGGCAAGGCGAGCGGCAATTGCGCCCGCGCGGCCTCGTCGATGGCACGCTGCAGCGCGCGGGTCTGGTCCTCGCTGCTGCCGGGCCGCACGCCGTATTGGGTGGCATCGCGGCCGAGCAGCGACGTCAGCGGCGCGGCGCGCGCGGCATCAACAGGCATGGCCAGCGCACCGGCAATGCCCGCGGTCGAAGCCCCGATGAGATGACGGCGAATGAGGTCCATGATGCGTCCTCCGGCGGACGCGGGAGGTGTCCGCAGCGGTTTCGTAGCGCAGCACGGCGAGGACCGTGAGGATTGTTCGCGGTAGGGTTAAATGTTTACCGCAAAGAGAGGCGCTGCCTACCACTGTCAGCGCCCAAGCGGATGCATGGTGGGCACGGCGCGTTACGCCTTTGCTAGGAGGCCGGCGTGTTCCGCGCCTTGCGCGCCAACTGCACCATCTCCATCAGCATCGCTTCCCCCGCATCCACCAGTTCCTCCAGCGTGATGCGGGCGGCGCGCTTGCGGCGCGCGCCGCCGCTGCGCGCGAGCAGGGGAATGTGGATGAACGCCGCGAGCCTCGGTCCGCCTGCCTTCACGTGCTCGATCGCGCGCCAGCTCAAGTAGTTGCAGAGATAGGCGCCGGCATCGCGCGAGGGGCGGGCGTCGATGCCGGTGAGGCGCGCGGCGCGCAGCAGCCTTGCGGTGTGCGGGCCGAACATCATCGCGCCGGCATGGCCGGCGATGCCGCGCTTGGTCGAGCGGGTGTTGGCGGCATCGGGCCAGAGCATGGTGACAGCATTGCGCGCCCGCGTCTCGACGCGCAGATAGGGCGTGCGGGCGGCGAGGCCGAACATCAGGAGCGCGTCGGGCTTTTGCGCAGCGAGCACGTCGGGCAATTGCCGGTCGACCGCGGCATAGGTGACCGGGAAGATGTGGCTCGAGAGCGCGACATCGTCGAGCGCGGGCCGGCGCAATTGCGCCAGCCGCGCCACCAGCGGCTGGGTCGGATTATGGGGCGCGCCGGGAAACGGACCGAAGCCGGTGAGAAGAATGCGGAGCTTGTCGCTCATTGCAGCAGCTCCAGCATCTGCTCGGCAGCGAGCGCCGGCGTGAGATGGCCATCGGCGACCTCGGCCTCGATCTTGCGCACCTTGGTCCGCACCGAGGCCTCGCTGCGCAGCCGTGCCAGCATGCGTTGCTCCAGCATTGTCCACATCCACTTCACCTGCTGCTCGCGCCGCCGCGCGGTGAAATCGCCGGACGCGTTCATCGCCTTGCGGTGGTCCAGAACCTTCTGCCAGATCTTTGCGATGCCCTCGCCAGTCAGCGCCGAATAGGTTTCGACCGGCGGATGCCAATGCTCGGACCGCGGCGCCAAGATATGCAGCGCGCCGCGATAATCCGCCGCGGTGATCTTGGCGCGCTTCAAATTGTCGCCATCGGCCTTGTTGATCGCGATCATGTCGGCGAGCTCGACCAGGCCCTTCTTGATGCCCTGCAGCTCGTCGCCGCCGCCCGGCAGCATGAGGGCGAGGAAGAAGTCGGTCATGTCGCAGACGGCGGTCTCGGACTGGCCGATGCCGACGGTTTCCACCAGCACGACGCCGAAGCCGGCGGCCTCGCACAGCAGCATCGCTTCGCGCGTTTTCGCCGCGACACCGCCGAGCGTGCCCGAGGACGGCGAGGGCCGGATGAAGGCGTCGTCCGAGGCCGACAGCCGCGCCATCCGGGTCTTGTCGCCGAGGATCGAGCCGCCGCTGCGCGCCGAGGACGGATCGACCGCGAGCACCGCAACCTTGTGGCTCTGCTCGATGAGATACGTTCCGAGCGCATCGATCGTGGTGGATTTGCCGACACCCGGCGATCCCGTGATGCCGACGCGATACGCCTTGCCGGTGTCGGGCAGCAGCATCTGCACAAGCTCCCGCGCCAGCGCCTGGTGATCGCTGCGCCGGCTCTCCACCAGCGTAATGGCCCGGGCGAGGGCCGCGCGACTGCCGGCGCGCACGTCGCGGGCGAGGGTCTTGATGTCGAGCGAGGCCTTCTTCTCAGTCATGCCTCTGCTTTACAACGCCGAGGCGGGGCAGGCGAGTGCCGCCCGCCCGATATCACCGGGATGCTGCCGCCGCCGTCTGCGGCTGTTTCAGCTTGCGCCACACCCACACCATGACCGGCCAGAGCAGCGCGCCGATCGCCATCGCGGCGAGGATGGCCGCGACCGGGCGCTCGAAGAACGGCAGAATGCTGCCGTCCGACTTGATTAGCGAGGTGACGAAGGCCTGCTCCACCATGGTGCCCATGACGATGCCGAGCACCATCGCGGCCACCGGATAGCCGTTCGTCTCCATGACATAGCCGATCACGCCGAAGGCGGCGACGGTGACGACGCCGAACATGTTGTTGCCGATCGCGAACGAGCCGACCGCGCAACACAGCATGATGATCGGCATGATGGCCGAGCGCGGCGCCAGCAGGATGTAGGTGGCGACGCGGATCATGGCGATGCCGAGCGGGATCATCAGGATGTTCGCGATGATGAACATCAGGTAGATCGCGTACATGCTCGACGCCTTCTCGGTGAACAGCGTCGGGCCGGGATTGAGCCCCTTCATGTAGAGCACGCCGATCGCGATCGCGGCGATGGTGTCGCCGGGAATGCCGAACAGCAGCGAAGGCACCCAGCCCGAGGCGATGCTGGCATTGTTGCTGGCGCCGGCCTCGACCAGGCCCTCGACATGGCCGGTGCCGAACTTTTCCGGCTCCTTGGAGAAGCGCTTCGACATCGCATAGGAGACCCAGGCGGCCATGTCGGCGCCGGCGCCGGGCAGCACGCCGATGATGATGCCGACGATGTTCCCGCGCGTCATCTGCCAGCGATAGAGCTTGGTCAGCTTCCACTGGCCGGCCATGATGCTTCCGAACTTGCGCCGCGGCAGCGGCGGCGGCTCGGGCGTCAGCATCGCGCGCATCACCTGCGCCACCGCGAATACGCCGACCAGCGCCGGGATCGGCTCGATGCCGCCGAACAGGTCCGTAAGCCCAAAGGTGAAGCGCGGGACGCCGCCGGGATTCTCGATGCCGATGCACGCCACCAGAAGGCCGATGAACATGCCCGCGATCGCCTTCACCGGCGAGGAGCGCGCGACCAGCGTGGCGCACATCAGGCCGAGCAGCGCCAGCCAGAAATATTCGAAGGTCGAGAACGACAGCGCGATCTCGGCGAGGGGCGGCGCCAGGATCATCAGCGACAGCACGCCGGCAATGCCGCCGACGGCGGAGAACCAGACGCCGGCCCCTAACGCCAGCTCGGCCTGGCCCTTGCGCGTCATGGCGTAGGCTTCATCCGCATAAGCCGCGGATGCGGGCGTGCCCGGGATACGCAGCAGCGCGCCGGGTATGTCGCCGGAGAAGATCGCCATCGAGGAGGCCGCGACGATGGTCGCGATCGCCGCGATCGGCGACAGGTAGAAGGTGACGGGAACGAGCAGGGCGGTCGCCATCGTCGCCGACAGGCCCGGCAGTGAGCCGATTACCAGCCCGTACACGGAGGCGGCAAACATCGAGATGATGACCTCCCAGGTGGAGATCAGGGCGAACGCATCAATCAGGGTCTTCAGCATGAATCACCAGGGCGTCGGCAACAGGCCGGCGGGCAGCGGCACGCGGAGCAGCTTGCCGAAGATGAGGTGGATGGCGAATGGCGAGAGCATCGCCAGCGGCAGGGCCAGCTTCCACTTCGCCCCGAGCGCGGTCGAGGTCACGTAGACCATGATCGCCGCGGTGATGATGAATCCGAGCCGGTCGGCGGCAAAGACGTAGAACAGCAGCAGCGCCGGCGGCAGCAGCGCGCGCAGGCCGTAGAGCCTGCTCTGCGGCGGCGGGGCTGCCGCCTGGCCGTCCTCGAACGGGACGAGCTCTTCCTCCTCCTCGAAGGAACGGCCGATGCCGAACACGATCGCGAGCCCGCACAGCGCGAGGCCGCAGCCGATCACCAGCGGAAACACGTTGGGGCCGACCGGCTGCCCCGGCACCGGCGGCAGAATGTAGCCGCCATAGGCGGCAGCCGCGCCGAGCACGACGAGAAACGATCCCATGACGGAGTCGGGAAGACGCATAGGGAGTCCTGTACGCTTTCTTCTCCCTCTCCCCGTTCTTACGGGGAGAGGATTGGGGTGAGGGGACTTTCCGCGCGAACGGTGAGAGCTGGACTCGCGGAGACTCCCCCTCACCCGAATTCGAACAAAGCTCGAATTCGACCTCTCCCCGCAGGCGGGGAGAGGTGAAAACATCACGCCTTGCTCAGGCCCGCGGCCTTCATCGCCTCGCCCATCTGGGCGTCGCCCTTGTCCATGAAGCCCGCGAAATGGGCCGCATCGCCCCACACGGTGCCGAAGCCGCGATTGCTCATGAAGTCCTTGAACTCGGCGGAGTCGTAGACCTTCTTCAGCGCGGCGGTGAGCTTGGTTGCGATCTCCGGCGGCAGGTTTTTCGGCCCCGCAATGCCGCGCCATGCACCGGTTGCGTAGTCGATGCCCATGGCCTCCTTCAGCGTCGGCACGTCCTTGAACACCGGGTTGCGCGCGGGCGCCATGATGGCAAGGCTCCTGGCCTTGCCGGCCTCGATGATGGCGCGCGCCTCCGGCACCGAGCAGGTGGTGAGGTCGACACCGCCGGCCGCGAGATCCTGCATCGCGGGTGCCGCGCCGTTCGACGGCACCCAGGCGACCTGGTTGGCGGGCAGGCCCATCGCCTGCATCCAGCCGACGAGTGCGAGATGCCAGATGCCGCCCTGGCCGGTACCGGAGGCCTTGAACTTGCCGGGAGGCGCCGCCTTGATCGCGTCGGCGAGCTCCTTGACCGTCTTGTAGGGCGAGGAGGAGGAGACCTGGATGCCGGGCGGATCCTCGTTCATCAGCGCCAGCGGCGTATAGCTCTTCGGCGTCAGGTCGGTCAGGCCCTGCCAGTGCATCATCGAGATTTCGACCGTGAGCATGCCGATGGTGTAGCCGTCGGGCTGCGCGGTCGCGATCGCGCTATGGCCGACCACGCCGGAGCCGCCGGTGCGGTTGACCACGTTGAAGGGCTGGCCGAGGTCTTTCTCCAGCAGTGCTGCGACGATGCGAGCGGTGGCATCGGTGCCGCCGCCGGCACCCCAAGGCACGATCACGGTGACGGGCCGCGCCGGATAGGCTTGCGCGAGCGCGGGCTTGAAGCCGAAAGCGGCGGAGGCCGCGATAGCGGCGGTGGAAACCGCAAAGCTGCGGCGCGAAATCTTGGACATTGAATGCCTCCCAGCGGCGCCCGTGATGTCGGACGCTCTTGTCAACGCCGGCATTCTAGTCGGCTTTGCGTCGCCGCCGCAAGGTAGCGCTACCAACTGGAAGTGTCATGTTGTGTGAAAGCAGATGACCCGTCGAAGGGGCGGTCGGAAATCGGGTGGGTTTTGTCCGTGCGAGTAGCCAACCTCTGCGCGTAACGAAACCAAAGGCAAGCCACCGATGACCCAAGCCTATTACAGCGCCGTGCTGGACCACCCGCTCGACGACGTCTGGTCGCTGATCCGCGATTTCAACAACTACCCCGCTTATATCGACGGGGTGAGCGAGAGCGAGATCGAAGACAACAGGCGCGGCGATGAAGTCGGGGCGATCAGGCGCTTCTGTTATCTCGGACACTGGATCCGCCAGCGCCTGGTCGATCACTCGGACCGGCAGCACACACTGACTTATGCCGGTCTGGAAGCGATACCCTATCCGCACGACGACGGCGGCCCGAGTCCGGCGCCGGCGCGCTACCAGGGCACTATGCATCTGCGTCCGATCATCGAAGGCGACCGCACCCTCATCGAATGGTCGGTCGCGCTCGAAACTGAACCTGCCGACGCCGAGCGCTGGAAAGCCCTGTTTGCGTCCTGGATTCCCGATTGGACGGATTCCCTGGCGCGGACACTGGCCCGGACTCGTCCGCGATCCGGCTAAAGCATGATGCGATTAGGCGTGATTGCGCCACCCGCGGGCACTCCCTCTCCCGCGAGCGAGCGGGAGAGGCGAACGAGCGCCGAGCCAATCGGCGCGAGAAACGTCACGCAGAGCCTTCTTGTCGGAAGTTCGATGGCGAAGCTACTCCGCCGCCTCGCTATGCCCGAGCCGGGCATTCAGCTTGCGGATCAGCTCCTCGGCCGCTTCCGCGATCACCGTGCCCGGCGGGAAGATCGCCTCGGCGCCTGCGGCATAGAGCGCATCGTAATCCTGCGGCGGCACCACGCCGCCGACGATGATCATGATGTCGTCGCGGCCTTGCTTCTTCAGCGCGGCTTTCAGCTCAGGCACCGCGGTGAGGTGGGCGGCCGCCAGAGAGGAGACGCCGAGGATGTGCACGTCGTTCTCGACCGCCTGCCGCGCGGCTTCGTCGGCGGTGGCAAACAGCGGCCCGATGTCGACGTCGAAGCCGATATCGGCGAACGCCGAGGCGATCACCTTCTGGCCGCGGTCGTGGCCATCCTGGCCGATCTTGGCGACCAGAATGCGGGGGCGACGGCCCTCGGCCTCCTCGAAGGCGTCGATCAGCGCCTGAACCTTCTCGACCTGGGTGCCCATGCTGGACGCCTCCCGCTTGTAAACGCCGGTGATCGACTTGATCTCGGCGCGGTGCCGGCCGAACACCTTCTCCATCGCGTCAGAGATTTCGCCGACGGTCGCCTTGGCGCGTGCGGCGTCGATCGCGAGCGCGAGCAGATTGCCGTTGCCTTCGCCGGCCGAGCGCGTCAGCGCGGCGAGCGCGGCATCGACCTCCTGCTGGTTGCGCTCGGCTTTCAGCCGCTTGAGCTTGTCGATCTGAAGCCGGCGCACATTGGTGTTGTCGACCTTCAGGATCTCGATTTTGTCCTCGTCGGTCGGCTTGTACTTGTTGACGCCGATCACTGCCTGCTTGCCGGCGTCGATCCGCGCCTGCGTCTTGGCCGAGGCCTCCTCGATGCGCAGCTTCGGCACGCCGGCTTCGATCGCCTTCGCCATGCCACCGAGCTCCTCGATCTCCTGGATATGGCCCCAGGCCTTGGCGGCGAGGTCGCGCGTGAGCCGCTCGACATAGTAGGAGCCGCCCCAGGGATCGATGATGCGGGTGGTGCCGCTCTCCTGCTGCAGGAACAGCTGGGTGTTGCGGGCGATGCGCGCCGAGAAATCGGTCGGCAGCGCCAGCGCTTCGTCGAGCGCGTTGGTGTGCAGCGATTGGGTGTGGCCCTGGGTGGCCGCCATCGCCTCGACCGTGGTGCGCATCACGTTGTTGAAGACGTCCTGCGCGGTCAGCGACCATCCCGAGGTCTGGCTGTGCGTGCGCAGCGACAGCGAGCGCGGGTCTTTCGGGTTGAAGGGCTTGAGCAGCTTCGCCCAAAGCAGGCGCGCCGCGCGCAGCTTGGCGACCTCCATGAAGAAGTTCATGCCGATCGCCCAGAAGAACGACAGCCGCGGCGCGAAGCGGTCGACGTCGAGGCCCGCGGCAAGGCCGGCGCGCAGATATTCGACGCCGTCGGCCAGCGTGTAGGCGAGCTCGAGGTCCTGCGTCGCGCCGGCCTCCTGCATGTGATAGCCGGAGATCGAGATCGAATTGTACTTGGGCATCTTTTGAGAGGTGTAGGCGAAGATGTCCGAGATGATCCGCATCGAGGGCGCCGGCGGATAGATGTAGGTGTTGCGCACCATGAACTCCTTCAGAATGTCGTTCTGAATGGTGCCCGACAGCTTTTCCGGCGGCACGCCCTGTTCCTCGGCGGTGGCGACATAGAGCGCGAGGATCGGCAGCACCGCGCCGTTCATGGTCATGGACACGCTCATCTGGTCGAGCGGAATGCCTGCAAACAGCGTGCGCATGTCGTAGATGGAATCGATGGCAACGCCGGCCATGCCGACGTCGCCGCCGACGCGCGGATGATCCGAGTCATAGCCGCGGTGAGTGGCGAGATCGAAGGCGACGGAGAGGCCCTTCTGCCCCGCCGCGAGGTTTCGGCGGTAGAACGCGTTGGAATCCTCCGCCGTGGAGAAGCCGGCATATTGCCTGACCGTCCAGGGCTGGTTGACGTACATGGTCGGATAGGGGCCGCGCAGATATGGCGCGATGCCCGGATAGGTCTCGAGGAAATCGAGCCCGGCCAGATCAGCCTCGCCATAAGCGGGCTTCACCAGAATGCCCTCCGGCGTCAGCCACGGCTCGGCGCTGCCGGCAGGTCCTGCGACGGCCAGCCGCTCAAAGGCAATGTCGGCGAAATTCGGGATGCGGCTCATGGCTTCAACCATATCGTAGACGCTCAATCATGATCCGGATGCTGATGGCTGACGATCGTCGCCATCTTCTCCGGTCCGTAATTCTGCTGCGTGGTCTGGCTCGGCAAATTGGCGATGCCGACGACCCAGCCGAGGCGGGATTCGATGCCGAACTGCCGCGTCGGCACCACCCGGTCGGGGCGATCGAAGGTGCCGGTCATGATCTCGATCCGGTCGCCGTCGATGCGGCCGAAGCTCAGCGGCGTGCCGCAGGCGGCGCAATAGCCGCGATCGGCGATCGAGGAGGAGCGGAAGAACGACGGCTTGCCCTTGGTCCAGGCGAAATCAGTCTTGTTGATGTCGGCCAAAGAGGCGAACGGCGCGCCGCTCGCCTTCTGGCACATCCGGCAGTGGCAGATCGAAATCCTGGTCGGCGCCGTCATGACCGCAAATCGCACGGCGCCGCATTGGCAGCCGCCGGTCAGAACGGGCTTGCTGGTGTCCGTCATGGCTGCTCCATCCGTCGGTAGGCGTCCTGCAGTGTCGCAAGCGCATCGCCTCCGGCGAAGACAAAGCCTGTGACGCCGGCGGCCCGCAGCGCCGCCTCGGCCTCAGCCGGGCGGCCCGCCAGATAGATATGTCGCCCACCGGCTGATTGCAGGGCCTTTGCCGCGGCTTGCGCGTGTTCCGCATAGACCTTGTCGCTGGAACACAGACAGGCCAGCTCGGCGCCGGAGGCCTTGAAGGCCTCAGCCAGCTTGGCCGGATCGGCAGAGCCCTCGCTGCCCGTGGCCTCAATGCCGCCTGCTTCGAAGAAGCTCTTCGCGAACGTCGCGCGCGCGGTGAAATCGGCGGGGGTGCCGAGATTGGCCAGGAACAGCTTTGGCCGTGCGCCCCGCGCCTTCAACATCGCGTCGGACTTGTCGCGCAGCGACTCGAACGGTTCCGCCAGGCGGATCGGCGGCAGCGCCGCGAACTTGTATTTCTGTTCGCCGTAGGGCGGAAGCGCGATCGGCGTTGCCTTCAGCACAGTGGCTTCGCTCTCGTGGAGGTTCGGAAACTCGCTGGCGCCGGTCAGCACGTCGCGGCGCTTTGCGATATTGGCCTCGCGCGCCTTGCGCGTGGCCGCGACCTTGCTCTGGAACACACCCTGCTGAAGCGCGGCGAACGCGCCACCGGCTTTCTCGCTCTCCTGGAACAGCGCCCAGGCCGCTTCGCACAGCTGCGCCGTCAGCGTCTCGATGCCGCCAGCCCCCGCCGCGGGATCGCTGACCTTGGCGAGGTTGCTTTCTTCCAGCAGCAGAAGCTGCGTGTTGCGCGCCACGCGCCGCGCGAACGGATCGGGTAGGCCGAGCGCCAGCGTATGCGGCAGCACTGTAATGGCGTTGGCGCCGGCAAGTCCCGCAGCGAACGCCGCCATGGTGGCGCGGAGCATGTTCACGTAGGGATCGCGCTGCGTCAGCATACGCCAGGCCGTGTCGGCGGCGATGAACAGCGGTTTCGGCGTCAGCCCGCAAGCGGTCTCGATGCGCGCCCATAGCAGCCGCAGGGCGCGGAACTTGGCCATGGTCAGGAATTGGTCGGCATCAGCCGCGAGCCGCGCATAGACCATGCCCTGCGCCTGCTCAAGGGGAATGCCCGCGCCTTCGATCGCGCGCAAATAAGCGAGGCCGCAGGCGAGCACGAAAGCGAGCTCCTGCACCTCCGAGCCGCCGGCATCATGGATCACGCGGCCGTCGGCGCAGGCGAACGGCCCCTGGAAGCCGAGCCCGGCGAGGCCCTTGATGGCGCCCGTGATCGCGGGGGCGATTTCGTCCCAAGTGTAGGGGCTATGGCCCCACACCGCGCCTGCCGCGAGCGGATCGAGTCCGAAGCGAATGTTGCAGGCGGCGGGGTCGAGCCCTTTGCTCTTCACATATTCCGCGACATGGATCGCGGCCATCCGCGATTGCGGTCCGACCTCGAGCTCGATGCCGATGCCGGCGTCGAGGTGAATGTCTTTCAGGATCTTGGCCACCGCCTCGGCCGATGGTTCCAGGCCGAAACCGCGCGCGCCATTGGCGCCGGCAAACACCAGCGCGAGCCCGGTCGCGCCATTCTCCAGATCCTGCAGCGCCTGCGCATTCGCGAGCGCCGCATCGGGATGGTCGATCCGCTGCACGACCTGCCATGGCGCAGCCGGCGGCCGGCCCACCACCGGCGCAACGCCCTCCGCGCGCGGATAGAGCGGTTCGATCTTGATGCCGTCATAGGTCTTGCCGACCAGCTTCTCGAACGGGGAGCCCTTCAGCACGCCGTCGACCAGCTTGCGCCAGTCCTCGAGGCTGGCCTTGGGAAAATCCGCCGCCAGCGGCAGGTCGTCAGTCACGGAGGTCATGCGGCGCGGGGCTCCCGAACGTCTTGTTATTCGCAGGCGAAATTGCCACGGCGGACCGTTCCTGCAAACGGTTGTTTTTGGTTAACCGGTATCCGGGAGCCGCTCAATGCCGCCGCTGGAAACGCCGGCGAGCCCGTCACGCACACGAACGCCCGAGATCACGCGGTCGGGTGCGATTTCGGCCAGCGGCACCAGCACGAACGCGCGCTCGAACAGGCGCGGATGCGGCAGCGTCAGGTCGGGCTTCTGCAAGGAGACGTTGTCATAGGCGATCATGTCAAGATCGAGCGTGCGCGGGCCCCAGCGCCGCTCCTTGGTTCGCGTGCGGCCGAATTTCTGCTCGACTTTCTGCAGCACGAACAATAGCGCATGCGGATCGAGGCTGGTCTCGATCTCGATGCAGGCATTGATGAAGGGATCCTGGTCCTCGTCGCCCCAGGGCGGGGTGGCATAGTCGGACGAGCGCGCGATCAGCGCCGCCTGTGCCATGCCGCAGATATGCGCGATCGCCCTTTTGAACGTCGTGCGGACATCGCCGACATTGCCGCCGAGTGCGATCAGCACGCTCGCCATGCTAGGGATGCCGCGAGCGCGTCAGCACGATGCCGACATCGTCGAAGATCGCGGCGATCGGCGCGTGCGGCTTGTGCACGGTGATCTTCACGGCGCGGATGCGCGGGAAGTGCGACAGGATGGCATCGGCCACCGCGCCGGCCGCGCGCTCCAGGAGCTTGTAATTGGTGTTCTTGAACGCCGCCGTCGTCGTCGCCACGACATCGGCGTAGGACACCGTGTCCGCGAGCCGGTCGCTGCGCGCAGGCTCCGACAGGTCGGTATAGAGCTCGAGATCGATGACGAAACGCTGGCCGACCTCGGTTTCGTGATCCATCACGCCGTGGCGGGCATGGATCGACAGGCCGGTGACGAAGATCGTATCGGTCATGGCTTGCTCTCGATGGCCTGCGCCACCCGCAGGGCCTGCAGGGTTTCGGCGACGTCGTGGGTTCGGATGATCTTGGCGCCGCGCTGCGCGGCGATCAGATGTGCCGCGATCGAGCCGGCGAGCCGCCCCGATGGTTCCGACGGCGACACGGAGGCGATGAAGCGTTTTCGCGATGCGCCGACCAGGATCGGCAGGCCGAACATGTCGAGCTCACGCAAGCGCGCCAGCGCGGTCATGCTCTGCTCGGCGGTCTTGCCGAAGCCGATCCCGGGATCGAGCACGATTTTTTCGCGCGCGATGCCTGCCTTCGCGGCAATATCGAGCGAGCGCAGGAAGAATGTCTTGATGTCCGCGACGATGTCGATGGCGGGATCGACGCTGTCGCGGTTGTGCATGACGATGACCGGAGCACCCCTGGCGGCGATCAGCGATGCCATGCCGGCGTCGCGTTGCAGGCCCCAGACGTCGTTGGCGATCGCGGCGCCCTGGTCGAGCGCGAAAGCCACCACCTCCGCCTTCATGCTGTCGATCGAGACAGGCACACCGAGCGCCACGACGTCCGACAGCACCGGCTTCAGCCGCGCGAGCTCTTCCGCCGCCGTGACCGGCCGGGCGCCCTTGTAGGGCCGGGTGGATTCGGCGCCGATATCGATGATGTCGACGCCGGCGGCGATCATCGCCCGCGCCCGCTCCAGCGCCCGCGCCGGCGCGATGAACGCGCCGCCGTCGGAGAAGGAATCCGGGGTGATGTTGAGCACGCCCATCACCGCGGGAAGAGGCCGGCCGACGAGCGTCCGCAGCACGTCGATCCCGGCCGAGCCGGCCGGCGGGACGGAAGGGAAGGGCGAGGCGTTCATGCGGCCCGCTTTGCGCGGTCGCGAAGGGGGTGTCAAGACCAACACCCTCCCTGTCATTGCCCGCCTAGTGCGCAATTGCGCACAGGGGCGGGCAATCCAGTATTCCGAGGCAGTGCGGTGATACGGAGGAGCTACGGCGTACTGGATACCCGCCTTCGCGGGGTATGACACCGACAGCTAAGGCTGCAGGTCGTGCGCTGAGACGTCCCGGCTAATACGTGATCTTCGGCGGCAGCTTCTTGGCCTTGGCGATGATGTCGCCGACCGACTTCTCGGAAGGCAGGACGCGGACCAGCTTCTTCTTCTCGTTGGCCTCGCGCATGCTCTGCGCCAACCTCGCCGGATTTCGATAGGCGAGCTCGCGCACGGTGGTGACGCCGGCGGCGCGGACGAGCCCGACCTTCGCCCTGCCCATGCCGGGGATGCGCATGTAGTCGGAGACGTTGGCCCATTCCAGCAATTGCTGCTCGCTGATACCGGTCTTGGCCGAAAGCGCCTTGCGGCCCTTCACGGTGGAGGCCGCCTCGAGCAGCGCGTCGGTGGTGCGGATTCCTTGCGCCTTCAACTTGTTGGCGGCAAAGGCCGGCAGGCCCTCAATCTCGGAGATCGGATATGTCATGATACTCGATATGAAAAGCGTCGCTCAGGCGAACTGGCTGAGGCCCGGCGTCCCCGCGATGATCTTGCCCATCTGATCCGCTCCGATTTTGTCTCGCCCGTAGCGGAAAAGTTCACGTGCGACGTTCTGAATCTCGGACATGCCGAGCCCCAGGCCCATCAGGCGGGTGCCGACGGCCATCAAGCCGCCACCCATCAGCCGCGACAGGCCGCCACCGCTCCTGGACGCTTCGATTGCAGCTTCCGCTCCCGGAATCTGGTCGATCAGGGCCTGCACGCTGTCGGAAGGGCCCTCGTTGCGAAGGAAGGCCAGGATAATGCCGACGGTCTTTTCAGCGACAGCACCATCTATGCTGGCGTTTGTCGCCAGCCGTCCGATCAGCTCGTCCATAAGACCCCGCCCCTCAGCCGGTTTGCATGCCGGAATTTTGCTTTCGAAAATGATCTTGAGCCGGTGTGATGTGAAATACAAGCGATGAACGCACGCTCCGTCGCGATTCATCTTCGAACGCGCGAAAAGTGTTGCCGCCGTGCAAGAGCCTAGAACGAATCGAGGAAAAATTGCCGCTATGCGAACGCCTCGTTGCTACTTTGGGCTGATCACGTCCGTCGGTATCCGACAATGTCGCATGCGCGGGAGCCACTGAACCGATTTAATCGGCGCACGAGATGCGTTAAACTACGGAACTGGTGCATTCGGGTTTCGAGATGCGAAACTCGGCAGAGAGATCAGAGAGAATAATGACCGCACAGGACAGCAAGCTCGGCGATACCGACGACAAGATCTTCGTCGGCAAGGGAGACGAGCAGGCTTGGCTGACGCTCGCGCTGGCCAATCGCCACGGCCTCGTCACGGGTGCAACCGGAACCGGCAAGACCGTGTCGCTGCAAGTGCTGGCGGAAGGATTTGCGCGCGCCGGTGTTCCGGTCTTCGCGGCCGACATCAAGGGCGACCTCTCCGGCATCAGCCAGATCGGCGAGCCCAAGGATTTCATCGTCAAGCGCGCCACCGGAATGGGGCTGACATTCCAGCCCGATCAGTTCTCGACGGTGTTCTGGGACGTGTTCGGCGAGCAGGGCCACCCCGTGCGCGCGACCGTCACGGAAATGGGGCCGCTGCTGCTCGCGCGCATGCTCGATCTGAACGACGTGCAGGAAGGCGTGCTCAACGTCGCCTTCCGCGTCGCCGACGACAACGGTCTGACCTTGATCGACATGAAGGATCTGCGGGCGTTGCTCGACGCCATCGTTCCCGAGGGCGGAAAGAAGTCTGCGGACGCGGAGGAGAATCCGCTCGCCGCCATCCGCAAGGCCGCTCAGGGGTTCGGCAACGTCACCAAGGCGACGGTCGGCACCATCCAGCGTCAGCTGCTGGTGCTGGAGAACCAGGGCGGCACCAAATTCTTCGGCGAGCCGGCGCTGGCGCTGAAGGACTTCATGACGACCGACCGTGACGGCCGCGGCATGGTCAACATCCTGGTCGCCGACAAGCTGCTCGAGAGCCCCAGGCTGTACGCGACGTTCCTGCTCTGGATGTTGTCGGAGCTGTTCGAGGAGTTGCCCGAAGCCGGCGACCTGCCCAAGCCGAAGCTCGTGTTCTTCTTCGACGAGGCGCATCTGTTGTTCAACGACGCGCCCAAGGCGCTGCTGGACAAGATCGAGCAGGTGGTCCGCCTGATCCGCTCCAAGGGCGTCGGCGTCTACTTCGTGACGCAAAACCCGGTCGACGTGCCCGACCGCGTGCTCGGACAATTGGGCAACCGGGTGCAGCACGCACTGCGCGCCTTCACCCCGCGCGATCAGAAGGCGGTCGCCGCTGCAGCACAGACCTTCCGGCCCAACCCGAAGCTCGACACCGCGAAGGTGATTACGGAGCTCGGCAAGGGCGAGGCGATGGTGTCCTTCCTCGAGGGCAACGGCACGCCTTCGATGGTGGAGCGGGTGATGATCCGGCCACCCTCGGCCCGCATCGGAGTGATCACGCCGGAGGAGCGCAAGGCGATCATGGCGGCGAGCCCCGTGAAGGGCAAATACGACACGGCGGTCGATGCCGAGTCCGCCTACGAGATGATCCAGAAGCGCGTCGCCGGCACGGCGGCGACGGCCGAGGGTCCTGCGAGCGAAGGCGGCGGCGTTCTCGGCCAGATCGGCTCGATCGTCGGCACCATCTTCGGCACCAACGTCAAGCGAGGTCGTCTGTCGACCGGCCAGGTCATTGCCCGCGACGTGACGCGATCGGTCACCAACCAGGTGATCGGCGGGATGGCCGCCAATATCGGCAAGTCGCTCGGCGGCCAGCTCGGCGGCTCGATCGGCCGTACGCTGGTCCGCGGCGCGCTCGGCGGATTGCTGCGGCGTTAGGCAGTACGCCGCACGGGAAGGCAATGCTCCGACCTCGTCCGCGATCTGCAAGGGACGCCGAGCGTCACACATCTAGGTGAGGGGACTCTCCAAGCCCCTGCCGGTCTGCTAGGTCTGTGTCGTCTCCGCTCAGGACCACACCGTGACCCCGACCGCCCCGTTAGCCAAGCCTGACGCGCCCAGACGCCTGTCGCTGCGCGCGTCGCGGGATCTGCTTTTTCTGTTCTGCTGCGTCCTCCTGACCGCCGACGTGCTCGTCCCCGAGATCTTCGGGCGCGGCAAGACCAAGGACTATTCGCTCTGGTACTGGGCCGGCCAGCAGGTCTTGCAGGGCGGGCCGCTCTATCCTGCCTCGCCCGTCGAGCATTTCGATTTCATCTATCCGCCGCTGCCGGCGATCCTGCTGGCGATCCCGAGCTGGTTCGGCAAGATCCCGCTCTATGTCGTGCTGTCGATCTTGAACGCCGTGGCGTGGTGGTACACCGCGGCGTTCTCCCAGGTCATGACCGGCTCGAACCGCGCGCCGGATCCGTGGCTCGAGGCGCTGCCGGTCGTCGTCACCGTGGCCTTCGTGTTCGACATGTTCGACCTCGGCCAGCCCAACCTTCTCCTGCTGGCGATGATGCTCTACGGCTTCTGGTGCTTGCGGCATCAGCGATCGTGGCTCGCCGGCTTCATGTTCGCGCTCGCCGCCGCCATCAAGGTGTTCCCGATCGCCGTGCTGCCCTATCTGGCTTGGCGGCGCAAATGGGCGGCCCTGGTCAGCGCGATCGCCTTCACCGGCATTCTTCTCTACGTCGTGCCGGCACCGATCCGCGGCTTCGAGCGCAACGCGGCTGAGCTCGCGACCTGGTACCAGGGCATGGTCGGGACCAGCTCGGAAAAGGGCTTTGGCCAGCGCAGCGAGCAGAACTGGTCGTGGGTCAACCAGTCCCTCATCGCCGTCACGCATCGCCTGGTCCGGCCGGTCAACTACAACCAGGACGATCCCAACAAGCAGCCGCGCACCATGAATCTGATCGAGGTCGACTACAGGACGGCGAACTGGATCGTGCTCGCGCTGTCGGCGCTGCTCGGGCTCGGCTTCGTTGCGATCATGCCGCGGCAGGCGCGGCGGACGGCGCGCTCGGATGCCGAGGAGCTCGGCATCTTGTTCTGCCTCATGACGGTGGCCTCGCCTCTGGCCCGGCAATACTATTTCTTGTGGCTGTACTTCCCGGTGACGGTGTTGATGCATCGGGCCGCCTTCGACGAGCGAGCGCATGTGCGCCTGGGAACCTGGCTCGCCCTGGGTGCGGCGGGCATCCTCATGCTGCTGTCGCTGCCGTGGTTTCCGCTCGCCTTCCAGGCTTGGGGCAACAACCTCGCTGCGACCGCCGTCCTCGCAGGGTGCCTCGCCTGGCACATCCGCCATCCGCCGCTTGCGGCTGGCCCCGAGGCCGCACCGGCGCTAAAAGCCGGGACCTCCTAGAGACTCAACAACCAGGATTCGCAATCATGGCCAACGCGCAGCTCCAATCCGTGCTCGACCACATCGACAAGGATTTCGACAACAGCCTGCAGCG
Source organism: Bradyrhizobium sp. USDA3516 (assembly GCF_057651995.1). Lineage (NCBI taxonomy): Bacteria > Pseudomonadati > Pseudomonadota > Alphaproteobacteria > Hyphomicrobiales > Nitrobacteraceae > Bradyrhizobium > Bradyrhizobium sp. USDA3516. The sequence goes on along the minus strand of NZ_JBYGYN010000001.1, from coordinate 1,078,427 downwards.
CCTGTTCTCGTTGCTGCGGATCAAGTCGATCTCGGCCGATCCCGCCTTCGCCGATGATTGCAAGGCTGCCGCCGAGCATCTCGCCAGGGACATCGCCAGCCTCGGTGTCGCCACCGAGGTGAGGCCGACCGCGGGCCATCCCGCCGTCGTCGGCAAGACCGGCGCGGGCGGGCGGCCGCACGTGCTGTTCTACGGCCATTACGATGTGCAGCCGGTCGACCCGCTCGATCTCTGGCACCGTCCGCCGTTCGAGCCCGTCGTCACCGATCATGCCGACGGCCGCAAGATCATCGTCGCGCGTGGCGCCGAGGACGACAAAGGGCAGGTGATGACGTTCGTCGAGGCCTGCCGCGCCTGGAAGAAGGTGACGGGCTCGCTGCCGGTCGACGTCACCTTCCTGATCGAGGGCGAGGAGGAGGTCGGCTCGAAGAACTTCGTGCCCTTCATCGAGGCCAACAAGAACGAGTTCAAGGCCGATTACGTGCTGGTGTGCGACACCGGCATGTGGGACCGCAACACGCCGGCAATCACGACCTCGCTGCGCGGCCTGCTCTATGAAGAGCTCAAGATCACCGCCGCCAATCGTGATCTGCATTCCGGCGTGTTCGGCGGCACCGCGATGAACCCGATCCGCCTGCTCACGAAGATCCTGGGCGGCCTGTTCGACGACGACAACCGCATCACCATCCCCGGCTTCTATGACGGCGTGAAGGACACGCCGTCCGATATCCTCGATCAGTGGAAGAAACTCGATTTCACGCCCGACACCTTCCTCAAGCCGGTCGGGCTGTCGGTCCCGGCTGGCGAGAAGGGCAGGCTGCTGGTCGAGCAGGCCTCGACGCGTCCGACCTGCGACGTCAACGGCATCTGGGGCGGCTATATCGGCGAGGGCTCCAAGACCGTGATCCCCTCGCATGCTTCGGCCAAGGTCTCGTTCCGCCTGGTCCAGGGCCAGGACCCGCAGAAGATCCGCAAGGCCTTCCGTGATTACGTGACGGCGCGCATTCCCGCCGACTGCAAGGTCGAGTTCGGCGACCATTCCGCCGCGCCCGCAGTTGCGCTCGACTGGACCATGAAGCCGCTCGCGGCCGCCAGCAAGGCGCTGGCGGAGGAATGGGGCAAGGAGACCGTACTGATGGGCTCCGGCGCCTCGATCCCGATAGTCGCCGACTTCAAGCGCACGCTCGGCCTCGACTCGCTGCTGGTGGGGTTTGGCCTCGACGACGACAACATCCATTCTCCGAACGAGAAATACGACCTGCAGAGCTTCCAGAAGGGCATCCGCTCCTGGGCCCGCATCCTCGCCGCGCTGGCGGAGGTGAAATAGGCACCGTTCTATCCACGTCATTGCGAGCGTAGCGAAGCAATCCAGGATCCCTCCGCGGAAGCAGTCTGGATTGCTTCGTCGCAAGGGCTCCTCGCAATGACGAGCGGAGAGGCCGCCGCACCCAAACAAAAACGCCGCCCGGAATTGGGCGGCGTTTCATTCCAAAAGGCGTAGAGGTTCGTTGCAGCTATTCTACACCAGATACCGAATATCTCAAGACCTGTAGCCGGGATTGACGCGGTCGAGCTTGCGCAGCAAGGGCGGCCACACGAGATTGGTGGCGCGCAGCTCGGCGCGGTCGCGGTTCGACAACAGCTCGGTGTTCTTCTCGATCGCGATCTCCTCGACCGGATAGACCGGCGTGCCGAGCGCGCGCGTGCGCACCTGCATCGAGCAGGCGCGCTCGAGATGGTACATGCGCTCGAACGCCGAGGCGACCGAGCGGCCGACCGTCAGCGTGCCGTGATTGCGCAGGAGCATGTGGTTGTGGTCGCCGAGATCCTTCTGCAGCCGCGGCCGCTCCTCGTGGTCGAGCGCGATGCCTTCATAGTCGTGATAGGCGAGGTCGTGGGTGACGAGCTGGGCGGTCTGGTTCAGCGGCAGCAGCCCTTCCGCGCTGCTCGACACCGCGGTGCCGTCGAGGGTGTGGAGATGCAGCACGCAGATGGCGTCCTCGCGCACCTCGTGGATCGCCGAATGGATGGTGAAGCCCGCCGGGTTGATGCTGTACTCGCTCTCGGAGAGCTGGTTGCCGTGCAGGTCGACCTTGACGAGGCTGGAAGCCGTGATTTCCTCGAACATCAGCCCGTAGGGATTGATGAGGAAGTGATGGTCGGGGCCGGGCACGCGCGCGGAGATGTGGGTGTCGACCAGATCGTCCCAGCCGTACAGCGCGACCAGGCGATAGCAAGCGGCGAGATTGACCCGTTGCTGCCACTCCGCCTCCGTCATGTTGGAGGGGACTTCCCGCAGGCGGGCTTCTGCTGGCGACATGGCTGATCTCTCCGAACCTCGTTGTTGCGGAGAAGGAGCGTAGTACCGCTCGCCGCTGGCAGCAAGGCGCGTCGGAAGCGCGGCAGTTCAGCGTAGCCCGCATGGAGCGAAGCGGAATGCGGGGCTGCTCGCGACACGGCAGGTCCCCGGACTACGCTTCATTCCATCCTGGCTACGGGGAGATGACTACGGCGCCGGGATCGACAGCAGGCTGGAAATGCTGCGGCCCCGGATATCGTAGACGCGCGCGAACACCACGTCGTCGCGCTTGATCTCGACCATGACCGGGGCGGTGAGGCCTTTGCAGTAGAATTCGCCGAGCGTCATGGCGAAATCGGCCGCGTTGGAATCCCAGCCGATGGTGAAGTCGGGCCCGAGCGCGACCTGGGCCGGGCGCTGCGGACCGCACACCGCGACCTTCCATTTGCGGTTGCCGGGCGGCACTTCCTGGCGCTCGACGAGCTGCTCGCGCAATCCGTCGGAGGCCTGCTTCAGGGCGAGACCCCAATAGTCCAGCATGAAGCGATCGTCGGCCCCGCGCACGGTGCCGGCGATGTGGTTGAAGTGCGTGTATTGATAGGGGTGCAGCCGGATCATCTCGGCGAGCGACAGCGCAAGGCCGAAGCAGAAGGTGGCGAGCACGACCGGCTGCCAGGTGCGATGATTGGCGCGCAGGCGCTCCATGGTCCAGGCGAAGGCGACGCCGCCGAGCACCGCCATCGGCGGGATCACGAAGACGAAATGGCGGATGCCGTTGTAGAGCGCCGGGCGCTTCACCATCGCGATCGCGAGCGGCAGGGTCGCCGCCAGCGTCAGCATCAGGAGGATGGTCTTGCGGCGCGCCGGAACATTGCGCCGCGGCAGCATGGCGAAAGTGCTGACGATCGCACCGCCCATCAGGACCAGCATCACCTCGGGCAGCTGCAGAGCGAACAGCGTCGGCAGATACGACCAGGGCATGTCGGGCACCGACACGATCGCACCGTCGAACATCTCCTTCCACGGCTTCTCGAAGAAATGCGAGAAGTAGGTCAGCGCCGCGAAGGGATTGCCCGGCTCCATGATCGACCACGGCCAGATCAGGCCCATGACGAGATAGCCGAGCACGAGGCCGGGCAGCAGCACATAGACGACGTGGGCGAAGCGGCGAACGGATTCGCGCAGACCTTCGGTGCGCAATTCCTCCAGGAACAGCGGCACGAAGCCGACCACGGCGTAGACGAGCGCCAGTCCGCCGAGAACACGGCAGCCGAGCGCAAGGCCGGCCCCCAATCCGACGATCAGGATCGTGCGCGGCGATGGCTGCGGATATTCCTCGGCGAGTCGGGCGAGGCCGAGCATCAGGACGACCATGGCGACCGCGAAGGGGGCATCCTTCGGGTTCATGAACATGTGGCCGTAAAAGATCGGGCAGAGCGCAAGTAGGAGGAGCGAGGCCAGACCGGCAAGGGGGCCGCCGATGCGGCGGCCGAGCCGCCACGTCACGGCAAGCCCGATCACGCCGACGATGGCGCCGACCAGACGGCGGGTCTCGAACAGCTCCAGCGGAATGACCTTGTGCAGCAGGGCCGCGACCATGTCGAAGCCGCCGCCATACATGTAGAGATTGGCGAAGGACAGCGCAGCGGTGTCCTTGAAACCGGAACCAAACATGCGCAGCAGCAGGTCGGCATATTCGGCGTGGGTGTAGTCGTCCCAGCCGAGCCCGTAGTCGCGGAAGGTCAAGCCGGCAATGACGGCGACCGCTGCCAGCACCAGCATGGCGAGATCGTCGCAAGTCCGTTCGATCGAGCGCCGCTGAGGCGTGTCGATCGCCGAAGTCGTGATGGATGTCATAGCTATCGGTGCCCCGGAATCCCCTCTTGGCCCTGCCGGCGCGCGCGGGCCTCAACCCCGGACTCCCTATAGCGCAGTTCCATTACCAAGTAATTGGGCATTATGGCTAAATTCCTGATGCGACGCAGCAATTCCGGTTGGCACCAATTCAGTTGAGTTGCGAGCAGCTTCAGCAGTAGCGAGGCCCGGCTGAAGGGAATGTGAATAAGTCCCTGATTTCCTTCCCTTTAGGAACACGGCTCGGAATTGGCCGTTGGCGTGGAACAGCGTATGACGGTATCGTGGCGTAGCGGTTCTTGCGCGTGGATGCGCGGCCGGGGGTGAGTTCGATGAATTTGGCATTGCTGATCGTGGGGATTTGCGCCGTGCTGGCGGGTCTCCTCGCGATGATTTTCGGCATGACGATCCGGGAATTCAGCCTCGGTGGGACTCTCATAATCTCGGGCGCCATTGGCGTCTGCTCCGGAATGTTACTAGTCGGCCTGTACCTCGTGCTACTCGAGCTCAAGGGCATCGCGCGGCGGCTGGCCGGTGCGGTCGCACCATCCGAGGTCCGGGTCAGGCCCGTGCTGCCGGGCCTCGCCGTGCCCGGCGCGGTCGCGCCCGAGCCGGTGCCCGCTGCGGCGGTGAGAGCCGAGCCCACGCCGCCGCCACCGCCCGGAGGTCCGCCGCCATGGCAGAGCGAAGCTGCCGCGCGCGAGCGTCCGCGCGCCGAGGCACCGCAGCAGGAGGCGGAATCGCCGACATCGCCTCCCTCTCCCGAAGCGCCGCGACGGCGCAACCTGCTGTTCGCCTCGACCTCGCGCAAGGAGCGCGATCGCGCCGAGGCGAAATCCGGTGAAGCTGCGCCGCCAGCTGCGGAGGCGGGTGAGGCCCCCAACCTTCCGCCGCCTGCGAGCTTTGACGTGGCCTGGCCGAAGCCGGACCGTACGCGCGCGCCGGAGCCGCCGGCCGCCCCGCGCCGTCCGCCGCCGCGCTCGCCGTCGACCCTCGCAGAGACCGCCCCACCGCCGTCACCCGAGCCGCCGCCCGTGGAGCCCGCACCCGTGACGGTGCTCAAGTCCGGCGTCGTCGATGGCATGGCCTATTCGCTCTATTCCGATGGCTCCATCGAGGCGCAGATGCCGGAGGGCATGATGCGCTTTGCCTCGATCGACGAGCTCCGCGCCCATCTCGACCAGCGCGGTTGACGCAGCCTGCGCCCAAGTAAAGCGACGCTTTCGCCAGTAATCAGCGCCTCGACGTCAGTTGTCGTGTTTTGGCCGAATGTATTCTTGACAGGGAATACTTCGGTGTCGTCAATCCTGTAGCCACAAGCGGACAAGGGAGGGGGCGCATGTCGGATGCGGGGGCGAAGAATTTCATCGAGCTGACCGCGAGCATCGTGTCGGCCTATCTCAGCAATAATCCGACGCCGGCGGCCGAGATCCCGAACCTGATCAGTCAGGTGCATGGCGCCTTGGTGCGGGTCTCGTCAGGCCGCACCGAGGCCGTACCGCTGGAGCCGGCCAAGCCCGCCGTCTCGCTCAAGAAGTCGATCGCGCCCGATTATCTCGTGTGCCTCGAAGACGGCAAGCGCTTCAAGTCGCTGAAGCGCCATCTGCGCACGCAGTACAACATGACGCCCGAGCAGTACCGCGAGAAGTGGGGCTTGCCGCCCGACTATCCCATGGTCGCCCCGAACTATGCGGTGGCGCGCTCGCAGCTGGCCAAGCAGATGGGCCTCGGGCAGCAGCAGCGGAAGCGGAAGTAGGCTTCCTACGACGCTTCCGCGAGCGCCTCTCTCGCGTCGGTCTTGATGCGCTCGACCATCGAGCGCAGGCCGTTGGAGCGCTGCGGCGTCAGATGGTCGCGAAAGCCGAACTCGTTGAACACGGCGATCGCGTCGGTATCGAGGATCTGCCGCGGCGTGCGGCCCGAATACAGCGCGAGCACGATCGCGACCAGTCCGCGCACGATATGGGCGTCGCTGTCGCCGCGATATTTCAGGACCGGCTCGCCATTGCTGCGATCGACCGTCTTCTGCAGCCAGACCTGGCTGACGCAGCCCTGCACCTTGTTCTCGGCCGAGTGTTCCGCCTCCGGCATCGGTTCCAGAGTGCGGCCGAGCTCGATGACGTACCGGTAGCGGTCGTCCCACTCGTCCAGAAGCTCGAAATTGTCCCTGATGTCGTCGATCGCTGTCATATCGGCCCGCAGTTCCAGTTGAGGCCAATATAGAGACGCGAAGCCCTGAAATCGATAGGGTTCGGGCGCTAATTCGCCGGCCCTGGCCCGCGCCATTCGAGCGCGAGGTCGTCCTGGGACAGGGTATCGCGCGGCGCCTCGCTCGCAGCAAGATCGCCTTCGCCGGCCAGCGCGATCGAGCCGGTATGGTCGGGCGCTTTCTTGTTGTCGGTCTTGCCGCCGTCGGTCTTGCCGCCGTCGTTCTTGCCGCCCTCGTTCTTGTCGTTGGTGATGTGCTCTTTCTTGTCGTTGATGATCTGATAGAGCTTCTTCGCGCCGTCCTGGGCGCGCTGGCCGATGATGGTCGCGGCCTGGCCGCCGACCTCGCAGGCCGCCGGCTGGCGCTTGCAGAACTGGGTCACGTCGGACACGGCCGCGGTCGCGGCCTGCACCGCATCGGCGGCGCCGATCTGCGGCAGCTTGTCCGATTCGGGCGTCTTGTCCCGCGGCAGGAGCACCAGCACCAGCCCGAGCCAGAATGTGATGCGAAGCAGAAAGCGCATCTTGTCGACCTGTCCGTTAGACTCCGCCCGCGGCGATCTCCCGCGGATGTCGGACCTAGCAATCCTCGATAAATCGCAAGTGATTGCCTTGAGCTTAATTCGCGGAAAATTGACGCAAGATTCTTCGCCAGCGACGTTCCGGTAAATTTTCGATTGACGCCCGCCCGTGTTTCCGCCGGCCGGCCCGCCTCCACCAATTCGAAACCATGCCGAGCGAGGTGAAACCCTGCGTTCACCATTCGCGGCGAAGACGTCGCCAAATCGTCTAAAAAGCTCCGCGATAACGCGGTGTCCGGCCACACGCTGTGCCGCCTTAGCACTCGTTTAAGGTCGCTCTGACACGGTGGCTCAACGACAAGGAGGCGTTCCGGCGCGTCTTCCAAGAGACGATTGAGCCGAAGCGCGAGACCCGTGACAGTTTTGAGTATCATCCGCGATTGTCTCGATGCACTGCTGCATCCCTCCGCGCGTTACGATGCGCTGATGCGCGCGCGCCATCGCGCCTTCATGGCACCGCGGCTGCTCGGCAGCCTCGTCGCCTTCGCCGCATTCCCGGTCTATCTCGCCATGCGCGGCGCGCCGAGCGCGATCGAGGTCGCGGCTTTTGCCTGGCTGATCGCGCCGATCATGTTGTCCTGGTTCCTTTCGCGCACCGGCCGTTACGAGGGTGCCCATGTGCTGTCCTCGCTGGCGCTCGCCAGCCTGATCATGGCCGTCGCCATCACGACGGGCGGCATCGAATCGTTTGCCGCGGTCTGGCTGGTCGTGGTTCCGCTCGAAGCTGCGCTGTCGGCCTCGCGCCGCGTCGCGGCGTTCGCCTCGCTGCTCGCGCTGTCCTGCGCCGGAATGCTGATCCTGGTCAGCCAGCTCGGCTGGCTGCCGGTGGTTGAGCCGAGCGCCGCCGAGCGCGGCGTGCTGATGGCCTTCGGCGTCGCATCTGCCACTCTTTATGCCGCCGGCCTTGCGTTCGGCGCGGAATCGCTCGCGCGCACCGGCGTCGCGCTGTTGTCGCGCGAGGAGGAGCGGTACCGCCTGCTGGCGCGCAACATGAGCGACGTCATCTCGCGGCATCAGCGCAACGGGGCGGTGCAATTCATCTCGCCGGCGGTGGAGGCCATGCTCGGCATGCAGGTGGTGCAACTGCTCGGCCACGGCCTATTCGACCGCGTCCATGTCGCCGATCGGCCGGCCTATCTCACGGCACTGTCCGATGCGGCGCGCGGCGAGGTGCGCAGCGTCGAGTTCAGGCTGCGGCGCGAGCCCGCCGCCGAGAGCGGTCAGGTCGATTTCATCTGGGTCGAGATGCGCTGCCGGCCGCTCGATCAGGACAAGGCGCGTGACGTCACGTGCGAAGCCGAAGTCGTTGCCGTGATGCGCGACGTCACCGACCGCAAGCTTTTCGAGCAGGCGCTGGACCAGGCGCGCAGCGCCGCCGAGGCGGCCGATGCCGCCAAGACGCGCTTCCTCGCCACCATGAGCCACGAGCTGCGCACGCCGCTCAACGCCATCATCGGCTTCTCCGAGATGATCGCGCAGGAGCAGACCCTGATGCTGGGTGCTGCGCAGCGCAAGGAATACGCCCACCTGATCAACGATTCCGGCCAGCACCTGCTCTCGGTCGTCAACGGCATCCTGGACATGTCGAAGATGGAATCGGGCAATTTCGAGATTGCGTCCGAGCCGTTCGCGCCGCGCGCCTCGCTATTGCATTGCTGCAATCTGCTGGCGCTGAAGGCGCGGGAGAACGGCATCGACCTGATCACCGATGCGCCGCAGGACCTGCCCGTCATGACCGGCGATCCCAGGGCCTTCAAGCAGATCGTGCTCAACCTCGTCGCCAACGCCATCAAGTTCACCGAGCGCGGCGGCCAGGTCTGCGTATCGGCCGCGGTGTCCGGCTCGCTGCTGACGCTGCGCATCAGCGACACCGGCGTCGGCATCGCGCCCGACGATCTCAAGCGCATCGGCGCGCCGTTTTTCCAGGCCGGCACGACCTATCAGCGCCGTCACGAGGGCACCGGCCTTGGACTTTCGATCGTGAAGAGTCTCGTGGCGTTGCATCTCGGCGAATTGACGGTACAAAGCAGGTTGGGCGAGGGCACGGCGGTCACCGTCAAGCTGCCGCTCGTCTACACGCCGCCGCAAGCCAAGCCGGCCGAGCGCAAGATTGCGACGCTGACGCCCGTGCTGCGCCAAGAACTTCAAGGTCAGGATCTTCAAGACCAAACTCACGATCAGTCTTACCAACCCGCTCTGGTGAAGAAAAGTGCCTAAGAAGTCTGCCAAGGACGAAGCCGCTACGCGGCGCCGTAGCAAGGCCGCGGTCATCGATGTCGAGACCGAGCGCAATCTCGTGATGCGCGTGCTGCTGCACAGCCCGAAGGACACACTGGCCGGCCTCGTCGCCGTCGCCGCGATCGCCGCGATCGTTGCCAATGCGCTGTTCCTCCAGACCGGCCGGCACCCCGCGCCGATGTTCGGCACGGTGATCAATCTTCCCGCGCCGTCGTCCGTGCCGCTGTCGAACCCCATGCCGCGTCCGCGCCCCGTCGGCGCCGATACCTCGCCGCTCGAGCCGCGCGCGACCGAGTTCCGCGTCGAGCCCAAGCCTGCCGCTGAGCCCAAGCCTGCCGAGCGTGCCGCCGAGAAGGAAAAGCCGGTCGAGGCGACCGCCTCGACGCGGTCGAACGATCCGATGACCAATCTGGTCAAGGCGACGACCTCGACGCCGCCCGCGGCCATGCGTCCGCCGGCGCCGATCCCGGCGCAAAGCCCGGCCGCACGCCGCATCGCCGGCGTGCAGCGCGCGCTGTCCGAATATGGTTACGGCAATCTGAAGATCACGGGCAGCATGAGCGCCGAGACCCAGGCGGCGATCCAGAAGTTCGAGCGCGAGCACAAGATGCAGGTCACCGGTCAGGTCTCCGACCGGCTGCTGCGTGAGCTCGCCGCTGCAATCGGCCACCCCGTCGAATGATTGTCACGCTCCCGCGCAAGGCTGGTGCTGATGGCGGCACTGGCCTATCGTGCGATTCATGCGTTTGAAATCCAACATATGGGTCGCGGCCTACTTGCGCCGCTGCCAGACCGAGGGCGTGTTCGGCGCCGTGCGGCGTCGCGGTGCCGAGGAGGCGGGCGCGGTGTTCGTCAAGGTGTCGCTGCTCGACGGCAATGCGATGCTGTACGCGCCGGCGCCGCAGACTTCTTACGACGACGGCCGGCCGATCGACCGCTTCTTCGTGCCGGTCGCGCCGCAGCCTCTGCCGGAGCACACGATCGAGGAGCGTCTGATCAAGGAAGTCCGCTTCGATCCGGATGCCTGGATCGTCGAGACCGAGGATCGCGCGGGCCGGCATTTTCTGGAATTGGCGAAGGCGTAGCTGTTGCCTCCACCGTCATTGCGAGCGCAGCGAAGTAATCCAGAATCTTTCCGCGGAGGGACTCTGGATTGCTTCGCTGCGCTCGCAATGACGAGCTTGGGGCGCGTTGCGTGCCCAATACTCGCTCGCTGAGGCGGTGTAACCAAAATCAGCGATCCGACGAATCGGTCCCCGTCCGCACCGCTGGGCTGGAGCCCGGCTGCACGCCCGGCCGCGTCTGGCTCGCGCTTGCGCGGGCGCGCTGGCGTTCGCCATCATGCAGCGCGGATTGGTACTTCGCGCGCGTCACCGCGAGCGTCGAGCCGCGCCAGGCCGCCAGCATCACCAGCGCCGATCGCTCCGCGAGGCGGTCGTAGAGCCGCGACAGACGGTACACGGCGTTCACGGACGTTCCGATCTCCGGCTTGAAGAACAAGAGGATGCGCTGGAACACCGGGCTCGGCATGTCGAGCGCGCGCGCGGCGACCGCAAGCGCCTCGCCGCCGGCATCGTCGACGATCTCAGCTGCGACGCGCGAGGGCAGGATCAAGCTGTCGCCGAGCTCGAAGGTGAAGCTTTCGATATCACCCGCGATCGCCGCCATCTCCAGGATCTGGATCGCGCGCTTGGCGTGCACGGTCGGAATGCGGGGGGCGGCTTTCAGCGGGGTCTGCGCCAGATTGTGCAGGATCAGCGCGCGCTCCGAGGCGTCGGCGCGGAAGAACATGTTGTGGATCTCGGCCGCCTCTTTCGGCTGCATCGCCAAGTTGGCGGCCATGCGCTGCTCGGCCTCGGTCGGCACGCGCGCCGGAGCGGGCGCGCGCGGCGCAGCTGGTATCTCCCGGGCCAGTGGAACCCTGCGGCCTTCCTGGGTGGCGACCAGGCCGAGCTTCTGCAGGATCAGGACGGGCGTCTGCGGATAGACCGCGAGGCGGGCCTTGACGGCCGCGCGCGTCGCATCGTCGACCTGGTCGATCAGCCGCGTGGCGAGCTCGACGAATTGCCGCTGCTCGTCGTCGCTGTGGGTGCTCGTCTGGACATAAAGGTCGGTCAGCACGCGCAGCAGCGTCGGGCGGACATCGACACCTTCGCGACGGGACAGGGTCATCAGCCCGTCGAATCCGGGAAACAGCGACTTGGTCATGGAGGCGTACGCAACTCGGGAAAGACTTGGTGGCGAGCCTAGCGCAGGTTCGTTTAAAGCCTCGTTAAGGAAAACGAGGCGTGAAGGCGGCCCTGCAATTTGAGCCGTTGCCGTGCCGCAACGGGACGGCGCGGCGCGGCCCGTGCGGCTACGGTTGAAGCGGCCCGTTTACACCCCGTTAACCATGAGCTGATCTTAATGAATGCATGTTGCTGGGGCGCGTTCGGTCGCGCGGCAATCGAAGAGAGCTGACATGGGGACCATCATCGAATTTCCGGCCGGTCGCCGGGTGGGCTCGTCCGGGGATGTCGCTCCGCGCGCGGACATGGGAACGGTCCTGATCCTTCCCGTGATTCGAATCGAGCGCGAGGCGGACGAAACCAGCGGCGATCGCGGGCCGGAGCAGGGCACAGCGCCGGGGCGCCGTCGTCGCCGCCGCTGACATCCGGCTTCATGCGATGCCGGACGTCATCCGCCAGATCCGGCCTGTCCTGTCGGCCGTCCTGCTCACGCTGCTGGGCGCCTTGCTCGCGGCGTGTAGCGGCGGCGACTTCGGCCGCACCCGCGAGAGCATGCGCAGCGACGACATGCATCGCTGGCTCGGTGCGGAGGTCACCTCCAGCGTCGGCCTGAAGCCCTCGCAATTCCAGCTCACCGACGAAGAGCGCCAGCTCCGCGATCTCGCCTATCCCATGATCGAGCCGCCGCTGTCGCGCCCGGCATGGAAGAGCGTGTTCGGCGACTACAAGGCGCTGCCCTCGCCGTGGCGGCAGAAGGTCGTGTTCGACCGCACCATGTACGGGCGCACGCTGATCGACGAGCCGCACCGCTCGCATTCCTCGCGCTATGCGCAGCTGATCGAGGACGTGCGCAACGACATCACCCGCTTCGAGCCGTTCTTCGCATCCGCGATCCGCGTCATCGATCTCGACAGGAAGCGCGATGCCAGCATGGCGCGTGTCTCCGCGCTGTCGCCGAGGGAGAGGGACGATGCGGTCGCGCGCATGCAGGAGAACTCGCTGATCATCCAGTGGGTGCAGCAATGCCTGGAGCAGCGCATCTCGTCCTATCGCTGGGCGCTGGAGCGCCTGGTGATCCAGGCCCCCGACGGCATGGCCGCCGATGCCGACCGCCTGATCGGCGAGCTCGCCGCCCAGACCGCCAATCCGCCCGTCGCAGGCCAGCCGCCTTACGGCCGCGCGGTCGTCTCGAAGGGCTGAGGGAAGGACTGTTGGGTCGCGGCAGTCCCGCTGCGACCGACCGGCACGATGAGATTCTCAACCCGCGCGTTTGCGCATCCGCACGGCCATGGCGGCAGCGCGGCCTCCTTCCCGGTTGAGACTTGGTACGGGAACCCTGATTGCGCTTGTCCTTCCGAGCCGGATGGGTAGGATTATTTCGTTTTTCTTCAAGTCATTTTACCGAAGGTCCTTAGCGATGCGCCTTGTCGCCCCGCCTCCCTTCTCGAGCCGCTTCAACGTCGCCCCGAGCCGCCAGCTGATGGCACTTGCCCTTCTGCTCGGATCGACCGCCTCCGCGGCTGCGCTGACCAAGGAAGCAGCGCTCGAGAACTGCCGGATGAGCGTCGGCAAGCCGATCGTGCAGGCCTGCATGCGCTCCGGCGGCGCCAATCTCGAAGCTTGCCGCGCCAAGGCCTCGCCCCAGGTCCGGGCCTGCACGATGGCGGCGCTCAACGCCGCCAACGGCCGGGCCAACGTCGCCGTCGAGCTGCCGAAGGAAGCGGCGCCGAAGCTGGAACCAGGCACCGCACTGCCGAAGGGCTTCATCGCGCCCCCTCGCACCATCGCCGACATCACGGCGATCCTGGATAGCGAGAAGCCGAACGAGAAGCTGATCCTGAAGTTGAAGGCGGACGCCGATTCCACGCCCACCGGCAAGGAATCGCGCGCAGATCTGGCACAGTTCTATTTCGACCGCGCCAATGCGCGTGCGCAGCTCGGTCGGCTCGCCGAATCCATTGCCGATGCCGGCAAGGCCATGGAGGTCGGCCGCGGCGCGGTCGAGGCCACCCTGATGGGCCGCATCCAGCAATTGCTCTCGCTGCAATACGCGGCAGCCGGCGATCCAAAACGGTCGCTGGAGGTGATCCAGAAGTTGTTGCGTGAGACCGCCACCCAGCCGGGCGCAAAGGGATTCCAGCTGAGCGCCAACCGGTCCATTGTCGGCAATCTCATCCAGATGGGCGATGTCGCCCAGGCAGAAGCCTATCTGCGTCGCACACAGGCCGTCATCCAGGAGGCGCGCACCAGCGGTCATCCGGGGTGGCGCGCCTCCTATGCGCGCTTCGGACAGAACTGGGAAGGGGAGCTCGAAGCGACCAGGGCGATGATCTTCGAAGCGCGCGGGCAATTCGCGGAGGCCGAGGCCGCCTATCGCGTGGCCGAGCAGCGCAAGCGGGCCGGCATGAAGGGCGTGATGAACTCGGACAATCCCCCGGCAGAAACCGTCTTCCTGCAGTCGATCGACGGTCTGGTGCTCAGTCAGGCCCGCATGAAGGCGCGACAGGGCCGGCTGGCCGAAGCCGAGGTCGACGCCCGTCGCGCCCTGCTGGCGCGACTGACGGACACCGGCAAATACAATCCGGTGACGCCGCGCTACGTCACGGGCCTCGCCGGTATCCTGGTCGAACAGGGACGCTACGAGGAAGCCGAGCAGCTCGGCCGCGTGGCCCTCGAGATCAACAAGACCGTCGGTGTTCCCGACGATTCCCAATCCACCGTGCAATTGCTGTCGCAACTGGCCGGCATCCTGTCGCTTCAGCGCAAGGCGGCCGAAGCCAACGCGATGTACGCGGCGATCGACAAGGCGATCGCCAATTGGGATCCGCAGCGCCGCCAGGTGTTCGAGCTCAATCCGTCGCGCATTCTCTCGCTCTATTCGTCCGGCCAGCTCGAGGCCGGCATCGCCGCGGCCGAACAATTGGTGAAGAAGCAGGTCGGGCGCGTCGGCGAGAATCATTTCGATGCGGCCTCGGCGCGCGGCACGCTGGCGGTCGGTCTGATGCGGGCGCGGCGCGATGCCGAGGCGATCCGCGAGTTCAAAGCCGCCATCCCGATCATGATGGCGAGTGCGCGGGAAAACGCCGACGACGAGAACACCACGGTGGTCGCCGCGCGCAGCCAGCGCCTGCAGAGCATCGTGGAAAGCTATTTCGTGCTGCTCGCACGCACCGAAGCTGCAAGCGGCGGGGTCGGCGAGGAGACCTTCAGTCTCGCGGACGCCATCCGCGGCCGCTCGGTTCAGCAGGCTCTGGCGGCATCGAGCGCGCGGGCGGCCGCCAAGGACCCGGCGCTGGCCGATCTCGTCCGCAAGGAGCAGGACCTCACCAAGCAGGTCAACGCGCAGCTCGGAACGCTCAACAACGTGCTGGCGCTGCCGTCCACCGAGCGGGACGAGAAGGGCGTGCAGCAGATCCAGGCCTCGATCGCCGCCTTGCGCGCCGAACGTGACAAGGCGCGGCAGGAGATCAAGCAGAAGTTCCCGGTCTATGCCGATCTCGTCGCTCCCAAGCCGCCCAGCGTCGCCGAAATCCGTGCGACGCTCGCCGACGGGGAGGCGATGTTGTCGTTCTATTTCGGCCAGAGCGCCAGTTTCGTCTGGGCCGTGCCGAAGTCGGGCCCGGTGGCGTTCGCCGCGGTCAACGCCAGGATTGGCGATATCGAGAGCAAGATCCGCAAGCTGCGCGAGGCGCTCGAGCCGCAGGCAGCGATGATCTCGGACATTCCGCCGTTCGATCTGAAGCTCGGATACGAGCTCTACGAGCTGCTGCTGAAACCGGTCGAGAGCGGATGGAAGCCGGCCAGGAACCTGATCGTCGTGACCAACGGCGCTCTCGGACTTCTGCCGCTGTCCTTGCTGCCGACGGCGCCGGTTGAGGTGGCTACGGACGAGGACCCACTCTTCGTCGGTTATCGCAACGTGCCCTGGCTGGCGAGAACCCATGCCGTGTCGACGGTGCCGTCGGCGGCGGCGCTGCGCACGCTGCGGCAGTTGCCGCCCGGCAAGCCCGGCCGCGGCGACCTCGTCGCGTTCGGCGATCCCTATTTCAACAGCGATCAGCACGCCGAGGCGGAAGGCACGGGTGAGAAGATTCAGCTCGCCGACGCCGGCGGCAACCTCACGCGCGGCGGGCCGCTGAAGCGGCGCAACAGTCCCAAGCTCGATGGCGTCGACAGCGCCGAACTCGGTCTGCTGCCTCGGCTTCCCGATACTGCCGATGAGTTGAAGTCGATCGCGCTGGCCTTGCAGGCGGATCCCTCGAAGGTGCTGTTTCTCGGCAAGAGCGCGACCGAGAGCGCGGTGAAGACCATGAATCTCTCCGGCTTCAGGATCCTGGCCTTTGCGACCCACGGCCTGGTCCCGGGCGAGCTCAACGGACTGACGCAACCGGCGCTCGCTCTGTCGTCGCCGGTGGTGACGGGCGAGGGCGGCGACGGACTGCTGACGATGGAAGAGATTCTCGGTCTCAAGCTCGATGCGGACTGGGTCGTCCTTTCGGCCTGCAATACCGGCGCCGGCGCAGGCGCTGGGGCCGAGGCGGCCTCCGGGCTGGGCCGCGCGTTCTTCTACGCCGGCACGCGCGCCCTGCTGGTGACGAACTGGTCGGTGCACTCCCAGTCGGCGCGGCAATTGGTGACGGACCTGTTCAAGCGACAGGCCGACGATCCCAAGCTGTCGCGCAGCGAAGCGCTGCGCCAGGCGACGATGGCTCTTGTTGATGGTCCCGGCTATCTCAACAGCGAGGGCAAGACCGAGTTTGCCTATGCGCATCCGTTGTTCTGGGCGCCGTACACGATCATCGGCGATGGCGGCTTGCGCTGACGGCATGGGAAAGGGGTGCAGGGGAATGAAACGGAATATGTTGCCCGGGCTTGTTGCTGCGGCTTTGCTGGTATCGGCACCATCGCATGCCGCGCAGTTGATCACGGAAGAGGAGGCCAAGCTGCCGCCTCCCAAGGGTGCCGTTGCCGTCGAGCAGCGCGGCATCCTGCGTGGCCCGAAGGTCGAGTTCGTCTCGCCGGGCAGCGCGGCGAGTTCGCCGCTGCGGCTGGTGTTGAAATTTCAGTCCTATGGCGGAGCGAAGATCGACCCGGACTCCGTCAAAATGATCTTCCTCCGCACGCCGAATGTCGACCTGACCCAAAGGGTCAAGCCCTTCGTGCAGGCTGACGGTATCAACATGCAGGAAGCGGAGCTGCCTCCCGGCGAATACACCATGCGCGTCGACATCAAGGACAGCGATGGCCGGCCGGGCACGACCGTCTTCACCCTGAAGGTCGCGAAGTGAGCTGTACCAAGTGAGCTTTGCCCAAGTGAGCTGCCCGTACTGCCGGTCCGAAAATCCCGAGGGTGCGCTGGCCTGTGCGTCGTGCGGGCGCGACATCGCGCCCCCCGCGACGCTGATCGCCGAACGCGACGATCTCCTGCGCAAGCGCGAAGCGTTGCGCGATGAACTGCGAAGGGCCAGAGACGAGATCGAAGCCATCATGAGGCGAAGGAAGTCGCGCTAGCGATGGAATGTCCGTTCTGCGCCGAGACGATCAAGGACGAAGCCATCGCGTGCAAGCATTGTTCGCGCGACTTGCGCGTTGTGCGGCCGACCCTTCTCGAGATCGACGAGATCGTTGCGGAGCTGGACAAGCTCAGGCGCGATCTCGATCGCGTCAACGTCCGTCTCGAGCGCTACAACAATCCGCTGCGCTACTACGGAACGCATGCGGTTCTCTATGTCGCGATCCCATCCCTGCTGCTCGTGATCGCGCATGTGCTTGTGACCATCACCTTCAACCTGTCGCCGATCCCGCTTCGGATCGCGTCGATTGCCGTACCGCTGTTGTTCGGATTTGTCGCCTATCCGCTGCACAGGGTCTACGTCCTGGCGGCATTCGTGCTGGCGTTCCTGACCGCAACTGTCAGCATCCTCGCAATGCTGACGGTCACCGGGATCCATGATGATGTCTCGATCCTTCCAGCGGTGTGGATCGAATGGCGGGAGGTGTTCGAATATGGCGCCAGTATCCTGCTCGCCTTCGTCTCGGGTAACATTCTCAGCGTCATGGTCTTCCAGATATTGCCGCGCGTGCTGACCCAGGGCGGCAAGCCGAATGCATTCGCCTTCCGCATGGCGCGTCTATTGGGCCAGCATGTCGGAGAGGAGCAGCTGCGCCGCCGCGCCCGGTTGATTCAGAACCTCATGCAGACCGCGGGGCCACTGGTCGGCGTTGCCGCGACCGGCGTCGGCTCGATCTATGCGGGCTTGAAGGGCTTGCTGGGATAGCCGAACCTTCCGAAGCGCGCTTGCAGCCCTATCGCGCTTCCACCACTTCGCCGTCTTCCTTCACGAAGCGGCCGACCGGATTGTCCAGGAGATCCACCACGGCTTCCGACGGCCGGCACAAGCGCGTGCCCTTTGGCGTCACCACGATTGGCCTGTTGATAAGGATAGGATGGGCGATCATGACATCGAGGAGTTGGTCATCGCTCCATTTGGGATCGTCGAGGCCAAGCTCCTTGTAAGGCGTTCCCTTCTCGCGCAGCAGCGCGCGGACGGGAATGTCCATGGTCGCGATCAGCTCCTTGAGCTTGTCGCGCGAGGGCGGCGTCTTCAGATATTCGACGACGACGGGCTCGGTGCCGCTCTGCCGGATCATCGCCAGCGTGTTGCGCGAGGTGCCGCAGGCGGGGTTGTGATAGATCGTGACGGTCATCGAGCTGTCTCCGTGATTGCGACCGAGGCGGACGCGCGTGAGCGTCCGAGCAGCCAGTTCATCAGCAGCATGCCGGCGAACGCTCCGCACAGCTCGGCAATGATGAAGCCGGGCAGGTCGGCGGGCCGAATCCCTGAGAACGTGTTGGTCAGCGACCTCGCAATGGCCACGGCTGGATTGGCAAACGAGGTGGAGGCCGTGAACCAATAGGCCGCGGTGATGTAGAGGCCGACCAGCCAGGGGATCGCCGTCCGCTGAAACCGGATGCCGGCCAGGATCGTCGCGACCAGCCCGAACGCAGCGACCGCTTCGGCGAACCATTGCGGCCCTCCGGTTCGGACTTTCGTCGAGAGGTCGAGCAGCGGCAGGCCGAACATCAGATGCGCCGCCACCGTTCCCGCGATGCCGCCGGCGATCTGCGCGACAATATAGAGCGCAGCCTCGTATCCCGGCAGCTCGCGCTTGCCGGTGAAGACGAGCGTCACCGCGGGATTGAAATGTGCGCCGGAGATCGGGCCGAGCACCGTGATCAGGACAATCAGGATGGCGCCGGTCGGCAAGGTGTTGCAGAGCAGTGCAAGCGCGACGTCCTTGGTCAGCGTTTCCGCCATGATGCCGGAGCCGACCACGGTGGCGACGAGAATGCCTGTGCCGAGCGCTTCGGCCGCAAGGCGCCGCGGGAGATCGAAACTGTCCATCAGCCGGCCTTCGGCGCCGGATCGGTTGCGCCTTCGGAGCGGCCGATTTCGCGCAGCTTGGTGCCGAGCGAAAGCTTGTCGATGCTCCTCAGCGGGAGGTTCACGAATGTAGCAATGCGGTTTCTCAGA
The DNA here is from genome assembly GCF_057651995.1 of Bradyrhizobium sp. USDA3516. NCBI lineage: Bacteria > Pseudomonadati > Pseudomonadota > Alphaproteobacteria > Hyphomicrobiales > Nitrobacteraceae > Bradyrhizobium > Bradyrhizobium sp. USDA3516. Next base: position 1,059,484 of record NZ_JBYGYN010000001.1, on the reverse strand, counting down.
TAACGAAACGCGGTGACGAATGCCGCCTGTTTCTCCAGTTCTGAGCCCTCTGCCGCGGCAGGATCTTCGATGCCCCAATGTGCCGTCATCGGCTGACCCGGCCAGATCGGACAGGCCTCACCGGCTGCGTTGTCGCAGACGGTGAAGACGAAATCCATCACCGGTGCATCCGGAGCGGCAAACTCCAGCCAGCTCTTCGAGCGCATTCCGTCGGTGGGATAGCCGATGCTCTCCAGCGTGCGCAACGCCAACGGATGGACTGCGCCTTTTGGGGTGCTGCCGGCGGAGAAGGACTGAAAGCGGCCGCCGCCGTCCTTGCGCAGGATCGACTCGGCCAGGATCGATCGCGCCGAGTTGCCGGTGCATAGGAACAAGACGTTGAACCTGTGATCAGACACGGCTTCGCTCCTTTCGTCTTGGCGAGCAGCACGATTGCAAGGACTCGACGACGGGGTCGCAAACTTCCGGCCGTCCGCCACAGCAATCGCGCAGCAGGAAGAGCGCGACGTCGCGAAATTCGCCGAGATTGGCGCGGTAGACGATCGAGCGACTATGCCGCTCGGACGACACGAGGCGGGCGCGGCTCAGTATCGACAGATGCGCCGACAGCGTGTTTTGCGGGACTTCCAAGAGGCGCGCGAGATCGCCGGCCGCAAGACCTTCAGGCTCGTGCCTGACCAGCGTCCGGAACGCCTCCAGACGGGTCGGTTGCGACAGCGCGGCGAGCGCCAGGACGGCTTGCTCTGTTTCCATATATCCAGATTTATGGAATTACGCGTGCCGAGTCAATCCGGGCCTCCGGCCATGGCGTAGCGGTTATTTCCAATATTCTAGAAATATCGTTTGACAATCGATGTTCGCGGGCACATCGTGTCGCTCATGAAGATCGACGACGCAGCAGCACGCCTGGAAGCCCTGGGGAATCGGACTCGCCTGCAGATTTACCGGGCGCTGGTCCGGGCCGGGCACGCGGGCATGCCGGTCGGCCGATTGCAGGACAAGCTCAAGATCCCGGCCTCCACGCTGTCGCACCACATCAAGACCCTGGTCTCGGTCGGATTGGTCAGTCAGATCAGGGAATCGACGACCCTGATTTGCCGCGCCAATTTCGACGCCATGCGCGGGCTGGTCGACTTCCTGGCCGCGGAGTGCTGTGCGGAAGAAGTGGGGTGCAAGGATGCCCAGACCGCAGCCTGATTCATTTGCTCAGTAATTCCATAATTCTAGAAGGATGGAGATTTCGAAATGGACAAGACCGTAGCCATCATCGGGGCGGGGCCGGTCGGCCTCGCAGCCGCAGCTCATGTGCTCGAACGCGGCATGTCTCCTGTCGTGCTCGAAGCCGGACCCGAGGCCGGGCATGCGGTGCGGCAATGGCAGCACGTCCAGCTCTTCTCGCCTTGGGAATACAACGTCGACAACGCGGCGGCGCGCCTGCTTGCGCCGACCGGATGGAATTCGCCGGACCCGAGCTCCTATCCGACCGGCGGCGAACTGATCGATCGCTATCTCGCGCCGCTGGCGACGCGAACGCCATTGCGCGAGACGATCCGCACCTCGAGCCGCGTCATGGCGATCAGCCGCGCCGGCTTCGACAAGGCGAAGACGAAGGGGCGGGACCAAGCGTCGTTCGAGATCCGCTACCGGAACGGCAAAGGCGACGAGATGCTGCGCGCCGATGCCGTGATCGACGTCTCCGGTACGTGGTTCTCGCCGAATCCCGCCGGCAGCAACGGTCTGCCGGCGTTCGGCGAAAGCGAATGCGCCGGCCGCATCGCTTATGGCATGCCGGCCGTGCGCGGCTCCGCTCGCGACAGGTATGCGGGCAAGACCGTCGCCGTGCTCGGTGCCGGCCATTCCGCGCTGGGCACGCTGATCGATCTCGCACTGCTCGCCGAGGAGGTGCCCGGCACCAGGCCGGTTTGGCTGCTCCGCGGCGACGATCCGGCAAAGGCCTTCGGCGGCGGCGGCAACGACAAGCTTGCCGCGCGCGGCGAGCTCGGCGCGACCTTCGCCGCGCTCGTGACTGCCGGAAAGATCGCGGTCGAGCCCGGTTTCGCTGTCACCCACATCTCGGAGCGCGAAGGCCGCCTCAGGATTTCGGCAGGCGCCGGCTCGGCTGTGCGGAGTGTGGTTGCCGACGAGCTGGTGGTGTCGACCGGCTTCCGGCCCGATCTTTCGTTCCTGTCCGAGCTGCGGCTGCGGCTCGATCCGGCGATCGAGGCGCCCATCGCGCTGGCGCCGCTGATCGACCCCAACGAGCATAGCTGCGGAACGGTGCGGCCTCACGGCGCGCGCGAGCTGGCGCATGATGAGCCGGGCTTCTATCTCGCCGGCATGAAATCCTACGGCCGGGCGCCGACCTTCCTGATGATGACCGGCTACGAGCAGGTCCGTTCGATCGCCGCCGACATCGCCGGCGACAAGAGGGCCGCGGCACGGGTCGAGCTCGTGCTGCCGGAGACCGGCGTCTGCACACGCGCCAGCGTGGCGTCCGCCGCCGCGGCGGGATGCTGCGGCGGCCCGGCCAAGGCCGAACCCTCGGCCTGTTGTGCCGCGGATGAATCCGCCAAGAAGGCGGGCGGTGCGGGGTGCGGTTGCTCATGAGCCGAGGCGCTGCCGGCCCGCTCACCGTCGTCATCGCGCTCGGCACCGCGCAGACCATCGCGTGGGCGTCGAGCTACTATCTTCCTGCGATCCTGGCCGCGCCGATCGCGAGCGATCTCGGACTCGCGCCGACTTACGTGTTCGGCGTGCTGTCTGGCGCACTCGTCATCTCCGGCCTGATTGGTCCGCGCGTTGGGCACGCCATCGATACGTTCGGTGGGCGCAGCATGCTTGCGGTCTCGAACCTCGTTTTCGCGGCTGGCTTGCTGCTGCTGTCCGTGACCAATGGCGTAGCGGTGCTGATCGCAGCCTGGACCCTGCTCGGGATCGGCATGGGCATGGGTCTCTATGAAGCCGCGTTCGCGACGCTTGCGCGCATTTACGGCGCCGATGCGCGACGAACGATCACCGGCATCACCCTGATCGCGGGTTTCGCCAGCACACTCGGCTGGCCGCTCACGACGTGGCTCGCCACGGAGTATGGCTGGCGCGCGGCCTGCCAGCTTTGGGCGGTGATCCACATCGGCCTTGCCTTGCCGCTCAACCTTGCGCTGCCCCGCGCCGCTCCGTTGCGTCAGGAGGCCGGACCGAGCGCGAGCGCAAGCCAGCAACCCGGCCGCCAGAGCGAAACCTTCGCAATGATTCTGCTGGCGTACATGTTTGCGGCCGCGAGTTTTGTCAGCTCCGGAGTCTCGGCCATTCTGCCCACCATGCTGGTTGCGTTCGGCGCCACGCCAGCACAGGCGTTGCTCGCAGGAGCTTTGGTCGGACCGGCGCAGGTCGGTGCCCGCCTGCTGGAAGCAGGATGGCTTGGCCGGTTTCATCCGCTGCTGTCGGCGCGGCTCGCCCTGCTCATGAATCCGATCGGCGTGCTTGCGCTGGTCGCGGGCGGCCCCATGCTCGCACCGGTCTTCACGGTGCTGTATGGCGCCGGTAACGGCATCATCACCATTGCCCGTGGTACGCTGCCGTTGGCGCTGTTTGGGCCGGTAGGATTCGGCCGGCGTATCGGGATGATTTCGCTGCCTTCCAGGGCAACGGGCGCTTTCGCGCCGCTTGCGCTGGGACTGATGGTGGAGCATCTCGGCAGCAGCGCGCTCTGGATCGGCGCGCTGGCCTCGGTCTCTGCGTTCTTCGCGCTTCTGCTGCTCCGTGCTGATCGGAACGCATAGGCTGCATTGCCGAAATGGGGTGCTACTCCGGCTGCGGCGGATAGCGCTCGAATGCCGGCAGTTCGTGCGCATGCTCCATCCAGCGCAGGCGCTCGGCGACCTGGATCTGCATCGTGGCGGGCACCGCCTCGGGATCGTCGTAGGTCGCGCTCTGGATGTCGATGACACCCGGCAGCATGTCGGCATTGACGTAGAACAGTCCGGTTCCGCACGCGCTGCAAAAGTGCCGCCGCCCGTGTTCCGAAGAGCGGTAAACTTTCGGCTCGCCCTTCGTCACCTTGACCGCGCCCTCCGGGTACATCGTCCAGCCGACGACCGGAGCCCCGGCGTGAAGCCGGCAATCGCGGCAGTGGCAAAGCGCGTGCACGATCGCGTCGCCCTCGACGTCGTAGCGGATTGCACCGCAGTGACAGCCGCCGGTGATTTTGCTCATGCGTTCCTCCGATCGAAGATGACTTTTCAGATCGATAGCTCTCGTGCCCGGTGGCTTCAACAACGCAGCCAAGCCGGGATTGCGTCGTACTGTCGCCTGACAGCTGCTGCCATCGCGTGGTTGGCCGGCTGTGTTCCAGGGACCGCGACGGTTCAAGCCGAGCGGCCGGCCGCAAGCTCGCGCGTGATCCAGTCGGCGAACACGCGGATCGAACGGCGCTGCTGGCCTGCGCGCGGAAACACGAGATGGTGGCCGACATAGCGCATGTCGACCGAACGTCGAGCGAGCGGCGCAACCAGCCGCCTGGTCGCGATTTCGCGTTCGGCCAGCCGGGTTGATTCCAGCGTCACGCCGAGGCCGCTTGAGGCCATCGCGATTGCCAGGAAGCTGCGATCGAAGCGCATGCCGTGAATGGCCGGCGCTTCGAGGCCGTTTGCGCTGAACCATTGATGCCACTGCACCTGCTTGACTTCCGAGCGGATCAGCACCTGATCGACCAGGTCCTTCGGCTTGCGGATCTTCTTCGCGAGCTCGGGAGTGCAGAGCGGCGTCACGGTCTCCTCGCCCAGCGGAATGATCTCGACCCCTTCGGCCCGTGGCTGGCCATAGACGATGTCGATGTCGAAATCGTCGTTGCTGAACCTTGCATACTCGGTATTGGCCGCGAGGCGGACCTCGAGCTTGGGCTCGGCGGCCATGAAGCGGGCAAGGCGCGGGGCGAGCCACTGCGCGGCAAAGCTCGGTGCGCAATGCACCCGTAGCAATTGCGGGCCGCGGCCTGCGACCTCCTCGATGCCGCGGCGCAGATTGTCGAAAGCGGCGCCGGCATGACGCATCAGGTTGGCGCCCGCCGGCGTCAGGCGGATCGCGCGGGCGCTGCGTTCGAACAGGATCGTGCCCATCGCGCTTTCGAGCTTGCGAATGGCGTGGCTGACCGCGCTCGGAGTGAGGTGAAGCTCGTTCGCGGCATCTCGGAACGAGCCGGTGCGCGCGGCCGCCTCGAAGGCGCGGATGGAGGATATGGGGATACTCGACAGCAGCATCCCATGAGTGAACCAAATTCACCTGAGCAAGACAACAGCGCGTTTGTGGGAACGGCGGCAGGGGCCTATTCACCCGGGTCAAGAACAGCGGCGCGACCAGGTGCCGGCAACGGCCATTTAGGGAGGATCACAATGCTGCTACGCGGCAAGACAGCCATTATCACCGGAGCAGCCTCGCCGCGGGGCATCGGCCTCGCAACGGCCCGCCGCTTTGCCGCCGAAGGCGCCCGGGTCGCCATACTCGACATCGACGCTCTGGCCGCGGAAGCCGCCGCACGCGGCCTGGAACCGGTCGCTGGCGAGCCGCATCTCGGCCTCGCCCTGGACGTCACCGACAAGCAGGCCTGCATCAAGGCCGTCGAAGCAGTCGTCGGAAGGTTCGGCCACATCGACATCCTCATCAACAATGCCGGCGTGACCCAGCCGGTGAAGCTTCTCGACATAACGCCGGAAGATTGGGACCGCATACAGGATGTCAACCTCAAGGGCATCCTGTTCCTGTCGCAGGCCGTGATCCCGCATATGCGAAAGCGCAAGAGCGGATCGATCGCCTGCATGTCCTCGGTCTCCGCACAGCGCGGCGGCGGCATTTTCGGTGGACCGCATTATTCGGCGGCCAAGGCCGGCGTGCTCGGCCTTGCCAAGGCGATGGCGCGCGAATTCGGGCCCGACGGCATCCGCGTCAATTGCGTGACGCCGGGCCTGATCGGCACCGACATCACCGCGGGCAAGCTCACCGACGAGATGCGGACGAAGATCCTCGAAGGCATTCCGCTCGGCCGGCTCGGCGAAGCGGCCGATGTCGCCGGCATCTACACCTTCCTCGCCTCGGACCTGTCGGCCTACGTCACCGGCGCCGTCATCGACGTCAACGGCGGCATGCTGATCCACTGAGCGGGAAGGGGAGACACATGGCGACACCGACACTCGCAAACGCGCCGACGCTGGCGCAGCGCGCCCGCAACATCCGCCGCAATGCTCTGTTGATGGGCGAGGTGCAGGGCCAAGGCTATATCGCCCAGGCGCTCGACATCGCCGACGTGCTGGCGGTGGCCTATTTCCACGCGATGCGTTTTCGCGCCGAGGATCCTGCCTGGGAAGGCCGCGACCGCTTCCTGCTGTCGAACGGACATTACGCGATCGCGCTCTATGCGGCCCTGATCGAGGCCGGGATCATTCCCGAGGCGGAGCTCGAAACCTACGGCTTCGACGAGAGCCGCCTGCCGATGTCGGGCATGGCCTCCTATACCCCGGGCATGGAGATGTCCGGCGGCTCGCTCGGCCTTGGCCTCGGCATTGCCGTCGGCATGGCGCTCGGGCTGAAGCGCAAGAAATCGGCGTCGCGAATCTTCACGCTGTTCTCGGATGGCGAGCTCGACGAAGGCTCCAAATGGGAAGCCATCATGTCGGCGGCCCATCACAAGCTCGATAACCTCATCGCGATCGTCGACGTCAACAATCAGCAGGCCGACGGTCCCTCCAGGCAGATGCTCGGCTTCGAGCCGCTGGTGGACAAGCTGGAGGCCTTCGGCTGGTTCGTGCGGCGCGTCGACGGCAACGATCTCGACGCGGTCGTAGGCGCCTTCGATGCCGCGATGACGCATGCCGAGCCGAAGCCGCGCATGATCGTCGCCGACACCTTGATGGGCAAGGGCGTTCCCTTCCTGGAGCAGCGCGAGAAGAATCATTTCATCCGCGTCGAGCCGCACGAATGGCAGCTCGCGCTCTCGGCCCTGAACGCGGGAGAGCAGCCATGACGTCCGCCGGATCGCCCCCTTCGGCCAAGCCGCGCCTCACCACCTCCGCCATGATCGCCTCGATCGCGTCGGAAGGACAGCGCACCAAGCCCGCCCCGTTCGGGCACGCGCTCGTCGAGCTCGCCCGCGGCCGCGAGGAGGTCGTCGGCATGACCGCCGATCTCGGCAAATACACCGATCTGCACATCTTCGCGCAGGCCTTTCCCGATCGCTACTACCAGATGGGCATGGCCGAGCAGTTGCTGTTCGCCGCAGCCTCGGGGCTGGCGGCCGAAGGCTTCATGCCGTTCGCAACGACCTACGCGGTGTTCGCCTCGCGCCGGGCCTACGACTTCATCCACCAGACCATAGCCGAAGAAGACCGCAACGTGAAGATCGCCTGCGCGCTGCCCGGCCTGACCTCGGGCTACGGCCCGAGCCATCAGGCGGCCGAGGACCTCGCGCTGTTCCGCGCGATGCCGAACATGATGGTGATCGACCCTTGCGACGCGCATGAGATCGAGCAGATCGTGCCGGCCATCGCCGCGCATCGCGGGCCGGTCTACATGCGGCTGCTGCGCGGACAGGTGCCGCTGGTGCTCGACGAATACAATTACCGCTTCCAGCTCGGCAAGGCCGCGCTGCTGCGCGACGGCACCGATGTTCTGATCGTCTCCTCGGGTATCATGACCATGCGCGCGCTGGAGGCGGCCCAGGCCTTGACGGACGACCGCGTCAACGCAGCCGTCCTGCACGTGCCGACGATCAAGCCACTCGATACCGCGGCGATCCTGCGCGAAGCGCGCAAGCCAGGTCGCCTGGTCGTGGTCGCCGAGAACCACACCGTGATCGGCGGCCTCGGCGAGGCGGTGGCGACGCTGTTGATGCGCTCTGGCGTTCATCCCGCATTCCGGCAGATCGGGCTTCCCGACGAGTTTCTCGCCGCCGGCGCGCTGCCGACGCTGCATGACCGCTATGGTATCTCGACCGCGGAAGTGAAGCGGCAGATCAAGGAATGGCTGCGCTAGCTGCCACCGCTTTACGACCGGCGCAACCGACATGCTTCGCGGCATTGCTGCGGAGAACGACGGCTGCTGTGCAAATGCCGGCGCATCGAGAGCCGGCCGGCAGCAACAATGGCGGCGACGAGTCATCGCCGCAGATCGACCAATCCATGCTCGACAGGAGGAAAACGATGACCTTGCGCAAGCCGACCACTCTCAGCCGTCGTAAGCTGCTCATGGCCGGCGCCGCCGTGCCACTGTGCGCCATTCTTACGCGTCCGGCTTCGGCCGCGGAATTCACCTACAAGCTCGCGACCGGGCAGGATCCCACGCATCCGGTCAATATCCGCGCCAAGGAAGCGATCGACCGCATCCGCGAGGCGACGAGCGGCCGGCTCGAGATCAACCTGTTCCCGGCCAACCAGCTCGGCTCCGATACCGATCTCCTGACGCAGGTCCGCAACGGCGGCGTCGAGTTCTTCAACCTGTCGTCGCTGATCCTCGCGACGCTGGTGCCCGCGGCCGGCATCGTCAATCTCGGCTTTCTCTTCACGAGCTATGACGCGGTCTGGAAGGCGATGGACGGCGAGCTCGGCGCCTATATCCGCGCGCAGATCGCGCGGATGCCGATCATGGCGGTGTCGAGCCCGTGGGACAACGGCTTCCGCCACGTCACCTCCTCCGGCCGCGAGATCAGGACGCCCGAGGACCTCAAGAACTTCAAGCTGCGCGTGCCGGCAGCCCCTAACCTGACCTCGCTGTTCCAGGCGCTCGGCGCCGGGCCTGCGCCGATCAATTTCAACGAGGTCTACTCCGCACTGCAGACCAAAGTGGTCGACGGGCAGGAGAATCCGCTGCCGATCATCGCGACCGCCCGGCTCTACGAGGTGCAGAAGACCTGCTCCCTGACCGGCCATGTCTGGGACAATTACTGGATCCTCGGCAACAAGCGCGCCTTCGAGAAGCTGCCCAAGGACGTGCAGGCGATCGTGACGCGCGAGCTGGATCGCTCGGCCCGGGACGAGCGTGCCGACATCGCCAAGCTGAGCGACACGCTGCGCGCGGATCTCACCGCCAAGGGCATGCAATTCATCGAGGTGGACCGCGGCGCGTTCCGCCAGGCCCTGGCGAAGACGAGCTTCTACGCGGACTGGAAGGGCAAGTTCGGCGAGGAGGCCTGGGCGCAGCTCGAGAAAGCAGCGGGCAAGCTGTCATGACCGCGATCAACCAAATGCATGGAATCCATCAGGCTGCCGTAGCCGCGGCACCTCAATCCATCGCGCACCGGTGGGCAGTGGCAGCCAACAGGGTGCTTGGTCATGTGGTTGCGATCCCGGCAGCGCTGCTGGTGGTGGCCGAGATCGTCGTTTTGTCGGCCGGCATCGTCGGACGATATGTCTTTCACGCCCCGATCGTCTGGGCGGACGAGCTCGCCGGCATCCTGTTTCTGTGGCTCGCGATGCTCGGTTCGGTGCTTGCGTTCCAGCGCGGCGAGCACATGCGGATGACGGCCATCATCGGCATGCTCGGGCCGAACGCGCGAGCATTCCTCGACGTCGTTGCCGCAGCGGCGTCGCTGGCGTTCCTGTTGCTGGTGATCCATCCGGCCTACGAATTCGCGGCGGACGAGCTGTTCATCACCACACCGGCACTCGAGATCGTCAACAGCTGGCGGGCCGCGGCATTGCCCGTCGGGATCGGATTGATGCTGATCGCGGCGCTCCTGCGGCTCGTCCGCATCTCGGGGCTGCGCAACCTGCTCGCGGCCATGGCACTCGTCGCCGGCATCATCGCCGCGCTGGTCCTCATCGCGCCGGTCCTGAAACCGCTCGGCAATCTGAACCTCCTTATTTTCTTCGTGATCATCGTCGGCGCGATGGTGCTGGCGGCGGTGCCGATCGCCTTCGCCTTCGGCCTCGCCACCGTCGGCTATCTGGCGCTGACGACGAGCACGCCCGATGTCGTCATCATCGGGCGCATGGACGAGGGCATGAGCCATCTGATCCTGCTGGCGGTGCCGCTCTTCGTGTTCCTCGGTTTGCTGATCGAGATGACTGGCATGGCCCGCGCCATGGTCGGCTTCCTCGCCAGCCTGCTCGGCCATGTGCGCGGAGGCCTGCATTATGTGCTGGTCGGCGCGATGTATCTGGTGTCGGGCATCTCCGGCTCGAAGGCGGCCGACATGGCGGCCGTGGCGCCGGTGCTGTTTCCGGAGATGAAAAAGCGCGGCGCGAAGCCCGGTGATCTCGTCGCGCTGCTCGCCGCGACCGGCGCGCAGACGGAGACCATTCCGCCGTCGCTGGTGCTGATCACCATCGGCTCGGTGACGGGTGTCTCGATCGCGGCGCTGTTCACCGGTGGCCTGCTGCCCGGCATCGTGCTCGCGATCGGCCTCTGTGCTGTGGTCTGGTGGCGATACCGCGGCGAGGACCTGTCGCATGTGAAGCGGGTCACGGGAAGGGAGATCGGCCGCGCCTTCGTCCTCGCCATTCCGGCGATGGCGCTGCCCTTTGTCATCCGCGCGGCCGTGGTCGAGGGCGTTGCGACCGCGACCGAGGTGTCGACCATCGGCATCGTCTACGCGGCTCTCACCGGGCTTCTGATCTATAGGCAGTTCTCTTGGCGCCGGCTCTATCCCATGCTGGTGGAGACCGCGTCACTGTCAGGCGCGATCCTGCTGATCATCGGCGCCGCGACCGGCATGGCCTGGGCTCTGACGCAATCGGGCTTTTCGGCCTCGCTCGCCAAGTTCATGACGGCGCTGCCCGGCGGCACACCTGTTTTCCTTGGCGTGACCATCGTGGCTTTCGTCATCCTCGGCAGCGTGCTCGAGGGCATCCCGGCCATCGTGCTGTTCGGGCCGCTGCTGTTTCCGATCGCCCGCCAGGTCGGCGTGCACGAGGTGCACTACGCCATGGTCGTCGTTCTCGCCATGGGCATCGGGTTGTTCGCTCCGCCGTTCGGCGTCGGCTATTACGCGGCCTGCGCGATCAGCCGTATCAGTCCCGACGAGGGCATCAGGCCGATCGTCGGCTATATCGTCGCCCTGCTGATCGGCACGCTGATCGTCGCCGCGATCCCGTGGATATCGACAGGCTTCCTGTGAGGCACGAGTAGCCGTAGCGCAGAGCTGCGGCTCCGCCGACCAAGCTAAGTTCGCGCCCGTGTGCTCTCGGTCCGCATCAGCCGTTGCTTCACCGTCCGCGCGATCGCTGCCGGCGCTTCCTCGGGGATCGCAAAGCACGAGCTCGCGTTGATCTCGCACAGCACAAAGGTGTCTGCGCCGGCCGCATCTTTCGGCCCGTACAGGAAGTCCGCATCCCAGATCACCGGCAACGACGACTCATCGATGCCGAGCGTTGCCATCATCTGAGGCGTCCATTCGTCCTCCATCGCTCCTCGCAGCGCCTGGAATGGCGAAGCATCAGGCCCGTGCATGATCCGCGGCCCGGGCTGGGCCTCAGGCGCCTCCGGTCCTTCCGGCGGCGGCGGGATCAGGGCCTTGATCTTCTGGTGGCCGAAGCCTGCGACTTTGGCGCCGCTCATGTAGCAGCGGATCATGCCGTCGGGCAGGCGCGGTTGAAACGCCTGGTCGATGATGCAGCCGCCCCAACTGAAATAGGGCTCGCACCGTGCGAGCAGCGCATCGATCGGCATGTCCTCAGGCGTGCTGCCGCGCTGTGCATGCAGCACGCGAACCATGCCTTCGGTATCGGGCAGGACCTCAACCTTCCAGACCCCCTGGCCGCCATTGCCGCGGTTCTGCTTCAGCACGCGCGGGCCGCCGGCACGAAGGCGCGCCGGAAACTGGCTGCGGAAGCTTGCCGCGGTGTCATAGCGATGCGTGTCGGCGCCCCAGCCCAGATGACGCGTCCGGTAGAGCACCTCCTTGACGCCCATCTTCAGAATGATGTCCGGATGCGCGCTCACCCACGGCCCTTGCGCCGCGACGTCGCGCAGCAGGGCGTCGAGCTCGGCGCGGGTCTTGCCCTGGTGGATCGGATCGACCCAGACCAGCACGCCGTCGGCTGGAAGCAATTGGTCGCGGACCGCGCCCGCAAAGCTCTCGTCGTAGATCACCGGGAAAGCTTCGATACCTGCAGCGGCCAGCGCCTCGAAGACGCGGACGAAGCGGCTGTTCTGCGCCGTCGCCTCGCGCCGCGCGGCAACGTCGCCGCGCGAGAGGATGGCGATGGTTCGGAGGGGAGAGGAGTGACGTTCGGTGTCCATGCGCAAGCTCCACGGATTTGCGTGCTGCGCAGAGCTTGGACCTGGGTCTCACGGGGAGTCTGCATCGTCCCCACGCCGACCATTTTACGTGAGATGGCCCTTGAGTTTCAAGAGAGGTCAGCGGTCCCGCATAGTCAGTCACCGGCGCCCAAGGCCGCCTACTCATGCCGCCAGATTCTCACGGCCGAAATGACCAGGATCGCAGCCAATCCCGGCAGAAGAATCGAATTTGGGACGACCCCGAGAAGCAGGCCGCCTACGAATGTGCCGGCGATGGATCCGATGGCCATCGCAAGCATGAACTGCCAATTGGCGCGGAGCACGGAAAAGCTCTGGTCGCGACTATAGCGCGCAAATCCCACCAGCATGGTCGGCAGGCTCACCGCGAGTGAGAGGCTGCCCGCGAGCTTCACGTCCGCGCCGAACAACAGGATGAGGGTGGGGATCAGGAATTCCCCTCCGGCAACGCCGAGCAACGATGCCACGATCCCGATCGCAAAGCCCGCTGCTATGCCCGCGACGATCAGGCTCGCGCCTGTCAGCGCCGGTGGGGTTGCCGCCTCGTTGCCGTGCGCGAACAGAAGCATGGCGGCGATCAGGAGCAGCAGGACGGCAATGATCTTGTAGAGCGTCCCGGACTCCAGGCGCGTCGCCCAGGATGCTCCGGCATAGGCGCCGACGAGGCTGCCCGCCAGCAGGTTCAGGATGATCGGCCAATGGGCATAGATCTCCGCGAACGGAACGGCGCGTGCGCGAAACGGCAGTGCGCTCGCCACCACGATCAGGCTCGCCGCTTTGTTGATAACCACGGCCTCGAGGCCGCGAAATCCGAACAAGCCGATGAGCAGGGGTAGCCGGAATTCTGCACCACCGAGACCGATCAGGCCGCCCAGCGTGCCGATGATTGCGCCGGAGCCGAAGGCGGCAGGATTGTTTCGCATGGACACGACGCAAAGATGCGCGAAAGACAACACCCGCGACGGACGGCTCCGTGCGGGTGTGACGAACTCTCGATGATGCCAGTATGCCCCTGTTTTGCCCGACGAGTCAAAGGGAGCGCGTGGAATCGGCAGCCTCAACACCATCGATCCGAAGAGCGTAATGATTTCAACATCCCCGCTACTGTGCATGGGGTTGTTTTCGCAACTTTTGTTTTAGCCCGCCGAAACGGCCGACTCATCGCCGTCCGCGGGGCGCCTCGGCCTTGGCCGGCGGCTCGGTCTGCGGGGCGCAGGTCGCAGCCTGGAGCGAGCCTTGCGCCTGCTGCATCAAACCGGGCTCGGGGGCGAGCGCCTTCATCAGGATCAAGCCGGTCGTGGTCGGAGAATCGATGATCAGGCGGTCGGCCGCGGTGACCTCTTCGTCCTCCGGCAGCTCGCTGTGCTGCGCTTCCGTCATCAGATCGAGCTCGATCACCTTGCGGCCCGCGGAGCGGTCGTTGATGGCGTAATAGGCGATCTCGTTGCGGGTGTAGAACGACACCGAGGTGTAGGCCTGGCTCACCGGCACGGTGAGCTTGATCGGCCCGCCAGACAGATCATAACGACAGATCGCCAGCGCGAAGGCCGGATCCATGAACGGCATCGGCGAATTGTTGGGATCGGCGAGGGGGAGCTGGGTGACGGCGTTCACCCTGGTCATCGGTGTCAGCCGCGAATAGGCATCCTGCGTCGCGATCCGCGGCAGCGCCAGCACGCTGACGAGATGGACCACGAGGCCCAGCACCACGCCGGCGACGATGGTGAAGACGAGCCGGATCATGAGCAGCCCACCGTGGTGATGCTCGGCATCGGCGCATCGCGCTGGGTGCGCGTCCCAACGCCGACCGGCGTGTCGTAGAGACGCAGCATCAAGGCGTAGCGCTCGATGCCGCCGGTCGGCAGCCAGTTGCCGGCGCGCGAGCGCGAGGCGATCCGGATCTCGAACGAGCCGTCGGAGGCGCGCACGATCTCCTGGCTGGTGAAGCCGTAGCGCTGCAAGGAATTGGCGACGAGATGGCCCTTGCGGTCATAGAGCGTCAGCGTCCAGAACCGCGCCGGCGGCGTCACGCCGGAGACGACCACGTCGCAGCGGCCGTCGAGCGCCTTCTTCCTGTCGTCGGTGGTGGCAGTGAAGGCGACACCGTCGCCGGTGCCGATCGGCAGCTCCCCGTTGCGGACGATAGTGGCGCGCGAATAGGGATCGACGTCGGCGGTGCCGGTGCGCGGCCGCGCGGTCCAGGCGCCGATGGTCAGCGCGCCGATCTCGGTGCCGCGCGTCGTGGTCATCCACGTCGCGCCGACGCCGACTACGCCTGCGAGAAGAAGCGCCGTCAATGTGATCAGGATCAGCCGCACTTGCTTTCGATCAGTTCTTGCGCGGGGCAGAGGCGTTGGCGTTGTCTTCCGCATAATTCTGCGGGAAGGCGAGCGCGCTCGTCGACGAGGACGGCCTCGCCGGATTGCTGTCATTCGCCGTCGATTTGTTTGCGGCCTTGGCCGCATCATCCAGCAGCTTCTCGACCCGCACCAGGATGTCCGCGCCGCGCTTGGTCAGCACCGGCGGCGGACCGGGCTTGGTCTCCAGCACCTTCGGCGCCGCGTTGGCCTGCGCGTTGCTCACATGCTGCGGCGGCAGCTTCTGGCCCATGCCGATGCCGGGGATCTCCCGGACCTCGACGCCCTGATGCGCCACCAGCATGATGTCGTGCCAGGTCTGCGCCGGCAGCGAGCCGCCGGTCATGCGGTTGGTCGGCGAGTAATCGTCGTTGCCGTACCACACCGCGCAGGTGAAATTGCCGGTGAAGCCGACGAACCAGGCGTCGCGATAGGCATTGGTCGTGCCGGTCTTGCCCGCGGTCGGAATGCCGTCCAGCGCGGCGCGCCGTGCGGTGCCTTCGCTGACGACGTGGCTCATCATGCCGGACATGTCGGCGGCGACGGAGGCGGGGATCGCCTGCCGCGGCTTCGGCCCGTCGCGGTCCCAGCGCCAGACCAGATCGCCGGCGCCGGTGCGCACCTCCAGCACCGCATGCGGCGTCACCGCCTTGCCGCGGTTGGGGAAGGTCGCGTAGGCGACCGCGTGCTCGAGCACGGTGACTTCGTCCGAGCCGATCGGCAGCGACGGCGTGTCGGGCAGCGGCGCCTTGAGGCCGAAGCGGCGCGCGACCTCGACGATCTTGGCGCGGCCGACCTTGGCCGGGTTCTGCGTCTTGGGCTCGTTCTTCCGGCCGATCTCGATCGACAGCTTCACCGGCACGACGTTGATCGAGCGGGTGATTGCCTGCGTCAGCGTCACCGAGCCGGAATAGGAATGGCCATAGTTCTGCGGGCACCAATTGCCGATGCAGACCGGACCGTCGACCACGACCGAGTTCGGCGTGTAGCCGTTCAGCAGCGCCGTGGCGTAGACGTATGGCTTGAACGAGGAGCCCGGCTGGCGATAGGCGTCTGTGGCGCGGTTGAACTGGCTGGCGCCGTAGTCGCGCCCGCCGACCATGGCGCGGACGCCGCCGTCGAGGTCGGCAACGACAGTCGCCGCCTGCGTTGCGTGATAGTCGCGACCGAACTGGCGCAGCTGGTTCTCGACAGCGGCCTCCGCCGCCTTCTGCAAGTTGGCGTCCATCGCCGTGCGGACCACGAAGACGCGCTCGGTGTAGGACCTCGGGAAGGTGTCGACCAGCTTGCGCATCTCGTCGAAGGCATAGTCGAGATAATAGTTCGGCGAGGCCTCGTCGCGGCGGTCGACCGCGAAGGCCGGGTTGCGGCGGGCGCCGAACACCTGGCCCTCGGTCATGAAGCCGGCATCGACGAGGTTGTCCAGCACGACGTTGGCGCGCGCGCGGGCGGCGGGCAGGTTGATGTGCGGGGCGTACTTGGTCGGCGCCTTGAACAGGCCGGCAAGCATCGCCGCTTCCGCCAGTGTCACGTCGCGCGCGGACTTGTTGAAGTAGAAATGCGCCGCGCCGTCGACGCCGAAGGTGCCGCCGCCCATATAGGCGCGGTCGAGATAGAGCTTGAGGATCTCGTTCTTGGTCAGGCGCCATTCCAGCCAGATCGCGAGGAAGGCCTCGTTGACCTTGCGCTCGATGGTGCGCTCGTTGCTCAGGAACAGGTTCTTGGCGAGCTGCTGGGTGATCGAGGAGCCGCCCTGGCGCACGCCGCCGGCTTGCGCGTTGGTGACGAGCGCGCGCGCGGTGCCGGCGATGTCGATGCCGAAATGCTCGTAGAAGCGGCGGTCCTCGGTCGCCAGCGTCGCCTTGATCAGCACGTCCGGAAAGTCTTCCAGCGGAATGGAGTCGTTGTGCTTGATGCCACGGCTGCCGATCGGGTTGCCGTAGCGGTCGAGGAAGCTCACCGCGAGGTCGGACTTCTTCAGCCAGTCCTCGTCCGCGGTCTCGCGGAAGGCGGGAATGGCGAGGGCGAGCATCACGACAAGGCCGCCGAGCCCGAGGGTTGCGGCCTCCGACAGCGGCTCGATGAACACCCAGCGCTTCCACCGCCCGACATAGAAGCGGTCCATGAAGGTCGAGTAGCGCTCGTAGAGCTCGCGGATGCCCTTGGCCGAGGAGAACAGCGAGGAGTCGATGCGCGCATCGAGATCCAGGAAGAAGTTCCGGATCCTCTGCTTCCAATGCGGTGGTATGATCTGGCGCACCTAGAACCCTTGCGGCTTGCTTCGAAAGCGTTCAAGCACCCGGCCGGGGCGGCATCGAGACGTCTTGCGGGAATGTTGCGGCAAACCCAAGGCGCCCGGCCAGCATCCGAGGGGCTTGCTGTTCCTTCTAGCCGAGCGGGGCCCATAAACCAATGGTCACGCTCGCGATTTTGAACAACAGGCCTAATTGACCCCGGTTCATTACGGGCCTCAAAGGGGCCTCGCTTGCAACCCTGCCGCCGCGCGCCCTAGATGGCGTTGCTAGTTGCTCTTTCGAACTCTTGTTGAGGCGCATGACCGCAGCTCCCAAACGATCTCAAGGCCAGGAAGGATTCTTCTGGAAAACCAAGACGTTGGAACAGATGTCGCAGCGCGAATGGGAAAGTCTGTGCGACGGCTGCGGCCGCTGCTGCCTGAACAAGCTCGAGGACGAGGATACCGGGCAGATCTACTTCACCCATATCGGCTGCAAGCTGCTCGATGGGACGAGCTGCGCCTGCAAGGACTATCCGAATCGCTCCGACAAGGTTCCGGACTGCGTCCGTCTGACCCCGGCCAATGTCCGAACCCTGAACTGGCTGCCGCCGAGCTGCGGCTACAAGCTCGTCGCCGAAGGGCGCGACCTCTATTGGTGGCATCCGCTGGTTTCGGGCGATCCCAACACCGTGCACGAAGCCGGCGTCTCCGTGCGCGGCCGCGTCGAGGGCAGCGAGGAGGAGGTCCCGGACGAGGAGCTCGAGGACCACATCGTGCAGTGGCCGGCGGTCTTGCCGAAGCAGGCGCGCTTGAAACGACGTCCGAAGGACTGATCCGCCGCCGCGCCGAGGTCACGTCCTTGGGATGACCTCAGGGTGGGATGCACCCATGCGCCGCGGTGCCTGCCTGGGAAGAAATTTCCCCTCTACATTGGACTGCATAGAACGAATCCTTCGCGGTGTTGCGCCGCATCACGACGTCCGATCGAGATGAACAAGTTCGACCGGCAGAGCGATTCTGCCGACATCCAGGCCTTGCCCGACGATATTGCCGAAGAGCTGTCCCGCCTGCCGAGCGAGGTCATCAGCGTCGACGACGCGCCGTCGATCGCCCCGCCGGTGCCGCTGAGCTCCGACGAGGTCCGCACCATCGTCATCAGCCTGATGGTGACGATGTTCCTGGCCGCGCTCGACCAGACCATCGTGGCGACGGCGCTGCCGACCATCGGACGCCAGTTCCAGGACGTCTCCAATCTGTCCTGGGTGATCACCGCCTATCTGCTCGCCTCGACTGCGGTCGCGCCGGTGTTCGGCACGCTCAGCGACATCTACGGCCGCCGCGTCATGATCATCATCTCGCTCAGCCTGTTCGTCGCAGGCTCGGTGCTGTGCGCGATCGCGCCGAACATGCCGATGCTGATCCTGGCGCGCGGGCTTCAGGGCCTCGGCGGCGGCGGCATCATGCCGGTGGTGCAGACCGTGATCTCCGACGTGGTGAGCCCGCGCGAGCGCGGGCAGTACCAGGCCTATTTCTCCAGCGTCTGGATGGTCGGCGGCATCCTCGGCCCGGTCATCGGCGGCGTGTTCGCCGAGCATCTGCACTGGTCGATGATCTTCTGGATCAACCTGCCGCTTGCGGCCGCAGCGCTCGCATTGCTGCTGCCGAAGATGAAGAAGATCCCGGTGTTCCACCGCAAGCGCAAGGTCGACTGGCTCGGCGGCGTCTTGCTGATGGCGTCTGCCGTCGTCTTTATGCTGGTGCTGACCTGGGGCGGCACGCGCTATCCCTGGCTGTCGCCGACCGTGCTGGCGATGGTGGGCGGTGCTGTCGCGCTCGCGGTGACCTTCGTGTGGCACGCCCGGCGAGCCGACGAGCCGTTCCTGCCGCTGCCCTTGTTGACGGGATCGGTGGCGCCTTTCGCGCTGACCGCGGGCGGCTGCGGCCTCGGCGCGATCACCGGCCTGACCGTGCAGCTGCCGCTCTATTACGAGCAGGTCTATCATCTCAGCGCCAGCGAGGCGGGGCTTGCGCTGATCCCGCTCGCGGCGGTCTCGACCGTCGGCGCGGCCGTCGCCGGCCGCACCATGGCTCGCGCAAAACACTACAAGCGCGTCGCCATCATCGGAACGTCATGGGCCGCGCTGTGCGGTCTCGCCCTCACGGTCACCACCTTGCCGCTCTGGGGCCTGCTGTTGCTGATGGCCGCGTTCGCGCTGGGACTCGGCACGACTTTTCCGGTATGCGTGGTCTCGCTGCAGAATTCGGTGGCTCGTCCGCAAGTCGGCACCATCACCGGCGCGATGAACTTCTTCCGCTCGCTGATGTCCTCGTTCACGGTCGCAGCCTTCGCCGCGATCCTGCTCATCGCGCTCGGCACCGACATCCCGCTCGCCGGCGAGCATCACGCCGCAGGTGCCGTCGCGATCCCCGCCGACGACATGCGGCACGCTTTCCGCTACGTGTTCGGCGCCGCCACCGCGCTGATGACGATCGCTGCGCTGTGCCTGATCGCGATGGAGGAGCGGCCGCTGGCCGGTCCCTCGGCCAAGCAACCCGTGGAGATGGCCGAGTAAGGCTCAGCGGCTAGCGTCCGGGAAGCTGCTCTTTCGCGGCAGCCGGATCGTGAACTCCGTGAACGCGCCGAGCTCCGTTGCGACGTCGATCGTGCCGCCGTGCTGCTTCACGACGATGTCGTGGGTCATCGACAGCCCGAGGCCGGTGCCTTCGCCGGCTGGCTTGGTGGTGAAGAACGGATTGAACATTTTCTCCCTCACATCGTCGGCAATGCCGGTGCCGTTGTCGCGGATCGCAATCTCGACGTCATCGCCGCGATCGCGCGTCGCCGCGATCAGCGTCGGCTCGTAACCGGCGGCACCGTCGGCCTTGCGCCTGATGACAGCGTGGAAGCCGTTCGAGATCAGATTCAGGAGCACGCGGGTGATTTCCTGCGGAAACACTTCGGCCTGTCCGGCCGCTGGATCGAGCGCGCGCTTCAGCGTCACGTGGAATCCGGGTTTCTCGGCGCGTGCGCCGTGATAAGCGAGATTCAGGCTCTCCTCGACCAATGCATTGATGTCGCTCAACCCATGCTCGCCGCCGCCTTCGCGCGAATGCAGCAGCATGTTCTTGACGATGGAATCGGCCCGGCGGCCGTGCTGCACGATCTTGCCGAGATTGTCCTGCAGAAGCTCCGTCAGCTCGTCGACCTCGCTGCGGACATTCTCGGGGAGCGCGACCGGCGTGAGCACCTCGTTCAGCTCCTCCGTCAGCTCGGCAGACAGTGAGGCGAAATTGTTGACGAAGTTGAGCGGATTCTTGATCTCGTGCGCAATGCCGGCCGTGAGCTGTCCCAGCGACGCCAGCTTCTCGGTCTGGATCAGGCGATCCTGCGCGGCGCGCAGATCATCGAGCGATTTGGCGAGCTCACGGGTGCGGTCCTGAACCTCGTTGAACAGGCGCGTGTTCTCGACCGCGATCACGGCCTGGTCGGCAAAGGTCTTGATCAGGTTGATGGCCTTGTCGGGGAAATGACCGGGCTCCCGCCGCGTGACGGCGATGGTGCCGATCGCAAGGCCATCACGCAGCATCGGCACCACGAGGATGCTGCGATAACCGCGTGTTCGCGCCAGCTCCTTCATCGCTTCGGTAAGATCAGGCTCGTTCTGCATGTCGCTGCGGAAGGCAAACACGCCGCTCCTCGCCACCCGACTGTGAATGCCCGACGAGGACAGCGGCGTCGGAAACGAGCTCAGCAGATCCGCATTGCCGGCCTCATTGTCGGTCGTGAAGGCGGCCAGATGCAGCATCCCGTCGACGACGCGGGTGACGGTGGAGGAGTGCGCTCCGATCAGCGCCTTGGCGCTGTCGGAAATGGCCTGGAACACCGGCGTGACATCGGACGGTGAAGCCGCGATCACCTTGAGAATGTCGGCAGTCGCAGTCTGACGTTCCAGTGCTTCCTTGGTCGCGTTGAACAGGCTGACATTCTTGATCGCGATCACGGCCTGGTCCGCGAAGGTCTGCAGCAGGCGCACATGATGCTCGGCGAAGTTGCCGGTGGCGCGTCGCGTCGCGATGATGATGCCGATGGCCTCACCTTCGCTCATCAAGGGCGCGAACAGCATGCTGCGATAGCCGCGGGCCCGCGCGATGTCGCGCGCGGCCGGCTCGAGCTCCGTGTCGGGCAATTGCGCCGCGGCACCATTGGCCACGAGCTGATAGGGCGGGAACTGCGCGAACGGCACCGGGAACGAGGCCTGGAGCACGCGATCGCCGGCCGGATCGGTCGGGGTGAATGCCGCAAGGTGCGCGGCGCCGTCGATATAACGCAGCACCGCGGTGGAGAAGCCGCCGATCAGCCGGTTGGCATTATTCGCGATGGCCGCGAACACGGGCTGCATGTCGGACGGGGAGGCCGCCATCACCTTCAGGATATCGGCCGTCGCGGTCTGGCGTTCCAGCGCCTCCCTCGTCTCGTTGAACAGGCGCGCGTTCTCGATCGCGATCACGGCCTGGTCGGCGAAGGTCTGCAGCAGCTGGACGAGGTCGGGCGCGAATGCGCCCGGCTCCGCGCGCGTGACGCTGATCATGCCGACCGGCGCGCCCCGGTTCATCAGCGGCATGAACAGCACGCTGCGGAAACCGCGCAGCCGCGCCAGCTCCCGGTTCAATGCCGGGACGTCGGCCGCCTCGCTGTCGGGAAACTGGATCGTCTCGCCCTCGCGCACGAGGGCAAAGGTCGGGAAGTCCGTGATCTTGCGCGGGAACGAGGCTTTCAGCCCTGCGTCCGCCTCCGGGCTGGTCGGCGTGAACGCTACCAGGTGCAGCTCGTCGCCGATGAATTGAAGCACGGTGGCGGAGAAGCCGCCGAGCAGGCGCTTCGCGCTGGCGGCGACTGCCGCAAAGACCGGCCGCGCATCGGACGGCGAGGCTGCGATGGTGCGCAGGATCTCGGCGCTGGCGCTCTGGCGATCCCGCGCAATCGCAAGCTCGGCGCGCAGCCGTGCGTTCTCGGCCGCGGCCGATTGGAATCGGCGCTCGAGTTCCTCGATGTCGTACGAAGGGGTGATCATTCCTCATCCAGCCCGATGCCGCGACACGGCGGCACCGGGCCGGATTATCACAATTTCTGCGGCCGGAGCCAGCGCTCGCAGCCATGCTCCGCACCGGCCCGTCTCACGTCCCCGGCCGCGACACCTCGGTCTCCTTGGCTGTGATGAACTCCAGCAGCACTGGCACGCCTTCCTTCGTCTTCGCGATGCCGCGCTTGATCGCGGGGACGATGTCCTCCGGCCGCGTCACCCGCTCGCCGTAGCCGCCGAAGGCGCGCGCCATCGCGGCGTAGTCGCCGGAGATGTCGGTCGAGCGATATTTTTCGGTCGAGATCGGCATCACCTTCAGCTCGATCGCCATCGAGAAATTGTTGAGCAGGATCGACATGATCGGGATGCGCTCGCGCACCGCCGTCTCGAAATCCATGCCGGTGAAGCCGATGGCCGCATCGCCCCAGACGTTGATGCAGAGCTTGTCGGGCTTTGCCAGCTTGGCGCCCATCGCAAGACCGAGGCCGTAGCCGAGCTGGGTGGTTTTGCCCCAGCCGAGATAGGTGAGGGGCTCGACCGATCGCCAGAACGGCGAGAGCTGGTCGCGCGGGCTGCCGGCATCGTGGGTGATGATGGTATTCTCGATGTCGACGGTGTGCTGCAAGTCCCAGAGCACGCGATAGGGGCTGAGCGGCGCATCGTTGCTGGTGAGCTTCGGCATCCATTTCGCCAGCCATTCCTTGTGCGAGGCCGCGATCTCGGCGGCGACCGCTGACGCATCGCGATCCGCAGTGACGGTCTTGCCGATCTCCTCGAGCAGCGCATCGAGCACGAGGCCGGCATCGCCGACGAGGCCGATTTTGGCTTCCACGTCCTTGTTGAGATGATTGGGGTCGAGTGTGGAATGGATGATGGTCTTGCCCTTCGGCATCGCGATGCCGAAATTGGTCTCGGTGAAGGAGCAGCCGATGCCGAAGATGACGTCGGCCTCGCTCAGGAACTTCGGCACCGCGCGCGGTACCGCAAGCCCACCCGAGCCGAGCGAGAGGGGATGCGTTTCCGGGAACGAGGATTTTCCGCCTAAGCTGGTGGTGACGGGGATCGCCAGCCGCTCCGCCAGCCGCTTCAACTGCGGCCAGGCCTGTGCGTAGTGCACGCCCTGGCCGGCATAGATCACAGGCCGTTTTGCATTCACGAGCAGGCTGGCGGCTTCCTTCACGTGAACCGGGTCGGCGCCGTAGCGGGTGCGCAGCACCGGCGTGTAGTCGAGCGGCTCCGGCACCTCCTCGTTCCACATGTCGGCGGGGATCTCGACGATCACGGGCCCACCGCGGCCGTTCTTCAATTTCGTGAAAGCGCGGCGGAGGATGTTGGTGACCTCAGCGGCGAGGATGATCGGCTCGGACGATTTCGCGAACGGCTTCATCGCCTCGCTGGAATTGAAGTTCGGCTCGATATGCGCCAGCCGGCGCTGATAGCCCATCGGCAGCACCAGCACGGGGACGGATTCGCCGAAGCACTGCGCGACGCCGCCCATCGCGTTCTCCGCGCCCGGCCCGTGCTGCATGCAGAAGGCGCCGATGCTGCGCCCCGACGTCACCCGCGAGATCGCGTCCGCCATATGGATGCCGACGCGCTCCTGCCGCACCATCACGGGGCGGATCTCGGCCCTGGCCGCGTGCTCGATGAGATGGTTGACCGGATAGCCGCAGAGGATCTCGATCCCCTCGCGCCGCATGATTTCCGCAATGGCGGTGCCGAGCTTCATGGCGTCTCTCTCCTCAGGCAAAGCCGGTTGATCCGGCTTGTTGGGAAGAGAGGATCAGGAATTTCCGGTAGCGTAAAGCGCGCGCGGCGAGCGCGGCGGTAGGCCAGCTATGCGTCGCGGGCGTGTACCGGCTCCAACCTGTGATAGTCGCCGCAGCCGCTCGCGGTCGGCCGCAGGCGCTGCAGCAGGCGCTTGGCCGCAAGCAGATCCGGCGTCGCGAAGCCCTCGGTGAACTCGCTATAGATCGGGGAGAGCAGCCGGACAGCCTTGGATCTGCGGCCGGTCGCGATCCAGTGTGCCGCGAGATCGGTCGCGATCCGCAACTGGAACGTCAGCGCGCCTATGGTGCGCGCTTCGGTGAGGGCCTGCTGAAGCCGTTTTTCGGCGCGCAGCGGCTCGCCGGTGTGGAGAAGGATCGCGGCGTCAACCCTCTGGAGCTCCGGCCGGCACCAGCGCTCGCCCTGGCGTTCCTGATGCTCGATCGCCCGGGTGATGGCCTGGCGCGCTTCCGCGATCCGCCCTTGCCTCAGATAGGCGCGGGCGAGGACGGCGAGATAGCTGCCGATCCGCATCAGGAACCGGCATTCTATCAGCTCGTCGATCGCGGCTCGAATATCCTCCACCGCGCGCGGATCGCCCCGCAGCTCGCGAAGGCAAGCGGAGAAATAGCGCTCGACCGGAACCCAGCGTGAGATGCGCTCGCGTTCAAGGTTGCGACGCAATCGCTCAGTGTAGCTCGCGAGCCCGTCCAGATTGCCGGTTTCGAGCGCGACGGGAAGGGCGGCGAGCCCAAATGCGTTCGACTGCGACACCCAATGGCCGCTGCGGTCGGCGGCATCGACGGCGTCCTTGGCGAGCCTTGCCGCATATTCGGCTTGCCCTTGCATCCACGCCACGAAGGGCAGGTTGAAGCGGACGGTGATGAACCGGTAGACTTCGTTCGCATCCTTGCGCGAACGGCCCTCTGCCAGCGAATAAGTTGCCGCGAGGCGATCGAGAACCGGGCGGCTCTTGCTCAACTCGCCGGCAAAAGCGCGGGCCCAGGCGAGCGCCCGATCGGCTTCGGACGTTGCCGTGAGGTCGCGGTGGCGGTCGGCAAGCTCAGTGGCTTCCTCGAGATAGGTCGTGGCGCGCGGGACCTCGCCAATCTGCAGCAGGTAGAAGCCAAACCCGACCAGCGATCGCTGCTGATATTCGATGTTGCCGGCCCGCTTTGCAAAGAGGATGGCATCGAGCCAGGCAATCTCGTTCTCATTCGACAATTTGCGGGCGTAGAATAGGCTCCACCCAAGGGCGCAGGCGAGTTTTGTCTTCGACAGATCGTCGCAGGGGACGGTCTTGGCCAACGCGAGCGCAGCTGCCAACCGCGCCTGCGCTTCCGACAGGATCGACGTTTCCGACCACAAGGTGATCGCGGCAACCGTGAGCCTGATCCCGAGCACGGGATCTCCGTGCTCGCCGAACGCCCATGACAGAGCGGCGCGCAGATCGGCGATGCGGCCGAGGTAACGCTGTGTCCAATCGGCCGGCTCGCGCCATTTCCACTCCTCCTCGGACCGTTCGAACAGGGTGAGGACGCGTTGCGCATGACGGCGCAGCGCCTGGTCGCAGACAGGATCGGCCCGGCGCCGCTCGCCCGCGTAGCGGCAGGTGCTGTCGAGCAGGCGATAGCGGAGGCTCGCGCCATGTGCCTGCGCGCTCAAAAGCGATTTGGCCACGAGACTGCCGAGGCCGGTGGCGACGTCGACCGGCGTGAGCCCTGCCGCTTCGGCGACGAAGACCGCGTCCTCGACCTCGAACGCTTCGCTGAACACCGAGAGCAGGCCGAACAGTCTGGCTTCCCGCTGCGACAGCAGCCTGAAGCTCCAGTCGATCGTCGCCATCAGCGTTTCATGGCGCGGCGGCGCGCCATCGGCGGCGGGGGCACGAAAACCCAGATTCTGGTCGAGCAACTCCACCAATTGGCGAGGATTGAACCTGCCGATCTGGGCTGCCGCCAATTCGATCGCCAGCGGGAGGCCGTCGAGCGAGTGGCAGATTGCGGCGACGGCCTCGCAATCATCATCGACGAATTGGTAGTCCGCCCATTCAGCGGCGCGGCTGACGAACAATTGCACTGCCGGAAACCTGACGGCTTGATCGGCGGTCAGGGCGTGACCGGGTTTGGGTGAGACCAGGGAGCCGAGCCGGACGACGTGCTCGGTGGCGGTGCCGAGCGGTTCGCGGCTGGTCGCAAGCAGCCTGGACGGCGACGTGTCCGCCATGAGCCTGCCGGCGAAGATCGTTGCGGCTGGCAGTACGTGCTCGCAATTGTCCATAATGACCAGCATCTGCCGCGGTCTCAGATAGTCGATGGCCGCAGCCAGGCTGTTGTCCGGATTGCCCCTGATGCCCAATGCCGTCACCAGCGCGGTGCCGAACAGCGTCGGGTCGGAGATCGTTGCGAGATCGACGAAGCACACGCCGTCGCGGCACTGTGGCGCAAATGCCTGGGCGACAGCCAAGGCAACCGTCGTCTTGCCGATTCCTCCAGCGCCAGCCAGAGTCACGTGCCTGTTGCCGGTCAACAGACCCGTGATCTCGTCGATTTCCGCTTCACGACCAACGATGCCGCGCAGCAATGGCAAACTGGACGAGGGGACCGGTTCGGCGAGGGCAAGATCGTCGTCGACCTCGCCGATGCTGATCTGCACCTGCGCGATGAACTTGTATCCGCGGCGCGCCACGGTCGCGATGTATACGGGCTCGATCTGGGTATCTCCCAGTGAACGCCGCAAGCTCCACATGTTGACCTTGAGATTGCTGTCGTGGAGGAAGATGCCCGGCCAGGCGGCCGCCATCAGCTCGGTCTTGCTGACCAGCTCGCCGCAGCGCTGCACCAGCAGCTGCAAAAGCTCGAATGCGCGTCCACCCAGCTTGACGGGGTGCCGGTTGAGAAGGAGCAACTGGCGGCTGGGTATCAGTCGAAACGGGCCGAAGCAGTAGGTGAGCTCCCGCCGGCCTGTGCCCCGTTGTCGTGTCTCCGTGGCAGCCCGCATTGATCATGGCCAATCGATCGAACCGATCGACCGGTATTATCATGCACTGCAATATTTTTGAAGAGAACCCTTCCGAGTTCGTACGATTTGCCGCAGGGCAAAGCGCTCGCGCAGGACGGTTCGGCTATTTTTTGGGCTTGCCAAGAATGGCCATGCGCATGACTTCGACGCCGCCGTCGGCAAGTTCCGGAAGCTTGGCGAACCAATCCTTCACATAAGGCATCGCGTTGTGTGCGTCGAAATCGGCCTGGCTGGCGAACACTTCGTAAAAGATGAAGTGGCCGGGCTTGGCGCGGTCTTCCTGAAGGAAATAGATCAGGTTTTTGGGATCGCTGCGGACCAGGTCGATCAGCGGCAAGGTGGCGGCGCGCAGCATGTCTTCCTTTCCAGGCTTGGCGCGCACCTGGGCCACCACGGAATATGCACCCTCCGGAATCTCCCGATAGTGCACGCGCGGCGCTTCCTGAGCCAGAGCCGGAAGCGTCGGTGTCGCCGTCGAGGCGATCAGCAGGGCGGCGAGCGAGTTGCGGAGAGCTTGCATGGTGAAGTCCTTGACATGTGATTGTATCGCCGGGTGACCAGCTGAGGCACGGACAGCCGCTCCCGCCGCACGAGCGTTCAGCGCACGATCTTCTGTTGCCGTTTTGCCAAGGCCTCGCTGAAGCGCTTCTTGACTGGACCGAGCGCCTTGACGAATTCGAGCTGCTCGCCCTCCGGTCCCTTGCAGTAGATCAGCTCCCAACCGTTCGAAGGTTCGGCGGTCACCCGGTTCGTGTTGGTGTTGCGGGGCGCGGCCTTGCGATCCGCTTCCGTCATGACGCGGATGGTGCGGTTCGCTCTCACCTGCGTCATGCCGCGACGCGTCGATTCCGCTTCGAGATCGGCAATGAACTTGTTGAAGTCGACATCGTCGCGAACATAGAAGCAGATGTGCATCATGCGCGGGAAAGCAGGGCTCATGTGCTCCACCGGTTCGGCGAAGCTCTTCGCGCTGCCCATGGGCTGATCGGCCTCGCGATATTGCAGCAGCTCCAGCACCATGTTGTCGAACTGGATGAAGCGGACATCGAGCCGCTGCGCCCCGGTTCGCAAGTCGGGCACGCCAATGGTTCGCGGATTGACCCCGCGTGCATTCGCCTCGATCTCCTGGTCGGCCAGCAGCGTGTTCTGCACCCCGTCGCCCTGGAAGTCGCCGTGCCGGAACACCTCGGTGCCGCCGAGAACCTCCGTGTAGAACTGGTAGGCCCGCTCCATGTTCTGGACCGTGAGCCCGAAATGCTGGACGCCCTGGAGCCGCGCGCCGAGCGGCGCCTCGTCGCGCTCGGCATCCTGTGTCGCGGCCCGTGCGTCGATCGCCGTGCCGGCGACGAGACCCGTGACGACGGCGCCGGCGGTCTGAAGCAAGGCGCGGCGACCCATGTCGGTGGTGTTGTCGGCTGCATCTGTCATGTCGTTCTCCTTGGTCGTTCGGTGGATTGGTCTGCGTTGTCCTGCCGAGCAGTGCTTGGCCGGGGTGAACCCGCCGCCCTCGGGCTTTCAATCGGCGGCGGGAAGCGGAGCTGCGGGGCTGACCAGCCCCTCGGAGCGGAGCTCGCGCCAGAAGTCCGCGGGGATGGCTTCCTCGAGCGCAGCGCGATCCTCGGCGATGCGCCCCGGGCGGCTCGCACCGGGAATGACGGCGGCGACCACCGGATTGGCGAGCGCGAACTGCAGGCCGGCCGCCTTCATGCTGATGCCATAGCGGTCTGCAATCGCTTTGATCCGCGCCACCTTCTGGAGGATTTCACGAGGCGCCGGCGCATATTCGAAGTTCGGGCCGCCGACGAGCGCGCCGGAACTGTAGGGGCCGCCGACGACGATCGCGAGCTCGTGCTCGGCGACCGCCGGCATCACCCGCTGCAGCGCCCTTGCATGGTCGAGCAGCGTGTATCGGCCTGCGAGCAGGAAGCCGTCGGGGCGCGGCTCGTCCAGCGCGAGCAGCAGCTCGATCGGCTCGACCCGGTTGACACCCAGTCCCCACGCCTTGATCACGCCCTCGTCGCGCAGCCGGTCGAGCGCTCTGAAGGCGCCCTTGCGGGCGCCTTTGAACACCGAGAGCCACTCGTCGCCGTAGAAGTCCTGCGCAACGTCGTGCACGAAGACGACGTCGATGTGGGAGGTGGCGAGCCGCATCAGGCTGTCCTCGATCGAGCGCAACGTTCCGTCCCGGGAATAGTCGTTCACGATCCGGTTCGGGCGTCCGTGTCTGAAGACGCCGCCCTTCTCGCCGAGGTCGCGCGCATCGACGTCCTCGATCTCGTCCAGGATCAGTCGGCCGACCTTGGTGCTGAGGGCGTAGTCGCTCCGCGGCCGGCCGGCGAGCGCGGCGCCGATGCGGATCTCGGCGAGCCCCGCGCCGTAGAACGGCGCGGTGTCGAAATAGCGGATGCCGTCCTCCCAGGCTGCGCTCACCGTCGCGATCGCTTCCTGCTCCGGGATGTCGCGAAACATGTTGCCGAGCGGCGCCGCACCGAACCCCAGTTTTCTCGGCAGAATATCCTTGAGGGCCATGTGGTGAGTCCTTGTCTGCGACAGGCAAAGTCCGTCCGTGTGCGGCGCCGCCGATCTCAGTCGGTCGCTGAGGTATCTGCGCTTCTGATGAACGCCGCGACTTCGCGCGGATGCGACAGCATCACCGCGTGGCTGCTCTTCATCTCCGTCACCTTCGCGCCGGAACGCTTGGCCATGGTGCGCTGTGCCGTCGGCGGGATCATGTGATCCTCGCTCGTCACCATGTAATAGGTTGGCTTCGTCTTCCAGGCCACGCGATCGACCTTGGTCTGCACCGCCTGCAGTCCCCAGGGCAGCTGCGCCGCATTCATGAACCGGGTCGTGGCCGGGTCGACATCGGCCGCGAACGAGGTGGGGAATTTCTCGCGGTCGACGAGCAGATAATTGCCCTCGGTGACCAACGGAGCCTTGTGCTCGCCGGGCGGTACGGGCGCTTCCGCCAACGTGCTGACGGACTCTCCGGCGTCGGGAGCAAACGCCGCGAGATAGACCAGGCTGCGAACCTTCGGATTGTCGCCGGCTTCCGTGATGACCATTCCGCCATAGGAATGCCCGACCAGAATGACCGGATGCCGCGCCTTGGCGATCACGCGTTCGGTCTCCGCGACATCGTCGCGAAGCGAGATCGTCGGCTGCTGGACGACGAGCACCTCATAGCCCGCCTTCGAGAGAACGTCATAGGTGTCCTTCCAGCCCGATCCGTCGACGAAGGCGCCGTGCACAAGAACAATCGAAACATTCCTGTCGGCCGCGGCCGCGGGGACGGCGGTTGCGATCGACAATGCAGCAAGCGCGAAGATAAGCGGCTTCATGGCAGGCTCCTGTCCTCGACACGGCGACATCGCCGTTGATGCGCTCTTCGATAGAGGACGCCCGCCTTGCGGTATTTCCGATTCCTGCGCGATGAGGTACGCATCTTGCTGAGGTGCGACGAGATCGGCTTTCGAAGCCGAACGCGCCTGGCTTCAAGCCTTTGCGCTGCCTGGCTTTTACCTCTTTTAACCGCGCCGCCTCTGGACTTCGGCGGCCCAGCTTGTGAGTAATGAGCTACCGGCGTGGCAGTGACCGGGACTGCAACTCTCTACCGGATGGAATGATCGCTCGCGCGAGACGGGGGCCGGGAATCGCCGCAACGAAGCGGAGGTCGTGATGGCGCTCGTGACGCATGGAGATCAGAAGTACAAGAACAGCGAGAAGCTCGCGGAAGCCAATGATTGGCCGGGGCTGAGTATCGAGCATCGCAAGTTCGAGGCGGGCCGTCAGGCAACGCCCGAACCCCTCTGCACCGAACTCATCATGCTGCTGTCGGGCGGCGGGATGGTGTGCCGCGCCGGCAACGGCGAACTCCAGAAAAGCCTCGCGCGTCCGGGCATGAGTTACCTTGTGCCCGTGGGGACGCAGGAGAGTCACCTCGAGCTTTCCGACCGGATGGAATGTCTGCATCTCTATCTGCCGCCGGCGCTGCTGGACCACAGCGCGCTTGCGGATTTCGGCATCGATCCGGCGAAGGTCGAGATCGCCTACGCTCACGGCCTGGCGGACCATGTGCTCTTCCACATCTGCTCGCCGCTTCGCGATCTGCTCCATCGCCCGCGTCAGCCGACCGACGCGCTGTTCGTGGAGGGGATCCAGGCCGCTCTCGCGGCGCATCTTCTGGGCAATTACACGATCGACCGTTGGCGCGCGCCCGAAAGGTCACCGTCGCTCGATCCGAGGCGCCTGCAGCGGGTGCTGGACTATATCGAGGCCACTCTCGGCGGTGAGATCAGGCTCGAGGATCTGGCGGGCCAGGCCTGCCTTAGCCCCTATCATTTTTCCCGGCTTTTCCGCGAAGCGACCGGATTGTCACCGCATCGCTACGTGACCGATCGCCGCGTCCAGGCGGCGCGGCACGAACTCGCGCGCGACCGCTTCTCCCTGGTCGAGATCGCCCTGGAGTTCGGCTTCGGCTCGCAGGCGAATTTCACGCGTGTGTTCAGGAAGGCCGCAAATCTCACCCCGGGCCAATATCGCGAATTGTGCTGCGGCGGGGCCGAGATGGAGACCGACTCCGACGATGCCGCATCGCGCAGGAATTGCGCATGATCCCGCAGGATTCGGAAATATTCATCAACGTGCATCGGGCAGTGCTGTTGCTGCGACCAGGTCGGCGAGAGGACATATCGACATGATCGAGCTCACGGTGAACGGGATCAAGCGCCAGGTCGACGTCGTTCCCGAGATGCCCCTGTTGTGGGTGCTGCGTGACGAACTCGGCATCACCAGCGCCAAATACGGCTGCGGGGTCGCGCAATGCGGTGCCTGCACCGTTCACATCGACGGCAAGGCGGTGCGGTCCTGCCAGGCCCATATGGGCGAGGTCGCGGGCAAATCGGTTGTCACGCTGGAAGGACTGCACAACAAGGACCATCACCCGGTCCTTCAGGCCTGGATCGCGCATCAGGTGCCGCAATGCGGCTATTGCCAGACCGGCCAGATCATGCAGGCCATCTCGCTTCTTGCGTCGATCCCCAAACCGACGGACGAGCAGATCAATCAGGTGATGTCCGGCAATCTCTGCCGCTGCGGCACCTATCCGCGCATTCGTACGGCAATCCATGCGGCTGCCGCAAACAAGATGGCGGAGAAGTGAGATGGGCCACATGCAGACCCTTTCGCGTCGGTCCTTCGTTTTCGGCTCTGCCGCCGTCGCCGGCGGCATCGCTTTCGGTGCCTATAGTCGGGCCGAAGCGGCCGCGCCGAGCGCCGATGGCAATCCGCTGGCCGCCGGCCTCGGCCCAAATTCGGTGACCTTCAATCCGTGGGTAGAGATCAGCCCCGACAAGATCACGCTGATCGCGCAGCACGCCGACATCGGCCAGGGCGTCGGCTCGGTGCAGCCGATCATGATTGCCGAAGAGATGGACCTCGACCCCGGCCAGTTCGAAGTCCGCTTCGCCGGCCCGAGTCCGGCTTACTTCAACACCGGATTCAAGGAGGAGCTGGCGCCGTTCCTGGCCGCGGACCAGAGTCCTGAGGCCGAAGCGGCACGCGCTGCCGCGCTGGAGAGTCTTCGGAAATCCGGCCTGCAGATGACGGGCGGCTCGAGCACGATCCCGGACACCTATGAGAAGCTGCGCGTGGCAGGGGCCGTTGCGCGCGAGACGTTGAAGGCAGCTGCGGCCAAACGTTCGGGCGTCGCCGTCGCCGACATCCGCACGCAATCCGGCCACGTGATCCTGCCTGACGGACGCAAAATTCCGTACGTCTCACTGGCGGCCGAGGCCGCGAGGATTCCGCCGGTGCTCGATGCGCAGCCGCGCGATCCCTCGACATGGCGCATGCTGGGTAAGCCGATGACGCGCCTCGACGTGCGCGCCAAAGTGATGGGCGAGCTGCAATTCGGCATCGACCTGAAGATGGAGGGCATGCTCTACGCCTCCGTCAAGCTGAACCCCGGCAAGGGACAGCCGCTGAAATCCTACGACGCCAGCAAGGCGCGCGCGATGCCGGGGGTCAAGAAGATCCTCGAGATCAAGAACGGCGTTGCGGTGATCGCCACCAACAGCTGGTACGCGATGAAGGCGGTCGACGCCATCGCTTGCGAGTGGGCGCCCTCGGCCTATCCCGCCGAGCAGGCCGATCATTGGAAGGTGCTGGAATCATCGTTCAAGCCCGAGTTCCTCGGCAAGGAGTGGCGGACGATCGGCGACGTCGAAGCCGGCCTGAAGAGGGGCATGCTCGTCGAAGCCGAATATCGCGCTCCTTACGTGGCGCATCAGCCGCTTGAGCCGCTGAACGGGATCGGTCTCGTTACCGACAAGGGCATGGAAATCTGGGTTGGCCATCAGAGCCCGCAGGCGGTGCAAGCCATCGCGGCGAATGCGATCGGCCTTAAGCCGGAGCAGGTCACCTTCCACAATCAATGGACCGGCGGAAGCTTCGGCCATCGTCTCGAATTCGAGAACGTCCGTGTGCTCGCCGAGATCGCCAACCAGATGCGCGGGACGCCGATCAAGCTCGTCTTCTCGCGCGAAGAGGATTTCCGTCAGGATATTCCGCGGCAGATTGCGGTCGCGCGTCACAGGGGAAGCATTGCCGACGGCAGGATCGTTGCGACCGACCTGCAACTGGCATCGACGGCGCCGTTCAAGGGACTGCTCGAGCGCATGGGTGCACCCTCGAAGGATCCCGATCCTCAATTGGCGGCCGGCACGTGGAACGTCTATTACGACATTCCCAATTTCCGCGCCACCAGCTACGAGGCGCAAGGGCTGTCGCCATGCACCACCTGGCGCTCCGTGGGAGCGTCCACGGCCGGCTTCTTCACCGAAAGCTTCATTGACGAATTGATCCATGCGGCCGGCCTCGATCCGATGAAGGCGCGCATCGCGATGTGCAATGTGCCGCATTATCGCAAGCTGCTGGAGACGGTCGCGGATATGTCGAACTGGAAGGGGCCGCTCGGCGATGGCAGGGGCCGCGGCGTCGCGTTCGTCGAGTCGTTCGGGACACCGGTCGCCGAGGTCGTCGAGGTGACGGCGACGGACCGCGGCATCAGGATCGACAAGGTCTGGGTCGCGGTCGACGTCGGCAAGATAATCGATCCCGTCAACTTCGAGAACCAGGTCGAGGGCGGCGTCGTCTGGGGCCTAGGCCACGCCATGAACTGCGAGCTCACCTACTCCAAAGGCGCAGCGCAGCAGACCAATTACAATCACCATGAGGCGATGCGGATCTACCAATGCCCGGTTATCGAGGTTCGCGGGCTCGAGAACGATCCGAAGGTGAGGGGTCTCGGCGAGCCGCCGGTGCCTCCGGCCGCGCCTGCGCTCGCCAACGCGATCTTCGCGGCGACCGGAAAGCGCATCCGCGAAATGCCCTTCAACAAGTTCATCGATTTCGTGTGAGACGGGCCATGCAGAGATCTCTGATCGCGTTGGTCTTGGCAGCCTCCGCCGTCGCGGCCCTTACCGGGATCGTCGCGGCCAAGGACGAGGCCGTCAAGGATGTGCTGCCGCCCGGCAGCGTCAGCCGCGCCGAGGGGCTGGAGGCGTGGAAACGGATCGAGGCCGTCGTGACCCATCCACGGTGTGCCAACTGCCATGTCGATGCGAAGGCCATCCCGATCTGGACGCCGGCCGGCGAAACCAAGTCTCGTCCGCACGGCATGAACATCCATGGCGGCGAAAGCCGCATCGGCGCAGAAGCGATCCCGTGTTCGACCTGCCACATGACCTCGACCCAGGCAAACGAGCCGTCGCCGTCGCCGCCGCGCGCCGGGATCGACTGGCAGCTCGCGCCGGTGGCTTTCATCTGGTTCGGCAAGAGCGGCGCCGAGATCTGTGCGCAGTTGAAGGATCCCAAGCGCAATGGCGGCCGCGACGCCGCCGGCCTCGTCGGGCATTTGCGCCACGATGCCTCGCTGAACGGCTTCATCCCGCGCGGCTGGGCGCCCGGAGCCGGCCGCTCGACGCCGCCAGGCAGCTTCGAGGATCACGTCAAGGACATGGCGATGTGGGGAGCGGCCGGGCAGCCCTGTCCGAACTGATGCGTTCTCCAGGCCGCGCCGAGGCGATCCGATCGTAGAGTCGGGATCCCGACAGCAAAGATATCGGTCGGCCAGTCCTGGTGTTCCGCCCGCCTGAATGCATCGCGTTATCGAAAAGGAGAAAACCATGACCCAACATGTCCTCTTCATTGTCACCAACGCAGCCGTGATCGGTCCGCATAGTCGCAAGACCGGCTTCTTCTTCGCCGAGGTCGCCCATCCTTTCGAGGTGCTCGACAAGGCTGGGGTCGCGGTGGAGTTCGCGTCCCCGGCCGGGGGATGGACGCCTTACGACGCGTACGACGAGAAAGATCCCGCTCAGAAGGATTTTCTCGCGAGCAAGGCCTTTCGCCGCCTAAATCACAGCCGCAAATTGTCCGAGGTGGATGCCGCCGACTACGACGCCATCCTGGTGCCCGGCGGTCTCGGGCCCATGGTGGACATCCAGCGCAATGCAGCGGTCCAGCATGCCATTGTGCGTGCCTGGACCACGAGCAAGCTCGTGGCCGCTGTTTGTCACGGGCCGTGTGCGCTGCTCGGCGTCCACCTCGGCGATGGCGTCCCCTTCGTGCGCGGCAAGAAGCTCACGTCCTTCTCGAAGAAGGAGGAGTACGACTACGCCCGCGACGATGTGCCTTACGAGCTCGAGGATGCGTTGAGGGCAGAGGGTGCCGAGTACTCGTCCGCTGCGAACTGGCAACCTCACGTCGTCGTCGATGGCCGACTCATCACGGGGCAGAACCCCGCGTCGGCCGGAGCGCTGGGAAAGGAATTGCTGGCCGCCCTCAAGGACAGGAGCAGCGGCGCGAAAATCTGAAGATTCGCAGGTACGGAATTCAAGCGGGATAAGCGTGACACTGAGGCCGCGCTTATCCTCGCATGAGGAGCTATCGATGACGCAATCGCCGTCCAAGATTACTGCTATCCTCGTTGCTCGCCCGGGCAAGTCCGCTGAACTCAGCGCATTGCTTGTCGGTATGGCTCCGCATTCCAGGGCTGAGCCCGGCAACCTGCGTTGGGATGTCTGGCGCGACATATCGAACGAAGACCGCTTCGTACTCGACGAGCTGTACCGCGACGTTGCGGCCGTCGAAGCTCACCGAGCCTCGCCACATTACCAGGCTTACCTCGCCAAAATTCCCGAGCTGGCCGATCGGACGGCAGTGGTCCTGGAAGCGGTCGAGGTTGGGGACAGGTGAACGGCGTCGGCGAATCTTCGAAGTAACCGCAGTCCCTATTTGCAGCAGGGCAATCGCATTTAAGAGTTTTTCCCCGCGGCCATCCTTCGAGACGCCCGCTTTGGGCGGGCTCCTCAGGATGAGGGCGGAGTGCGCGGCAGCAGTTTCAACGAGCACTGATGCTGGTGAGCCTCATCCTGAGGAGGCGCATCAGCGCCGTCTCGAAGGACGAGGCGTGCGCGCAGGCCGCCGCCACAAGTCGTATGCGATAGCCCTGCTATTTGCAGTTCTGGCAGATCATCAGCTTTCGCTTCAACGCCCCATCTTCCTGATCGAGGCCATTTGCATCTGGATTGGAATTGGCGTCCCTTGCTGCGCGCGAACGCACAGGCGGCGTCACGCGGCTCGGGGTGTCAACGTCATCGACGGTGCCGACGCTGAAGCCATCGTAGTCGGCAGCCGAATTCGGCCTCGGTTGGGGCCCTCCGATCACGGAAGGCTCTCTGCCGGACGCCGCCGGCGGAGTTCTGTTGGTCGTCGCCCGCGCGGGCTTGGTGGCACTGGGGCGTGGCGGCGATGCATCGGGCGGAGCAAGCGAAACCGGCGGCGCGGCCGAAGTCTGGCTTCTCGCGCTGTCGTGCGGCCCGGCGCCGACAAGCATGAGGCCGAGAGCCAAGAGCGTCACGTTTCTCATCGGCATCCTCTCGGCAGCGCTGGTTGATTGATCGACAGCATGGCCCGTCGAGCCCGCTCCGCCGAAGAATATCAGCACTAAGAGGGCCGTCAAAGCGTCTACGCCGTCTCCTGCAGCGCCCGGCGCAGCTTCCGGATGATGACGCCGCGGGCGCGGTCGTCGGCGGCTGCGGCGACGCGATCGTTGATGTCGAGCATGAGCTCGGACATCTCGTTGTGCCAGTCGAGGCGGGTCACGGCCTCCGGTGCGAGCCGTCGGCGATGACCGGCGTCGAGCACGCGCGGTTCGGGTGCGGCGAGCTCGAAAGTGTCGTCCAGCAGCGGCTGGTAGATCCTGGCTCCGGGAATGATGCGCTCGGCGACGCGCTCGGCGAGGCCCGCAACCGCCGCTTCCTCGCCGTGGACCAGGAACAGCCCGCGCGCGATCGGACGACGCGCGGCGATCCAGCTGGCCATGCCGGCGCCGTCGGCATGGCCCGAATATTCGTCGATCATGCGGATGCGGGCGGCGACCTTGATCTCGTCGCCCTGGATGCGGACGGCCTTGGCTCCGTTCTGGAGGAAGCGGCCGAGCGTGCCGTTGGCCTGGAAGCCGGCCAGAAGCACGGTCGCGCGCTCGTTCCACAGCCAGCGCTTCAGATGGTGGCGGATGCGGCCGGCGTCGCACATGCCGCTCGCGGCGATGATGATGTGAAATCCGGACAGACGCATGATCGCCTTGCTCTCGTCCGCGGTCTCGGTGAATTTGAGATGCGGCGAGTTGAGCAGGCGCGTCGCATCGACCGACGGATCGAGGCTCTCGGAATGGCGGCGGAACACTTCGGTCGCGCGGATCGCGAGCGGTGAATCGAGGAAGATCGGCGCCGTCGGAATCTCGCGGTGCTCCATCAGATCAACGAGATCGACGATCAGCTCCTGGGTGCGCTCGACCGCGAAGGCGGGGAGCAGCAGCGCGCCGCCGGCCGCCGCGGCATCGCGTACCTCGGCGGCGAGGTGCTCGCGGCGAAGCGCAGGTGTGGTGGCCTCGCGCACGCGGTCGCCATAGGTCGCTTCCGAGATGACGTAGTCGAAATCGCTCGGCG
This sequence comes from Bradyrhizobium sp. USDA3516, assembly GCF_057651995.1. Lineage (NCBI taxonomy): Bacteria > Pseudomonadati > Pseudomonadota > Alphaproteobacteria > Hyphomicrobiales > Nitrobacteraceae > Bradyrhizobium > Bradyrhizobium sp. USDA3516. The sequence continues at coordinate 1,021,767 of NZ_JBYGYN010000001.1, read as the reverse complement.
CTTCCGGATCGGGCTGGAGCAGCTTGGCCTCCGGCCCGACGTCGCCGGACACGAGCACGCGCAGCGGCCGCAGCGCGCCCTGCTCGGCCATTTCCAGCTCGATCGAGGCGGAGCCGAGCAAATGGCCGGCGTTCCAGTAGCGCGCGCGGACGCCGGGGATCACGTCGGTCCAGCGTTCGTAGTCGACGGCGCGGAACGATCGCAGGGATGCGATCGCGTCGGCCTGCGTGTAGATTGGCTCGACTTCCTTGCGCCCGCGCGAGGCATTGCGCCGGTTGAGCTGCTTGACCTCCGATTCCTGGATGTTGCCGGCATCGGGCAGCATGTAGGAGCAAAGGTCGATCGTGCCGCGCGTCGCCAGGATCGACCCCTCGAATCCGGCGCGCACGAGCTTCGGCAACAGACCGCTATGGTCGATGTGAGCATGCGTGAGCAGCACCGCATCGATGTCGGCGGGGCGAAACGGAAAGGCGCGGTAATTGAGCTCCTTCAGCGTCTTCTGGCCCTGGAACAAGCCGCAATCGACCAGGAAGCGGCCGCTTGCGGTCTGGAACAGATAGCTCGAGCCGGTCACGGTGCGGGCGGCACCGCAAAATCGAACGGTGATGCTCATCTGTCATGCTCCGAGGGGCTTGCCGTTGATCGCATAGCCGTTGTCGGCCGCGGTCGCGCTGGCCGCCAAATCGTGCTCCGACCGGCCGAACGTGTAGACGCGATAGAGTGGCTGGCCCTGCTCGACGCGGTCGCCGATCTTCTTGAACAGGCGGATGCCCGCGCCCTTGTCGAGCGGCGCGCCGGCGGTGCGGGCGAGGCGGTTCAGGCGCAGGCAGTCGATTGCGGACACGATGCCATCACGCCTGGCCTCGACGTCGAAGCTGAGCGGTCCGAGCTCGTTGCTGCATGTCGAGGGCCCCTGTGCGTCGATGATCTTCTGCATCTGCTTCAGCGCCGCGCCGCTATCCAGCAGTTCGCGCGCCCGGGCATAGCCGGCCCCGCCGCGCAGCTTGGGATCGTATTCCAAGAGATGGGCGGCGAGCCGGAGCGACTTCTCGCGCAGATCGCGCGGCGCACCCGGCTCGTTGCCAAGCACCGCCATGACGTCGTTGGCCTCCAGCACCGGCCCGATGCCGTTGCCGATCGGCTGGCTGCCGTCGGTCGTGATCACCTCGACCGTCCGGCCGAAGCGGTCGCCGACGAATTCGAACAGCTTTCGCAGTCGCATGGCCTCGACACCGCCGGTGACCTTCGCGGTCGGCCCGACCGGAATGTCGATCAAGAGATGGGTTGAGCCTGCCGCGATCTTCTTGGACATGATGGAGGCGACCATCTGCTCGCGGGTATCGAGGCTGAGCGGGCGCTCGACCGAGATCAGCACGTCGTCGGCCGGCGACAGGTTCACGTGCCCGCCCCAGATCAGGCAGCCGTTGCAGGAGGAGACGATCGCCTTCATCTCCTCGACTGCAATATTCACCCGCGCCAGCACCTCCATCGTATCGGCGGTGCCGGCCGGCGAGGTGATCGCGCGCGAGGAGGTCTTCGGAATCGGCAGGCCATGCGCGGCGACGATCGGCACCACCACCATCGAGGTGCGGTTGCCGGGGATGCCGCCGATGCAATGCTTGTCGACGACCACCGGGGTCGGCCAGACCAATTGGGTGCCGGCCTGCGCCATGGCCCCCGTGAGGGCGAGCAGTTCGTCGCTGGTGATGAAGCTCGCCGAACCGATCAGGAAGGCGGCGATCTCCATGTCGGAGTAACGATAATGGGCGAGGTCGCTGATGATCGCGCCGATCTCGGCCTGGCTCAAGGTTCGTCCGCGGATCTTCGCACGTACTGCTTCCAGGCTCTCCGGAGGCGAGGCGGGCCTCACCGTGACCTCCGTTCCGACCGCTTCGGCGAAGCGCCGGAACGCAGGCTCGGAGAGGCCGATCTCGTCGGGAGCCGCCAGCGTATCGTCGTCCGTGATCAGCAGGGTCGCCAGCAGAACCTTGCCGCCCTGACGAAGCTCGACGCGACTGAAGCCGCGGAAGATCTCCGCGCGCAGCGCCTTGGACCGCCTGGAGACGACGACGACGTTCTCACGGCCGGTGTCGAGACGGACGCGGCGGATCTTCAGTTGGGAATGCGGAAGCTCTGGATGCATGGGCGGGCCGGCAGCAGGGAGACGGACCTCCATGCTTAGACGCCGCCGTCCGGACGCTGTTGACCCAGATCATGGCCCGCCAGGTTGTCAGGGCGCGGGCCAGGCCGGCCGTTACTTCATCGCCGAGCTGACCGAGCTGAACTTGTTGTTGAGCAGCGCAGCGCCCGTGCTGTTGACGATGGTCACGATTGCCAGGGCGATCCCTGCGGCGATCAGGCCGTACTCGATTGCGGTTGCGCCATTCTCATCGGCAAGGAAGGACCTAAGCAGACGCATTGCCAACTCCTGTTCATCCGATCCGATGGATGGTCGCGTCGTTATCGGACTTGCAAATCGATCGAATAAGTCTTCGGGCGCGCCAAAACAGGGCGATCGCACCTTACCTCGTACGACGGCATTCATTAAATTAAGGTTCCGTCGACCCGTTCAAATGAACTCAAACGTACAGCCCGGCGCGGGCTGATCGGCAAATTGCCCATCTTGGCTTGACCGCTTAACCGATTGTTGAGCCTGTTCGTCAACCTATCGGCAAGGATGGCTTGATCGCGCTCATCCGCGCCGGCCGTCCGTATTCAGTGCCCGCAGCATCGCGATGCGGGCGAACATCACCCAGCCGCCGCCGGTCTCGGCCGCATTGATCAAGGTCTCAATCGCGGTCTGCCAATGCGCCTCGTGCTGGGCGTCCTCAGGCAGCTGCATGATGTAGTCGGCTGCTTCTTGAAGCGTGAGCAGCTTGCGCTTGTTGCTCACGCGAACCGGATCCTCGAACGGCGTCGACCAGGGCATGTCAGGCCGGCCGATCGGCGAGGAGAGACATCACGGCGCGATCGCGGGGTGTGATGCTGTCAGCCGGCCTTCTTTGCCCGCGCCGGCGCGCGCACCGGCTTGTCGGCGGCCTTCTTCGGCGTGGTGGCAGCCTTCGCTGCAGCGTCCTTGCCGCCCTTGCCCGATATCGGCAGCAGCATCTCGCGCTGGCCCTCGACGCGCTTCTTCGCCTTCTTGGCCTTGGCCGTATCCTTGGCCGTGTCCTTGACCGTATCCCTGGCGACCTTCGCCGCGGGCACGGCGTCCTTCTCGTTCGCGATACTCTTCTTCAGCGCGTCCATCAGGCTGATGACGTTGCCGCCGGTCTTCGGTGCGGCCTTGGCGGTAACAGGCATGCCGCTGCGCTTCTTGTTGATGAGATCGATCAGGGCGGTCTCGTAATGATCCTCGAACAGCTCGGGCTCGAACGCGCCGGACTTCTTCTCGACGATGTGCTTGGCAAGGTCGAGCATGTCCCTCGTCAGCTTCACGTCCTGGATGTCGTCGAAATATTCCTTTTCGCTGCGGACCTCGTAGGGGTAGCGCAGCAGCGTGCCCATCAGCCCGTTCTCGAGCGGCTCCAGCGCGATGATGTGCTCGCGGTTGGTCAGCACCACGCGGCCGATCGCGACCTTGTCCATGCTGCGGATGGTCTCGCGGATCACCGCATAGGCGTCGTGGCCGACCTTGCCGTCCGGCACGAGGTAGTAGGGACGGATCAGATAGCGGTTGTCGATGTCGGCCTTGGGCACGAACTCGTCGATCTCGATCGTGTGGGTGGAATCGAGCGCGATGTCGTCCAGCTCGTCCTTGGTGACCTCGATATAAGTGTCGGTGTCGACCTTGTAGCCCTTGACGATGTCCTCGGAGGTCACCTCGTCGCCGGTCTCGGCATCGACCTTGAGATACTTGATGCGGTGGCCAGTCTTGCGGTTGATCTGGTTGAACGAGACCTTCTCGGTATCCGAAGTGGCCGGATAGAGCGCGACCGGGCAGGTCACGAGCGACAGACGCAGAAAACCCTTCCAATTGGCGCGGGGGGCCATGGTCTACTCCAGACGCAACAGAGGACAAGCCCTAAAGGATACCATCGCCCAGTTGCGAATCATAGCAACCGCCGGCGCGGAATCTTGCAACGGCGTTAATCGCCGCCTGCGCCGTGTTGCCCCGCGGGCCCAAGGCCCGGAACATCGCTCGAATTGACGCGTTGCCCCGGCAGTTCATCGCCGAGGAGGTCGCGGCCATCCGACGCGACAGCCACAGATTGAGGTCACCATGGCATCCACGCGAGAGCAGAACCGGATCGTCGAAACTCCGACCGAGGCGCGCCAGGGCGAGCCCGGGCCTTCCGTGGCGGCGCTGCTCGCCATCTCGACCGGGCTTGCGATTCTGATCCTCGCCGTCGTCTGGTTCGTGTTCTTCCGGACCTGACGACCGGCAAAGCACGCCGGCACGTTCCGGCTCGCCGCACGATGCGGCAAATTGCGCCCACCATGCCGCTCCTCCGGCGGCATGGTGGGCGCAGTCGCATTTTCCGCGCGCCAGGTCGTATATGACCAAAAAGTAACGTAGGCCGGTTCCTTGCGTTCATATTCAGTTCACGCCGGAATTGCTCATCTGTGGCGGTATTCAAGTCGCCTGTTCTTGCAGCCCATCTTTGGAGAGAAGCGTGCGCCTGCTCGTTGTTGAGGACGACCCCGATCTCAATCGCCAGCTCACCAAGGCGCTGACCGACGCCGGCTATGTCGTCGATCGGGCTTTCGACGGGGAGGAGGGGCACTATCTCGGCGACAACGAGCCGTATGACGCCGTGGTGCTCGATATCGGCCTGCCGAAGAAGGACGGCATCTCGGTGCTGGAAGCCTGGCGCCGCAACGGCCGCACCATGCCGGTGCTGATCCTCACCGCGCGCGACCGGTGGAGCGACAAGGTGCAGGGCTTCGATGCCGGCGCCGACGACTATGTCGCAAAGCCGTTCCACCTGGAGGAGGTGCTGGCGCGCATCCGCGCCCTGCTGCGCCGCTCCACCGGCCATGCCCAGAGCGAATTGACCTGCGGCCCGGTTACGCTCGACACCCGGACCGGCCGGGTCAGCGTGGCGGGCAACCCCGTCAAGATGACCTCGCACGAATATCGGCTTCTGGCCTATCTGATGCACCATTCCGGGCGGGTGGTCTCGCGCACCGAGCTGGTCGAGCATCTCTACGACCAGGATTTCGACCGCGACTCCAACACCATCGAGGTCTTCGTCGGCCGCATCCGCAAGAAGCTCGACGTCGACATCATCCAGACCGTCCGCGGCCTCGGCTATCTCCTGACCCCGCCGCCGGCGCCGGGCGCCTGAGGCGCTCCGGCCTTTGACTATCTTGGCTTGACGGGAGGCCGAACTGGGCCCTTGGTCCGGTCATGACGTCCGACCACCTGCCATCCTGCGCCGCCCGAGATCATTCCGATGGCCGCTAGCTCGCTTGCGAACCGACTGTTCCTGTCGGCGACCGCCTGGCTCGTGGTGATCCTGGCCATCACAGGCGTCGTGCTGTCGTCGGTCTACAAGGACGCCACCGAGCGCGCCTTCGACCGCCGGCTCAATCTCTATCTGCGCACCCTCATCGCCGAGGTCGCAACCCCGGACGAGCCGCCGGACCGCCAGTTCCAGTCGCTTGGCGAGCCCCTGTTCGACCTTCCGCTGTCCGGCTGGTACTGGCAGATCACGCGGACCGACACCGAAAAGCCGGAGGTGCGCTCCTCGCGCTCGCTCTGGGACAAGAAGCTGCCGAAGCTGGAAGAGCAGGGCGCCGAGCTCACCGCCGCCGGCATCCGCCTCGCTTATGTCGACGGGCCGGAAGGGCAGAATCTGCGCATGGTGGAACGGCCGGTCGATCTCGGTGCCGATGGCAAATTTCTGGTCAGCGTCGCCGGGGACGACACCGAGATCTTCGACGAGACGCGCAGCTTCGACTATTATCTCGGCGGCACCTTCACTGCGCTCGGTATCGTGCTGCTGCTGACGACCGTGTTCCAGGTCCGCTTCGGCCTTGCACCGCTCAAGCGCATCTCGGACGCGATCGCCGACATCCGCTCCGGGCGGGCGGAACGGCTCGAGGGTGAATTCCCGGTCGAGATCGCGCCGCTGGCGCGCGAGACCAACGCGCTGATCGACGCCAATCGCGAGATCGTCGAGCGGGCGCGCACCCATGTCGGCAATCTCGCCCATGCGATCAAGACGCCGCTTTCGGTCATCGTCAATGAAGCCAGCGCGCATGCCGCCGATCCGTTCGCGGAGAAGGTGATGGAGCAGGCGGATGTGATGCGCGACCAGGTCGCCCATCATCTGGAGCGCGCCCGCATCGCGGCCCGGGTCTCGGTGGTCGCGACTGTGACGGAAGTGGCGCCTGCCATTGAGGGGTTGCGGCGGACCATGGAGAAGATCCATCGCGACCGCGGCATCGTGGTCGAGGCCAAGGCCGATCCATCCGCCAGGTTCCGGGGCGAGCGGCAGGATCTGGAGGAGATGGTCGGCAACCTCGTCGACAATGCCTGCAAATGGGCGGCCTCGCGCGTCCTCATCGAGGTCCTCGTCGAGCCGGCGCAGCAGGCCGGCGCCGGCCCGCGTCTGCGGGTCGTCGTCGATGACGACGGTCGCGGCCTGTCGGAAGCCGAGCGCGCCCAGGTCGCCCGGCGCGGCCAACGCCTCGATGAGTCCAAGCCCGGGTCGGGACTCGGGCTGTCGATCGTAACTGACCTCGCCGCCCTCTATGGCGGCAGCCTTTCGCTCGGCAGCGCGCCGACTGGGGGCCTGCGCGCCGAGCTGGTTCTTCCCGGGATATAATCCCTTGTTTCAACGACAAATTTCCGGCATGGCCGAGGTGCCTCCAGGGAGGTGCCGGCGGCATTCAAGGCAGCTTCCTAAACGGCTTCTTAAGTCGGGACCCCCTATGATCGCGCCGGACCCATCCCATGTCCGCCATTTTACCGTGCATTACCCGGGCGCATGAGCCAGACATCGATCGAGCGGCTGAGGGAATATCTCGCGCAGCTCCCGCCGCAGTCGCAGGCGCTGCTGATGCGGGAGTTCGAGCGTGCGCTGGAGCGTGGCCAGGACACGGCGGTGGCCACCCTCGTGCTCGAGCAGCTGCGCAAGATCGTCCGCAAGAGCGAGGCCGAAGAGGCTTTGCCGCCGCGTACGGACGATCTGTCGCGGCTGTTATTCCAGGTCTTGGAACCGTTCCTCGTCGAACCGGGTACTCCGGTCAGGGCCGGCCAGATTCGCCGCTCCTCGCTGCAGCCGATCTGGCAGTGGCTTGGCCGTGACGGCGCTCCGGACAAGCTGAACGAATTCGAGGCGGCGCTGTCGCGCATGCCGGCGGACAGTGTAGGGCAGGTCGAAGCCTTGGCGCAGAAGCTTCAGGCCGTGGCCGCGGACGCCATCTTCCAGCTGACGGGGCCGGGCGGCGGCGACAAGTCGCGGGCGCTCGCCCGGGTCGGACCGCCCAATGTGATCGAGGATCTCTATTCGATCGGTGCGGTGCTCCAGGTCCGCGACGCCATCGCGACGTTGAACGAGAAATTGCCGCGCACCTTGCGGGCCTTCGGGGACCCCCAGATCGCCTCGGTGACGTCGGCGCTCAACATTCCGGCGCTTCAGACGCCGCAGATGCTGCCTTTCGCCTTGTCGATGGTCGTGCAGCGGATGACCGCGCCCTGGCAGATCATCCGCCTTGCGGTCAAGATCGCGGCGTCCGATGACGAGATCCGCGTCGCGGCGACGCCTTACGGTGTTGCCGTCACCATGGCTTTGCACGATCTGTCCTGCGTTGCCGCGATCCTGCGCACGGACATCAAGCGCGGTCATTTCGACAATGTCGCCGCCAACCTCAAGACGCTGCACGACGGGGTGCGCGGACTGCGCACCGAGCTCGACCTGCGCAACGATTCCGCCTGGGGAAAGCAACTGACCTCGATCCGGGCCGACATCTCCAATGCGCTGCAATCCGAGATCGACAGCGTTCCCGGCCGCGTCCGCCGCATCCTGCGCCAGCGCCCCGAAAAGGACATTCCGCCGGGGGCACGGATCGACAGCACCGAAGTCGAGGAAACGGTGGCACTGATCGACTTCGTCGCGACGTGCCGCAACTATGCGAGCGAGCTTGCGATCAACGAGGTGACGCTGCGCACCTATTCCGATCTCCAGCAATATGTGGAACGCTCGACCGAGCAGCTGGTGCAGTCGCTGCGCGCTGCCGATCACAAGGTCCGTACCTATCGGCAGCAGCAGGTTCAGGCCGCGATCCGCTTCTGCCAGGTGCTGTTCGGCGACGATTACGCCTCGTTGATGAGCCGGGCCGCCGAAAATGCACTCACGGGCGAACGCAAATCGTCGCGCGCTGGCTGATCTGCGCGCATTTTTCCCGACCACAATTTGAAGTTGACGGCGCCGATGGCGCGCCGTACTTTCCCGGTGCACGTCTGGGAATTTCTATCTGTGGGCGCATGAAACCCGTTATCAGCTCGATCGAGATTGAGAACCGCGTCATCGTGGCCAAGTATCAACGGCTGATGGTTGGGGCCAAGGTGGTGCTGGTCGAGAAGGCCAGCGATAGGCAGCTGCCTGAGACCATCACGAGGGTTGCATCGCGGGTTCCGGTCGGAGCGCTACGCATCAGATTGCCGGACGCAATCAAGCCGGGAATATACTTCCTCAAGGCCTTCGACGGGCACGGCGAGCAGGCCGCGCAAAGTGTCGACTTCGAGATCGGCTAAGCCGTTGGATTTTCACCTTTTCGGGACGACATGCGGGTCGCGACGAATTGACAATTGTCAATTGCCGCATCCTCCGGCCGTGGTGTAAAGGCACCTACAGGCGCGGTTCGGGCGCCGCCGGAAGCTTGCCAGATGACGCTATGGTTCGTGTTCGCGCTGATGACGGTCGCGGCGATTTTCGCCGTGCTCTGGCCGCTTGGCCGCACCAGCCGCGCACAGGATCAGGGCAGCGAGGTCGCGGTCTACAAGGATCAGTTGGCCGAGATCGAGCGTGATCTCGCCGCCGGGTTGATCTTGGCGCCCGAGGCCGAGGCTGCGCGCGTCGAGATCAGCCGCAGGCTGCTTGCGGCGGCGGCCAGCGAGCCGGCGGTGGCGCCGACGTCGAACCTCAAATGGCGCCGTGCGGCGGCCGTGCTGGCGCTTGCGGGCCTGCCGCTCGTCGCGGCCGGCGTCTACATGCCGCTCGGTTCACCCCGGCTGCAGGACTTCCCCCTGGCGCAGCGGGAGCGCGGGTCCGGCATGGCGCAGTCGCTCGAGAACCTCGTCGTGCAGGTCGAGCAGCATCTGGAAAAAAATCCGACGGACGGCCGCGGCTGGAACGTGCTCGCGCCGGTTCTGGAGCGGCTCGGCCGCTTCGACGATGCGGTGCGCGCCTATCGCAACTCGCTCACCTACAACGGCGAGAGCGCGGAGCGCCGGTCCGATCTCGGCGAAGCGATCTCGGCTGCCGCCGGCGGCGTGGTGACCGCCGAGGCCAAGGCCGAATTCGAGCGCGCGCACGCCTTGAACGCCGACGATCCCAAGGCAAACTATTTTCTGGGGCTCGCCGCCGAGCAGGATGGCCGCAAGGACGATGCGGCCAACATCTGGCGTGCGCTGCTTGCGAAAGCGCCGGCGGATGCGCCGTGGCGCGCCCTGGTGCAGTCCTCGCTGGCACGGGTCGGTGGGGGTGGCTCGATGCCCGCGCTGTCCGACGAGACGATTGCTGCCTCCAAGGACATGGCCGAAGGCGATCGCAACGCGATGGTGCGCGGCATGGTCGATCGTCTGGCGACGCGGCTGAAGCAGAACGGCGACGATGTCGAGGGCTGGCTGCGTCTGGTGCGCGCCTATCTGGTGATGGGCGAGCGGGACAAGGCAATGGGCGCTTCGGCCGACGCCCGGCAGGCGGTTGCCAGCAACGCCGAGCGGCTGCGCCAGCTCAACGAAGGCCTCAGGACTCTCGGAATCGGCGGATGACGATTTCGGGACGACAGATGCGGAGAACGGATACGCCATGACGCGCAAGCAGCGACGTATGACCATCATCGGCGGATCGCTCGCCGTGCTCGCGCTTGCGGCCGCGCTGGTGCTCAACGCGCTGCGCGACTCCATCGTGTTCTTCTCGACCCCGACGATGGTCGCCGAGAAGCATGTCGAGCCGGGCAAGCGGTTTCGCCTCGGCGGCCTGGTGCAGCCCGGCTCGCTTCAGCGCGGCGACAACCTCGCGGTGACGTTCGAGGTCGCCGACGGCAACGCCAAGCTGCCGGTCGCGTTCAAAGGCATTCTGCCCGACCTGTTCCGCGAAGGGCAGGGCGTCGTCGCCGAAGGCGCACTCGACGCCAACGGGGTGTTCAAGGCCGATACCGTCCTTGCCAAGCACGATGAGACCTACATGCCCAAGGACGTCGCCGATGCCCTGAAGAAGCAGGGGCACTGGAAGGACGATTACGGTACCCAAGCCTCCGGTGCCGCCAAGCCCGCGGCGACGACCGCGCAGGGCAATCCGCAAGGAGCGGTACGGTGATCGCGGAATCAGGACATTACGCGCTGGTGCTGGCGCTCGCCCTCGCACTGATCCAGTCCGTCGTGCCGCTGATCGGCGCGCGCCTTGGCGACGCCGCCCTGATGAACGTGGCGCGCTCGACCGCACTGGCTCAGCTGCTGTTCGTCGGCGCCTCGTTCACGGCGCTCGTGATGCTGCACGTGAACTCGGATTTCTCCGTCGCCAACGTCTACGAGAATTCCCACTCGATGAAGCCGCTGCTCTACAAGATCACCGGCGTGTGGGGAAATCATGAAGGCTCGATGCTGCTGTGGGTGGCGATCCTCGCGCTGTTCGGCGGCCTCGTTGCGGCCTTCGGCAACAATCTGCCGCTGTCACTTCGCGCGCATGTGCTGGCCGTGCAGGCCTGGGTCGCCGGGGCGTTCTACCTCTTCATCCTGGTGACATCGAATCCGTTCCTGCGCATCGCGAGCCCGCCGATCGAGGGGCGCGATCTCAATCCCGTGCTCCAGGACATCGGTCTCGCCGTGCATCCGCCGATGCTCTATCTCGGCTATGTCGGCTTCTCGATCTCGTTCTCCTTCGCCATCGCTGCGCTGATGGAGGGCCGGATCGACGCGGCCTGGGCGCGCTGGGTGCGGCCCTGGACGCTGGTCGCCTGGATCTTCCTGACCCTCGGCATCGCCATGGGCTCGTACTGGGCCTATTACGAGCTCGGCTGGGGCGGCTGGTGGTTCTGGGATCCGGTGGAGAACGCTTCGCTGATGCCTTGGCTTGCCGGCACCGCGCTGTTGCATTCGGCGCTGGTGATGGAGAAGCGCAACGCGCTGAAGGTCTGGACCATCCTGCTCTCGATCCTGACCTTCTCGCTGTCGCTGCTCGGTACCTTCCTAGTGCGCTCCGGCGTCATCACCTCGGTACACGCCTTCGCCACGGATCCGACCCGCGGCGTGTTCATCCTCTTGATCCTGTGCCTGTTCATCGGCGGCAGCCTGTCGCTGTTCGCGGGCCGCGCCACCTCGCTGAAGCAGGGCGGCCTGTTCGCGCCGATCTCGCGCGAGGGCGCGCTGGTGCTGAACAATCTCCTGCTCACGGTGGCCTGCGCGGTGGTGCTGTTCGGCACGCTCTATCCGCTGGCGATGGAGATGCTCGCCGATTTCAAGATGTCGGTCGGCGCGCCCTTCTACAATCTCAGCTTCGCGCCGCTGTTCGCACTGCTGCTGCTCGCAGTGCCGTTCGGGCCGATGCTGGCGTGGAAGCGCGGCGACCTGCTCGGCGTGATGCAGCGCCTGCTCGCGGCCGGCGTTGCCGGGCTTGTCGTGGTCGCCATCGTCTGGGCGTGGGTGAGGGGCGGCAGCGCGCTGGCGCCGCTCGCGATCGGGCTCGGTGTCTTCGTCATTGCCGGAGCGGTCACCGACCTGGTCGAACGGACCGGCCTGGTGCGCCTGCCGTTCGCAACGGTGCTACACCGGGCGCGCGGCCTGCCGCGCTCGGCCTGGGGCACCGCGTTCGCGCATGCCGGCCTCGGCGTTGCGCTGATCGGGATCGTCTGCGAGACCACCTGGAACAGCGAATACATCGCGACCATGAAACCGAACGAGGTCGCCCATGTCGCCGGCTACGATCTGAAGCTCGACGGGCTGTTTCAACGCCAGGGCCCGAACTACCGCGAGATGATCGCCGAGTTCAAGATCAGCCGCGATGGCGAGGCGGTGTCGGTGATGACGCCCTCCAAGCGCAGCTTCACCACACGCGGCTCCTCGACCACCGAGGCGGCGCTGCTGACGCGCGGCGCGAGCCAGCTCTACGTCTCGCTCGGCGACGCCACCGCCGAAGGCGCCATCGCCGTGCGCATCTATCACAAGCCGCTGGTTCTCCTGATCTGGTGGGGGCCGGTGCTGATGGCGTTCGGCGGCGTGCTCTCGCTCTCCGACCGCCGCCTGCGGGTCGGCGCGCCGAAGCCGGCGCGGGCCAAGCAGCGCCTCCAGCCCGCGGAATGATCCGATGCGCCGGATGATGGCCGTCTTCGTCGCCTTGCTGCTGCTGGCCTTGCCGGCGGCCCACGCCGTGCAGCCCGACGAGATCATGCCGGATCCGGTGAAGGAATCGCGCGCGCGCGAATTGTCGCGCGAGCTTCGCTGCATGGTCTGCCAGAACCAGTCGATCGACGATTCCGATGCGCCGCTGGCGCGCGATCTCAGGCTCTTGGTGCGCGAGCGCATCGCGGCCGGTGACAGCAATTCGCAAGTGCTCGACTTCCTGGTGGCGCGCTACGGCGAGTTCGTGCTGCTCAAGCCGCGCTTCGAGCGGCAGACCCTGCTGCTGTGGCTGCTCGGGCCGGTGCTGCTGATCGGCGGCGGCCTGGCGCTGTGGCTGCAAATCCGCCGCCGCTCGCGAAGCGGTGTGGCCGTACCGGCGCCGCCGCTCACGCCCGAGGAAAAGGCGCGGCTTGCGGCCTTGATGTCGGACGAACCCAAATCCTCCTGAAGTCAAATCGCTCTGAAACGTCGAGCTACGTACTGCCACGCAGTCCCCGGCAACGGCTGCTTGGTTCATGCTAAATTGACCTTTGTCTGGAAGCTTGTCGCGAGGTTTGATTCCAGCTCCTGAGTCCCCGATGTTCGCGAACAGCAATCTGACGATCCGCTTCCTGGTCGGCGCCGTCGTCGCTGCATTATTGTTCCTTCTTGGCATCGGCGGCGGCACCGGCTTCATCGCCGTGCTCTATCTCAACAACGAGATCACCAGCCTTTCCTCGAACTTCGCCGCGCTGAGCGGCCCGGCACGCGACCATGCGATGCAGATCTACCAGCAGGCGCAGTCCGCGTTCTCCTGGTTCCTGGTCGCCTGCGGCGTGATCGCCGTGATCGCTTTCGCGATCTGCTTCACCACCTGGTTCGCCGTGCGCAACGGCATCCTCAATCCGCTGGCGGCCATCGTGCATGCCATGCGCGAGGTTGCCGACCAGAAGTTCGAGACATCCGTTCCGGGGCTCGGCTGCACCAACGAGATCGGCCTGCTCGCCGGTGCGCTGGAGGTGTTCAAGACCAACGGCATCGAGCGGCGCCGCCTCTCCGAGCAGCAGCTGCATGAAGCCCAGCATCAGGCCGAGCGGTCGAAATTCCTCGATAACAGGATCAAGCGCTTCAACGATCTCGTCGCCAGCGTCGTCACCAACGTTGCGTCATCGGCCGTGCATCTGAAGACCAACGCGGAGACGCTGTCGCGGACCGCCAATGACACCAGCACCAAGGCCAATGCGGTGGCCAGCGCCGCGGGTCAGGCCAGCGCCAGCGTGCAGACGGTCGCAGGGTCTGCCGAGGCGATGACGAACTCGATCGGCACGATCAGCCGCCGCGTCACGGACGCGACCCAGCGCGCCGAAGGCGCTGCAAGCCAGGCGGAGAAGAGCCGCGATACCATTCACACGCTGTCGGATGCCGCCGAAAAGATCGGCGAGGTCGTCCAGCTCGTGCAGGCGATCGCATCGCAGACTAATCTCCTGGCGCTCAACGCCACCATCGAGGCGGCACGGGCCGGCGAAGCTGGCAAGGGATTTGCGGTGGTCGCCTCGGAAGTGAAGAACCTGGCGCATCAGACCAGCAAGGCGACGGAGGAGATCACCTCGCATGTCGCCAGCATTCAGGGCATCACCGCGGAGACCCGCGGCGCGATCGACGGCATCTCCAGGACGTTGGCGGATATCTCGTCCATCATGTCGGGCATCGAGGTCGACACCGCCCAGCAGCGCAACGCCACACAGGAGATCACGCGCAGCGCGCAGGATGCCGCGCGCGGAACCCTCGACGTCTCCAACCATATCGTCCAGATCACCTCCACCTCGGCCGAGACCGGCCGCATGGCGGCCGAAGCCAGGGATTCGGCCGTCGATCTGTCGCGGCAGGCCGAGACCTTGAAGCGCGAAGTCGACGAGTTCATCGTCAGTGTCAGGGCGAGCTGAGGGCCAGAACGCGCGCCCGCCGCCTTTTCGGCGGAACTCGATTAAGTTCCTGTAAGGCCACGATTTTCGCCCTGTGCCGAACTGCCGCATCCGGCTCGGCGCATCATTACAAAAGTTTAACCCCGCCGCCAGCGCGCGGTAAGGCGGGAGACCCCATCTTCAGGTCCGCAAGGTGCTGGCATCCGGCACCAAAAGGAATTCAAGGCCCTGGAGATTTCTGCATGACCGACCGCATCGACCTTTCGAACCTCCCGTCCTACCGGCAGCCGCGCCGGTCGGTGTTTTCCGCGCGCAAGCTCGCGCTGATGGCTTCGGTCGTCGCCGGCCTCGGCGCGGCCGTCTATGGCTTCAGCCCGTCGTCCTTTCCGGCCGACCTGTTCTCGAGCCCGGCTCATGCGCAGGTCAACAATGAGGTCCGCAAGGTCGAGCGTCCGGTCGGCTTCGCCGACGTGGTCGAGCGCGTGAAGCCTTCGGTGATCTCGGTGAAGGTCAACATGAAGGAGAAGACCGCGAGCAATGACGACGGCGACGATTCCTCCTCGCCGTTCCAGCCCGGCTCGCCGATGGAGCGCTTCTTCCGCCGCTTCGGCGGTCCGGATGGTTTGCCACCCGGCCTGAAGGGCGGCGGTCGTGGCCGCGTCGTGCAGGGCCAGGGCTCGGGCTTCTTCATTTCGGCTGACGGCTATGCCGTGACCAACAACCACGTGGTCGATGGCGCCGACAAGGTCGAGATCACCACCGACGACGGCAAGACCTACACCGCCAAGGTGATCGGCACCGACCAGCGCACCGACCTCGCGCTGATCAAGGTCGATGGCAGCACGAACTTCCCGTTCGCCAAGCTCGCCGACAGCAAGCCGCGGATCGGCGACTGGGTGCTCGCGGTCGGCAATCCCTTCGGTCTCGGCGGCACCGTGACCGCGGGCATCGTCTCGGCGAGCGGCCGCGACATCGGCAACGGCCCGTATGACGATTTCATCCAGATCGACGCGCCCGTGAACAAGGGCAATTCCGGCGGTCCCGCCTTCGACACCAACGGCGAGGTGATGGGCGTCAACACCGCGATCTACTCGCCTTCCGGCGGCAGCGTCGGCATCGCGTTCTCGATCCCGGCCAACACCGTCAAGAGCGTAGTGGCGCAGCTCAAGGACAAGGGCTCGGTCAGCCGCGGCTGGATCGGCGTGCAGATCCAGCCCGTCACCTCCGACATCGCCGACAGCCTCGGCATGAAGAAGGCCGAAGGCGCGCTGGTGGCGGAGCCGCAGGCGAGCGGTCCGGCCGCGAAGGCGGGTATCGAGTCCGGCGACGTGATCACCGCGGTCAACGGCGAGCCCGTCAAGGACGCCCGCGAGCTCGCCCGCACCATCGGCGGCATGGCCCCTGGCGCGACCGTGAAGCTCAACGTGCTGCACAAGGGCCAGGACAAGGTCGTCAACCTCACCCTCGGCCAGTTGCCGAACACGGTCGAGGCCAAGGCCGACCTCGACAAGGATAGCGGCAAGGGCGCCAGCAAGGGCACCGACGTACCGAAGCTCGGCATGACCGTTGCGCCCGCCAATTCCGTGGCCGGCGCCGGCAAGGAAGGCGTCGTGGTCACCGAGGTCGATCCGAAGAGCGCCGCGGCCGAACGCGGCTTCAAGGAAGGCGACGTGATCCTCGAGGTCGGTGGCAAGAGCGTGGCGACCGCCGGCGAAGTCCGCGACGCCATCAATGCGGCGCGGACCGACAACAAGAACAGCGTCCTGATGCGCGTGAAGAGCGGCGGCCAGTCGCGCTTCGTCGCCGTGCCCATCGCCAAGGGCTGAGGTCTTCAGGAGGCCTACGAGATGAAGGGTACCGCCGGCATCAGTCGCCCCCGCCGCCGGTGCCCTTCGGGGAAGCAGCGCAACGCTGGCTTCCCTCGTCTACCTTCCGGTGGAATTACGCCCCCCTCCGTCGGAAGGCCTAGGGCGGTGAGGTCCCCCCAGCCTCGCCGCCCGCCTTTTTCCCGCGTCGAGCCTTTCCTGCTCGGCTTGCATGCGGTTGCCGCTCGCGCCATGTTTAGAGAAGGTTGACCTCCTTGACCGCCGCCGAACGCACGATGCGCCTCCTCATCATCGAAGACGACCGCGAATCCGCCGACTACCTCGCCAAGGCGTTTCGCGAAGTCGGACACATCGCCGACCACGCCGCCGACGGCGAGGAGGGCCTCGCCATGGCCGAGAACGGCGAGTACGACGTGCTGGTGGTCGACCGCATGCTGCCCAAGCGCGACGGCCTGTCGCTCATCGGGGCATTGCGCGACAAGGGCAATACGACGCCGGTGCTGATTCTCTCCGCGCTCGGGCAGGTCGATGACCGCATCAAGGGCCTGCGCGCCGGCGGCGACGATTATCTGCCGAAGCCCTATTCCTTCGCCGAGCTCTTGGCCCGCGTCGAAGTGCTGTCGCGCCGCCGCGGCGGTCCCGCCGAGGAGACGCTTTATCGCGTCGGCGATCTCGAGCTCGACCGGCTCTCGCATCGCGTCGCCCGCGGCAAGGACGAGCTGACGCTGCAGCCGCGCGAATTCCGCCTGCTCGAATATTTGATGAAGCACGCCGGCCAGGTGGTGACGCGAACCATGCTGCTGGAGAACGTCTGGGACTATCATTTCGATCCGCAGACCAACGTCATCGACGTGCACATCTCGCGGCTGCGCTCCAAGATCGACAAGGGCTTCGAGCGCCCGCTGCTGCACACGATCCGTGGCGCCGGGTACATGATCCGTGATGGAATGAGATAGGGCGCTCGGCGTTGCCCGATCGATCTACGGCGAGCTCGAACCTGCAATCATCGGCTGCGTCTTCATTTTGCTCCGCCGTCCGAGGGTTGCGGGCGATGCTGGCCTAGCGCCGTCCGATGGCAAGAATATCCGACCTGTGGTAGTGGACGTTTCACCGGGGTGAATCCGTCCACGATCAGGAAGGGTATTCAAGCTTGCAAGTTGCCGCCTTCCCGTCCGACCGAGCGGAAGAGATCCTTGTGTCGGCTTCCAAGCTCTTTGCCCGCCATAGCTATGCGAACGTGACGATGGAGCAGGTCGCAGCATCGGTTCGATCGGTGCCGGGAGCGCTGTACCACTATTTTCGCGACAAGGAAGACCTGATCTTTCACTGCTACTTGCGCGGCCTTGCGATCTACAGCCACGAAATCGAGACCGCGGCCGAGCCCGGGATAGATGGGCTCGAAATCGTCAGGCGCTTCATAAGAGCCCGGCTGCGGCCTGAAGGCCAGCGCATGATCCTGTTCTCCGACATCGATGCGCTGGCTGCGTCTTACAGCAACGACGTGCACGCCAGGCGCTGGCAGAATGCCGCGCTGCTCGCCGACATTCTGAAGCGTGGCGTTGCCGACGGCTCGATCGCCTGCGAGGAGCCCCTCCTTACGGCCGTCGCCCTCATCTCCATCCTGGATTGGGTTCCGTTCTGGTTCTCCGAGCGCGACTACTATTCGCGCCAGCAGGCGATTGATGCCATTGACGACATCATCACGCATGGGGTTTACCGGCGTGACATTGCCTTACCCGACATGCCTGAAGCACCGAGCCTGGCACCATTTCTCCAGTCCCGCTCGAAATGGAACAAACGCGCCGCGAAGCTCGACAGGATGCTCTCGATTGCCTCGGACAGTTTCAATCGAAGGGGCGCGTCCGGTACGTCGCTCGAGAGCATCGCGGCGGAGGCAGGCATGACGCGGGCCGGCATCTATTATCATTTCCGCGAGAAGGAGCGCCTGTTGCTGGCTTGCCTGCGAAGAGGCCTGGCCGGCGAGATCGGGATTCGAGAATATTTGCAGGACCTCGGGCTCGGGGCGTTCGATTACGTCGTTCAGAGAGTCCGCCTGTTGTTGATGCTGCACGATACCCCTTGCGGCCCCAAGGCGACCTACCACAACATCAACTATCTCAACGACGTTGACCGCAAGCACTATGTCGGGCAGGTGCTTGCAACGATCCAGCAGGACCAGAGAAACCACCAGCGTTGGATCGACGAGGGATACTTCCGTAGCGTCGACACTTACTTCGCCGAACGCGTTCTGACTGGAATGGGCCACTGGTACCCGATCTGGTTCAGGGGCGAGCGGAGCTGGTCTCCGATGCAGGTTGCTGATTATTTTTCGCGGCTGTTCCTTTCGGGGCTCAAGCCCCGCGCGGTGGTATAAAGCAACCCCTCTGAGACCCCTGATCGCGCTCTTCATCTTTCCCGTTCGGACTTGATGTCAGCCGCAGATTGAGCGCGGGCTTTGGTCTCAAAAGTTGCCTGTGAATTCAATATCCCGGACGGGCGCGCGGCATTCTTCATGTTGAGGCCGCAATTATTCCTTGCGACAAAACTTTACACAGTATTCAATATTGGAGTAGCGAAGAATGGCGCGACCGACGTTGTGAGTCAGCTTCGATCGCCAAGTAACAAGAACATGCAAAGGGAGAAGGCCAGGATGCACAAGCTCGCAATTGCTGCGGCGGCAGCGCTGACGATGCTCGGAGGAGCGGCATTCGCGCAGGAAACAATCAAGTTCGGCTACATCGATCCGCTGTCCGGCGGCGGCGCCAGCATCGGTGAGGGCGGCTTGAAAACGTTTCAGTATCTGGCTGACGAGATCAACGCCAAGGGCGGTATATTGGGCCGCAAGATCGAGATTCTGCCTCTCGACAACAAGACCAACCCGCAGGAAAGCCTGGTGCAGGCGCAGAAGGCCATCGATGCCGGCGCCCGCTTCATCACGCAAGGCAACGGCTCGTCGGTCGCCGCAGCGCTGTCCGACTTCGTCACCAAGAACAACACGCGCAATCCCGGCAAGGAAGTGCTCTACTTCAACTACGCCGCCGTCGATCCGAGCCTGACCAACGAAAAGTGCAGCTACTGGCATTTTCGCTGGGATGCGAGCTCCGACATCAAGATGGAAGCGCTCACCAGCTACATGAAAGATGTCCCCGCGATCAAGAAGGTGTACCTGATCAACCAGGATTACTCCTTCGGCCAGTCGGTGCGCGCCGACGCGCGCAAGATGCTGGGCGCCAAGCGGCCCGACATCCAAATCGTCGGTGACGAACTGCATCCGCTGCTGAAGATCACCGACTTCTCGCCTTACATCGCCAAGATCAAGGCTTCGGGCGCCGACAGCGTCGTGACCGGCAACTGGGGCCAGGACATCGCGCTGCTGCTCAAAGCCGCGGCGGACGCCGGCCTGAAGGTCAATTGGTACACCTATTATGCCGGCGGCGCTGGTGGTCCGACCGCAATCAAGCAGACCGGTCTCGACCATCAGGTCTTCCAGATCACCGAGGGCTTTGCCAATTCCGGCCACCAGCCGGCGATGGATTTCGAAAAGGCCTTCCGCGCCAAGGTCAACATGTCGCTGTGGTATCCGCGTGCCGTCAACGAGATGCGCATGTTCAAGGCCGCGGCCGAGAAGGCCAACTCGCTCGACCCGGTGAAGGTCGCGGCTGCCCTCGAGGATCTCAAGTTCGAGGTGCTGGATGGCGGTGAGGGCCTCATGCGCAAGGACGATCACCAGTTCTTCCAGCCGATCTACATCTCCTCCTTCGGCAAGCTCGCTGCAAACGAGCCGTTCGACGAGGAAGGCACCGGCTGGGGATGGCATCTGGTTTCCAAGATCGACACCTCCAAGACGATGGTTCCCACAACCTGCAAGATGACCCGGCCGTAAGCCTGGAATAGCTTTGCCTTCCCGCAGCCGGCAGCGGCTCGCGGGAAGGTTGCCGCTCGCAACCGGACCGACTTCGCCGGGGCCCTTTCTGTCCCGGCCAGAGGTGTGATTACTGTGCTTGAACTGATCGTTATATCGACGCTGAACGGTCTGCTGTTCGGCATGCTGCTGTTCCTGCTGTCGAGCGGCCTGACCGTCATCTTCAGCATGATGGGCGTGCTCAACTTCGCCCATGCCAGCTTCTACATGCTCGGCGCCTTCTTCGGTTTCCAGCTCACCAAATGGATTGGCTTCTGGCCGGCCCTGCTGCTGGCTCCGCTGCTGGTCGGCGCGATCGGCATGGCGGTCGAGCGCTACGGCCTGCGCAATACGCACAAGCACGGCCATGTGGCGGAGCTGCTCCTGACCTTCGGTCTTGCGTTCGCGATCGAAGAAATCGTGGCGATGATGTGGGGCAGGAGCCCCGTCGATTACCGCGTGCCGGCGCTGCTCGACTTTCCGGCCTTCACGATCTTCTCGACGAATTATCCCGCCTACAAGATTTTCATGCTGGCTGTGTCGATCCTGATATTCATCGTGCTGCTGATGGTGCTCAAACGCACGAGGGTGGGCCTGATCGTTCAGGCCGCGCTGACGCATCCCCATATGGTGGGGCATCTCGGTCACAATGTCGGACGCATATTCATGCTGGTGTTCGGCGTCGGCAGCGCGCTGGCGGGAATTGCCGGCGTGATCGCCGGTCCGGCGCTGGTGACGCAGTCCGATATGGCCGCGGCGCTGGGACCGATCCTGTTCGTGGTCATCGTGTTCGGCGGCCTCGGCTCCTTGCCGGGTGCCTTCATCGCTTCGCTGGTGATCGGCCTGATACAGACCTTTGCGGTGGCGCTGAACGGTTCGCTCGCGAGCGCCTTCGGTCCGCTCGATCCGTCGGCTGGGCCGTCCGTGCTCACCGACATCTGGAACGTCACCATTGCCCAGGTGGCGCCGATCGTGCCCTACCTGATGCTGGTGATCATTCTGATCGTACGCCCCATGGGCCTGATGGGGACGCGCGAGACATGAACGCCAAAACGACATCGACGCCGACATCGACAGGGAAGCCGGCCGGCGACGGCCTGCGCTTCTATGGCATATGGCTTGCCGGCATCGCCGTGCTGATCGTGCTGCCGCTGATCTTCTCCTCCGGCGGCTCGCTGACGTCCTTCAGCCTGATCGGCATCGCGATCGTGTTCGCGCTGTCCTACAACATCCTGCTCGGCCAGACCGGCCTCTTGTCGTTCGGCCATGCGGTGCATTATGGCCTCGGCGGCTTCGCAGCATGCCACATGATGAATGCGGTGGTCTCGCACGGCTGGCCAATCCCGCTGCCGTTCATACCGCTGTTCGGTGGACTCGGCGGCCTCGTTTTCGCGATCATCATAGGCTGGCTGATGACCAAGCGGGCCGGTACCGTGTTCTCGATGATCTCGCTCGGCATTGCCGAACTGGTGGCGTCGTCCTCACTGATCCTGCGTTCGGTGTTCGGCGGCGAGTCCGGAATATCGACCGACCGCACGGCTTTGCCGAAGATCTTCGGCTTGAGTTTCGGCCCGCAGCTTCAGGTCTACTATCTCATCGCGTTCTGGCTGGTGATCTCGGCCATCGCGATGTATGCGCTGACGCGGACCCCGCTGGGGCGGATCAGCAATGCGGTGCGGGACAACCCCGAGCGCGTCCAGTTCATCGGCTATGACCCGCACGTGGTGCGCTACATCGCCTTCTGTTTTGCGGGGTTCTTCGCCGGCGTGGCGGGGGGCCTGGCGGCGATCAACTTCGAGATCGCCAACGCCGCCTATCTCGGCGCGATCCAATCCGGCCTCGTGCTGTTCTCGACCTTCATTGGTGGCGTCGCGTTCTTCTTCGGACCCATCCTGGGTGCAATCCTCGTGACCTATCTTCAGCTCGGGCTGACCAGCGTCACCGGCGTGTGGCAGCTCTATTTCGGCATTATCTTCATCGGCATCGTGATGCTGTCCCCCGGCGGCATCGCCGGGTTGGTCATGATGCACCGGCCGCTGGTTCGCGCCGGAACTCTGCCGACAGTGATCCCTTCCTATCTGCTCGCGGCGGTGCCGACCTTGGCACTGGCTTGCGGTGTGATCCTGACGATCGAATCGATCGCGCGCGCGCATGGCGGTCAGGGCAATCCGATCAACCTGTTCGGCGTTGCCTTCAGCCCGGCGTCGCCGGTGACGTGGGCGAGCGCGGCGGTCCTCGTCGCCGGCGGCTTCTTCGTCGCGCGCCTGAGCTGGCGGCGCGTCGCCGAGGCATGGGACCGCGCGGCGACGGTCGCGCGCGACCGGGGGTACCTGGCATGACGGCAGCGATCGAAGTCCGCGCTGTCGAGAAGCGCTTTGGCAATGTCGGCATCATCCGCGATCTCAATCTCAGCGTCGCGCAAGGTGAGCGTCACGCCATCATCGGTCCGAACGGTGCCGGGAAATCGACGACGTTCAATCTTATCAGCGGTCACATCAAGCCGACCTCGGGCGAGGTGAGACTGAACGGCGATGTGATCTCCGGCCTCAGGCCGTTCGAGATCAACCGGCGCGGCCTGTCGCGGTCGTTCCAGGTCACCAACGTATTCGCGCGCATGTCGGTCTGGGAGAACGTCCGCTGTGCCGTGCTGTGGGCGACGGGACACCGTTACGCCTTCTGGAAGAACGTCGATAGCCTGCCGGAGGTGCACGAGCGCACGGCGCAAATCCTCGACGACATCCATCTGACGCATCGGCGCGATGTTCCGGCCGGCTTGTTGACCTACGCGGAGCAGCGCGAACTCGAGATCGGCATCACCATCGCCAGCGGCGCGACCGTCGTGCTGCTGGACGAACCGACGGCGGGCATGAGCCACGCTGAGACCGACCGCGCGGTGTCGCTGATCCGGCGCCTGACCGAGGGCAAGACCCTGGTCATCGTCGAACACGACATGAGCGTCGTGTTCGGCCTGGCCGACCGCATTTCCGTGCTGGTCTACGGCCACATCATTGCTTCCGGCACGCCGGAGGAGATCAGGCGGGACCCGAAAGTCAAGGAAGCCTATCTCGGCGAGGAGGCGCACTGATGCTGGAGGTCAGGGACCTGCACGCCTATTACGGCAAGAGCCACATTCTCCAGGGCGTCGATCTCGACGTTGCCGCGGGCGAGGTCGTCAGCCTGCTCGGTCGCAACGGCGTCGGACGTTCGACCACGGTCAAGGCGATCATGGGTGAGGTTGCGCCGCAAGGCACGATCCGCTTCAAAGGCAAGGACATCGCGGGGCTGCCGAGCTACAGGATCGCGCGCCTCGGCCTCGGCTATGTGCCGGAGCATCGGGACATCTTTCCGGGGCTGACGGTCCGCCAGAATCTGCTCCTCGGCATCAAGGATACGCGGCGTCCCGGCAAATGGCAGCTTCAGGACATGCTCGACATGTTTCCGAATCTTGCCGCCCGGGCGGATACGCCTGCAGGGGTGCTGTCGGGCGGCGAGAAGCAGATGCTCACGACCTGCCGGACCCTGATGGGCGACCCCGATCTCATCATGATCGACGAGCCGACCGAAGGTCTTGCGCCGCTGATCGTGCAGCAGGTCGGCGATCTCATCGCCCGCATTGCGCAGGCCGGCGTCGCAATTTTGCTCGTCGAGCAGAAGCTGTCGATTGCGATGAAGATCTCCAACCGCGTCTACGTCATGGGGCACGGTCGTGTGGTCTTCGAAGGTACGCCCGAGCAACTGAAATCAAACAGCGACGTTCGCGCGCAATGGCTGGAAGTGTGAGGGAAGCCGGCGGATTTGACCGCAATGCGCGCGATGCCCTCGACAAGGACGTCCGCCTGTAACGGCTGATGTTCCTCAGCGTGGTCGGAAGGGGAGGTCCACAGCCGATCACTGCTCTCGCAGGCTCCGTCCGGTGTCCGCATGGCCCGAGCTTGCGGGGATTTAACTTGGTTCCGATCGAGTGCCCCTTTAACGTTCCGCGTGCGCCTTATCACGTGTCGTCACGGATACCTTTCGCGTTGCTCGTTCCACAAGGACCTGGGCGCAGGTGTGCCAATCTATAGGCTATGTTATTGTAAACAAAGCGAAATACGTGAGTGTCGATGCCGTGATGGCGATGCGTGGTTGAAACTGGACCCATGATCCGTGACGGCATTCGGTAAACTCTTCCGCACCACGGCGTTCCGGCTGACGCTGGTCTATCTGCTGCTGTTCGCGATGTTCGCGGCCTCGCTGCTGGCCTATTTCGCTTGGAACACGCGGCGGCTGATTACCGAGGAGATCACGCAGACGGTCAATGCCGAGACCTCGGAGATCAACGAGATCTACAACCGCGGCGGCATGGTTCGCCTAGTGCGCACGATCGAGTATCGGGCACTGCGGCCGGGCGCCAATCTCTACCTCGTGACCACGCCGACGGGCCAGGCGATTGCCGGCAATGTCGGTTCGCTGGCGCCCGGCGTGATGGCGACGCGCGGCTGGTCGGAGACGGCCTACCGGCGGATCGAGGATACCGATGACCGCGATCATCGCGCGCTCGTTCGCGTCACCGAATTGGAGAACG
Organism: Bradyrhizobium sp. USDA3516; assembly: GCF_057651995.1. Lineage (NCBI taxonomy): Bacteria > Pseudomonadati > Pseudomonadota > Alphaproteobacteria > Hyphomicrobiales > Nitrobacteraceae > Bradyrhizobium > Bradyrhizobium sp. USDA3516. The sequence continues at coordinate 997,064 of NZ_JBYGYN010000001.1, read as the reverse complement.
GCTTCCGGCTGCTGATCGGCCGCGACCTGGCCGAGCGGCGGCGCCTGTTCGGCATCGTCGCCAAGGCGGCGCAGTTTTCGGTCCTGATCGTCGTCGTGCTCGGCCTCGGCGGCGGCATCTTCGTCGCGCGGCGGGTGCTGAGGCGCATCGACGCGATGACGGGCACGGCGCAGCGTATCATGACCGGCGATCTCAGCGAGCGCCTGCCGGTGGGACGCAGCGGCGACGAGATCGATCGCCTCGCCGAGAACCTCAATGCCATGCTCGAGCGGATCGAGGCGCTGATGGCGGGGCTGAAGGAGGTTTCCGACAACATCGCCCACGACCTCAAGACGCCGCTGACGCGGCTGCGCAATCGCGCCGAGGAGGCGCTGGCGAGATCGGGCGGCGAGGCGGATTATCGCGCGGCGCTGGAGCGGACCATCGAGGAATCCGACGGGCTGATCCGGACCTTCAACGCGCTGCTGATGATCGCGCGCGCGGAATCCGGCCAGGCGCGCGGCAACATGGACGACTTCGACGCAGCGGAGGTCGCGGAGGGCATCCACGAGCTCTACGAGCCGCTCGCCGAGGACGACGGCATGACGCTGAAGGTCAAGTGCGAGCCGACACCGGTTCATGCCAATCGCGAGCTGATCAGCCAGGCGCTCGCCAATCTTGTCGAGAACGCGATCAAATACGGCAAGCCCGCGGCACAGGCGGCGGGAACCGTGGTCAACATGGACGCGCGGCAGATCACGGTCGAGGCGAGACGCGAAGACGACAAGGTGCTGCTCAGCGTCACCGATCGCGGCCCCGGCATCCCCGAAGCCGACCGCAAGCACGCCGTCGAGCGATTCGTCCGGCTGGAGGCCAGCCGCACGCTGCCGGGCTCGGGCCTCGGGCTCAGCCTCGCCGCGGCGGTTGCGACGTTGCACGGCGGCGAATTGCGCTTGGGCGATGCCCATCCCGGCCTCATCGCCACGCTCGTGCTGCCGGCGCGCGCGGGTGCCGGCGACAGGGTTGCTCCGCCAATACCGGATGTGCCACAGAAGGTGGCATGAACCACGCCGCGCCGGGAAACGCGGACAAGCATGGTGAGAGGCTGGCCGCACGCTTCGCGGAGGCTCCCCATATTGCCGCTTCCGCAACCGACGAACGCCGTTTCGAAAGCTGGCTGGCCGGGCTCGACCCGGCACAATCGGCCCGTCTCGAAACGCATCTCGGCCATCCCTTCGCCCGCGAGATCCTGACCGGGATCGCGGAATTCTCGCCCTATCTGTTCGATCTGGTGCGCGCCGATGCCTTGCGCCTGATCCGGCTGCTCGAATGCGATCCGGATGCGCATCTGACGGCGCTGATCGCGGAGGCGCGCAGCGCGGTGCTCGCGGCCTCGGATGAGGCCGAGGTGATGCGGCTGCTCCGCCGCATCAAGGCTGAGGCTGCGCTCCTGATCGCGTTGTGCGACATCGGCGGTGTCTGGCCGGTGATGCGGGTGACGGCGGCGCTGACCGATGTCGCGGTGTCCTCGGTGCAGGCGGCGCTGCAATATCTGCTGCGACAGGAAGCCGCACGCGGCAAGCTCTCGCCGCCCAATCCGGAGGCACCCGAAGAGGGCTGCGGCCTGATCGTGCTCGCGATGGGCAAGATGGGCGCGGGCGAGCTGAACTACTCCAGCGACATCGATCTCATCGTGTTCTTCGATCCCGACGCGACGACCCTCGCGCCCGACATCGAACCGCAGCCGTTCTTCGTCCGCGTGACGCAAGGCATGGCGCGCATCCTGCAGCAGCGCACCTATGACGGTTACGTCTTCCGCGTCGATTTGCGGCTGCGGCCCGATCCGTCCTCGACGCAGGTGGCGATCTCCAGGGACGCCGCGCTGAACTATTACGAGCGGGAAGGGCGTACCTGGGAGCGTGCCGCGATGATCAAGGCGCGCGCCTGTGCCGGCGATTTCGGGGCGGGCCAGGCGTTGCTCGCCGAGATCGCGCCGTTCGTCTGGCGCAAGCATCTCGACTTTGCCGCACTTGCCGACGTTCACGACATGAAGCGGCAGATGCAGACCTATCGCGGCCAGAGCGAGATTTCGGTCGAGGGCCACAACGTCAAGGTCGGGCGCGGCGGCATTCGCGAGATCGAGTTCTTCGCGCAGACCCAGCAATTGATCGCCGGCGGCCGCCATCCGCAATTGCGGGTGCGGCCGACGCTGAAGGCGCTCGACGTGCTCGCCTCCAGCAGCTGGATCAGTGTGGCGGCGCGCGACGAGCTGGCGACCGCCTACGAATTCCTGCGCCGTGTCGAGCATCGCCTCCAGATGATCGCCGACGAGCAAACCCACACGCTGCCGGAGGACAAGCAGGCGGTCGAGCGCTTCGCATGGTTCTTCGGCTATCGGAATCGCGAGGCCTTTGCGCGCGACCTCTTGCACCAGCTCCAGATTGTCCAGGGCCATTACGAAAAACTGTTCGAGGGCGACGACCCCACCGGCACGGCGAGGCTGCCGGCGCTCGACTACGGTGCGGGCCCCGATGATCCGCGCCTGCTGCAGCACCTCGCGACGCTCGGCTTCAAGAAGCCCGCCGCTGTCGCGCAGACGGTGCGCGACTGGATCACCGGCGACTATCGCGTCTTCCGCGCTGAGGCGACGCGAAGCGCCTTCGTCGAGTTCGTGCCGGCCTTGATCGACGGCCTTGCCCATGCCGAAGAGCCGGATCGCGCCGTCGTCTCGTTCGATCATTTCCTCGGCGCGCTGCAGCGCGGCGGCCGGCTGATCACGCTGCTCGGCCAGAACCGCGATCTCGTCGCGTTGGTGGCGCTGGTGCTGGGAGCCGCGCCGCGGCTCGGCGACATGCTGGCGCGGCAGCCTCAGCTGATGGATGGCCTGATCGATCCGCGCTTCTTCGGGGCCATGCCCGACAGGCAGGAATTGTCCGGGCGGCTGGCCGCCACCGTGCAGGACGCCGGCTCATACGAGGAGTTCCTCGATCGCCTGCGCCTGTTCGGGCAGGAGAGCCTGTTCCTGATCGGCACGCGCATCCTTTCCGGCACCGTCTCGGCGCAGCAGGCGAGCACGGCCTTCGCCGACGTCGCGGAGGGTATCGTCCATACCGTGCACGGCCTGGTCGCCGATCGCTTCGCCGCCCAGCACGGCCGCATCAAGGGCCAAGAGACCGCGATCGTCGCAATGGGCCGGCTCGGGAGCCGCGAGATGACGGCCTCGTCCGATCTCGACCTGATCCTGCTCTATGATTTCGACGGCGAGCATCCCGACTCCGACGGGGTGAAGTCGCTTCACGGCGCGCACTATTTCGCCCGTTTCACCCAGCGCCTGATCAGCGCCTTCACGACGCGCACCAATTACGGCGTGCTCTACGAGATCGACATGCGGCTGCGGCCCTCGGGACGCGCAGGTCCGGTGGCTTCGAGCCTGGTCTCTTTCGCGGATTACCAGGCCAACGAGGCTTGGACCTGGGAGCATATGGCGCTGACGCGTGCGCGCGTGGTGTCGGCTTCGCCCGAATTTCGGATGCGGATCGAGCGCGTCATCCGCGATGTCCTGACCCGCCGCCGCGATCTCGCCATCACCGCCAACGACGTCGCCGACATGCGGCGTGCGATCGCGCAGGAGAAGGGCGAGGCCGATTGCTGGGATCTCAAGCATGCCGCCGGAGGCATGGTCGATATCGATTTCATCGCGCAATATCTCCAGCTCGTGCACGCCCACGACAAGCCCGAGATTCTCGACGTCAGTACCATGCAGGTGCTGGAGAATGCCTGCAGGATCGGCGTGCTCGCGCAATCGGAGACGGAGATCCTGCGGGCCGCCTCGCGGCTCTATCACGACCTCACGCAGATCCTGCGGCTCTGCGTCAGCGAGCGCTTCAAGCCGGAAACCGCCGGCACCGACCTGCAGCGCGTCATGGCGCGCGCCGGCGACGCGCCGGACTTCTCCTCGCTGGAGGCGCGGGTGAAGGAGACGCAGAGCGAGGTGCGGCGCGTGTTCAGGGCGCTGCTGGAAGGGTCATAGACTGCTTCAGCGCGGTGATGGCCTCGCGCACGTTGGGCTCCAGGCCCGCACCGCCCGCATCGAGATGGGCGAAGATCGCGCGCTTCATGCGAGGGTCCCAGAACTTCTTGATGTGCTCGGCAATGCCGGGCACGGCCTTGTCGGAGCCTTGGCTGGCAAAGAACTTGCCGATCTGGTTGGCCATGTAGATCAGGCGGTCAGGCGACATCGGCAACCTCCGTGGCATGGTGCGCGACGACCCGGCCGCCATGTGAAAAAACCTCGAACCCGTCCTGCCGCGCGATCGCGATCAGCGTGATGCCGGCGGCTTCCGCCGTGCGCACCGCGAGGGCGGTTGGCGCCGACACGGCGACCATCACCGGCGCGCCGATCGCGGCGGTCTTCTGTACCATCTCGACCGAGACGCGGCTCGTCAGCAGGACCATGCCGCCGCGCGGTTCGTTGCGGCTGCGCGCCAGGGCGCCGGCGAGCTTGTCGAGCGCGTTGTGGCGGCCGACATCCTCGCGCAACGCGACGATGGAGCCGGCAGCGGACCAGAACGCGGCGGCGTGAGCGGCGCGGGTCTGCAGATTGATCGATTGCAGCGGCGCGATGGCCTGCATCGCCGCCATGACCTGCTCGGGCGTGAAGGTCTGCCCGTCCGGAACGATCGCCGCGGGCCGCACGGCTTCGGCGATGGACTCGACCCCGCAGATGCCGCAGCCGGTAGGACCTGCGATGTGGCGACGGCGCTGGTTGATGCGCGCGGCATCTTCCGATGCGAGCCATATGCGCAGCTCGATGCCCTCGTCGAGGCGGACCACTTCGAGCGAGCGGATGTCGTCGACCGACTTGACGATGCCTTCGGTCACGCTGAAACCGACCGCAAAATCCTCCAGGTTCTGCGGCGTCCCCATCATGACGGCGTAGGTGCCGCCATTATAGGTCAGCGCCAGCGGCGTCTCCTCCGGGACGAATCGCGTCCCTTCCGACGCCGCGCCGTTGCGCCAGATGTCGCGATCGATGGCCTGGGTCGCTACGTGCATGCGCTTACTCCGCGGCTTCGGCCGGCACGATGCGGCGGGATTGGCGCGCCTGCGCATCATAGGCCTTCTGCCAGTCGGACGGGCCGTTCGAGGGCGAGACCTGCACCGCCGTGACCTTGTATTCGGGGCAGTTGGTCGCCCAGTCCGAATAGTCGGTCGTGATGACGTTGGCCTGCGTGTCCGGATGGTGGAAGGTGGTGTAGACGACGCCGGGCGCGACGCGGTCGGTGATCTCCGCGCGCAGCGTGGTCTCGCCGGCGCGGCTCTTCAGCCGCACCCAGTCGCCGTCGCGCACGCCGCGCTGCTCGGCATCATGCGGGTGGATCTCGAGGCGATCCTCGGCGTGCCAGACGACGTTGTCGGTGCGCCGCGTCTGCGCGCCGACATTGTACTGGCTGAGGATGCGGCCGGTGGTGAGCAGCAGAGGATAGCTCGGGCCGGTGCGCTCGTCGGTGGCGACATATTCGGTGACGACGAACTTGCCCTTGCCGCGGACGAAGCCGTCGATATGCATCACCGGCGTGCCCTCGGGCGCCTTGTCGTTGCAAGGCCACTGCACCGAACCGAGCTCGTCCAGCTTGGCATAGGAGACGCCGGCGAAGGTCGGCGTCAGCGCCGCGATCTCGTCCATGATTTCGGAAGGGTGGCTGTAGCTCATCTCGAAGCCCATCGCCTTGGCAAGGCCGATCGTGACCTCCCAGTCGGCGAGGCCGTTCTTCGGCGTCATCACCTTGCGCACGCGCTGGATGCGGCGCTCGGCGTTGGTGAAGGTGCCGTCCTTCTCGAGGAAGCTCGAGCCGGGCAGGAAGACGTGGGCGTAGTTCGCGGTCTCGTTCAGGAAGAGATCATGGACGATGACGCATTCCATCGCGGACAGTGCCGCCACGACGTGGCTGGTATTGGGGTCGGACTGCAGGATGTCCTCGCCCTGCACGTAGATCCCCATGAAGGTGCCTTCGACCGCGGCGTCGAACATGTTGGGGATGCGGAGGCCCGGCTCGGGGTTGAGCTTGACGTTCCAGAGCGCCTCGAACTGGTCGCGCACGGCGTCGCCCGATATATGGCGGTAGCCGGGCAGCTCGTGCGGGAACGAGCCCATGTCGCAGGAGCCTTGAACGTTGTTCTGGCCGCGCAACGGATTCACGCCGACGCCGGGACGGCCGATATTGCCCGTTGCCATCGCGAGATTGGCGATCGCGATCACGGTGGTCGAGCCCTGGCTGTGCTCGGTGACGCCGAGGCCGTAATAGATCGCGCCGTTGCCGCCGGTCGCGTAGGTGCGGGCTGCCTTGCGCAGATCCTTCGGATCGACGCCGGTGAGGATGGCGGTCGCTTCCGGGCTGTTGTTCGGCTGGGCGACGAAGGCGGCCCATTCCTCGAACTCGCTCCAGTCGCAGCGCTCGCGCACGAAGGCTTCGTTGACGAGCCCTTCGGTGACGATGACATGCGCCAGCGCGGTCATGACCGCGACGTTGGTGCCGGGCATCAGGGGCAGGTGCAGTGCCTTCACATGCGGCGATTCCACCATCTCGGTGCGGCGCGGATCGATCACGATCAGCTTTGCCCCCTGGCGCAGCCGCTTCTTCAGACGCGAGGCGAAGACCGGATGGGCAGACGCCGGGTTGGCGCCGATCACGACGACGACGTCGGTGTCCTCGACCGAGTCGAAATCCTGCGTGCCGGCGGAGGTGCCGAAGGTGGTGGCAAGACCATAACCGGTCGGCGAATGGCAGACGCGGGCGCAGGTGTCGACATTGTTGTTGCCGAAGCCGGCGCGGATTAGCTTCTGCACCAGATAGGTCTCCTCGTTGGTGCAGCGGGAGGAGGTGATGCCGCCGATGGCGTCGCGGCCGTATCTCTTCTGGATGCCGCGCATCCTGGCGGCGGCAAAGGAGAACGCCTCATCCCATGACACTTCGCGCCAGGGATCCTCGATCCGCTCGCGGATCATGGGCTTGAGGATGCGCTCCTTGTGATTGGTATAGCCCCAGGCGAAGCGGCCCTTGACGCAGGAATGGCCGCGATTGGCCTTGCCGTCCTTGTAGGGCACCATGCGCACCACTTCCTCGCCGCGCATCTCCGCCTTGAAAGCGCAGCCGACGCCGCAATAGGCGCAGGTGGTGACGACGGAGTGCTCGGGCTGGCCGATCTCGATCACCGACTTCTCGGTGAGCGTCGCGGTCGGGCAGGCCTGCACGCAGGCGCCGCAGGAGACGCATTCGGAGCCGAGGAAGCTTTCGCTCATGCCGGGCGAAACGCGGCTGTCGAAGCCGCGTCCGGAGATGGTCAGCGCGAACGTGCCTTGCACCTCCTCGCAGGCGCGGACGCAGCGCGAGCAGACGATGCACTTGGAGGGATCGTAGGTGAAGTACGGATTGGACTCGTCCTTCGGCATCCAGTTGTCGTTGGTGCAGCCGTTCGTCTTGGCGAAGACGTGATTCTCGCCCTCATACCCGTAACGCACGTCGCGCAGGCCGACGGCGCCCGCCATGTCCTGCAATTCGCAATCGCCATTGGCGCCGCAGGTGAGGCAGTCGAGCGGATGGTCGGAGATGTAGAGCTCCATCACACCCTTGCGCAGCTTCTTCAGCCGCTCGGTCTGGGTGTGCACGACGAGGCCAGGCATCACCGGCGTGGTGCAGGACGCCGGCGTGCCGACGCGGCCCTCGATCTCGACGAGGCAGAGGCGGCACGAGCCGAACGCGTCGACCATGTCGGTTGCGCACAGCTTCGGGATCTGATGGCCGGCGTCCATCGCCGCGCGCATGATCGAGGTGCCCTCGGGCACCGTGACCTCTCTGCCGTCGATGGTCAGCGTCACCATCGTCGTGGATTTGGAAGCCGGCGTGCCGTAGTCGATTTCTTCGATCAGAGACATTGTCGTTCTCCTATTCCGCGGCCTGCAACGTGGTCGGCGCCGGGACAAAATCCTCCCGGAAGTGCTTCAATGCACTCAGCACCGGGTAAGGCGTGAAGCCGCCGAGTGCGCAGAGCGAGCCGAACTTCATGGTGTTGCAGAGGTCCTCGACCAGCGCGATGTTTTCATGGACGCGCTCTCCTCTCATGATCTTCTCGATGGTCTCGACGCCGCGGGTCGAGCCGATCCGGCAGGGCGTGCACTTGCCGCAGGATTCGACGGCGCAGAACTCCATGGCGAAGCGCGCCTGCCTGCGCATGTCGACGCTGTCGTCGAACACGACGATGCCGCCGTGGCCGATCAGGCCGTCGCGTGCGGCAAAGGCCTCGTAGTCGAACGGCGTGTCGAACAGCGCACGGGGGAAATAGGCCCCTAACGGCCCGCCGACCTGCACGGCGCGGACCGGGCGGCCGCTGAAGGTGCCGCCGCCGATGTCGTCGACGAGCTCGCCGAGCGTCACACCGAAGGCGGTCTCGAACAGCCCGCCGTGGCGGATGTTGCCGGCGAGCTGGATCGGCATCGTGCCGCGCGAGCGGCCCATGCCGAAATCGGCATAGGCGTTGGCGCCCTCGACGAGGATGAAGGGGATCGCGGCGAACGACAGCACGTTGTTGATGACGGTCGGCTTGCCGAACAGGCCGTGGTGCGCCGGCAGCGGCGGCTTGGCGCGCACGATGCCGCGCCGGCCTTCGAGGCTTTCCAGCAGCGAGGTCTCCTCGCCGCAGACGTAAGCGCCGGCGCCGACGCGGACTTCGAGATCGAAGGTTTGCTTGGAGCCGCCGATGTTGGTGCCGAGATAGCCGCCGCGCTTGGCCGCTGCGATGGCGGCGTTCATGGCCTCGACCGCATGCGGATATTCGCTGCGGATATAGATGTAGCCCTTGGTCGCGCCGACGGTGAGGCCGGCGATGGTCATGCCCTCGATCACCAGAAAGGGATCGCCTTCCATGATCATTCGGTCGGCAAAGGTGCCGCTGTCGCCTTCGTCGGCGTTGCAGACGATGAACTTGCGGTCGGCCTTGACCTGCGCGACGGTCTTCCACTTGATGCCGGTCGGAAAGCCCGCGCCGCCGCGGCCGCGCAGGCCCGATGCGGCGACTTCGGTGAGGACCGCATCCGGGCCAAGCGACAGAGCCCGCGCGAGGCCCTTGTAGCCGCCATGGGCGCAATAGTCGTCGAGCGAGCGCGGATCGATCACGCCGCAGCGGGCGAAGGTGAGGCGGGTCTGGCGCTTCAGCCAGGGAATCTCGTCGGTCGCTCCTAACCGCAGGAGATGCGGCGTCTTGCCGGCGAGCGCATCGAGCAGCGAGGGCACGTCGGCCGCGGTGACGGGGCCAAAGGCGATGCGTCCCTGCGGCGTTGCGACCTCGACCAGCGGCTCCAGCCAGTACATTCCGCGCGAGCCGGTCCTGACGATTTCGATGGCAACGCCGTGATTGGCGGCGGCCTGCTCCAGCGCCAGCGCGACCTCGTCGGCACCGACGGCGACGGCGCCGGCATCGCGTGAGACGTAGACACGCATGCTCATCGCTGCGCCTCCGCAACCAGCGCATCGAGGCGCTTCTGGTCGAGCCGGCCGATCAGGCGGCCGTCGAGCATTGCGGATGGCGCGCTCGCGCACAGGCCGAGGCAGTAGATCGGCTCCAGCGTCACGCGATCGTCGGCCGTGGTGTTGCCGAGCGAGACACCGAGCTTCGCCTCGGCCTGCGCCGCCAGCGCATCGCCGCCCGCAGCCTGACAGGCCTCGGCGCGGCACAGCTTCAGCACATGGCGGCCGGCGGGTTTGTGGCGGAAGTCATGATAGAAGGTGAACACGCCATGGACTTCGGCTCGCGACAAAGCGAGCGCTTTCGCCACCATGGGAATCGCCGCCTCCGGCACGTAGCCGAACGCCTCCTGCAGGGCATGCAGGATGACCAGCGTCACGCCCTCCTGGTTGGCATGTTCGGCGATGATCTCTGCGCCGCGCGTCTCGTTCCAAGGCTCAAAAACCGCAGTCATTCTTCGTTCTCAACCAGAGCGTTTCCTTCGCCGCAAACTAGTTGGAATCATTCGCAGATCAATAAAGCTGTCCCGTGCTGCGATTGCGGATTCCGATCGATTTGCAACCGCGATTGATCGATACGGATTGGCAATGAAAGTTGGATCCGGCTGCCGGTTTTTACGTGTTGGTGCAGGTCCGGCGTGCTAGCCTGCACGCCAGATGAAATTCGAGGGGACGATCGGTTGATCGACAAGCTTGAACTATTGCTGGCGCTGGCGAAGGAGCGGCATTTCGGACGCGCGGCCGAAGCCTGCGGCGTGACGCAACCGACGATGTCGACCGGGCTCAAGCAGCTCGAGGAAATCCTCGGCGTGATGCTGGTCCAGCGTGGCTCGCGCTTTCAGGGTTTTACGCCCGAAGGCGAGCGGGCGCTGGACTGGGCGCGGCGGATCGTCGGCGATGCCCGCGCGATGCGCGACGAGATCAACGGGCTGAAGCATCAGCTCTCCGGCGAGATCCGCATCGCAGCGATCCCGACCGCGCTCGGCATGGTCGCCGCGCTGACGACGCCGTACCGTGCCAAGCATCCCGAGGTGCGCTTCCGCATCCAGTCCACCACCTCGTCCGAGGTGCTCGGGCTCTTGGAAAATCTCGAGGTCGATGCGGGGCTGACCTATATCGAGAACGAGCCGATCGGCAAGGTGCGCACCATCCCGCTCTACAACGAGAGCTATCGCCTGCTCACCGCGCCGGACGGGATGTTCGGCGATCGCGAGACGGTGACCTGGACCGAGGTCGGGCAGGTGCCGCTGTGCCTCTTGACCCCCGACATGCAGAACCGCCGCATCATCGACCGCGCATTGCGATCGGTGGGCGCGGAGGCGACGCCGACGTTGACCTCGAACTCGCTCCTGGTGCTGTTCACGCATGTCAAGACCGGGCGCTGGGCGAGCGTGATGCCGGCTAAGCTCGCCGAGACGCTCGGCCTGTCCGACACCGTGCGGTCGATTCCGATCGTCGATCCCGAGGTCAATTACAGCATCGGCCTGGTGATCCCGCAGCGCGATCCCATGACGCCGCTGATCGCAGCTTTGGTCAACGTCGCGCGCGAAGTCGCGCCGACGCTGCAATCGTAGGGGTCAGGGCGGAAGGGCCCGAGCAAGCGCCTCGTCCTTCGAGACGCCTGCTTCGCAGGCTCCTCAGGATGCGGCTCTGTGCGATCCAAACTGCTTTGAAATTGCCGCAGCATACTCCGTCCTCATCCTGGGGGCCCGCCGCAGGCGGGCGTCTCGAAGGATGGCAGCAGGCGAGCTGCTCGCGCCGCCTCAAGCTGCAGCCGGTATCCCCGCCCCCGCCTTCACCGCGTCGCGCGGCAGGGTCACGCGCACTACGGTGCCGACGTCGATCTTCGAGCGCAGGCGCATCGAGCCGCCGTGGAGCTGCGCCAGCGAGCGGGCGATGGCAAGGCCGAGGCCCGAGCCGTGATAGGTCTTGGTGAGCTGACTCTCGACCTGCTCGAAGGGGCGGCCGAGCCGCGCCAGCGAATGCGGTGCGATGCCGATGCCGGTGTCGGCGATCATCAGCACGATCCTGTCGTCGAGCTGCCGGCTGCGCACCACGACGCGTCCGCCGTCGGGCGTGAACTTCACCGCGTTGGAGAGCAGGTTGACGATGATCTGCTTGGTGGCGCGGCGGTCGGCGACGACCGAGATGGATTTTGCGATGTCGGCATCGAGCGTCAGGTGCTTGTCCTGTGCGCGGCCGGTGACGACCCGCAAGGATTCCGCCAGCGTCTGCGCGAGGTCGAGCTCCTCCATGTCGAGCTTCATGCGGCCGGCCTCGATCTTGGACATGTCGAGGATGTCGTTGATGACCTCGAGCAGATAATGGCCGCTGGTCAGGATGTCCTGGCAGTATTCCTGATACTTCTCGCTGCCGAGCTCGCCGAACATGCCCGAGCCCATGATCTCGGAGAAGCCGATGATGGCATTGAGCGGCGTGCGCAGCTCGTGGCTCATATTGGCGAGGAATTTCGACTTGGTCTGGTTGGCTTCCTCGGCGCGGGTCTTCTCGCGCTGGTACTTCTCGGCGAGGTCGGCGAGCTCGACGGCCTGGCGCTCCAGCGCGGCCTGCGAGCGCTTGAGGTCGATGACGGTGGCGCGCAGGCGCAAATCGTTGTCGACCAGCTTCTGCTCGTGCTCCTTGATGCGGGTGATGTCGGTGCCGACCGAGACGTAGCCGCCGTCCTTGGTACGGCGCTCGCTGATGTGCAGCCAGCTGCCGTCGTCGAGCTGCGCCTCGAAGGTGCGCGCCCCCGGGCCCTGGGCCGCGGTCTCGTTGTGGCGGGTGCGCACCTCCGGCATGCGGCCGACCTCGAGCACGGTCTCGTAGGAGGTGCCGGGGATGACCGCTGTCTCGGGCAGCTTGTGCAGGCGCTGGAAGTGCGAGTTGCAGAGCACCAGGCGGTCGCTCGCATCCCACAGCACGAAGGCCTCCGGAATGGTCTCGATCGCGTCGCGCAGGCGAAGGTCGGCTTCCACGGTCTTTTCCGCGAGGCTCTTCTGCTCGGTGATGTCGACGGCGATCCCGATCAGGTGCACGCTGGAATCGGTCGCCCCGCGCGTCTTCTCGCAGCGGACGCGGAGCCAGATCCAGTGGCCGTCGACATGTTGCATGCGGAAGGTCTGGTCGATGTGGTCGATCTTCTCGGAGATGAGCTGGTCGGCGATCGCGAACAGGTCGATGTCGTCGGATTTCACCAGCGCGTTGACCTCGCCGAAGGTGAGGAGCTCGTGACGGCCGTCGAGGCCGAGCATCGAGAACATCGACTGCGACCAGAAGATCCGGCCGCGCGACAGGTCCCAGTCCCACAGCCCGCAGCGGCCGCGGTTGAGCGCGGTGTCGATGCGGCCGCGCACGGCGTCGTTGATGAGATCGCCTTCGCGGGCGCGGGTCGACTGCCAGTGGAAGGCGAAGCCGAGGATCAGGACGACGAATCCGGTCGTCGCCGACAGGGTCACCGAGAGCGCGGCGTCCGAGCCCCAGATCGGCTCGTTGCGCTCCTGGATCACGGTGACGAAGCCGGGCAGCGACTTGATCTGCCGCGAAGTCGCCATTGCGGCATTGCCGCTCGGCAGAGTCATGTCGGAGACGTTGGCATCGCGGGGCGGCGCCGCGATCAGCTGCGCAGTCGTGATCGCATCGAGCAGGCGGTCGTTGCCGGCAGCGTCGCTGTCGGCCGGGATGCGGGCGAGGATGCGGCGGTCGATGCCGGCGGAGGTGACGATGATGTGGCGCCCCGAGGCCGTGGCCCAGGACGGAACGAGATCGGGCAGCAGCGTCGGCAGGCTCTCGATAGTCTTGAGCCGCTCCTGCCGAACCGAGGTGAGGCGGTCGATGCGCTCGGCGAGCAAATCGGCGAGGGCCGAAATGTCGTGGCGGATCACCAGCCGCTTCTGGCGCGTCTGATCCACCACCTGCACGAAGGCGCCGAGGCAGATCGTGATCAGGAAGGCGATGATGAGCGTCGGCACGGCGCGACGAAGCGCCGGCTCCGCGATCAGGAGCCGGTGATAGGCAGGTTTCGCGATCGATTGCGCCAATCCCTTGATCGAATCGGATTGGACGCACGCGTTCGCGGCGTCTGCACGCGACATGCCTTCGGCCCCCTGAAAACCAGCTTGCAACTGAAGTCCGGAAGCAGCCCCACATCGCTTCCGAATCACACCGATTTGAATCCAGTTTTCGCGGGCTGTCGAGAGTCAACGAATCGTTAACGCGAAATTATTCTTATCCAACATGGAGTTTGTGCATCGCGCGTCCGCAAACGCACGGGTGCAACGAGTCCGAAACGAGAACGTGTGACTCGCCGCGCATTCTTCGTCACGCCCGCGGCGGCTCGGCATGGCTGATGACGCGCTTCACGCTCGGGAACGCGCGCCGCAACGCACGCTCGATCGCGTCGACATGCTCGTGCACCTTGATCACGCTCATCGACGGTGTGGCGCGGCAGTGGAAGTTGACGATCTCGCCGGCGTCGGTGTTGCGGACCCGCACATTGTGGATGTCGTGGATCTCGCTGCCGGCGGCATATTCCGTCAGCGCGGCGGCGATGGTCCGCACCCGGTCCGGCGTGGCATCGACCCCGAACGGAAGTTCCGGTTCCAGCGGCTCGATGTGAACGTCGACCTCGACGTCCTCGCCGAACTCCTCCTGGATGTTGCGCTCCAGCGTGTTGGCGATGTCGTGCGCGGCCTCGAGCTGCATGTCGGCATCGACCTCGAGGTCGATGCTGACGATCAGCTTGGCGCCCAGATCGTGCACCGTGACGTGGTGCACGGCGAGGGCGGAATTGCGCGCAATCACCATGATGCGGTCGCGCACGGTCTCGTTGTCGCGCGCGACCGGCACTGCGGCGAAGGTGAGGTCGGAATCGCCGAAAGCCCTGGCGACGGCGGCCTGCGCGTTGCGCTTGATGTCCTCGACCCGGTCGATCGGATAGGTCCGCGGCACCTTCGCTATGGTGTCGATGAAGGTGGTCGCTCCGACCATGCGCACGCGCAGGCGTTCGACGTCGATCACGCCCGGCACGCTCCGGATCGCGGCTGTGGCCTTTTCCTGCGCCCCTTCGGGAGCGCGATCGACCAGCGTCTGCACGGTCGAGCCGGCCATGCGCAGGCCGAGCGCTGCGATCATCACGGCAACTGCTGCGGCCGCCGCGGCGTCGCCCCACCAGAAGCCGAGGCCAGCCAGGATCAGGCCCACGATCACGGCGAAGGAGCCCATCACGTCCGAGGCGAAATGCAGCGCGTCGGCCGCTAAGGCCTGGCTCCTGGTCTCCCGCGCGGCACGGTCCAGGGCGCGGGCGCGCCAGAGATTGACGGCGATATCGATCACCAGCACGACGAACGGCACGGCCGTGATGGTCGGCGGCGGGGTTCCCTCGCTCAGCCGGCTATAGGCCTCGACCAGGATGCCGCCGGCGAGCACGTAGAGCAGGGCGGTGACGCCCAATGCGGAGATGCTTTCCAGCTTGCCATGGCCGTAATGGTGCTCCTCGTCCGCGGGCTTGTCGGAGACCCGCACCACCGCCCAGGTGATGATGGTCGCAACCAGGTCGATCGAGGAATGCAGGGCCTCGGAAATCAGCGCCAGCGAGCCGATCGCGATCCCGACCGCGAACTTGGCCGCCGCCATGCCGCCGCTGGCGAAGATCGAGATGGCCGCGACCGAGGTTTTGTCGTGCTGGGAGGTCATGGCGGGGGATTTAGCAGCCCGGTGTGGGACATCAAGCGATGATCCACAGAACCAGTCGCGACTGAGTTGCAGGAGAGCTGTTGCGAATGCTTCCGAATTGAATGCCTGCTTGCGCCACTCGCTCCGTCATGCCCGGGCTTGTCCCGGGCATCCACGTTCTTCGTGCCACCTCGCAGAGACGTGGATGGCCGGGTCAAGCCCGGCCATGACGAGTGGAGAGAGACGATGCCCCCTCGTTCTCGCCCACTCTGGCCCCCTACACCGTCACCACGATCTTCCCCAAATGCTTGTTCGCTTCCATGTGCTCGAACGCCTGGTCGATGTCGTCGAACGAAAACACCTTGTCGATCGGCAATTGCAGTCTCCGCGCCTCGACCGCGCCCCAGATGTCCTTCCTGACCTCCGCAAAGATCTCGCGCACCTCCTCGATGGTGCGGGTGCGGAAGGTGACGCCGACATAGTCGATGCGGCGGGCCGCATGCAGGTCGAAATTGAAGTCGGCGTGGGTGCCGCCGAGGCGGCCGACATTGACGATGCGGCCCTTGATCTTCGTCGCGGCGAGGTTCTGGCTCGCGACCTTGCCCGAGACCTGGTCGATGATGAGATCGACGCCTTCACCGTTGGTCGCCTTCAGCACCTCGTCGGCCCATTTCGGATCGGAGCTGTCGACGGCGAGGTCGGCGCCATACTCCTTCAGCCGGCCACGGCGATAGGCGTCGGTGGACGAGCCGATCACGAGTTTTGCGCCTTTGAGCCTGGCAATCTGCATCGCCATCAGCCCGACGCCTGAGCTCGCGCCTTGGATCAGCACGCTCTGTCCTGCCTGAATGCCGCCAACGGTGACGACGGCGTTGTGCATGGTCGCGAGCGCGACGGGGAGGGTGGCGGCCTCCTCGAAATTCATGTTGGATGGCGCGTGGAATAGCCGGCCGTGATCGGCCAGCGTATATTCGGCAAACGCCGCACCGCCCGATCCCATGATGCGGTCGCCGATCTTCACGCCCCTCGCGTCGGGCCCGAGCTCGGCGACCTCGCCGGCCCATTCCATGCCGAGCACGGTGCCGACGCCGCCGGCCGCGCCATGGGCGTGGCCCTTGCGCATGCCGGTGTCGGCGCGGTTGAGACCACAGGCGCGGACGCGGACGAGCACCTGCGTGCCCTTCGGTTTCGGTTGAGCGACGTCGGAAATCCGAGCGCCTTCAGGGCCGTAAATGTAGGCTTTCATGCAATATTCTCGCGTCTTGCAGTGACTATTCCGCTGCTTCACGTTGCGGCTGAACGATCATCCCTTCCAGCCGGCTGCGAATGATCGCCTCCGCCTCGCGCACGATGCGGGAGACGAGCTCGGCACAGCTCGGGATGTCATGGATCAGGCCCTGCACCTGGCCGGCCGACCAGATCCCTTCGTCGGAATTGCCGGTGGCATAGACCATCTTGCCGCGGGCACCAGCGACGAGCTCGCGGATGTCCTCGAACTTGGCGCCTTCCTTCTCCATCGCGACGACCTTGGTCGAGACGGCGTTCTTGGCCACGCGCGAGGTGTTGCGCATGGTGCGGAAGATCAGCTCGGTCTCGCGCTCGTCATTGGCGACGATCTTCTCCTTGATGGACTGATGGATCGGGCTCTCCTTGGTGGCCATGAAACGGGTGCCCATGTTGATGCCCTCGGCTCCCAGCGCCAGCGCCGCAACCAGGCCGCGGCCATCGGCAAAGCCGCCCGAGGCGATCATCGGGATCTTGATCTTGTTGGCGGCGGCGGGGATCAGGATCAGGCCGGGCGTGTCGTCCTCACCGGGGTGGCCGGCGCATTCGAAGCCGTCGATCGAGATGGCGTCGACGCCCATGCGTTCGGCCGAGAGCGCGTGACGGACGCTGGTGCATTTGTGCACGACCTTGACGCCGTGCTTCCTGAACTCGTCGACATGCTCCTGCGGCTTGTTGCCGGCGGTCTCGACCACCTTGATGCCGCTCTCGATGATCGCGGCGCGGTATTCGGCATAGGGCGGCGGCTTGATCGCCGGCAGGATCGTGAGGTTGACGCCGAACGGCTTGTCCGTGAGGTCGCGGCAGCGGGCGATCTCCTTGGTGAGATCCTCGGGCGTCGGCTGGGTCAGCGCCGTGATGAAGCCGAGCGCACCGGCATTGGCGACGGCGGCGACCAGCTCAGCGCGTCCGACCCATTGCATGCCGCCCTGAACGATGGGGTGCTGGACGCCGACGAGCTTGGTGAACCGTGTCTGCAACATGATCTGTTTCCCCCCGCGCCCGCGTGGCGCTCTGTTCTCGGTTGATGGCGGCAGGATGCCGCCGGGGGTGGGAAAAGTCTATTGCACCGCCCGGCGGGGCGACCATGCGGAAGGCGAGGAGTTCCGCGAGGCGGATAATTGGGCTCATACTCTCTGAGGTGCGCGCTCAGGATGGCGGTCGTAGATGGTGCTCGCTGCTTCAACCCGTCATTGCGAGCGCAGCGAAGCAATCCAGGCTGTCTCCGCGGCGGGATTCTGGATTGCTTCGCTGCGCTCGCAATGACGGTAGAGTTGCTACTTCGCCGACAGCCGCACCATCTGGCGTCCGCCGTTGATTTCCCTGAGGCTGTTGACGAAGTTTTCCGGGCGCTGCCAGCGATGGGGCACCTTCAATCCCATGAACTCCGCGATGTCGCCGATGAAGCCGGTGCAGTTGATGGTCTCGGCATTCCAGACCGGAGAGCTGGCCTGCAACTCCTTGATGTAGGCGAACACGCGCTTGGCGTCGGCTTCGTTCAGGTAGACCCGATAGCTCGCGGTCAGGTATTCCGGATCGAGATCGCCGTAGCTGGCGCCGGTCTCGGATGGCACAAAGGTGATGTGACCGAGCACGTAAGCGAGCGTGTCGCCGGCCGGCGTCAGGCCCGCAACCTCGACGGCCTTCTCACTGGTTTTGCCGTACCAGACGAAGGCATGGCCCCAGCTCGCAGCCGTGCGGGCGCGGAAGTCGACGTAGTAGGGGCCTTTCTCCGCACGCGCGACCGAGCGCCGCGTCGATTGCGGCTGTGGCCGCGAGGCGGTGTCGGTCGTCGCAAGCGCATTCGCATCGGCAACGCGCCTGTCGGTCTGCTTGTCGGTCTCATGGGCCGAGGCCGAGGGCGTCGTGCACGAGAGCATGGCCGCAAGAGCGAAGCCCGCGAGGATGCAGGATCCCGATCGACCGGCTTTGTTCGTCACGCTATTCCCCTCGACCATCGGTCTCTAATGCGGCGCGTCCTTTGCTGCGCGTCAGTAGCGCGCGGCGACCGGGCCCGGCGCCTTGCCGATCGGGGCCTTTCCAATCGGGCTCTTGCCAATCGGCATCTTGCCGATCGGCGCCTGCTCGCCCGGATAGGCTGGCACGGGCTGACGGCGCGGCAGATCCGCAGCGTTTGCAGCCGTCGCAAAAGCAAGCGTGGCACCCAGAGCAAATACAATCTTCTTCACAGCGATACCCCTAGAAGGTTTGGTCCAAACACGGTCATGCCGTGCCCCCAGACACGCCTCCCAAAAGGGCGACCGAATGCGACGACAGTGCGGCAGGCACGGGACATGTTGGCGGCATTGATCGGGCGCGCGGAAATGTGATGTGTCTGGATGTTTCCGAGCGCGACCGATGCTGCGGCCGGTCGGCGAAAGATTCACCCGATCCGGTTCAAGCTGTTCCTGATCGTCGCGAAGATGCCGCCGATGTCCTTGCGAAGTGCATCGAGCGCGTTGAAATTCTCGAAGACGCGGGCGAGGCGGTCTTCGACCTCGCGCTTGCTCTTTGTCAGCATGTCGAGGCGCGAGGCCAGCGTCACGCCGGCGCTCGCCTCGATCTCGCTGACGGTTTTTTCCAGGAGATCGCGGGTGGCGCCGACCTCGGCGATCATGGCCTCGATGCCGAACACCGGCGCCTTGAGCGGGATGAGATCGGCCTGCGACTTCGACAGCTCGGCCTTGAAGGCGTTCAGCGTCGCCAGCGTCTCCTGCAGCGCGCCGAGGCGCTGGCGCGACTGCAGCACGAAATCGTTCAGCGCGTTCTGGCGATCGGCCAGCGTCTTGCCGTCCGCATCGGTCTCGACATCGGCGAGCGCGCGCGCGAGCTGGGCCTGGCGCTGGCCGAGCTCCTCGAAATCGAGCCGGATGGCCTTCAGGATGTTGAAATTGTCGTCGATGCGGGCGAGGCGCTGCTCGATCTCGGTCTTGTTCTTCGACAGCGTCTCCACACGGGTGGGAAGCGGCGCTTCGCCGCCCTCGAGCCCGTCGAGACTCTTGGCGAGGCTGTCATGGCTGAGGCTGAGCTCGCCGATCAGGGCGTTGATGCCGGCCTCCGTCGACCGCAGCGGCGCCAGCTCCGCGTGAGATCTCGCCAGATCCTCCTTGTACCGGTTGAGCGTCGCAAACGTCTCCTGGACCGTGCTCACCCGTGTCAGCAGCGTTGAGACGTCCCGTGCGATGTCCTTGAGCCGGTCGGCGAGATTGTTCTTGCGGTCGTCGGTCTCGAGGTCGTGCAGGGAGCGTTCGAGCTGGTTCTGGCGGTCGCGGATCTCGGTGAAAACAGGCTCGATGGCACGGCGCTGCTCGGCGACCTTGCCGACCATCTCGCGCAGCTCCTGCTGGCGGCGGCGGATTTCGGCGAGCTGGTCGTGCATGTCGGTGGATTCGTTGCGGCCCTGCTGGAGCAGGGCGCGCCGTTCGGTCTCGCCCAGCTTGTCGTGGAGGGCGGAGACCGCTTCCCGGGGATCGCTCTCGATCAAATGCTGGACGGTGGCATCGAGGTGGTTCTGCAGGGCGTGGGCGACCACGACGTCCTCGCGGGTCTTCCTGAGGCGGTCGCGGAGCGTCTTCACGCTGCGGTCCTGCCGCGAGTGCTGCCAGGCGGAGCCGGCGATCAGTGCCAGGGCAAGGATTGGGATTGCGCCGGAGGCAATGCGCTGCGGCACGGACAGGCCCGCGAACCAGGCGGGCAGGTGGGCGACGTCGTAACCGAACGCCTGCTGGGCAAACACTGCGATGACGGCGAGCAGGGCGACCCAGGCAACCAGGAAAAACAGCCACATCGTGAATTCCTCACGCCGGCGCACAATATCCTGTGTTGCTATTGAAGAGCGGAACCGAGATCAAGAGGCCGGGGCGACGCGGGACGTTTGTGGCCGGACGATCCACAGCCGGCTCGGGCCCGGGGCGTGCGGGGAGGAAGCCGGATTATGCCGAAATTCGGCTTGATGCTGACAGGGGGGGCGCGCTGTGCTTGCCCAGAGGGCGAGCGGCGCCGGATTCCGCCAACGCCAGGCGCTGCGGACAGATCCCAAGATGGCTCGCACGTCGCTGTGCCGGCCCGCTTGCACCCAGGCCAGCCGCCAGCGCCAAGACGAACCAACCTGCCCCGGGGCTATTGCTTGCCGAGCAAGTTCGACCGCATCTTGTCGGCAAACCAGACCACGAAGATCGCGGCGAACGAGAGAGCGAAGTACAGCACCGTCCACAGAAGTGCGTTGCCGGCATTCGACATGTGCATCCTCCCTTGCATCAGAAATTGATTTTTGCCGGAAGGATAGCGTCTGCCGCGACGGCCGATTTGCGCGAGATCAATTTTGCTGCGCTGCGGCGGCGAAAGATTACAGCCGAAACTCGTTGGTGAGCTCGCCGATGCCGTCGATCGCAACGGTGACCGTGTTGATGGACTCCTTCATCACGCCGACGCCGACCGAGGTGCCGACCGCGATGAGGTCGCCCGGCAGCAGGGTCATGTCGTGGGAGATCCTGCTCACCAGCTCCTGCGCGCTGAAGATCATGTCCGAGATCGGGTAGTTCTGCCGCTCAGCGCCGTTGAGGATGGTGCGCACGGTGAGTTTTGCCGGATCGAGAGCGGTCGCGATCACAGGACCAAACGGGCCGTAATCGTCGATGCCCTTGGCGCGGGCCCATTGGGCGAAGGTGGGGTCGCGCGTCAGGATGTCGTTGGCGGTGATGTCGTTGACGCAGGTGTAGCCGAAGATGAAGGCATCCGCTTCGCCCGGCGACACGCGGGCGCAGGCCTTGCCGATGACGATGCCGAGCTCGCCCTCATAGGTCGTC
Source organism: Bradyrhizobium sp. USDA3516 (assembly GCF_057651995.1). Lineage (NCBI taxonomy): Bacteria > Pseudomonadati > Pseudomonadota > Alphaproteobacteria > Hyphomicrobiales > Nitrobacteraceae > Bradyrhizobium > Bradyrhizobium sp. USDA3516. The sequence goes on along the minus strand of NZ_JBYGYN010000001.1, from coordinate 975,805 downwards.
TTGCCGTCGTAGTAAGAGGGGCGGCGGATCACGGCGCCGGGTGCGGCGATGCTGGTGGTGGCCTTGAGCAGGTACAGCGGCTCCGGCGGTTGGGGCTGGTTCAGCTTGGCCGCGAGCGCGTGGAAATTATTCCAGAGCGCGACGATCTTGCTGGGCGCGCAGGGCGCAAGCAGCTCGACCTCCGACAGCGCGAGTGTCTTGCCGGTGCTGGCATTGCGGCCGAACATCTCGCCCTCGTGCACGGTGATGCCGGAGGGCGTCAGCGTGCCGAAGCCCGTCGTGCCGGCATGGCGGAAGCGCAGCCATTTGGTCACGCTCGTCATCACGCCACCGCCAGTGCGCGCGGATCAGCCGGTGTCGAGACGCCGTCATAGAGACCGGCGATGCGGGCGCGCTGCGTCACCATGGCCAGCACCGAATCGAGCGCGGGCGTCGGGATGCCGGTGAGCCGGCCCATCTCCTGCACCACGGTGACGAGCGGATCGATCTCCATCGGGCGGCCGCGCTCGAGGTCCTGCAGCATCGAAGTCTTGTGCGCGCCGACCTTGCGCGCGCCCTCGATGCGGCGCTCGACGTCGACGCGGAACTTGACGCCGAAGCTCTCGGCGATGGCTTGCGTCTCCACCATGATCGCGCGCGACAGCGCGCGCGTAGCGGGATCGGTGCAGATCACGTCGAGCGTGGCATGGGTCAGTGCACTGATCGGATTGAAGCAGACATTGCCCCAGAGCTTCAGCCAGATCTCGTCGCGGATGCGGTCGAGCACGGGAGCTTTCAGGCCGGCGGCGACGAAGAGATCGGCGAGGCGCTGCACGTCGGAGGTGATCTCGCCCGAGGGTTCGCCGAGCGGAAAGTTGTTGCCGTAGACGTGGCGGATCACGCCTGGCGCCTCGATCTCGGTGGCGGGATAGACGATGCAGCCGATGGCGCGCTCGGCCCCCAGCTCGCGCCACTGCCGGCCGCCGGGGTCGATGCTCTCCAGCGTCGCGTTCTCGTATGGGCCGCCGTGCTTGTAGAAGTACCAATAGGGAATGCCGTTGACGGCGGTGACGATGCGGGTGTGAGGTCCGAGCAGCGGCTGCATCTTTTCGATTACGCCGGTGATCGAATGGGCCTTCAGCGTGATGATGATGAAGTCCTGCACGCCGAGATCGGTGGGGTCATCGGTGCAGCGCGGATGCACGGTGTGCGTTTCCTCGCCCGCGAGCAGCGTCAGGCCGCGCTCGCGCATGGCGGCAAGGTGCGCGCCGCGCGCGATCAGGCTGACGTCGGCGCCCGCGCGGGCGAGCTGAACCCCGAGATATCCGCCGATCGCGCCGGCGCCGTAGATGCAGATCTTCATGAAGTCCTCGCGAGCAGAGACCGGATTTGGGGACGAAAGATCCGGTCCGGCTCGGAGGGATCCGAGCCGGGGCCGGTAGTCGCAGGGGGAGCTTTGCCGCTTTTTAGGCTGCCGCTTGCGGCGCGCCGTTGAGAGCCTCGTCAACGGCAGCGGCGATGTCGCGCATGCTGATGACGGAGACGAGGCTGTAATCGTCGATCACGGGCAGATGGCGGATGTGATGACGGTTCATCAGATGCCGGACGTGCTCGATCGTATCGGTGGAGGTGCAGGACACCAGCTGCTGCACCGACACCAGCTGGGAGACCTTGACGTTGACGGCGCCCGCGCCGTGCTCGGCGACGGCGCGCACCACGTCGCGCTCGGTAAACATGCCGACCGCGGTGTTGCCCTCGGAGCGGACCACGTCCTTGACCACCAGCGCGCTGATATTGTTGGCGCGCATCAGCTTTGCCGCGATTCCCACGGTTTCGTTCATACGCACCGTGACAACGCGCGGCGTCTTCTTGCGCAGAATGTCTCCGACCAGCATTGCAACCTCCCTGGGTGAGTGGTGAGGAAGTGTGGTATACATAATGCCAATCGTCAAGCGCTGGATTTGGGGGATCCGAAAAATCTTGCGACAGGCGTACTGACGTTATCGCCGCGATAAAAAGAAAGGGGCGCATCGCTGCGCCCCTTCGCAAGCCGGCAAGGTGCGGCGCCTTATGCCGTCTCGGCAGTTCCGCTTGCGGTCTCCGTGCGCTCGGCTTCCTGGCCGAGGATGAAGGCGCGGCGCAGCGGCTTGATCACGAGCAGCGCCATCAGCGCCGCCGTGGCGTTCAGCGCCACCGCCACCACGAACACGGCCTTCCAGCCATAGGCGGTCGAGATCACGCTCGCGAGCGGGACGAGCAGGGAGGCCGTGCCCTTCGCGGTGTAGAGCATGCCGTTGTTGGTGGTTGCGAACTTCGCACCGAAGGTGTCGCCGCAGGTCGCGGGGAATAGCGAATAGATCTCGCCGAACACGCCGAAATAGACCGCGGTGGCCAGCACGAAGACGACAGGCACCTGGCCATAGGCCGAGAGCGTCAGCAGCATCAAGGCCGCGGTGCCGAAGGCGATGAACATGGTGGGCTCGCGGCCGATCGTGTCGGAGACCCAGCCGAAGAAGGGACGCCCGAATCCGTCGAGGATGCGGTCGAGCGAGATCGCGAAGGTCAGCGCCGCCATCTGAAAGCCGGCGAGCGTCACCGGCGTGTCGGCAATCCCGAAGTCGTGCGCGATCGGGGCGATCTGCGCCGCAGTCATCAGGCCGCCTGAAGCGACCATGACGAAGACGAGATACATCGCCCAGAAAACAGGGCTGCGCAGCACTTGCGGCGGAGTGAAATCGATCCTGGTCTGCGGCAGGTTGAGCTGCTTCTTCTTGGGCGGAATGGAGAGGCGCGGCGGCTGGATGAAGAAGGCGAGCACGAACACGACGAGGCCCTGGCCGATGCCGAAGGTGAGGAAGGCGTGCTGATAGCCGCTCGAGGCGATCATGCTCGCGATCGGCACGATGGTGATCGCGGCACCCGCGCCGAAGCCGGCGGCGGTCGCACCCGCCGCGAGGCCGCGGCGGTCGGGAAACCATTTCAGTGCGTTGCCGACGCAGGTCCCGTACACGGCGCCCGCTCCCATGCCGCCGACGATCGCCGCGGCATAAAGCAGCGTGAGGCTATCGGCGGAGGCGTTGAGGATCCAGGACAGCGCGATCATCACGCCGCCGAACATGATGACGAGGCGCGGGCCGTATTTGTCGACGAACCAGGCCTCGACCGGCACCAGCCAGGTCTCGGTGACGACGAAGACGGTGAAGGCGAGCTGGATTGCGGCGCGTCCCCAGTGGTGGGCGGCATCGATCGGATCGACGAACAGCGTCCAGCCATATTGCAGATTGGCGATCATCGCCATGCAGACGATGCCCATTCCGAGCTGGAGCCAGCGGAAGCCGGTGCGAAGCGGCGCAGCGGTCACGGCGCCGTCCGTGCTGGAAATCATCGAGAACCTCCCAACGCGCCTGATTGTCTGTGACACAGGATCGCAAGATGACCTGATGTCGCTAGTATTGTGGCTTATCGTCGCAGAGGGAAATTGGTATACGAAATTCCAGATTGCAAGCCCTAACTTATCACGCCTTGGTGGGTCGGCCGGGCGTCCCGGCGAGGCGATGCGGCGATCGCCAAAGAAAACGCCCGGCCGTGAGGCCGGGCGTCGTGCTTGTTGAACTGTCCGCCGGTCAGATCGTCGACTTCGCGACCACGACCTTGCGCCAGGGCTTGAGCACCGCGATCGCCAGCACCGAAGCCAGGATGTTGGCGCCGGCCGCGATGATGAACACGGCGTCCCAGGTGCCCGACGATTGCTGCATGTAGTTGGCGATCGGCACCAGCAGCGCAGCGGTGCCCTTCGCGGTGTAGAGCAGGCCGGCATTGGTGGTCGCGAACTTGGCGCCGAACGTGTCGGTGCAAGTCGAGGGGAACAGCGAGTAGATCTCACCCCAGGCGAAGAACACGAAGCCCGAGAGCAGCACGAACCAGACCGGATCGTGGCCCCAGAGGTAGAGCATCCAGATGCCGAACCCTTCCATGCCGAAGGCGATGAACATCGTGTTCTCGCGGCCGATCATGTCGGAGATCCAGCCGAAGAACGGACGCGTCAGGCCGTTGAGCACGCGGTCGATCGTGGCCGCGAAGGTCACCGCCGTCATCGTCACCGCCATCAGCGTCACCGGCACGCTATCGACCTTCCAGTCGACCGCGATCGGCTTCAGGTTCGCGGTGACCATCAGTCCACCCGCGCCGACGATCACGAACATGAAGTACATCAGCCAGAAGATCGGCTGGCGCAGCACTTCGGTCGGCTGATAGTTGCGCCGGGTCTGGATGATATTGGCATTCGCCACCACGTTCGGCACCTGGCCTGCCTTCGGCGCCAGCAGGAAGAAGGCGAGGATGCAGATGATAATGCCTTGGCCGAGGCCGAAATAGAGGAAGGTGGTCTGGAATCCGCTGTCCTTGATCATGGCCTGGATCGGCGCGACGGTCAGCGCGGAGCCTGCGCCGAAGCCGGCTGCCGTGATGCCGGCCGCCAGACCGCGCTTGTCCGGAAACCATTTCAGCGCGTTGCCGACGCAGGTGCCGTAGACGCCGCCGGCGCCGATGCCTGCGATGATCATGCCGAGATAATAGCCGTTCAGCGAGGTCGCCTGCGCGTTGATGGCCCAGCCGATGGCGCAAAGCACGCCGCCGACCAGCACCACAATGCGCGGGCCGTATTTGTCGACGAACCATCCTTCGACCGGCACCAGCCAGGTCTCGAACAACACGAAGAGCGTGAAGGCCCATTGGATCGAGGCGCGATCCCAGCCGAATGTCTTCTGGATGTCGGGGACGAAGAACGTCCAGCCATATTGGTAGTTGGCGATCATCACCATCGCCGCCACGCCGATCGCCAATTGCGCCCAGCGATAGGCATCGCTTACACGCGCGGCACTCGGGGCCGCTGCTGCCGACTGCACCATGTCCGTCATCAAAAACCCTCCCGAACGCGCCCATCATTGTTATGCATGCGCTGGCGCGCACTCTGGTATGCAATATGCCAAGATTCAAGCGAGGACGGGAGGGTGCGGCGAAATAGCGCAGGCTTGTGCACATGCGCCATAGCCCCGGGATTGTAAAGCCCGAATTGTTGCCAGGGTCGCCGCCGGCTCGGGCTTTACCTATGTAAGATATTGATTTTACGATGTTTATATTGTCTCGGCGTGTAGCCGAGAACTCTGCTGGCAGTTGCGCTCTCGGAGGTTTTTCTGCCTGCGCGCTGCTCACGGGGCGAGGGCGCGCGGGGCGTCTACCGACGCGCCACTCCTGGAATTCTATATTCCAGAAGTCAGTCCTGCGGCAATTTGGCGTCCGCACCGATGCGGATTGCGCAGATCCTGCCTCACGCCATCGACGTGCGCAGCCGGCTGTAACCTTCCTGGATCGCGGACCAGAACAGGGCGACCAGGCCGAGCGCCATGATTGTGCTGACGAGGCCGTTGGAGAAGAACACCCCGAGCGAGCCTTGCGAGCCCAGCAGCGATTGTCGGAAGGCTTCCTCGGCCTTGTCGCCGAGCACGATGGCGAGCACCAGCGGCGCGAGCGGGTAATTGCACTTCTTCAGGAGATAGCCGAGCACCCCGAACACCAGCATCAGCATCACGTCGAAGGTGCTGTTGTGCACCGAATAGGCGCCGATCGCGCAGAGCACCAGGATCAGCGGGGCGATGATGCCGAACGGCACGCGCAGGATCGCGGCGAAGATCGGCACGCAGGTGAGCACGACGATGAGGCCGGCGAGATTGCCGAGATACATCGAGGCGATGAGGCCCCAGACGAATTCCTTCTGCTCGACGAACAGCATCGGCCCGGGCTGCAGGCCCCAGATCAGCAATCCGCCGAGCAGCACGGCGGCGGTCGGCGAGCCCGGCACGCCGAGCGACAGCATCGGCAGCAGCGCTGAGGTGCCGGCGGCATGGGCGGCCGTCTCCGGCGCGATCACGCCCTCGATCTCGCCCTTGCCGAAATTGTTGCCGCGTCGCGCCAGGCGTTTGGCGATGCCGTAGCTCATGAAGGAGGCGGGCGTTGCGCCGGCCGGCGTGACGCCCATCCAGCAGCCGATCAGGCAGGACCGCAGCGAGGTCATCCAATAGGCGGGCAGCTCGCGCCAGGTCTGGAGCACGACACGAAGGTTGATGCTGGCATTGCCGCCGCGGAAGGCAAGCCCTTCCTCCATGGTCAGCAGAATCTCGCCGATGCCGAACAGGCCGATCACGGCAATCAGGAAGTCGAATCCGTTGAGCAGTTCCGTGACGCCGAAGGTCAGCCGCAATTGCCCGGTGATCGAGTCCAGTCCGACGGCCGCGAGCGCAAAGCCTATCATCATCGCTGCGATGGTCTTGAACGGCGGCTCCTTGCTGAGGCCCACGAAGGAGCAGAAGGCGAGGAAATACACCGCGAATTTTTCCGCCGGCCCAAATCGCAGCGCAAAGCCGGCGACCAGCGGCGCGACCAGCGTGATCATGACGACGGCAAACAGCGCGCCGACGAAGGAGGAGGTGAAGGCGGCGGTCAGGGCTTCGCCGGGCTTGCCCTGCTGCGCCATCGGATAACCGTCGAAGGTGGTCGCCACCGACCATGGCTCGCCGGGGATGTTGAACAGGATCGAGGTGATGGCGCCGCCGAACAATGCGCCCCAATAGATGCAGGACAGCATGATGATCGCCGACGTCGGCGGCATGCTGAAGGTCAACGGAAGCAGGATCGCGACGCCGTTGGCGCCGCCGAGCCCCGGCAGCACGCCGATGATGACCCCGAGCACGATGCCGATCACCATCAGCATGATGTTGTAGGGCTGCAGGGCGACCGCGAAGCCGTGAAACAGATTGGCCAACTCTTCCATGTCAAAACGTCCTGCAGCAGCAATTGAATGAATGCATGGGTCTCAAAGGCCGAGCCATTCCTCGAGCGGCCCCTTGGGCAGCGGGACCAGGAACCAGCGCTCGAAAACCAGATAGGTCACGAGCGGCATGCCGACCGCCACCGCGGCGACGGTCAGCCAGCGATAGCCGCCGAGCCAGCGCATGAACCAGGCGATGAACACCATCGAGGCGACGTAAAGGCCGATAAACGGCATCGAGCCGACATAGATCGCGGTCGGCACCACGACGCTCATGACCTGGCGCAGCTGCCCCCATTCTGCGAATAGCCGGCCATCGTCGTCACGCTGCGCATGCCAGAGATTGAGGGCGCTCGCACCGACGATTGCCGCGCCGACGTAAAAGGGAAAGAAGCCGGCGCGCGGCCCCTCTGCGCCCCAGTTGATGCCGGCCTTCAGGCTGCCGAAGATCACGATGAGGCCGAACACGCCGATCAGCAGCGCCATGCCGATTTCCAGCGTCTTGTGCGCCGGGCCTGCGTCGGATCTGGATCGTTCAGTCATGAGGCCTCCAGGCGGAAATGCAGTCTTTCGCAGTCGCTGCCGGCCGGGGACGCGCAGCATCCCCGACTCTCATCGATGTCAGGCTCAATTCGATGCGAGAAAGCCGGCTTCCTTCATCAGGTCTTGGTGGCGCTTCTCCTCCGCCTCGATCCATTTGGCGTAATCAGCGCCCGTCAGGAAGGTCGTGTTGAAGGCGCCGCTCTTCATGAAGTCCTGCCATTCCGGCGTGGCGCGCACCTTCTTGAACAGCTCGACGTAATACTCGACCTGGTCCTTCGTGGCCTTGGGCGACATGAAGATGCCGCGCAGCATGAGATATTCCATCGCCAGGCCCTGCGACTTGCAGGTCGGAATATCCTTCCAGGCCTTGCCGTCGGCGATCGGCTCGTCATAGGCCATCGGCTGGGCGTCGAACACGCAGAGCGGACGGAGCTTGCCGCCGCGCCATTGCGCGACCGCCTCGATCGGATTGTTCACCGTTGAATCGACGTGATTTCCGACCAGCTGCACGGCGACTTCGCCGCCGCCCTTGTAGGGGATGTAGGTGAACTTGGCGTCGATCGCCTTCTCGATCCCGACCGTGATGATCTGGTCTTCCTGCTTGGACCCGGTGCCGCCCATCTTGAATGAGCCGCTTGGCGCCTTTTTCGCGGCCTCGATGTAGTCCTTGACGGAGCCGTACGGCTTCTCGGTATTGACCCAGAGCACGAACTCGTCGAGCGCCAGCATGGCGACCGGAGTCAGATCCTTCCAGTTGAACGGGATGCCCGTCGCCAGGGGGGTCGTGAACAGGTTCGACAGCGTGATGATGATCTTGTGCGGATTGTTCGCCGACGTCTTCACATCGAGGAAGCCTTCACCGCCCGCGCCGCCGGCCTTGTTGATGACGACCAGCGGTTGCTTCATCAGATTGTGCTTGGTGACGATGCCCTGGATGGTGCGGGCCATCTGGTCGGCGCCGCCGCCGGTGCCCGCGGGCACGATGAACTCGACCGGACGGACCGGCTCCCAGGCGGCTCGGCTTGCAGTGCTGCTCGCGCACGACATCACCATTGCCGCCAAGGCGACATTCAGAACGAATGGCTTCATCTTGTTTCACTCCCTGTCGAACCCTCAACGCAGCCGATCTTTGTCGGCTTGCGTCAGCCCATCTCGATTCAGATGCCTGGTGTCGCCCTTGTGGCCGATTCTTCCATGGCAGTCCCGGTGGAAACTTATGAGCAGGGACAACGCGCGGCATCCGCTCCTTTCGGCTAAGCCTTGGCCAAGGTTGCTGCAAATGTGCCCCTCGGCTGCTCCCGCCGCGCTACGTCCTCCCCGGCCTTATATCTCTGATTGTTTCAAACGGTCTTTCTGGTCGAATGGTATGCTAGATGCCAGAGGGCAACAATCGGATCGGCGCGCCCAGGGGTGGACGAATCGTCGCAGCTGTGATGGCGCGCGAGGCGCGCCATCAAATGAAAACGGCCCCGACATGCGGGGCCATTTGATCAAAAATTGGGGGTCTTAGGGTCTGCGATCCAGCCCTGCGCGGTGGGCGCCAGCCTTTCTTACAGCCCGAAACGGGGCAGGTCGCCGTTGCGAAGCGAAATCTGGGCGCTCGCCATCAACAGGCGGTCGATCGCGGCCACCAGACGGGCGAGCAGGGAACTGGAGGGCGCGAGGGCGACGGAAGCGGTCTTGGACATCGGTCTTTCCTTTCTTGCCGGGGCTGGGAGTCGCCGTCCGGTCTTCGAAACTCAATTTATGTATACCAGATGCCAAAAAGCCATGAGTTTGTTTGCATAGCAGCATGGAAGCCTTCGCATCGCAGCATAATACCGGGTTAACGGAGCCGTCTCGGCCCTAATTGCCGGTACTGTGAACAGGACCGGAAGCTATTTGTGGCGACGGGTAGATCGCCTACCCAGATGTTGACGTTTCGACCGCACTGCAGCAACGGGCCCTTGGCAGGCCCACGCAAAGCGGCTAGTGGTCCGCCCCCCTTCATCCAATCAACCGTCAGAGTGGTTCATGTCGAGCGCCTCGCCCGCCGTCTCGATCGGCATCGATTTTGGCACCAGCAACACGGTCGTCGCGCTGGCGGCGGACGACCGCCGGGTCGAGGCCATTCGCTTCGACCATGGCGGGCAACGCCACAGCGTCTACGTGTCGGCCCTGTGCTTCTGGGAGGACCGGCCGGGCGCCGGTGCCCAGGCCGAGGGCGGGCCATGGGCGATCGAGCAGTTCCTCGAAGGACGCCACGTCTACCGCTTCCTGCAATCCTTCAAGACCTTCGCCGCGAGCTCGAGCTTCAACACCACGCAAGTGTTCCGGCAGCGCTACAAGTTCGAGGACATCCTGGCGGCGTTCCTGCGCACGCTGGCGCGCCACGGCGGGGGCAAGTTCGGCTTCGACGCCGCGAACATCACGGTCGGCCGGCCGGTGCGCTTTGCCGGCGGCAATCCCGACGAGGCGCTGGCGATGCAGCGCTACCGCGCCGCGTTCGAGCGCCTGGGCGCCGGCCACGCGCGCTATGTCTACGAGCCCGTGGGCGCGGCATTCTCGTTCGCCCGCAGGCTGGAGCGCGATGCCACCGTGCTGGTCGCCGATTTCGGCGGCGGCACCAGCGACTTTTCCGTGATGCGTTTCTCGCGTGCGGGCGGCGTCCTTCGCGCCGAGCCGCTCGGCCACGCCGGTATTGGCGTCGCCGGCGACACCTTCGATTATCGCATCGTCGACCACATCGTCTCGCCCAGGCTCGGCAAGGGCTCCAGCTTCCGCTCGTTCGACAAGGTGCTGCCGGTCCCCAGCGGCCATTACACCAACCTGGCGCGCTGGCACCAGCTCGCGATGATGAAGAGCAACGGCGATCTGCGCGAGCTCCGCGAGCTCCAGCGCACCGCGCTGAAGCCGGAGCTGCTGGAGGATTTCATCACCATCGTCGATCTCGACCTCGGCTTTGCGCTGTACCGCGCGGTGTCCGACGCCAAGGTCGCGCTCTCGGCGCAGGACGAGGTGGACTTCCGCTTCAACGGCGGCGGCGTCGACATCGGCGCAACCGTCACGCGCAAGAAATTCGAATCCTGGATCGCCGACGACATCGCCCGGTTAGGGGCCACCGTCGACAAGGTGCTGGCCGAGGCACGTATCGCCTCGCGCGAGGTGGAGAAGGTGTTTCTGACCGGCGGCACCTCGTTCGTGCCTGCGGTCCGGAAATTGTTCGCCGACCGCTTCGGCAACGAGCGGCTGATGTCCGGCGAACAGTTCGAGTCGATCGCCTATGGACTGGCGCTGATCGGGCACAGTCCGGATCCCGACCGCTGGACGGCAGGCGGGCTTGCAAAGGGCGTGTAACGGCTCGATGCGAGTCGTTTGCGCGGGTGTCTCCCAATGACGAGGTGAATAGGTCTGCGTGCATCGATCGAACACCGTAGCTTGGGCAAAGGCGCGCTCTTCGCGCGCCGTGCCCACCATCTTTGCGAGGTTGAGAGACCGTTGGTGGGCACGCTTCCGCCTTCGCTCTTCGAGCTACGGCGGACAAGTCGCTTTGTCCGCCTACGATGCTGATGCGGTCGCTACTGGTTGATCTCCGGCTCGACGAGCTTCGCCAGATTGCGCAGTGATTCCTGCCAGCCGAGATAGCACGCCTCCGGCGGAATGACGTCGGGGATACCGGCCTGCGTGATGTCGATCTCGGTGCCAACCGAGACCTTCTTCAGCACCACGGTCACCTCGATCAGGCCGGGCAGATTGGGGTCGTCGAACCTGTCGGTGTAGCGGAGACGTTCGCCCGGCACGAGCTCGAGATATTCGCCGCCGAACGAATGGCTGTTGCCCGTCGTGAAATTCCGGAACGACATCTTGAACGTGCCGCCGACCTTGGGCTCGAAATGATGCACCGTGCAAGTAAAGCCGTTCGGCGGAAGCCATTTCGCCATCGCATCGGCTTCCAGGAAGGCGCGATAGACCTTCTCCGGGCTGGTGGCGAGAACGCGGTGCAGGCGGACAGTGCTGGGCATGGTTGTTATCCTCATTGTTGATGGGCCCGAGCTGGCCTCTATGGCCCATTCATGTCACGAGGACGACGGGCAAGCCGCCAATCCGACATGCGTATTGCAGATTATTTGTCGCAGGGGCGGGCCGACGTCGCGAGCCCGCCCGCCAGTCGGGCCTGATGCACGTCCCGTCTGCGCAGAGGAGGGCAATCGCATATGGAAGTGACCTCACCTGTGGCCATCCTTCGAGACGCCCGCTTTGGGCGGGCTCCTCGGGATGAGGGGAGTGCGCGGCAGCAGTTTCAACGCGCTCTGACGCTGATGAGCCTCATCCTGAGGAGGCGCGTCAGCGCCGTCTCGAAGGACGAGGCGTGCACGCAGGCCGCCGCGACAAGCCATATGCGAGAGCCCTGCCTGCGCAGGACGCGGAGCGCGGAAGTTCTGTTCAGGTTTAACCGCGGCACGTGAGGAACACAGAGCGCGGTGGCTTGTTGTTCGCGATCAGAACAGGAGACGGTCAGATGATCAAGAAGCTCATGCTGGGCGCAGTGATCGCCGCGATGATGGGATCCACCGCAATGGCGCAACCCAGTCAGCAGCAGGGAGGCGCACAAGCCGGGGTGGGCGGAACCAGCGACAGCACGAAGAACAATGACAAAACCAAAGGCGGGATGACGACCGGCACGTCCTCCGCCGGCACCACGGACGGCTCAGGCAGCAGCGCCCCAGGTGGACAATCCTCCAAGAAGAGCTCGACGCCCAAATGAGTTCAGGAGGCGCTCATTGTTCGGTCTGTGACCAAACGATGGGCGCCAACTTCAAGCCGCGGCGGAGAAGCTCTTCGCGAAGCAGCGGCGCGCTCTTGATCGGCTGGGCCTATGTTGCAACGTCATTCGGTGTCATCGTGAACGCTAACCTGTAGCGGCCGAGCGTCGGACCATCCTGCGCGCCCGCGCTTTGAAGCGATGGCGGCGAGAGCTGTCCGGCGATGACGGCGTCAACCGCATCGATGTCGTAACCCGACACCAGAATGATCCAGTCGGCGGCACCGTCATTGCCGCGGATCTGCTGTTCAGTGGTGGGCGAACTCGTCCTGGGCGTATCGGTCAGCAGGAGGTGGGCGCCGGTCAGCCCCGGCTTCGAGGCGAGAGCGCCAAGCGTATCGCGAAGGTGGGCCTGTAACTCGGCGGTACGCCCCGAGAGCGGCGACAGCCTGATGGTGGCGAGCGCGCCTGCGATGCCGCCGCCAAAGCTCGCGGCGATCCGGCACTGGCTGCGCACCATGCCGAGATGATGCGGCATCATCTTCGTCGACCACCGCGTTGGCGCGTTGAGTCGGTCGAGATATCCCTTGGACGTGAGAACCTCGTATCGCTCCAGCTCGTAGAGTACGAAGAAGCCCTCGGCATCCGTCGTGCTGCTCCAGCGCGATCCGCGCCGAAAGCCGGGAATGCTCATCCGCTCCGGAAAGTGCTCGTGCGAATGCCAGTCGCCGAACTCGCTGCGCTGCTCGGGACGAACGCTCCACCACATCGCGACGGCGGCCTCGCCGAGCAGTGACATGCTGACCTCCCTGTTTGCCGTCACTTTGCCCCAACGCCGACGGCGGCGGCAAGGGTTGCGCGCTGGCCAACCGAAGCCACAATTCGGCTAGCGTTCTTCATTCAACTCCCCCCGGGAAACCTTCCGTTGCGCAGCAGGCTCTGGGCTTTCAGTGATATGGTGCGCGGTGGATGCCAGCCAGCGGACCGCTGGACTGCGCGTCCGATCACCTCGACTCGCCGACATCGCGGCGATAATGCCTCGGCGAAGTTCCGAAGCGGCGGCGGAAACAGCGGTTGAAGTAGGAGACCTCGTTGAATCCGCAGGCATAGGCGATATCGCTGATCTTCGATCGGTCGTAGCGCGAGTCGAGGAGCATGCTTCGGGCCTTCTGCAGCCGCAGCTCGGTGACACGTTCGGTAAAGCTCGATCCGGTCTCCTGGAGCAGTTCCTGGACGTAACGCGGCGAAAGCCCTAAATTGCGTGCAAGTTCGCCTGGCGAAAACGACGCATCGGCGAAACGCGCCCTGAGATTCGCAATCACGTCCTGCAGCCGCGCGGCACGCAAGCCGCGGCGAGTTGCAAGTTCGGCTGAATCGCCGCGGGCGCCGAGGACCAGCGCGACCAGATCGATGAGATGCGTACTGATGTTCTCCTTCAGCACGAGGTCGGCATCGATATCGGAGTCGATGACGATGGCGAGATAGCGCTCCAGGTGACGCAAGGCCGGCGATGCAGCCAACGGCTTCACGGCAAGGTCCTCGAAATTCGGCAGCCGCTCGGCCAGCAGCGCGCGGGGCACCGTGACGCAGCGAATAGCGACCGGCCCATCGTGCTGCGCCGCGATCGGCGCTGCGTTGGTGTAGAGCATCGCCTGCCCGACGCCGCGAATGGCTTCGCGGCCCTCCTGCTGGATCAGCGTACTCGTACCGTTGAGCATGGTACCGATGATGTAGTCGCCGCGGGTATCGGCTTCGACGTGGCGATGGGTACGCACTGCCGTCTGAATATTGGCGTCAAGCTGGCTGACCGCGATATCGCCGAACTTCAGGAATTCGGACCGCGAATAAAACGGCGCATTAGGAAAGAACGAAATGTCTGCCGCGCACAAATGATCGGTGAACAGGTCGAGCCACAGCCGCTGGCGCGCACCTTCATCAAGATGCGCGGGAAGCTGATCCGAAGCGAATACGACCTTGGACATCGTTGCACGGCAAAGCTGTGGACGTAACCAGATACCGCCGCAGAGTTGATCGCAGCGCAAGCGCTACATGTGCGGTAAAGGGCCGCACGCTCTGCGGGAGCTGAGTGGCTGTTCGCCCCAGTCCTAGTCAGGTGCGCCGTTGTCCAACTTCGTCATGCGCTAAGCCCCGCAAATGTATCCGCCGAGCAACATGGGCGTCCGAAAAGACGAGACGATGCGGGATCGTCCAACTCGGGTGCAGGCCAGGACAAGAAGGCTATGCTATTTCGTGTCAGTAACTTAGCCGTGAAACGAAGGCGGCAAAGGCGTGGTGCACTACGCCTTGCGACGGGAGCCGCTCCTGTAGTTTGGAGCAGCTTCCTTGGAATTGGAATTGGAATTGGAATTGGGGGTTGGGGTGAAAAAGCTGACACTGACGGGCGCTTCATTGGCTGGCGCCTCGATCATGGTTTCTGCTGGAGCTCTGGCCGCCGACCTGCCGATCAAGGGGCCGCCCCGACCGGCTTGGATCGATAGCTGGGCCGGGCCCTATATCGGCGCTTACTTCGGCGCGGGTGCCGGACGTGTGACGGAATCCTCGACGGGCAGTTTCGGCAACAGCTCCGTCTCGACCAACGCCGGCGTGGTGACGTCGAGCTCGACCTTGGTCGGAACGACTGCGAGCAATCTTTCGGGCGACGTGACCGGTTCGATGGTCGACCTGTTCGCGGGGTACAATTGGCAGGCCGGGAATATCGTGGCGGGCGGCCAGGTCGAAGGCACGGTCTTTTCCGATGTCGCGATGAAGCCGTTCGGCAACCAGACGCTCAACAGCGTCAGCACCAACGTGCTGCTCGGGGCGGTGACCTCGACGACTGCCGGCACGGCAATCGTGCAGAGCAACCAGCAGCTGCGCTCGCGGGTCGGGCTGATCGGCCGGCTCGGTTTTCTCGCGCGTCCCGACCTGCTGCTCTATGGACTCGGTGGCCTCGAGCTCGGTCACTTTACCTTTGCCGATGGCGCCGATCCGTTCGGTGGCGATAACGGCAAATGGGTGGCCGGCTACACGGTCGGCGCCGGCGGCGAGTTGAAGCTGACCGGCAATTGGTCGCTGCGCGGCGAGTATCGGTATCTGAACTTTGGCTTCAACCGGAGTGCAGCCAGCAGCGCAACATCCAGCTCGGCGACAGGCGCAACCACTTTCGTGTCGACCAACAGCGAATCCTCCTCGTCACGGACGAATGCCGATTTCCACCTGGCCAAGATCGGTCTGGTCTACCAATTCGGTGATCCCGGACCGCTGTCCGCAATGGCGGCGATACCGCCGGCAGCACGCGGGTCTTCATTCGCAAGCGCCTGGGGTGACAGCTGGGCCGGCCCCTATATCGGTGCCTACATCGGCGCCGGCGCCGGGCGCGCAAGGCAGACCTCCACGAGAATCGACGACGAAGGCAGTGTCAGCACTCTCGGGGGGACGTCTGCGTTCACGCAATCAGGATTCGGCAATCTCGCCGGCGACATGACCGGTTCGATGGTCGATCTGTTCGCGGGCTACAATTGGCGAACCGGCAATGTCGTGGTCGGCGGGCAGATCGAAGGCACCCTGTTCAGCGACGTCACCACGAGGACGGTCGGTAACGAGTCATACAGCTCGGTTTCGAGCGACAACGGCGTCGTCACCTCGACAAGATCGGGGACGAACAGCATCGAGGACCGGCAGCAATTGCGCTCGAACGTCGGCGTGATCGGCCGGGCCGGTTATCTGGTGACACCGAATGTGCTGCTGTATGGCCTCGGCGGCCTGGCGTTGGGGCACCTGACCTATCCCGACAGTTTTCCCGATTCGGAAGCGCAGGTCGGCGGCAAGAACGGCAAATGGGTGGCCGGTTATGTCGCGGGCGCCGGCGGCGAGGTCAAGCTGACGGACAGCTGGTCGCTGCGCGGCGAATACCGCTACATGCATTTCGGATATGACCGCAACGAACCGTGGGGCAACTCGCAGACGTCCGTATCGGGTGGCGGCACCACCACGTCCACCAACAGCACTGTCAACCGGCGGCATATCGATGCCGATTTCCACGTCGGCAAGGTCGGTCTGGTTTATCAATTCGGCGCGTCAGCTCCGCGGTCGGCGATGGCGGCACTGCCAGGCGCGGCCTGGAACGACGGCTGGGCGGGGCCTTATATCGGCGCCTATTTCGGTGCCGGCGCCGGACGTGCCGCGGAAAGCATCGCGGGCAACAGCAGCAGCACGAGCACTTTCACCTTCGTCGGGACAACGACGTCCACCAGTACCCAATCGACGGCCGGCCGTCCCGTCGGCGACGTGACCGGCTCGATGGTCGATCTTTTCGCCGGCTACAATTGGCGCGCAGGCAATGTCGTGGCCGGCGGCCAGATTGAGGGCTCGGTCTTCTCCGACGTTTCGTTCAAGACCATCGGCCCTCAGACATTCTCCTCCGTTGATACCTCGAATGGAGTTGTCACCACGACGACTTCAGGTTCGCAAACCGCCGCCAACCAAACCCAGCAGCAGCTGCGTTCGAACGTCGGCCTGATCGGCCGTGCCGGTTATTTGGTGACGCCGGACGTGCTGCTCTACGGCCTCGGTGGCTTGGCGCTTGGACATTTCACCTACGCCGATGGGGACTTCAGCCGCGGCGACGCCAACGGCAAGTGGGTTGCCGGCTATACCTTAGGCGCCGGCGGTGAGGTGAAGCTCGCAGGCAACTGGTCGCTGCGCGGCGAATATCGTTATACGCATTACGGCTTCAGCCGTAACGAAACCAGCAGCTTCTCATCGAGCTCGCAATCGACGGGATCCTCCAGCTCCTCTTCATCCATCGACAGCACCCACCGTCAGATCAATGCCGACTTCCATACCGGAAGGATCGGTATGGTCTACCGGTTCGGTGAAGGAGGAGGACCCCGCTCGGCGATGGCGGCGCTGCCCGGCGCCCCCAGCGACCACTGGGCAGGCCCTTATCTCGGCGCCTATTTCGGCGCCGGCGCTGGCCGCGCGCGGCAAATCCTCGCCTCGACTGCTGACTCTGCCCAGCAGAATTTCAACGGCGCGGTGCTGACGACGAATTTCGTCGGCAACACGACGAACCGTGGCAGTGCCGCCGGCGACACGACGGGCTCGATGGTCGATCTGTTCGCAGGCTACAATTGGCGGGCCGGCAATATCGTGGCCGGCGGTCAGATCGAAGGCACGCTATTCTCGGATGTTGCTTTCAAGATGACCGGCGAGCAAACGAGCAACACCCGTCAAGTTCTCAACGGTGTCGTGTCCACAAGTGTCAATCCGAGGACGATGCAAGCCAGCGAGCAACTGCGTTCGAACGTCGGCGTGATCGGCCGGGCCGGCTATCTCGTGACCCCGAAGCTGATGCTCTACGGTCTCGGCGGCCTGGCGCTGGGTCATTTCACCTTTCCCGACCCCGGCGACGTCAACGGGCCCAACGGCAAGTGGGTGGCCGGCTATACGGCTGGCGCGGGCGGCGAGTTCAAGCTGACTCAACGTTGGTCGCTGCGCGGCGAGTATCGCTACATGCATTTCGACATCGACCGCAACGAGACACGGACCAGCTCGAGCACGCAGATCCAGGGCGCTACGACCATTCTCAGGTCGAACGCGGACACCACGTCGCGAAAGACCAGCGCTGATATTCACATTGCGAAGATTGGCGCCGTCTATGGCTTCTGCTATTGCGACTAGGAGCATGGCGGTGCCGGATGAACGAGTTATCACGCGCTTTCGACGGCCTCTTCAAAAGCGAATTTTCGATCAATCAAGCGGTCGGACGGAGCGTGACCTACGTCCGCTGGGGCAAGTTGCTGGGCGGTAATTCAGGGTTTGCTCATATCGGGAGTTACCATGTCGACGGGGACTCGATCCGCGTCGATGTGACCAGCCGACGACACAATTTCGGCGCCGATCATCAGTCTCTACTCGGTTCCGACGTCTCGTCAATTTCCGTCGTTGGAAGGGCGGTTGGAAAGGCGTTCCACTTCGAGGGCAGTTCCCCGCAGGTGCCCGGTGCCGTTTTTCGATCCGTCATGACCCCGCTGGATGAAAGCGACTTTCCGGCGTCCGGAATGATTGGTGAAGGTGGCATTTCCAACGGATTGTACTCCATCCATCTGAAAATCCTGGACGGCGTGCCCGGCGGCCTGACTGGAGTCATGCTATTGAACAACGGCCGCATCTTGGGCGGCGATGCATTCTTCTACTATCTGGGGTCATATTCCTCCTCCAACGGCCGATGGAGAGGGCAGATGGTCAATCAAGAGCATACGCCAGCGCGAGGGCAAGACCCGGTATTTGGCGGACACGAGATCGGAATTGGTTTCTCGGGCACGTGCGATGCGAAGGGCGGCCTCCTCGAGGGCACGGCGCTTGCGGGTAAGCGCAGCATCAGGTTCGAAGCGGATCTGGAATTGATCTGCGCTGCTTAGGGGGCGCGAAAGCTGGGAGGCGCATACCGGGCGAAGCTGGAAGATCGTTTCGCTCGGAGTTGGTCCCTCGGCGTCAATATGCTTGGCACTGAGCGCTGCAAGGGAGGCGAGAAGTGCTCTCAAAGCTAAAAGTGACCACTGATACTCTATCGACCCTGATCTTAATGCTCGTCTCAATCTGGGTGTTCGACCGGATTGAGGAGAAGCTGTTCGGCCACACAACCGGCCTAGGCATCTTTGTCGGGTGGATCGTCGGACTGATGATCTCTTATGGCATAAGTCACTTCCGAAATTCGAAACGGGACGCCACCGAGGGGGAGCGCCGCGGAGCCGGAGAGCAGTGAACGTCAGCCTGAAGGGAATGCATCAGCTCCCTGAGAGGAGTGAAGGCGAGTGAAAGTCGCCTATTGGTCGCCGCTGACGTCCTTGCGCCTCGCGCGCCTGCGATACCGCCGCCAAAGCTCGCGGCGATCCGGCACTGGTTGCGCACCATGCCGAGATGATGCGGCATCATCTTCGTCGACCACGGTGTCGGCGCATTGAGCCGGTCGAGATAGCCAACGAGCACTGACGCCGATGAGCCTCATCCTGAGGAGGCGCGTGAGCGCCGTCTCGAAGGACGAGGCGCGCGCGCAGGCCGGCACCCGTCATTGCGAGAGCTCGGGCTTCTTGCGGACACTTTGCTTCAACGCCGACAGCGGCGGCAAGGTGTCCCTGCTCGACAAGCCGAAGCCACAATTCCGCTATCGTTTCCTCGTTCAACTCCTGCGGGAAATCCGGGGAGCTTCCGTTGCGCTGCACGCTTTGGGCTTTTGCCATCACGCTCTGCTGTTTTGGTTCGCCGGCCGCGGCTGCGGGCATTCAGTTGCTCGATGCCGATCCAGCGCTGTCAGGTGCGATCTGGTATCCATGCGCGGCGGAGCCCACGCATGTGGCGCTGGGCCTTTTATCGGTCGGCGCCGATTTCGACCTGAAAGGCGTGAAGGATTGTCCCGTCACGGGCGCAAAGCTGCCGCTCGTCATCTACTCGCACGGACGGGGTGGATTTTTCGGCCAGCAGCACGACACGGCGGAGGCGCTGGCCGATGCCGGCTTCATCGTCGCCGCCATCAATCATCCCGGCGATACGGTCAGCGACTCCTCGAGGCGCGATACGCTGTCGATCTGGGGATCGCGCCCGGCGGACATCGTGCGCCTGCTCGATTTTCTGTTGAACGACTGGAAGGACCGGGCGGCGATCGATCCCGCCGGGGTCGGCTTCGTCGGCTTCTCGCTCGGAGGAGCGACCGGCCTCGTGCTGATGGGGACCAGGCCGGATTTCGCCAGGTTCGCCAGCCTCTGCAAGGAAACGACCGGCACGTGCGCACAGCTTCACAACGGCGAGACGCCGCCCCGGCCGATCCACGATGCGCGCATTCGCGCTGCCGTCATCGTTGATCCCGCACCGGCGACCCTGACGCGGGAGAATCTCGCTCTCGTCAAAGTGCCTTTCCAGTTCTGGCGCTCGCAGTTCGGCGGACCCGGCGTTGGCGACGGCTCGGGCAACGCGCGCGTCGCGGAAGGTTTGTCGGGCAAGCCTGACATCCACGACGTGCCGGCCGGCCATTATGCGTTCTTGGCACCGTGCTCGCCGGAACTGGCGGCGGCCGTCCCGCGCATCTGCACCGATGTGCCGGCGGGATTCGACCGGGTAGGATTTCATCGCGAGTTCAACGCGGCGGTGGTGAAGTATTTTCGCGAGCAATTGGCGGGAGATCACTGAGGCTCGAATTACGGTGACAGTGCAGCACTGTCACCGTAATCGGATCGGTTGCGCTAGTCCCGGGGCGGAGATCAAAAACTGCGCTATCGTTCCATGCTTCGATCTGATGTGGTCCCGACATGAACACAATCGAACTCGATGTCGCAATGGTGCCTTGATGACAACCCTGCCGCCAGCGGTCACACCCAACCGCCGATGGACGAAAATAGCTTTCGCAATTTACGCGGCGGGCTTTTTTGTTTGCGAATTGCTCCTGCTGTGGGGCGCTTACATGGGCGGAGGATTTGACCGTTCTCACACCGTAGCCGGGCTAGCCATCACCGGCATCCTCTACATGGCGGTAGGGCTGTTGTGGCCAGTAGCCGCCATCGTCGTGATCTTGTATCTCCCCGGCATACGAGATCTTTGGTAAAGCCGCTTCAGTTGGCGGCCCCTTTCATATCAAGCCAAGCCTGCGATGTCGCCTGTGGCCCTTCGGCGACCTTGCGCCGCGACGGTCCGAAGTCCGCTCGTTGACCCAGAGCGGGCCAGATTTACTCGATCTGAGTTCTTCGCGTTTTGACTCGAAGCAGACGTACCGTGATCGCCGCTGACGACTTGCATGCTCACTCAATTTGCAATTTCAAGACTGGCAGCAACGTTCTCGCCTGTTCGGCTGAGTCGACGCATTCGTGTTCTTTCCATCGCTGAGGAAAGGTCGTGGATCATATCCTTAAGTTCTGGCGCAAGCCGTGCAGCGTTTACAACTCTAATGATGAATGGGGGCTTGAGGGCGTTCATTCCTCCCCCGAAGATTGAGTCCAGGAATGCGCCCGCCATGTCGCCATGCCATTCCGGAGCCGCTATTGTAGTCTTAAAGGCCGATTGAAAATCGGAGGCTGTTTTCCAACTGCTAGCATCGAGTTCTATAATGGTTGTCGTCATTGCGATGCGTTCCCCATCGACTAAGTGGCAACAAAGGCTCGTCACGCCGGGAGCGATAATCCGATCTTGCCACTTTTCGGAGCTTTGGGTGAACTTCCGCTTGCGGCCCATAGCTGACGTCCTTGCGCCTCGCGCTGACGTCCGATAATCGCCCTTGGACTCCAGATCTCTGCAACCCCTTCCGCGAACGCGTGTGGTCGGGGATCCATTCAGAGCCGGCAACAGCTGGCGCCCCGATGTGCGCTCCCGGCATGACATCCACGATGGCATAATACCCCTGTTTTGCCCGACGGGTCAGAATTTTTTCGTCGAATCAGAAATATCGTTTTGGGCCAATGGGATGGCTACTGTGCATGGGGTTGTTTTTCCACTTTTCGTTTGAGACCTGCGACCGCGCCTGCCCAAGCAAAAGGGCCGCCCCTCCGGGCGGCCCTGTCGTCTCGCTCAATGCTGGCCCGGCTTACTCGGCCGCCTGCTTCTGCGGCGGGTCGAGCGCGCCGGACTTGTGGATCTCGGCGACCTGGTGATCGCTGAATCCGAGCACCGAGCGCAGGATCTCGTCGGTGTGCTCGCCGAGCAGCGGGGAGCGCTGCACGTCGCTCGGTGAGTCCGACAGCTTGATCGGGTTGCCGACCGAGACGTATTTGCCGCGCGTGGGGTGGTCGACCTCGACCACGGTGCCGGTCGCGCGCAGCGACTGGTCTTCGGCGATCTCCTTCATCGACAGGATGGGTCCGCAGGGAATGTCGTCCTTGTTGAGGATCTCCATGGCCTCGAACTTGGTCTTGGTCATCGTCCATTGTTCGATGCGGGCGAAGATCTCGTTGAGGCGCGGCAGGCGGGCGGCCGGCTTGGCGTAGTTCGGATCGGTCTTCCAGGTGGGCTCGCCGATCACGTCGCAGATCTTCTCCCAGACCGGAGCCTGGGTGATGAAGTAGATGTAGGCGTTGGGGTCGGTCTCCCAGCCCTTGCACTTCAGGATGCGGCCGGGCTGGCCGCCGCCGGAATCGTTGCCGGCGCGCGGCACGGCGTCGCCGAACGGCACGCCTTCGCCGAACTGGCTGTATTCCTTGAGCGGGCCGTGGGCGAGGCGCTGCTGGTCGCGCAGCTTGACGCGGCAGAGGTTGAGCACGCCGTCCTGCATCGCGGCGGTGACGCGCTGGCCCTTGCCGCTGTGGGTGCGCTGATAGAGCGCGGTGACGATGCCGAGCGCGAGGTGCAGGCCGGTGCCGCTGTCGCCGATCTGCGCGCCGGTGACGAGCGGAACGCCGTCGCGGAAGCCGGTGGTGGAGGCGGCGCCGCCGGTGCACTGCGCGACGTTCTCATAGACCTTGCAGTCTTCGTAAGGCCCCGGGCCGAATCCCTTGATCGAGGCGACGATCATCTTCGGGTTGATCTGTTGGATCTTCTCCCAGGGAAAGCCCATGCGGTCGAGCACGCCGGGGCCGAAATTCTCCACCAGCACGTCGCACTTCTTGATCAGCTCGGTCAGGACTTCCTTGCCCTTGGGGTTCTTGGTGTCGAGCGTGATCGAGCGCTTGTTGTGGTTGAGCATGGTGAAATACAGGCTGTCCACGTTCGGGATGTCCTGCAGCTGGCCGCGGGTGATGTCACCCACGCCCGGGCGTTCCACCTTGATCACGTCGGCGCCGAACCAGGCCAAGAGCTGCGTGCAGGTCGGTCCTGACTGGACGTGAGTGAAGTCGAGAATGCGAACGCCCTCGAGCGCTTTGGTCATCATATTGCTCCGTACTCTGTCTGCCCCTGCACCCGGCAGGGAGTATGGGTTTAAGGGGTGGACTTACTTCTTCTTCTGCAGAACGCTCTGCGGATTGAGGTTGCCGATGCGGCCGCTCTCCGAGCCCGCGGCCGGATCGATCACCGCGTTGATGAGCGTCGGCTTGCCGGACTTCATGGCGTCGTTGACGGCGCGCTTGAGCTCGTCGGGCGAGGTCGCATTGACGCCGACGCCGCCGAACGCTTCCATCATCTTGTCGTAGCGCGCGCCTTTGACGAACACGGTCGTCGCCGGATCGGCGTTGGCGCCGTTGACGTCGGTGCCGCGATAGATGCCGTCATTGTTGAAGATGACGACGCAGATCGGCAAATTGTAGCGGCAGATGGTCTCGACCTCCATGCCGGAGAAGCCGAACGCGGAGTCGCCTTCAACAGCGAGCACGGGATGACCGGTCTCGAGCGCAGCCGCGATCGCCTGGCCCATGCCGATGCCCATCACGCCCCAGGTGCCGACGTCGAGACGCTTGCGGGGCTTGTACATGTCGATGACGCCGCGGGCGAGGTCGAGCGTGTTGGCGCCTTCGTTGACGAGAATCGCCTCGGGATACTCCTTGATGACGTTCTTCAAGACGCCGAGCGCGCCGTGATAATCCATCGGCGATTTGTTGTTCATGAGCTTCGGCGCCATCTTGGCGACGTTCTCTTCGCGCTTGGTCGAAACGGCCTTGGTCCATTCGGCGGGCGGCGCGGTCCAGCCCGACGCAAGCGCCTGGTTGAAGGCGGAGACCACCGAGCCGATGTCGCCGACGACGGGCGCAACGATCTCGACGTTGGAATCCATCTCCTTCGGCTCGATGTCGACCTGGATGAACTTCTTCGGCGCCTCGCCCCAGCTCTTGCCCTTGCCGTGCGACAGCAGCCAGTTCAGCCGCGCGCCGATCAGCATGACGACGTCGGACTCCTTCAGCACGGTCGAGCGGGCGGCGCCGGCGCATTGCGGATGGGTGTCGGGCAGCAGGCCCTTGGCCATGCTCATGGGCAGGAACGGAACGCCGCTCTTCTCGACGAAGCTCTTGATCTCCTCGTCGGCCTGCGCGTAGGCCGCGCCCTTGCCGAGGATGATGAGGGGGCGCTTGGCACTCTTGAGCACGTCGAGCGCGCGCTTCACGGATGCAGGCGAGGGGATCTGCGCGGGCGCCGCGTCGATCACCTTGACCAGCGACTTCTGGCCGGCCTCGGCGTTCATCACCTGGCCGAACAGCTTGGCCGGCAGGTCGAGATAAACGCCGCCCGGACGGCCCGAGACCGCGGCGCGGATGGCGCGGGCGAAACCGATGCCGATGTCCTGGGCGTGCAGCACGCGATAGGCCGCCTTGCACAGCGGCTTGGCGATCGCGAGCTGGTCCATCTCCTCGTAGTCGCCCTGCTGGAGGTCGACGATCTCGCGCTCGGACGAGCCCGAGACCAGGATCATCGGATAACAATTGGTGGTGGCGTGGGCGAGGGCGGTGAGACCGTTGAGGAAGCCGGGCGCCGACACCGTGAGGCAGACGCCGGGCTTCTTGGTGAGATAACCGGCGATGCCGGCGGCGTAGCCGGCGTTCTGCTCGTGGCGGAAGGAGATCACGCGGATGCCCGCGGCCTGCGCCATGCGGCCCAAATCCGTGATCGGGATGCCCGGCACATTATAGATGGTGTTGATGCCGTTCAGCTTGAGCGCGTCGATGACGAGATGGAAGCCATCCGTCAGTTCCTGCTCGGTGCCCGGTGCTTCGGACTTGGTCGCGGTATTCAGCATGGGCCTTGTCTCCCTGGTCTCAAGGTCGTTGGGGCGAATTGTTCGCCCTTCTGGTGAATGGTCTAAGTGAAAAGTTCCTGGCCGTGCGCTTCGACGTAAGCGGCAAGGCCGAGGGTGTGATCGCGGGCGCGCTTCTCGGCAAGCTCGGTGTCGCGCGCTTCCAGTGCTTCGATGATGCCGAGATGCTCGGGCAGTGACGTCGCGGTGCGGTCCTTGCGTCCGATGGTCAGCTGGCGATAGCCGCGCACGTGCAAGAGCAGGTCGTTGGTGAGATCGACCAGCACCGGCGATTCCGACAGCGAGATCAGCGCCTGGTGGAAGGCGATGTTGGCTCTTGAATATTCCTCGACGTGATCCTCGGGCAGGCGGTCCTTGCCGAAATCCTTGAAATAGTCGCGCAGCGCCGTGATGTCCTTCTTGCGCGCGGTGGTGGTGATGAGGCGGGCGGCCATGCTCTCCAGCGCCGCCCAGGCGCGGATCATGTCGACGATCTCGCTCTTGGTCCTGCGCACCACCATGATGCCGCGGCGGGGAACGGTCTTCACGAAACCGTCCTGCTCCAGCATCGCGATGGCCTCGCGGATCGGGGTGCGGCTGACGCCGAGCCGTTCGGACAACGCGCGCTCGTCGAGCATCACCGGCTCGGGCGTCGAGTAGATGTCCATCTTGAGGATGGCTTCCTTCAAGGCGTCATACGCCTTGTTCTTGAAGCTGCTCTCCGGGGCAATACGAACGATTGCGATGTCTGCCTCGGCCATGTTCGGCAACGCCTTGGTTGGTTTCCGTAGTGACACGACGAATCTCCTCCAGTGGGGAGTCGTCTTTTACAGGAATATTAACGGGAAAGTTTTTGGCATACCACATGCCAGAATGTCAAGCTGCCTATCTTTTGCAGCGTTCTCCGGTAAGCGCCAGCTTGACAAGTTGGCTTCTGGCATACCAAATGCCATCGCCAGCCATTTTCGATCCAAGGCGGCGGAGTAGTCTGGCGCTCATGCCGCTCCGGTCCGCGACATGGAACAGAGCGCGGCGAATGGCAAGCATCACGGGCAGCCGCAACACGCGCGCTTTAAAAGAACGAACTGAGGTCAAGGGAGAAGCCACATGTCCATTTCCAAAGATGCCGTCCGCAAGGTGCTTGACCAGGTCAAGGCGGACAACCGCACCAGCCTGACGGCTCCGGAAGGCAAGCTGGTCTGCGACGCCTACGGCATTCCGGTTCCGAAGGAGGGCGTGGCGAAGTCGGCGGGCGAGGCCGGCAAGATGGCATCGTCCATGGGCTTCCCCGTCGTGATGAAGATCGTCTCGCCGGACATTCTCCACAAGACCGAAGCCGGCGGCGTTATCGTCGGCCTGAAGACGGCCGAGGAGGCCGAGAAGGCCTACGAGACCATTCTGGGCAACGCCAAGAAATATAAGTCCGATGCCAAGATCGAGGGCGTCCAGGTGCAGCAGATGCTGGCCGGCGGCACCGAGGTCATTGTCGGCTCGATCACCGACGGCTCGTTCGGCAAGCTGGTCGCCTTCGGCCTCGGCGGCGTGCTCGTCGAGGTGCTCAAGGACATCACCTTCCGCCTCGCGCCGGCGACCAAGGAAGACGCACTCTCGATGCTCGACGGCATCCAGGCGCACGAGATCCTGAAGGGCGTGCGCGGCGGCGAGCCGGTGAACCGCAACGCGCTCGCCGAAATAATCGTCAAGGTCTCGCAGCTCGTCACCGACTTCCCCGAGATCGTCGAGCTCGACCTCAACCCGGTGTTCGCAACGGCGAAGGATGCCACGGCCGCCGACGTCCGCATCGTGGTCGACTTCGCCTACAAGCCCAAGCCGAAGCCGCGTCCGACCGATGAGATCGTCGCGGCGATGAACCGCATCATGCAGCCGAAGGCGGTCGCCGTTGTCGGCGCCTCCGCGGAGGACGGCAAGATCGGCAATTCCGTGATGAAGAACCTCATCAACGGCGGCTACAAGGGCGAGATCTATCCGATCCATCCCAAGGCCGCCGAGATCCTTGGCTACAAGGCCTACAAGAGCGTCAAGGACGTGCCTGGTGTGATCGACGTCGCGGTGTTCGCAATACCCGCGAAATTCGTCGCCGCCGCGCTGACCGAATGCGGCGAGAAGAAGATCCCGGGCGCGGTGCTGATTCCGTCGGGCTTCGCTGAAGCCGGCGCGCCGGAGCTGCAGGCCGAGATCGTCGAGGTCGGCAAGAAGTACGACATCCGCCTGATGGGGCCGAACATCTACGGCTTCTACTATACGCCCGCCAATCTCTGCGCGACCTTCTGCACCGCCTATGACGTCAAGGGGCATGCGGCGCTGTCGTCGCAGTCGGGCGGCATCGGCATGGCCATCATCGGCTTCTCGCGCTCGGCCAAGATGGGCGTGTCCGCGATCGTCGGCCTCGGCAACAAGTCCGATATCGACGAGGACGATCTGCTCGCCTTCTTCGAGCAGGACCCGAACACCAATCTGATCGCCCAGCACTGCGAAGACCTCAAGGACGGCCGCGCCTTCGCGGAAGCCGCAAAGCGCGTGTCCAAGAAGAAGCCGGTGGTGGTGCTCAAGGCCGGCCGGACCTCGGCCGGCGCAAAAGCGGCGTCCTCGCACACCGGCGCGCTCGCCGGCAACGATCGCATCTACGAAGACGTATTCAAGCAGTCCGGCGTGATCCGTGCCCGCTCACTTCGCCAGTTGCTCGAATTCGCCCGCGGCGTACCGGTGCTGCCGACGCCGAAGGGCGAGAACGTTCTCATCATTACAGGTGCCGGCGGCTCGGGCGTGCTGCTGTCGGACTCCTGCGTCGATAACGGCCTGTCGCTGATGTCGATGCCGCCGGATCTCGATGCGGCCTTCCGCAAGTTCATCCCGCCGTTTGGAGCGGCCGGCAATCCCGTGGATATCACCGGCGGCGAGCCGCCGATCACCTATGTCAACACGGTGAAGCTCGGCCTGTCGGATGAGCGCATCCACGCGCTGATCCTCGGCTATTGGCACACCATCGTCACCCCACCGATGGTGTTCGCCCGCAACATGGTCGAGGTGAAGAAGGAGATGGAGGCCAAGGGTTTTGTGAAGCCGATGGTCGCCTCTCTCGCCGGCGACGTCGAGGTCGAGGAAGCCGCCGAATATCTCTACCAGAACGGCATCCCGGCCTACGCCTATTCGACCGAGCTGCCGGTCGAGGTGCTTGGTGCCAAGTACAAGTGGGCGCGCGGGGCAGGGCTGCTCTGAGCTTGCTTTCGCCTCTCCTCGCTTGCGGGGAGAGGTCGAATTGCGAAGCAATTCGGGTGAGGGGGACCTCTCCGCGAGTCTAACTGTCACTGTCCTCGCAGACACCGCCCACCCTGACCCTCTCCCCGCAAGCGGGGAGAGCGAAAAGGAATGCGCGAGGGAGAACGGTCAGGTCGCGATGAGCAAGAACGTGATCCGGCGCAAATCGCTCGAGCCCAAATCGGCCGCGGAGGCCGATCACGAGGGGCGCGACGGTGGCGTGCAGTCGGTCGACCGCGCGCTGTCGATCATCGAGACTCTGGCCGAGGACGACGAAGGCTATCGTCTGAGCGATCTCGCGATCCGCACCGGCCTGTCGGCGTCCACCGTGCACCGGCTGCTCGCAACGCTCGAAAGCCGCCGCTTCGTGCAGTTCGATCGTGGCGAATCCAAATGGCATGTCGGCGTGCGCAGTTTCACGGTCGGCGCCAGCTTTGCGCGGCGACGCAATTTCTCCGCGCAGGCGATTCCATATTTGCGCAAGCTGCGCGATCTCACCCGCGAGACGGCCAATCTCGCCGTGGTCGACGATGAGTTCATCATCGTGCTGACCCGTATGGAAAGCCGCGAGATCATGCGTTCGCTGACCAAGGTCGGCGGCCGCGTCCCCATGGTGACCTCCGGCGTCGGCAAAGCGGTGCTCGCAACCTATTCAGACGAGGATGTCGGCGCCGTCATCCGTCATCACGGCATGCCCCGCCTGACCGAGAAGTCGATCGTGCGCCCGAGCGATCTGTTCAGGGAGCTCGAGAAAATCCGCAAGCAGGGCTTTGCCGTCGACGATGAGGAGGCCCAGATCGGCCTGCGCTGCGTCGCTGCGGTGGTATACAACGCGCTGGCCGAACCGCTTGCCGCGATCTCCGTATCCGGCCTGACGAGCCGCGTCACCGACGAACGATTGCCGGAGATCGGCCAGATCGTCCGGGACGTCGCGGCGGAACTGACTGCCGCGCTCGGCGGGGTGATCCCGGCGCCCCGCTGACCAAAAACCCTGAGGCAGGTCACTGGACAGCATCGGCCGTTTTGGTTGATATGCGACCAAACGACACAATGCGGCAAACGTCCGCATGAGCCTGGAGATGCCCTCATGTTCCGATTTCCCATGCGCCTTGTCGGCGCAGCCGTCGCGTTGACCTTGGCGGCTGCCAATCCGGGCTTTGCCCAGCAGCTCGAGCTCAAGCTGATGGCGCCGGCGGCTCCGGGCGGAGGCTGGGACCAGACAGCGCGCTCGATGCAGCAGGCGCTGGTGGCTGCGGGCGTTGCCCGCAGCGTGCAGGTCACCAACGTTCCCGGCGCAGGTGGCAGCGTCGGCATCGCGCAATTCGTCAACGGCGCCAAGGGCGACGGCAACCAGATGATGGTCAACGGCTTCGTCATGGTCGGCGCGCTCGCCATGAACAAGTCACCCGTGACGCTGGAGCAGGTGACGCCGATCGCGCGCCTCACCGAGGAAATCCAGGTTATCGTGGTTCCCGCCAATTCGCCGATCAAGAACGCGCAGGACTTGGCTGCCGCGGTGAAGGCGGATATTGCCAAGGTCACCTTCGCCGGCGGTTCGGCCGGCGGCGTCGACCATGTGATGGCGGCCTTGTTCGCCGGCGCCGTCGGTGCCGACGCCAAGAAGATCAATTACATCCCGTTCTCCGGCGGCGGCGAGTCGCTGGCAGCGATCCTCGGCGGCAAGGTCACCGCCGGCATTTCGGGCCTCAGCGAATATGAAGGGCAGATCAAGTCCGGCAAGCTGCGCGCGATCGGTGTGACCTCGGAGAAGCGCATCGCAGGCAGCGACATCCCCACCTTCAAGGAGCAGGGCATCGACCTCGTGATCGCCAATTGGCGTTCGGTGGTCGCGCCTCCCGGTATCACACCGGAGCAGCGCAAGACCTTGAGCGATGCGGTCGAGAAGATGGTGAAGTCTGACGCCTGGAAAGAGATCCTCAAGCAGAAGGGCTGGGAGGACGCCTATCTCGGCGGCGACGCTTTCGCCGACTTCCTGAAGAAGGAAACGGCCCGGGTCACCGACGTGCTGAAATCGGTCGGCCTGGTCAAGTCATGACCCAAGATCGCGCGTCGGGTGATCCCGTCCAGCCGTCGCGGCGTGTCGACCGCGCCGGCCTTGTCATCGCGGCATCGCTTGCGGTGCTCGCCGCCGTGCTGGTCTGGGACGCGCGCGGCCTGCAATCCACGGCGATGTACGGGATGGGACCGGAGGCGATGCCGGTTGTGGTCGCCTGCGGCCTTGCGCTGGTTGCGATCGGCAATTTCATCGACGCACTGCGCGGCAATTTACCGGCCCGCGAAAGCGCCGATCCCGTGCCTGTGGTTCTGATCCTCGTCGGTCTTGCGCTGCTGATCGCGATTATCGGACTTGGCGGCGGCTTCATCCTGGCGACCTCGGCGCTGTTCGTGACGACCTCGGCGGCCTTCGGGCGCCGTGCCATTCTCATCGACGCCATTATTGCCCTCGTGATGTCGACCCTCATTTACCTCGCGTTCGACCGGCTGTTGACGCTGAGCCTGCCTGCCGGCCCGCTGGAGCGACTGCTGTGATGGATACCTTTGCCGCGCTCGCTCACGGCATGGCGGTCGCCGTCCAGCCGATGAACCTGCTTTACGCACTGATCGGCGTGTTCCTCGGCACGGCCGTGGGCGTTCTGCCCGGCATCGGCCCGGCATTGACGGTCGCGCTGCTGCTGCCGGTGACCTACAAGCTCGACCCCGGCGGCTCGCTGATCATGTTCGCCGGCATCTATTATGGCGGCATGTACGGCGGATCGACCACCGCGATCCTGATCAATACGCCCGGCGAGAGCGCCTCCATGGCGACCGCGCTCGAAGGCAACAAGATGGCAAAAGCGGGCCGCGGCGGGCCGGCCCTCGCGACCGCCGCAATCGGCTCCTTCGTCGCCGGCACCATCGCCACCATTGGCCTTGCCTTCCTCGCGCCATGGCTGGTCGATGTCGCCGTGCGCTTCGGCCCCGAGGATTACTTCGCGCTGATGTGCGTTGCCTTCGTCACGGTATCCGCGACCTTCGGCGATTCCCCGATCCGCGGACTGACCAGCCTGTTCATCGGTCTGACACTCGGCCTCGTCGGCATCGACAAGCTGACCGGTCAGGCGCGGCTTGCGTTCGGCATCCCTGAACTGCTCGACGGCGTCGAGGTAACGACGCTTGCGGTCGGGCTGTTCGCGGTGGGCGAAGCACTCTACGTCGCATCGCGCCGCCACCACACCGAGGAGAAGCTGGAGCCGGTGCGCGGCTCGCTGTGGATGACCAAGGAGGACTGGAAGCGGTCTTGGAAGCCATGGCTGCGCGGGACGATGTTCGGTTTCCCGATCGGTGCGCTGCCGGCCGGTGGCGCCGAGATCCCGACCTTCCTGTCCTATTCGACCGAGAAGCGGCTGACGAAGCACCCCGAAGAGTTCGGCAAGGGCGCGATCGAAGGCGTCGCCGGTCCCGAAGCCGCCAACAACGCGTCCGCCGCCGGCACGCTGGTGCCGCTGCTGACACTCGGACTGCCGACTTCGGCGACCGCCGCGATGATGCTGGCGGGCTTCCAGCAATACGGCCTCAACCCGGGCCCGCTGCTGTTCGCCGAGCGGCCTGATCTCGTGTGGGGCTTGATCGCCAGCCTGTTCATCGCCAACACGATGCTGCTGGTGCTCAATCTGCCGCTGGTCGGCCTGTGGGTGCGGCTGCTCGCGATCCCGCAGCCTTGGCTCTATGCCGGCATCCTCGTGTTCGCGACCATGGGCACCATCGCGGCAAAACCGTCGGTGGTGGAACTGTCGATGCTCGCCGGTTTCGGTGTGCTCGGTTTCCTGATGCGCCGGTTCGATTTCCCGATCGCGCCCGTCGTCGTCGGCCTGATCCTCGGCCCTATCGCCGAAAGCCAGCTCCGCCGCGCGCTCGCGATCAGCCTCGGCGACCCCATGACGCTGCTGCAGAGCCCGATCTCGGCGACGTTGCTCGGGATCGCGCTGATCGCGCTGGTGGCCCCCTTCGTCTTGAGAGGGCTCGGCCGGTTCAAGGCGAACGAGGATTAGCCGTTCTGACGCACACATGCTCTAATGCTGCGTCATACCCCGGGGAATTGTCATGCCATCGGAAGTTCGCTCGCCTCGTCTGGCCGTCCTGATCGATGCCGACAATGCCTCCGCCAAAATCGCGGATGGACTGTTCGAGGAGATTGCCAAGATCGGCGAGGCCAGCGTTCGCCGCATCTACGGCGATTTCTCCAACGCGCGATCAAGGGGCTGGGCCGACATTCTGTCGAAACACGCCATCATTCCGCAGCAGCAGTTCGCCTACACGACGGGCAAGAATGCATCCGACATCACCCTTGTCATCGATGCGATGGACCTGCTTCACAGCGGACGCTTCGATGGCTTTTGCCTGGTATCGTCCGACAGCGACTTTACGCGCCTTGCCGCACGCATCCGAGAGCAGGGCATCGATGTGTTTGGCTTTGGCGAGCAGAAGACGCCGGAGAGTTTCCGGCAGGCCTGCCGAAGATTCGTCTATACGGAGAATCTGCTTGCCGCGCCGGTGAACAATCAGGATACCGTCGTAAGGCCGACGTCGCTTCAACCGCCTGATGCCGCCGTGCCCGTGATCAAGAAGGTCATCACCCAGATGGAGAGCGAGGACGGCTGGGTGACGCTCGGAGAGGTCGGCCGGCAACTCGCCAATCTCGCCTCCGATTTCGATCCGAGAACGTATGGTTTCCGCAAGCTGAGCGACCTGGTGCGCAAAACCAATTCGTTCGAGATCGACGAGCCGAAGGGCCGGTCGATGCGGATTCGGGTTAATCCCGCCACCGCGGCGGCGCCGAGAGCGCGGAACCCGCGTCGACGTGCAAGGCCAGCCAGCGCTTCCGCGCCTAAGGCGTAAGCAGGACGCACCGCCATCTTTGAGCTTGCCCGGTGTGGCGCGGGGCGTAACCATGGCTCGCCCGTAACGCCATGCGAGGTTCCCATGACCAAGCTCACCCGCTTCACTGTCGCGCCGCTGCACAGCATGACGCGGCGCCTCGCCGACGTCGCTTCAGTTCGTGTCACGCCGGATCTCGTCGTCACGGGAGCGCGCGTGCTCTCGACCTATTCCGAGCGTATCCATCCGGGGCGCGAGGTCTGGATATCAGGCGGCCGCATCGCGGCGGTGAAGCCGGCCGGTACAGCGAAGAAGGCCTGGAGCGATATTCCGCTTTATGACGCGGCCGGCGGCATCATCGCGCCGGGCCTGGTCGATCCACACATTCACATCGAATCCTCGATGGTGACGGCCTGCGCCTATGCCGAGGCCGCGCTGCTCAACGGCACCACGACGATCTTCTGCGACAGCCACGAGATCGGAAACGTCATGGACGTCGCCGGGGTGGAGGCGATGCTGGAAGATGCGCGCGAGGCGCCGCTCTCGATCTTCCTGACGGTGCCGAGCACCGTCCCTGCGACCTCGGCTGAGCTTGAAACGGCAGGCGGCGACCTCACGCCGGACAAGATCGCCAGCCTGTTCGACCGCTGGCCCGAAGCGGTGGCACTCGGCGAGAAGATGGATTTCGTGCCTGTTACGATGGGCGACGAGCGCAGCCATGCCATCCTCGCCGCAGCCTTGAAGCGCGGGCGTCCCGTCTCCGGCCATGTTTACGGCCGCGAATTCGTCGCGGCCTATGCGGCATCCGGCGTCACCGACACCCACGAGGCGATCGACCGCGACATTTCCGATGACCTGCTCGATGCCGGCGTCTGGGTGTTTTTGCGCGGGGGACCGCCGACCACGCCCTGGCATTCGCTGCCGCAAGCGATCCGAACGATCACCGAGCTCGGGGCCTCGCACAAGCGCACGGCCGTGTGCACGGACGACCGCGACGCCGACGATCTCCTGATGTTCGGTCTCGACTGGGTGGTGAGGGAAGCCGTGAAGGCCGGGATGTCGCCTGAACAGGCCTGGTCGATGGGCTCGCTGCATGGCGCCACGCGCTTCGGCATGGAGGGCGATATCGGCGGGCTCGGCGGCGGCCGCCGCGCCGATCTCGTGCTGATGGACGACAATCTCAAGCCGCAATGCACCTGGTATGGCGGCGAGCTCGTGGTCGAGCACGGCAAGATCACCCCGAGGCTGGATCAGGCGCTGTCGCAGCGTTATCAATATCCGAAGGCGGCCTATGCGACCGTGAAGCTGCCGGAGAAGATGAAGTTGACGCCGGAGCTGCCCGCAAAGGCCTGCACCGTCAACGCGATCAAGACTGCGTTGCCCGGCATCACGCTGATTCACGAGAGAGTGGAGATCGAACCCGCAAAAGACTGGTCCTCTCTGTTCGCGCGCTATGGCCTCTGCTTCGTCGCGGTGGTCGAGCGGCATGGCAAATCCGCCGGCAACGTTGCCCATGGGCTCCTGAAGGATTTCGGCCTGAAGCGCGGCGCGGTCGCTTCCAGCGTCGGTCACGACAGCCACAATCTCATTGTCGCCGGTACCAACGAGGGCGACATGCAGGTCGCCATCGCCGCGATCAAGGAGCAGCAGGGCGGCGTCTGCGTCGTCGCCGACGGCGAGGTGAGGGCGCTGGTTCCGCTGCCAATCGCGGGCCTGCTCTCCGATAAGCGCGTCACGGAGGTGGCCGAAGAGCTCAAGGCGCTGAAGAAGGAATGGGCCGAGGCCGGCTGTACCATCCCGTACATGGGCTTCAATTTGATTCCGCTATCGGTCATTCCGGAAATTCGCATCACCGACAAGGGCCTCGTGCTGGTGCCGCAGATGCAGCTGGCGCCACTGTTCGAGTGATCTGCTTTCACGCATTCCTCGATTTATCCGATTGAAACCGCCGCGGTTTTTCCGGGACTGCCGCATCGTGGAAAATAAAATCGATCTCGTTGAGATCGGCTTCTGCACACCTGATGATCTCGCTCGCTGATGCAATTTGAGCGAGGTTCGATATGGCGAAGATGCGAGCTGTCGATGCGGCCGTGCGTATCCTGGACAAGGAAGGTATCTCGACGGCCTTCGGGGTTCCCGGCGCTGCGATCAATCCGCTTTACTCGGCGCTGAAGAAGCGTGGCTCGATCCGCCACATCCTGGCGCGTCATGTCGAGGGCGCTTCGCACATGGCGGAGGGCTATACGCGGGCGAAGGCGGGCAATATCGGGCTCTGCATCGGCACCTCCGGGCCGGCCGGCACCGACATGATCACCGGGCTCTATTCGGCGATCGCCGATTCCATCCCGATCCTCTGCATCACCGGGCAGGCGCCGCGGGCGCGGCTCTACAAGGAGGATTTCCAGGCCGTCGACATCGAGTCGATCGCAAAGCCCGTCACGAAGTGGGCGGTGACCGTGCGCGAGCCGGCGCTGGTGCCGCGTGTGTTCAGCCAGGCCTTTCATGTGATGCGCTCAGGCAGGCCGGGGCCGGTGCTGATCGACATGCCGCTCGACGTGCAGCTCGCCGAGATCGAGTTCGACGACGAGACCTATGAGCCGCTGCCGGTCTACAAGCCCGCCGCGACGCGCAAGCAGGTCGAGAAGGCGCTGGAGATGCTCAACGCCGCCGAGCGGCCGCTGATCGTCGCGGGCGGCGGCATCATCAACGCCGACGCCTCGGACCTGCTGGTCGAGTTCGCCGAGATCGCCAACGTACCCGTCGTGCCGACATTGATGGGATGGGGCGCGATCCCCGATGATCACGTGCTGATGGCCGGCATGGTCGGCCTCCAGACCAGCCACCGCTATGGCAATGCTACCCTGCTGGAATCCGACTTCGTGCTCGGCATCGGCAACCGCTGGGCCAACCGCCACACCGGCTCGGTAGACACCTACACCAAGGGTCGCAAATTCGTTCACGTGGACATCGAGCCGACGCAGATCGGGCGCGTGTTCAATCCCGATCTCGGCATCGTCTCGGACGCAAAGGCCGCGCTCGAACTGTTCGTCGCCGTCGCCAGGGAGTGGCGGCGGTCAGGCAGGCTCCGCGAGCGCCAGGCGTGGCCTGCGGCCTGCCGCGACCGCAAGAAGACGATGCTGCGCAAGAGCCATTTCGACAACGTCCCGATCAAGCCGCAGCGCGTCTACGAGGAAATGAACAAGGCGTTCGGCCGCGACACCACCTATGTCACCGTGATCGGCCTGTCGCAAATCGCCGGCGCGCAATTCCTCGGCGTGTACAAGCCCCGCAACTGGATCAACGCCGGGCAGGCGGGTCCGCTCGGCTGGACCCTGCCGGCCGCGCTTGGCGTGCGCGCGGCGTGTCCAGAGCGCGAGATCGTGGCGCTCTCCGGCGACTACGACTTCCAGTTCCTCATCGAGGAGCTCGCGGTCGGCGCGCAGTTCAATCTGCCCTACATCCATGTCGTCGTGAACAATTCCTATCTCGGCCTGATCCGCCAGGCCCAGCGCGGCTTCGAGATGGACTATCACGTCCAGCTCTCCTTCGAGAACATCAACGCGCCCGAGATCGGCGTCTATGGCGTCGACCACGTCACGG
This sequence comes from Bradyrhizobium sp. USDA3516, assembly GCF_057651995.1. Taxonomy (NCBI): domain Bacteria; kingdom Pseudomonadati; phylum Pseudomonadota; class Alphaproteobacteria; order Hyphomicrobiales; family Nitrobacteraceae; genus Bradyrhizobium; species Bradyrhizobium sp. USDA3516. Next base: position 939,328 of record NZ_JBYGYN010000001.1, on the reverse strand, counting down.
TCGCCGAAGGCCTCGGCTGCAAGGCGATCCGCGTCACCGACCCAAAGGACACGCAGGCAGCGTTTGCGACCGCGCGCGAATTGATGGCCAAGCACCGCGTGCCTGTCGTGGTCGAGTTCATCCTCGAACGCGTCACCAACATCGCGATGGGCACGGAGATCGACAACATCGTCGAATTCGAGGAGGTGCTGGACCTTCCTCTCGACGAGGTCGGCACCACGCGCGTGCTGCAGCCGGCGGAATAGGGGAAGAAGCACCATGCCGAAATTTGCCGCCAACCTCACCATGCTCTTCAACGAGATGCCGTTCCTCGACCGCTTCGCGGCGGCAAAGGCGGCGGGCTTTGCCGGAGTCGAATATCTCTTCCCCTATGATTTCGACAAGGCGCAGCTGCGCGAGCAGCTCGAGGCCCACGGGCTGACGCAGGTGCTGCACAATCTCCCCGCCGGCAACTGGGCCGGTGGAGAGCGCGGCATTGCGATCCTGCCCGACCGCACCGCCGAATTCCGCGACGGCGTGTTTCGCGCCATCGACTATGCCAAGGCGCTCGATTGCGAGCAGCTCAACTGCCTCGTCGGCATCGCGCCTGTTGATGCCGATCCGCACGAGCTTCGGGAGACGCTGGTCGGGAATCTGCGTTTTGCGGCTTCGACGCTGGCGCGGGAGAACATCAAGCTGCTGGTCGAGCCCATCAACACGCTCGATATTCCCGGCTTCTTCCTCAACGGCACCGAGCAGGCGGTGCAGCTGATCTCCGAGGTGAGGTCGAACAACCTCTTCATCCAATACGACATCTACCACATGCAGATCATGGAGGGCGATCTCGCCCGCACCATGCAGGAATATCTGTCTCAGATTGCCCACGTCCAGCTTGCCGACAATCCCGGCCGCCATGAGCCCGGCACCGGCGAGATCAACTATCCCTTTCTGTTCCGCCACCTCGACGCGATCGGCTATCGCGGCTGGATCGGCTGCGAATACAAGCCGCGCACCACGACGCTGGAGGGCCTGTCGTGGCACGCGGCGCAGACATTCGAGACGTAAGGAAGCTCCGGTGATGGTGCGCTCCCTCACCCGCTTGCGGGAGAGGGTCGGGGAGAGGGTGTCTTCGCAATGGGACTCCCTGAGGCGTACTGAGACAATCCCCCAGTTGAAAGAGCCCCCACCCGGCGCTGCGCGCCGACTTCCCCCGCAAGCGGGAGAGGTGCACCGAGTCCGTGGCTCGACTTAGCCCAAATCTAGAGGAACAAGATATGACCAACATCGGCTTCATCGGACTTGGCACCATGGGACGGCCGATGGCCGGCCATCTCCTGGCCGCGGGCCATCGCGTCTCCCTGCATGACGTTGCGCCGATCGCGCCGGAGCTGATTGCCGCGGGCGGCATCGCCTGCACATCCGCCAGGGAGGTCGCGGAGCAGGCGGACACGGTCATCATCATGGTGCCAGATACGCCGCATGTGGAGGCCGTGCTGTTTGGCAAGGACGGTGTCGCCAGCGGCATCTCCAAGGGCAAGATCGTTGTCGACATGAGCTCGATCTCGCCGCTGGCGACGAAGGAGTTCGCGAAGAAGATCGAGGCGCTCGGCGCCGATTATCTCGATGCGCCGGTGTCGGGCGGGGAGGTCGGTGCAAAGGCTGCGAGCCTCACCATCATGGTCGGCGGACCAGAGCGGGCCTTCGGCATCATGAAGCCGATCTTCGACAAGATGGGCAAGAACGTCACCCATGTCGGCGCCAACGGCGACGGGCAGACCACAAAGGTCGCCAACCAGATCATCGTCGCACTCACCATCGAAGCCGTGAGCGAGGCGCTGTTGTTCGCATCCAAGGCCGGTGCGAATCCAGCGCTGGTGCGCAAGGCGCTGATGGGCGGCTTTGCCTCCTCGCGCATTCTGGAGGTGCATGGCGAGCGCATGGTGAAGCGCAACTTCGATCCGGGTTTCCGCATCGAGCTGCACCAGAAGGATCTCAATCTCGCGCTCGAAGGCGCGCGAGCACTCGGCCTGTCGCTGCCGAGCACGGCGGTCGCGCAGCAATTGTTCTCGTCCTGCACCGCACATGGCGGCAAAGCCTGGGATCACTCCGCCATGGTGCGGGCGCTGGAACTGATGGCGGGGCACGAGATCGCCGCGGCCTGAACTGTTACACGGTAACACTATCCAGCGATGCATCTTTGTCGCAGGGAACCGGAACATGCTCCGGCCCCGCGGGTTGAAGGCGCATAACAAACACTGGAGACATCAGGACATGAAAACCCGTCTTGCGATTACGTTGGCTGCCGCCTCGCTGCTGGCGTCGAGCGCAGCCTTTGCCCAGTCGACGACCGAACAGGGCGCCCGAGACGGCGCGCGTGCGGGCGGCGATATCGGCGGTCCGATCGGCGCGATGGTCGGCGGCACCGTCGGTGCGGCCGTCGGCGCCGGCCTCGAGATCCCGAATGCGGTACTGGGCGGCATCCCGCGCAGCGAGTCCGTCGTGGTCGAAGAACGCGTCGTGGTCGGGGAGCCGCTTCCCCCGACGGTGGTGTTGCGGCCCGTGCCGAACTACACCGAGTATCGCTATGCGGTCGTCAACGATCGCCGTGTGATCGTCGAGCCGCGCACACGCCGCGTGGTCAAGATCATCGACTGATCGACGCAATCCTCTGTACTGAGCAGGGCCCTACGGAGCGTCACTCCGCGGGGCCTTCGCTTGTCACGGCGGATCTGGTGCGAAAGCGCGAGAGCAGCCATTCAGCCGCGGCCGCGAGCGCAAAGCCGAGGCAGGTGGTCGCAGCATCGACCAGAAAATCCTCCAGCCGCGCATGGCGGCCGGGCGCCCAAAATTGCATCAGCTCGAGCGCGCCGATCAGGACGACCGCGGCCGCTGCAATCAGCAGGCGCCGGCGCCGATAGGCGAGGCCGAAGGCCAGTCCGACCAGGATGAAAGCGAGCGCATGCTCGCCGTCCTGCCCGAGGTCGGAATGAGGCCGCAGGCCGGGAGGACCGAGGGTGGCGAACGTAACGGCGGCCGCGAGCAGCCAGGCAAAGGTACGAACCAAACTGGGCATTCGGCCCGCTTAGCACAGATTTGCAACGGGCTGGTACGGTCCCGTCATCAGATCGACGTGTAGTTAATGACGAAACCTCAAAGTGGCTCGCGCACGCCCAGGCCATGCATGAAGCGTTCCCGGATCTGCACGGGGTCGCGCCGGGTGGTGCCCACGCCGGGCTTGTCGTCGATCCTGACCGCGATCAGGCTCGGCTCGGAAGCAGCCATCGCGTCGTCGACCAGCCGCTCGAAATCCTCCTCGTCGGCGGCCCAGGCGCTGCTCGCAACTCCCGAGCCGATGGCGATGGCGACGATGTCGGCAACGTTCGCTGCCGGTGTCGGCTGCGCGCCCGTGATCTGGTAGATGCCGTTATCCATCACGATCATCGTGAGATTCTTCGGCTTCAGGGCTGCAATCGTCGCGAGCGCGCCGAGCTGCATCAGGAGCGATCCGTCGCCTTCGAGCGCGAAGACCCGGCGGTCGGGCTGCGCCAGCGCTACGCCGAGCGCGATGGGGAAGGCGAGTCCCATGCTGCCCAGCATGTAGAAGTTCTGCGGGCGGTGGCCGGCAGCCCACAGATCGAAATTGGTGTTGCCGATGCCGCCGATCACGGCTTCCTCGTGCTTCAGTTTCGCGATCAGCCGCGAGGTGACGTCGAAGCGGCTCATCACCTTGGTATTGCGAGTGTTCATGCCTGTATTCATTTGGCCGGCCTCACTTGTCGAAGACCTTGCCGCCCGTCAGCAGCGGGTTGAGGATCAAGGCCACCGGCGCCTGCGTGGTGACGGCCTGCCTGATCGAGCGGTCGGTGATGAATTCGAGCTCGTCGAGCCTGGTGATGGTGTGGTGCTCCAGCGCCAGCGAATCCAGCACCGGTCGCATGGTGCGGCAGACCAGCGACTGGCCGTAGTTGAACTCGCCGAGCGTGCCGCGCTCGGAGACGAACATGATCAGCGGAATCTGGTAGGGCACTGCGAGCGAGGCGAGCACGTTGGCGAGCGTGGCAAAGCCGGAGGTCTGCATCAGCACCGCGCCGCGCCGTCCGCCCATCCAGGCGCCGGCAACGATGCCGACGGCCTCTTCCTCGCGCGCGGTTGCGAAGGTGGTGAAGAAAGGATCGGCGTGCAAATTCTTGATCAGCGGCGTCAGCACGCGGTCCGGCACGTAAGGGATCAGGCTGATCTCGTTCCGCTTCAAGGTTTGCAGGACGATGCCGTACCAGCTGCCATCGCTGCTTCCCTGCGTCTGCCGTTCCGCAATCGCCATCGCGCTCTCCCTGGGGCCGCGCATGCTTCTTGGTTGTGGCTGTCGCGGCGGTCTGCCGAACTTGACGCGGGCGGCGGGATTGTCAACATGTCCGTGCCGGCACCATGATCTGCGCCAGCAGACCTGCCGTGGCCGGCACCGCCATGGCATAAGCGGCGACAACCAGAACACGGGAGGGGCACGGGCGGGCGCGCATCGCGCTGACCTTGCGGATCTCCCGCGAACGAGCCGGAAGGGTCCTGATGTCCGTCAACAACAAGCGCGTCGTCTACTCCAATTATTTGGCCAATCCGATCTATATCGACATCCTGAAGGCGCGGCCCGACGTGCGGCTCGATCGCATCGAAAACGCAAGCCCTGAGGATGTCTATGGACCGCTCCTCGGCGCTGCCCACGTCTACCAGATCGGCGCCGCCCGCGACGAGCTCGCCCCGCATTTCCATGTCGATGCCGCCTTCCTGAAGCGGACGCCGAATCTGCTGCTGGTCTCCAGCAACGGTGCCGGCTTCGATCCCGTCGACGTCGAGGCCTGCACGGAGGCAGGCGTCGTGGTCGTCAATCAGTCCGGCGGCAACGCCCATTCGGTCGCCGAGCACGCGCTGGCGATGATGCTGACGCTGTCCAAGGGCATCATCCAGTCGGATCGCCGGCTGCGCCGGGAGCGCGACGTCAACCGCAACGATCTGGTCGGCAACGAGGTCGAGGGCAAGACCGTTGGCATCATCGGCCTCGGCAATGTCGGCCGGCGCATCGCCGCCTTGTGCAAGGGCCTGCTCGGCATGACGGTGCTGGCCTACGATCCGTATTTGTCGGCGGAGGTGATGGCCGAGCGGGGCGGGCAGAAGGTCGAGCTCGACGAGCTGTTGCGCCGCGCCGATTTCGTCTCGATCTCCTGCCCGCTCAACAAGGGCAGCCGCAACTTGATCAGCACACGCGAATTCGCGCTGATGCAGCCGCATGCCTATTTCATCACGACCGCACGCGGCTTCATCCACGACGAGGACGCGCTGCTGCAGGCGCTGCGCGACAAGCGCATCGCCGGTGCCGGCCTCGACGTCTGGTCCAAGGAGCCGCCGCCGCCGGAGCATCCGCTGCTCCAGTTCGACAACGTGCTGGCGAGCCCGCACACGGCAGGCGTCACCATCGAGGCGCGCCAGAACATGGGCCGGATCGCCGCCGAGCAGGTGCTGGATGTGCTCGACGGCAAGCGCCCGCCGCGCATCATCAATCCCGAAGCCTGGCCGCGCTTTGCCGAGCGCTTCAAGCAGGCTTTTGGCGTGACGCCGGGGTAGGGCGCACCAAACGTGCCCTGGATGACGGCCGGGAACTGAGCCCGGCCTTGATCCGCGTCAAGATCTCCTTTCCCCGTCCGCCCTAAATGGGACTAGAGTGCCGGCGGGCAGGCAGGGAGGTCCCATGTCAACTTATGTCGTCAGGTTCATGAAGGACGTGCTCGGCGAATACGGCCGGCAATGCGAGGTTTGCCAGGGCACGCTCGAGATCGACGCCGCCGACGAGGACGAGGCCAGGGAACGGGCGAAAGCGAGGTTTTGCAAGGACCAGGCGTTGCATCATTGGTCACTGCACGCCGACCGCATCCATGTGAGACCCGCCGACTTTCCGTCGTAAGGCCTAACGCCCGGGTGCCGTGACGGGCGGGGGCGTCGTCGTCCCCGCGCCGAGCGAGCGTTGCACCATGACGGTGTCGGACCAGCGGCCGTGGCGATAGGCAACGCCGCTGAGCAGGCCGGCGCGTGCGAAGCCGAACCGCTCGTGCAGCGCCAGCGAGGGTGCGTTATCTGCATCGATATAGCCGATCATCTGGCGGAAGCCGGTCGCCGCGCAGGCGTCGATCAATTCCTGCAGCAACAGCCGTCCGACCCCGCGGCCGAGATGGGCATGGTGGACATAGATCGAGTGCTTGGCGGTGTAGCGATAGGCCGGCCGCTTGCGGAACAGCACGGCATAGGCGTAGCCGACGACCTCGCCGCGCCAGGTCGCAACCAGATGCGGCAGGCGGGTCTGCTTCAGGTTCTTGCGCCGGTCGCGCAGATCGTCCGGCTCCGGCGCACCCGTTCCCTCGACATCGCGCTGCACGCCGTTGCGGACGTGATGGCGGTAGATCGCCAGCATCGCCTCGACGTCACTCTCGCGTGATGGCCGAACCAGGACGGGTTCATCACTCGCGCGCGCAGCTGCTTCGTTCATCGGCATCTACTCGGCCACGACATAAGTGTAGAGCCCGATGCGTCCGTTCGCATCGACCTCCTTGTAGACGCCCTGGATCTCGACGTCGAAGCCCGGAAATGTGTTGAAGCAGGTCTCGAACATCTTGAGATAATCGATCATGGGCTTGGCCTGTTCCGTCAGCCGCTCGCCGGGAACGATGGTGGCGATGCCGGGCGGGTAGACCACGAACGGCGTGGTCGCGATACGGCCGGCGATCGCCTCGATCGGGAGGTAGTCGACGTCGTTCCTGAACAGATGGCGCGCGGCATCGCGGGGCGACATCGCGATCTCGGGCATGTGCTCAGGCATGAACTGCCGGGCCTGGAGCGCGCTGACATCGGCGGCGCGGAAGAAACGGTGCATCTCGCCGCAGAGGTCGCGCAGCCGCGCACCGGCGTAGCGCGCTTGCCGCCTCTGATAGAATTCGGGGATGACGTCGGCCAGCAGCGCATTGTCGTCATGCAGCCTCTTGAACGCGACGAGGCCGGAGATCAGCGTGCCCGCCTTGCTCGCCTCGACGCCGGGCGTGAGCAGGAAGAGCAGGGAGTTGAGGTCGTTCTTCTCGGGGACGATGCGGTTTTCGCGCAGATATTGCGCGACGACCGGGGCAGGGATGCCGTGCTCGGCATAGGCGCCGGTCGCACGATCGAACCCGGGCGTGAGCAGCGTCAGCTTGTTCGGATCGGTCATGGCAAAGCCTTCCGCGAGATCGGGAAAGCCGTGCCAGTTGGTATCCGGGGAGAGCTGCCACAGCGCGGGGTTGGTGGCGAGCTCGTCGGTCGAGAGGGTCTCCCAGGCGACATTGTGCGCCGCGCCGGGGCGGCTGACATCGGCAATGGCAACGCGATCGGGAACGAACGGCTCGAAGAACCAGCGGCGATCCGGATTTGGCTCCTTCTCCTCGAACTCCCGGCGCATCGCGCGGATCTTCTTGCGCAGCTCGATGCCGAGCCGGATCGTGTCGTCCCACAGCACTTCGCCGGAGCGGCCCTTCATCATCTGCGCGCCGACGTCGAGCGAGGCGAACAGCGGGTAGAACGGCGAGGTCGAGGCGTGCTGCATGAAGCTCTCGTTGAAGCGGCGGTGCTCGACGCGGCGCTTCTGTCCGCGGATGTGGCGGTCCTTGATGTGGATCTGCGAGGCCTGCGAGAAGCTTGCCAGCTGCTTGTGGGTCGACTGCGTCGCGATGATGCCGGGGGCATCGGGCGGAAGATTTGCTAGCCCCATCGCGAAGCGGCCGGCATAGAGCGGGTGGAATTTCATGAAGCCGGCCCAGGCCTCGTCGAACAGGATGTAGTCGCAGAGATGGCCGATGCGCTCAATGATCATCTCGGCGCTGTGGATCGAGCCGTCATAGGTGCACTGCTCGACCACGGCGACACGGAACGGCCGCTCCTTGCGCCAGGCGTCGCGATCGCTCACCAGGGGATGGTTGCGGATCGCCTCGCGCAGGGTCTTCTCATCGAGCCGGTCCCAGCGCATCGGGCCGATCAGCCCCCAGGCGTTGCGAACGGTCGGCACATAGACCGGGATGCCGCCATTGATCATCAGCGCGCCGTGATGGGCGGCCTTGTGGTTGTTACGGTCGAACAGCACGAGATCGCCGTCGGTGACGAGGGCACCCAGCGCGACCTTGTTCGAGGTCGAGGTGCCATTGAGCACGAAATAGGTCTTCTCCGCGCCGAAGATCGCCGCCGCTTCCTTCTGCGCCTTCAGTGCCGGGCCCTCATGGGTGAGGAGGTCTCCGAGGTCGAGCACGGAATTGTCGAGGTCGTCACGGAACACGGATTCGCCGAGATGCTCGACGAACACGCGCCCGATCGGGCTGCGATTGTAGAACACGCCGCCATTGTGCCCTGGGCAGGTCCAGAGCTGGTTGCCTTCCTCGGCATAGTCGACCAGCGCGCCGAAGAACGGCGTCTTCAGCGTCTCCGCATATTGCTTCAGCCGGCTGATCAGGTTCTTGGCGATGAAGGTGGGCGTCTCCTCGGACAGGAAGACATAGCCGTCGATGAAATCGAGCACCTCGACCGGCAAATCCTCGAATCGCTTGCGGCGGATCAAGAGGATGATCGGGAAGTCGAGGCCGCGGCGCCGCATTAGATTGATGAGCGCCGAGGTCTTGCCTTCGAGGCCCTTCTTGCCCCAGTCCACCACCATGCAGCCGATCGCGGCATCGGTCTGCACCGCCATCTCGGCATCCTCCAGCTTGCGGGCCCGGACCACCTCGAAGCCGGAGCGCTGGATCTCCTCGATGATCTGGTTGAAGCGGACGCCTTCGAGATCGTCGGCATCGAACACAGGGGCGGCGAACAGAAAGTTGAAGCGCTTGAAATAGTCCATGGCGGGTCCCGAATGTGCAGGAAGATACAGCTCTCTGCACATTCGATGACATCTGGATGACATGTCCGAGTGCTGCGGCAAGGTTAGCCTGACGCTTCACTCCAGCAGCTTGTCCAGCGTGATCGGGAAGCGCCGGATGCGCTTGCCGGTGGCATGGTAGACGGCGTTCGCAATCGCGGCCGGCACGCCGACGATGCCGATTTCGCCGAGTCCCTTGATGCCCAACCGGTTGATGCGGTCGTCGGGCTCATCGACGAAAATGACGTCAATGTCGTGGACGTCGGCGTTCACGGGAATGTGGTATTCGGCAATGTTCGCGTTCATGATGCGGCCGAAGCGGTGATCCATCACCGTTTCCTCGTGCAGCGCCATTCCAATTCCCCAGACCACCCCGCCCATGACCTGGCTGCGGCCGGTCTTGGTGTTCAGGATGCGCCCGGCCGCGACCGCATTCACGATCCGGGTGACGCGGATAATTCCCAGCTCCTCGTCGATCTTCACCTCCGCGAAAACCGCCGAATGTGTGTTGCGGGCATGCGATTTGTCTTCCGCGAACTGGTTGAGCTTCTCCCTTTCGATCCGCTCGAGCTTGCTGTGGCGCATGACATCCGCAATCGAGACGGCGGCCCCGCGCCCCTCGCTGCTGGCGATCATGCCGTCAGTCAGGATGACGTTGGCGGCGTCAAGGTCAGCGAGCGGTGAGCCCGGCATGGCCTTGGCGAGACGTGCGAGCTCCCCGCGAATCTCTTCGGCCGCTCCCAAGACCGCATGCGCGCTCGACGCCGCCATCCAGGAGCCGCCCTCGACGGGGGCTTGCGGCAAGGTCGAATCGGCGAGCCGCACGCTGATATTCTCGATCGGCAGCCCGAGAGCATCGGCCGCGACCTGCGCCACGATGGTGTAGGTGCCGGTGCCGATATCGGACGCGGCGCAGGAGACCTCGGCATGGCCGTTGGCCGTCAGCACGATGCGGACGGCAACCGGCATCTGCAGAGCCTCCCACACCCCAGTCGCCATACCCCAGCCGACCAGCTCCTTGCCGTCGCGCATGGATCGCGGTGCCGGATTGCGTCGGCTCCAGCCGAACGCTTCCGCGCCGCGGGCGTAGCACTCGCGCAGCTGCTTGCTGGTGTAAGGCAGGTTTTCGCTCTGGTCGCGATCCGAGTAGCACCTCAGCCGCAGCTCGACCGGATCGAGCTTGAGCGCGACGGCCAGCTCGTCCATGGCGCATTCGAGCGCGCAGACGCCCGTTGCAGCACCCGGCGCGCGCATGTCGGCGGGTGTCGAGACGTCGAGGTCGACGAGCTTGTGCGAAAAGCTGCTGTTGGGACTCTTGTAAAGCTGCTCGGCCCAGCCCGTATCGTTCCGCGAAAAATCCTCATAGCGTGAGGTCACGGCAACGGCTTCGTGGCTGATCGCATCGAGGGTGCCGTCCGGCTTTGCACCGAGCGCGACGTGTTCGATGGTCATGGGACGATAGCCCAGGCCATACATCTGCTGCCGCGTCAGCACGACGCGGACGGAGCGCTTCAGTGCGAGCGCGGCAAGGGTTGCCAGCACCACCTGGTGCTGCGGCCGCAGGCCCGAGCCGAAGGCGCCGCCGACATAGGGCGAGATCACGCGGATGTCGTCGGGCTTCTTGCCGAAAACGCTGCAGAGAAACTTCTGGACGTTCTGAACGCCCTGCGTCTTGTCATAGACCGTGAGCCCGCCATCACCGTTCCAGACCGCCGTCGTCGCGAAGAGCTCCATCGGATTGTGGTGTTCGGTCGGAATGACGTAATCCGCCTCGTGGCGCACGGCCGCACGCGTCAGGGCTGCTGCGGCATCACCACGCGGCTTGTGCGGTGGATCCACCTTGGCAGCCTTGCCGCGTTCGGATTCGAGATCGGTCGCAAACGCCTCCTGCTCATATTCGACACGAACGAGCGTTGCGGCGAACTTGGCGGTCTCCCAGTCCTCGGCGACGACCAGTGCGATCGGCTGGCCGTTGAACTTGACCACGCCGTCATAAAGCGGACGGAACGGCGAGCCCTTCTCCGGCGCCACCTCGTCCTTCCAGGCTTCGTCCTTGTCAGCAAGGGGCGGCCGATGTGCATGGGTGAGCACGTCGACCACGCCCTTCACTTTCAGCGCCTCGCTGGTGTCGAGGCGAGCGATGCGCCCGCGCGCGATGGTGGCCTCGACCACGAAGCCGTGAAGGAGACCGTCTGCTGCGAATTCGCCGGCATATTTGGCTGCCCCGGTGACCTTGGCCCGGCCGTCGACGCGCGACGTTGGTGTTCCGACATAGGCGTTCATCGGGCCCTCATGCGATCTTCTTGTGAGCTTGTGATTGCGGCGTGGCGCTTGCGGCCTGCATCAGCGCACGCACGACGGCTCGGCGCGCCAGCTCGATCTTGAATCCATTATGGGAGTGTGCTGTCGCTCCCTGCAGCAGCAGGTCGGCGGCGCGCCCGAAATGATCCGGTGTTGCCGCCTGACCGCGCAAAGCGGCTTCGGCTTCGAGGCTTCGCCAGGGCTTGTGGGCCACGCCGCCGAGCGCAAGGCGCGCTTCGCCGATCGCGTTGCCCTCCAGTTCGAGCGCGGCCGCGACCGAGACCAGAGCGAAGGCGTAGGACAGCCGGTCGCGGATCTTCAGGTAGCTGTAGTTTCGGGCAAAGCCGTTCGGCGGCAGCTCGATGGCGATAATGATCTCGCCGCTGCCGAGATTGGTATCGAGATGAGGCTTGTCCTCGGGAAGCCGATGGAAATCCGTCAGCGCGATGGTGCGCTGACCTGAGGGGCGTGCGATATGCACGAGCGCGCCGAGCGCGGCCAGGGCCACGCTCATATCGGATGGATTGGTCGCGATGCAGGAGTTGCTGGTGCCGAGGATGGCGTGGTTGCGGTTGAGGCCATCGAGGGCCGAGCAGCCCGCGCCGGGGCTTCGCTTGTTGCACGGCGTCGTGGTGTCATAGAAGTAGGGGCAGCGGGTACGTTGCATCAGATTGCCGCCGACCGAGGCCATGTTGCGTAGTTGCGCGGAGGCGCCGGCCAGGATGGCGCTGGCAAGGAGCGGATAGCGCTGCTCAATCAACGGGTGGTAGGCGAGGTCCGAATTCGGCACCAAGGCGCCTATGCGCAGACCGCCGTCCGCTGTCTCCTCGACGTCGCGGAGCGGCAGGCGAGAGATGTCGATCAGCCGGGAGGGGCGTTCGACGTTCTCCTTCATCAGATCGATGAGGTTGGTGCCGCCGGCAATCAGCTTCGCGCCGGGATCGGCGGCGAGCAGGCGGATGGCGTCGGCAAGGTCACTTGCGCGGGAATATCGGAAGTTGTTCATGGCCGGCTCATTGCCTGTTCGATCGCAGCCACGATGTTGGGGTAGGCACCGCAGCGACAGAGGTTTCCGCTCATCAGTTCCCGGATCCCATCCGCATCACGCGCACGGCCTTCGGCCAACAGGCCCGCAGCAGAGCAAATCTGGCCCGGCGTGCAATAACCGCACTGAAAGGCATCGTGGTCGATGAAGGCCTGTTGCAAGGGATGCAGCGCGCCGTCCTTTGCCAAGCCTTCGATGGTCGTGATCTCGGCGCCATCCTTCATGACGGCCAGGGTCAGGCAGGAATTTACCCGTCTTCCGTCGATCAGCACGGTACAGGCACCGCATTGGCCGTGATCGCAGCCTTTCTTGGTGCCGGTCAGGTCCAGACGGTCACGCAGCGCATCCAGAAGCGTGGTCCATGGCACGACCTCGAGCGCGCGGCTTTCGCCATTGACGACGAGGTTGATCGGAATGCGTTCGGGGATCGTAAGGTCGGCCATGTTCTATTTTCCCTGCGGAAAGGCCGAGCCGGGCAAATTGTGGAAGGGACGCGAGAATGCGTTGCCGCTGCTGGCCGATAGCGCCCAACGGATGACGGGTTGCTTGGTTCCCGACCGGTTCTCCCGATCAGATCGAGGAGATCAGCGCTTGGTCTCGCCGAACACGACGGTCGGCACCGCGCGGTTGACAATCTCACGCAGCGCGAAGCTCGACTGAACCCGTGCGACGCGCGGCAGGCGGGACAGCTCGGTGCGATGGATGCGCTCGAAATCCTGGATGTCGCGGGCGAGCACGATCAGGATGTAGTCGTCCGTCCCCGACATCAGGAAGCAGCGCACGACGGAGGGACATTTCGTCACTTCTGCCTCGAACGCCTTCAGCGCCTCGTCGCTTTGGCTCTCCAGCGCGATGCGAACCAGCACCGTGGTGGTGAGGCCGAACTGGGCCAGGTCGAGCGCGGCCTGGTAGGCCTGGATGTAGCCGTCATCCTCCAGCGCCTTCTGCCGCCGCGCCAGCGCCGTACTCGACAAGCCGATCTTGTTGGCAAGCTCGGTGTGGCTGGCTCGCGCATTGGTCGTGAGTTCCGCGAGGATGGCGAGGTCTTTCCGGTCGAGGGCCAAGGTTTCGTTTCCAGCGTCAAAGGACGTTTTTGCGCCGGAAACCGGCGCGGGCGCCGCCAAGGTAGCGGATATTTGCACGAAACCAAACCGACCCTCTCGCTAGGATCAACAATGGAATCAAAGCATTGGCGAGGGAGATCAAGATGCGCGTCGGAGTCCCCAAGGAGATCAAGCTGCAGGAATATCGCGTCGGGCTCACTCCGGGCGCGGTCCGCGAATACGTCGCTGCCGGGCACCAGGTGACAGTCGAGAGCGGCGCCGGCAGCGGCATCGGTGCGTCCGACGAGGTGTACCGGCGGGCGGGGGCGTCCATCGCCGAGACCGCTCGCGAGATCTTCGCAAAGTCCGACATGATGGTGAAGGTGAAGGAGCCGCAGAAGAGCGAATGGGCTCAGCTTCGCGAAGGCCAGATCCTTTTCACTTACCTTCATCTTGCGCCGGATCCCGAGCAGGCCAAGGGCCTGCTTGCTTCCGGCTGCACCGCAATCGCCTATGAAACCGTCACGGACGCGAGCGGTCACCTCCCGCTGCTCGCCCCGATGAGCGAAGTCGCCGGCCGCCTCGCCATCGAGGCCGCCGGCGCCGCGCTCAAGCGTTCGACTGGTGGCCGCGGCCTGCTGCTTGGCGGCGTGCCCGGCGTGCAGCCGGCACGCGTGGTCGTGCTCGGCGGCGGCGTGGTCGGAACGCAGGCGGCGCGCATGGCCGTCGGCCTAGGTGCCGAGGTCACCGTGATCGACCGCTCGATCCCGCGCCTGCGCGAACTGGACGATCTCTTTGCCGGACGCGTGCGCACCCGTTTCTCGACCATCGAGGCGGTCGAGGACGAGGTGTTCGCCGCCGACGTCGTCATCGGTGCCGTGCTGGTGCCCGGCGCCAGCGCGCCGAAGCTCGTCACGCGCGCGATGCTGAAATCGATGCGGCCGGGAGCCGTGCTGGTCGATGTCGCGATCGACCAGGGCGGCTGCTTCGAGACCTCGCACCCGACCACGCACGCGGAGCCGACCTACGAGGTCGACGGCGTCGTGCATTATTGCGTCGCCAACATGCCGGGCGCGGTGCCGGTGACATCGAGCCAGGCCCTGAACAACGCGACGTTGCCGTTCGGCCTGATGCTCGCCAACAAGGGCTTTGCGGCCGTCCTGGAAAATCCGCATCTGCGCAACGGCCTCAACGTGCATCGCGGCCGGGTGACGAACAAGGCGGTGGCGGAGAGTCTGGGGCTGGAGTTTGCGCCGGTAGAGAGCGGGCTCGCGGCTTAGGGGGATGCCGACACGGCGAGGGCATCGTGACCGGAGCGGCGGTGTTCAAATAGGCGGGCAGAAGAAAACTATCGCCGCGGCTCTGTCAGAAGGAAGGAGTTTCCCCTTACGAAGGCAAAAACGCCAATCGCTTCCATTGCTGTTTGGAGCCGAAACGACGACATTTCTGCCAGAAATCGGTGGATTGGCAGCCATGGAACGCACTGGATTTGAGCCTTTCGGCGAGCAGCTGGTGTCCGCAACGGACACCCAGCCGAAGTCGCGCGCCTCGAAGCTCCTGCTGCGAGCCGGCACCACCCTGTTCTGGTCGCTGGTTGCGGGCATCGTGCTGGCCCGTGCGGCCTTCTTCGAACCGGGCATCTATGACGGCTTCAGCCGCTTCGCCTCGCTGGCCAAGAACCTGATCTTCTGAAGCTGTTTATTCCGGTCTCAGGAGAGAACTTCTCTCGGACCTGATATGTCGAAAACATATTTCCCAATCGGGTCCTGCTGCGTATAAATCCTTCTCCTTCGGGAGAGATTTGTGTCGCAGAATCAAGCATCCAGCCCGGCCGATTCCAAGCCGGTCACCGCCGCGGGCCGTATTGCGGCGCTGATTCCGGGCATTCTCCTTTGTGTCGCGATTGCCGGCGTGTCGGCCCTGCTCGAGCGGGCCGAACTGGGCGTGTTCGAGCATCCCTATGTCGAGGCGCTGGTCATGGCGATCCTGCTCGGCATGGCGGTTCGCAGCTTCTGGAAGCCGGCCCCGCGTTGGCAGGCCGGCATCGCCTTCAGCGCCAAGCAGCTGCTCGAAGTCGCAGTGATGCTGCTCGGGGCCTCCATCAGCTTCGCCGCAATCGCGGCTTCCGGTATTGCGCTGCTCGCCTCCATTGCCGCGGTCGTCGTGGTCGCACTCTGCGTCTCCTTCGGGCTCAGCCGGTTGCTCGGCTTGTCGACGCGGCTGTCGATCCTGATTGCCTGCGGCAACTCGATCTGCGGCAATTCCGCGATCGCTGCGGTGGCACCCATCATCGGCGCCAGCAACGACGAGATTGCGTCCTCGATTTCGTTTACGGCGATCCTCGGCGTGATGATGGTGCTGGGCCTGCCGCTGCTGATCCCGCTGCTGCAATTGTCTGCAACGCAGTACGGCATTCTCGCCGGGCTCACCGTCTACGCGGTGCCGCAGGTGCTTGCTGCAACCGTGCCGGCAGGTCTCGTCTCAACCCAGATCGGCACGCTGGTGAAGCTGATGCGTGTCTTGATGCTCGGCCCGGTCGTCGTCGGCCTGTCGCTGGTCGCCTCGCGCTGGCAGAGCGATGCCAAGAAAACCAGCGTCGGCTTCTTCCGCCTGGTCCCCTGGTTCATCCTCGGCTTCCTTGCGCTTGCGACCCTGCGCTCGCTGGAGATCGTGCCGGCGACAGTGGTTGGCCCCGTGACGACGATCACGGGCTTTCTGACGGTGGTCTCGATGGCCGCCCTCGGCCTTGGCGTCGACGTGCGGGTGCTCGCCAATGTCGGCGGCCGGGTGACGGCGGCCGTGACGCTGTCACTGATCCTGCTGCTGGGAATCAGCATCGCGCTGGTGCACTGGTTCAAGTGAACAGGCAAAGCTATCGGAGGGTGGCAAAGCGACTTGTCCGCCGTACCTCGAAGAGCGTAGGCGGAAGCGTGCCCACGTATTTTCGCGATCGAGGGAGGTGGTGGGCACGGCGCAAGGGCGCCTTTGCCCACCCGACGTGACCGTCAATGCTGCAAGCGGAATCTAAATCACGTCCGCGAGCGAATGGCCGTGCAGCTCGATGTTCAGCCCTTGCATGCCCAAGTCGGTGATCTCTCCGCCCATCGCCTTCAGGCTCTCTTCGCGGATCAGCGACATCAGCCCGCGGCGGAGCGCCAAAAATTCCGACGACATCATCATCGATTGCTGCCGCGGCCGCTCTAGCGGGATCGGGATCTCCGCCTTGATCGAGCCCGGCCGCGCGGTCATGCAATAGACGCGGTCGGACAGGAAGATGGCTTCGTCAATGTCGTGGGTGACGAACAACACCGAGATCTTCAACCGCTGCCACATATTGGTGAGGATCTGCTGCATGATGACGCGCGTCTGCGCGTCGAGCGCGCCGAAGGGCTCGTCCAGCAACAGCACTTTCGGTCCCGTCGCGAGCGCGCGGACGATGCCGACGCGCTGCTTCATGCCGCCGGAGAGCTTTTCCGGATAGTGCTTTTCGAACGCTTCGAGTCCCGCAAGCCCCAACAGCGTGCGCGCGGCGCGTTCGCGCTGCGAGCGCGGCATGCCGCGCATCTTCAGGCCGAACTCGACGTTCTCGCGCACGGTCTTCCACGGAAAAAGAGAATATTGCTGAAACACCATGCCGCGTTCGGCGCTCGGACCGTTTACCCGCTCGCCGTCGACGGTAACTGCGCCGGTCGTCGGCTTGAGGAAGCCCGCGACCGCATTGAGCAGCGTCGACTTTCCGCAGCCGGACGGGCCGACGATCGACACGAACTCGCCGGGCCGCACATGGATCTGCGTGTCGGTGACGGCCTGCACCGCGCCCTCGATGGTCTCGTAGGCGAGGGAGAAGTTCTTGACTTCGATGTGGCCTTTAGGGCTGTTCGCTAGCACCTCGCTCATGTCGATCTCCACGGCATTACCAATTGCCCCGCGCCCCGGATCAGCAGGCTCGACCCTAGGCCGAGCACCCCGATCGCGATCATGCCGAGCGCGATGTCGGCGTACTGGACCAGCGAATAGGCTTCCCAGGTGAAGTAACCGATGCCGTACTGACCGGAGATCATCTCGGCGGCGATCAGCGACACCCAGGCGACGCCCATGCCGACGGTGAGGCCGGTGAAGATGTGCGGCAGCGAGGCCGGAAAATACACCTCCCGGAAGATCGAGCGTTCGCGCGCGCCGAGACATTGCGCGGCGCGTACCAGCACGGGGTCGACCAGCGACATGCCGTGCAGTGTGTTGACCAGGATCGGAAAGAACGAGCCGAGGAAGGTGATGTAGACGATGCTCTGCTCGTTGGTCGGCCACAGCATGATCGCCATCGGCACCCAGGCGATCGCTGGGATCGGCCGTAGCACCTCCGCGACCGGGAAGATCACCTCATGCACCAGCTTGAAGCGTCCCATGATCAGGCCGAGCGGCACGCCGATGATCGCCGCGAGCGAGAATCCGATGAAGATTCGCCGGCAGCTGAGCAGGACGTGCATCAGGAATTTAGGATCGTGAATCGCCTTTATGAAGCTGTCGTAGACCGCGAGCGGCGAGGGCACGTTGGTGAAGCGCACGAAGAACACGACCCGATATGTCGTGAGCAGATGCCAGACCAGCAGGAAGGCGAGCAGCGAGATGACGCCAATCGCGGTCGCGCGCAGTCCTGCCCGATTGAGCCGGTACCAGCGCAAGGCGAGTGTGGCGAAGGAGGACGGCGTCGAAGGCCGGGTGATGGCGGCGGGCGCGGAGCCCGCCTCAGCAAGTGCTGTTGCCGGCAGGCTGTCCTCGGGCTGTCTGACGAGGGCGGGGCTGCTCACGTCTTGCCTCCGCCGACGGCGGCCTTCATCGCATCATCGAAGCCGAGCACCTTGCCGCTGATCTTGGCGGCGTAGGCTTCGGCGTCCTTCTTCAGCAGGAACGGGGCGATCTCGCCATTGCCGACCGCGAAGAAGGCCTGATCGGCGAACAGCTTGATGCCGCGCGTGGTGTCGAAGACGTAGGCGACGTTGATCTTCTTGCCCTTGGCCTTGTAGTCGGCATAGGCGCCGAGCGTGCAGCTGGCGGACGAGAAGGGCATGATGCCTGCACCGTCGATCCAGACTTCGCCCGCCTTGCGCGGATCGGCGATGGGCTTCTTGCAGAAGCTGTCCTCGCCCGAGATCTCATAGTTGTTGGTGCTCGCGAGCTGGGCGTCGTAATCGAGCTGCATTTCAGCATAGGCCTTGCGGATGTATTTGTCGTCGACCCATTTCTTCGGATCGAACTCCTTCATGCGGCCGAGATTCTGCAGAACCTTGACGTCGGTCGTGGCCGCATCGATCAGCGCCGGCTTGATCGTCGGATCGGTCGTCATATTGCCGCCGGGCCCCAAGAAGATGTAGACGACCTCCTTGTTGATGCCGGTCCATTCCTGGATCTTCTCGGCGGCCAGCTTGGGATCCGCGCGCAGCCACTGGTTGGCGGCGATCAGCGCCTTGAAATAGGCGACGACGACCTCGGGATATTTTTCGGCGAAGTCTGTGCGAATCACGATGCCGTGGAAGGTCGGCAAGTTGGTCTCGACTCCGTCGAAGATCTTCCGCGCGAAGCCGCGGAAGGGCAGCAATTCCGCAAAGGGGACGAAATCGGCATGCCCGTCGATCTTCTTCTCCTGCAGATTGGTCGAGCCGACCTCCGGGCTCTGGCTGACGAGCTGGAAGAAATCGGACGCATAGCCGCGATCCTGCATCGCTTTCAGCACCATGCCGTGCGCGGCGGAGCCGAAAGGCACGCTGACGAGCTTACCCTTGAGATCGGCGAGGTCGTAATAGGGTGAGTCCTTGTGGACGACGAGGCCGTTGCCCGAGCCGGACAGGCTGTAGGCGGCGATGCCGACGAGGCGGCTCTTGCTCTCCGGATTGCTCTCGAAGGTGAATCCGTTCACGATGAGCGGATAGTCGCCCATCATGCCGATCTGCAGCTTGTTCGCCATCATCGCGTTGGTGACGGGCGGACCGGAGGTGAAGTTCTGCCATTCCAGCTCGAACTTGATGTTGGCGTATTTGCCGTCCTTCGGCAGGTACTTCTCGAGCAGCTGCAATTGGCGGATGACGACGCCTGCGGTGACCGTGTTGGTCGTGGTATCCTGCGTTCCGATGCCGAGCTTGACGGTTTCCGCAGAAGCCGGCTGCGTGACGAGCAGCGCCAGCGACGTCACCGACATCGCGATCGAGAGCGTGGGAAGATGGCGGGCCATTCTCATCCTCATTCGGTTGGATGTGCTGTGGGTGCCATGATTGGGGGAGGGCGCAGGCAGGGCAAATCCGGAGTGGCCGCCGCAGTCGATTAGTTGCCGGGAAAAGCTGATTGCATACTCCTTGGGCAGTCCTGCACTATAAAGCCGCTTGCCTGTGCACCGGCCATGGTCGCGGACCCCCTTCAATCTGCCGCCTGGCCGCGCATCTCCTCGAGAATGTCGGTCCGGCAGACCACGATCTGCGACCGTTTGGTCAGCACGATTCCCTTCTCCTGCATCCGCTTCAGGCTGATCGTGACCCATTGCCTGGTGGCGCCGACCATGTGGGCGATGTCGGCGTGGGTGAAGGCCGCGGCGATCACGGTGCCGTCGGCATCCTCGACACCGTAGAGCTCGACGAGATGCAGCAACAGATGGGCGAGACGCTGCGTGATCGAGCGCGTGCCCAGCATCTGGGCCAGTGCCGAATAGCATTTGCCCTTGAACGTCAGGCCTTCGATCAAGCCAATCGCGAGGTTCGGGATCTCTGCGGCAAGGGACCGCAAGTCCTTTCCGGGCAGGTGCACGACGCTGCAATTACTGGAGGCAACGCCGGACCATTGATGCACGGTACCTTCGAACACTTCGGGACCACCGACGAAATTGCCAACATGCCAATAGGCCAGCGTGATCTCGCGTCCGAGTGGCGAGGTGTAGAACACGCGGATGCGGCCGCTCTCGATCAGCCAGATGCCGTCATGCTTGCCGCCCTGGCTGAACAGCGTCTGGCCGCGGTTCAGCACCTTGCGGCGGCCCTGCTTCAGCACCAACTCACGCTCGCGCGGTGAGAGCTTGTCCATCAACGGTGGTGGACCGCCGATCCATTGCTGGTTCTCGGTGAGCAGTAGGGAGGCGCTGCCGGCAGGCCGGACAGCCGCGGGTACTGTTCCGCGAACCGCATTCGCCGCCTGCAACATCGCCTGCCTCCGAACGTTTCAAATCGTTCTAAAGAGGAGCAATGTCCGTGCCAGATGGGGGCAGACGCCTCACGCGGGGAAATGACACCGAATACCGGGTCACTGCCCCGCCAAGTTCAGCAGATACGGCTTCGGATATATTCCCCGGTCGTGGCCATCCGAAAACGAGATGTTCAGCCCGTAGCCGAGATCGTTGATCTCGGTGATGGCGATCCCCGGAAACGCTTCGGGGAAGCGGTCGTCGAAGCGGGCGCGGGTGCAATGGGCGCATTTGCAGGAGAGGCGGAGTGTTTCGGCGGAAACGCTGAGCGCGTCGTCCTGCGCGGTGCGGACCAGGAGCGAAGCGAGATCGGCGCTGGCTTCGTAGCCGGCCACGGTCGGTGCCACCAATGTCATCGTCATGAGGAACCTCTGGCTTCATTCTACGTCGAGGCGGAACGCACGAATAGCAACTAATTGCCGGCGCGGGCGGGATCGCGAGCCTGCTCTTCGAGCAACCCACGCGAAATGTGAAACTAATCGACTGGGAACTTCACTTCCGAATTGCCGGTCTCTCATCTCTCGGAAACCTTGCGCGCCAATGACGACCAAGGAGAGACGATGAGTGCATTTCAGAAGGAAACGGTTCTGTCGGTCAGGCACTGGACCGATTCCCTGTTCAGCTTCACCGCGACGCGCGATCCCGGCTTCCGCTTCCAGAACGGCCAGTTCGCAATGATTGGTCTGGAGGTCGAGGGCAAGCCGTTGATGCGGGCCTACAGCATGGCCAGCGCCAATCACGAGGAGGCGCTCGAATTCTTCTCGATCAAGGTGCAGGACGGTCCGCTCACCTCTCGCCTTCAGAAGATCAGGGAAGGCGACATCATCCTGGTCGGGCGCAAGGCGACGGGCACGCTGATCACCGGCAACCTCATTCCGGGAAAGCGCCTGCTGCTGCTCTCAACCGGAACGGGCCTGGCGCCCTTCGCCAGCCTGATCAAGGACCCCGACGTCTATGAGAATTACGAGACCATCGTGCTCGCCCATGGCTGCCGCCAGGTCTCGGAACTCGCCTATGGAGAGCACCTCGTCGAGGGCCTGCGCAATCACGAATTCTTCGGCCCCTTGATTCGCGACAAGCTCGTCTACTACCCGACCGTCACCCGCGAGCCGTTCCGCAATCGCGGCCGCATCACCGACCTGATCGCCTCGAACGAGCTCTTCGAGGATATCGGACAAGCGAGGCTCGACATCGAAACGGACCGCATCATGCTGTGCGGGAGCCCGGCGATGCTCGAGGAACTCCACGCGATGTTCTCGGCGCGCGGCTTCGTCGAGGGCAACCACAGCCAGCCCGGCCATTTCGTCATCGAAAAAGCCTTCGTCGAGCGCTGAGCTACAAATCGCGTCCCAGCGACAACTAATTGCTATCGCCGGGAAGCTCCCTGAACAAATCTGAGGCAAAGACGCCGGCTATCGGCGAACCAGGAGCAAGCGATGGCACTAGATCAGATCGTCGACGGACTTTCGGAAGTTTCCTGCGATGTGCTGGTGATCGGCGGTGGCACAGCCGGTCCGATGGCGGCACTGAAGGCGAAGCTGAAGAATCCGAAGGCCAATGTCGTCCTGCTCGAGAAGGCCAACGTCAAGCGCTCCGGCGCGATCTCGATGGGCATGGACGGGCTCAACAACGCCGTCATCCCCGGTTACGCGACGCCGGAGCAGTACACCAAGGAAATCACCATCGCCAATGACGGCATCGTCGATCAGAAGGCGGTCTACAAGTACGCGCAGAACTGCTACAAGATCATCGAGGAGCTGGACAGCTTTGGCATCCGCTTCCTGAAGAACGAGAACGGCGACTACGCCGTCAAGAAGGTGCACCACATCGGCACCTATGTGCTGCCAATGCCGAACGGCGAGACCGTGAAGAAGGCGCTGTATCGTCAGCTGCGCCGCGCCCGCATCCTCATTTCCAACCGCTACATGGCGACGCGCCTCGTCAAATCTGCCGACGGCCGCATTGCCGGGGCCATCAGCGTCAATACGCGTACTGCCGAGATGCTGGTGATCAAGGCCAAGGCCGTGATCCTCTGCATGGGCGCTGCCGGTCGGCTGGGCCTGCCGACGTCCGGCTACATGTTCGGCACCTACGAGAACGCCGCCAATTCCGGCGACGGCTACGCCATGGCCTATCACGCCGGCGCTGCGCTCGCGAACCTCGAATGCTTCCAGATCAACCCGCTGATCAAGGACTATAACGGTCCGGCCTGCGCCTACGTCGCCGGCCCGTTCGGCGCATATACGGCAAACAACGAAGGCTCGCGCTTCATTGAATGCGACTACTGGTCCGGCCAGATGATGCTGGAGTTCTACAACGAACTCCTCTCCGGGAAGGGCCCGGTGTTCCTCCAGCTCAAGCATCTCCACCCCGATACGATTTCCGAGATCGAATCCACGCTGCACAAGGTCGAGCGTCCGACGCGCGGCCTATTCCAGCAGGGGCGCGGCGTCGACTACCGCAGCGAGTCCATCGAGATGCACATCTCCGAGATCGGCTTCTGCTCCGGCCACAGCGCATCAGGCGTGTTCGTCGACGACAATGCCCGCACCACCGTACCCGGCCTCTATGCCGCCGGCGACATGGCAAGCGTCCCGCACAATTACATGCTCGGCGCCTTCACCAACGGCTCGGTCGCCGGCATCGACGCGATGGAGTTCGCCGACAGCCATGATTTCGCGGAGTTCGACGCGGCCGACGTCGCCATGGAGCGCGACCGCGTGATGGCGCCGACCAAGCGCGAGGACGGGATTCCGCCGAACCAGATCGAGTACAAGACCCGGCGCCTCGTCAACGACTATCTCCAGCCGCCGAAGGTCACGCGCAAATATGAGCTCGGCATGCGGCGGCTCGCCGAAGCGCGTGAGGATATGCAGGAGCGCATGATCGCGCGCAACGCGCACGAATTGCTGCGCGCGCTCGAAGTGCAGTCGATCATGGACTGTGCCGATATGGCCGCACACGCTTCGCTCTACCGCGAAGAGAGCCGTTGGGGGCTGTATCACTGGCGGACGGATTTCCCGGAGAAGGACAACGAGAACTGGTTCTGCCACACGCTGCTGTCCAAGCAGGACGGCAGGATGACCAGCGAGAAGCGCGCAGTCGAGCCCTATGTCGTGCCGATCGCGGACGACGAGAAGGACCTCTACGACAAGCAGCGCATTCGCGCCTCGGCGTGATCCACCAGAACATAGCCAACAGGAGACGTCACATGCCTCTCGCGTCCTATCAGACATCGGTTCCGGTGGTGGTCGACGACGCCAAATGCATCGCGGACAAGGGCTGCACGGTGTGCGTCGATGTCTGCCCGCTCGACGTGCTGCGCATCAGCGACATGACCAACAAGGCCTACATGGCCTATGACGAGTGCTGGTATTGCATGCCCTGCGAAGCGGATTGTCCGACCGGCGCCGTCACCGTCAACATTCCCTATCTTTTGAGGTGATCATGTCGAGCCCGTTCGAATCCTACGACGATCTCGAAGACGCCGACGAGCGGCTGCAAGCGGCCGATCCCGCCGAACGCCGCGTCGCCATCATCGCACTCGGCCATTCCGGCGATCCCGCCGCGGTCGCACATCTCGCCAAAATGGTCGCCGATCCCGATGCCGGCGTGCGCCAGCAGGTCGCGATGGCGCTCGGCGAGTTCGACGGGCCGGAGGCAGCAAGCGCGCTGGTGAAGCTGTTGGTCGATCCCGAGAGAATCGTCGCGGCGGCCGCGGCCGACAGCATGGCTGAATTCAAGGATCCCGCGTGCGCCGACGCGATCCTGCCGCTGGTCAGGCACACCCACGCTTTCGTCCGCATGGGCGCTCTGCGCGCGCTGAAGGAACTGCGCCGCAGGGATACACTCAAGCCCGCGCTGGAAGCGCTCCAGGACGCTGACGCCGCCGTGCGTGTACAGGCGATCGGCGTGATCGGCTTCCTCAAGCTGGAGGAATCCATTCCGGCGCTGACCGCGCTGATCAACGATCCCGATGCCCATGTGCGCCGCGCCGCCGTTAGCGCATTGGCCTTTTCGCAGATGAAGCCGGCGGCGGAGACCATCACCCGCGCGCTGAAGGACGCCGACTGGATGGTCCGCGAGATGGCAGCGGAGACGCTGGGTCTCAACGTGAATGGTGCAATCGCGGCTGATCAGCTCGTCGCTTGCCTCGCGGATGAGTACTGGCAGGTGCGGCTGAAGGCGATCCGCAGCCTCGGCAAGATGAAGATCGAACGTGCGGTGCGGCCGATCGGCAATTGCGTCAATCACGACCAGGCGAATTTGCGCAAAGAGGCCGCCGCCGCGCTAGGCGAGATCGGCCATCCCGACGGCGAGGCATTCCTGGCCGTGATCGCCGACGATCCTGATCCTGATGTCCGCAAAAATGCGCGCTGGGCACTGCACCAGATTGCGGCGCGAAAGGCGCGGGCAGGGGCATAATTGCACGGCGCGCCGCCGCTCTGGACTTCCAGCGCCAGACGTTTATTGGTCTTCGCTAACGGGAACGGCCGCTGCGAATGCAGCCGGTCCTTAGAAACAGCGAGGACGCCGGCCATGACGACATTGACTGTGAAGGACCTTCTCCCCGAGGATGGCACGAAGGGGACACTGGTCGGCCGCGTCTGGCTGCCGCAGGTCAACGGTCCGGCCGTCGTCGCCGTGCGCGGTGACGGCGTGTTCGACGTCACCGCGACGTTTCCGACCATCAGCGCGCTCTGCGAGGCGGACGATCCCGCCAAGGCGCTTGCCGCAACAAAGGGCGAGCGCATCGGTGACCTCGAGGCGATCGTGGCCAACACCCCGCCGGACGGGCGCGATCCCCAAAAACCCTGGCTGCTCGCGCCCGTCGATCTCCAGACGCTGAAAGCCGCCGGCGTCACCTTCGCGATCTCGATGCTGGAACGCGTCATCGAAGAGCGCGCCAAGGGCAATCCTGCCTCGGCCGAAGCGATCCGGAAAGAAGTGACGCGTCTGATCGGTGACGATCTGTCAAAGCTCAAGCCGGGCTCGGATCAGGCGATGCACCTGAAGCAGGTGCTGATCGATCAGAACGCCTGGAGCCAATATCTCGAGGTCGGCATCGGTCCGGATGCCGAGATCTTCACCAAGGCGCCCACCTTGTCGTCGGTCGGCACCGGCATGGACGCCGGCCTGCATCCGAAATCGACCTGGAACAACCCGGAGCCCGAGCTCGTGCTGTTCGTGTCGAGCCGCGGCAAGATCGTCGGCGGCGCGCTCGGCAACGACGTGAACCTGCGCGACTTCGAGGGCCGCTCGGCGCTGCTGTTGTCGAAGGCCAAGGACAACAACGCGTCCTGCTCGATCGGCCCGCTGCTGCGCCTCTTCGATGACAGCTTCACGCTCGACGACGCGCGCAGGCTCGACATCAGCCTGAACGTCACGGGTGCGGACGGCTTCGTTCTCGACGGCCATTCCTCCATCAGCAAGATCAGCCGCGATCCCACCGATCTGGTCGCGCAGACCATCGGCAAGGTGCATCAATATCCCGACGGCTTCGTGCTGTTCCTCGGCACCATGTTCGCTCCCGTGAAGGATCGCGATGCGCCGGGGCAGGGATTCACCCACAAGCGCGACGACATCGTCACCATCGCAGCGCCTCAGCTCGGCAAGCTCGTCAACCGCATGCGCACCAGCGACGAGTGCGAGCCCTGGACGTTCGGCATCGGCGCGCTGATGAAGAACCTGGCGCAGCGGAAGCTGATCTAGCTCGGGCCTCCTTCGCCTCTCCCCCGCGCGGGGAGAGGCCTGATCGCATCGGGATGCAATCAGGGTGAGGGGGACTCTCCACCAGTCAATCTGCTTGAGGAACGCAGAGCTCCATCCACATCGTCATTGCGAGCGTAGCGAAGCAATCCGGCGTCTTTACGCGGAGGGTTCTGTGCTTCGCTACGCTCGCTATGACAGCAGGTGAGGCTGCGAGTCCCTCTGTCCCCGTCCTCGCGGAAACTCCCTCATCTCAGCCGTCCGATAATTATTTCATCTCGTCGTTGCATCTCTGGAACAAAATCGCTCTAAGCGTGTCTTAAAATCACCCGCCGCCGCCCGTCTGGGTTTCCTCCAAATAGTCAAATAATATGACTAGTCGGAACCCGGCTTCCGTGAAATAGTGCCGCCGCCGGCGCGAAGGCCGGCCTGTGGGTGCCATGCTACCAATCAGCGCCCCGGATAAAGATCTTGGGAGACGCGCCTAATGACCCCTAAATCTCTCTGTGCGGCCAGCGCCATGGCCGCCTTGTTGCTCGCGGCGCCGGCCAGCCCCGGTCAGCTCACGATCGGCTTCTCGCAGATCGGATCGGAAACCGGCTGGCGCGCGGCCGAGACGTCCGTCTCAGCGTGAAGTCGACCTCCTGCAACGCGCGCACCGCGCCGCAGCTCTTGCTGATCCCCCGCACCTCGGGCGTGCGTCTGTTCGCCTTCATCGCTCTGCAGCAGAGCCTGGTCGCGCTCGCGCGCCGGCCGGCGGCGAGCCATGGGGGAGCGGCGTCGTGACATCGCGGATCGTCGTCATCCCGACGCGGCGGGCCCATTCCAACCATGCGGAGGTGGCGCGCTCGATCGGCGTCGACATCATCGCCGGGCGCTATGCGGAGGGCTCGCGCCTGCCGGGTGATGCTGAGATGATCGCGATGTTCGGCGTGTCGCGGCCGGTGCTGCGCGAGAGCGTCAAGACGCTGGTCGCCAAGGGCCTGCTCACCACCAAGGCGCGGGTCGGCACCGTCGTGCGCGAGCGCGGCGCCTGGAACATGTTCGACGCGGACGTGCTAGCCTGGCACCTCGACGCCGGCATCGACAAGCGCTTTCTCAACGACCTCGCCGAGATCCGTCTGGCCGTCGAGCCGCGCGCGGCGGTGCTCGCGGCAACGCAGCGGTCCGAGCAGGACATTAGCGAGCTGCGGCGCTGCATGGATCGCATGCGGCATGAAGCGTCCGACTCGGTCGGATTTGCCGATGCCGATCTCGCGCTTCATGTGGCCGTGGCGCGTGCCTCGGGCAATCTGTTCATGCGCTCGATCGGGCATGTCATCGAAGCAGCGCTGCGCGCCTCGTTCCTGCTCAGCGCTCCGGTCGAGTCAGGGGACCGCGACACCGTGCTGCTCTGGCATCAGAAGATCGTCGATGCCATCGTCGCGGGCGATGCCGATGCCGCATCCGAGGCCATGGTCTATGTCATTCACAACGGCATGCGCCGCCACGACAGCACGGCGATCGAGATCGCCGCGGCCGAGCCGCTGCCGTCGGCCGATACTGGAGAACGAGCGTGACAGACCTTCGCATCGCCATCGTCGGCTTCGGCAAGATCGCGCGGGACCAGCATGTGGGGGCGATCGCCGCCACACCGGGTGCAACGCTCGCCGCCGTGGCGAGCCGCAACGCCTCGCTGCCGGGGCTGCCGCATTTTGCGACCATCGAGGAATTGCTTCAGAAGGGGCCCCCGGTCGACGCGGTCTCGCTCTGCACGCCGCCGCAGGTGCGGCGGGCCCAGGCCGCAGCAGCCCTCGCCGCCGGCAAGCATGTCATGTTGGAGAAGCCGCCGGGCACCGGCGTTGCCGAGCTTGATCCCTTGATCGCAATGGCGGCGGGCGCGAAGCGGACATTGTTTGCGACCTGGCATTCGCGCCATGCGCCGGCGGTCGAGCCGGCCCGGCAATGGCTCACTGATCGGCACATCAAATCCGTGCACATCAGCTGGAAGGAAGACGTCCGTGTCTGGCACCCCGGGCAGGGCTGGATCTGGGAGCCGGGCGGCCTCGGCGTGTTCGATCCTGGCATCAATGCGCTCTCGATCCTGACCAGGATTCTGCCGAAGCCCGTATTCGTCACGGCGGCCGAGCTGGCCTTTCCGGCCAACTGCCAGGCGCCGATCGCGGCGAACCTGAACCTGACGGATATCAGCGGCCTGCCCGTGACCGCCGAGTTCGACTTCCGCCAGACCGGGCCGCAGAGCTGGGATATCCTCGTCGAAACCGATCAGGGCCGGCTGACACTGTCCAGCGGTGGCGCGCGCATGGCCGTCGACGGCAAGGTGCTTGCCGAAGGGCCCGATGAGGAATATCGCGGACTCTACCGACGCTTCGTCGCGCTCGCAGCGACCGGCGCAAGTGACGTCGATCTGGCGCCGCTGCGTCTCGTCGCCGACGCCTTCCTGCTCGGCAAGCGCGCGATCGTCGAACCGTTTGTGGATTGAGCATGACCGCATCAACAATCACGAAAGACGTGTTCGGGACGCTGCCCGACGGCCGCAAGGTCGAGCGCGTCGTGCTGCGCGGGAAGGGCGGCTTCGAGGCGCGCATCATCAACCACGGCGCGGTGCTGCAAGCGCTGATCGCGCCGGATGCCAACGGTGGATACGACGACGTCGTGCTCGGCCATGATGCCTTCGCCGGCTATCTCGCTGAACGCAAGTTTCTCGGCGCCACCGTCGGCCGCTATGCCAACCGAATCGCCAAGGGACAGTTTTCGCTTCAAGGCGAGACGGTGCAGCTCGCCGTCAACAACGGTCCGAATGCGCTGCACGGCGGGTTCGAGGGTTTTGATCGCAAGCTCTGGGAGATCGCGGATATAGACGATGGCGCCGAGCCCGCGGTGACGCTTACCTATGTCAGCCCGCATGGCGAGGAGAATTATCCAGGCAGGCTGGATGTCCGCGTGACCTATCGCGTCACCGGCCCGACCGAGCTGTCGCTGCTGATGGAAGCGCGAACCGACCGGCCGACCATCGTCAATTTGACCAACCACAGCTTCTTCAACCTCGAGGGTGCGACGTCAGGGATGTCCATTCTCGATCATCGCCTGATGGTCGCCGCCGATCAGTTCCTCGCCATTGATCCCACCGCCATTCCGCTGCCGGAGTTGCCGCGCAGCGTGGCCGGCACGCCGTTCGATTTCCGCAAACCTTGGCCGGTGGGCGAGCGCATCCGTGAAGGCGACCCGCAATTGCAAAACGGCAGGGGCTACGACCACACCTATTGCCTCGGACGCGACGGCAAGCTTGCGCTCGCGGCGCGGCTGGAGGCGCCGCGCTCCGGGCGCATCATGGAGCTGCTCACCGATCAGCCCGGACTTCAGGTCTATTCCGGCAATTATCTCGACGGGACGATGTCGGGCAAGGGCGGCAAGCTGATCCGGCAATCGGATGCCATGTGCCTGGAGCCGCATATCTGGCCCGACGCGCCGAACCGGCCGGACTTTCCGAGCCCGCGCCTCGATCCCGGCGGCGTCTATCGCCATCACACGGTCTATCGCTTTTCGGTGAGGTCGACATGATGGAGCAGGTGCCGACGACTGTCCTTTCAGACCATCCTTGCCATCTCGGCGAAGGTCCGACCTATGACGTGACCACCGACACGGCCTGGTGGTTCGACATTCGCGAAGGCAAGCTGTTCGAGGCGCAACTCGGCAGCGGTTCTGTCCGCAGCCACGCGCTCGGCCGGATGGCGAGCGCGCTGGGGCGTATCGACGCCGAGCGGCAGCTGATCGTCGCCGAAGACGGCCTCTACATCCGCAAGCTCGCTGATGGTGCAATGACGCTGTTCTGTCCACTCGAAGCGGACAATCCGATGACGCGCTCCAACGATTGCCGCGTGCATCAATCCGGTACGTTCTGGATCGGCACCATGGGCAAGAAAGCCGAGCCGAAGGCGGGCGCGATCTACGCGCTTCATCGCGGCAAGATCTCGACGCTGTTTCCCGGCATCAGCATTCCCAATTCGATCTGCTTCTCGCCGGACGGCGCGACCGGCTATTTCACCGATACGCCGCGCGCGGTGCTCTATGCCGTGCCGCTCAATCCCGCGACCGGCCTGCCGCGCGGCGAGCCGGAGGTGCTGCTGCGCCACAGCGGCGTCGGCGGTCTCGACGGTTCGGTGTGCGACGCCGACGGCCAGATCTGGAATGCGTGCTGGGGCGCGAGCCGGATCGACATCTACTCGCCGCAAGGCGAGCGCCTGCGTTCGCTCGGCGTGCCGGCGAAGCAGGCGAGCTGCCCCGCCTTCGTCGGACCCGACTTGTCGCGCCTGCTCGTCACCTCGGCCTGGCAGGACATGGACGCGGCGGCGCGCGCTGCCGATCCGCAAGCCGGCTGCACCTTTCTGCTCGAAGCAACCGCACGCGGACGCGCGGAACCCGACGTCAAGCTCGCATAGGAGGCCAAGCCGTACACGATCCGTCGTTCTCGACACTACGAAGAAAGTCTGACACCCAAAGGGAGTGAAACATGCTGAAACTGAAGACGACATTTCTCGCGCTGGCGCTGGCCAGTGCCGCCACGATGGCCACAGGCGTCGCTGCCTTTGCCCAGAAGGCGACGGTCGGCATCGCCATGCCGACGAAATCCTCGGCGCGCTGGATCGACGACGGCAACAACATGGTCAAGGTGCTGAAGGAGCGCGGCTACAACACCGACCTGCAATATGCCGAGGACGACATCCCGAACCAGCTCTCCCAGGTCGAGAACATGGTGACCAAGGGTGCCAAGGCGCTGGTGATCGCCGCGATCGACGGCACCACCTTGTCCGACGTGCTCAAGCAGGCGAAAGCCAAAGGCATCACCGTGATCGCCTATGACCGCCTGATCCGCGGCACGCCCAACGTCGACTATTACGCGACCTTCGACAATTTCCAGGTCGGCGTGCTCCAGGCGGAGTCGATCGTGCAAGGTCTCGGCCTGAAGGACGGCAAGGGCCCCTTCAACATCGAGCTGTTCGGCGGCTCGCCCGACGACAACAATGCCTACTTCTTCTACAACGGTGCCATGAGCGTGCTGAAGCCGTATATCGACAGCGGCAAGCTCGTGGTCGTTTCCGGCCAGATGGGCATGGACAAGGTCGCGACCCTGCGCTGGGACGGCGCCACTGCGCAGGCCCGCATGGACAACCTGCTCAGCGCCTATTACGGCAACAAGAAAGTCAACGCCGTGCTCTCGCCCTATGATGGCCTCTCGATCGGCATCATCTCCTCGCTGAAGGGCGTCGGCTACGGCAGTGCCGGCCAGCCGATGCCCATCATCTCGGGCCAGGATGCCGAGGTGCCTTCGATCAAGGCCATGCTGCGCGGCGACCAGTACTCGACCATCTTCAAGGACACCCGCGACCTCGCCAAGGTGACCGCTGACATGGTCGACGCCGCGCTCGCCGGCAAGGAGGTCACCGTCAACGACACCAAGACCTACGAGAACGGTGTCAAGACCGTGCCGTCCTATCTGCTGAAGCCGGTTGTGGTCTACAAGGACAATTGGGAGAAGACCCTGGTCGACAGCGGCTACTACAAGAAGTCGCAGTTCCAGTAAGACTCTCTCTTTTTCTCCTCTCCCCGCGTGCGGGGAGAGGGTTAGGGTGAGGGCCTCTTTCCATACGGGCAGTGGTTGGTATGCACTCCGTCCTTGCGAGCGCCGCGAAGCAATCCAGTCTGCCACCGCGGAAATAGTCTGGATTGCTTCGCGGCGCTCGCAATGACGATGTGGATGCAGCGATATCATTCAACCTCTCCCCGCACGCGGGGAGAGGCGAAGTAACGCAAGGGACACCAAAGCCATGACCGCCATGCTGGAGATGCGCAACGTCAGCAAGAGCTTTGCCGGCGTGCAGGCCTTGCGCGACGTCAACTTCTCGGTTCGCGCCGGGCAGATCCATGCGCTCGTCGGCGAGAACGGCGCCGGCAAGTCGACGCTGATGAAGGTGCTGAGCGGGGTCTATCCGCACGGCAGCTACGAGGGCACCATCATCTTCGAGGGCGAGGAGCGCCGCTTTCGCGACATCAACGATTCCGAGGCGCTGGGCATCATCATCATCCATCAGGAGCTGGCGTTGATCCCGCTGATGTCGATTGCGGAGAACATCTTCCTGTCGCATCCGCCGTCGAAGTTGGGGGTGATCGACCGCGACGAGGTCTACCGGCGCACGCGCGAGCTGCTGGCGCAGGTCGGCCTGAAGGAATCACCGGATACGCTGATCACCGATCTCGGCGTCGGCAAGCAACAGCTGGTCGAGATCGCGAAGGCGCTGTCCAAGCGGGTGCGGATGCTGATCCTGGACGAGCCGACCGCGAGCCTCAACGAGGCCGACAGCGCCGCGCTGCTCGAACGCCTGATGGCGTTCCGCGAGCAGGGCATCGGCTCGATCCTGATCTCGCACAAGCTGAACGAGGTCGCCAAGGTCGCCGACCACATCACCGTGCTGCGCGACGGCCGCACGGTGGACAGCATCGATTGCCATGCCGAGCCGATCCAGGAAGACCGCATCATCCGCAGCATGGTCAATCGCGATATGGCGCACCGTTTCCCGGAGCGCAACGTGAAGGTCGGGGAACCCGTGCTCGACGTCGAGAACTGGTCGGTCTATCACCCCATCCATCCCGAGCGGCAGGTGATCAAGAACGTCAGTTTCGGCGTCAGGCGCGGCGAGGTCGTGGGCATTGCCGGGCTGATGGGGGCAGGGCGCACCGAGTTCGCCATGAGCCTGTTCGGCCGGTCCTGGGGCACCAATATCAGCGGCACGATCCGGCTCGAGGGCCGTGAGATCGCGCTGCCGAGCGTCGCCGCCGCGATCGACGCCGGCCTTGCCTACGTCACCGAGGACCGCAAGCAGCTCGGCCTGATCCTCGCCGACGACGTCCGCAAGAACATTACGCTGGCGAGCCTCGACCAGGTCGCACCCGGCAGGGTGATCGACGATATCGCCGAGCTCAAGGTCGCCAGCGACTACCGCAACCGCATGCGCATCCGCTGCTCCGACGTCTACCAGGAGACCGGCCAGCTCTCCGGCGGCAACCAGCAGAAGGTCGTGCTCTCGAAATGGCTGATGACCGACCCCAAGGTCCTGATCCTGGACGAGCCGACCAGGGGTATCGACGTCGGTGCCAAATATGAGATTTACTGTATCATCAACGAGCTTGCGGAAGCCGGCCGCGGCGTCGTGGTGATCTCCTCGGAGATGCCCGAATTGCTCGGCATCTGCGACCGCATCTGCGTCATGAACGACGGCGCTTTCGTCGGCGAGTTCAAGGGCTCGGAGGCGACACAGGAAAAGATCATGCGCGCCATCATGCGCAACGAACGAAGCATTGGAAACGCCGCGCCCGCGGCCGCGGAGATGGGAGGATCGCAGCCATGACCGACAAGACGGTTTCGCTGCCCGAGGAGCGCCGGCACGGCAGCTTCATCAAAAACAATTTGCGCAATTACGGCATGTTGATGTCGCTGGTTGCGATCATGCTGTTCTTCCAGGTCGTGACCGGCGGAACGTTGCTGCAGCCGCTCAACCTCACGAACCTGGTGCTGCAAAACAGCTACATCGTCATCATGGCGCTGGGCATGCTGCTCGTCATCGTCACCGGCCATATCGACCTTTCGGTCGGCTCGGTCGCAGGCTTCATCGGCGCCGTGGCGGCCTTGCTGATGGTGACCTACAAGGTCGATTACACGCTCGCCTTCCTTGCTTGCCTCGCGCTCGGCGCCGCGATCGGTGCGGCGCAGGGCTATTGGGTGGCCTATTTCAAGATTCCATCCTTCATCGTGACGCTGGCCGGGATGCTGGTGTTCAAGGGCCTGGCGCTCGCGGTGTTGCAGGGCCAGTCGCTCGGGCCGTTCCCGGCGACCTTCCAGAAGCTGTCCTCAGGCTTCATCCCGGAGCTGCTGCCCGAGGCCGGTACGCTGCATCCGACCTCGATGCTCATCGGCGCGGTACTGGCGCTCGGGCTCGTCTATGCCAGTGCCAAGGGAAGGTCGCGCGAGCAGTCGCACGGCATCGAGGTCGAGCCCTATGCGTTCTTCCTCGGCAAGAGCATCTTGCTCGCCTGCGCCGTGCTCTATTTCACCTATCTGATCGCTTCGCATCGCGGCCTGCCCAACGTGCTGGTGATCATGACCGCGCTGATCGCGCTCTACGGCTTCGTCACCCGCCGCACCGTGATCGGCCGGCAGATCTACGCCGTCGGCGGCAACGCCAAGGCGGCGAGCCTGTCGGGCATCAAGACCGAGCGGCTGACCTTCCTCACCTTCGTCAACATGGGCGTGCTCGCCGCGCTCGCCGGCCTCGTCTTCGCCGCGCGGCTCAACACGGCGACCCCGAAGGCCGGCCTCGGCTTCGAGCTCGACGTCATCGCCGCCTGCTTCATCGGCGGCGCCTCGGCCTATGGCGGCGTCGGACGGGTCGGCGGTGCCGTGGTCGGCGCCATGATCATGGGCGTGATGAACAACGGCATGTCCATCCTCGGCATCGGCATCGACTATCAGCAGGTCATCAAGGGCCTGGTGCTGCTGGGTGCGGTGTGCATCGACGTGTACAATCAGCGGCGGTGAGTGGACGCTCGCGATCTGAGCTATTGCTCACGATTTGGGTATATGATCGAATGTCCGGATGGACCAGGGCCGGCGATATCCCGATCTGATCATCTTCGACTGCGATGGCGTGCTCGTCGACAGCGAGCTCTTGAGCTGCCGCTGCCTGTCCGAGGTGCTGGCTGAATTCGGCCTCGCGCTCAGCGAGGAGCAGGCGCTCGAGCTGTTTCTCGGACGCAGCACCAAGGCCGTCGAGCAGCATTATCGTGATCTCGGCCACTCGCTGACGGACGCCTTCCTGCCCCGACTGAAGTCGCGTGTGCTGGAGAATTTTGCCGCCTCGCTCGCGCCGATCCCCGGGGTGGAGGCGGCGATCTCCGGGCTGACCGTGCCGTTCTGCGTGGCTTCATCCAGCGACCTCGACCGCGTCTCGCTCTCGCTCGATGTCACCGGTCTTCGGGCACATTTCGGCGACCGGATCTACACCGCGCAGATGGTCAGGCACGGCAAGCCGGCGCCCGATCTCTTTCTTCATGCTGCCGAGAGCATGCGTACGCCGCCATCGCGCACGCTGGTGATCGAGGACAGCGTCAGCGGCGTCAAGGCGGGCAAGGCGGCCGGCATGACCGTCTGGGGATTTGTCGGCGGCGGCCATTATCGCAGCCGCGACGGCCGGGCTATATTATCCGCCGCCGGGGCCGATCGGGTCTTCGCGCATATGAACGATCTCTGGGAGGCGTGAGCCCGCATGGCCGCCGAGAACGACAAGTCGAGGCTCGACGATGCCGCGCGCGCCGGCTGGCTCTATTTCATAGCCG
Organism: Bradyrhizobium sp. USDA3516; assembly: GCF_057651995.1. Taxonomy (NCBI): domain Bacteria; kingdom Pseudomonadati; phylum Pseudomonadota; class Alphaproteobacteria; order Hyphomicrobiales; family Nitrobacteraceae; genus Bradyrhizobium; species Bradyrhizobium sp. USDA3516. The sequence goes on along the minus strand of NZ_JBYGYN010000001.1, from coordinate 903,734 downwards.
GCCACACCCAGGACGAGATCGCCAAGATGCTGCAGGTGTCGCGCGCCTCGGCGCAGCGGCTGGTCTCGCTGTGCCTCGCCGAGCGGCTCATCACCTTCCGGCTCGAACATCCCATCGCGGCCTGCATGGAGCTGGCGGCGCGCCTCAAGGAGCGCTTCGACCTCGTTCATTGCGAGGTGGTGCCGGCCGATCCTGCGGCGCCGCAGGCGGTGGCTGGAATTGCCGAGCGCTGCGCCAATCTGCTCGATTCCACGCTGCGTTCGGAGACGCCCGTGATCGTCGCGCTGGGCACGGGCCGGGCGGTGCGTGCCGCTGTCGAGCGCGTCACGCCGATCGAGCGGCCCAATCACCAGATCGTCTCGCTGGTCGGCAACATCTCCGCCGACGGTTCGGCGAGCTTCTACGACACCGTCGGCCGGCTCGCCGACCGCACCGGCGCGCGGCACTATCCGATGCCGCTGCCGTTCCTGATGTCGTCGGAGGACGAGCGCAACAGGATGGTGCGCATCGAGCCGATCGCCAAGGTCAAGGCGGTCGCGGCCAAAGCGGATTTGCGCCTCGTCGGCGTCGGCCAGATGGACCAGAAGGCGCAGGTGCACGTCGACGGCTTCGTCACCCGCGACGAATTGTTCGAGATGATGCGGCTCGGCGCCATCGGCGAGATCACGGGCTGGGCCTATGACGCCAAGGGCCGCCTGCTCAAGGCCGGCACCAACAAGCGCCTCACCAGCATTCCGCCGGAAGTGCCGGCGAAGGCCACGACGATCGGTGCGGCGGTGGGCGCCGCCAAGGTTCCGGCCATCGCGGCGGCACTGAATGGTGGCCTGATCAACGGGCTGATCACCGACGAAGCGACGGCAAGAGCGATTCTGGAGCGGTAGGGGCGAGCTCGCGCGGCAGTGGACACTGCGCTCCCTCTCCCGCTTGCGGGAGAGAGGGCTGGGGAGAGGGTGCCTCCGCAGTGGGACTCCCCCAGAGGAGAATGCCCCTCACCCGCATCGCATCGATCGATGCGATGCGACCTCTCTCGCAGCCGGGGAGAGGTGGAGCAGGCCGCGGCGTTCGTTCCCAACAATTGCCGTCGCTTCCGCCTGGTCCCCTCCCGCACCGCAGCACTCATAAGTTGCGCAAACACCCGCGCGCGTGCTTGACAACTGCCTTCCCCCTGTTGAACATACGCCCAACGCGTGGGCATATGCCCAAAACGCGAATTGAGGGGAGGTCACCGTGAAACACGTCCTTCGCGCCGTCTGCGGCGCGTCTTGCCTGCTGCTTGCCGTCCCGGCGATGGCCGAAACGACCCTGACGATCGCCACCGTCAACAATGGCGACATGATCCGCATGCAGGGGCTGACGAGTGAGTTCACCAAGAAGAATCCTGATATTTCGGTCAAATGGGTGACGCTGGAGGAGAACGTGCTGCGCCAGCGCGTCACCACCGATATCGCCACCAAGGGCGGCCAGTTCGACGTCCTCACCATCGGCACCTACGAGGTGCCGATCTGGGCCAAAAAGGGCTGGCTGGTGCCGCTCGCCAATCTCGGCGCCGATTACGACGTCGCCGACCTCCTGCCCAAGATCAAGGACGCGGTCTCCGCCGACGGCAAGCTCTACGCCGCGCCGTTCTACGGCGAGAGCTCGATGGTGATGTACCGCACCGATCTGTTCGAGAAGGCCGGCTTGAAGATGCCGGAAAAGCCGAGCTGGGATTTCGTGATCGACGCGGCCAAGAAGCTGACCGACAAGAGCGCCGGCACCTACGGCATCTGCCTGCGCGGCAAGGCAGGCTGGGGCGAGAACATGGCGTTCCTGTCGGCGATGGCCAATTCCTACGGCGCGCGCTGGTTCGACGAGAGGTGGCAGCCGCAGTTCAACACGCCGGAATGGAAGGCGACGCTCACCACCTACGTCAACCTGATGAAGGAAGCCGGCCCTCCCGGCGCCAGCTCCAACGGCTTCAACGAGAATCTGGCGCTGTTCAACGCCGGCAAATGCGCGATGTGGATCGACGCCACGGTCGCGGCGTCCTTCGTCACCAACCCCAAGGAGTCCAAGGTCGCCGACAAGGTCGGCTTCGCGCTCGCGCCCAACACCGGGCTCGGCAAGAACGCCAACTGGCTGTGGGCCTGGAATCTCGCGATTCCTGCCGGCTCCAAGAAGACGGAGGCCGCCGAGAAGTTCATCGCCTGGGCAACCAGCAAGGACTACACCAAGCTGGTGGCTTCGAAGGAGGGCTGGGCCAACGTGCCGCCGGGCACGCGCACCTCGCTCTACCAGAACGATGAGTACCTGAAGGTCGCGCCGTTCGCCAAACTGACGCTGGCCTCGATCGACGCCGCCGATCCCAACAAGCCGACGGTGAAGCCCGTTCCCTATGTCGGCGTGCAATACGCCGCCATCCCCGAATTCCAGGGCATCGGCACGCAGGTGGGCCAGCAATTCTCGGCGGCGCTTGCGGGATCGATGACGGTCGATGCGGCGCTCACGGCTGCGCAGTCCGCTACCGAGCGCGAGATGAAGCGCGCCGGCTACATCAAGTGAACCCGGGCTCTCCCTGAGCTCAAACTTGCGGCCATCCATCCTTGCTGGATGGCCGCCCTTCTTCCTCCGAGCGGAGCGCCAAGAATGGCAACCCGGCAGACGCAGCTTCTTGCGCGGTCGCTCCTGACCCCGGCCGTCGGGCTGCTGTTCATCTGGATGATCGTCCCGCTGGCGCTGACGATCTACTTCTCGACGCTGCATTACAGCCTGCTCGATCCCGGTTCGGAATCATTCGTCGGCCTGGAAAACTTCCGCTACTTCCTCACCGATCCTGCCTTCCTCGCCTAGCTCCAGAACACGCTGGTGCTGGTCGGCTCGGTGCTGGCGCTGACCATCCTGCTCGGCATTCCCCTGGCGCTGCTGATGGACCAACCCGTGATCGGCCGCAATTTCGTGCGGTTGATGGTGATCGCTCCGTTCTTCGTGATGCCGACGGTGAGTGCGCTCGTCTGGAAGAACCTGTTGATGCATCCGGTGTCGGGATTGTTCGCCTGGCTCGCCTCGCTGTTCGGCCTGACGCCGATCGATTGGTTCAACGACGTGCCGCTGTTTGCGGTGATCTTGATCGTGACCTGGCAATGGCTGCCGTTCGCGACCCTGATCCTGCTCACCGCGCTGCAATCGCTCGACGAAGAGCAGAAGGAAGCCGCCGAGATGGACGGTGCGAGCGCCGTCTCGACCTTCATCTACATCACGCTGCCGCACCTCGCGCGTCCCATCACGGTGGTGATCCTGATCGAGACCATCTTCCTGCTCACGGTGTTCGCCGAGATCTTCGTCACCACCGGCGGCGGGCCGGGCCTGCAAACCACCAACATCGCCTTCCTGATCTATTCGCAGGCGCTGATCCAGTTCGACGTTGGCAGCGCCTCGGCGGGCGGGCTCGTCGCGGTGGTCATCGCCAACATCGTCGCCTTCTTCCTGGTCCGCATCGTCGGCCGCAACCTGGAGGCCTGACATGGCACGGATGGCGACGACGCGGCGGGTGATGATATCGACGGCGGCGGCCTGGCTGTTCGGATTCCTGATCTTCTTCCCGATCCTGTGGATGGTGCTGGCGAGCTTCAAGACCGAGCTGGAGGCCTTCGCGATCCCGCCATCCTTCCTGTTCTTCCACTGGACCACCGAAAATTACGCGACCGTGCAGGAGCGCAGCGACTACCTGCACCACGCAATGAACTCGATCATCATCGCCGGCGGCTCGACGCTCATTGCGCTGTTGATCGCCATTCCAGCGGCCTGGTCGATGGCGTTCTCGCCGACCAAGCGCACCAAGGACATCCTGCTCTGGATGCTCTCGACCAAGATGATGCCACCGGTCGGCGTGTTGGTGCCGATCTACCTGATCTACAAGAGCCTCGGGCTGCTCGATTCCCGCATCGGCCTCGTCTTCATCCTGTGCCTCGGGAATTTGCCGATCGTCATCTGGATGCTCTTCACTTATTTCAAGGAGATCCCGCGCGACATCCTCGAAGCGGCGCGCATGGATGGTGCCACGATCGGCCGCGAGCTGGTCTACGTGCTGACGCCGATGGCGATCCCGGGGCTGGCGTCCACGCTGCTGCTCAATCTGATACTGGCTTGGAACGAGGCGTTCTGGACGCTGAACCTGTCGACCTCGAGCGCTGCGCCGCTCACCACGTTCATCGCCTCCTATTCGAGCCCCGAAGGGCTGTTCTGGGCAAAACTGTCGGCGGCGTCCACGCTGGCGATCGCGCCCATTCTCGTGCTCGGTTGGTTCAGCCAGAAGCAGCTCGTGCGCGGGCTCACCTTTGGCGCGGTGAAATAGGGGGTTGCCGGATCATGGGTCAGATCACACTTCAGGGCGTGCAGAAATCCTTCGGCCCCGTACACATCATCAAGGGAGCCGACCTCGAGATCGCCGATGGCTCCTTCGTGGTGTTCGTCGGTCCCTCCGGCTGCGGCAAGACCACGCTGCTGCGGCTGATCGCGGGGCTCGAGGACGTCAGCGGCGGCAAGATCCTGATCGACGGCAAGAACGTCGTCGATACGCCGCCCGCCAAGCGCGGGCTGTCGATGGTGTTCCAGTCCTACGCGCTCTATCCGCATATGAGCGTGCGGGGCAATATCGGCTTCGGCCTCAAGATGGCGGGCTTGCCGAAGGACGAAATCAACCGCAAGGTCGAGGCGGCCGCCGCGACGCTGAATCTCACGCCCTACCTCGACCGGAAGCCGCGCGAGCTCTCCGGCGGCCAGCGCCAGCGCGTCGCGATCGGCCGCGCCATCGTCCGCGAGCCCAAGGCATTCCTGTTCGATGAGCCGCTCTCCAACCTCGACGCCGCGCTGCGCGTGCAGATGCGCATCGAAGTGACCCGACTTCAGAAGCAGCTCGGCACCACCGCGATCTACGTCACCCACGACCAGGTCGAAGCCATGACCATGGCCGACAAGATCGTCGTGCTCAACGGCGGCAAGATCGAGCAATATGGCTCGCCGCTGGAGCTTTACGAGCGACCCGCCAATCTCTTCGTCGCCGGCTTCATCGGCTCGCCCAAGATGAATTTCGTCACCGGCGAGCCCGCTTTGCAGAAGGGGGCAGCGACGATCGGCGTCCGGCCGGAGCATCTGAAGATCGAGCGCGACGGCGGTGGCGGCTGGCAGGGCACGATTGCGGTGGCCGAGCATCTCGGCAGCGACACCTTCCTCTACGTCGATGCCGGCGCGCTCGGCATGCTGACGGCGCGCTACATCGGCGAATTGAGCCTGCATGCCGGCGACCGTGTGTCGCTGATGCCGGACCCCGCGCGCATTCACCGCTTCGACGAGAGCGGCAACGCTCTTCGGGGCTGACAAGAAACGGCAAGAAAACGGAAAGACGATCATGTATCTGGAAAAATTCAGGCTGAGCGGCAAGACCGCTTTCATCACCGGCGGCGGCCAGGGCATTGGCCTCGCCTGCGCCGAGGCGCTGGCCGAGGCCGGTGCGAAGGTCATCGTCGGCGACCGCGACGGCAAGGTCGCCGACGGCGCCAAAGCCAGCCTGAGGGCGAAGGGCTACGACATCGAGACTGCAATCATGGACGTCACCAACACGACACGCGTGGCGGAGGTGGCCAATGATCTCGTCGCCCGCCATGGCAAGGTCGACATCCTCGTCAACAATGCCGGCATCGCGCGCAGCGAGACGCCGGCCGAGACCGTCACCGACGAGCACTGGCTCAACGTCATCGACGTCAATCTCAACGGCACCTTCTGGTGCTGCCGCGAGTTCGGGAAGCACATGTTGACGGCTGGAAGCGGCGCTATCGTCAATGTCGGTTCGATGAGCGGCTTCATCGTCAACAAGCCGCAGGAGCAGTGCTTCTACAACGCCTCCAAGGCCGCCGTGCACCATCTGACCAAATCCCTGGCCGCCGAATGGGGCGCGCGCGGCATCCGCGTCAACGCGGTGGCGCCGACCTATATCGAGACGCCGCTCAACGCCTTCGTGAAGAGCAATCCGAAAATGTATGACGCCTGGATCGGTGGAACTCCGATGGCGCGCATGGGGCAGGTTGAGGAGATCGCTTCCGTCGTGCTGTTCCTCTCGTCCGAGGCCGCGAGCCTGATGACCGGCAGCATCGTGCTGGTGGATGGCGGCTACACTTGCTGGTAGGCTCACCGTCAAAACGGGCGGAAGGCGACCGGGAGAGACCATGCCGCGAGCGTATATCGGCGTCGACGTGGGGACCACGAGCACGCGGGCAGGGGTGTTTGACGAGGCCGGCACGCTGCTCGCGACGGCCCGGCATCCGATCAGGATCTGGCACGAGGCCGGCGACATCGTCGAGCAGTCGTCAGAGGACATCTGGCAGGCCTGCGCCAAATCGGTGCGCGCGGCGATGGCGGAAGCGGCGATTGTGCCGGGCAGCATCGGCGGCATCGGTTTCGACGCCACCTGTTCCCTCGTGGTGCTCGATCCGCAAGGCGAGCCGCTTACCGTCAGCGCCTCCGGCGAGGCGCAGCGCAACGTCATCGTCTGGATGGACCATCGCGCCACGGCCGAAGCGCGGCTGATCAACGAGACCGAGGATGCCGTGCTGCGCTATGTCGGCGGCTCGATCTCGCCGGAGATGGAGATGCCGAAGCTGCTGTGGCTGAAGCGGCATCTGCGCGCGAGTTTCGATGCCGCCGGTCACTTCTTCGACCTGGCCGACTATCTGACCTGGCGGGCGACCGGCGCGCTGCAGCGCTCGACCTGCACCGTCACCTGCAAGTGGAACTATCTCGCCCATGACGGCGGCGGCTGGAGCGCGCCGTTCTTCAAGCGCATCGGCCTGTCCGATTTCGTCACCGAAAAATACGCGCGCATCGGCACCGAGATCGTTGCGCCCGGTACGCGCCTCGGCGAAGGTCTCACGCCGGCAGCAGCAGTCGAGCTCGGCCTTCCTCCCGGCACCCCGGTCGGCGCCTCCCTGATCGACGCCCATGCCGGCGGCATCGGTGCGATCGGCGGCCGTGACGGGGCGGGCGGCTCGAGCGATGTCAGCGATCGTCTCGCCTACATCATGGGAACCTCGGCCTGCATCATGGCGACGACGAAGGAGCCGTGTTTCGTGCCGGGCGTTTGGGGTCCCTATTATTCCGGCATGGTGCCGGAGTTCTGGCTCAATGAAGGCGGGCAGTCCGCTGCGGGCGCTGCGATCGATCATCTCCTCAAGTCGCATCCCGGCCATGGCGAGGCGAGCGCGGCGGCGCGCGGCGAAGGCCTCGACCTCATCGATTTCCTCGAGCGCCGCATCATCGCGCGCGCCGGCGATGCCAGCCGTGCCGCGCTGCTGGCGCGCGACGTCCACGTGCTGCCGGAATTCATCGGCAACCGCTCGCCCTATGCCGACCCCGACACGCGCGCCGTGATCGCGGGCCTCGATCTCGACACCGACATCGCCTCCATGGAACGGCTGTTCGTCGCCGGTCTCTGCGGTCTTGCCTATGGGCTTGCAGAGGTCATGGAGGCTTTTACCGCGCATGGCGTGCGCTCGAACATCATGGTCATGGGCGGCGGCGCCAGCCGAAGTCCGCTGGTCCGCCAGATCATGGCGGATATCACAGGCCTCACGGTCGCGTTGCCGCAGACGAAGGAGCCGGTGCTATTGGGCGCTGCCATGCTCGGCGCCGTCGCCGGTGGCGCCTATGCCTCGATCGGCGAGACCATGGCCAAGATGTCGGCGCTAGGACGCAAGAGCGAGCCGACCGCGCCTGATATGGCCGCATTTCACGCCCGCAAGCGCGAGGTCTACAAGCTGCTGCGCGAGCTCGATCGGGACAGCCGTGCCGCGATGCGCACCGTCGCGAGAGGTTAAAGGACATGCTGATTGCCTGCGGCGATGCGCTGATCGATTTCGTGCCGACGCGAAGCGTCGAAGGGCGCGAAGCGGTGATGCCCGCGGTCGGCGGCTCCTGCCTGAACGTCGCGATCGGCATCGGGCGGCTCGGCGCGCCAACTGGATACGTCGGCGGCATCTCGACCGACCTGTTCGGGCGCATGATCGCGGGCCATGCTACCGCATCGAACGTCGCGCTCGATCTCGCTACCCGCAGCGACCACCAGACCACGCTCGCCTTTGTCCGCATTGTCGAGGGCGAGTCGCACTACGCCTTCTACGATGCCGAGACCGCGACGCGGAGCTGGACGTACCGGCGCGGGTCCATTCCATTCGATACGATCGAGGCCGTCCATGTCGGCTCGACCACGCTGGTCAACGACCAGGGTGCGGCCGAGACCAGGGCGCTGATCGCAGACGCGCGGGCCTCGTCCACGATCTCCTTCGATCCGAACTGCCGGCCGAACCTCGTCAAGGACAAGTCGACCTATCTCGGCCGTATGGCCGAGTTCGCCGGAAGCGCCGATCTCATCAAGATGTCGGACGTCGATTTCGCCTATCTCTTCGGCGAGGAGCACTATGAGCAGCGCGCGATCACATTGCTGGGGCAGGGCACGAGCCTCGTCGTCATCACCCGGGGCAACAACGGCGCCGTCGCCTGGCATGCGCAGGCAGGGCAGATCGAAGTGCAAGCACCAAAGGTCGAGGTGGCCGACACCATTGGCGCCGGCGACAGCTTTCAGGCGGCGCTGCTGTTTGCCCTGTACAAGCAGGGTTGCATCGCCCGGCCGAGATTGAAGGACATCGGCGCGAACGAACTCCGCCGTGCGCTGTCCTTCGCCGCCAATTGTGCCGGCCTGACGTGCACCCGTCCGGGTGCCGATCCGCCCTGGAGCCACGAGATCGATTGGAGCTGGTAGTCCACGTCACATCCGCGCGACGGCTTTCTCGGCACATTTGAGGAAGGTTCCGATCAGCGGACTGTGGGAGTCCCGCCGCCAACAGACTGCGATATCGAGGGAGTCAGCGACGTCACGCAAGGGTCTGAACACGACTCCGCGTGGCGCGCCGAGTTGTGCGCAGGCCGGCAGGATGGCGAGACCTTCGCCGGCCAGAACCAGGCTCATCGCCGAATGCACCGTCTCCACCCGACTGGCGATCGGCATCACCACTTGATGCCGCCGTAACAAAGGGACGACCGCGGAGGAGCCGGGCCCATGGTCCGGATGCGGGAGTGCGATCAGCGGACGGCCCTGCAGCCGGGCCATCGGCACGGAGCTCAGGCGGGCGAGGGGCGAACGGATCGGCATGGCCAGCATGAAAGGCTGTGCACCGATCTTTGCCGTCTGGATCTCGGGATGATTGATCGCGGGCATACACAGCGCGACGGTGACGCTGCGGTCGAGCACGCGGGCCTCGCGCGTCGAGGCGCTGAGCTCGGCGAAGCTGAGGTCGACGCCGGGAACCGCGCGGCGCAGTTCGGGGATGAGCCGCGGCAGCATCGCATTCGCCAGCACGAACATGTAACCCACCGACAGAAGGCCGCGCCGTCCCGAAGCAACCGCGCGCGCGGCTTCGGCGCCGTCGGCCGCCAGCGCCAGCGCTTCGCCGGCGCGCGCCAGCAACGCCTGGCCCGCCTCGGTCAGATCCATGCCGCGGGTGCCGCGGCGGAACAGCGGTGCGCCGATCTCGGCCTCGAGCTTGCGGATCTGGACCGAGAGCGGCGGCTGCGCCATCCGGAGCTGCTCGGCCGCCTTGCCGATGCTGCGCGCCTCGGCGACGGCGACGAAATAGCGGAGCCGGCGAAGATCCATTGGCATACCGAAAGCATATGGGTTGGCGACAAAAATCGTATTGGACGGCGAGTTAACAAAACTGTCATTCTCGCTGTCAATGTCTACGGGCCAATGGCGGCCCGCTTCGGAGCGTGATGTGACGATAAACGGCGATCCTTGTCTGTTGCCCGCAACCGAACTGCGCGGTCTCATCGCGGCAAAGCGCATCTCGCCAGTCGAGCTCACCCGCGCCGTGCTTGCCCGCGCCGAGGCACTCCAGCCCGAATTGAATTGCTTCATCACGCTGTGCGGTGATGAGGCGATCGCTGCGGCGCGCGAAGCCGAGCGCAAAGTGATGGCGGGCGAACCGCTCGGCCTGCTGCACGGCATCCCCGTTACGGTCAAGGACATCGTCAATACCAAGGGGGTCAAGACCACCTTCGGCGCCGTTCCCTACAAGAACAATGTGCCGGCCGAGGATGCCGTCGCCGTCGCGCGGTTGCGCAGCGAAGGCGTGATCCTGATCGGCAAGACCACGACGCCGGAGTTCGGCAGCAAGTGCCTCACCGATTCACCCTTGTTCGGCCGGACCCGCAATGCGTGGGACGGCTGCCGATCCTCCGGCGGCTCCAGCGGCGGCGCGGCGGTCGCTGTGGCGAGCGGCATCGCGCCGCTGGCGATTGCGACCGACGGCGGTGGCTCGACGCGCATTCCGGCGGCCTGCAACGGCGTGGTCGGCTTGAAGCAGAGCAACGGCGTGATCCCGCACAGCCAGGCGCTCGACGTCTTCGGCAATCAGACCTATGTCACGCCGACCACCCGCACCGTCGCCGACACCGCCCTGATGATGCAGGCAATGGCAGGCGAGGATCCTATCGATCCCTGGTCGATCGCCGTGCCCGTGTCCGACTTCATCGGCACCGCCGCCCCGCGTGGTGATTTGCGCGGGATGAGGATTCTTTACTGCCTGACGCCGCCGGGCCGTCCGGTGTCGACCGAAGTCGCCGCCAGTTTCAAGGCGAGCCTCGACCGGTTGGCTGGGCTCGGGGCCGAGCTCGAGGAATTCTCCGGCGAGGGGTTCGACATCGAGCCGATCTGGCGCGCCATCAACCATACGGTCTGGCGCACGCGCTTCGCCAAGCTCGCGGCCGAGCATGGGGGCGAGCTGAGCGAGGCTTTCCTCAAGCAGCTCGCGCTCGCCAGCGAAGTCAGCGGCGTCGACTATCAGGAGGCGATGTTCGCGCGCACCGCGTTGTTCCGCCGCGTGCAATCGCTGCTTGCGCGCGGTCACCTGCTGGCGATGCCGACGCTGACGCGCACTGCACTGCCGATCAAGCAGGATCTGTTCGGTAGCATCGAGATCGACGGCAGGCATTATGACAGCGTCCGGCCGAACTGGTTCCCCTGGACCATGCCGTTCAACATGACCGGCCATCCTGCGATCAGCCTTCCGAGCGGCTTTGCGCGCGACGGCTTGCCGATCGGGCTTCAGCTGGTCGGCCGTTTCCGGGCTGACGCGGAATTGCTGCGCGTGAGCGCACTGTTCGAGGCGTCAAGCGACCTTCTGTCCCGCTGGCCGTCTTGAGGAGATGGAGATGCCGCAAAGAGCTTGCTTAAGGCGTCCGGACATGTTGATCGTGGCCCGGGTGAGCCCTGAAGCCGAGCGCGCATGAGCGTCTTTGTCCTCCGACGTCTGTTGACTCTGCTGGCGACGCTGGTCGGCGCATCGCTGATCATCTTCCTCGTGCTCGACGCGCTGCCCGGCAACGCCGCGCAGATGCTGATGGGCGCCGACGCTTCGCCGGATGCGGTGCGCGCGCTCACCGTCAAGCTCGGGCTCGACCAGCCTCTGGCCGTTCGCTACGTGCAATGGATCAAGGGGCTCCTCGTCGGCGATCTCGGCAATTCCTACGTCTACGGCACCCCGGTCGGCAGCCTGATCGCCGAGCGGCTGGTGCTGACCATTCCGCTCGCGATCATGGCCATGACGATCACGGTGACGCTGGCGCTCTCGGCCGGCATCTACACCGCCGCCAACCACAACAAGCTCGGCGATGTCGGCGTGATGTCGCTGACGCAAGTGGGCATCGCGCTGCCGAATTTCTGGTTCGCGATTCTCCTGGTGCTGCTGTTCTCGGTGCGGCTGCAATGGCTCTCGGCGGGCGGCTTTGCCGGCTGGGAGGACGGCATCTGGTCCGGGATCAAGTCGCTGTTGCTGCCCGCGATCTCGCTCGCGGTGGTGCAGGCCGCGATCCTCGCGCGCGTCACGCGCTCGGCCGTGCTCGAGGTGCTGCGCGAGGACTTCGTCCGCACCGCCCGCGCAAAAGGCCTCGGCAAGCGCGAGGTGTTGTGGAGCCACGTGCTGCGCAATGCCATGATCCCGGTGATGACGGTGATGGGGCTGCAATTCGCCAATCTGCTCGCCGGCACCATCGTGATCGAGAACGTGTTCTACCTCCCGGGCCTCGGCCGCCTGATCTTCCAGTCGATCGCCAACCGCGACCTGATCGTGGTGCGCAATTGCGTGATGCTGCTCGCCGCGATGGTGGTGATCGTCAATTTCGTGGTCGATGTGCTCTATGCCTTCATCGATCCCCGCATCAAGGTGCACGACCTGTGAGCGCACCCATCGCCATCGACGCGCCCGTCGCAACGCGTCCGCTGCCGGCGCGCACGTTCTGGCGGCGCGCGCTGCGCCACCGCAGCTTCGTCCTCGGTGGCACGCTGAGCCTTCTGGTGCTGGCTTCGGCATTGTTATCGCTGGTGTGGACGCCGTGGTCGCCTTACGAGATCGACATCGCCGCAAAGCTGCGGCCGCCCTCGGCGGCGCATTGGCTCGGCACCGATTCCTTCGGCCGCGACATCGTCTCGCTGCTGCTTGCGGGGGCCCGATCCACCATCATGGTCGGTGTCATCGCCGTCAGCATCGGTCTCACCTTCGGCGTCACGCTGGGCCTGATCGCCTCGGCTAGGCGCGGCTGGACGGAGGAGATCATCATGCGCTTCTCCGATTTCACCTTCGCCTTTCCGGCCGTGCTGTCGGCGATCATGCTGGCAGCCGTCGTCGGACCCGGCATGGTGACCTCGATCGTCGCGATCGGCATCTTCCAGATCCCGACCTTGACCCGGCTGACGCGCGGCTCGGCCAACGCGATCTGGGCGCGCGAATTCGTGCTCGCGGCACGGGCGGCGGGCAAGGGGCGCTTCCGCATCACCATCGAGCATGTGCTTCCGAACATCCTGTCGATCCTGATCGTGCAGGTCACCATCCAGTTCGCGCTCGCCATTCTCGCCGAGGCCGCCTTGTCCTATCTCGGCCTCGGAACGCAGCCGCCGCAGCCGTCCTGGGGACGGATGCTGAACGATGCGCAGACGCTGCTGTTCCAGTCGCCGATGCTCGCGGTCTATCCGGGCGTTGCGATCGCAATCTCGGTGCTCGGCCTCAACCTGCTCGGGGACGGATTGCGCGACCTGCTCGATCCCCGGCTGGCGCGGGAGCGATGACGATGGCCGAGCGCTCCGACACGACGCTGATCGAGGTCGAGAATCTCGGCGTCCGCCTCAACACCAGCCGTGGGCCGGCGCAGGCCGTGCGCGGCGTCAGCTTTGCGCTGAAACGCGGCGAGACGCTCGGGCTCGTCGGCGAGTCCGGCTGCGGCAAGTCGGTCACGGCGTTGTCATTGATGGGGTTGCTGCCGGACAGCGCCGTCGTCACCGGCAGTATCAAGCTGGACGGAGACGAGCTCGTCGGACTTGCGGATTCCGACTATTGCCGCCTGCGGGGCAACCGCATCAGCATGATCTTCCAGGAGCCGATGACTGCGCTCAATCCGATGCACACGATCGGCAACCAGGTCGCCGAGCCGCTGCGGCGTCACAAGAATTATTCGGCGGCGCAGGCACGTCGGGAAGCAATCGCCTTGCTCGACCGCGTCGGGCTGCCCGACCCGGCGAGGCGCGTCGACGCCTATCCGCATCAGTTCTCCGGCGGCCAGCGCCAGCGCGTCACCATCGCGATGGCGCTCGCTTGCGAGCCGGACCTGTTGATCGCGGACGAGCCGACCACCGCGCTCGACGTCACCATCCAGGGCCAGATCCTCGACCTCATCGCAGATCTCGTCGAAGAGCGAGGCATGTCGATGATCCTGATCTCGCACGACCTCGGCGTCATTGCCGAGAACGTCCAGCGCATGATGGTGATGTATGGCGGCACCGTGGTCGAGAGCGGGCCGACCGACGAAGTCTTTCGTCGCATGGGCCATCCCTACACGCAGGGCCTGTTCCGTGCCCGGCCTAAGCTCGGCGCGCGCAAGGGGACGCGGCTGAAGACGATCTCGGGCACGGTGCCGGAGCTCGCCGATCTGCCGTCCGGCTGCACCTTCTCCGATCGCTGTCCGCTCGTGATCGATCAATGTCGCGCCGCGCTGCCGCCGATGGTCGACGTCGGTCCCGGCCATTTCGCGCGCTGCATCAGAACGGACGTGTCGATGGCCGAACGCGTCGGAGCGCTGACCGCATGAGCACCGCGCCGCTTCTCGACGTCAGGGATCTCGAACAGCGCTACACGCTGCCGCGCGAGAGCCTGTTCCGTCCGCCGGGGCAGGTGCGTGCGCTCAACGGCGTCAGCGTGCAGGTCCAGGCCGGCAGAAGCCTTGGCATCGTCGGCGAGTCCGGCTCCGGCAAGTCCACCTTCGCGCGCGTCGTGATGGCGCTGGAGCGGCCGACCGCAGGGCAGGTCGCGCTGCTCGGGCGCGATCTCAACCGCTTGCCGGCGGATGAGCTGCGCCGGGCCCGGCGCGATTTCCAGATGGTGTTCCAGGACCCTTATGGCTCGCTCGATCCGCGCCAGACCATCGCGCGGATCGTCGCCGAGCCGCTGACCGTGCTGGAAGGTGCGGACCGCACCACGTTCCGCGAACGCGTCGCCGCCGTGCTGCGCCAGGTCGGCTTGCGCGATGCGGACATGGAAAAATATCCGCACGAATTCTCCGGTGGCCAGCGCCAGCGCATCGCGATTGCGCGTGCGCTGATCACCCAGCCGAAGCTGATCGTCGCCGACGAGCCGGTCTCGGCGCTCGACGTCTCCGTGCAGGCCCAGGTGCTGAACCTGATGCAGGACCTCCAGGAGCAGTTCGGCCTGAGCTACATCCTGATCAGCCACGACCTCGCCGTGGTCGACTATCTCTGCGACGAGGTCGCGGTGATGTATCTCGGCCGCATCGTCGAGCAGGGCCGGCCAGAGGATTTGTTCGAGCGGGGCGCCCATCCCTATACGCGGGCGCTGCTGGATGCGGTGCCGCGGGCCCGCGCCGGGGGTGGCCGGCGCCGGCGCGGGGCCCAGGCGATCGCCTCGCAATCGGCGGCGACGGCCGGATGCCCCTATGCGTCGCGCTGTGCCCTTGCCGACCAGCATTGCCGCGAGGTTCCGCCCGCGTTACGCAAGGTGGGCGAGGGGCACCTTGCCGCCTGCCACAAGGCCGAGGCCGTGATGGCGTTGCCGCAGGCGGGCATGGAAGGTTAGTGTCCGGGCAGGATTGGCGTTAAGCTGGAAACAGGATTGGCTGGGGAGTTCGCGCATGTTCAGGAAACTATCGATCGTCGCCTTTGCCACGGCGCTCGTCGCGGCGCCTTTGCCGGTGCTGGCGCAGAGCAAGAAGGACAGCGTCGTCATGGCGATGGCGCTGGAGCCGCCGGGTCTCGACCCCACCAACGCCGCCGCGGCGGCGATCGCCGAGGTCACGCTCTACAACATCTATGAGACGCTGACCAAGATCAACGAGGACGGTTCGGTCTCGCCGCTCCTGGCGGAGAGCTGGACCGCCTCGCCCGATCTGAAGACCTATACGTTCAAGCTGCGCAAGGGCGTCAAATTCCACAATGGCGAGCCGTTCAATTCGGCGGCGGTGAAGTTCTCGTTCGAGCGCAACGCGGCGCCGACCAGCACCAACAAGGACAAGAGCCTGTACCAGGCCTTCGAGAAGGTCGAGGCGCCCGACGCCGAGACCGTCGTGATCACCGTGAAGTACGGCGAGCCGAACTTGCCGTTCTTGCTCGGGCAGGCGGGCGGCTCGATCGTCGAGCCGAAGAGCGCGGCGACGAACGGCACGCAACCGGTCGGCACCGGACCCTATCAGTTGGGAGCCTGGGCCAAGGGCTCTTCGATCGTGCTGAACAAATGGGCCGACTACCGCAATGCCGCTGCGGTCAAGCTGTCCAAGGTGACGATCCGCTTCATCTCCGAACCGGCGGCCCAGACCGCCGCGCTGCTGTCGGGCGACGTCGATGCATTCCCGCGCGTTGCCGCGGCGCGCGCCTTGGCACAGTTCAAGGCCGATCCGCGCTTCACGGTGCTGGTCGGCGGCTCCCGGGCCAAGACCATCGTCGCGATCAACCATCGCAAGAAGCCGCTGGACGACGTCCGCGTCCGCCGCGCCATCCTCGCCGCGATCGACCGCAAGGCCATGATCGACGGCGCCGTCGACGGCTTCGGCACGCCGATCGGCAGCTTCTACGTGCCGGGCGCGTTCGGCTATGTCGACACCACCGGCATCAACCCCTACGACCCCGAGAAGGCCAAGAAGCTGCTCGCGGAGGCCGGCGTCACCACGCCGCTCGAATTGTCGCTCAAGCTGCCGCCGCCGTCCTATGCGCGGCAGGGCGGGGAGATCGCCGCCGCCCAGCTCGCCAAGGTCGGCATCATCGCCAAGATCGAGAACGTCGAATGGGCGCAATGGCTGTCGCAAGTGTTCGCCGGCAATGGCCCGCACAATTTCGATCTGACCATCGTCAGCCACGTCGAGCCGTTCGACCTCGTCAAGATTACCGAGCCGGACTATTACCTCGGTTACAACAACGAGAAGTTCAACGCGCTCTACAAGCAGATCGTCTCGACGCCGGACGAAGCAGGCCGCGCCAAGCTGCTCGGCGACGCCCAGCGTATGCTCGCCACCGACGCGGTCTCCGCCTACCTGTACCAGCCGCAGCTCATCACCATCACCAACAAGAAGCTGAAGGGCGTCTGGAAGGACGTGCCGCAATACGAGAACGACTTCTCCACGTGGTATTGGGAGTAGCCGGCGTCCGTTGCTGCGCCCTCTCCACGCGTGGAGAGGGCAGCTCCAAACAAAAACCTCAAAAACAACCCCATGCACAGTAGCCGCGGTCAGTCATTTCAATGGCTTACACGTTGCATCTGTGGAATCGGCACGATGCGCCCGCAAGTTGACCCGTCGGGCAAGACACTGGCATGATGGCATGCTCGCGTCTCGTGGTGGAGAGGCGCCGCCCGGCGAGGCAGAAGTGCAGAAATCATCCCGCCGCGATGCCGGCATTGCCGCGGCGGCTGTCGGCGCCAAGCCGCCGATCCCCTCAAAGCTTGATCATGCGAAGCTCGATCATGCGTCGATGAGCGATATCGCTCATGCTTTGGCCGATGGGCACGTCACTGCCACCGCGCTGGTCAATGCCTATCTCGCGCGCATCGAAGCCTACGATCGCGACGGGCCCAGGCTCAACGCGGTCCGCGCGCTCAATCCCGACGCGCTCGCGATCGCGGGCAGGCTCGACGGCGTCAAGCCATCGACCGAGCGGCCGCTGGCCGGCATCCCGATCCTGGTGAAGGACAACATCGCGACCGGCGACGCGCAGCCGACCACGGCAGGCTCGCTGGCGCTGGAAGGCGCGCGCGCCCGGGACGATGCGACGCTCGTCAAGCTGCTGCGCGAGGCCGGCGCGGTGATTCTCGGCAAGGCGAACCTGACCGAGTTTTCCAACATGATCGCAATCGACATGCCCTCCGGCTATTCGTCGCTGGGCGGCCAGGTCAAGAATCCCTATGCGCCGGCGCTGATGGGCGATCACGGCATCCCCGTCGTGTCCCCGGGCGGCTCGAGCGCGGGTTCGGCGGCCGCGGTGGCGGCAGGCCTGTGCGCGGCCTCGATCGGCACGGAGACCTCGGGCTCGCTGCTGTTTCCCGCCAGCCAGAATGGCCTCGTCACGGTGAAGCCGACCGTCGGCCTGATCAGCCGTGCCGGCATCGTGCCGATCGCGCATAGCCAGGACACCGCGGGACCGATGACGCGGACCGTGCGCGACGCGGCGCTGCTGCTCAACGTGCTCGCGGCGAAGGACCGGCTCGATCCAGCGACGCAAAAGCAGCGGCGGCCGGCCGACTACACTGCCGGCCTGACGCGCGATGCGATGAAGGGCGTGCGCATCGGCGCGCCGAGCGACGATGCCGACCCGTTGAACGACTGCTATTACGGCAAGCTGCCACGGAAGTCGGCCAAGCTGATGACTGATGCGATCCAGGTGCTGCAGGATCTCGGCGCCGTGATCGTGCGTGCCAGCATGCCGACGGCAGGCTGGATCGGTGGGCCGGGCACGACGATGGCCGTGCTCAACCGCAATCCGCTGAGCGCCCACAAAGGCACGATCGCAAGACCGCCGGTCGTCTTCCTCTATGAAATGAAGCACGGCCTCAATCTCTATCTGAAGGAGTGGGCGACCAACACGGACATCAAGACCATGACCGACATCGTCGCCTTCAACGAGGCGAATGCGGACAGGGCGCTGCGTTTCGGCCAGGACCACTTTCTCGCCGCGGAGATGACCAGGGGCGATCTCGGCGAGCGCGAGTACAGATCGTCGCGCGCCATGGACCTGCTCTCGGCCAAGACGCGCGGCATGGATGCCTACATGAACCGGCACAAGCTCGACGCCGTGCTGTTTCCCGGCGCATACGGCGCCGCAATCGCCGCCAAGGCGGGCTATCCCAGCGTCATGGTGCCGGGCGGACTCGTTTCGGGGACGGACGACGGCAAGGACACGCCCGACTATCCATTCGGCGTCACCTTCGCAGGCCGCGCCTGGAGCGAGCACCAGCTGCTGCGCCTGGCCTACGCGTACGAGCAGGCCTCCGCCAAGCGCAAGCCGCCGCCCGGTATGCCGGCGCTTTAGCTAGAATGTGCTGTGCGTGCGCCGGTTTGTACCGATGGCAATGTGCTGACCAATGCGGGGGGTGACCGGTAAGTTCTTTGACGATAGTCCGGCCAACTTCAAACGTTTGAAACCAGTCAGAGTCAATCTCTGGTGCGGGATGAGCGCGCTATCAAGCGCCTTCGGAATTAGGGTCCGATCACGGTCGGCAGAGATGAGCGGATACGTTGCGAGAAGTCCGCTGTGCCATCGGCCGCATGTGCTGCTGCGTTGATCAGGGACCGCCGCCTCAGCTCATCAAACGGCAGCGTGGCCTCGATCCGGCCTGAGTGGTAGAGGTAGCTGTCGATGAGTCCATTGAACAGATGTCGAATGTCGAAGCGTCCCCGCCTACCCGCCGCATTTGCATAGCGTACGATATTGACCGTGCAGCTGTTGGTCAGCAGGTGGTAGAACTCCGGCCGATCGGCCAATTCGTTGATACGCGTCAAATAGACCATTAGCAGCCGGCGCACGTCCTCAACGGATGTATTGAGGCGATAGAGGTACACCGGCTCGTGACGATGGTTGGTACGCACACCTACAATATCATGCTCTTCACCCACGACGTAAATCAGCTCGAATTGCTTGAACAAGGAGGCGACAGGCGCGAAGCCTTCGCCGACCTCAGGACGTGTTTCAATGGATATGGCGAGCGGTGGCGCATTGTCGAAGACGAAACTCACAAACGTGTGTCCAACTGGACCTTCAGTAAAGTAGGAGACATAGAAATCTAGAGCTATCAAGTGGGCCAATGACACTTCACGCTCCTCATAACGCACTGTGAAATCGTTCCGATCCCGGTAGCTGAAGCTACGCACACCGGATAGGCGCACGCGGTCGCCATCAATCGTCGCCCTCGGCATCACCGCGACTTCCGGCCGCCAATGGCGATCGTGCGATGGAGGAATCGCGATCCACCATGCCATGACACCAAGGAACAACACGAGGAAAAGAATGGGCATGCGCCGCTCGCGCGAACGCCAGAGCGCCCAAATTCCGAAGGCCGCAAATGCCAGAGCCAAAAACGTGCGCAGCCAGCTCCAGGGCAAGTTCGAATAATAGATGGCCAGTGCGGCCCACGTCACCATCATGATCCGGATGAGAACGCCGACTGTTGTCCTCGATAAGCCGAACAACATGGATCCAAATTTAGCGATCGAGTTCACTTGCTGCTCCTGCCGCGAAGCGTCGGCGCGCCTTCGACAACGCTCGGCTGTGTCAGTTGACCTGTCGTTTTATTCTTAGCTCATACACGCTACAGTAGCTCTTCGCTGCGTAGAAGAGATCTCGCGTGAGCGCCGCATGTCATAGGTTCGAAGAATAAGAAGCAGTGAAACAAGAGGATCGAACCATGCGTGCCATCGATCGTCGCACCGTGCTTAGCGAACTTTCGTTTGTGACCCTCGCCGCGGGTTGCGGCGCTGCTCTGCGGCCAGCGAGGCCAATGCCATACCGCCTGCACTTTCCAAAGACCTGGCGGCCGAATCGAGCAATCTGAAACACAAGGCGGTCTAACACCCCACGGCGTAGGCAGGCTGGCCTACGCATCGGATCGGCTTCGGAGTGACATGGCGAAAGTTGTTCAATAAGCAGGAGTAACGCAGATGGCGATCGCAGTTGAAAGACCAATCCTTCTGGTCAAGAAGCTCGCGGGTATCCTCCTCCTACTTTTTGGCTTGCTGCTGACGGCGGTCGGCTTGAGCAGTGAGTCGAGCGGCTTTACGGCTATCGGCATTGCCTTTCTTGTCGCTGGCGCAATCTTTCTGGTTCTGAAAATCATTCGTCGCAATCAGAGCGCGCCGCTCTGATCATTCGCGAAGACATGCTGTCGCTGAGACAGAACATAGAGGGGGCATGCGCGGGCGATGCTAGGATTTCTCTCGAGTACCTCGGACACCGTGCGGCATCTCCGAGCTGGCAGGAAATGTCGTTCGTTTGCCGTTGCGTTGGCGCTGTCGAGTTGGGCTGCCGGATTAAGCGTGGCGCAGGAAGCTCCCCAGCCAGGAGGTGCGGTTACGCTGTTTCAGAACGTCCGCATTTTTGACGGCAAGAGCACCACGCTGTCTGCCCCCTCTAACGTCCTAGTGCGTGGCAACAAGATCGAAACGATCTCGTCACAGCCACTAGCGGTGAATAGCGCCGCAGACATTCGCATTATCGAAGGCGGCGGACGCACAATGATGCCCGGCCTGATCGATAACCATTGGCATGCGATGTTGATTCGAGTGACACCATCGCAATCGCTCGGCGATGTCGGCTACCTCAATCTTATTGCTGGCGACGAGGCCACGAAAACTCTGATGCGCGGATTTACTGCGGTTCGAGATGTAGGCGGTCCGGTCTTTGGTCTTAAGACCGCAATTGACGAAGGTATCATCAAGGGTCCGCGCATTTATCCCTCAGGCGCCGTCATTACTGTGACGAGTGGCCATGGCGATTTTCGCTCGCTGACCGACTTACCACGGACGATCGGAGGTATGCTCACTCGCATGGAGCAGACAGGCGGCGCGATGGTTGCGGACAGCCCGGACGAGGTCCGCGTCCGTGCCCGCGAACAGCTCATGCAGGGCGCTTCACAAATCAAGTTGACGGCTGGCGGCGGAGTGTCGTCGCCTTTTAGTCCGATAGACGTGACCACGTTCACCGAACCGGAAATACGCGCAGCCGTTGAAGCGGCCGAGAATTGGGGCACGTACGTCACGGCTCATGCCTTCACGCCTGCGGCGATTCGGGGAGCAATTGCAGCTGGAGTAAAGTGTATTGAACACGCCTTCCTCATGGACGAACCGACAGCGAAACTGATTGCAGACAAGGGTGTTTGGTTGAGTATGCAGCCTCTGCCCGAGGATTTGAGGTTGGGCTTTCCAGTAGGCTCAATTCAGAGAGCCAAGGCCGATGAGGTCTGGCCTGGGATAGCCAGATCCTACGAGCTAGCGAGGAAGTACAAGATCAAGACGGCGTGGGGAACCGATGTTCTATTCTCCGCAGCGCTAGCGCGACAACAGGGAGCTATTCTGGCCTCACTCGCTCGCTGGTACACGCCCGCGGAAGCGCTGACCATGGCTACATCGACGAACGCCGAACTGCTGGCCTTGTCCGGCAAGCGGAATCCTTATCCCGGCAAACTCGGCGTTGTGGAACAGGGCGCATTGGCGGATCTGCTGCTCGTTGACGGAAATCCGTTGAACGATATCAGCCTACTTGCCGACCCCGTCAACAGTATCAAAGTCATCATGAAGGACGGAAAGGTATACAAGGATACGCTCACCAGGTAGTGGGGCGCTTCTGCCTGTTCGAACGCTGTGTTGTGCTCAAGCGCACCGATGAGGCGTGGCGCGACTTTTCAAGCCCCTGGTGGGCAGTCGCCTTTCTACTCCGAAATCCACGTACGAACAAATTCGCGTCGAGTGATTTGCCAGATCGAGGAGGAGATCGAATGTACACCAACATCCTCTTGAGCACTGATGGATCGGACCTCGCGAGCAAAGGCGTCACACACGGACTCGCCCTTGCTAAGGCTCTAAGCGCCAAAGCAACGATCATTACCGTGACGGAGGCAATGTACATTGACTATGGGAGCGGGCACGCCTCGGCGATCTTACCGTCTCAGGACCAGATAGATAGCTACGAGGCCTCTCATAGGGAGCACGCGCACAGCGTGTTGAAGGTGTTTCGATCGATGGCGGAACGAATGGGCGTTTCTTCAGATTTTCTGCATGTTGCGAATTCGCACCCGGCCACTGCGATCATCGACACAGCAAAGTCGAAAGGTTGCGACTTGATCGTCATGGCATCTCACGGACGACGCGGCCTCAGGAAGCTCTTCTTGGGAAGTCAAACATCAGAGGTCCTGGCGAATGGAACGGTGCCAGTATTGGTTGTGCCGTAGCGCCCCTTTCCTCAAGTGCGGAACCCCGCGTCGACCGCTATCAACCTGTCAACCGTGTCACCCTAGTTTTCCGCACCTCACGCCGGCGCGACATCGCGGTGCGAATTCCCCACCCCAGATCCAAGTGCCAGATGGTGGTACGGTCTCAGGCGGTTTACCCACCCCGCAACCAATCTCATCTAGGTCGGCAACTGGTCCCCTTTCCGGACGTCGAACACTCAACGGAACGAGCCAATCTCCGTCGTCCCCAAAGCGGCGAGATTACCGTCTCGAAAGCGGTCAACGAGTGCAAAGACGTCCGCGCGTTCGATGATCAGATCGCGGAACAGTCGCGCCCGGTGTGACATCCATTGCGGGTCGGGATAGACGACATGCATGGGCAGCGGCGGCACGACGAAGTCGGGCAGCACATGGACGAGACGGCCGGCCGCGATGTGCTCCAGGGTACACCAGTTCGGCAGAACGGCGACGCCGATCCCCTCCAATGCAGCCAGCGTCATCACGTCCGCATCGTCGCAGGTCATCGCCGGCGCGATGTCCACGACGTAACGGCCGGTTTCGGATTCGAACGTCCACTGATTCTTCTGCGACAGGCGTGAGTAGGTGATGCAGGGCATGCGTCGCAGATGATCGGGGAGCGAAGGCACCTGATGGCGCCCAAGCAGCCCGGGCGCCGCCACCAGCAGCCGTTTGATGGTGCCGACCCGCCGCGCCACCAGCGAACTCGAATTGAGGCTGCCGATCCGTATCGCAAGCTCGGTCCCCGTCTCGATCAGGTCGACGAACTGTTCGGTAAAACTGACGTCGAGCCGGACATCGGGATAGCGGCGGGTGTATTCGGCGAAGATCTCACGGAAGAAGAAACGGCCGAACGAGGTCGGCACCGTCATCCGCAACGTCCCTGACGGATTGCCGATCCGGCTCTGCGTCGGAGCGCCGGCGCTCTCGAGCAAGGCGACGATGTCCTTGGCGTATTTCAACACGCGGTCGGCTTCCGGGGTCGGCCGCAGCTTGCGCGTGGTGCGCACGAACAGCCGGCAGCGAAACTCGGCCTCCAGCAGCGCGATGCGCTTGCTGATCGCCGGCTGCCCCAGACCGAGGTCGTCGGCGGCCTGGGTGAAACTGCCTGCCTCCATCACCCGGATGAAGGTCTGCAGCGCCTCGATCCGGTCCATTCATTCCTCCCCGGAATTTTTAATATTCTCATCATTCCGTATACGGCATGGCGCGTCCGGTCTAGCCTTCCTGCGTTCAGGGGAGGAACGCGAATGAGCAAATCGATCGGCATTTTAGGGGCCGGCATCGGCGGCCTGCATCTGGCGCTCTACCTGCAGAAGCAGGGCATCATGGCAACCGTGCTGACGGATCGCGCCCCGGAGCAATATGCGGCGACACGGCTGATGAACACCGTCGCGCATCACAGCGTCACCATCGCGCGCGAGAACGAGCTCGGCGTGAACCACTGGGACGATCCCGGCGTGGTCTATCACCACCACGATCATTACTTCAATTTCCCCGACGGCGGGCTGCTGTTCCGCGGTGCATTCCAGCGGCCGAGCCGCGCGGTGGATTATCGGATCTACCTGCCGGCATTGATGAAGGACTTCGAGGATCGTGGCGGCCTGATCGAATATGCCAGCATTCAGGATGACGACATCCCCGCGCTGGTCTCGCGCTTCGACCTTCTCGTCGTCTCCACCGGCAAGGGCGCCCTCGGGCGCATGTTCGCCCACCGGCCCGAACTCTCTCCGTACACGCGGCCGCAGCGCTTGCTTTGCGTCGGCCTGTACGACGGCGTCGATCACGGCAGCCCGGATGGCGACGATCCGCGCGGCGTCACCCTGTCCGTCTCGCCCGGCCATGGCGAGATGATCGTCATTCCCACGCTGACCTTCGGCGGCATGAAAACGGCGCTGCTGATGGAGAACATTCCCGGCGGCGACATGGCCGACCTGGTCTCGCTCAACTACGATGCCAACCCGGCAGCATTCCGCCAGACCCTTCTGGACAAGCTGGAAAAGCATCATCCGCACACCTATAACCGGATCGACACGCACCGCTTCGGGCTGGCCCAGCCGCTCGACCTGCTGCAAGGCGCGGTGGTGCCGACGGTGCGGCAGTCGTGGGTGGCTTTCGACGGCGACAAGCTCGCCATTGCCCTGGGCGACGTTCACTCCGTGGTCGATCCCTTGATGGGCCAGGGCGCCAACATGGCCTCATATGCGGCGTTCGAGCTCGGCAAGGCGATCGCCGACGCGGTGGCATTCGATGCACGCTTCGTCGAGGACGTCGATCGCGCGCGCGAGAACCGCGTGCTTGCCGCCGCTCGCTGGACCAACATGATGCTGCAGCCGCCGTCGGAAGCGATGGGCCGGCTGATCTTCGCCATGTCGCAGGACCGGGAGCTTTGCGACGAGTTCACCGAGAACTTCAATTATCCGGAGCGCCAGTGGGATCGTCTGGCGAGCGACAAGCGCATCCACGCCTGGATCGATAGTCGCGCAAGGATCGCCGCCTGACGCCGGCCCGCCGTACGGAATCAGTTCCGCTCCTGGGCGGTTGGCTGAGCCGTGTCTGAGAGGAACAGCAATGCACTGCCTGACCGTTCTGTACCCGACGCCCGACGATCCATCGGCCTTTAGGGCCTATTACGTGGACAAGCACGTACCCCTGGCAGCGACACTGCCCGGTCTGGTGCGTCATCATTACGCTTTCCCCCAACGACTCGGACCGGGGGAAGCGCCTTTCTGCATCTTCCAGGCCTTCTTCCCCGACGCTGCCGCGATGGAGGCGGCACTCGGTTCGAACATCGGCCGGAAGGTCGCAGCCGACGTGCCGAACTATTCGCCCAAGGGAGCGACGCTCTGCCATTTCAAGATCGAAGGCGCGTAATGGGCCATCATGCCGAGCCGGCCGGTTTTCGGGCCGCCGCATCGCGGTTCGCGACGGGCATTACGGTCGTCGCGACCGTCGACCAGGACGGCGCGCCGCTCGGCATGACCGCCAACAGCTTCACGACCGTTTCGGCGGATCCGCCGACGGTGCTTGTCTCGCTCATGCGCGGGCGGACGTGGCAGGCTGTGGCCAGATCGGGCGTCTATTCGGTCAATGTCCTGCATGCGGAAGACGTTGCGCTCTCCGCGCACTTTGCCGGAAGGCCTCTGTTGCGCGAGGCTCCGCCGCTCGTCCCTCGCCAGGGATTTTTCGTGCTCCCGCAGGCGATCGCGCAGTTCGCCTGCGAGGTGGTCCAATCGATCGACATCGCCGACCACACGCTCTTCATCGGCGAGGTGCGCTGGTGCCGGCACAAGGAGGGCGTGCCTCTGGCATTCTACGCCAGCCGTCTTCGAAGGGGCGTCGGGATGGAAATCTCTTCCGCCGATAGCGTTGCCCATGCCGGTGACGAATGGTGGACTTGAGACCTCTGTTGTTGCGCCGGGAGCACTTGAGAGCTTTTGCTGAGGCCATCCTTCGAGACGCCCGCTTTGGGCGGGCTCCTCAGGATGAGGATCGAATGCGCGGAAGCAGTTTCAACGGGCACTGATGCTGATGAGCCTCATCCTGAGGAGGCGCGTCAGCGCCGTCTCGAAGGACGAGGCGCGCGCACCGGTCGCCGCCACGATTCATATGCGGTAGCAACTATACTTTCCGTCTGCGGATGCACCCCAGCGCATTGCAGACGATCCGCGCGACCGCAATGGCTCCAAGATTCTGCACGTCGCGCTCGGGAACGTATTCGACGATGTCCAGGCCGACGATTCCAGACTTTGCCGCGACGCCTCGTATGAGATCGACCACGTCGAAATAGGACAGGCCGCCGGGCTGTGGGACGAGCACGCCGGGGATGACCGATGGATCGAGACCGTCGCAATCGATGGTGACCAGGCACTCGCCGTCAGCCTCGATCGCGTCGAGCACGCTTGCGATGCCGTGACGCTGGACCTGTCTTGCCGTGAAGATCTTCGCGCCCCACGCCTTCGCAGCGTCGAATTCGGCGCGACCGGAGCCCCCGATGCCGCGCAAGCCGACCTGCACGATGCGCTTGACAAAGGGGAGTTCGCTGGCGCGCCGCATCGTGCTGGAGAACGTATAGCCCGATCCGTTGCGCTGATCGCGCCAATCAAGATGGGCGTCGATCTGCAGGATGGTCAGTCCCTTGCTGTCCTGGAACGCTTCGAAGAAAGGGATCGGGACCGAGTCGTCACCGCCCAGGAGGATCGGAACGGCGCCGGCCGAAAGGACGGCTTGCGCGGCTGTTCTGATCGCGTCGCGGTTGCGCTCCGGAGTCATTGGGTCGGTCGGCACGTTTCCACCGTCCAAGACCCTCGTTTTGCCCGGATCGAGCAGCTCGGCGTCCTGATCGAAATCCCAACGGGTGAGATCGCCCTCATAGTGACGCAGCGCGCGACGGATGACGTCGGGCGCGTTTGCAGCATGGCTGGTCTGACCTGCAAGGTACGGGGTGGCATCCGATGCGCCGAACAGGATCGCCTCGGCCGCCGGCAGCGCGGCGGTCAAATCGCAGGCCTCAACACCCAGGAAGGTCGTCATGTCGGGATGCACTACGCGTATCCATGGATCACCTGCGCGTCCGTTCAACGTGCATCGCCAGAGCGTGTTCCGATCGGTATGTCCGATGTCGTTCGGAAGCATCGGTGAGAGGGAATGAAATACCGCTGTCGCTGAGAGGTCTTGAACGTTTGCAACTCTCATGCGTTAGTCGGCGGGTGAGGGACATGCGCCCTCCGGCATGGCGATGCGGCCACGGAGTTCGGTTCTTGCTCAGACTTTACAGGTGGCCGTCCGACGACTGGCACGGCATCGGCGCGGAAATGCCCTCGGAGATCATCTGGGCCGATCTCCTGAATGGGACCGACGAGGAGAAGCAGTTCGTGGAGCGGCTGCTCGGCATCCGCATTCCCTCGGAAGACTCGCTCAGCGAGATCGAGGCCTCGAGCCGCCTGATCTTCGACCACGGCACGCTCTATCTCAGCTCGCCCGCGGTCCGGTTCACCGAGACGGGCGAGGCCGAGATCACGCCGGTGGGCTTCGTCATCGGCCCGCACGTGCTGGTGACGGTGCGCTTTGCCGAGCTGCCGATCTTCGACGACATCGGCAAGCGCATCGGCTCCGATGACAGCCTGGAAAACGGCATGTGCGTGTTCACCAGTCTGCTCGAGGCCATGATCGATCGGGGCGCCGACGTTCTGGAGCATCTCGGCGCCAAGGTCGATCAGCTTTCGCGGAGTGTGTTCAAGGGCGCCCTGGTGCGGACCCAGCGCCCGGTGCGCTCCAGTCGCAAAATGCAGGAAGCGCTGGAGACCATCGGCGAGCTGGCGGACCGGCTCGCCAAGGCGCGCGACGTCCTGCACGGGGTCGGCCGTATCGCCTCGTTTGCCGGTGACGTCGGCGGCGAGTGGATCACGGCGTCGTCGAAGAAGCGCCTGGAAGCGGTGTCGAAGGACGTCGTCTCGCTGAGCGACTACGAGACGCGATTGTCGGACAAGATCCAGCTGCTGCTCGATGCCGTGCTCGGCTTCGTCAACATCCAGCAGAACGAGCTGTTCAAGATCCTGACGATCGTGTCGGTCGTCGGCGTGCCGCCGACGATCATGGTCGGCGTCTGGGGCATGAACTTCAAGCACATGCCCGAATTGGACTGGAGCTTCGGCTATCCGCTGGCCTGGCTCGCGGTCATCGCCAGCGGCGTGCTGCCGCTGATCTGGTTCAAGCGGCGCGGCTGGTTCGAGTGATGGCAGCGGCGCACCGTTCAAACGACGCGCCGCTGCTCGATCATGCGGCCTTGGCGTTGGCCTTGCCGATCCAGTCGCGGGCCAGCGTCGCATCGGCTTGCGACACTTGATGGCCCGTTGGCAGCACCTTGTGATCGACACGTGCGCCGGCGTCCGACAATAACGCCGCGAGCCGTGCCGAGTTGCTCGCCGGCACGATCGGGTCGGCCTGGCCGGAGAGCAGCAGCACCGGCTTGCCGCCGAGCGCAGTCTTAGGCGGATCCTCGGGCGGATCCGACAACGGCACCATCGCGCGCAGCAGGATCGCGCCGGCAAGCACGTCCGGCTGCAGCAGCAACAGCGCCGCGGCGATGTTGGCGCCGTTGGAGAATCCGACTGCGATCGGCGCGGCGAGGCCGTAGCGTTGCCGCGCCTCCGTGACGAACTCGCCCAGCTCGTGCGCGCGACGGCGTACGTCGTCCTCGTCGAAGACGCCTTCGGCGAGACGGCGGAAGAAGCGCGGCATGCCGTGCTCGAGCACGCGGCCGCGCGGCGAGAGCAGGGCAGAGCCGGGCGAGATCATCTGGCCGAGGCCGAGCAGGTCGTTCTCGTCGCCGCCGGTGCCGTGCAGCAGCAGCAGCGGGGGAGAGCCCGCGCGGGTCGCGGGCTTGAAACGATGGATGAATGCAGTCTCGGTCATGACGCGGTCTCTTCCAGCTTCGGCAGAACGTCCTCGATCTGCTTGCGGTGCTGTTCGAGGAAAGCAGGCAGCTTCAGGTCGCGGCCGAGGCTCGCCACGGGCTCGTCGACCGCAAAGCCGGGGATGTCGGTCGCGATCTCGAACAGCACGCCGCCGGGCTCGCGGAAATAGATCGAGCGGAAGTAGTTGCGGTCGCGCTGCTCGGTCGGGTGCAGGCCGTGATGGCTCACGAGCCTCTCGGCCATCTTGCCCTGTTCGGCATCGTCAGCCGCGCGGAAGGCGATGTGATGCACCGAGCCGCCGCCCTGGTGGCCCCGGAGGAAGCCCTTGGCTTCGTAGATGTCGACGACGCTGCCTTCGACATCGCCCGGCGCCTTGAAACGGATCACCGAACCCTCGCGCCCGGTCTCCTTGAAGCCGAATACGTCGGCGAGGACAGCCGCCGTCTTCGCTGCGCTGTCGAGCAGCAAGGTCACGCCGTGGAAGCCGCGGATCGCATGCTCGGCCGGCACCTCGCCATTGCTCCAGCCCGGCTCGTTCTCGGCGCCGGGGATGCCGACCAGCGCGAGCGCCATGCCGTCGGGATCGGTGAATGGCAGCACGGACTCGCCAAAACGCTTCTCCAGCGCCTCATACGCGATGCCCTTCTCGGTGAAGCGCTGGGTCCAATAGCCTAGCGAGCGCTGCGGCACGCGGAAGGCGGTCTGATGGGTCTCGCCGACACCGCGGCGTCCGGCCGACACGCCGGCCCACGGAAAGAAGGTCAGGATGGTGCCGGGGCGGCCGGTCTCGTCGCCGTAGTAGAAGTGGTAGGTGCCGGGATCGTCGAAATTGACCGTCTTCTTGACGAAGCGCAGGCCGAGATCCCGCGTGTAGAAGCCGAAATTGCGGATGGGATCGCCGGCAATCGCGGTGACATGGTGCAGTCCAGACATTGTCGTCCTCCAGATTCGGGGGAGCGGTCTTGCTCTGGCCGCAAATATCGTTCCGCTTTGGATTGGGGACAATCCATGCAAATATGACGGCTATGTCTACGATTTGGAAACAATCGGCGGGGCGCCCCCTTGGATAAGCTCGGCAGCCTCCGGGCCTTCGTGAAGGTGGTGGAAAGCGGCAGCTTTGCCGAGGCCGGCCGGCAGCTGCGGCTGTCGCGCTCGGCGATCAGCAAATACATCGCCGACCTCGAGGAGAGCCTCGGCGTCCAGCTGCTGAACCGCACCACACGGCACGCCAGCCCGACCGAGAACGGCCAGCGCTATTTCGAGCGCGCGGTCGTGATCCTCTCGGAGGTCGAGGCGGCCGACCAGGCGGTGACGCAGGCGCAATCGGCACCGCGAGGACTGCTGCGCGTCAACGCGCCGATGTCGTTCGGCACGATGCGGCTCGGGCCGGTGCTCGCCGATTTCATGGCGTGTTACCCGGAGCTGCAGCTCCAGATCGTGCTCAGCGACGACCTGCTCGATCCCGTGCAGGACGGCTTCGACGTGACGTTGCGGATTGCGGAGCTGGAGTCTTCGAGTTTGATCGCGCGAAAAATCATGCCGGTGACGCGCATGATCTGTGCGTCGCCGGATTATCTCGCCCGGCACGGCACGCCAAAACATCCGCAGGATCTGCGCGAGCATGCTTCGCTGACCTACGGCTTCCTGCTCACGGGCAATCAGTGGAAGCTCACGGGCAGCGACGGCGACCACTGGATCCAGCCGGCCTGGTCGCTCTGCGTCAACAACGCCGAGGTGCTGCGCGACGTCGCCATCAAGGGCAGGGGACTGGCGCTGCTGCCGGACTTCATTGCGGCCGATGCGTTGCGGAAAGGCGAGCTGCGGACAGTGCTGGATGATTATTCCGCGCCGCCGCTGGCGCTCTATGCGGTCTATCCGCCGACGCGGCACTTGTCGCTGAAGGTGCGGCTGTTCATCGATTTTCTGGTGGAGCGGTTTGGGAAGGAGGAGACGGGTGCACGGGCGAGCCTGGGCTAGCTGAGCGAATGCTGCTGCGACGGCTGCAGCAGGTCGTCCAGCGCACGCATCGAGGCCCGTCGAAGCTCGGCGAGCTCGCGCGCCGCATTCTCCTGCTCGTGCCGTGACATCGCGGGCGCGGCGTCCTCGACCTCGCGGCAGCGCTCGAACAGGCGGACGAGGCCGAGCGCGCTTGCCGCGCTGCCGAGCTGGTGCGCGGATCGTGCGAGCTGCTCGTGATCGCCGGCCGCCGCGGCCGTGGCGATGCCGTCGATCAGCTGCGCGCCCGTTTGCTGCAGAAGCTGCTGGAGCTTGTCGATTTGCGCCCCACCCAGCAGCTCCCGCTGGTCGTCGAGGAAAAGCCGATCGATCAGCTCGTGTGCCGGGCGTTGCGCGGCTGCCGGCTCGGCGGCCAGATCATTCTCGATCGCCTCGCGCAGCGCGTTGATCAGGATCGGCTTGCTCACGACCTTGATGATGCCCGCGCCGGCAAGCCGATCGCGGGCGCGGCGGGAGACGTCGGCGGTCACGGCAATGATGCGCGGCATCTTGGCAAGACCGAGCTCGCCGATCCGGAAGGCCGCCTCGACGCCGTCCATGTCGGGCATGTGCAGATCCATCAGGATCACGTCGAAGGCCTGATCGCGGGCGAGCTCGACGGCGGAGGCGCCGTTCCTGGCGATGGTGGCGTGGTGGCCGAGCCGGTGCAGGATGGCCGCACCGACCTCGCAATTGACGGGATCATCGTCGACCAGGAGCACACGGAGCTGCCGCGACGGCGGCGCAAGCGTGCCTTGCGCCACGCTGCTTCCGGCAAGGCCGAGCGGCACTTGAAGCGTGAACGTGCTGCCCGCGCCAGGCGCGCTCTCGACCTTGAGCTCGCCGCGCATCAGGCGGGCGAGGCGGCGTGCGATCGCAAGGCCGAGGCCGGTGCCGCCGAACCGCCGCGCGATGCTGTCGTCAGCCTGGACGAAATCCTCGAAAATCCGCTCGTGCAGCTCGGGCGCGATGCCGATGCCGGTGTCGCGCACATCGATGCGCAGCAGGAGGTGATCGCCTTGCCGCTCGGCCGCAGAGCTTACGCCGATGCCGCCGCTCGGAGTGAACTTGATCGCGTTGCCGATCAGGTTGAGCAGGATGCGATTGAGCCTGACGGGATCGCCATGCGCGGCAGTGTCGACGGTCGCATCGCAGGCGAGCTCGAAGCTCAGGCCCTTGTCCAGGGCTTGCGGGCGCATCAGCTCGGCCGCGGCCTCGATGAGCTGGTCGAGACGGAAATCGCGCGTCTCCAGCATTTCGGTGCTGGCCTCGAGGCGCGCATATTCCAGCACCGCATCGACCAGCGCGATCAGCGTTTCGCCCGACGCCGCCGCGGTGGCGAGGTGGCGGCGCTGGGCCTCGCTGAGGCTGCCGTCGTCCAAGAGTTGCAGCACGCCCATGACGCCGTTGAGCGGCGTGCGCAGCTCGTGGCTGACGACGGCGAGGAAGCGCGACTTGGTCTCGTTGGCCGCCACCGCCGCGCTGCGCGCGCGCTCGGCGGCGTCGTGCTCGGCGAGCGCGTGGTCGCGGGCCTTCTCCAGCTCGGAGGTGCGCTCGATCACCTTGCGCTCGAGCGTGGCGTAGGATTCGCGCAAATGCGCCGCCATGCGGTTGAACTGCTCGCCGAGCGCCTCCAGCTCGTCGCCGGTCCTGATCGCGAGGCGCGAGTTGAGATCGCCGCTGCCGATCCGCCTGGCTCCTTGCGTCAGCAGCTGGATCGGCACGGTCATGCGCCGGCTGAGAACGAGCGAGACCAGCACCGCGCAGGCCAGCAGGATCACGAGCAGGAAGGCCGAGCGGCCGATCGAGGCATAGATCGGCGCATAGGCTTCGGTGAGCGGCAGCTCGACGAACACCAGCCAGCCGAGCGAGGGCACCGTCGCATAGGTCGACAGCACGCGTTGGCCGGACAGATCCTCCTTGACGAGGCCACTCGACGGCGGCCCGATGCCATCGAGCGCGGCGCGGACGTCGGCATGGCCGGAGAGATCGCTGCGCTGCAGCGCCCGCCACAAATCGGGATGCGCGATCAACACGCCCATGCGGTCGACGACATGGGCCTTGCCGGTGTTGCCGACCCTGATTCCCGTGACGAGGTCCCAGATGAAGCGCAGATTGACCTCGGCGACGACCACATCGGGAGCGAGCCCGGTGCCGCGCGTGGCGAGCGTCATGAAGGGCTCGGTATCGGCGAAGAAATAGACGGGACCGTAATAGGCCCGGCTGTCATTGGCGCCGCGGAAGGCGGCTGAAGCGGAGAGATCGGCGTTGCTGCCGACCTTGTCGGCGATCCGGCGCGATACGCGCAACTGCTCGCGGCCTTCCGAATTGAGCTGGGCGATCTCCGCGATCGCAGGCGAGAGCCGCAGCAGGCGGATGGCGTTCAGCCGTTCGTCCTCGTTGGTCGACAGCTCCGGCGGCAGCCGCGCGAGCCACCTGATCTGGTTCTCGATCTGGCCGATGAACTGGCCGATCTGAATCGCTGCGGAAGCGGCCTGCTCGCGCTGGGTCGCCGCCAGCAGCTGCTTCTGCTCGCGGTAGGAGAACCAGACGTCGAAGCCGGTGTTGACGGCGAGCGCGGCAAAGGCGAGGCCGACGATCGAGTAGAGATATTTCCTGAACAGCCGGCCGGGAGGCGTGCGCGGATGTCCCTGGTCGGTCGTCTCGTTCACTCGCGGATCTCGTCGGCGCGCGCGAGCAGCGTGAAAGGGATCGTTAGTCCCAGCGCGCGCGCGACCGTGCGGTTGATCAGGAGCTCGTATTTTCGCGGCGATTGTACCGGCAGATCGCCGGGCTTGGTACCCCGCAGGATCAGGTCGACGTAATCGGCCGAGCGCACCTCGAGCGTCGGCCCGTAGCTCATCAGCCCGCCGGCGTCCATGAAGTAATGGAACGGATAGATCGTGGGCACGCGGTATTTGGCGGCGGCCGCGACCACCGCTTTTCGGTTAACCACGAGGAAGCTGTCGACCAGCGCCACCATCGCCGCCTTGGGCGGTTCCGAAAAGCGCCTGACGGCGTCGTCGATCTCCGCGGGCGCGTCGACGGGCGCGGGGATCACCGAGACGCCGGATGCGGCAGCCTCCTGCTCGATCGATTCGAGGAAGAAGCGTCCGCCGCGCGGCGTCGTCGCGGGATTGAACAGGACGCCGACGCGGGCGACGCCGGGCACGGCCTCGCGGATCAGCTGGAGCCACTTGCCGCCCATCTCGGCGCTGCTGTTGGTGAAGCCGGTGGCGTTGCCGCCGGGATGGGCGAGGCTTTGGACGAAACCGTTGCCGACGGGATCGTTGGCGGTGGCGAACACGATCGGGATGGTCCGGGTGGCGGCAAGGACGGCGGCGGTCTCGACCGTCGACCCCGTCAGGATCACGTCCGGCTTGAGGTCGAGCAATTCCTGGACGGCCGTCTTCAGCCGGTCCGGCGCGCCGAAGGTCGAACGAAGCTCGAGGCGGAAGTTGACGCCTTCGACCCAGCCGCGCTGCCGCAAGCCGACGACGAGGTTACCGAGGCGGGAAGTCGCGCTGTCGATCATGCCGCGTCTGGTTAGTTCGTCGTCGAGCGGCAATGCGGTGAGCGAGGCGACGATTCGCATGCGATCGTCGGTTGCGCCGAGCGCGATCCATCCCGCGACCGATGCAGTCGCGAGGCGAAGGACATCGCGGCGATTGACCGCCGAGGAAACGAAAGATCGCCCCGTCATGGACCACGTTGCAAGATCGCCTTGCCTTGCTCGATGCTTAGCGCGAAAGCGGGGTGCCCACAATCGGCGAAAGGCGCATGTGAATGTTCGTTCGCACGCTTTCGATCCGGCGCTCGGCGGGCGCCTAGCGCCGCAGCGTAAACGCGTCCGCGCCGCGTCGGTGCTCCCATTTCGCCTGCTCGAGCTCGGGCTGATCGCACTCGGTTTCCGGATAGCCGATGCAGAGATAGGCGATGAACTTCCAGCTGTCAGGCACGTCGAGAACAGCGTGCATGCGCGCAGGATTCAGTATCGACACCCAGCCGAGGCCGATGTTCTCGGCGCGGGCGGCGAGCCACATCGCGGTGATGGCGGCGACCACGGAATATTCCGTCGTCTCCGGCATCGTCGCGCGGCCGAGGCCGTGGCCGATGTCGCTGGCCTTGTCGGCGAACACCGCGAGGTGGGCGGGCGCCTGCTCGAGGCCGGACAGTTTCAAGGTGGCATAGCGTGCGGCGCGGTCGCCGGAATAGCAGCTCAGCGCGTCGGCATTGCACGTTCTGAAATCCTCGACCACCGCGCGGCGCGTTGCGGCATCATCAACGATGACGAAGCGCCAGGGCTGGCTGAGGCCAACCGACGGCGAGAGGCAGGCGGTCTCGATCAGGCGCTCAATCGCACCCTCCGGCAAGGGATCGCTGCGGAAGCGGCGCACGTCGCGGCGCCACACGAGCAGCTCGCGCAGATGCTGACGGAAGTTGTCGTCGAACTCGACCATGAGGTCAGCATCCCATCTGGAAGGAGGCGGCCACCAGCAGGATCAGGATCTCGCCCGTCTGCTCGAACGCGCCCAGAATGTCGCCGGTCTGCCCGCCGATCTGGCGGATGGAAAGCCGGGCCAGCATCAGGCCGGCAAGCGACAGCAAGACCATGCCGGCCAGCGCCTTGCCCGGCCCGAGCGCGAGGACGAGCGCGAGCGTCCCAAGCGTGAAGGCGATGGCGACGCTGCGGCCCGGCGGCGCACCGGCGCCGGCCGATAGACCGTCGGGCCGTGCCGGCGGGACCAGCGACATGAAGGCCGGCAGGCCGGCGCGGGCAGCAACGTGCGCCGAGCACAGCGCGAGCATGACGGCCCATGGATTTGCGATCGCTGCGAGCGCGCTCCAGCGCAGGCCGAACGACAGGATGAGGGCGCAGACGCCATAAGTCCCGATCCGGCTGTCGCGCATGATCTCGAGCTTGCGTTCGCGGGTGCGGCCGCCGCCGAGCCCGTCGGCAGTATCGGCCAGTCCGTCCTCGTGCAGCGCGCCGGTGATGAGGGCGGTCGTCGCCAGCGCGAGTAGGGCGGCCAAGCTCGGCGTCAGTCCGAAGCGAATGGCGATCTTGTAGACGAGCGCTCCGGCGAGGCCGACCAGCAGTCCCGCGACCGGCAGCGCCCAGGTCGCCCGCGCGATCGCACCGTCATCGGCGGGCTTCGAGGATGCCACCGGGAGGATCGTCACGAACGATGTCGCCATGCGGAGATCGGCGAAGATGTCTTTGAGCAAGTCGGCGCGCGTGATCATTTCAGTTTCATCGGCAGGCCGGCGACGACGAACTCGACCTCGTCAGCGACGCCGGCAATGATCTGGTTCATGATCCCGGCAGCATCGCGGAAGCTACGCGCCAGCGCGTTGTCGGGCACGATGCCGAGACCGACCTCGTTGGTGACGAGGACGACGGGGCTGTTGAGGCGGGGCAGCGTGTCGGCGAGCTCTCTCACCTCTCGCTCCCAATCGCGCGCCGCATGCATCAGGTTGGAGAGCCACAGCGTCAGGCAGTCGACGAGCCTTGCGCCGCTGCCATCGGTTGCGCGCAGCGCAGGCACGAGATCGAGCGGCACCTCGCGCTCGATCCAATCGATTCCGCGCCGCGCGCGATGTCTTGCGATGCGTTCCTGCATTTCGCCATCGAGCGCCTCGGCGGTCGCGATGTAGACGGGCTGGCCGGCAAAGCTGCGCGCGCGCGCTTCCGCCCGGGTGCTCTTGCCCGATCGCGCCCCACCGGTGATCAAGATGACGGCCATGAAGGTCTCCTGCCGCAGCACTAATCATCAAACGCGGCCAAAGACAAAGCCGAAATCAGGCGGCGAGGGGCTTGCACTCGGCCGCCGTCTTGCGCAACAGGGGCGGGACAGGAGCTAGATGTGGACTTTGCGGGCGCGATGGTGGTGGCGATGGCGGTGGATGCCCTTCTGGGCTGGCCGGCGTGGCTGTTCGCGCGGATCGGGCATCCCGTCACCTGGCTGGGCGGGCTCATTGCGGCCATCGACACCGCCTGGAATCGCGCGTCCGATCCGCCGGCATTGCGTCGAGCGGCCGGCGTCGCCGGCGCGCTTGCGGTGATCGCGCTCTCCGCGGCGCTCGGCTGGGCGCTGCAATCACTGCTTCCTTCGGGCTGGATCCAGATCGTGCTGATTGGCATGCTGGCGTGGCCGCTGGTCGCGCTGCGCTCGCTGCATGATCATGTGGTTGCCGTGGCGACGCCCTTGCTGGCCGGCGATATCGCCGCCGCGCGCGAAGCGGTCTCGCGCATCGTCGGCCGCGATCCCGCAAGCCTCGATGAAGCCGGCATCGCACGCGCGGCGATCGAGAGCCTTGCCGAAAACACCTCCGACGGCATCGTCGCGCCCGTGTTCTGGGGCGCGCTGTTGGGCTTGCCCGGTATCCTGGGCTACAAGGCGATCAACACGCTGGACTCCATGATCGGCCATCGCAGCGAACGGCACGAAGCCTTTGGATGGGCGGCAGCGCGCATCGACGATGTCGCCAATTTCATCCCGGCGCGGCTGACCGGATTTCTGTTCGTGGTGCTGGCGCCGCGAAGATCGGATGCGCTGGCGTGCATGACGCGCGATGCGCGACGGCATCGCTCGCCGAATGCCGGCTGGCCGGAAGCTGCGATGGCGGGCGGGCTGGGCGTGCGGCTCAGCGGCCCCCGCATCTATCATGGCAGCGTCACGAACGAGCCCTGGCTGAACGAGGGCGCGCGCGATCCGCGCGCCGCCGACATCGCGGAGGCGCTGACCGTCTACCGCCGCGCCATGCTGCTGGTCGCAGGCCTGCTTGCGATCCTGGCTTTTGCGTGAAAGAACGGAGCATGCGTGAGCACGGTGGAAATCTCGATCTGGCCCAGCAGCGGTTTGGCGGCCGCGCGGAGGATTGGATCGATCTGTCGACGGGGATCAACCGGCTACCGTATCCCGTAGGCGAGGTGAGCGCGGGCGCGTGGAGCGCGCTGCCGTCGCGTGCCGAGATCGAGGCCCTGCATCGGGCCGCGCAGCAGGCCTATCGCACGAACGCACGGGTTGTTGCGGTCAGCGGTGCACAGGCCGCCATCCAATTGCTGCCGCAACTCGCGGCGGCGGGGCGCGCGCGCATCCTCGCGCCGACCTACAATGAATATGCCGGCGTCCTGTCGGCCGCGGGCTGGGACGTCCAGGAGGTTGCTAAGTTCGATGCGCTAGCGGGTACGGACCTCGCCGTCGCGGTCAATCCGAACAATCCCGACGGGCGGTGCCATTCGCGCAAGGACCTGATCACGCTGCTGCCACGCGTCGGCCGCCTCGTCATCGACGAGAGCTTTGCCGATGCCGATCCGCAGCTGTCGCTTGCACCCGACGCGGATCGACCGGGACTGCTAATCCTGCGGTCGTTCGGAAAGTTTTATGGCCTGGCCGGCCTGCGGCTCGGCTTCGCCATCGGTCATGCCGCCGATATCGACAGGCTTGCCGCGATGTCGGGTCCATGGCCCGTTTCGGGCGCGGCGATCGAAATCGGCTGCCGAGCCTTGCGCGATGAGGCCTGGGCCGAGGCGACGTCGGCGCGGCTCGCGCGCGATTGTGCTCGCCTCGACGCGATGGCGCAGTCACAAGGCTGGCGGTTCATCGGCGGCACACCGCTGTTTCGTCTTTACGAAACCCCTGACGCGCGAGCCTCTCAAGACAAGCTCGCGCGCGACCACATCTGGTCCCGCGTCTTCGCGCAACAGCCGACATGGCTCCGCCTCGGGCTCCCCGGCAGCGAAGCCGAATGGACGCGCCTTGCCGAGGCCCTAGCGCGCTAGCGCGCGCAGGCCTTCGACGTCGAGATGCTTTTCAATGTGATCGGCCAGTGCCTCGAGCGCGCTCTCGACCCTGGCGTGATAGGGCTCGTCGCCCGCGGGAATATCCAGCCTGGCGAGGTATGCCTTGCGGAAATTATCCGACGTGA
Organism: Bradyrhizobium sp. USDA3516; assembly: GCF_057651995.1. Lineage (NCBI taxonomy): Bacteria > Pseudomonadati > Pseudomonadota > Alphaproteobacteria > Hyphomicrobiales > Nitrobacteraceae > Bradyrhizobium > Bradyrhizobium sp. USDA3516. The sequence goes on along the minus strand of NZ_JBYGYN010000001.1, from coordinate 864,865 downwards.
ACAGGCCGTGCAGATAGCTGCCTTCCACACGGCCGTCCCTGGAGATTGCGCCTTCTGCCTCGCCGTCCAGCTTCGCGAAGGGGCGGGCGCGATCGGGGCCTTCGGTGCGGCCGATATGGATCTCGTAGGCCTGGATCGGCTGATCCGTTGCGGCATGCACGGCCGCGACGCGCGTGAGGGTTTTTTGCGGGCTCATCACGGTCTCGACGTCGAGAAGCCCGAGGCCCGGCGTTTCGCCCGCAGGTCCCTCGATGCCTTCGGGGTCGGCGACGCTGCGTCCCAGCATCTGATAGCCGCCGCAGAGGCCGAGCACATGGCCGCCCCGGCGGTGGTGCGCGAGAAGATCGATGTCCCACCCCTGCGCGCGCAGGAAGGCGAGGTCGCCGCGGGTGGATTTGGAGCCGGGGATGATGACGAGGCGGACATCGCCCGGGATCGCTTCGCCCGGCCGCACCATCACGAGATCGACGCCCGGCTCGAGCTTGAGCGGATCGAGATCATCGAAATTGGCGATGCGCGATAGCGCGAGGCAGGCGATCTTGCATTGGCCCGGCTTGCGCGCATCGCGCAGGCCGAGCGCGTCCTCGGCCGGCAGCTCGCCGGCGCGCGGAAACCAGGGCAGCACGCCAAGGCCGCGCCATGCGGTCTTTTGCTCGATCAGCTTGTAGCCGTCGTCGAACAGGGTGGGGTCGCCGCGGAACTTGTTGATGACGAAGCCGGAGATCATGGCGGCATCGTCGGGGTCGATCACCGTCTTGATGCCGACCAGTTGGGCGATGACGCCGCCGCGGTCGATGTCGCCGACCAGCACGACCGGCACATTCGCCTTGCGGGCAAAGCCCATATTGGCGATGTCGGACTTGCGCAAATTCACCTCGGCCGGGCTGCCGGCGCCTTCGACCAGCACCAGATCGGCCCGCGCCTTCAGCCGTTCGAAACTCTCCAGCACCGCGCCCATCAGCGACGGCTTCATTGCCGCATAGTCGCGCGCGCGCGCGGTTGCGATGCGCTTGCCATGGACCACGACCTGCGCGCCGACATCGGTCTCGGGCTTGAGCAGAACCGGGTTCATGTCGGTGTGCGGCTCGACTCCGGCGGCGAGCGCCTGCAGCGCCTGGGCACGGCCGATCTCGCCACCGTCGACGGTGACCGCGGCGTTGTTCGACATGTTCTGCGGCTTGAACGGCAGCACCCGCAGACCACGCCGCGTGAAGGCGCGCGCGAGGCCGGCGACGATGAGCGACTTGCCCACGTCCGAGCCGGCCCCTTGAATCATCAATGCGCGTGCCATCGTGCCTTCAAGAGCGGAATGGGATTGAGTTGAATCAGGCGGCTGCGCGCGCGGTGCACCTCTCCCGCTTGCGGGAGAGGTCGGTGCGACGCGCCGGGTGAGGATTCTCTCCTCTTGGGGGCACTCGATTGCCGAGAGACCCTCTCCCCAGCCCTCCCCCGCAAGCGGGGGAGGGAGCGCACCTTCGTCGGCGCAGCGTTTGGACCTAATCTCATCATCTCATCAGCTTCAGAACTCGACGCCGGCCTGCGCCTTGATGCCGGAGCGGAACGGATGCTTGACCAGCGTCATCTCGGTGACGAGGTCGGCGATCTCGATCAGCTCGTCCTTGGCGTTGCGGCCGGTGAGCACGACATGCGTCATCGCAGGCCTTTGCGTCGTCAGGAACTCGACGACTTCGGCGATGTCGAGATAGTCGTAGCGCAGCGCGATGTTGATCTCGTCGAGCACGACCATGCGCAAGCTCGCGTCGAGGATCAGCTCCTTGGCCTTCTCCCAGCCGGCGCGTGCGGCGGCGATGTCGCGGGCGCGGTCCTGCGTCTCCCAGGTGAAGCCTTCGCCCATCGCGTGGAACTGGCAGAGATCGCCGAAATGGCCGGTGAGCAGGCGTCGTTCGCCGGTATCCCAGGCGCCCTTGATGAATTGCACCACCGCGCAGGGGAAGCCATGGGCGACGCAGCGGACGATCATGCCGAAAGCCGAGGAGGATTTTCCCTTGCCCGCGCCGGTATGGACGATGATCAGGCCCTTTTCGCCGCTCTTGGTCGCCATGATCTTGTCGCGGGCGGCCTTCTTCTTCGCCATCTTGTGGGCGTGCCTGATGTCGGTGTCCTCGGCAGTTTGGGTATCCGGTTCAGACGTCATGGGATCCGGTCCTTCGGCTTGACAAGTGGCGGCCACCGGCAAATGGTGGCCCAGCGTTGGTTCCTGTCCTATGACAGGCGAAGAGGGAATGCGATAGGGTCCGAATCGGCAAGATCCGGATCCAAACTGCAGCCGCCCCCGCGACCGTGACCGGAGAGATGCCCGAAGCCACTGATTCCCATTGGAATCGGGAAGGCGGGGATCGAAGGGCGAAAACCCTGCTCCGCAAGCCGGGAGACCTGCCAGCGCGGACGATTTTTGGACCGGCGGACGGGGTGTTCCGCGACGGGGAAGCGGGCCTTTCCGAAGAATGGTCCGTGCGCCTCATCGCCTCCCGCTGTTATCTGGAAGAGGCGATGACCGTCACACTTCATGTCTGCATCACCTGCCGCGCCGGCCAGACGCTTGGCGAGGGCGAAACGACGCCCGGCAAGCGCCTGCATGGCGCAATCCTCGAGGCCGGCGTGCCCGAGGGCGTCAGCGTGGTTCCCGTCGAATGCCTGTCGGCCTGCAGCCAGGGCTGCTCGGTCGCGCTCAGCGCGCCCGGCCGCTGGTCCTATGTCTATGGCCGCCTGTCCGATGCGAATGCGCAGGACGTGGTCGCGGGCGCTGCGGCCTACGCGGCCGCGCCGGACGGAATCGTGCCGTGGCGCAGCCGGCCCGAAATCTTCCGCAAGCAGTCGCTTGCCCGCATTCCCCCCATTGCCGTCGTGCCGGAGGCCGCCGAATGAACTCGCTCGCAAAAGTCCCGGTCACGGTGGTCACCGGTTTCCTCGGTTCCGGCAAGACGACGCTGATCCAGCATCTGCTCGCCAATGCCGGCGGCAAGAAGCTCGCCGTGCTCGTCAACGAGTTCGGCAGCGAGGGCGTCGACGGCGAGATCCTGAAATCCTGCGCCGATGCGAACTGCCCGGAGGAGAACATCGTCGAGCTCGCCAATGGCTGCATCTGCTGCACGGTGGCTGACGACTTCATTCCGACCATGGAGCAATTGCTGGCGCGGCCGGTGCGGCCGGATCACATCCTGATCGAGACCTCGGGACTGGCATTGCCGAAGCCGCTGCTCAAGGCGTTCGACTGGCCGGAGATCCGCTCGCGCATCACGGTCGACGGCGTGATCGCGCTGGCCGACGCCGAAGCTGTCGCCGCCGGCCGCTTCGCGCCGGACCCGGCTGCGGTCGACGCGCAGCGCGCGGCGGACGACAATCTCGACCACGAGACGCCGCTGTCGGAGGTGTTCGAGGACCAGATCGCCTGTGCCGATATCGTGCTGCTGACCAAGGCCGACCTTGCGGGCGCGGCCGGAATCGAAGCCGCAAAGGCGGCGATCACAGCCGAGATGCCGCGCCGTGTGCCGATGCTGCCGGTCACCGATGGCGCGATCGACGCGCGCGTCATCCTCGGCCTCGGTGCGGCGGCCGAGAACGATCTTGCCGCGCGGCCGTCGCATCATGACGGCGAGGAAGAGCACGAGCACGATGATTTCGCCTCCGTCGTGATCGATCTGCCCGAAGTTGCGGATATCGATGCGCTGGTCGCCTCGGTCCAGAAGCTGGCGCGCGAGCAGAACGTGCTGCGTGCCAAGGGCTATATCGCGGTTGCGGGCAAGCCGATGCGCCTGTTGCTGCAGGCGGTCGGCGAGCGGGTTCGCCATCAGTTCGACAAGCCATGGGGCGCGGGTCCCAGGCAATCCAAGCTCGTCGTGATCGGCGAACATGGCGATATCGACGAGGCCGCCATCAAGGCAGGATTGGGAGTCTGATGCACGTCGTCTTCCGCGAGAGCCGCGGTCTCGAGGAGACTGCGACGCCAAGAGACATCGGCCAGGACCCGGCCGATCTCGTGGTGCTCTCGTATTCGGATTCCGACCTTGCCGCGTTCGCGGCGGGCTGGCGGCGCGGCCGGGGCAGCCTGCCGTCGCTGCGGCTCGCCAATCTCGCCGAGCTGCGTCATCCGCTGTCGGTCGACACCTATATCGAGCGCACGCTGTCGCAGGCGCGCGGCATTCTGGTGCGCCTGATCGGCGGGGAGTCTTATTGGGCCTATGGCCTCGCGGCGCTCCAGCAACTCGCGAAGGAACGCAACATCGTGCTCGCCGTGTTGCCGGCGGACGGCCGTGACGACACGCGACTGGATGCGTACTCGACCCTTCCAGTCTCGACGCTGCGTCGGCTCAAGGTGCTCTGCGACACCGGTGGCCCGGTCGCCGCGCAAGCCGCGATTGCGCAGCTCGCGCTGGCTTCAGGCCTCTATGCCGGCCCGGTCATCGGCGAGATGACTGTCCCCGAGATGGGCTTTTATGATCCTGCGCGTGGTGTCATTGCCGCGCCGGCGGGCGGCGAGGGGAAGCCGCGCGCGCTCGTGACGTTCTATCGCTCCTATCTCACGGCCGCCGATACGGGGCCGGTCGACGCCTTGATCGCCGCGCTGCGCGAGAAGGGATTTGACGCCTACGGCGTGTTCGTCACCTCGCTGAAGACGCCGGGTGTTGCCGACTGGCTGCGCGCGCATCTGGCGCAACATCCTGCGGCGGCGATCGTCAATGCGACGGCGTTCTCGGCCCTTGGCGACGACGGCACGACGCCGTTCGATGTCGCGTCCTGTCCGGTGTTCCAGGTCGCGCTCTCGACGGCGCGGCGCGAGGACTGGGCGGAATCGCTGCGCGGCCTGTCGCCCGGCGACCTCGCGATGCATGTGGTGCTCCCGGAGGTCGACGGTCGCCTGTTCGCCGGCGTGGTGAGCTTCAAATCGGGCGGTCAGCGCGATCCGGATTTGCAGTTTTCACATCTGGCGCATCGGCCGGATGAGGAGCGCGTCGATGCCGTTGCCGCGCGCGTCGCGGCCTGGCGGCGCCTCGCGGAAAAGCCGGCAGGCGAGAAGCGGCTGGCGATCGTGCTCTCGAACTATCCGGGCCGGCCGCACCAGATCGCGCACGCGGTCGGGCTCGATGCACTGGCTTCGGTGGAGGCCTTGGTATCCGATCTGGCGGACGCCGGCTTCGAGGTTGCGCCGGTCCAAGCGTTCGGCGAGACACTGTTGAAGCAGAGTTTGACTTGGGGCGTCGCCGAATATCGCGCGGCGCTCACGCGGCTGCCGCAATCCTTGCAGGACGATCTCGCGCGCGCCTGGGACGCGGTGGAAAACGACCCGAGCTGCCGCGATGGCGCGTTCCACTTCGCTGCGATCCAATGCGGCCGGTCCGTCATCGCAGTCCAGCCCGAGCGCGGCGATGCGGCCTCGCGCGATGCCGACTATCACGATCTCGCCCGCACGCCGCGCCACGCCTATGTCGCGTTTTATCTCTGGCTCCGGCAGCAGGGCTGCGATGCCGTCGTGCATATGGGCGCACATGGCACGCTGGAATGGCTGCCCGGCAAATCCGTGGCGCTGTCGCAAGCGTGCTGGCCGGAAGCGCTGATCGGCGATCTCCCCGTCATCTATCCCTTCATCGTCAACGATCCCGGCGAGGCGGCGCAGGCCAAGCGGCGCATCGGCGCGGTCACGATCGGCCACCTGCCGCCGCCGCTTGAGAGGTCCGCGGTGCCCGAAGGTTTGCGCCGCCTCGAACGGCTGCTTGACGAATATTCGACCGCTGACGGTCTCGATCCCGCCCGTCGCCAACGCCTGATCGCGGCGATCCGCGACGAGGCGCGCGCGGCGGGCCTCGAAGACGATCTCGGCCTCGATGCCTCGGCCGCACCGGCTGAAGCCATCCCGCGGATCGACCGCTTCGTCTGCGATCTCAAGGAAAGCCAGTTCGGCGACGGCCTGCACGTGTTCGGCCGCGGCGCTTGTGCCGATGCGGAGCGCGATGCATTGCGTTCCGCGCTCGCCGGCAAACGCATTGCGCCCGGGCCGTCGGGTTCGCCCTATCGCGGGCGCCAGGACGTGCTGCCGACCGGGCGCAATCTCTTTGCCGTCGACCCGCGCGCAGTGCCGACGCCATCGGCGCATGCGCAGGGGATAAAGCTCGCCGAAGAGCTGCTGCGCCGTCACTTGCAGGATCATGGCGACTGGCCGAGGGGTCTCGTCGTCGATCTCTGGGGCTCGGCGACGATGCGCACCGCAGGCGAAGAGTTTGCGATGGCGCTGCATCTGGCCGGCCTTGCGCCGCGCTGGGATCATGCGTCCGGCCGCGTCACCGGGTACGACATCATCGCGCCGGCCGAGCTCGGCCGTCCCCGCATCGACGTGACGCTGCGCGTCTCCGGCCTGTTTCGCGATGTCTTCGCGCCTCTGGCGCAATTGTTCGAAGCCGCCGCCGAGGCGCTCGCCGCGCGCGAGGACGAGGGCGATGAGAATCCCTATCGCCACCGTGCGGCCCGCGTGTTTGCGCCGCGGCCCGGGCAATACGGCGTCGGCCTCTCGGCGATCCCGGATGCCCTCACGCGGCAGACGCGCGAGGCCGCCGGCGAAGCCTGGCTGTCGGCATCATCCTGGGCGCTTTCTGCCGATGGCGCGATGCAGCCGGATCGCGCTGGCATCGAACAGCGTCTCGCGTCGGCCGACGCCTTTGTCCATGTTCAGGATTTGCCCGAAACCGATCTGCTGCTCGCCGCCGACTATGCCGCGCATGAGGCAGGCATCGCCGCGGCAGCCGCGAACCTCGGCGCAGGCGCGCCGTCGCTCTATCACCTCGATGCGACGCGGCCCGGCGAACCACATGCGCGCACACTGACGGAGGAGATCTCCCGTGTGGTGCGGGCGCGCGCGGCCAATCCGGACTGGATCGCCGGCATGATGCGCCACGGCTTTCGCGGCGCCGCCGAGATCACCGCGACGCTGGAGCACATGGCCGCCTTCGCGCATCTCGCCGGCGCCGTGCCGCCGCATCTGTTCGACCTCTATTACGACGCGACAATTGGCGACGATGACGTCCGCGCCTTCATGGCGCGCGAAAATCCGTCCGCACTCGCCGCGATGGAAACCTGCTTCACGCGCCTGCACGAAGCCTCGCTCTGGCGAACCCGCCGCAATTCGATTGCAGCGGCGCTGCGGGAGGCCTCATGAGCGCGGCCACGGTCAAGGGCTGGTGTCCCGGCGCGCTGCGCCCGATGCTGTCGGGCGATGGGCTCGTGGTGCGCGTGCGTCCGTTCGGCGGGCGCCTTGAAGCGGCGCAAATCTCCGGGGTTGCGGAACTCGCCGAGCGCTTCGGCAACGGTCTGATCGACGTCACGAGCCGGGCTAATCTGCAGATCAGGGGTGTCCAGGAGGACGGCCATCGGCCGTTGCTCGATGGACTTGCGCGACTGGCCCTGCTCGATCCCGACGCCGATATCGAAGCCAGGCGCAACATCCTGGTGACGCCATTCTGGAGCCCCGGCGACGAAACGCAGTCGCTCGCCGCTGAGCTCGAGGAGGCGCTTGCCGATTCCGGCCTCGCGCTTCCCACCAAATTCGGCTTCGCCATCGATGACGGGCGGTCGCGGGTTCTCGCCGGCGATTCCGCCGACATCCGCATCGAGCGCGACCGCGCGGGCGGTCTCCTGGTGCGGGCCGACGGCGCCAAGCTCGGCCGTTCCGTCGATCGCGGACAGGCCGTGAGCGCGGCGCTGGCGCTCGCAAGCTGGTTCGTCATCTCCGGCGGTGCAAAGGGCGGGCGAGGGCGCATGGCGGCCCACATCGCATCCGGCGCCGTGTTGCCTCAATCCTTGCGCGGCGAGACCGAGCCCGCGCCGGTGATGGCCGCGGTGCGGCCCGGACACTATCCGCAAGGCGCGATGGTCGGTGTCGCGTTCGGGCAGATGCTGCACGCGACGCTGCATCAATTCTCCGGTTGCGGCCATGCGCTGCGCATGACCCCGTGGCGGATGGTGCTGAGCGAGGGTAAGCGCGAGATGCCGAGCGGGGCGGGGCTCATCACCAGGCCCCATGATCCGGCGCTGCGCGTCATCGCCTGCAGCGGCGCGCCGCGTTGCCGCGAAGCCCATGCCGATACGCGTGCGCTCGCAGCGGCGCTGGCGCCGCGCATCGCTGCCGATGCGCGGCTCCACGTCTCCGGCTGCGGCAAGGGCTGCGCCCATTCCAGCGCGGCTGCGATCACCCTGATTGCGACGCGTGCCGGGTTCGATCTCGTCCGCGACGGCTCGACCCGCGACGCGCCGGTCCTGCGCGGGCTGAACGGCGCCGATATCGTCAGCGATCCCTCCATCCTGGTCGGAGGGAATTGATGCCGCACAGCTACGAGACCGACGGCGCGGCGATCTACCGGCAATCCTTCGCGACCATCCGGGCCGAGGCCGATCTTGCGCGCTTCACGCCGGACGAAGAGCAGGTGGTGGTGCGGATGATCCATGCCGCCGGCATGGTCGGCCTGGAAGCCCATATCCGCTTCACGCCTGGTATGGCGAAAGCCGCGCGCGCGGCCTTGCAGAAGGGCGCTCCGATCCTGTGCGACGCGCGCATGGTCTCCGAAGGCATTACGCGCGCAAGACTTCCCGCTGCCAATGCGGTGATCTGCACGCTCGGCGATCCCGCCGTGCCCGCCCTGGCGCAGTCGATGCGCAACACGCGCTCGGCCGCGGCGCTGGAGCTGTGGCGGCCGCATCTTAATGGTGCGATCGTCGCGATCGGCAATGCACCGACCGCGCTGTTCCATCTGCTCAACATGCTGGAGGATCGCGACTGTCCGCGGCCGGCTGCGATCATCGGCTGTCCCGTCGGCTTCGTCGGCGCCGCCGAATCCAAGGCCGCGCTGATGGCCGATCCGCCGGCGCCGGCGCTGACGGTCGAAGGCCGCCTCGGCGGCTCCGCCATCACGGTTGCTGCCGTGAACGCGCTGGCGAGCCGGAGCGAATAGCGATGGGACGCATCATCTGCTGCGGTCTCGGCCCCGGTGATCCTGAGCTGATGAGCGTGCGTGCCGATCGTACGGTGCGGGGCGCTAGCCACGTCGCTTATTTTCGCAAGAAGGGCAGGCCGGGTCAGGCGCGCCGCATCGTCGAGGGCATGCTGGCTGCGGGCGTTACCGAATATCCAATGGAATATCCGGTTACGACCGAGATTGCTTTCGACAGCCCCGAATACGTGCAGCTGCTCGCAGCATTCTATGATGAATGGGCGGAGCGCCTGGCGCGGCTTTCCCGCGCTGTCGACGTCGTCGTGCTGTGCGAGGGCGATCCTTACTTCTACGGCTCCTTCATGCATCTGCACACGCGCCTGCAGGGCCGCGTCGAGATCGAGGTGATCGCCGGCATTCCCGGCATGGTCGGCTGCTGGAACGGCGTCGGGCAGCCGATCGCGCTCGGCGACGACGTCATGACGGTGCTGATGGGCACGCTCCCCGAGGCCGAGCTCGAACGGCGCATGCGCGATTCCGATGCGCTGGTCGTCATGAAGACTGGCCGCAATCTCGCAAAGGTGCGCCGCGCACTTCGCTCCGCCGGGCGGCTCGACGATGCCTGGCTGGTCGAGCGCGGCACCATGCCGGGCGAGCGCGTGGTGCGGCTCGCCGAGATCGACGCGGCCGACTGTCCTTATTTCGCGATCGTGCTCGTGCACGGCAAGGGCCGGCATCTGGACGCCGCCGAATGACGGGCAGCCTGACCATCGCGGGCCTCGGGCCGGGCAGCGACGCGTTGGTGACGCCGGAGGTCACTGCTGCGTTGGCCGCGGCGACCGACATTCTGGGCTACGCGCCCTATGTCGCGCGCGTGCCACCGCGGCCTGGGCTCACCCTGCATCCTTCCGACAATCGCGAAGAGCTGCAACGCGCAAGCGAGGCGTTGCGGCTCGCCGCCGAAGGCGGTCAAGTCGTGGTTGTCTCCTCCGGCGACCCCGGCGTGTTCGCGATGGCGTCCGCCGTGTTCGAGGTACTCGAGCGGGCGCCGCAATGGCGGGATCTGCCGATCCGCGTGCTGCCCGGCATCACCGCGATGCTCGCGGCCGCCGCGCGCGCCGGCGCGCCGCTCGGCCATGATTTCTGCGCGATCAATCTTTCGGACAACCTCAAGCCATGGGCCGTGATCGAGAAACGCCTGCGCCTCGCGGCGGAGGCCGATTTTGCCATCGCGATGTACAATCCGCGCTCGGCCAGCCGGCCGGAAGGATTCGGCCGGGCGCTGGCAGTGCTTCGCGAGGCCGGCTGCGGCGAGCGTCTCGTGATCTTCGCGCGCGCGATCAGCGCGGCTGATGAAACGGTCGAGATCGTGACGCTAAACCAGGCGACGCCCGAGATGGCCGACATGCGCACGCTGGTGATCCTCGGCAATTCGCAGACACGCCGCGTCGGCCGCTGGGTCTATGCGCCGAGGCGGGCAGAATGACCGAGCCACTGCATCACGTCAGTGACGCGCTCGACACGTCGGCGCTGGGGCAGTTGCGGTCGCGAGATCATGATTACGGGCAGGCCGAGCATGCGGGCCGCGTCGATCTTGGCGCGTGCGCCGTCGCCGCCGGAATTGCGGGCGACGATCCAGGCGATGCCGCGCGTGCGCAGCATCGCCAGCTCACTATGAAGCGTGAACGGTCCGCGCGACACGATCACATCGGCTGCGAAGGGCAGGGGCACCTCGGGCGGATCGACGAAGCGCAGCGTGTAGGCGTGCTGCGGCTTCGTCGCGAATGGCGCGATGTGCTGGCGGCCGATGGCGAGGAACACGTTTGTCGGGGCGTCAGGCAGCGCGGAGACGGCAGTGTCGACATCCCCCACCTCGATCCAGGTGTCGTCGGCCGCCTTGATCCAGGGCGCGCGTTCCAGCGCAAGCAACGGCGTTCCCGTCTGCGCGCACGCCTCGACGGCGTTGCGGCTCATTTCCGCGGCGAAGGGATGCGTCGCATCGATCACATGAGTAATGCCTTCGCGGCGGATGTAGTCGGCAAGCCCGCTCACGCCGCCAAAACCGCCGATGCGGGTCGGCAGCGGCTGATCGGCCGGCGCACGCGTGCGGCCGCCATAGGAATAGACGGCGTCGATGCCGGCGCGCGCGATCTCCGCGGCGAGCAGGCTCGCATCGGCCGTTCCGCCCAGAATGAGGGCGCGAATCATGTCTGAGCCCTGGCTGACCATCATCGGTATCGGCGAAGATGGCCTTGCCGGGCTGTCGGAGGCAAGCCGAAAGGCGCTTGCCAAGGCCGAAACCGTGTTCGGCGGCGAGCGCCATCTTGCGCTTGCCGACATTGGCAGCCGCGGCCGTCCGTGGCCGGTGCCGTTCGATGCGAATGTCGTGCTGAGCTGCCGCGGCAGTCCGACGGTGGTGCTCGCCTCCGGCGATCCGTTCTGGCATGGCGCTGGTGCAAGCCTTGCCGAGAAGCTCGGTAGCGGCGAGTGGATTGCGCATCCGGCGCCGTCGACCTTCTCGCTCGCTGCCGCGCGGCTGGGGTGGCGGCTGGAATCGACCATTTGCCTCGCCCTGCACGCTGCCCCATTCGAACGTCTCGTTCCGCATCTTGCGCGCGGTGCGCGCATCATTTGTCTGGTACGCGATGGCAAGGCCGGCAGCGATCTTGCGAAATGGCTGACGGAACGCGGCTGGGGTTCCTCGACATTCTGGACTCTCGCCGCGCTCGGCGGGCCGAATGAAAGCGTCGGAGAATATCGCGCTGAAAGCTATACGCGTGCGCCGGACGGAGATCTGATCGCGGTGGCACTCGAGGCAGAGGGAGGGCAGGGACTGCCGCGCAGCTCGGGCCTGCCGGACGACGTCTTCGTTCACGACGGCCAGATCACCAAGCGGCCGGTGCGCGCGCTTGCGCTCTCGGCCCTGGCGCCGCGTGCCGGCGAGCGGCTGTGGGATATCGGCGCAGGTTCAGGCTCGATCTCCGTAGAGTGGGCGCTGTGTGGTGGGACGGCGACCGCAATCGAGGTGCGCGAGGATCGCGCCGCGAACATCCGCAAGAATGCAGCCGCCTTCGGTCTGGCGCATCGGATCACAGTTGTCACGGGCAGGGCACCGGAAGCTCTTGCCGGGTTGGAAGCGGCGGATGCCGTCTTCATTGGCGGCGGCCTCGACGAAGTGTTATTTGATGCGATCTGGACGCGGCTTGCGCCGGGTACGCGGCTCGTGGCGCATGCCGTGACGCTGGAGACGGAAGCTCTGCTCGGCGAGCTGCATCAGCGTCACGGCGGCGAACTGATGCGGGCCGAAATTTCGCATGCTGCCCCGCTCGGCCGCTACCGGTCGTGGGAGGCGGCGAGGCCGGTGGCGCAGTGGAGCGTGGTGCGATGAAGGTCGCCGGTTTAGGCTTCAAGCGCGACGTGACGCTGGCTTCGCTGCGTGAAGCGCTGCTGGCTGCGGGCGGTGCGGAAGGGCTTGCGGCGATGGCAACCGTCAGCGACAAGGCCGATACCGAGGCGCTGAAGCAGCTCGCACGCGAATGCGGCGTGCCGATCAGGGCCGTTCCGGCCGCGACACTGGCCGGGATCGACACCCCCACGCAATCGAAACTCGTCGCGGAGAAGTTCGGCATCGGATCTGTGGCCGAGGCCGCGGCGCTCGCGGCCGCCGGTCCGCGCGCGCGGTTGATTGCAGCACGGGTCGTCTCGCAGGATCGCGCCGCGACCGCCGCGATCGCCGAAGGAGACGGCGCATGACGGTGCATTTCATCGGCGCCGGCCCGGGCGCGCCCGATCTGCTGACGTTGCGGGGCCGCGATCTGATCGCGGCCTGTCCGGTCTGCCTCTATGCCGGCTCGCTGGTGCCCGAGGGCGTGCTGGCGCATTGCCCGCCGGGTGCGCGCATCGTCAACACCGCGCCAATGTCGCTCGATGAGATCATCGCCGAGATCACAGCTGCGCATGCGGCAGGCCAGGACGTCGCGCGGCTGCATTCCGGCGACCTCTCGATCTGGTCGGCGATGGGCGAGCAGCTCCGCCGTTTGCGTGCGCTGGGGATTCCCACCACGGTGACACCCGGAGTTCCCTCGTTCTCGGCTGCGGCAGCGGCGCTGGAAGCCGAGCTGACGCTGCCCGGTCTTGCTCAGACGGTGGTGCTGACGCGCACGCCGGGCCGTGCCAGCGCAATGCCCGAAGGCGAGAGGCTCGCCGCGTTCGCCGCGACCGGCGCGGTGCTGGCGATCCACCTGTCGATCCATCTGCTCGACCAGGTCGTGGCCGAGCTCACGCCGCATTACGGCGCGGATTGCCCGGTCGCGATCGTCTGGCGCGCGAGCTGGCCGGAGCAGCGCATCGTGCGTGCGACGCTCGCAACGCTCGATGCGGCCGTGGGGACCGAGATGGAGCGCACGGCGCTGATCCTGGTCGGCAAGACGCTTGGCGCTGCCGATTTTGACGAGAGCCGCCTCTACGCCGCCGACTACGACCGCCGCTACCGGCCGGTCGGTGCCGAGCCGCGCTTTCCGGAGGCGTCGTGATGGCGGCAAGCTTCGTCATCTCCGCGCCCGCTTCCGGCGTCGGCAAGACGACGCTGACGCTGGCGCTCGCCCGCGCCTGGCGCCATCGCGGCTTGAACGTGCAGTGCTTCAAGAGCGGGCCCGACTATATCGATCCCGCCTTCCACGCCGCGGCCACTGGGCGCGCCTCGGTCAACGTCGACAGCTGGGCGATGGATCGCAGCACCATCGCGCATCTCGTCAGCCGTGCTGCCGATGCAGATGTCGTGCTCGCCGAGGGATCGATGGGTCTGTTCGACGGTGTCGCTACGCGCGGTGTCTCCGGCACCGGCGCGACCGCCGACATCGCGGAGATGCTGGGCTGGCCCGTGGTTCTGGTGATCGATCCCTCCGGCCAGGCGCAGACTGCGGCAGCGATCGCCGCCGGCCTGCGCGATTACCGCGCCGGCGTGCGCCTTACCGGCGTCGTGCTCAATCGCGTCGCCAGCCCGCGCCACGAGGATCTGGTGCGACGCGCGCTGAAGGAGGCCGGCATCAAAGTGTTCGGCGCGCTGCCGCGTCACGCCGAGATCAGCCTGCCGAAGCGGCATCTCGGTCTCGTGCAGGCCGAGGAGCAGGCGGAGATCGGCAAGCTGATCGACGAGGCCGCGCGCTTTGTCGCCGAGCACGTCGATCTCGATGCAGTGCTCCACGCGGCAGGCAAATGGTCGCCGCAAGCTGCGGCGAACGGCTTGAACGTGAGGCCGCCCGGCCAGCGCATCGCGCTGGCGCGCGATGCGGCGTTCTCCTTCGTCTATCCGCATATGCTGGAAGCCTGGCGCGCGGCGGGCGCCGAGATCGTGCCGTTCTCGCCGCTGGCCGACGAAGCTCCCGATGCGAGCGCCGACGTGTGCTGGCTGCCCGGCGGCTATCCCGAGCTGCATGCCGGAAAGCTCGCGACCAATGCGCGCTTTCGCAGCGGCTTGCGCAGCTTCGCCGAGACGCGGCCAGTGCATGGTGAATGCGGAGGCTATATGGTGCTGGGCGCAGGCCTCACCGACGCCGACGGTATCGGCCATGAGATGGCGGGGCTGCTGGGCCTCGAGACCAGCTTTGCCAAGCGCCGCATGCATCTCGGTTATCGTCTTGCCGAACTGGCTGCGCCGATGCCGGGGCATCAGCCTGGCGCGCGCCTGCGCGGCCACGAGTTCCACTATTCGACCATCCTCGCCCAGCCCGATACGCCGCTTGCGGTCGTGCACGACGCCACCGGCGCGGTCATTGCCGAAACCGGCTCGCGCCGTGGCCATGCCACCGGCACGTTCTTCCATCTGATCGCGGAGGACCGGTGAGCGGCTTCGTCACTTTCGTTTCCGCCGGCCCCGGCGATCCCGAGCTCCTCACGGTGAAGGGTGCCGCGCGGCTGCGCGAGGCCGACGTCGTGCTCTATGACGATCTTGCCTCCGGCGCGATTCTCGATCTCGCGCGGCCCGGTGCCAATCTCGTCGCAGTGGGAAAGCGGGCCGGGCGTCCTTCGACCAAGCAGCACCACGTCAATCGTCTGCTGGTCGACTACGCCGCAACCGGCGCGCGCGTGGTGCGGCTCAAGTCCGGCGATGCCGGCATTTTCGGCCGGCTCGAGGAGGAGATCGAGACGCTGCGCGAGGCCGGCATTGGCTACGAGATCGTTCCCGGCGTCACCTCAGCCTGTGTTGCCGCCGCCCAGGCCGGTATTCCCCTGACCCGCCGGCATACCTCCCGCCGGGTGCAGTTCATCACCGGTGCCGACGTCACCGGCGAGCTGCCCCCCAATCTGAATTGGGCGGCGCTGGCCGATCCCGAGGCCACGACCGTGGTCTATATGGGACGGCGCACCTTTCCGGCGCTTGCCGCAAAATTGATCGCGCACGGCCTCGCTCCCGGCACTCCGGCGCTGTTCGCCGAATCCCTCGGGCGATCTGACGAACGGCTGGTCCGCACCACGATTGCCGAGCTCGCCGAGCAGCTTGCGCGCGGCGGCGCCGCTTCCACCGCTGCCGTCATCCTGTTCGGCGCGCTGGCGGGAGAATATCCGGCATGAGCGCTCCGGCAGCGGTTCGCCCCTTGACGCCCGCGATGCGAAAGGGGCACACAAGAGCGGCATGGTGCTCGACGCGGCGCAAAGCGCCGGAGCATAATCGGGAATGGGGATGGGCGGACCCAGTTGCGGCGCCCAGAACCCCAGCCGCCCCCGCGACTGTAAGCGGTGAGGGCCTCCGAACCGCCACTGGACCCGCAAGGTCCGGGAAGGCCGGAGAACCCAGTGAACCGCGAGCCAGGAGACCGGCCGTGCACGTATTGAGGCCAAGGCCGTCGGGTGTGACGGCAGGAAGGAACTGAGCCATGCATATCGAACCAGGATTGGTCACAGGCGCCAAGCTCGTGCTGAGTTACGCAACCGGCATCGCCGCGGGCGGCGTTGCGCTGAAGCTGGCGGTCGAGACCGTGCGCGAGCAGGGCATCGGCTCGTTCGCTGCGCGGACGCTGGCCACGACCGCTCTCGTCTTCGTCTTCTTCGAGATCCTGCCGCACTTCCCGGTCGGGGTATCGGAGGTGCACTTCATCCTCGGCTCGACCTTGTTCCTGCTGTTCGGCGCCGCGCCTGCGGCCTTCGGCCTCGCGTTCGGCCTGCTGCTTCAGGGCATGCTGCTGGAGCCGGTCGACCTGCCGCAATACGGCATGAACGTCACCACGCTGCTGGTGCCGCTGTTCGCGATCCAGGCGATCGCCACGCGGATCATTGCCCGCAACACCGCCTATGTCGATTTGAAGTACGGTCAGGCGCTGGCGCTTTCGACCACCTATCAGGCCGGCGTGATCGCCTGGGTGGCGTTCTGGGCGCTTTATGGCTCCGGCTTTGCGGCCAGCAACCTCGCCAGCATCGCGACGTTCGCCGCCGCCTATGCGCTGGTGATCGTGATCGAGCCGCTGGCCGATCTCGCCGTGCTGGCGCTGGCGAAGTCGCTGCGTGGCGTCACCGCGCCCAGCCTCGTCACGCCGCGCCTGCACAACGCGGCCTGAGAGATCAGCGATGGGCGGCCGCTGCGGCTGCCCATCGCGCTCGCGATGCTCACGCTCTCCCTGATCGGCATCGGTTGCGGCGATCCCGCGCAGCTCACGCGCGCCGCCGTTGACGCCATCAACGCCGCCGATCTCATCCTGATTCCGCGCAAGGGAACGGCAAAATCCGATCTCGCCGATCTCAGGCGAACGATCTGCGCCGGTGTGCTCACCAACACAACGACGCGCATTGCTGAGTTTGACCTTCCCGTGCGCGATGCGACAGAGGCGGATTACCACAAGGGCGTAGACGACTGGCATGATGCGGTTGCCGCGACTTGGGCGCAGACGATCGCAAATCATTCCGGGGGTGACGGCAAGGTCGCGCTGCTGATCTGGGGCGATCCGTCGCTCTATGATTCGTCGCTGCGCATTGCGCGGCGGCTCGATCCATTGCCGACAATCGAAGTCGTGCCTGGGATCACCTCGATCCAGGCGCTGTGCGCGGCGCATGCGCTGCCGCTCAACGACATCGGCGAGCCGTTCCTGGTCACGACGGGGCGGCGCTTGCGCGAAGGCGGCTGGCCGCAGGGCGTCGATACCGTCGTCGTGATGCTCGATGGCGGCACGGCGTTCCAGTCGCTCGATCCGGCCGGACTTCACATCTGGTGGGGAGCCTATCTCGGCATGCCCGATCAGATCCTCATGTCCGGCGCGCTGGCTGAACTGGGCGCGCGCATTGCCGCCGTGCGGCAGGACGCACGCGAGCGGCACGGCTGGATCATGGACAGCTACATCATCAAACGCAGGCGTTGAGCAGCATGCTTCCCGAATGGGTGACCCAGAACTGCCCCGAACTCTCCGCGATCCATCGCGAGGCGGCCATTGCGCGGCAAGCGCAGCTGACGAAGCCGACCGGCGCGCTCGGCCGGCTCGAGCAGCTCGCGATCGAGCTTGCGGGCTTGCAGGCCACCGACGAGCCGCGCGCCGCGCGGGTCCCGATCGTCGTCTTTGCCGGCGACCACGGCATCGTCGCGCAGGGCGTGTCGGCCTATCCGCAAGCCGTCACCATCGCGATGATGGCGAATTTTGCCTCCGGCGGCGCCGCGATCTCGGTGCTGGCGCGCGAGCTGGGCTCAAACCTCGAGGTGGTCGACGCCGGCACGCTGGCCGAGGCACAGATGGCGGGAATCGTCACCGACAAGCCGCGCAGCGGCACGCGCGATTTCAGCGTCGAGGCCGCGCTCACGCCCACGGAATTGGCCTTCGCCTTCGAGGCCGGCCAGCGCGCGGTGGTGCGCGCCATGGCCGCCCGGCCTGATCTTTTGATCTTCGGTGAGATGGGGATTGGCAACACCGCGACGTCAGCGGCGATTGCTGCGAGCCTGCTCGGTGTGAGCGCCGGGGAGATCGCGGGCAGTGGCACCGGCGTCGATGCGGCCGGCCGCGCGCACAAGGCGCGGGTGATCGATGCAGCGATCGCGCGCCACGGCGTCACTGGGGCCTCGGTCGAGAAGATCCTGTGCGCGGTCGGCGGCCTCGAGATCGCTGCCATCTCGGGCGCGATCATCGCGGCCGCGCAGCGCCGCATCCCCGTGTTGATCGATGGCTTCATCGTCTCGGTGGCGGCGCTGGCAGCAGTGCGCCTCAACCCGTCCTGCCAGCCGTTCCTGCTGCCCTCGCATCAATCGGCGGAGCAGGGGCATCGGCTGGTGTTGCGCGCGCTGAACGTGCAGCCGCTGATCAGCCTCGATCTGAGGCTCGGCGAAGGATCGGGCGCCGCGATTGCGCTGCCGCTGGTCCGCTCGGCTTGCGCACTTCACAATGGCATGGCGACGTTCGCGCAGGCCAACGTACCGGATCGGCCTAGCTGACTCGCTGATTCACGCAGACGACGCGCCAGCCGCCACCCAGTCGGTCGATCCGCGTCAGCGAAAGCGGATCGATCACGAAGCGCAGCGCCGTTTCCGGCGTGAGATCGAGCGCGATGCAGAGCGCGGCCCGAACGGTGCCGGAATGGACGACCAGTGCCGCGGAGGCTGCGCCAATCTGCGCCAGGCCCAGCCGGACGCGGGCGACCTGATCCACAAAGCTTTCGCCGTTCGGCGGCCGTCCGTGCGCGGGATCGCGCCAGACCTGCGCGTAGGCCTCGCCGCCGGTCGCGGCGAGCTCGTCATGCCGATGGCCGGTCCAATCGCCGAAATCCTGCTCGCGGAATTCGCTGATCAGCTCCGGTTCGAGCCCCAGTGCGCGCGCCGTTTCGACCGTGCGCCGCGACGGGCTGGCATAGCCGGCGACATCCGCGGGCAAGCGCCGCCTGATATCCGCCAATGCCGCGTGATCGCCGAGGTCGGCCGGCGCATCGGCGGCATGGATCGTCCCCGCGATGCCGCGGACGGGCGCATGCCGTATCAGCCAAAGGAAGGTCTCGCCTTCCATGCTAACCTCCAAGGACAGTTGGTTCGCTTTGGCCACCGGGCCGCAACTGGCACATTGCCTCTGTCTTGCCGGCAATCCTAGATGCTCGCGACGGTTTTTCCGGGAGGGGAATGAAAGGGGAATGCGGGGCGGGGAAAATGGTCCCCAATCCGCGGCTTCCCCCCGCAACTGTAAGCGGCGAATCCTTCGTCACGCGCCACTGGGTCCTCGGTCCCGGGAAGGCGACGAAGCGGTCACGGCCCGCGAGCCAGGAGACCTGCCGTCAGCCGTGGTCACACGCGATATCCCTCGCTTACTGGCCGTACAATAAAGAGAGGCTGAGCCGACCTGCGTGCATAGCTCCTGGTCAATGCTCTCGCCCGCACCGCCGTTCGATCGCCTGCAAATTAGACAACGGCCTTGTGCGACCCCATTGCAATGCAACGGGCGTTTCCATTTGCGCCGAAGAATCCAAGGGTGCGCTGCACATTTCTGCCTCGTGGCTTCTGTTCTCTGCGCGAGCAGCGCTGCACCAAAACGTGCAGCCGATGCTGCGCCGCGCAATGCCGGTGGCTTGCTGGCCCGGTGGTTTGCGACAACTCTGGCCCTATACCGCTTCCATCGCTCTGTCGCACGCTCGCACGTGATGGCATGACAGGAAATGATGATGAACGTCACGCGTAACTGACTGTGCAGATGAGCTACTCCGGCAATCACTGGGAGGTCGGCACCGATATCGGTGGCACCTTCACCGACATCATCGCCATCCGGCGCGATTCCGCGGAAGCGCGGATCGCGAAGGTGCCGTCGCGGCCCGACGCACCGGTGCAGGCGATGCTGGAGGCGATCGAGGCGGTGGGCCTGCGCAAGAGCGAGGTCAAGCGCTTCGTCCACGGCACCACGCGCGTGACCAATGCGATCGTCGAGAACCGGCTGCCGAAGGTGGCGCTGGTCGCGACCGAAGGCTTTGCCGACGTGCTGGAGATCGCGCGCTACCGCCGGCGCGATCTCTATCGGCTCGACATTCCGCCGAAATCGCCGCCCTTGGTGCCGCCTGAACGCTGCTTTGGGCTCGCCGAGCGCCTCGATCACGAGGGCCGGGTGCTGAAGGCGCTGGATGAAGCCGAGATCGAACGTCTGGTGACGTGGCTGAAGGGGACGGGCGTTCAGAGCGTCGCAGTCGCGCTCCTCCACGCTTATGCCAATCCGGTGCATGAGAAGATGCTGGGCGCGCGGCTCAAGGATGTGGTCGCTCACGTCTCGCTCTCGCACGAGGTCAATCCCGAGGCGCGCGAATATGAGCGGACCTCGGCAACCGTGTTCAATGCGGCCGCGATGCCGATCGCGGTCGAATATCTCAGCGAGCTGGAGCAGCGGCTGCCGATCGGCGCCGGACTGCAGGTGTTTCACTCCGCCGGCGCCATGGTCCCGATTTCGGCGGTGAAGCGGCGTCCGCTGGTGATGGCGATGTCGGGGCCGGCGGCGGGCGTCTCGGCGTCCGTCAGCATCGCGCGCCAGCTCGGTTGCTCGCGGATGCTGACCTTCGACATGGGCGGCACCACGACGGACGTCTGCCTGATCGTCGACGGCCAGGCCGAAATGACCGACGGCCGCATGCTCGGCGACAAGCCGCTGCGCCAGCCGATGCTCGCGGTGCATTCGATCGGCGCCGGCGGCGGATCGATCGTGCGCAACGGTCCCGGCGGCCTGACGGTTGGGCCGGAAAGCGCCGGCTCCGAGCCGGGCCCGGCCTGCTATGGCCGCGGCGGCACCGAGCCCACCATCACCGATGCCAATGCCGTGCTCGGCTATCTCAATCCCGAGACCAAGCTTGGCGACCGCATCGGCATCGACATCGAGAGCGCCAAGCGCGTCATCGAACCGATCGCCCGCGCGCTCGGGCTGAGCCTGACTGAGACGGCGCTCGGCATCATCAAGGTCGCGAACGCGACCATGGCCCGCGCGCTCCGCCGCGTCACCGTCGAGCGCGGCATCGACGGCCGCGACTGCACGCTGCTGGCCTTCGGCGGCGGCGGCCCGATGCATGCCGCGGGCCTCGCCGATCTCTACGGCATTGCGGAGGTGGTCGTGCCCAGTGCCTCCAGCGCATTCTCGGCGCTGGGCTGCCTCACCGCCGATTTCAGCTTTCTGCAGCAACAAACCTTTCGCGCAGCCCTCGATGGCATCGATCTCGCCCGCGTCTCGGAACGGATCGAGGCCCTGATTGCCGATGCATCCGCGCCGCTTCTCGCAAACGGAGTTGCGAAGGCGGAGATCCAGGTCGAGCTGGTGGCCTTGATGCGCTACGCGGCGCAAAACGACGCCATTCCGGTATCCTTCACAATGCCGCTCGATGTCGCCAGGCTGAAGCAGGATTTCCTGACGCGGCATCACGAATTGTTCGGCTATGCGACCGGCGAGCCCTGCGTCATCGAATCGGTGCGGGTGCAGGCGCGCCGCCCGTCGACGACGGTCGTCAGCCGGCCCGCCACGGCAGTAAGGGCGGTGTCTACGGGCACGCGCAGCTGCTCGTTCGACGGCTGCCATGACATCCCGACCGCAATCATCGACCGCGCCTCGCTCGCCGAGATCATCAATGGTCCCGCCATTATCGAAGACGCCTGGTCGACCGTGGTGGTGCCGCCGGGCTGGCAGGCGAGGTCCGATCCATCAGGCAATCTGTTCCTGACGCGGAGGGCGGCATGAAGCTCGATCCGTTCGTCGTCGAGGTCATCAGGCACGGGCTCTCCGCCGCGGCGGAGGAGATGAGCCTCGTGATGACGCGTTCGGCGCGCTCGCCGCTCTTGCGCGAGGCCGGCGACCTCTCGTCTGCGATCACGGACGGCTACGGCGGCCTGGTCGGGCAGGGCCGCGACATTCCGATCCATCTCGGCGCGATGGCCTACACCATCCCCGAACTGTTGAAGGTGATGCCGCGCGATGGCCTGAACGACGGCGACGTCGTGATCTACAATGTTGGCGCGCTCGGCGGCAATCATCTCAACGACGTCAAGGTCGTGCGCCCCGTCTTCTTCGATGGCGAAATCGTGGCTTTCGCGGTCAGTCTCGCGCATTGGCCCGACATCGGCGGCACCTGGCCCGGCAGCTATTTTGCAAAGGCCGTCGACACCTTCCAGGAGGCGATGCGGATTCCGCCGGTGCTGATCGCGAGCGCTGCCGGCCTCAATACGCCGATCGTGCAGCTGCTCAAGGCCAACGTTCGCGATGCCGAATCCTGCGAGGGTGACCTTCTTGCCCAGATCGCGGCGACCAAGGCCGGCGAGAAGCGCATCGTCGAGCTCTGCCGCGAGCATGGCAAGGCGGTCTTCATGGCGGCGCAGTCGCGCCTGCACGACCTCTCCGAAATCGAGATGCGGGAAGCGCTGCGCGACCTGCCAGATGGCGTCTACGAGGGCGAGGATTATCTCGACGACGGCAGCGCAAACAACGCACCGGCACGGATCCATGTGAAAATCACCATTCGCGGGGATGAAGCGACCTTCGATCTCTCCGGAAGCTGCGACCGCGTCTCCAATTTCTGCAACACGACGCCGTTCATGGCGCGCTCGGGGGTCGCCTATGCCGCGCGCATCATGAGCGGGCGCGACATGCAGCAGAATGCCGGCGCACTGCGGCCGCTGACCATCATCACGCGCCCGGGCTCGATCCTCGAGCCCGGCTGGACCGCCTCTGTTGCCGCCGGCAATCACGAGACCTCCATGCGCATCGTCGATGCGATTTTCCGCGCCATGCAGGACACCATTCCCGAGCGCCTGTCCGCGGGTGGGGCGACTACCGCGGGCGTGCTGTTCTTCGCCGAGCCGCGGCCGAACGGGTCGTGGAAGATGCTCTATGAAGTCCATGGCGGCGGCGAAGGCGCGCGGCACGATCGGGCCGGCACGTCCGCAACCCGCGTGCATCTGTCCAACACCTCGAACACGCCGGTCGAGGTGATCGAGGCGAACTACGCGATTCGGCTCGAGCAGCAGGCCATCCGCCGGAATTCCGGCGGCGCGGGCGCGCAGCGCGGCGGTGACGGCTCGGTCCGCACCTACCGCATTCTCGCGCCCTCGATGCACCTGACCACTTGCGTCGAACGCATGGTGATGGCGCCGTGGGGCATGCAGGGCGGCGAATCGGGCAAGGCCTGCCGCATCTCGCTGGTGCGGCAGGGCGCGAACGTCGCCATCGACGGCAAGTCGAACCTGGTGCTCCAGCAAGGCGATCTCGTCACGATCGAGATGTGCGGTGGCGGCGGCTACGGCGTCGCGGCTGCGCAGTGAGGGATCCACGATGAGCAGATTGTTGCGAACCGGGCTGAATGCGGGCGAGGCTTCGCCGATGGCCGTGGTTGGCGGCGAGGGCGTCTACTTTCACCTTGCGGACGGCCGCAAGCTGATCGATGGCAGCAACACCGGCGGCGGTCTCGGCCATCGCCATCCGGCGATGGTGGAGGCGATCCGCCGCGCGGCCGATACGCCCGTCGTCAACGAAGGCTGGACCTGGATCGGCCGCGAGCAGGCCGCCGACGATCTGATGGCCATCGCCTTCAAGGGCGAAGAGGACTGGGTCGGCGCGGTGCGCTTCTGCATCAGTGGCAGCGAGGCCAACGACATGGCGCTGTCGCTGTGCCAGGCGTTGACGCAGCGTTCGGCATTGGCGACGCGCGAGCGCGCCTATCACGGCATCACTGGCCTGTCGCGCAGCATGACGGTGCAGCCGCAATGGCACGGCGGGCTCGCGGTGCACTCGGGCGGCTCCAAGCTGCCGGCGCCGATGGCGCCGGTGCGGATTCTTCCCGCCCCCGATGGTGCAATCTATGGCGCGCCCGCCAACAACAGCCCGCCCAGCGAATATCTCGCCGATGCCGCGCGCCTGCTCTCGGATACCGCAGCGACGATCATCGACTACACCCAGGGCGGCATCTATTACGACGGTGCCTATCAGGATGAGGTCGCGCGCTGCGCCCGGCAGGCCGGCTCTTACTGGATCGCGGACGAGGTCGTCACCGGCGCAGGCCGCGCGGGCCGTTGGTTCGCGTTCCAGGGCGCGCAGAGCCGGCCCGATATCGTGACGCTCGGAAAGTCGCTCGGCGGCGGCGCGGCGGCCGTTGCTGCTGTGGTGGTGTCCAAGGACATCGTGGAACGACTCAAGGGCACGAGCTGGCAGAACTACGGCACGCTGCGTGGCCATCCGATCAGCATGGCGGCCGTCAGCGCCTATCTGAAGGTCGTCAGCGACGACAAGATTCTGGAGCACGTCGCGAGCCTAGAGAAGCTGTTCGCCCGCCGCCTGCTCGCAATCGCGCAAAAGCATCCAAGCGTGCGGCGCGTCGCGGGGCAGGGGTTGCACTGGACGGTGGAGCTGCACGGTCCGGACTGGCGGACCTGGCACGCCGACACCACCGAGGTTCCGATCGCCTCGCGCGTTGCAGAACGCGCGCTGGAGGCCGGCGCCGTGATCGGCACCAGCGGCGAGCAGACCTCGCTGTTCCTGGCACCGCCGCTGGTGATTTCCGAGCGGGAGGCTGATCAGCTTCTGAACGCGCTCGACCACGGCCTCGATATCGCCGACAAGGAGCACGGGTGAACGCGGACCACGCAGCACCTCGTCGCTCGCCGGCCTGGCCGGCGGACGAGCCCTGGCATCTCGCGATGCCGGAGGGGACGCTCTACGGCGCGCTGGTGCGTGCTGCACGTGAACGTCCCTCGCATCCGGCGACAATGTTCTACGGCGCGAGCCTGGGCTATGCCGAGCTGCGCGACCGGGTCGATGCCATGGCCGGCTTCCTGCAACGTGTTTGCGACGTGAAGCGCGGCGACCGCGTCATGATCGCGCTGCAGAACTCGCCGCAATACGTCATCGCTTACTATGCGACGATGCGGGCGAACGCCGTGATCGTGCCGGTCAATCCCATGAACAAGACCGCCGAAATCGCGTATCTCGCCGCGGACAGCGGCGCCAGGGTTGCAATCATCGGCAGCGAGCTGAGCGATGTGTTTGCGCCGCTGGTCGGCGAGGCCATCACGCATGCAATCGTCGCGCAATATCGCGACGAGGTCCCAGCCAGGACGCCCTACACGCTGCCAGCATGCGTGACCGAAGCGGCGTCGGAGCCGCCGTCGTCGCCGGGCTGGCATTCGTGGTCGCTCGCGATCGCGAAAGGCCTGCAGCCGGGTGCTATGGAGGCGAGGCCGGACGATCTCATGATCCTGCCCTACACGTCCGGCACGACGGGCAAGCCCAAGGCGTGCATGCACACCCATCGCAGCGCGCTGTTCACCGCCGTGTTGCAGGCCCGCTGGTATGGACTCGACGGCAGCGACGTGATGACCGGCTTCATGCCGCTGTTCCATGTCGCGGGCATGCAGGGCTCGATGAATGCCGCCGTCGTCTCCGGCGCAACGCTGCTGCTGATGGCGCGCTGGGACAAGGATCTGCTGCCGGATTTGTTCGAGACCTATGGCGTCACGTTCTGGAACGCCGCGCCGACCATGATCGTGGATGTGCTCGCCAGCGCCAGCTTCCGCGACAAATGCTTTGCGAAGCTCAAGGTTTTGACCGGCGGCGGCGCGGCGATGCCGACCGCGGTCGCTGAACGGCTGAAGGGCAGGTTCGGCCTCGATTTCGTCGAGGGCTACGGCATGACCGAGACGATGTCTCCGACGCACCTCAATCCGATGGCGGCGCCGAAGCGGCAGTGCCTCGGCATCGCCGTGCACGAGACCGACGCCAGGGTGATCGATCCCGACAGCCTGGTCGAGCTCGACGACAACGTGGTCGGCGAGATCATCGTGCACGGGCCGCAGGTGCTGCAGGGTTACTGGAATAGGCCGGAGGCGGATTCCGAAGCCTTCATCGAACGCGACGGCAAGCGGTTCCTGCGCACGGGCGATCTCGGCTATCGCGACGCGGACGGCTATTTCTTCGCGGTCGACCGCCTCAAGCGGATGATCAATGTCAGCGGCTTCAAGGTGTGGCCGGCCGAGGTCGAGGCAGCGATGTACCAAAACCGCGCCATCCGGGAATGCTGCATCATTTCCGCGCCGGACGGCTATCGCGGCGAGACCGTCAAGGCGCTGGTGGTGCTGGATGACGCAGCGCGCGCGACGACGTCGGAGGGCGACATCGTCGGCTGGGCGCGCAGCGCGATGGCGAGCTACAAGGCGCCGCGCGCCGTCGTCTTCGTCGAGTCCCTGCCGCGCACCGCCAGCAACAAGGTCAACTGGCGACTGTTGCAGGATGCCGAATGGGGGCGGACGGCATGAAAGCTGCTTGGCTGGAATATCGGCAACTAGCCGCGTTATGCTCGGCACGGCGGAAGATCCTGCAAGCCGACGCTTCCCCCCAGACATCACCAGGAACTCGCTGATGCGCATCGTCAATGTCGCCGCCGCCCAGATGGGCCCGATCCAGAAAGCCGACAGCCGCGAGGCCGTGGTCAAGCGCATGATCGCGCTGATGGACGAAGCCAAGAGCAAGGGCGCCGACCTGATCGTCTATCCCGAGCTGGCGCTGACGACGTTCTTCCCGCGCTGGTATGTCGAGGACCGCGCCGAGTTCGACGTCTGGTTCGAGCGCGAGATGCCGAACGCGGCGACCAGGCCGCTGTTCGAGCGCGCGGCGCAGCACGGAATGGCGATGAATTTCGGCTACGCCGAGCTGACGCCGGACGGTCATCATTTCAACACCGCGATCCTGACCGACAAGTCCGGCAGGATCGTCGGCAAGTACCGCAAGGTCCACCTGCCGGGCCATGTTGAGTATGACACCAAGCGCTCGCACCAGCACCTGGAGAAGCGCTATTTCGAGCCGGGCGATCTCGGCTTCAAGGTCTGGCGCGAACTCGGCGGCATCATCGGCATGGCGATCTGCAACGATCGCCGCTGGCCGGAGACCTATCGCGTCATGGGCCTGCAGGGCGTCGAGATGGTGCTGATCGGCTACAACACGCCGTCGGTAAATGCCGAGAAGAGCGAGGAGGGCGTCGAGAAGCGCCTGTTCCACAACCGTCTCTCGGTGCAGGCCGGCGCTTATCAGAACGCGACCTGGGTGGTCGCGGTGGCCAAGGCCGGCAATGAGGATGGTCACCCGTTGTTCGGCGGCAGCCTGATCGTCGATCCCAATGGCGAGATCGTTGCGGAAGCCAAGACCGAGGACGACGAGGTTCTGGTCCATGCCTGCGACCTCGACGCGACCACCTTCGGCAAGACCACGATCTTCGATTTCGCCCGACATCGCCGCATCGAGCATTACGGCCTGATCACCAGCCAGACCGGCGCGGTGCCGCCGCCGGAGAAGTGACGCCGATGGCTGACAAGGGCATCTCCTTGCGTGAGCTCGATCCGCGCGATCGCTACAAGCTGCTGTGCGGCGTGGTGGTGCCGCGGCCGATCGCGCTGGTGACGACGATGGACGAGAACGGCGCGGTGAATGCCGCGCCGTTCAGCTTCTTCAACGTGTTCTCCGAAAGTCCCGCGCTGATCGTGCTCGGACTCCAGCACAAGCCGGATCACGCGCCGAAGGACACAACGCGAAACATCCATCGCGACGGCGAGTTCGTGGTGCACATGGTGGACGAGGCGCTGTCGGTCGCGATGAACGACTGCGCGGTCGATTTCCCCTCCGGCGACAGCGAGGTCGCCGCAACGGGCCTCGCAACGCTTCCTTCGGTCGACGTGAAGGTGCCGCGTCTCGCCGCCGCCCCTTTCGCGCTGGAGTGCCGGCGCCATGTCGTGCTGACCTTCTCGCCCGATCGCGAGCTCCTGGTCGGCGAGGTCTTGCGGGTTCACGCCCGCGAGGGCCTCGTCGATACCGCCAACATGTATGTCGATCTCGACGCCTACCGGCCGATCGGCCGCATGTTCGGCAATCTCTACACCACCCAGCGCGACACGTTTGCCCTTGTCCGCGAGAGCCATGCGCAATGGCTCGCGCGGCAGGGTGCCAAAGAGCTGAAGGACGCCTAGTGAGCCGAGAACCGCACCGTACCCAGCGCCATGGTGACGGCCGCCTGTGTCGGGTCGATGACGGGAATGCGCAGCGCGTCTTCCAGCGCACGACGGTGGCGGGCCATGCCGGCGCAGCCCATCACGACGGCACGGGCGCCGTCCTCGTCGCGCAGCGCGCGGCCGACCTCGATCATCTTGGCGAGCGTGCCTTCGCCGGAGGCGGTTTCGGCGACGCTCATGTTCAGCGGCCGCTCGCCCGAAAAGCGGTCGGTCAGGCCCATCTGCCTGAGATAGCGCATGTGCCGCGGGATCGAACGCTGGGCGATCGCGATGACGCCGAAAGTCTCCGCACGGGAAAGCGCCGTCAGCACGCCGCACTCGGCGATACCGAACACGGGGCGGTCGGTGCCTTCGCGGCAGACCTGCAGCCCGGGATCGCTGTAGCAGGCGATGACGAAGGCGGCCGAGCTGTTGTCGCTTTCGACCAGCTTCCGCAGCGGGATCGCAACGCTATCGGCGTCCGCCTGGCTTTCAATGCCGAACGGACCCTCGGCCAGCGTCTGGCAGACCACTTCCGGCCCGCCCTCGAAATCGAGCGGCTTCAACGCGTCCTCCAGCCCCTGCGTGACCTTGTGGTTGGAGTTCGGGTTGATGACGAGAATGCGCGGCCGGGCCATGATGATCTTCCTGCGAGATTTAGCGAACGTGCCTTGAGCCTATCACGGAGTGCCTCATGACTGAACCCGCTTACGACCTGATCATCCGCGGCGGCCGCGTCGCCACCACGACCGACGTCTTCGAGGCCGATGTTGCCATCTCCGGTGAGACCATCGCGGCCATCGGCCGCGGGCTTGCCCCTGCAAAGCGCGAGATCGACGCGCGCGGCAAGCTGGTGCTGCCCGGCGGCGTCGACAGCCACGCCCATATCGAGCAGCTGTCGGCCGCCGGCATCATGAACGCCGACACGTTCGAGAGCGCAACCGTCTCCGCGGCTTTCGGTGGCACGACCACGGTGATTCCGTTTGCCGCCCAGCATGTCGGGATGAAGCTGCCGCAAGTGGTCGAGGACTATCACGCCCTCGCGAAGAAGGGTGCGGTGATCGACTACGCCTTTCATATGATCATTGCGGACGCGACCAAGGAGACGGTCGAGGAGCACATTCCCGCGCTGGTGAAGCAGGGCCATGCCTCGATCAAGATCTTCATGACCTATGACCGCCTCAAGGTCGACGACGAGCCCTTGCTCGACATCCTTCTCGCCGCGCGTCAGTCCGGCGCGATGCTGTGTGCCCATGCCGAGAACCACGGCATCATCGCGTGGATGGTGAAGCGGCTGCTGTCGCGCGGCTACACGATGCCGAAATACCACGCCGTCAGCCACGCCCGCGTCTCGGAGGCGGAAGCCTTCACCCGGCTGATCGGCATGGCGGCGCTGATCGACCAGCCGATCATGATCTTCCATGTCTCGACAGCCGAGGGCGCCAAGGTGATCCGGGACTCGCGCGGGCAGGGGCTCAAGGTCTTCGCCGAGACCTGCCCGCAATATTTGTTCCTCACGGCTGATGATCTCGACAAGCCCGGCGCCGAGGGCGCCAAGTGGATGTGCAGTCCGCCGCCGCGCACGCATGCCGACCAGGAGGCGCTGTGGCAGGCGCTCTCGCTCGGCGATCTCCAGACCATCTCGTCGGACCACGCGCCGTATCGCTATGACGAGACCGGCAAGCTGCGCGCCGGTCCCAACCCGAATTTCAAGCAGGTCGCCAACGGCCTGCCTGGCCTGGAGCTGCGGCTGCCGCTGCTGTTCGACGCGATGGTGTCGAAGGGACGGCTGGGCCTTGAAAAATTCGTCGAGCTGACCGCGACCGCGCCTGCCAAGATCTACAACCTGCATCCGCGCAAGGGCTCGATCGCCGTGGGCGCCGATGCCGATATCGCGATCTGGGATCCGACCCGCGAGGTCACCATCGC
Organism: Bradyrhizobium sp. USDA3516; assembly: GCF_057651995.1. NCBI lineage: Bacteria > Pseudomonadati > Pseudomonadota > Alphaproteobacteria > Hyphomicrobiales > Nitrobacteraceae > Bradyrhizobium > Bradyrhizobium sp. USDA3516. Next base: position 835,066 of record NZ_JBYGYN010000001.1, on the reverse strand, counting down.
CGACGAGATGATGCACGACCTCGCCGGCTACACGCCGTTCGCGGGGCGCAAGCTGAAGGGCTGGCCGGTGTCGGTGCTCTCGCGCGGCCGCGTGATCATCGAGGGCGACAAGTGCCTCGCAAGCGCCGGCAGTGGAAAATTCCTGGCGCGCAGCGGCGGTGAGGCGGCAAAGCCGACCGGCCGGCTCGTCGCCGACATGGATCCGGAACGGAATTTCGGAGCCAGGCTGCTGTGACGGTGGATCGCGCGCGATGAAGATCGTCATCTTCGGTGGCACCGGCTTTGTCGGCCTCAATCTGGCCGAGGCGCTGCTCGCGCGTCGGCACGAGGTGACGCTGTATGACCGTGCGGCGTTGCCGGCGAGTGCGCAGCGATCTCTCGCTGACTACGGCGCACGATTTAAAGTCGTGCAGGCCGATATCACCGATGTAGACAGCATCGATGCCCTGATCGCAAAGGGCTGCGATGCGATCGTGCTCGGCGCGGCAGTCACCGCCGGCGATGACCTCGAACGGGCATCGCCCGCGCGCGTTCTCGAGATCAACGTCATGGCGCAGATCCCGATCCTGCAAGCCGCGATCCGGCATAATGTTCGCCGCGTCGTGAATCTGTCGTCGGCGTCGGCCTACGGCGCCGCGGGTGCGCGCGTCGACATTCTGGACGAGGAAACGCCCTGCGATCCCGTCTCGTTCTACGCCATCAGCAAGTTCACCTCGGAGCGATCGGTGGCACGCTACGCCGAGCTCTTTGGCGGTGATTTCCTGAGTGTGCGGTTGACTGCGGTCTTCGGGCCGTGGGAGCGCCCCGGTTCAGTCCGCGATACGCCGAGCCTCCAGTATCAGATATTGGCCGCATTCGCGCGCGGCGAGCCGGCCATCATGCCGGAGCCGGGTCTTCGAGACTGGACTTACGCACCGGACGCTGCCGAAGCTGTCGCGATTCTGGTCGAAGCCGAGCGCCCCCGTCACCGGCTGTACAACATTTCGAACGGCGGGGCGTGGCCCGCATTGCAGTGGGGCGAGGCGTTCGCAGCGTTGCATCCCGGCCTGGAGTGCCGGCTCGCCGCGCCTGGAGAGAAAACCGCCATCAAGCTGCATGGCCCCTATCGCGCGCCGCTCTCGGTCGCGCGAATGGCCGACGAATTCGGCTGGCGCGCCCGTTTCGGCTGCGCCGAGTCCGCCGCGGCGATGAACGCCTGGCTAACGCAGCACAAGGAGTGGATCTGAGATGCGGCTGCAGGGGCGCACGGCCATCATCACCGGCGCGGGCTCGGGCATCGGCCGCGCCAGCGCAAAATTGTTTGCGGAGGAGGGCGCGCGCCTGGCTCTGGTCGATCGTGATGCCGCGGGCCTTCAGGACACGCTGAGCCTCATCGGCGAGGCAACGACGCATGTCGGCGACGTCGGCGATGGCGTCTTCGCCGAGACGGTCGCCAGCGACGTCGTGGCCCGGCACGGCCGGCTCGACATCCTGATGACCGCGGCCGGCTTCTCCTGCGGCGGCACGGTGCTGACGACGAGCCTGGACGACTGGGATGCCGTGTTCCGTGCCAATGTCGGCGGCACCTGGCTGTGGGCGCGGGCCGCGGTGCCGCAGATGCAGCGGCAGGGCAACGGGTCGATCATCACGCTGGCATCGCAGCTCGCCATTGCCGGCGGCAAGGGCAACAGCGCCTATATCGCGGCCAAGGGCGCGATCGTCAGCCTGACGCGGACCATGGCGGTTGATTTCGCAACCGACGGCATTCGCGTCAACGCAATCGCACCCGGTGCGATCGACACGCCGATGCTTCGCCGCAGCTTTGCCCGTCACGCCAATTCCGAGGACGTGCGCGAGGCCTCGCGCAACCGCCACGCCATGAAGCGGTTCGGCCAGGCGGAAGAGATCGCGCAGACCGCGCTGCATCTCGCCAGCGATGCCTCGTCGTTCACGACCGGCACCGTGATGGTGGTCGACGGAGGCTGGCTGGCGGCATGAGTGAGGCGCTCACCCAGCTCGAAGCCGATATTCGCGCCGATCTGGCGATGATCACGCATCCCGGCGCGGCGTGGCTCGAACCGAAAACGGGCCCGGACGGCAAGCCGGCGCTGGATGTCCTCATCGTCGGGGCGGGTCAGTCCGGCATCGCCATCGGCTTCGGCCTGCTGCGCTCGCGCGTCAGCAATATTCTGCTGATCGACAAGGCCGAGGCGGGCAAGGAGGGCCCGTGGCTCACCTATGCCCGGATGCCGACGTTGCGTAGCCCGAAGGACTACACCGGCCCGGACCTCGACATCCCCAGCCTGACCTACCAATCCTGGCACGAGGCCCGCTTCGGCAAGGCGAGCTGGCAGGAGCTCGGCCTCATCGCGCGCGAGCATTGGGCGGAGTATCTGCTCTGGCTGCGGCGCACGGTCGGCTTGCCGGTGCGCAACGCTTGCGAGCTGTTCGAGATCGCGCCGGCGGCTGACGGCCTGCTCGCTGCGCGGGTGAAACGGGGAGCAGAGGTCGAAACGCTCCATGCCCGCAAGATCGTGCTGGCGACGGGTCAGGAGGGAATGGGCGGCTGGATGATTCCGGAGCAGCTGACGCATCTGCCGCCGAGCTCAGTTGCGACCGTCGCCGACGACATCGATTTCGAAAGCCTGCGCGGCAAGCGCGTCGCCGTGATCGGTGCCGGCGCCTCCGCTTTCGACAATGCGGCGACTGCGTTGGAGGCCGGTGCCGCTGAGGTACACCTGCTATGCCGCCGTGCGCAGATCCAGGTGATCCAGCCCTATCGTTGGCTGACCTTTCGCGGCTTCCTGCGTCATCTCAGCGATCTCGACGATGCCTGGCGCTGGCGCTTCATGCGCAAGATCCTCGAGATGCGGGAAGGATTTCCGCAGCCGACCTATGACCGCTGCGCGCGTCACGCCAACTTCACACTGCACGAAGGCGCGCCGGTCGAAGCCGCGCGCAAGACCGATAGCGGCGTTGAACTCCAGACGCCGCGCGGCGCGGTCACCGCCGATTTCGTCATCTGCGGCACCGGCATCGACATGGACTTTGCCGGCCGCGGTGAGCTCGCCAAATGTGCCGGCAACATCGCGACCTGGACCGACCGCTATCAGCCGCCGGAAGACGAACGCAACGAACGGCTCGGCCGATTTCCCTACCTCGCCGACGACTATGCCTTCACCGAGCGTGTGCCGGGAACGACGCCGTGGATCGCCGACGTCCATCTCTTCGCCATCGCCTCGACCATGAGCTTCGGCCCGTCGGGGTCGTCGATCAACGCGATGACGACCGCCGTTCCAAAGCTGGTCCACGGCCTGACGCGCGGCCTGTTTCGCGCCGATGTCGCACGGCACTGGGATTCGCTCAGCGCCTATGACGTGCCGCAGGCCGTGGTGACGCGTCAGGCGCGAGAAATGGGGGAATCCCTGTGATCACCCATGCGCCGTCGCGAGGTCGCGTCGTTCGAAACAGCCCATCAGACTGGCGCGCAACTTGCTTCCTTCTGAAGCTGCCTTGCTGGCGTTCTCGTTCGAAATTCAGGGAAAAACCAATGCGCTTTGTGTCTTTCAGGTTGGCGTCGTCCGTCCTCGCCACCACCGCGCTGTTGCTCGTCGCCACCGCGCCTTCGCAGGCGCAAACCCGGGCCGAGACGTTGCGCTACGTCACCGGCGCGTCCGTCAACACGCTCGATCCCAACATTCCCGGCTCGACCCGCGAATCCTTCGCACTCAGCATGAGCACCTATGACCGGCTGGTGGCATTCGGTCGCAAGCAGCTCAACGGCAAATGGGTGTTCGACCTCGACACGATCACCGGCGAGCTCGCCGAATCCTACGACGTCAGTCCCGACGGCCTGAAGATCACCTTCCGCCTGCGCAAGGATGCAAAGTTCCAGGACGGCTCGCCTGTTACCGCCGAGGACGTCAAGTGGTCGCTCGACCGCTGCGTCACCGCGCCGATCCTCGGCAAGGCGCAGCTGCTGACGGGCTCGCTGACGTCGGCTGACCAGTTCAAGGTGATCGATCCGCTCACCATCGAGGTGACGCTGCCAAAACCCGACAAGCTTGCGCTGCCCAATCTCGCCACCGTCTACCCGATGATCATCAACTCGAAAGTGGCGAAGGAGCACGCGACGGCTGACGATCCCTGGGCCACGGCCTGGCTGAAGGAGAACACCGCCGGCAGCGGCGCCTATGCGGTCGAGAGCTTCAAGCCCGGCGAGCAGGTGATCATCAAGCGCAACGAGGCCTGGAACCGCGGATCGCCAGGCAAGCCGGCGTACTTCAAGCGCGTCATCGTGCAGTCGGTGCCGGAGCCGGCGACCCGTGCCAACCTCGTCGAGCGCGGCGATGCCGATCTCGTGCTCGATCTTCAGGCCAGCGACGTGCAGTCGCTGGAGGCCAAGGGCAAGCTCAAGGTGATCTCGACGCCGCAATACAACGCGGTCACCTACGTCTCGATGAACAACCAGATCCCGCCCTTCGACAACGTCAATGTCCGCCGCGCCATCGCTTCCGCGCTGCCCTATGAGGACATGTTCAAGGCGGCCCTGTTCGGCCGCGGCGCGCCGCTGTTTGGCGCGACCTGGCCGGACGGCAAGTCGCTGAACGGCATCTATCCGTTCCAGCAGCCGGTGAAGTTGGATCTCGACAAGGCCAGGGAGTATCTGAAGGCCGCCGGTCTCCCCGAAGGCTTCTCGACCACCTTCAGCTTCAATGTCGGCCAGGCCGCCACGGCCGAGCCGATGGCCGCCCTCGTCAAGGAATCGCTTGGCAAAATCGGCATCAAGGTCGACATCCAGAAGCTGCCGGACGCGCAGATGTCGACGCAGATCAACGAGAAGAAGCTGCCGTTCTTCACCGAAGGCATCGTCGCCTGGCTGCCGTCGACCGACTATTTCTACCGCAACTTCTACACCGGCAGTCAGCGCTGGAACTACTCTTCGATCAACAATCCGGACCTTGCCGCGATTGCGCAGGAGGCCCGCTTCGAGCCGGACAAGGCCAAGTACGAGGAAGCCGGCCGCAAGCTCAATGCGATGCATGTCGACCTGATGCCGCAGATCATGCTGTGGCAGCCCAATCAGGACGCGGTGATGGCGCCGTCGATCGAAGGCTACACTTACGAGTTCCATCGCCAAGTGGATTATCGCGATGTCAGCCGCAAGTGACGCTTGCGGCCAGCAGGGACGCTGAATGGTGACGACCGGACTTGGTGCAACGATGGTGCGGGCGGGCAGGCGGCTGTTGTCGTCGCTGCCGGCGCTGTTCGGCGTGCTGGTCTTCACCTTCCTGTTGATGCGCGTCCTGCCCGGCGACCCCGCGGTGTTCTTCGCTTCGGGGCCCAATGCCGGCAAGGAGGAGATCGAGCAGATCCGCAAGCAGATGGGGCTCGACAAATCCGTGCCGGAGCAGCTCGTGTTCTATCTCTCCGACATCGGCCGCGGCAATCTCGGCCGCTCGATGATGACGGGGCAGCCGGTGCTGAAGGATCTGCGCGAGCGATTGCCGGCCTCGCTGGAGCTCACCTTCACCGCACTGCTGATCGCGCTGATCGCGGCAGTGCCGCTTGGGGTGCTGGCGGCGCTGCGGCCAGGATCGATCATCGACCACGGCGTGCGGCTGTTCTGCGCACTCGGCGTCTGCGTGCCGACCTTCGTCTCGGGCCTGCTCTTGATCTACGTCTTCTATTATCTGTTCGGGCTGGCCCCTGATCCGACCGGGCGCATCGACGTCTTCACCTCGCTGCCGCCGCAGCGCACCGGCTTCCTCTCGATCGATTTCCTGCTTGCCGGCGATTTCGAGGGCTGGTGGGCGGCCTGCAGGCAGTTGATCCTGCCGGCGGTGAGCATGGCGCTGTTCGTGATCGCGCCGCTGGCGCGGATCACCCGGGCCTCGATGCTGGTCTCGCTCGGCAGCGATTTCGTGCGCACCGCACGTTCGGTCGGATTGTCCTGGCGCAAGGTGGTCGTCACCTACGCGCTCCGCAACGCGATCCTGCCCGTCATCACCATCGCCGGCATCGTGTTCTCGACCATGCTGGGCGCCAATGTGCTGGTGGAGAAAGTGTTCTCCTGGCCGGGCGTTGCCTCCTATGCGCTCGATGCGCTGCTGTCGTCCGACTATGCGCCGGTGCAGGGCTTCGTGCTGCTGATGGCCAGCCTGTTCGTGCTGGTCAATCTCGTCGTGGACATCTGCTACGGCATCGCCGATCCCAGGGTGTCGATCGAATGACCAGCGCCACACTTCGCCATTCGGTCTGGATCCTGCGCGGCAATCCGCTCACGGCGGTGGCGGCGGCCGGAGTGACGCTGTTCGTCCTGGTCGCGATCTTCGGACCGTGGATCGTGCCCTACGATCCCGTGGCCTCCAACGTCTCGGAGGCGCTGCTGCCGCCGAGCGCGGCGCACATTGCCGGTACCGACCAGCTCGGGCGCGACGTGTTCAGCCGTCTCATCATCGCCGCGCGGCTCGACCTTGCCATCGCAGTCTCCGCGGTCGGAATCTCGTTCGTGATCGGGGCCGTGGTCGGCGCGTTCTGCGGCTATGCCGGCGGACGGCTCGATCGCGCCGTCGGCCGCTTCGTCGACGTCATGATGGCCTTCCCGTTGTTCGTGCTGGCGATGGCGATGGTCGCCGCGCTCGGCAACCGAATCGAGAACATCGTGATCGCGACCGCGATCATCAATCTTCCGTTCTACATCCGCTTCGCGCGCGCCGAGGTCAACGTCCGCCGCAATGTCGGCTGGGTCGAAGCCGCGCGCGCCTGCGGCGAGAGCCATTTCTCGGTGGTGCTGCGCTTCCTGCTGCCGAACATCCTGCCCGCAATGGCTGTGCAGATCTCGCTCAATCTGGGCTGGGCCATTCTCAATGCCGCCGGCCTGTCCTTCATCGGCCTCGGCGTCAAGCCGCCGACGCCGGAATGGGGCATCATGGTCGCGGAAGGGGCGCGCTTCATCTCGACCGGACGCTGGTGGCTGGTGGCCTTTCCCGGCCTTGCGCTGATGCTGGCGGTGCTGTGCTTCAACCTCCTCGGCGACGGGATGCGGGACATTCTCGATCCCCGGATGCGCACATGAGCGAGGACCTGCTCAGGATCGACGACCTCCACGTCGCATTCTCGACGCGGCGGGGAGTGGTCGAGGCCGTGCGCGGCGTCACGCTCACGGTGAAGGCCGGCGAGATGCTCGGCCTCGTCGGCGAGAGCGGCTCGGGCAAGTCGGTCACCGGCTTTGCGACGACCCGGCTGCTCGATGCAGCCGGCCGCGTCACCGGCGGCAAGATCCTGTTTCGCGGGCAGGACGTCACCAAGCTTCGCGGCGATGATCTGCGCCAGCTGCAGGGCGCCGCGATGTCGATGATCTTCCAGAATCCGCGGGCGGCGCTCAATCCAATCCGCGCGATCGGCCTGCAGATCGCGGACGCGATCCTCACCCACAAGCGCATCTCGAAAGAGGCGGCGCGTGCCGAGGCGCTGGACCTCTTGCGCGCCGTCCAGATCCGCGATCCCGAGACGCGGATGAACGCCTATCCGCACGAGCTCTCCGGCGGCATGTGCCAGCGCGTCATGATCGCGATCGCGATCTCCTGCAATCCTGCACTGCTCATCGCGGACGAGCCGACCACCGGCCTCGACGTCACCACGCAGAAGGTGGTGATGGATCTCTTGGCAGACATTGCCGCCGCGCGAGGCATGGCGACGATCCTGATCACGCACGACCTCGGCCTTGCGGCGCGCTATTGCCGCCGCATCGCCGTGATGGAGCGCGGCCGCATCGTCGAGGAGGCGAGCCCGGGCATTCTCTTCAGCGCGCCACAGCACCCCTATACGAGGCGCCTGGTTGCGGCATCGCCGACGGCGACGTCGCGGATCCAAGATCTCGTGACGGAGGAGGAGAGAGAGCGTCACGCCGCTGTGGTCACCAGGCCCAGGCAGGAACCCGCGCACGGGACCCCGCCGCTGCTGGAAGTGCGTAAACTGGCAAAACGTTTCGACCAGGGCTCCGCCGCGGTTGCCGACTTCTCGATGACGATGGCGGGCGGCGAGAGTGTCGGGCTGGTCGGCGAGTCCGGCTCGGGCAAGAGCACGACCTCGCGCATGATCTGCCGCCTGATCGATCCGAGCGAGGGCGACATCGTGTTCGACGGGCAGTCGATCGGGCACGTGGCGGCGCGCGATTTCCACCGCTCGCCGCTGCGCAAAGACATCCAGATGGTCTTTCAGGACCCCAACGAGAGCCTCAATCCGCGCTTCACGGCGTTCGATTGCGTTGCCCACCCCTTGATGCGGCTCGACGGCATGCGCTCGGGCGAAGGCTTGCGCAGACGGGTGGAAGAATGCGCCGAGCGGGTCGGACTGCCGCTCGATCTGTTGCCGCGGTTTCCACATCAGCTCTCCGGCGGGCAGAAGGCCCGCGTCGGCATTGCCCGCGCCATCGCCTGCCGGCCGCGGCTCCTGGTGCTGGACGAGCCCACCGCCGCGCTCGACGTCTCGGTGCAGGCGGTTGTGCTGCAGCTGCTCGATCGCCTCCGGCGTGAAAACGACATCGCGCTGCTGTTCGTCAGCCATGATCTCAATGTCGTGCGCATGCTGTGCGACCGCACCATCGTGCTGCGCAACGGCGGCATCGTGGAGCAGGGCGAGAGCCGGGCTCTGTTCGATAATCCGAAGACGGACTACACGCGCAAACTGGTCGAGGCGATCCCCCACATCGAGACCCGGCCGGTGCTGGCGGCCGCTCTGTGACTCGCGCTCCTGGACCGGCCAAATGGGATGAGATCCCGCTGGCGAAGCCGCATTTAGTGGCATACCATTTGCTTGCAAATGGGCTCGGCTTCACTTGCCCTTTGCCAATGAACAGCTGGCATCACGGCACTACTGGGAGGACTTCATGGATCGCAGGACGGTATTGAAGGGACTGGCTGGCGCGGGCAGCCTGGCATTGACGGGTGGCCTGTCGGCCCCGGCGATTGCCCAGGGTGCCTCGGCGCGCACCCTGCGTTTCGTGCCCCAGGCCAATCTCGCCAATTTCGACCCGATCTGGGGCACGCAATATGTCGTGCGCAATGCCGCCGCGATGGTCTGGGACACGCTCTACGGCATCGATTCCTCGTTCCGGCCGCAGCGGCAGATGGTCGAGTCCGAGGAAGTGACCGACGACGGCACCACCTGGACGTTCAAGCTGCGGCCCGGCCTCAAGTTCCACGATGGCGAGCCGGTGCTCAGCAAGGACGTCGTGGCAAGCCTGACGCGCTGGTCGGCGCGCGATCCGATGGGCCTGATGATCAAGGCGCTGCAGCAGGAGCTCACGGCCGTCGACGACCGCACCTTCAAATGGGTGCTGAAGCAGCCCTTCCCGAAATTGCTCTACGCGCTCGGCAAGAACAATTCGCCTTGCAGCTTCATCATGCCGGAGCGCATCGCGCAGACCGATCCGTTCAAGCAGATTTCTGAATATGTCGGCTCCGGTCCGCTGAAGTTCGCCAAGAGCGAGTGGGTCCCCGGCGCCAAGGCCGTGTTCGAGAAATTCGCCGACTATTCACCGCGGCAGGAGAAGGCGTCATGGCTGGCCGGTGGCAAGCAGGTGATGGTCGACCGCGTCGAGTGGGTGATCATGCCGGATCCGGCAACCGCGGCGGCCGCGTTGCAGAACGGTGAGATCGACTGGTGGGAGAACCCGATCGCGGATCTCGTTCCGGTCCTGAAGAAGAACAAGAACATCAGCGTCGATATCGGCGATCCCCTCGGCAATATCGGCTCGTTCCGCATGAACTTCCTCTATCCGCCGTTCAACGACGTCAAGGCGCGGCGTGCGGTGCTGATGGCGCTCAGCCAGGAAGACTACATGCGCGCGATCGTCGGCGACGACAATTCACTGTGGAAGCCGCTGCCCGGCTACTTCACGCCGGATACGCCGCTCTACACCGAAGTGGGCGGCGAGATTCTGAAGGGCAAGCGCGATCTGGACGCCGCCAAGAAGCTGCTCGCCGAGAGCGGCTATTCCGGCCAGCCGGTGACGTGCCTCGTCGCGCAGGACCAGCCGATCACCAAGGCGATGGGCGACGTCACCGCCGACCTGCTCAAGAAGCTCGGCATGAATGTCGACTTCGTCGCAACCGATTGGGGCACGGTCGGCTCCCGCCGCGCGCAGAAGACGCCGCCGGGACAGGGCGGCTGGAACATGTTCCACACCTGGCACGCCGGCGCGGATTGCGTCAATCCGGCTCCCTACACCGCCATTCGTGCCAACGGCGACAAGGCCTGGTTCGGCTGGCCCACCAGCGCGGCCACCGAAAAGGAGGTCGCCTCGTGGTTCGAGGCCAAGAACGTCGACGAGGAGAAGGCCGCCATGGGCCGCCTCAACAAGGCGGCGCTCGATGACGTCGTTTACGCGCCCACGGGCTTCTTCCTGAGCTACACCGCGTGGCGCAAGAACGTCTCCGGCGTTGCCAAGGGACCGCTGCCGTTCTTCTGGGGCGTGTCGAAGTCGGCATGATTGTGCACTGAGGCCAGATGCTCTCCTACATCCTCCGCCGCATCGCCGCGACCTTGCCGGTCATGGCCATCGTCGCGCTGTTCGTGTTCAGCCTGCTCTACATCGCGCCCGGTGATCCGGCCGTGGTGATTGCGGGCGATCAGGCGAGCCCGGAGGATGTGGAGCGCATCCGCCAGAGCCTCGGGCTGGACCGGCCCTTCCTGGTCCAGTTCGGAGGCTGGGTCTGGCGCATCCTGCACGGCGATCTCGGCACCTCGATCTTCACCAACCTGCCGGTGTCGGCGATGATCGGGCAGCGTCTCGGACCGACGCTGTCGCTGATGATCGTCACGCTGCTGCTCACGATCGTGGTGGCCGTGCCGCTCGGCGTGGTGGCGGCATGGAAGGCCGGCAGCCTGATCGATCGCGTCATCATGGGCTTTGCCGTGTTCGGCTTCTCGCTGCCCGTCTTCGTGGTCGGCTACATGCTCGCCTACATCTTCGCGCTGGAGCTGGAATGGCTGCCTGTGCAGGGCTACACGCCGCTCAGCCAGGGTTTCTGGCCGTGGCTGGAAAACCTGATCCTGCCGGCGATTGCGCTGGGCTGCGTCTATATCGCGCTGGTCGCCCGCATCACGCGGGCAGCCATGCTCGAAGTGCTGCAGCAGGACTATATCCGCACGGCCAAGGCCAAGGGCCTCGGGCAGGGCGGCATCCTGTTCATTCACGCCCTGAAGAACGCGGCGGTGCCGATCGTCACCGTGATCGGGATCGGCATCGCGCTCCTGATCGGCGGCGCGGTCGTGACCGAGAGCGTGTTCGCGATCCCCGGCCTCGGCCGCCTCACCATCGATGCCATCCTGCGCCGTGACTATCCGGTGATCCAGGGCATCGTGCTGCTGTTCAGCTTCGTCTACGTCCTCGTCAATCTGATGATCGACGTCGTCTACACGCTCGTTGACCCGAGGATCCGATATTGACCGACACCACCGTCAACCCGCATTCGCTTCCGGCCGGCCTCGTCCTTGCGCCGCAACTGCCCGAGATCCTGCGGCCGGTCAGGATACGGCGCGGCTTCGTCGGCCTCCTGCGCGGCCACCCGACGGTCGCGATCGGCGGCGCATTGCTGCTGACGCTGGTGCTGATCGCGATCTTTGCGCCGTACCTCGGCACGGTCGACCCGACCGCGCTCGCGCCCGCCAAGCGCACCCGCGCGCCGTCTGCCGATTTCTGGTTCGGCACCGACGTGCTCGGCCGCGACATCTATTCGCGCGTGCTGTACGGCGCGCGCGTCTCGCTCACGGTCGGCCTGTCGGTCGCGATCTTCGCCTCGGCGATCGGCCTTGCCATCGGCATGGTCTCCGGCTTCATCCGCTGGGCCGACGGCATCCTGATGCGGTTCATGGACGGGCTGATGTCGATCCCGCCGATCCTGCTGGCAATCGCGTTGATGGCCCTGACGCGCGGCAGCGTCGGCAACGTCATCCTGGCGATCACCGTCGCCGAGATCCCGCGCGTCTCGCGCCTCGTCCGCAGCGTCGTGCTGTCCCTGCGCGAGCAGCCCTATGTGGACGCGGCGGTAGCCTGCGGCACGCGCACTCCGATGATCATCCTGCGCCACATCCTGCCAAACACGGTTGCGCCGATGCTGGTGCAGGCGACCTACATCTGCGCCAGCGCCATGATCACGGAGGCGATCCTGTCCTTCATCGGCGCCGGCACTCCGCCGACCATCCCGTCATGGGGCAACATCATGGCCGAGGGCCGCGCGCTCTGGCAGGTGAAGCCCTACATCGTGTTCTTCCCGGCGGCGTTCCTGTCCGTCACCGTGCTCGCCGTGAATCTGCTCGGCGACGGCCTCCGCGATGCGCTCGACCCGCGCATGGCCAAGAGCCTGTGATGGTGTCTGTGATGTTGCCCGTGATGGATCGAGGCTGATCGCGATGGCTTTGCTCGAAGTCGAGAACCTCCAGACCCATTTCCGCACGCCCGGCGGCATCAACCGCGCGGTCGACGGAGTGTCCTTCCATGTCAACGAGGGCGAGACGCTCGCCATCGTCGGCGAGTCCGGCTGCGGCAAGTCGGTGACGTCGATGTCCTTGATGCGGCTGATTCCGGAGCCGCCGGGCCGGATCGCAGGCAGCATCCGCTTCGCGGGCAGGGATCTCCTGAAGCTGTCCGACCGCGAGATGCGCGCGATCCGTGGCAACGACATCTCGATGATCTTTCAGGAACCGATGACGAGCCTGAACCCGGTGCTCACCGTCGGCCGCCAGATCCGCGAGACCTTGATGATCCATCAGGGCCTCGACAAGCAGGCGGCGGAGGCGCATGCGGTCGAGATGCTGACGCTGGTCGGCATTCCCGAGCCGAAACGGCGCGTTGGCGAATATCCGCACCAGCTGTCCGGCGGCATGCGCCAGCGCGTGATGATCGCGGTTGCGCTGGCCTGCAATCCGAAGCTTCTCATTGCGGACGAGCCGACCACCGCGCTCGACGTGACGATCCAGGCGCAGATCCTCAAGCTGATGCTGGATCTGAAGAGCCGGGTCGGCGCGGCCATCATCCTGATCACCCACGACCTCGGCGTCGTCGCCGAGATCGCCGAGCGCGTCATGGTGATGTATGCCGGCCGCAAGGTGGAGGAGGCGCCGGTGGCGGAGCTGTTCCGTTCGCCGCGTCATCCCTACACACAAGGTTTGCTTGGCGCGGTGCCGCGGCTCGGCTCCTCGCTGACGGGCACGGCAAGACGGCTTGCCGAGATCCCCGGGCAGGTGCCGGATCTGCGCAAGCCGATCCTCGGCTGCGTCTTCGCCGGCCGCTGTGCGCTCGCGACCGATCTCTGCCGCCAATATGCGCCGGGGCTGGAAGAGAAGGGCCCGCGCCACGTCGCAGCCTGCCATTACGCCGCCAAGGGAGCCGTTGCGGCATGAGTGTTCCGTTGCTCCAGGTCAATGACCTCAAGAAGCATTTTCCGGTCAAGACCGGCCTGTTCAATCGCAAGTCCGAATTCGTCTATGCGGTTGACGGCGTGTCGTTCGAGATCGCGCGTGGCGAGACGCTGTCGCTGGTCGGTGAGTCCGGCTGCGGCAAGTCGACGGTCGGCCGTGCCGTCCTGCGGCTGTTCGAGATCACCTCGGGCCAGGTCATCCTCGACGGCCAGCGGATCGATGACGCCGCACCGGGCACGATGCGCCAGATGCGCCGCCGCGTGCAGGTCGTGTTCCAGGATCCGTTCTCGAGCCTCAATCCGCGCATGCGCGTGCGCGACATCCTGGCCGAGCCGATCCGCAATTTCGGCCTCGCCAAATCCGCGGAAGACCTCGAGGTGCGCGTCACGTCGCTGATGGACACCGTGCGCCTGCCGCGCGAGGCGTTGAACCGCAGGCCGCACGAATTCTCCGGCGGCCAGCGCCAGCGCATCGGCATTGCGCGGGCGCTCGCGGCCGAGCCCGAGCTGATCGTCTGCGACGAGGCGGTCTCCGCGCTCGACGTCTCGGTCAAGGCGCAGATCGTCAATCTGCTCCAGGATCTGCAAAGCGAGTTCGGCCTCGCGCTGCTCTTCATCAGCCACGACCTTGCGATCGTCGAGCACATGACCCACCGCGTCGCGGTGATGTATCTCGGCAAGATCGTCGAGGTGGCGCCGCGCCGGGAAATCTTCGCCGAGCCGAGACACCCCTATACCAAGGCGCTGCTTTCGGCGGTGCCGCTGCCGGAGCCCGGCGTCCAGCGCAATCCCATCATCCTCAAGGGCGATGTGCCGAGCCCGATCAACCCGCCGAAGGGATGCCGCTTCCACACCCGTTGCCCGTTCGTGTTCGATCGTTGCCGGACGGAGGAGCCGACGCTGCGCGCGGCGGGTCCCGAGCAATGGGTGGCGTGCCATCTGGAAGAAGCTGCGCCGGCAATGAGCAGTTGAAGGGACCTGACACCAGCCCGCATCGCGCGCTCAGCTCGCGCAAAGCACCATATGCGATTGCCCTCACGGGGGACGGGACTGACATCGGGTGATGATGGCATTATGCCCCTGTTTTGCCCGACGAGTCAAAATCCACCGCCGATCCGGGTCGGCATTGGCCTCGGATCCGAGGCTGCGCGGTGCATCGGAAATTCGTAAGCGAAAACAAGCCCCGTTCTACTGTGCATGGGGTTGTTTTCAAACTTTCGATGAGGCCGGTCTCATCCCTGCCGGCGCAGGAAGCCCGTGATCGTTACCTTGTCCCAGATCCCGGCCGCGGCAAACGGATCGGCGCGATTGAAGGCCTCGACCTCGGCGCGGCCGGGTGCCTCGATCAGAAACAGGCTGCCGATCATGGTCTGGCGGTCGTCGGACACCAGCGGACCGGACATCACGATCTTGACGCCGAAGCGTGAGGTGTCGCCGAGGAAAGCCTTGTGGGCGTCGTAATTGGCGAGCCGCGTCGGCAACGCGCCGGTGCGGTCGAGGGCGTGAATGGCGAACAGCATGCTGTCTCCGTTTCTTGGCTGCGTTCTTGGGACGGCCGCGGGCTGCGGCCGTCCAGGCTTGGAGTGACCGGGGCTACTTCGCGCTGAGCTTGCCGGCGTCCTCGAAGGTGGGGCAGGTCCGCTGCTCCAGCGGCACGTCGAAGGGCTGGTAATTGTCCTTGGTGATGACCGTCGGCTTCAGCACGATCTCGCTGATAACAGGCTGGCCCCGCAGGGAGCGGATCGCCATCATGGTGCCGAGGCAGCCTTGCGCAAAGCCGTTGTAGTCGCCGCTCGCCAGCAGCTTGCCGGACTTGATCGCGTCGATCGCCTCCTTGGTGCCGTTGATGCCGATCACCTGCGCCTTGCGGTTGGCACCATCGAGCGCCTCGATCGCGCCGACCGCCATGGCGTCGTTGGCCGCGAGCACGCCGTCGATCTGCGAATTCGACTGCATGAGATTCTCCATGACCTGCAGCGCCTGCAGCCGCTGATAGTTGCCGGGCTGCGAGGCCAAGAGCTTGGCGCCGGGCGCTTCCTTCAGCGCGTCGTTGAAGCCGCGGACGCGGTCGACATTGGTCAGCGAGCCCTTGACGCCTTCGATGATGACGATGTTGCCCTTGCCGCCGAGCGTCTTGAGCAGGAAGCGCGCGGTCTCCAGGCCGAGGCTGTAATCGTCGGCGCCGACGAAGGACAGGAACTTGCCGCCGGCAGAACGGTCGGTGATGTTGACGACCGGGATCTTGGCCTCGTTGATCTTCTCGACGCCCGGCACCATCGCCTTGTAATCGACCGGCGTGAACACGATCGCGCTCGGCTTCTTCACCACGACGTCCTCGATCTGGCTGAGCTGCTCGGGAATCGAGTCCGGCTTGGTCGGGATGTATTGTAGCGTCTTCGCGTTCAGCACCTTCGCCATGTTGTCGGCGCCGACCCGCACCGTCTGGAAGAACGGGTTGGTCTGGTTCTTGGTGAAGACGGCGATGGTCTCGCCGTCGGCGCGTGCCGCGTTCGTGAACGTGGCCGTGATCAGCAGCGGCAGCGCCAGATAGCCCAGTCTTTGTTTCATGTTGCCTCCATCCCTCATTTTGCTTGTTGGATTGCTGGAACTCATTGCGCGCGGCGGCGGGTCTTCATGTCGAGCCAGACCGCGAGAATGACGATGACGCCGGTGACGAGCGGTTGCCAATTGGCGCTGACCGCGAGCAGGTTCATGCCGTTCAACACCAGGGTCAGGATCAGGGCGCCGATGAAGGTGCCGAACACGGTGCCGACGCCGCCGAACAGCGACGTGCCGCCGATCAGCACGGCCGCGATCGCCGGCAGCGTCAGGCTCTCGCCGATGTCGGCCTCGGCCGAATTGAGCCGCGACAGGAAGATGATCGAGGCGAGCCCCGCCATGGTGCCCGAGACCGCATATACCAGCAGCAGGCGGCGCGCGACCGGGATGCCGGAGAGGCGCGCGGCGACCGGATTGGCGCCGATCGCATAGATCTCCTGGCCCCAGATCGTGCGCTGCGCGAAGAACGTCCCGATCCCGAGGAACACCAGCAGCAGATAGACCGGAATCGGCAGGCCGAACAGGTAGCCGCTGCCGATCTGGCGGAAGCCGGTGGGGAAGCCGTGCAGGGTCTCGCCCGCCATGTACCAATAGGTGAGGCCGTTCAACACCCAGAGCATGCCGTAGGTGGCGATGAAGGAGGGGATGCGCAGCGCCGTGACCATGATGCCGTTGAGCAGGCCGACGAGGCCGCCGCAGGCAAGCCCGGTGAGGATGCCGAGGGCTGGTGAGCCGGTCGTGTGGATCACGGTGCCGGCGATGCAGGCCGACAGCGCGACATTGGCGCCGACGGAGAGATCGAGGCCGGCGGTCAGCACCACCAGCGTCAGGCCGGAGGCGATGAAGAAGGTCAGGCTCGCCTGGCGGAGCACGTTGAGGATGTTGCCGAGAGTCAGGAAGGAATCGCTGAGCACGGCGAGCACCGCGCAGATCAGGAGCGCCGCGAGCAGGCGATAGAACACCTGGATCGCATCCTGCGACAGGAAGGAGCGGGGCGGCATCATCGCCTCTTTGGTGATGTCGGTCATGCCCGGCTCCTGAGGCCATCGAGGAACAGCGCGAGGATGACGAGCACACCGACGCTTGCGACCTGCACCGAGGACGGCAGCGAGATCAGGTTCAGCCCGTTGCGCAGCACGCCGACGGAGAGAACCCCGAGCAGCGTGCCGAGCAGCCAGCCATTGCCGCGCTCGAACGAGGTGCCGCCGACGGCGACCGCCGCGATGGCGTCGAATTCGAGCCCGAGGCCTGCAGTAGGGTGGCCGGAGTTCATCCGCGCGGTCATCAACAGGCCGGCGATGCCGGCCATGGCGCCGCCGATCGCGTACACCGCGATCAGCAGCCGGTTCGGCGAGAGCCCGGCATAGCGCAGCGCCTCGCGGTTGCCGCCGAGCGCGAAGATGTAGGTGCCGAAGCGGGTGTGATAGAGCAGGCCGTGAAACGCCGCGTATGTGACCAGCGCCATCACGATCGGCACGGGAATGCCGAGCAGCGTCGCCGAATAGATGTCGCGCACGCTGTGGGGAATGCCGACCACGCTCTGGCCGTCGCTGACGATCAGCGACAAGCCTTGCGCCATGCCGAGCGTGCCGAGCGTCGCGACGAAGGGCGGGATGCCGAGAATGGCGACCAGCCAGCCGTTGGCGAGGCCGAAGGCCGTGCCGACCAGCAGGCCGGCGCCGAGGCCCAGCAGCATCGACTTGGTCGCGAGCGACACGATCGCGACGCAGAGCGAGGTCAGCGTCAGCACCGCGCCCATCGACAGGTCCAGCCCCTCCGTCATGATGATCAGCGTCATCGGCAGCGCGAGCATGGTCAGGATGGTCGACTGTACCAGCACGTTGGAGAGGTTGGCGACCGACAGGAAGCCGGGCGCGATCGCGCTGAACAGCGCGATCAGCAGCACCAGCACCATGGCAACGCCGGGAATGCGTTGCAGCGGATTGGGCTCCGAGGCGACTGCGACTTCACGCATGATGCATCCCCAATCGCACGATGTTCTCCTCGGTCAATTCGTTGCGGGCCAGGTGTCCGGCGATGCGTCCCTCGCGCATCACGTAGGCGCGGTCGCAGACATGGCAGATCTCGACCTGCTCGGACGAGATCATCAGCGCCGCCGCGCCTTCCGCGACGAGGCGGTCGATCAGCGCGAAGATCTCCGACTTGGCGCCGATGTCGATGCCGCGCGTCGGCTCGTCGAAGATGAAAAGCTTCGAGCCGGCGGCGAGCCATTTGCCGATCACGACCTTCTGCTGGTTGCCGCCGGAGAGCAGGCCGACGGTCTGGCGTGCGCTCGGTGTCGCGATGCGGAGCTGCCGGATCAGGCCGTCGGCGGTACGCTGGGCCGAGCGCTGGTCGAACAACCCGCTCGGGAACAGCTTTTTCAGCGCCGACACGACGAGATTGTCGCTGACCGAGCGTAGCAAGGCGAGGCCCTCGCTCTTGCGGCTCTCCGGGATCAGGGCGATGCCGCGCCGGGCGGCAAGGTCCGGCTCGCCGGAAATGCTCTTGCCGTCGAAGATGATCTCGCCCGAGGTCACGGGATCGGCGCCGAAGATGGCGCGGGCAACTTCGCTGCGGCCGGAGCCGACCAGGCCGCACAGCCCGACGATCTCGCCGCGGCGCACCTCGATGTTGATGCCGGAGATTCCGGTCGGCGTGGAGAGGCCCTTGACCTCGAGCAGCACCTCGCCCGGCTCATCGGCGAAATGGCGCGGATAGGTCATGTCGACGTTGCGGCCGACCATCATCCGCACCAGCTGGTCCGGCGTGACCTCGGCGGGCCGGACGCCGTCGATGCGGCGGCCGTCGCGCAGCACGGTGATGCGGTCGCCGAGCGCGAACACTTCGGCCATGCGGTGCGAGATATAGACGATGGACACGCCGTCGGCCTTCAGCCGCGCGATCAGCGCGAACAAGAGCTCGGTCTCGCGGTCGGACAGCGCCGCGGTCGGCTCGTCCATGACGAGGATGCGGGCGTTCTGGCTGATCGCCTTGGCGATCTCGACCATCTGCTGCTGGGCGACGCCGAGCTTGTCGACGGTGGTGGCGGGATCGATGTCGAAGCCGATCGTGCTAAGCACGCGCCTTGCGTCAGCCAATATCCTGCGGCGGTCGATGGTGCCGGGAATGCGGCCCTTCGGCTCGCGTCCCAGGAAGATGTTCTGCGCGATGTCGAGATAGGGGACCAGCGAGAATTCCTGGAAGATCACGGCGATGCCGAGCTTCTGCGCATCGGCAGTCGAGGAGATCGCAACCCTCTCGCCGTTGTAATAGAACTCGCCGGCGTCGGCGCGATAGGCGCCGCACAGCACCTTCATCAGGCTCGATTTGCCGGCGCCGTTCTCGCCCAGCAGCATGTGGACTTCGCCGGGGTAGACGGCAAAGGACACGTCGTCGAGCGCCTTGACGCCCGGAAACTCCTTGCTGATGCCGCGCAGCTCCAGCAGCGGCGTGGGCGAGGTGACCTCGATCGGGAGCGCGTCGCTCATGCTTTGGCTTCCCTCGCAAAGATCTTTCCTGGGTTCATCAATCCGTTGGGATCCAGCGCCGTCTTGATCGATCGCATCACGTCCACGGCCTCGCCGAGCTCGTCGGTGAGATAATCGATCTTGCCGAGCCCGATGCCATGCTCGCCGGTGCAGGTGCCGTCCATGGCGATGGCGCGCGCGACCATGCGGGCCTGCAGCGCCTTGGCGTCTTCGGCCTCCTCGGGCTTTGTCGGATCGATCAGGATCAGCATGTGGAAATTGCCGTCGCCGACATGGCCGACGATCGGTGCGGTGAAGCCGTGCGCGTCGGCATCGCGCCGCGTCTCGGTCAGGCAC
Organism: Bradyrhizobium sp. USDA3516; assembly: GCF_057651995.1. Lineage (NCBI taxonomy): Bacteria > Pseudomonadati > Pseudomonadota > Alphaproteobacteria > Hyphomicrobiales > Nitrobacteraceae > Bradyrhizobium > Bradyrhizobium sp. USDA3516. The sequence continues at coordinate 815,277 of NZ_JBYGYN010000001.1, read as the reverse complement.
TCCGCCAGACGCGAGATCGGCACGCAGACGTCGGTGATGACGGCGCGTGCGCCGGGCCGCAGGCCGAGGCCGGCATAGAGCGTGTTGTCGCGGGCGTGCCAGAGCCGGCTGCGGTCTTCCGGCGCCTTCGCCCAGGCAAAGCCATGGCCGCCATGATCGGCGGCGATGGCCTGCGCCGCCTCGGCCTGCTCGGCGACCGAGCTCTCGGAGCCGTGGAATTCGAAGAACAGGGTGGGCGCCTCGCGATAGCCGAGTTTTGCGTAGGCGTTGATGCCGCGCATCATGACGTCGTCGAGCAACTCGATACGCGCCACGGGGATTGCGGACTGGATCACGGAGATCGCGGTGTCCACCGCATCGTGCAGGGTGTCGAAGCTGCAGACCGCGGCCGAGATCGCCTGCGGCACGGGGTGTACCTTCAGCGTGATCTCCGTAATGATTCCGAGCGTGCCTTCCGCGCCGACGAACATGCGCGTCAGGTCGTAGCCGGCCGCCGATTTCCGCGCGCGCTTCGCGGTCCGGACGATGCGCCCGTCGGCCAGCACCACCTCCAGCGCCATGACGTTGTCCTTCATGGTGCCGTAGCGCACCGCCATCGTGCCGGAGGCGCGCGTCGAGGTCATGCCGCCGATCGAGGCGTCGGCGCCCGGGTCGATCGGGAAGAACAGGCCGGTATTACGCAGCTCGGCGTTGAGCTGCTTGCGGGTAATGCCGGGCTGCACCACGACGTCCATGTCACTGTCGTGCACCATGAGCACCTTGTTCATGCGCGCGAAGTCGAAGCAGACGCCGCCGGCGACCGCCGCCGCATTGCCTTCGAGCGAGGTCCCGGCGCCGAACGGGACGATCGGCATGCCCGCACCGGCGCAGAGCTTGACGATCTCGGCGACCTCCTGCGTGGTCTCTGGGAAGACCACGATGTCGGGCGGCAGGCTCTGATAGTGCGACTCGCTCTGCCCGTGCTGATCGAGCACGGCGCGCGCGACGCTCGCGCGCGGACCGATCATGCCGGCAAGGCGCTCGGCCACAATGCCCGTGCTGACCCGCGGTCCCATCCTTTGGCTCCCGTCCCTGTTTTACGGACTCTTGTTGGTCCGTCGTCGAGCTTAAGCGGCTCTTGCGTTGCGTGCGACCTGCTTCAGGCCGAAATCATAGTTGAGATGAAAATAATCGCGCTCCACCATGCGACCATCCGGCGCACGGCCGGCGGGATGACGGACGAATTCGCGGATCAGGCTGTCCTTGACGCCGAACACCACGTCGCTGTCGAGATATTGGTCGCCGGCAACGAACACGTGCGTCACCAGTTGCTCGAAACCTGGCGCTGAGATCATGAAGTGCACATGCGCCGGGCGCCAGGGATGGCGTCCCTGCACCTCGAGCATCTCGCCGACCGGCCCGTCATGCGGAATCGGGTAGGCGGCCGGCTTGATCGACCAGAAATGGAAGCGGCCGTTGGCGTCGGTGTGGAAGCGGGCGCGCATCGCGAGATCCCCGATCCTGTCGAGCTGCTGCACGTCGTAATAGCCGTCGTCGTCGGAATGCCAGACGTCCACGATGGCGCCGACGAGCGGCTGTCCGTCCACGGTCGAGACCGAACCAGTGACCAGCATCGGATCGCCCTCCATCGGCCCGGAGATGTCAGCGCCGCTGTCCTTCTCGGGCGCGGCCTGGACGAAGAACGGGCCGAGCACCGTGGTCTCGGTCGCGCCTTCGGGCACCGGATGGTTGATGGCATCGACCAGCATGGAGACGCCGAGCGTGTCCGACAGCAGGATGAATTCCTGGCGCTTGTCGTTGCACATGTGCCCGGTGCGGGTCAGGAAGTCGATGCCGTATTCCCACTCCTTCTGGGTCGGCCGCACCTCGCGGACGAACGCGTGCAAGTGCCGCACCAGCGCCTCGCTCACCTGCTTGACGCGTGGATCGGTCGCGCCCGCGATCCGCTCCAGTACGGCGTCCGTGATCGTGTTTTCGTTGAAGTTACGCATGTGGTTCTCCGCGATCAGGGTTTTGGTTCGCCGAGGCCGGACAGCCGCTCGAGATGCTTGACCGTCGCGATGAAGTCGGTGTCGCCGTCGCCCTGGGCTACCAGCGCGCCATAGGTCTCCCGCACTTGCGCGGCGAGCTGCAGCGGCACGCCGACTGCATGGCCGGCGCCCAGGATCAGGTCGAGATCCTTGGCCATCTGCTTGCAGGAGAAGGTGGACTCGAAATCGCGGGTCCGCAGCGGTGCGGTCTTGTACTTGACCATGGGCGAAGCGACCGCGCTGTCGTCGAGAACTTTAAGGATGTCCTGCCAGGCGATGCCGCCCTTGCGCGCCAGCGCCAGGCTCTCGGCCATCATCGCCGCCGACACCGCGATCATCAGATTGACCGAAAGTTTTGCGTAGCGCGCTTCCTCGGCGGGGCCGAGATAGGTCTGAGCGCGGGTGAAGGCTGTGAACAGCGGCTTTGCGCTCTCGAACGCGTCCTTCGGCCCCGACACGAAGCAGGTCAGCGCGCCGGTGTGCACGATGCTGGCATTGCCGGAGACCGGCGAGCGCAGATAGGAAATGCCGCGTGCCTGCGCGGCGGCCGCAACCTCGGCTGAGGCTTCGACACTCACGGTGCTGGTTTCGATCAAGACGGCACCGTGCGCCATCGCGGCGATCAGGCCGCCGGGGCCGAGCAGCGCGCTGCGCAAGGCGGCGTCGTCGGGCAGGGACGTGATCACGGCGGCCTTGCCGTTCACGGCTTCGGCCGGCGAGGGGGCAATCACAATGCCCAGCGCGCGTGCCTCGTCGATGCGCGCCGCGCTTTGGTCGAACCCGGTGACGTTGTAGCCAGCCTTGGCGACGAGCACCGACATCGGCAGGCCCATCTTGCCGATCCCGATGAAAGCAACTTGTTTCAGAGCGTCAGTCATTGTTCTTGTCCATTGGCGCCTTCAGGCGGCGCGTCCCTGTCGTTCGATGTCCTGCACCAGCCGCCGCCCGGATTGCGCCAGCAGCTCCTTCTTCTCCTCCAGCCCGTCAACCAGCAACCGGCCATTCCGCTTTTTCCAGGCACCGCCGATCATGACGGCCTCGATGTTGGCGAGGCTGGTCTGCATCACGACGGTCGCGACGGGATCGTGTACCGGATGGAGGTTGAGATCGGAGGCGTTGATGATGACGAGGTCGGCGAGCTTGCCCGGCGTCAGCGAGCCGATCCGGTGCTCGCGCCCGAGCATGCGGGCACCTTCCGTCGTGATCCAGCGCAGCGCTTCGCGCGCGGGAATCGTGGTCGTCGCCGGAATGGCGCCACTCGCTCTGCGCGACTCCGCATTGTCGAGCGCCCGCTGCATCGACAGCGCAACGCGCGCGGCGGAGAGGAGATCGCCGGCCAGCACGGATTCGAGATCGATGCCGATGGTCGGCCGCACGCCGCGCTTGAGCAGGCGTCCGATGATCGGAAAACCATGGCCCTGGATCATCTCGTTCTCGGGCGTGACGGAGAACGACACACCGAGACCGACGAGACGATCGAGCAGTTCATCGGGCAGATCGTTGCCATGGACGATGTTGATGCCGGGGCCGACGAGACCCGCCTCGAGCAGCTTTTCCCAGCCGCCGGGCGTCTTGGCCGGGCCGCCGCCCTGATGCATCGAGGCGATCAGGTTCAGCTCCCGCGCCAGACGGAAATCGTGCATGGCGACGTCGAGCGTCGAGTAATGCGGGCCGAGAATGGCGAGCCCGAGCGTGACGAGGCCGTCGCGACCGGCGAGGGGGCCTGCCAGCAGCCGTTCGACCTCGCGGCGGGGATGCGGCACTTCCGAGAAATGCGGCTCGCCCGGCTTCGGCTCGGGTTTTGGCGAGCCGTGGAAGAACGACGCGCGGATGCCGCTTTCGACCAAGCCGCGTACGGCGGCATCGGTATGATCGGGCGTCGGGTTGTTGTGGCACCAGTCGACCAGCGTGGTGACGCCGTGATTGATCTGGTTCAGCGCACCGACGAGGGTGGCGATGTAGATGTCGTCGGGCCGGAATACGGTGGCGAGCCCGGCGTGCATGCGTCGGAAATATTCCAGCAGCGTCCAGTTGGCGGCAAAGCCGCGCAAGCCGGTCTGCCAGGTGTGCATATGTGCGTTGATCAAGCCCGGAATGACGATGCGGCCCGCGCCGTCGACGACCTCCATGTCGGCCGCAGCGTCGATCGACGGACGCACATCGGCGATCCGGTTGCCCTCGACCAGCACATCGCCGGTCAGGAGATCGCCGATCGCGTCATCCATGCTGATGACGATGGCGGATTTGATCAGCGTGCGCCGCATCGTCTCACGCCGCCGCTTTGACGGCGCTTGGCGGCTCGCCGGCCCAGGCGCGTGCAATCAAGTCGCGAATGGCGCCACGCTCGAGCGGGCGCGGGTTCCAATAGGCGTTGGTGACGGCGAGATCGGCCGCCTTGTCGATGCCGCTCTCGGGCATGCCGATGTCGCGCAGCGCGACCTTCGCACCCAGTCGCTTGGCAAGATCGTAAAGTCCCTGCGCTGCGTCGGCCGCGCCGGTCGCGCGCGAGATGCGCGCCATCGCGTCGGGCACCGCCGGCGCATTGTAAGCCAGTGCATGTGGCAGCACGATCGTGTGCGTCTCGGCGTGCGGCAGGTCGAACGTGCCGCCGAGCGTGTGACAGAGCTTGTGATGCAGCGCCATGCCGACCGTGCCGAGACAGACACCGCACAGCCAGGCGCCATAGAGCGCCTCGGTGCGGGCCTCGCGATCGTCGCTCCTGGCGGCAATGCTGGGCAGGGCACGCGCCAACGCGCGGATGCCTTCTTCGGCCATCAGCGAGGTGACAGGGTTGGCGTCGCGCGCGTAGAGCGCCTCGACCGCGTGCGCGATCGCGTTGATGCCGGATGTTGCGGCGAGGCTCGCAGGCAGCGTCAGGGTCAGGTCGACGTCGTAGATCACGGTCTCCGGCAGCACGGCCGCATCGCGCAATGTGGTCTTCAGCCCGTTCTCGGTCTGGCCGACGATCGGCGTCATCTCCGAGCCGGCATAGGTGGTGGGGATGCAGAGCTGGTTGACGCCGGTACGCAAGGCCAAAGCCTTGCCGAGGCCGGTGGTCGAGCCGCCGCCGAGCGAGACGACGCAGTCCGCCTCGCATCCCTTCATCGCCGCGAGCGCGCGTTGCGTGACCTCTACCGGCGTGTGCATGGTGGCGCCGGAAAAGAGACCGGCATAGAGCGGGCCGAGCGCGGCGCCCAAGCTCCTGCCTTGTGCCTCCTGCTGCGGCGTCGTCAGCACCAGCGCGCGCTTGCCGCCGAGCCGCTCGACCTCGGCCCTGGCGCTCGCCAGTGTTCCGCCGCCGAACACGACGCGGCAAGGCAGGTTTTCGAAGGTGAACGAACCGATCATGTGCCGGTCTCTTTGATGGGATAATCGACCTGGAAGCGCCCGACCCGCAAGTCGCCCAGCGCCTCGCGCACGCGTAGATGCTCCGGATGGTTGGCGTAGGCGGCAAGCGCCGCCTGGTCGGTGAATTCGGAGAACAGCACCACGTCGCAGGCGTAGTCGACCGCGCTGACGTCCATGCCGACTTCGATGTGGGTGAGACCGTCGATCCGGCCCTTGAGGCCCTCGAACAGGGTCTTGACCTTGAGCCGGGCGGCCGAGCGCTCCGCCGGCGTCTCCCCGCGCAGCCGCCACATCACGATGTGCCTGATCGGGCCCGACATTTCCTGATTTCCTCGCCTGCGATGTGCTTTGTTGGCGCCATTTTGCCTTGCAGAAATCGGAAATAAAGGTCAAAATTTGTAAGTCTCTTTTCCTAATTTCGCAAAAATGGACCGGCTGCTCCAACTCGAGGTCTTCTCCAAAACCGCTGAGCTCGGCAGCCTGTCCAAGGCCGCCGAAATCCTGCGGATGTCGAACGCGGCCGCGAGCCGCCATCTCAGTGCGCTGGAAGAGCGGTTGGCGGTCCGGCTGATCGAGCGCAACACGCGCCGGCAATGGCTGACCGAAGCCGGGCAGGAGCTGTTGCAGCGTTGCAGCACGCTTCTGAACGAGCTCGCCGAGGCCGAGGACGCGGTGTCCGATCGCGCGCTGTCGCCAAAGGGCATGCTGCGCGTGACATCCTCGCTGTCCTTCGCGATGATCTATCTCGCGCCGATGCTGCCCGCCTTCCGCGCGCTCTATCCCGATCTCAGCGTTCAGATCATCAGCGCCAACCGCTATCTGGACTTCATCGAGGCCGGCATCGACGTTGCGATCCGCACGCGCGAGCACGAGCCGGATTCGAACATCGTCGTCCGCCGCATCGGCCAGATGCACCGCGTGCTCGCGGCGGCTCCGTCCTATCTGGAGAAGCACGGCCGGCCCGAGCATCCCGCCGATCTCGCCCGTCACAACATGCTGATCTACAACCTCGCCAATGATCCCTATTCGCTGCGGTTGAGCCAGGGCAGCGCGACGCAGACGATCCGGATCGCCCCGACGCTCGACAGCAACGACGGCCAGATCATCTGCGGCGCAGCCCGCGCCGGGCTCGGCATCCTGATCCAGCCGCTCTATATCGTGCAGGGCGATATCGCGGCTGGCCGGCTGGTGCCTGTCCTGAGCGATTGGCAGCTGCCGCTGCTCACCATGAACATCGCCTATCAGAACCGCGTCAGGCTTCCCGCCAAGATCAGGGTGTTCTCCGACTTCCTCGTCAGCTACATCCGGGAGCATTCGGAGCCGGGGATCTGGATCGACGCGGCGAAGTGAGCGGGAAGCAGCCATGTATCTCGGCATCGATCTCGGCACCTCAGCGGTCAAGACGGTTCTCGTCGACGATGCCCAGCGCGTGATCGCAAGCGAGACCCGGCCGCTCGCGACCGTCTCGCCGCAACCCGGCTATTCCGAGCAGGATCCTGCGCAGTGGATCGATGCGACCTTCGCCACGCTGGATGCCCTCAAGTCGTCTCACGCCGATGCGTTGGCGGCGGTGGCAGGCATCGGGCTGTCCGGCCAGATGCATGGCGCGACGCTGCTGGATGCGAGCTCGAGGCCGCTGCGGCCCTGTATCCTCTGGAACGACGGCCGCTCTGCCGCCGAGTGCCGTGTCCTGGAGCAACGATGGCCCGCCTTGCGCGAGGTGACCGGCAACAAGGCGATGCCAGGCTTCACCGCGCCAAAGCTGCTCTGGATCGCCGCGCACGAGCCTGAGATCTTTGCGGCGACGAAGCTCGTTCTGCTGCCAAAGGCCTATCTGCGACTGGTGCTATCGGGCGAGGCCGTCGAGGACGTCTCGGATGCCTCGGGATCCCTGTGGCTCGACGTCGCGCGCCGCGACTGGTCGGACGCCGCGCTGGCAGCGAGCGGCTTGTCACGCGAGCACATGCCGCGCCTGGTCGAGGGATGCGCGCCCGCAACGAGATTGCGCAGCGAGCTCGCGCGGCGTTGGGGCATGAGGGGCCAACCGGTGATCGCCGGCGGGGCCGGCGACAATCCCGCGGGCGCCGTCGGCATTGGCGCAATCCGGCCGGGAGCCGCCTTCGTGTCGCTGGGAACCTCCGGTGCGCTGATGGCCCCGACGGACAGGATCGCCGCCAATCCCGACCGCGTCGTGCACACGTTCTGCCACGCGGTTCCCGGCATGTGGATTGAGGCCGGCGCGATCCTCTCGGCCGCCTCCTGCCTCGCCTGGCTCGCGCGCCTGTTCGGCGCCACCGAGACCGAGCTGCTGGCGCCGCTGGGCGCGCGACCTCAGGCGCCGTCGCCCGTGAGCTTCCTGCCTTATCTCGCCGGCGAGCGGACGCCCTACGACGACCCCGTTGTGCGCGGCATGCTGGATGGTCTGAGCCATGGCACCGATCGCGCGGCGATCGTGCAGGCGGTGCTCGAAGGCGTCGCCTTCGCGCTTGCCGATTGCCGCGATGCGCTCGCGGATGCCGGCATCGGAATTGCGGAAGCCGACGTGATCGGCGGCGGTTCACGCTCTGCCTTCTGGCTTTCGGTGCTGGCGAACGTGCTCAATGTTCCGATCCATCGCTTTGCCGGAGGTGAGACCGGCGCCGCTTTCGGTGCGGCGAGATTAGGGCGGCTTGCTGTCAGCGGTGAGGCAATCGAAGCCGTGTGCACACGTCCGCAGCGCATCGAGACATTCGAACCCGAAGCCGGGCTGACGGATGCTTATGCCGAGCGGCTTCCCGCCTGGCGTGAACTGTATCGGCCGCGCCACTAGCATCGTTTCGATCGAGCAGTTCCGTCTGTTCGCTGTTGCCCTGTGCCGCGGCCTTTTGTTTAATGCGCGAACCGCGCAGGCAAGAAGATCGAGACGCGGGTGGGAAACGCATTGTGTGCCGGGAGGCACGATGAACGATCCGATCCTCGAGATGCGCGGGGTCTCGAAGACCTTCTTCGGCATCAAGGCGCTGCGGGCCGTCGATCTCACCGTCTATCCCGGCGAAATTCACGCCCTGATGGGTGAGAACGGCGCCGGCAAGTCGACGCTGATGAAGATCCTGTCCGGCGCCTACCGGCCCGATCCGGGCGGCGAGATCCGCATCGAGGGCAGGGCGGTGCGGATCGAAGGCCCGCTCGGCGGCCGCGCGGCGGGCATCTCCATCATCTACCAGGAGCTGTCGCTCGCTCCCAATCTCAGCGTGGCCGAGAACATCTATCTGGGACGGGAGCTATCGCGATCCGGCTTGCTGGCGCGCGGCGCCATGGGCGAGGGCGTTGGCCCGATCCTGAAGCGCCTCGGCGCGGACTTCCTGCCCTCGACGCTCGTGGCGCATCTGTCCATGGGCCAGCGGCAGCTGGTCGAGATCGCACGCGCGCTGCACGTCCGATCGAAAATCCTCATCATGGACGAGCCGACCACCTCGCTGTCGGCTGCCGAAAGCGAGCGGCTGTTCGAGCTGATCCGCCAGCTTCGCACGGAGGGGCTTGCCATCATCTACATCTCGCATCGCATGGACGAGGTCTATGCGCTCGGCGATCGCGTCACCGTGCTGCGTGACGGCCGCCTGGTCGGCTCGCTCGACAAGCCCGAGATCCGCGCCGACACAATCGTTCGGCTGATGGTCGGTCGCGACGTCTCCTCGTTCTACAAGAAGGACCATGATCCGGAGGCGGGGCGGGGGCATCCCGTGCTCGCGGCGATCGACATGGCCGATGGCGGGCGCGTCAAGGGCTGCTCGCTCACCGTGCATGCGGGCGAGGTGGTCGGCCTCGCCGGCCTGATCGGCGCCGGTCGCACCGAGCTTGCGCATCTCATCATCGGTGCGTCGGCGAAAACCTCCGGCCGGCTCGAGCTGGAGGGACGTCCGGTCGAGATCCGCACGCCGGGCGAGGCGCTCGAGGCCGGCATCGCCTATCTGACCGAAGACAGGAAGGCGCTCGGCCTGTTTCTCGACATGTCGTGTCTGGACAACATCAATCTCGCCGTGCTCGGCCGCGATGCGAAGCTCGGCTGGTTTCTCGATCGCGACAAGGCACGCGAGCGCGCCGACCGCGCCTTTGCAGGCCTCAGCATCCGCGCCGCCAATGCCGGCGTTCCCGCCGGCGGCCTGTCGGGCGGCAACCAGCAGAAGGTGCTGCTGTCGCGGCTACTCGCCATCGCACCGAAAGTCCTGATTCTTGACGAGCCGACCCGCGGCGTCGACGTCGGTGCCAAGTCGGAAATCTATTCGATCATCGACAATCTCGCCAAGGCCGGCACCGCGATCCTCGTCATCTCGTCCGATCTGCCCGAGATCATCGGCATCTGCGACCGCGTGATCGTCATGCGTGCCGGGCACATCGCCGGCGAGGTCAGCCGCGGCCCGCATTCGCCGCTGGCGCAGGAAGACATTATGGGGCTTGCCACGGGGATGGAGCATCTCGATGCCTGACAATGGTGCTGCGGGGGCAAAGCCGGCATCGACGACGACCAACGGCGCTACCGCGGAAACAAGACGCCAGCGGATGAGGATGCTGATCAGCGCGCTCGGCATGTTGCCGGTGCTGCTGATCCTCTGCATCGGCTTCAACGTGCTGTCGGAAGGCCGCTTCTTCACCGGACAAAATCTCGGCATTGTATTGCAGCAGGCCGCTGTGAACACCGTGCTCGCCGCCGGCATGACCTTCGTCATCCTCACCGGCGGCATCGACCTGTCGGTCGGCTCGATCCTGGCGGCTTCCGCGATGGCGGGATTGACGCTCTCCAAGGTGCCGGAGCTCGGAATGCTGTGGCTGCCGGCGGCGCTGCTCACCGGCCTCCTCTTCGGCATCGTCAACGGCGCGCTGATTGCGCTGCTTCGCCTGCCGCCCTTCATCGTCACGCTGGGCTCGCTCACCGCGGTGCGCGGCCTTGCGCGGCTGCTCGGGGCCGACACCACCGTGTTCAATCCCTCCATTCCCTATGCCTTCATCGGCAACGGCTCGCTGACGCTCATTCCCGGCGTCGCGTCGATCCCGTGGCTCTCGGTGATCGCCTTGCTCGTCATTCTCGTCTCCTGGCTGGTGCTGCGCCGGACCGTGCTCGGAGTGCATATCTATGCCGTGGGCGGAAACGAGAGCGCAGCGCGGCTTGCCGGCATCAAGGTCTGGGCCGTCCTGATCTTCGTCTACGGCATCTCCGGACTTTTCGCCGGGCTCGGCGGTGCCATGCAGGCGGCGCGGCTCTATGCGGCCAACGGCCTCCAGCTTGGCCAGTCCTATGAGCTCGATGCGATCACTGCGGTGATCCTCGGCGGCACCTCGTTCGTCGGCGGCATCGGCTCGATCTGGGGCACGCTGGTCGGCGCGCTGATCATCGCCGTGTTGTCCAACGGCCTCATCCTCATCGGCGTCTCCGATATCTGGCAATATGTGATCAAGGGCCTGGTGATCATCGGCGCCGTGGCGCTGGATCGCTACCGGCTGCAAGGCTCCGCGAGAACGTGAAAGGCCTGGCGCGCAGCGGTGTGCGCATGGCGTGATCCGAGATTCCGTTGCGGCAACTGGTCTGCCGCGCCGGGGACGAAGACAGACCAGGGAGGAAGACCATGTTGAAGACGATCATGCTCGCCGGCGCCGCAATGGCGCTTGCCCTGACCACCGCACCAGCCTCCGCCAAGGAGCTCAAGTCGATCGGCGTCTCGCTGGGATCGATGGGCAACCCGTTCTTCGTCGCGCTGGCGAAGGGCGCCGAGTTCGAGGCCAAGAAGACCAATCCCAACGTGAAGATCACGGCGGTCGGCTTCGAATACGACCTCGGCAAGCAGGTCACCCAGATCGATAATTTTATCGCCGCCGGCGTCGACCTGATCCTGCTCAATCCCGGCGATCCGAAGGCGATCGGGCCGGCCATCAAGAAGGCGCAAGCAGCGGGCATCGTCGTCGTCGCGGTCGACACCGCGGCCGAGGGAGCCGATGCCACCGTGACCACGAACAACGTCCAGGCCGGCGAGATCTCCTGCCAGTACATCGTCGACAAATTGGGCGGCAAGGGCGACGTCATCATCGAAAACGGGCCGCAGGTCTCCGCCGTGATCGACCGTGTGGTCGGCTGCAAGAACGTGTTCGCCAAGAATCCCGGCATCAAGGTGTTGTCGAGCGACCAGGACGGCAAGGGCTCGCGCGAGGGCGGCCTTACGGTCGCGCAAGGTTATCTGACCCGCTTCCCTAAGATCGACGCCATCTTCGCCATCAACGATCCGCAGGCGATCGGCACCGACCTTGCCGCGCGCCAGCAGAACCGAACCGGCATCATCATCACCGCCGTGGACGGCGCGCCCGATATCGAGGCCGCGCTGAAAGATCCGCAGTCGCCGCAGATCCAGGCGTCCGCGTCGCAGGACCCGTTCTTCATGGCACGGCGGGCCGTGCAGGTCGGCGTCGGCATTCTCAACGGCCAGAAGCCGGCTTCAACCGTCGAGCTGCTGCCGTCCAAGCTCGTGACGCGGGACAACGTCGCCGCGTACAAGGGTTGGACCTCGGACCGCTCGCAGTAGGGCATCCTCCGCTGCCGGGCGCGTTCGAAGCACGAGGGGTGACGGGCGGCGGTTCGATCGCGCCGCCCGTGTCGGTCACCCATGCCGATCGGTAGTACGCAGCGACGCCTGTGTTAGCTTTCCACGATGTCGATCGCTCGATTCGGAAAGCAGATCCGGTGAAGTCCAGGACGTCAGGCACCGCGTGGCGGCATGCCAATATCGGCCGCCTGCTCAATAACGCGGTGCGGCGCTTCGAAGGCCGCGTGCTCGAATTGATGAGCGAGCGGGGCCACGACGAGACGCGCATCGCCCATGTCAGCCTCACGCGCAATCTCGACGTGGAGGGGACGCGGCTCACCGAACTCGCCCGCCGCGCCTCCATGAGCAAGCAGGCGATGGGCGAGCTGGTCGATCAATGCGCCGAGCTAGGCCTCGTCGATCGCATCGCCGATCCGACCGACCGGCGCGCGCGCATCGTCACGTTCACGCCCGCGGGGCGCAAATGGCTCGATGCGTTCCGCGATGCCGTCGACATCGCCGAGAGGGAGATGCGCGCCGAGCTCGGCAAGGCCAGGATGGACGCGATCCTTAAGGGGCTCGCGGTGTATGGCGCGAAGTTCGATACGCTCGACGCTCCGGATTAGTCAGGTAACTTGACGAATTAGTCAGGTCGCCTTACCGTGCAGGATGATGCTGGTAGGGAGAAGCGTCTTGGAAACGCTGCAGACGGCCGCGGTACTCATCGTGGGCGGGGGCCCTTGCGGGCTGATGCTGGCGAACGAGCTCGGCCGCCGCGGCGTGTCCGCGATCCTGGTCGATGAAAAGCCGGGCACGGCCTTCAATCCGCAAGCCAATGCGACGCAGGCGCGCTCGATGGAGCATTATCGGCGGCTGGGTTTCGCCGACGAGATCAGGCGGGAGGGCTTGCCCGCGGACCACCCGACCGATGTTGCGTATTTCACGCGCTATACCGGATATGAGCTGGCGCGGTTCGCGCTACCATCAGCATCGCGGGCGGGCGAGCTGATCAAGGGCATGTCGGGCTCCTGGAGTGCGGCGGAGCTGCCGCATCGGGTCTCGCAGAAGTATGTCGAGGCGGTGCTGCGCCGCCACGCCGAGCGGCTGCAAGGCATCAAGATCAACTACGGTCACCGGCTGATCGGCTACACCGAAACCGATGACGGCATCGTCGGCGAAATCGAACGTCTCGACGATGGCAGCCGCGCCCGGGTCCGGGCCGACTTCCTGGTCGGGGCGGACGGGCCGCGCTCGATGGTCCGGCAATCGCTCGGTATCGTCTATGGCGGCGAGACCGGGACGCAGCGCGATTTCATGGGCGGCCGCATGCTGGCGGTCTATCTCCGCTCGCCCGATTTCTACGCGCGCGTCCCCCACGCGAAGGCGTGGATGTACAATTGCTTCAACGGCGACCGCCGCGCCTTCATGGCCTCGGTGAACGGCCGCGATGAATTTGCGTTCCATACGCAATTGCGCCCGGGTGAGAACGAAAGCGCGATCACGATCAACGAGGCCACAGCCGCGTTCCAGCGCGCCTGCGGTGCGCCGATCGATTGCGAAGTCCTGTCCTTCCTGACCTGGACCGCCGGCCACGCGCTGGTCGCAAACGGGATGCAGCGGGGCAGGGTCTTCCTCGGCGGCGACGCGGCGCATCTGTTCACGCCGACCGGCGGGCTCGGCTACAACACCGCGATCGAGGATGCGGTCAATCTTGGCTGGAAGCTCGCAAGCGTCGTCAAGGGCGTGAGCCCGACGGCACTGCTCGGCAGCTACGAGGTCGAGCGGCGTCCGGTGGCGCTCCGCAACACCGATCATGCGCGGCGCTTCGCCGATTCGCTCGGCCTGTTCGCGCCGGCGCCGGAGATCGAGGATGCGACGGAAGCCGGCCAAGCAGCGCGGCGGATCGCGGGCGCCTATCTCGATCAGCATGCCCGGGCGGAGTTCAACATCCCCGGCGTCACCTTCGGCGGACGCTACGACGGCTCGCCGATCATCGTCCCCGACGGCAGCGAGCCGCCGCCGGATGACGCCAACGTCTACGTTCCTACCGCCTGTCCCGGCGGCCGCGCACCGCATGCGTGGCTCGACGACGGCAAGTCGATATACGACTTGTTCGGATTCGAATGGACGTTGCTTCAGTTTGGGGACATCATGTCGGCCCATGCGTCATTCGCCGCGACCATCCGCGCGATCGGGGCCGATGTAAAGCTCGTCACGTTGCCCAGATCGTTGCGGGATCTCTACGAGGCGGATCTAGCCCTGATACGTCCCGACCAGATCGTGGCCTGGCGCGGCAATGCATCGCAGGCCGGAACGGTCGCACGCGCGCTCGGCCGCGCACTCGGACGCGGTGCAAGCGAAGATAAGCGGCTGCTAGCCGGCAGCGGAGGGATTGGTTCGCGCAGGTGACATGGCCGATGGAATTGCGCTCGCGAAGAGGCTGGTCTTGGGTTGGACGCGCGATCCGTCGATCAGCTCGAGCCGGCCGCAGCGGTTTAGGGTATGCAACTTCCTGCCGGGCCATGCCGGTCCGGGCTTCAGTGCGTGGCGGACGATCTGCTTGAACCCCGTCGGCGACAGCTCGACCACTTCCGCCAGGGCAAGCGCTGCGCCGTATCCGTGGGTGCAGTCCTGGACCGGTCGCCACAGTCTGTCATCGAGCGTGACGAAGTTTCCTGCCGGCCGCGTGCTGGCGCGGTCGATCAAGACCGGATTGCTGGCGTGGGGCAACCAGGGCCCCAAGACGCGATCGGCGTAATAGATCGCCAGCGAATCCGAATAGCCACCCGTTCCGTCGCGCCAGGCGCCAAACAGATAATGCAGGCCGTTGTGGCGCGTGATCGTGACGTCGGCCAGCTCGAGGCCGGAAAGCAGCGTTGCGTACCGCTCCCATTTGTCCGGAAACCGAGCGCATTTGTAGAGGGCGACGTCCCCGCGGGTCGAGCTCTCCGGGATCATCCAGAGCTCGCCGTCGTCCTCGATCACGAACGGATAGGAGAGGTGACAGGACTCCTCCAGCACCGGCATCACCTCGCCGACCGGCCCCGCGTCGCCAAACTCGATCGTCGAAATGATGCCTTTTCCGACGCGGTGATCGAGATCCTCGAAGAAGACGAAGGTCCGTCCCTGCCACGTGACGGGAAAGGGATCGGCGTAGAAGTGGTTTCCAGGATCTCTCAGAACGTTCCAGCCTGGACCTGACAGGTTTCCGGTCTGCCAGACGCCCGGGCCGTCGTTGAAGCGCCAACCGATATGCCAATGCGGGGCATAGCAGCAGAGGCGATAGATCTCCTTGGCGATCGACACGGCAAGGCCGCGCGCAACGTAGCCGAGAGGACCGCGGCGCGAGCCACTTGCGGCGGGGCGCGGCAGTTGCGGAACGATCCGCGGCCTTCCCGACAGGATCGTCGTCAGCATGGTCAGGGTCCGCGCTATGATCGTTTCGAGCGCACCACTGAGGCCCGCGGCTATTTCCCCGGACGGATGACCGCGGTCGAGGACCGAACCGTCGATCTCGTTGACGATCTCGATCACGGGCAGATCGCCGGCGAGGATGGCGGCGAGCGCGGCATTTTCGCCTGCGACGCCGTTGAACAGCGGCCGGAGATACAGCCGGGCTGGGCTCGCCGGATCGCGCGGAGCACTCGTGAAATCGACGATCACGTCGGCCGTGCCGAGGCTGCTTTGTGCTGGTTCGGAACCGATACTCAACCTGTCCGCCCCGCTGGGCTTGCCCTTGTGCAGCAGCAGGCGCTCGAGCTCGAACAGCGCATCAAGACCCGCCGGCCGCGGCTCCGCCGTTGCCGTCCATGCAACCTGCACCGGCACGTCCCGGCCATCGATCGACAGCGTTCTGCGGTCCATCCAGCGCCGCGCGTAGTCACGTTCACAGCGAAACTCGATGATCATGTCGAGCCAATCTGTTCCGACGCATCAGGTCAAACGACGCGGTCGAGAATTCGGACGTATTCCTCGACCATGGCATCTACCGAATAGCGCAGCCGCAGGCCTTTGGCGTTTTGTCGCAGCTCTTCACGTAATTGCTTGTCGGTTACCAGCCTGGAGACCGCCGCGGAGAGCTTCGCATGATCGGAGGCATCGACGAAGAGTGCGGTGGGTCTGCCCTCGCAGGACAACACTTCGCGAAGGACGGGAAGATCGGTCACGACGGAGGGAACACCGGCGTTGGCGGCTTCGACCGCGGCCAGACCGAAGGTCTCGGCCTGGGTCGGAAAGACGAACACGTCGAGACAAGCAAGGAAGTCGGCCATCCGGCCGGGAGGAATCTCCCCGAGCAGATGCAGACGGTCCGAGACGTTCAGGTCGTTCGCGAGCTGCCTCAGCCTGGCTTCGTCGGCTCCCTGGCCGGCCAGCGCAAGATGCCAGGACGGTTGATCCGGCAGCAGACCGATCGCCAGATCGAGCCGCTTGTGCGGATGCAGCCGTGCCGCGCAGCCGAGCAGGACGCGGTCCGTCGGCAGGTTGAATTGGTCTCGTGCAGTCTCCTTCGACAGGGTGAGCGCCTTGTCGTCGAAGCCGTGCGGCACATGCACCATGCGCGACCGGTAGGCCGCGGGGTAGCGCGAATATTCGCGTTCCATGTCCTGCGAATTGAGCGTGATGCAGTCGAAGAAGCCGAGGCTGCCCATGGCGATGTCGGCGGTGCGGACCGGCCAGCTCATCGCCAGCGCGGATGACACCTGATTTGCGACGATTGGTGCACGGCTGACGAGGCGCGTCACGCCGGCGCCGATGACGTTGCCGAAATGCTGGAAGGTCAGGACGGCGTCGGGCCTGGTGGCCCTGATGTGGCGGCCGAGCGTCCACAGCATCCGGAGCAGTGCCAGCGGATTGCCCGGCCGGCTCGGCGCGCAATAGAGCGTATCGGGCGGCTCATCGAAGGAGTCCGATTTGCGGAAGAAGAACAGGTTGGTGACGCGGTAACCGCGCGCAGTCAGCCCGGCGCCAAGCAGCCGCGAGATCTCCTGTGCACCGGCGTTCTCGGCCTGGGTTTGCGCGAGAAGCACGTGGAGTTTTCGCCCACCGCCCTTCGAGGGCGCAGGTGCCGTCGCGCTCGTCTCGCCCACGTCCTTGTTCGGCTGATAATGGAGCACGGATCCCGACCCGCTAAAGCAACGAAATCTTCACCTTCTTAACTCCGTACCTATCATGCGGGCATTGCGCGGACACCGGCTAGCAACAAACGGAGTTAATGCGGCTCCGTGGCGACGGCGTCGTTCGCGCAGCATTTCCGCTGGTTCCCGGCTGGCGCGTTAACCAATCGGTCCCGCGCATTGACGCCGGCTGCGTGACCCACCTAGTCACGCGATTCCGCGCTGCGAACTGCGTAGTTGCCGCGCCTCGATGCCGGGAAGCGCAACAGCACGAGAACGGAAGGGTCCACCCCGCTTCGCCGGCGGCAGAGGACGTTCAGGGCGATGGTCGCGAGCGCGAGAGACACGGTCGTCGAAATCGCCGCGCCAAGCACGCCGAGGAAGGGGACCAGGACGAGAAATCCGACGAGCCGCAGCGCGACGTTGGCGGCGACCACGGGCACATAGATTCGTTCATGGCCGGTCAATTGCAGGATCGCAGCAGACGGGCCGCCCGCCGCCTGGATGGCGGTTCCGATTGCGAGCACGATCAGGACCGCGTGCTGCTCGGCGAAATGAGGTCCGAACAGGTTGAGGAGATAGGGGCCGCCGATCCAGATCGTGGCGAGACCGGCGACGACGCAGAGCGCAGTCACTTCCGCCATCAAGCGCGAGGTGCGCTCGAATTCGCCATGATTCTTGCTGAAATACAGTGACGGAAGCCGGCGCGCCCCGAACGTGTAAAGCGCCGCGGACACCATGGCGAAGATGTTGGCGAGGCGCGAGGCGGCAAAGTAGATTCCCGCGGTCGTCGGATCCAGCATCCAGTAGACCAGAATGACGTCGAGATACTGGCTGGCCACTTCGAGGATCGATGCGAGCCAGAAGTGCAGGGCACTCGATCGCCAGCGTGACGTCTCCGAGCGCGCCGGCGTACTGCGCAGATCCGGCAGCACGCGCGCGATGGATACGATCTGCGCAACAAGGCCAACCGACATGGCGACCGTCATCGCCGCGAACATCTCGGCCGGATCGAGTTGGCGATGGGCGAGCAGCATGACGAGCAGGAACAGGACGACGATGGCCCGCCAAAGGAACTCGCGGTTTCCTTCGCCCATGAGAATGCTGACCAGCGAGCGCGCGATCTGGCTGCCGAGCATCAATCCGGCATTGACGGCCGTGTAGGCCGACACCGCAAGGATCAGCAGCCACCAGTCGCCTCTCATGCTCGCGACGATCGCGATCCCGCCGATCACGATCAGCATTGCGAGCGAGGCGATCTTCAAGCTCGACTGGAGGACGCCCTTGGTAAGGTCCGGCCTTTCGCCGACCTGATATTCGTTCAGGAATCGCACCAGCAGGGATTCCTGGCCGACCAGTCCCACGACGGCCGCGATCTGCGCGACCGACAGCCAGGTCGCAAAGATGCCGAAGCCGTCGGGCGACATCGTCCGCGCCGCCAGCGAGAACAACGCGAACGCGAGCACGCCGCTGCCGACCTTGAGCAGGATGGTCCCGGCAACACCGCGCGTGACGTCGCGCCGCATGAACTGGAGAATGGATGCAATCATGGAAGGGTTAAGGGGGCTGCGCTCCCCTGACGAGACATGTTCCGATACCGGCGCGAACCTAGCATGTCGAGCAATCGCGAGTGTTAATGGACGAGTTGGAGGATTTCCGCGATCGCGGTGATGCCGGTTGCTTCGTTCTGGAACATCGCTGTCTCCATTGTCCAACATCTGCGAGTTCCAGCTCGCGCGACTGACGGCATAGCGCCGCATCGACCACTGAGAAGGCGCGAGATCTGGGGCTCGCGTGCAGAATGGATTCGAAACAGCAAGACGCGTGCCGCGGCGAGGCGGCGAACCGGGCGCTAGGTCATTAACCTCAATCTCAGGAAATGTTCGCACCCGGCCCTGCGATGCGACATCAGGCGAGAGAATTGCACTGCAGACGCCTCTAACCGTGGGAGCCGGAGCCATGACGAGAACCGTGACCGAGCCGGTCGGCGGGGACGAGACCGCAACCATCTATTCGGACGTCGCCATTGTCGGTGGCGGCCTTGCGGGATCGCTTGCGGCGGCCGTGCTGGCGCGGGCAGGACATCGCGTCGCTCTAATCGACAAGCGGGCGGTCCATCCGGACGAGTTCCGGGTCGAGAAGATCGGCGGCCATCAGCTGGAGCTGTTCCGCAAGCTCGGCTTTCTCGATGCGCTCGAAGGTGTCGCGTGCCGATATGATCAAGTGCTCAACATCCGCGAGGGCAAGGTGGTCGATGTCAGCGTCGGCAGGGCTTACGGTTTTGCCTATGCCGATCTCGTCGCCATGGCGCGTCGCCAGCTTCCGGATCCCTCCAACCTGATCGTCGACGAGGTCACGTCGATCGGCAGCAGCGGTGATGTCCGGCATCTCGAGCTCGCCTCCGGACGGCGCGTGATGGCGCGCCTCGTCGTTCTGGCCACGGGCATGGCGGGAGGCCTGGGGCACAAGCTCGGCATCAGGCGGCGCGTGCTGGCCGAGCGCCATTCGGTGTCGTTCGGTTTCACGATCGCTCGCAAGGATGGCGCTCCGTTCGATTTCGAGGCGCTGACCTGTTACGGCGAACGCACCGCCGATGGCATCGACTATCTCAGCCTGTTTCCCGTCCACGCCGGAATGCGTGCCAATCTCTTCATGTTCCGCGATCCGACCGATCCTGTTATGCGCGAGTTGCGCCGTGAACCGGAGGCGACGATCTTGCGCCTGCTGCCGGGATTGCGGAGCTATCTCGGCGATTTCCGCGTGACCGATCGCGTCCAGAACTGGGTGATGGATCTGACCGTCGTCGAGGGGCATCTCCGGCCCGGAATCGTGCTCATCGGCGATGCGTTCCAGACCAATTGTCCCGCGGCCGGAACGGGTGTCGCCCGCCTGCTCGTGGACGTTGACCGTCTCTGCACCGAATATGTGCCGCGATGGCTCATGACCGCAGGCATGGGCCTGGAGAAGATCTCGCAATTCTATGCCGATCGCGACAAGATCGCGGCGGATCAGCAGTCGCTGAAGATGGCACGCTTCCGCCAGGCGCTGACCTCGCGCGACGATATCGGCTGGGACGTGCGGCGACGGCTGCACTTCCTGCGGCGCAGTCTTGCACATCGCGTCGATCAGATGCATCCGGGCTGGCTTGGGCGTGTCCGCGGCGCGCTGCGCGCTTGAACTCTGCGCCCCTCGCCGGTCAGCGCGTGGGCGTCGCGGTGTGGGCGGGCTGAACCTTCAGATCCGATAGCCGCTTGGCCGCCAGCTTGAGCCAGGGCGCCTGCTTCAGCGCGAAGAGGGCGATTGCGCCTACGGCGCTGCCGACCTGCGTGACCTCCCACATCGGTGAAGGCTGTGCCCCGAACGATTTCTTGTAGGGCTCGTCGCCGATGGTGAAGTCGAGCATCTGATCTCCGCGCTCGATACAATCCCGCGCCACTTGTTCGAACATCAGCGCGCCGATGGACTGGCTCTTGTAGCCGGCGATGTCGAAGGCGCTCATGATGACGAGAAAGCTGCCGCGGTGACACAATCCGAGCACGGCGGCGATCACGTCGCCGTCCATCTTCATGGCATAGAGGCGGACGAAGGAGCCGATGCCCCGGAGGGCGACGTCGGAATAGAAGCCGTAATATTCGGGGCGCTGCAGCAGGTCTCCGTCGCCCTGGGCGTGAAAGCGCGGGCCGCGAAACTTCCGCATCACGTCCATCGCCTCGAGCACGGCGGCGCTGTCGCTGCAGCATGAAAAGCTCAGTGCGCCCTTCTTCTGGAGCTGACGATATTTCTTGGCGAGCTCCTTCTGGTAGGAGCGATCCAACGCGCTGGCCCGCCATTGCTCGTACGGCGCGACCAGAACCGTGGCGTAGGCATTGGTGTTCATCGAAACGCGGCGGGACGTGGCCAGGAGATCCTCGATCGGAAGCCGTCCGTCGGGCAGCTTGGCCATTCGGAGCAGATCGAAGGGGCGGACAAGGCGGCGAATCTGCGCGCATGCAGCCGTATCGTCGAGCAATCGGGAAAACACATCCGGGCTGCAAACCGGTGCCAGATAGTCTGAAACGCGCAAGTCGGCGAACTCGACGGTTCGTATCGGACCGCGCCGGATCCGGAGCAGCGGCAGCACCATCGCAAGAGCGCCGGTGTCGCGGTCGCGCACGACGACGACCAGACCCGTTGCACCTGTTTCGGGCGCGAGCCTGGTGTAGAGGCTATGCAACCAGACCGGATGCTGGAAGGCGGTGGCAGCCGAACGATCGAACAGCTCTGCATATTCCGGAGACAGAAAGTCGAACGACGGCTCGATGGCGATGTCGAACGTGTTGCTGGGCTTATTCATGCGCAATCAAGAAAACCGGGATCATCCGCGAACGTCGCTCGAACCGTAGCTGCGCTTATACCAAGGCCGTTACAGGTCAGACACTGCCGTCGCGCGATTTGCGCCAATGTGTTCAACCATGCGCGTATGGTTACCAACTTCCTAAATGCCGGCGCGGAATGGTGCGTGGAGAGCGCCTCGCGTGGCGCCATTGTCCGCACAGCGCAGGGCAGCGATCTCCGGTCCTCAGCTGCAGGAAAGCTATGGTTCGCAAGGTCGAGCTCGCGCCCTTCGCTCCGATCCTCGGGCCGATCGGGCTCGAGCGCGAGTTACGCTTCTCAGAGGCGCACCCCGGTGGTGGCAAACGCGTGCGCGCTGGGCTCCTGCACGCGATCGAGGATCATCATCCCGGCAACTGCGATCACCAGGGCCGCGACGCAGCCAAGCAAAAAAGCCTTCATCCTCAGCCTCCCTCGATTGGACCACGCCATCTATACGACAGGGCTTGCGGCGAGCAAGCTCGTCGATCGCATCGGCCATCCGCCCGCTGTCGACTGGAAGGATTGCGAGCAGCAACGCGAGCATGACGGCAGCGCAGGATGCCGCGAGCCGGCTGTTGCGCTGCACGATCCGGAACGGATGCCGGACTTGCAAGTTTTCTGCAAGTCTGGTGAGCGCATCGGAGGCCTTGTGTGAAATTTTCGAGAACGATCCTGTGCTTCGCAGCACTTTGTCTTGCAGAGGGTGCCCTGGCGCAGCCGGCACAGACCAACCCGTCGACGGGGCAAACGCCTCCCGAGGACAAGGGCCAGCTCCAGCCGCAAGGTTGGACGGGCCCGATCAACACCGGCTCGGGCGGTGCGCCGCCCGAGAGCCCCCAGGGCCAGAGTCCGCCCGGAATGCAGGCGGCGCCGGAGGGGTCGTCCAAGACCACGACGGCACCGGCCAAGTAGATCGTTTCAAGTAGACCGTTTCAGCATATTCATTTCCGTTGCCTGTTCTGGCAATCTCGAGCGGGTGAATGTCAGCAGGCGGCCAGGAATGAACGGATCGGCTCTGTGCACGAAGGTGGCCGCAGTGCTGTGGGCCATCTTCGCCGCATCGTCGGTGCAGGCCGACATGGTCGGACACGGTGGCCCGATACGGGCGATCGCCATTTCGCCCGATGGCGACAGCCTTGTCTCCGGCAGCTTCGACACCGCCGTCATCCGCTGGTCGCTCAGAACGGATACGGCAGAGCAAGTGCTGCGGTATCATGCCGATGGCGTCAATGCCGTCGCCTTTCTCAAGGACGGCCGCATGATCACGGCCGGCGCCGATGCGCGCATTGCGGTGTGGACGACGGGCCGGCCGGAGCCCGACCGGGTGCTGGAGGGACATGTCGCTCCGATCGCAGCGCTTGCCGTGTCGCCCGATGCGACGCTTCTCGCATCGGCGTCATGGGACCGGACGGTACGTCTGTGGTCGCTGTCGGACGGCACATCCCGCGTGCTCGAAGGGCATACGCAGAACGTCAATGGGGTCGCTTTCCTGCCGGACGGCAGGCTCGTCAGTGCCGGTTACGATCTCGCGCTGCGCATCTGGCGTCTGCCGGATGGCCAGCCTGACATCGTGACGTTGCCGGCGCCGCTGAACGCGGTGACCGTCGCGCCGGATGGTGAAATCGTCACGGGCGCGGTCGATGGCAGGCTGCGCATGCTGACAGCGGACGGCAAGATCAGCGGCGAGGTCGCGGCCAGTCCGACACCGGTGGTGGCCTTGGCCATGTCGGCTGACGGTGTGCTGATCGCTGCGGCCGGCATCGGCGGCACCGTGGCGATCATCGATCGCAAGTCGCGCAACCTGCTGCGCACGCTGGTTGGGCCCGGGCTGCCGGTGTGGGCGGTCGCCTTCCTTGCCGATCGCGAGACACTCATGACGGGTGGTGCGGACGGCAGGATCAGGCGCTGGAACGCGCACACCGGCAATCCGATCGGTTCGAGCCTGATCGGCACACCGGCCGACCCGCTTGCGGCCTATGCCGGCGATCATGGCGCCGACGTGTTTCGGGCCTGTGTTGCCTGCCACACGCTCTCGGACAAGGAGGTTCAGCGTGCGGGTCCCACACTTGCGGGCCTCTACGGCCGCAAGATCGCTTCGCTGCCGGGATATCGCTTCTCCGATGCGCTGAAGACGATGGACATCGTCTGGACGCCGGAAACCGTCGCACGGCTGTTCGAAATCGGGCCGAATGCCTACACCCCCGGCACGAAGATGCCGGAGCAGCGCATCGGCTCGGCCGAGGACCGGCGTGCGCTCACCGAATTTCTGGCCCGCGCGACGTCGCGCTAACAGCCGCTCAGATCGAATCCCAATTGTCCATCGGGAAATCCCTCATTTCCGGATGCTCCTTGAGGATCCGGATGACGTCGATCGTGGGGTGCTCCTTGAGCGCTTCCGCCACGCAATGATTGACGTATTTCCGGCGCGACAGCCACGCGATCTTCTTGCCCTTGGCTTCGGCCTTGCAGGCGACGATCGCCTGCTTCACGGCCACTTTCTGCGCCTTGGTCAGCGGAGGCGCGGCAGCTTCGGCCGCTCCGCCGGCGACGGCGAAGAAGATCATGGACGTCGACAGAGCTGTGATCAAACGAGACATGGTGATGCTTCCCCCGGTTTTGCGACCCTGCGAAGATGTTTTTTCGCCTTGTTTAGTCCTTGCCGTTGCGTTCGCGGAGATAATCATCCGTCGTTCGCGGCGGCGTTCGCTCCGGAACGCCCTTGAACGGATCGAATTGCTGCTCGCTCATGACCACGACGCGGCAGTCCGCGCACATCCTGAGCGCATCGATCCGCTTGTCGCCGGCCGGGTACATCCAGTGCCGGCCTTCGAGCTTGGCCGCAATGCGGTCGATCGTGCTCTTGACGCCGAAAGGCGTGCCGCAGCGGATGCAGAGTGCGGGCTCCTCTTCCTTGATGACGGCGGCGGGCGCACGCGCCGCGCGGAAATCGATCTGCGGCTTGAGGTTGATGACCTTTTCCGGACAGGTGCTCTGGCACAGGCCGCACTGCACGCAGGCATCCTCGATGAATTTCAGCACCGGCCGCTCGGGATCGTCGCGCAACGCACCGGTCGGGCAGGCCGAGACGCAGGACAGGCACAGCGTGCAGCCATCTGTGTCGACGCTGACTGCGCCGACCGGTGCACCTTGCGGCAGCGCGATCACGTCGACCGGCTGCGGCGCCAGCCGGTGCAACTCGCTGAGGGCGAATCGCAAGAGGTCGCGCCGCTTGCCGACGGTCTTGAAAGTTGCCGGCGTCGGGACCGCGGCGAGCGCGCCGATATCAGTCAAATGCGCGCCGAGCGCGTCGGGATCGTCGGTTTCGATGGTGGCGAGGCGCCGGCCCGCAAATCCAAGGCCGCCGAGGATCGCCTCAGTCATCGCGATCGTCTGCGTCAATCCGGTCACGTCGTGGCGCGGCTTGCCACGGAGCAGGAAGCGCACGGCGGAGACGCCATAGGCAAAGGCGCCGACGATCGCCTCCAGCCCCACTTGCGTGAGCTCGTTGACGGCAAAGGGGAGCACGTTCGCCGGCAGGCCGTCGCCATGCCGCGCGAGGGCGTCGATCACAGGCGTGCCGTGCGGGCTGTCGTGAAAGAGCAGCACCGCATTCGTGCCGCCGGCCTCGCGATAGGCGAGCAGCATGGCGCGAAGTCTCTGGAGCTGCGTATCGGCGGGCGGCAGCGCGTAGGAGACCGCGCCGGTCGGGCAGGCCGCCGCGCATTGGCCGCAGCCCGCGCAGATGTTCGGATCGATTGCGACATGATCGCCGACGGGCGTGATCGCACCGGTCGGGCAGAGATCGAGACAGCGATGGCAGCCCGTGCGCTTCGAGCGCGAATGGGCGCAAAGCGCCGGCGCAACCTCGACATATCTGGGCTTGTCGAAGCTGCCGACGAGATCGCGCGCGGTCAGCACGGCACGCAGCACCGCGGCGGGATCTTTGGTGTCGGCGCGGAGATAGCCGTCGCGCAGGTCGTGGGCGGGAAAAAGCGGCTGGCCGCCGGAAAGATCGAGCACGATATCGCAGCGCGAGGTGACCCCGCTTCGCGGCGGCTCGAGCACGACGCGATCACGCGAGGAGGGGCGGGGGCGCGCATAATCGTCGATGACGAGCTCGAACGCGCCGAAATGTCCCTTCGCCGAGCGGATCGTGCCCTTCACGATCGGGAACACGGTGGCAACCGGCGGCACCTTGTCATCGAGCTGCTTCAGCATCACGGTAACGTCGAGGTGATCGGCAAGCAGGCGGCCGGCCTCGATCGCGGCCTCATCGCGCCCGTAGATCAGGATGACACCCTCGCTCGACAAGGTGACGAGTGGATAGTCCGGGGCGGGGATGGAAGCGGATGCGAGCAGGGCGGCCATTTTTGGACCCGCTCGCGCGCCGTCGCCGGACCAGCCGGCCGTCTCGCGGATATTGACGAAGCTGACCGCGTCGGGCCGCTCGCCGGCCTCGTCCGAAAACTGCGCTGCCTGCTGCGTGCAGGCGACCGTCAGCTCGCTTTCTGTCGCGGCCATCTTGC
This sequence comes from Bradyrhizobium sp. USDA3516, assembly GCF_057651995.1. NCBI lineage: Bacteria > Pseudomonadati > Pseudomonadota > Alphaproteobacteria > Hyphomicrobiales > Nitrobacteraceae > Bradyrhizobium > Bradyrhizobium sp. USDA3516. Next base: position 789,361 of record NZ_JBYGYN010000001.1, on the reverse strand, counting down.
GGAAATGATCAAGCTCCGCCCCGCAGAGGTGGCGAAAGCTCTTGATCTCGCTGTTCGGGCATCCGCGCCGGATCGCAGCCATGTCGAGAGACATCGTGTCTTCGCACGAGCAGATCAGGACGGTCTTCGACGGCTGCTCCAGGTTAACTCCTCCGCCTTTCGGACGACGACGACGGACTCGCGCCGGCCCTTCGCCTCGTATAGACATTATCCATCGGGAAGAAAAGGAAAGCGGAGGACGGCCTGCCGTCGATCCCATTGAGCCATGTTTCCGCGGCGGAACCGATCCACCTGCCGCCGCCGTTCACATTGGTGCGGTTGCGCGAGAGCGGCGACGCTTTTGCCCATGCATGCCGCATCGCACCGGAGAGCGGCGCCGGAACACTCGTCTATGTCGGCCGCTTCGACCTCGCCGAGTTCGCCGTGGTGCTGGAGCCGGCCGAGCCGTTGCGCAGTGCGCGGCGCGCGTTCTACGCAGGCATGGTCGCGCTCACCGATGCGCTTCGCGCCTATGCGCCGCCGAGCAAGCCGATCACGATCGGCTGGCCCGATGCGGTCAGGATCGACGGGGGGCTGGTCGGCGGCGGACGGTTGGGCTGGCTTTCCGAAGCTGACGAGGACGCGCCGCCGCCCTGGCTGGTCTTCGGCGCCATGATACGGACGGTTGCCATGAACGATGACGATCCAGGCGTCCACCCTCTGGCCTCGGCGCTCGACCAGGAAGGCTTTGGCGAGGCGGGCGCAGCGCAGATCACGGAGAGCTTCGCCCGGCATCTGATGCTGGCCCTGGACGGCTGGCGGGTCGACGGCTTCGACAGCGTCGCGCGCGACTATCTCACGCGGATTCCGCGTGAAAGGCAGACGATCCAGCGCATCGATGATTGCGGCGACCTCCTGACGCGCCGCATTGGGACGGACTTGATCGAACGAAGCGAGCTCGTCCGGGCGCTCGCGGCGCCGTCCTGGCTCGATCCGGCCATCGGGGGACCGCGCCTGTGAAGCTTCTGCGCACGATCGCGCTCGATCCCTCCGACACCTTCGTGTTCGACGTGGCGGCGGAGCCGGGCGAATGGGCCGTCTCCGGCGCTTTCCGTTTCTGGGATTGCGATGGGGCGAAGCTCGAGGGCAAGGCCCGCGCGGCGTTCCGCGGTGGTTTCCTCGGGGTGCAATCCTGGGGCTGGTCGACGCTGGCGCAGATCGTTCCAGCGACGGCAGACGATTATCATTCCCTGGTCGATCTGCTGGCGAGACAACTCGTCGACCGTTTCGGCGCGCCGGACATGGCGGCGGCGAAAACGGCCGCGGAAGAGGAGGTCGCTTTCGCCCAGTCGCTCTGCAGCCATCCCATCAGCTCGCTTATTGCCGTGCACCGCACCTCGAGCGACGGTGAGGTCCGCGAGTCGTTCCGCCGGCTGCAGCTCCGGGAAGGCCAGGGGCATAGCAAGGCGTTCTCGTTCATGGAGATGGAGGACGACGTCGAGCCGGACGGCGATCTCAGGCTTGCGGATCTGGGCCGGGAGCCGACCGTCAGATGAATGATTTCTGGATCGCCTGTGGTCACCACCTGCTCGATCGCGACGAGGGCGGCGGGCTGCGTGTCACCGACGAATTTCTGAAAGCCTATTTTGCCCGTCCCGAACTGATGCCGCCGGACGAGGCGTGTCCGGTCGAACGCCGGCTGCACCGCGAATTGCTCGCTGACCCGCGCCAGGCCGTCGGCGCCGGCGAGATCGCCGCGATTGCCGATGCGGATGCCCGGGAGAATTGGCAGTTCGTGCTGGCGTTCCGCGATCTTCTGCTGCGGCATCCGACGCTCGAAGCCGCTTATCTTGCCTGGGTGCGCTCAGGGACGAACGATCTGCCGCCGCTGTTCGTCAACCAGCTCGTGCACGTCATCCTGCGCAACGCGCTCGATGGCTGTGACGACCCGTTCGTGCTGCGCGCGGCCGAATTGTTCTTCCGGATCCAGCGCATCCTGCCGCATGAGCACGCTTTGTTGCTGGGGGACGAGGAGGTCGTCGGCGGCCGGAGCCCGACCCCGGTGCTCTCGCTGATGTCGATGCTCGGCGCCACCACCGATGCGGTGGTGGAGGTGTTGGGCGAGGAGAATGCGGAGGCCTATTGGCACCGCAGCGACCAGTTCGACATGGCCCTCGACCTGACCGCGGATGGCCGTGGACCTGTAGCTCTGGCGCAGGCGATGACGCGCTGGGTCTCCCATCTGCTCGGCATCGATGTCGTGATCGAGCCGCTACGGGCGCTGCACGAGGCGAAGCTGACTTGGTATGTCGGGCTGGATGCCGATGCCACGAGGCTCGGCGACCGGCTGTGGCACGGCGAGGAGCTCGGCGAGCGCGAAGCCGATCGTGTGCTCGCGCTGTTTCGGCTGACATTTGCGGATTCCAGCCCTGCCCTCGACGATGTCGGGGATGAACCGGTCTACCTGATCCTGTCGATGACGGCGGATCAGAAGCTGCGGATGAAGCCACAGAATCTGCTGACCGGGCTGCCGGTGAAGCGCCTGGAGATGGCGACATGAGCCCTGCGGCCTTGCCGTCCCTCTCGATTGCCGTCGGCGTCGTGGTCGAGCGGCGCAAGGCCGACTCGCCTTGGGTCGATTTCATCTGGCGCGGAATTGCCGTCCTGCCGGACGAGCCGTCGACACAGCCCTGGACCGTGCTTCGCGAGCAGGACGGCACCACCCTGTTCTATGCCGGGAGCGCGACCATCGATCTCTATCCGTCGGAGACGGCGCGCTATCGCGACAATCTCGCCTCCGGCCGTCCGAGCATTTGGACCGTGCTGTCGCCCTCGGAAGGCGCCTGGCCCTATGCCGTCACCACGGTGACCGCCGACCCTGCCGAGGGCGAAGGCTTTACCGAAGCCGCCGACAATCTCGTCGAGGCCGTGCCGATGCCGGAGGTGCTGCGCGAAGCGATTGAAAGCTTCGTGGCCGAGCACCATGTCGAGCGGGAATTCGTCAAGCGCAAGCGGCGCCGTGCCGACCCGGAGGCGCTGGCGCGGCGCGAACATGAAGGCGGACAGGAATGAGTGAGGAGGACTTCCTTGCGCGTTGGTCCCGCCGCAAACAGCAATCGCGGGTGGAGCCGGCGGAACCTGCCTCGGCGCAGCCCGCGCCGTCGCCCGAAACAAAAACAAAAGAGGACGAGACTGAGCTCGATCTGTCGAGTCTGCCGTCGATCGACGAGATCAATGCTGCCACCGACATCACGGCCTTCCTCGGCAAGGGGATTCCTCGCGAGTTGAGCCGTGCGGCCCTTCGCCGCGCTTGGGCGACCGATCCCGCGATTCGCGACTTCGTCGGGCTTGCGGAGAATGCATGGGACTTCAACGACCCCAATGCGATGCCGGGATTTGGCCCGCTGGATTGCTCCTCGGAGGAGCTGGCCGCACTGGTCGATCGCATTGTCGGCGGCGTGCGCGAGGCGGCCCAGTCTCTCGCGAAGGCATCGATTGAACCGGCGGATTCTCCGGCGGAATTGCATCAAGCCGATGTGACAATCGTCTCCAACGTCATTGAGTCGTCGGATGAGTTGGAGCGCCAGGCAATCCCTGCTGCAGTGCAACCGAAAGTGGGTGAAAAATCTGTGGATTCTGTGGAGCCCGTGAGGTCCCGCACGCATGGTGGTGCACTGCCGCGCTGAACACGACCAAAGGCTATAGGGACAGGCTATGGCAGGTGATTGACCGTTGCCGGAACCCGGATTACGCTACCTACTGCTTTGTAACAAAAGCGATAATCGAGCAGACGGGACTTGGATGGGAGGTCCACGTGCGGGATGACGGGCTTGATCGAGCGATCGATGCCGCAGGCGGCATCGCTCAGCTTGCACGCAAAATAGGCATCAGCCAGCCGTCCGTGTCGAATTGGACTCGTGTGCCTGCACAACGGGTGATTGCAGTCGAAACGGCGACCGGCGTTTCCCGGAACGATCTGCGGCCCGATCTTTACGGCGAACAAGCCGGCTCTGCTGAGCTCGTCGATCCCATCGACGCGGCGCGCGCGCACGAATACGCGCTGCTGGCCGTGCTGCTGTCGGCGCCTCCGTCGAAGCGCCTGCTCGATCAGCTTGCCGCGCTCGGCGGAGACGCGACGCCGCTGGGGCGCGCGCATGCGGCGCTTGCGGAGGCCGCCTCGAGCGCCGTCCCGGCGAAGGTCGAGCGGGAGTATTTCGATCTGTTCGTCGGACTCGGCCGCGGTGAATTGCTGCCCTATGCTTCCTATTATCTCACGGGCTTTCTCAACGAACGGCCCTTGTCGCGTCTGCGCGGCGACCTGATGACGCTCGGCATCGAGCGTATCGCCAACAATTCCGAACCGGAAGATCACGCCGCGATCCTGTGCGAGATCATGTCGGGCCTTGCCGATGGCCGCTTCGATGCCTCGCACGAGGCGCAGCGCACCTTCTTCGAAAAGCATGTGTCGCCATGGATGGGGCGGCTGTTCGCCGACATCGAGAACGCGGGGACCGCCCGTTTCTATCGCGCAGTCGGCGCGCTCGGCCGCAGTTTCATCGAAATCGAGACGGAAGCATTCACATTCGCCAGCTGACCGAGGCGCTTCGGTCCGGGAGAGATACGATGAGTGACGAGACGAAAGCAAAGGTTGGGCGCCGCGATTTCCTGCGCAAGGTCGGCTTGGGTACCGCCGGTGCCGGCGCGGCGCTCGCGACACCGTTGGTCGGGTCCGCCCAGGCCGACAGCGAAACCAACGATGAGAAGCGCAAGGCACGCTACAAGGAATCCGACCACGTGAAGACGTTCTACCGCGTCAATCGTTTTCCGGCCTGAGAGGGAGGCTGCCCGTGCTTATCAAGCGAACACACCAGCGTTCCGATCGCCGCGGTTCCGTCGCCGAATCCCTTGCGGGGCAGGGTGGGGGACTTGATCGCCGCACATTCCTGCGCAAATCGGGCCTCGCCGGCGGCGCGCTTGCCGCGCTCGGGGCCATGCCGGTCGGCAACGTGCGCAAGGCGGAGGCGGCCGCCGCCGGCCCGCTGGCGGCCGGCGCCACCGTCAAGAAGAGCATCTGCACGCATTGTGCCGTGGGCTGCACGGTGACGGCGGAAGTGCTCAACGGGGTCTGGATCGGGCAGGAGCCGAGCTGGGATTCGCCGATCAACCGTGGCTCACATTGCGCCAAGGGCGCGTCGGTGCGCGAGCTCGTGCACAGCGATCGCCGCCTGCGCTATCCGATGAAGCTGGTGAACGGGCAGTGGACGCGCGTGTCGTGGGACACGGCGGTGAACGAGATCGGCGACAAGCTGCTGCAGGTTCGCGAGAAGTCGGGCAGCGATTCCGTCTATTGGCTCGGCTCGGCCAAGATGACCAATGAAGGAGCCTACCTGTTCCGCAAGTTCGGCGCGTTCTGGGGCACCAACAACACCGATCACCAGGCGCGGATCTGCCACTCCACCACCGTCACCGGCGTCGCCAATACCTGGGGCTATGGCGCCATGACGAACAGCATCAACGACATGCGCAACTCCAAGACGATGCTGTTCATCGGCAGCAACGCGGCGGAAGCGCATCCCGTCAGCATGCAGCACCTGCTCGAATCCAAGGAGCTCAACAAGGCGAATTTCATCGTCTTCGATCCGCGCCTGACCCGCACCGCGGCGCATGCCACCGAATATGTCCGCATCCGCCCCGGCACCGACATTCCCGTGCTCTATGGCATGATGTGGCACATCCTGAAGAACGGCTGGGAGGACAAGGAATTCATCGCCCAGCGCGTCTACGGCTTCGACGACCTGCGCAAGGAGGTCGAAAAATGGAATCCGCAGGAGGTCGAGCGCGTCACCGGCGTGCCCGCCGCGCAGCTCGAGCGCGTCGCCAAGACGTTCGCCACCGCCAAGCCTGCGACCATCATCTGGTGCATGGGCCAGACCCAGCACACGGTCGGCACCGCCAACGTGCGGGCGAGCTGCATCGCGCTGCTGATGACGGGCAACATCGGCAAGGCCGGGGCTGGCGCCAACATCCTGCGCGGCCATGACAACGTGCAGGGCGCGACCGACGTCGGCCTCGATATCGTGACGTTGCCGTTCTACTACGGCCTCGCGGAAGGCGCCTGGAAGCACTGGTCCCGGGTCTGGGAGGTCGACTACGACTACCTCGTCTCCCGCTTCGACGAGAAGAAGCAGATGGAGACGCCAGGCATCCCGCTGACGCGCTGGTTCGATGCCGCGCTGTTGCCGAAGGCCGACGTCGCACAGAAGGACAACGTCAAGGCGGTGTTCGTGCAAGGCCACGCCAGCAACAGCATCACGCGCATTCCCGAATCGCTGAAGGGCCTGAAGGCGCTGGAGCTGCTGGTGATCGCGGACCCGCACCCGACGACGTGGGCGGCTCTGGCGGTCGAGGCCGGGCGCAAGGACGGCGTCTATATCCTGCCCGTGGCCACGCAGTTCGAATGCGCGGGATCGCGCGTCGCCTCCAACCGCTCGATGCAGTGGGGCGAGCAGATCGTCAAGCCGATCTTCGAATCCAAGGACGACCTCGAGATCATCTATCTGATGGCGAAGAAGCTCGGCTTCGCCGACAAGATGTTCAAGAACATCAAGGTCGAGAACAATCTCCCGGTCCCGGAGGACGTGCTGCGCGAGATCAACCGTGGAAGCTGGTCGACCGGTTATTGCGGCCAGTCGCCGGAGCGCATCAAGGCGCACATGAAGAACCAGCACAAGTTCGACCTGGTGACGATGCGCGCTCCCAAGGACGATCCGGAAGTCGGCGGCGATTATTACGGCCTGCCTTGGCCGTGCTGGGGCTCGCCCGAGGTCAAGCATCCCGGCTCGCCGCTGCTCTACAACAACAATCTGCACGTCATGGACGGCGGCGGCGCATTCCGTCCGCGCTTCGGCATCGAGCGCGAGGAGAAGCTGCCCGACGGCACGACCCGCAAGGTGAGCCTGCTCGCCGACAAGTCCTTCTCCAAAGGCTCGGAGATCGAGGACGGCTATCCCGAGTTCACGCTGGCGAGCCTGAAGAAGCTCGGCTGGGACAAGGATCTCACCGAGGCTGAAATGGCGACGATCCAGCGGGTCAACCCGGCCAATCCGGATGCGGTGTCCTGGGCGCTCGACCTCTCCGGCGGCATCCAGCGCGTCGCGCTGAAGCATGGCTGCGTGCCCTTCGGCAACGGCAAGGCGCGCATGAATGCGTTCGGTCTGCCGGATCCGATCCCGGTGCATCGCGAGCCCATCTACACGCCGCGCGTCGACCTCGTCGAGAAATATCCGACCCTGCCCGATGCCAAGCAGTTCCGTCTGCCCAATATCGGCTTCTCGGTGCAGAAGGCGGCGGTGGAGAAGGGGATCGCCAAGCAGTTCCCGCTGATCCTCTCCTCCGGGCGTCTCGTCGAATACGAAGGCGGCGGCGAGGAAACCCGCACCAATCCATGGCTCGCCGAGCTGCAGCAGGACATGTTCATCGAGATCAGCCCGGCTGATGCCGCCGACCGCGGCATCAAGGACGGCGGCTGGGTCTGGGTGAGCGGCGCCGAGAACAATTCGCGGGCCAAGATGAAGGCGATGGTGACCGAACGCGTCGGCAAGGGCGTCGCCTGGATGCCGTTCCATTTCGGCGGCTGGCTCGGCGGCAACGACCTGCGCAAGAACTATCCCGCCGGCACCGATCCGATCGTGCTCGGCGAGAGCGCCAACACGATCACGAGCTACGGTTACGATCCTGCAACGGGCATGCAGGAGCCGAAGGTCACGCTTTGTCAGATCGTCGCAGCCTGAGAGGAGCACGCACATGGCTCGGATGAAATTTCTCTGCGACGCTGATCGCTGCATCGAGTGCAACGCCTGCGTCACTGCCTGCAAGAACGAGCACGAGGTGCCCTGGGGCATCAACCGGCGGCGTGTCGTCACCATCAACGACGGCAAGCCGGGCGAGCGCTCGATCTCGATGGCCTGCATGCACTGCACGGACGCGCCCTGCGCGGCGGTGTGTCCGGTCAACTGCTTCTACACCACGGCCGACGCCGTGGTGCTGCACTCCAAGGACCTCTGCATCGGCTGCGGCTATTGCTTCTACGCCTGTCCGTTCGGCGCGCCGCAATATCCGAAGGTCGGAAACTTCGGCTCCCGCGGCAAGATGGACAAATGCACCTATTGCGCCGGCGGCCCCGAGGCCGACGGCAGCAAGGAGGAGTACGCGAAATACGGTGCGAACCGGCTGGCCGAAGGCAAGCTGCCGCTGTGCGCCGAGATGTGCTCGACCAAATCCTTGCTTGCGGGCGACGGCGAGATCATCGCGCAGATCTACAAGGAGCGCGTCATGAAGCGCGGCTACGGCTCGGGTGCGTGGGGCTGGAAGACCGCATATCGCGAGGCAATCGAGTCCTGACGTGGGCAGGCGAAGGGCGCGCAAGACCGGGGAGGACGTGATGACGTCGTTTGGAAGGTTCATTCGTCTGGCGCTGGGCGCCTGGGCGCTGCTTCTGTTGGTGAGCATGGCGCCCGCGAGTGCTCAGCAGGTCAATCCGACCGCGAGCGCGGTCAAGGAGCAGCAGCTCCTGCAGGAGCTCAACCGGATCCAGGGCCGCGTCAGCATTCCCGATCAGCGCTCCGGCGTGCTCGAACAGCCGCAGGGACGGGAATGGCGGGATTTCCGCAACGTGACGCTGCGCTGGATCGGCGGCATCGCCATCGTCGGCATGATCGCGGCCATCGTGATCTTCTATCTCACCGTCGGAATGGTGCGTCTCGAAGCCGGACCGTCCGGCCGCACCATCGTGCGCTTCAACGCCTTCGAGCGGTTCGTGCACTGGCTGACGGCGACCTGCTTCATCGTCCTGGCCATTTCCGGGCTGAACATCACGTTCGGCCGGCCGCTCTTGCTGCCGCTGATCGGTTTCGAGGCGTTCTCGGAATGGTCGCAATGGGCCAAGTACGCGCACAATTATCTGAGTTTCCCGTTCACTCTCGGCGTCGTCCTGATCTTCCTGATGTGGATCGGCGGCAATATCCCGAACAAGGCCGACATCGAATGGGCCAAGCGCGGCGGCGGGCTGATCGGACACGACCATCCGCCGGCCCACCGCTTCAACGGCGGCCAGAAGATGATCTACTGGATCGTCGTGATCGGCGGCGCACTGGTCGCAGCGTCGGGATACGCGCTGATGTTCCCGTTCTACGGCACCGGGATCGAGGGCATGCAAATGGCCCAGGTCGTTCACTCGATCGTGGGGGTCCTGTTCGTCGCGGCGATGATCGGGCACATCTATATCGGCACCATCGGCATGGAAGGTGCGTTCGCGGCCATGGGCTCGGGCGAGGTCGACGTCAACTGGGCGCGCGAGCACCACAGCCTCTGGCTCGACGAGCAGATGGCGCGAACGGGACCGAACGACGGGCAGCGGCAACCCGCACCCGCGGCGGCCGAATAAAGCGAGCCTGCCGGCCTACCGCGGCTCTTTCGCAAACAAGACGGAGCGGTCCTGCAGCTCCTGCTCGGGAAGCTTGTCGGCCCGGCCCGTCTGCATGTCGTGAATGGACGCCATGCCGTGCTGACCGATATGCGGCACTGGATGCGGCCTGAACACGCTATTGGCCGCACCGGCGAGAAGCATGGCTGCAATAAGCGAGACCATGAGGAGCTTCATGCGCGTCTCCGTCTGCCATCTCCACCCGACACGATGAATACATCCGGATCGTCGAACCGGATGTGAGCCGCTTCACAGCGATGGGTTCCAGTTGCGGGTAGCTCCCCGAACGACCGTCAACTTCCTCACCGAAGTGGATATCTGCTTGCCAATGCAAGCGCCCCATCCCGCACCGGGGCCGCGATCCGCTGATGCCGAATTCCTCCGTCAGGCCAGCCATTTGGCTGCCGTTTTGCGGCTCGTCAGGGGCCCGCGCGAAACTGGTCCGGCTCTTGCTCTTGCCAGTATGACAGATTTTGATAAACATCATACTGTAAGGGCGGGCGAATGGAACGAGTAGCGATGCGGACTTTGCGGGCGGTCGAGCCCGGAACGGTGGCGCTGCTCGGCGGGCTCGTCGCCGCCAACCTCGCCGCATGGGCGTGGGCCTTCACGCTGTTCGGCGACCGGCCGACGGTGATGGCGACTGCATTGCTGGCCTGGGTGTTCGGCCTGCGTCACGCCGTCGATGCCGACCACATTGCCGCGATCGACAACGTGGTGCGCAAGTTGATGCAAGGCGGCGAGACGCCGCGCAGCGTCGGCTTCTATTTCGCGCTCGGCCATTCCACCGTGGTCGTGGTGGCGACCATGCTGCTGGCACTGGGCGTCGTGAACCTCGGCGGCGACAGCCTGCTCAAGGAGATCGGCGGTCTCATCGGCACCTCGGTCTCGGCGCTGTTCCTGCTCGCGGTTGCCGCGATCAACCTCGTCATTTTCACGGGCCTGTGGCGGACGTTTCGCGCGGCGCGGGAGCAGGGCGTTCACGATGCGGCGCAGCTCGATGCGCTGCTTGCCAGCCGCGGTATCTTGGCCCGGCTGCTCGGCCCGATGTTCCGCCTGGTGACGAAGCCCTGGCATATGTACCCGCTCGGCTTCCTGTTCGGCCTCGGCTTCGACACCGCGACGGAGATCAGCCTGCTCAGCATCTCCGCCAGCGAAGCCGCGCGCGGTGCCTCGCTCGCGGATGTGCTGGTTTTCCCCGCGCTGTTCGCTGCAGGCATGGCGCTGGTCGACACGGCCGATTCCGCGCTGATGGTGAGCGCCTATCGCTGGGCCTTCGTCGATCCCTTGCGCAAGCTCTGGTACAATCTCACGATCACCGGCGCCTCCGTCGCGGTTGCACTGTTCATCGGCGGGATCGAGGCGCTTGGCCTGATCGGCGATCGGCTCGGTCTCTCCGGCGGCGCATGGGTGCTGGTCGAGGGTCTCAACGAGTCGCTTGCCAATGTCGGCTTCGTCGTGATCGCGCTGTTTGCGGTCGCGTGGCTCGTCTCGGTCGTGCTCTATCGCCGCATGTTCGCGAACGAGCCGCGCCGCGCCGGCGCGAAAGTTTTGGAATGCGCCGATGCGACCGAGGCAGCCTGAGGCCGGTCGTCGCGGCGGCGCTCTGACGGCACTCTCGGTCCTGGCGCTGCTCGCGAATGACGGCCGCGCCCTTGCGCAGAGCAATGGCGCTTCACGCGAATTGCCGCCGGTCGAGGTCAGTGGCGGCGCCACGCACGGGCGCAAGATGCCGGCCGCATCGCGCCGTGCCGCCAGACCGTCCGCGGCCGGCCGGCGCCTCCTCGTGGCTCCCGCAACGACGCAGACGTCGGACTCGCGCAGTGCCGGCTCGGGTGCAAGGGCTCCGGCCGGCATGGCCAGCGAGATCACCGTCTCCGGCGACGAGATCAACGCGCGCCCTTTCACGCGGCCGGGCGAGGTGCTCGAGGCCGTGCCCGGTCTGATCGTGACGCAGCATTCCGGCGAGGGCAAAGCCAACCAGTATTTCCTGCGCGGCTACAATCTTGACCACGGCACCGATCTGGCGATCATCGTCGACGGCGTCCCCGTCAACATGCGCACCCACGGGCATGGCCAAGGCTATGCCGATCTTAACTGGCTGATCCCGGAAGCCATCGCCGCAATGGACGTGCGCAAGGGACCTTACTTCGCCGACGAAGGCGACTTCGCCTCGGCCGGAAGCGTTCACATCGGCCTGATCGACCGCACGAAGGGGCTGGCGCAGGTAAGCGTCGGCAGCTTCGGCTACCGCCGCCTGCTCGGCATGGATTCCGCGAAAGTCGGCGACGGTTCGCTGCTGGTGGCCGGCGAGATCGGTACCTATGACGGCCCGTGGGACAATCCGGACAATTTGCGAAAGCTCAACGGCCTCGTGCGCTACAGCCAGGGCACCGCGACCGACGGCATGTCGCTCACCGGCATGGCCTACGTCAACAAATGGAATTCGACCGACCAGGTGCCGCAGCGCGCCATCACCAGCGGCCTGCTCGGCCGGTATGGTTCGGAAGATCCGAGCGACGGCGGCAACACCAACCGTTTCGCATTGTCCGGCCGCATCGCGCAGACCGACGATGCCGGGTCATGGAAAGCCAACTCCTATCTGGTGAAGAGCCAACTCGACCTCTTCAACAATTTCACTTACTTCCTCGACGATCCCGTGCTCGGCGACCAGTTCCACCAGCACGACGACCGCCTGCTGGCGGGCGCCAACGTCTCGCGCACGCTGGACGGCTCCTTTGCCGGCCTGCCGATGCAGACCACTTTCGGTCTGCAATCGCGTTATGATGCGATCGACCTCGCGCTCACCAATACATTCCGGCGCGGCTTCATCGGCAATATCCGCAGCGACAAGGTCGGCGAGGGCAGCGTCGGGGTCTATGCCGAAAACACGGTGCGCTGGACCGACTGGCTCAGGACGACGGTGGGCTGGCGCGGCGATTATTACGCCGCCGACGTCACCTCTGTGTTCAACGCCGCAAATTCCGGTCGCGCCGATGCCGCGCTCGGCAGCCCGAAATTCAGGATGGTGCTCGGTCCGTTCGACCGGACCGAATTCTTCCTCGGTGCCGGCTACGGCATGCACTCGAACGATGCGCGCGGTGCGACCACGACGGAGGATCCCGCCGATCCCACGACACGGCTCACGCCGTCGCCGCTCCTGGTGCGCACCAGGGGCGCGGAGGTCGGGGTTCGCAGCAGGATCGTTCCCGGCCTCGACAGCTCGCTCAGCCTCTTCATGTTGGACCAGGATTCCGAGATCCTGTTCTCCGGCGATGCCGGCGATACCTCGGCAACCCGCGCCAGCCGCCGCTACGGCTTCGAATGGACCAACCATTACCGGCCACGGTCCTGGATCGACATCGACGCCGATCTCGCCATGACGCATGCGCGTTTCCGCGGCTACAACAGCGAGCAGGCCGAAGTCTATGCTTCGCTTGCCGGCTATCCCGAGGCGCAGATCGGCAACGCGCCCGGCAATTACATTCCCAACGCCCCGGCCATGGTGGCATCGGCCGGAATAACGCTTGGCGAGAAGACCGGCTGGTTCGGCAGCGCGCGCTGGCGCTACATTGGCGCGAGCCCGTTGACCGAGGACAATGCGTTCCGCTCGCGGCCGACCAGCCTCGTCAACGCGCGGCTCGGCTATCGCAGCGAGAACGGCTGGCGTATCCAGTTCGACGTGCTCAACCTGTTCAACAGCAAGGCCAACCAGATCACCTATGCCTATGGCTCGCTGTTGAAGACCGACACGCTCTACAATCTCTGCGCCGCCAATGCCGCACCGGCCGCGGTCTGCGGGAACGGCGTGATGGACTATGTGCTGCACCCGGTCGAGCCGATGGCGTTTCGGGTCACTCTGGCCGGGACGTTTTAGGTTTGTTGCGCGAGCACACCGACGGCGATGCCTCGCGCCGGACCACAGCTGGCTCCGACGCCGGAACGAAGCTTCGAGACCGCGCGTTCGTGCGGGTGAACCCGAGGACCAGACGTTGCCGCGCTATCATTTTGATTTGGTGGATTCTAAGACCGTGGCCGACGAGGGAGGTGCCGATTTGCCGGACGACATCCAGGCCCTGGATGTCGCCGAAGAGATTGCGCGGCGCCTGCTCGAGGAGCGTCCCGAGCTCAAGGGCCGCCACTTCTCGATCCTCGTCACGAACGAGGACGGTGAGGAAATCGGCCGGATGCCGCTGGATGTATTGCACTGACGCCGCGATCTGACATGACGTTCAGGATCGGGGTGATCGCCGACACGCATGGACTACTGAGGCCCGAGACGGAGCGCTGCCTCGCCGGCGTCTCGCACATCATCCATGCCGGCGACATCGGCGCCCAGGCGGTGATGGACGGGCTTTGCCGCATCGCTCCCGTCACCGCAATCAGGGGAAATGTCGACCGGGGCGCGTGGGCTGAACGCTTTCCTGAAACGCAAACGCTGCGCCTCGGCGGCCTCAGCTTCTACGTCCTGCACGACCTCAACGACCTGACGATCGATCCTGCCAAGCTCGGAATTGATGTCGTGGTCTCGGGGCATTCCCACCGCCCGCGGATCGAAACCGTCAACGGCGTGCTTTATCTGAACCCGGGCAGCGCAGGGAAGCGACGCTTCAAGCTGCCGATCACGCTGGCAACGCTGGAGCTCGATTCCGGCGGGCCGCTGCGGCCCGTCATTCATGATCTCGACGGGACCTGACGCTGGGCCAGTGGCCGCTGCCTAGTGTGTCTTCGATTTCTGCCAACGCTCCAGATCCACCGGCGCGCGGTCCGGATCGATCTGGTCCTTCTCGGGATTGCCTTGCCAGGGTTTCTTCGTCTGCCGGTGCGTCGGCATGTCCGTCTGCTGGCGCGGATCGTCAAGCGGTGTCTCTCTCGGATCGTTTTCGGTCGCCTTTGGCATGTGGTTCCTCCCGGGCTTCGCGGTGGTGTCGGGCAACAACCCCAGCAACATCAGCTCGTTCCCGCGCCGTCGCGCTGGTTCCGGCTGCGGCGATCGGCGCGGGAACGTCCTCGGCATCAGCTCATTGGTTCAGCGCAAGCGCAGCGATACAGGAGCAAGACATGTCAAAAATGCCCCCCGTTCCCGAGGAGCAGCGAAGCAACAAGGGACCCGGCGCTGACCCTGCGACCGAAATCGAAGAACGCATCCCGGGCCGCGAGAATTTCGACACCCAGGGCCACCACGGCAACATCAAGCAGAACACGACCAATCAGGGCTACCAGCAGGATCGATGATGTTCGACCTCGACAGATGCAGTGAGAGACGCTCGATACGCATGACGGGCCTCGTGCTTGTCGCGGTGCTGGCGACCGCCGTCGCCGCACCGGCATTGGGCCAGGGAGGCGGCGGTGGTGGCGGGGGCGGAAGCGCCGGCGGCGGTGCGGGAGGCAGCACGTCCTCCGCTCCCGGAACCAATTCGGCTGGAACCGCTCAATCGAGCGGTGGATCCGGCCCGCGCGGATCGACGACGGTTGGGCGTGCCGGCAACCCGGCAGGCGGCACCAACATCGGTCGCGTCGACGGAACCGTTACGCCTGGACCGTCGCTGCAGGGCGACGACCAGATTCGCTCGGAGAGCTCGCGCGATTCCGAGGCGGATCGAAAGATCAAGAGCATCTGCCGGGGATGCTGAGCGTGGCTAGGACGCCGGCTTGTCCGGCGTCCAGTCCAGGTCCGCATCGTCGCGAGGCTCGGGGTCGGCCGGGCAAGGCCTGATCCTCAATTCGTCCTCGAGCACCGGCTCGTCCTCGGCATGCTCGACCAGTCCCGCTTCGTCGGCTTTCTCCAACGTTTCCTCCCGGGTCGGAAACGTGCGGCTCATCTTCTGCCCATCCTTGAACAGGGCGTATGCCATGATCGCCTCTCTGGCTTCGTCGCTGCGCTCTATGCGATTTCGTTGAAGTCGCTCAGGGTCGACAATCCGAAGTTTTCTGAAGCAAGCAAGAACGATCTTCCCGGCATGTTCACCTCCAACGTGTGAACGACAGACGCAGCGTAGTGTCGAATGTTCCTATCGGTGAATGAAACCGACAGCCAAACGCGCGCGAGGGCCTCAATCCAGAGAAGCCAATTCGGCCCTGCGGCTCAAGATGATCAAGCGGAAGTTCTGATCACGGGCGAGGCGCCATTTCGCAATACAGGAACCATGCTTGCTACGCCCGCTTATCAGACGCGAGTTGGAGGCGCCTGATGGGAAAGAAGCAATTTGCCGCCCTGCCGTTTCGGCTGGACAAGTCCGAGCTGCGGGTGATGCTGATCACGACCAGGCGCAAGCGCAGGTGGAGCGTCCCAAAGGGATCGCCGATACGCAACAAGGAGCCGCACCTGACGGCTGCGCTCGAGGCCTATGAGGAGGCGGGCCTGGTCGGTGTCGTCGCGACGCGCGCATTGGGCAGCTTCAAGCATCGCAAGCGAAGGGGTGATCGCAAGCGGACCATGAACGTTGCCGTCTTCCCCATGAAGGTGCACGGGCGAGAGCGCTGGTGGCCCGAGAAGGGAGAGCGGGAAGCGATCTGGGTCTCGCCCAGGACGGCGGCGCGGCTGGTGCACAAGGCGCAGCTTCGGCGCCTGATCGCCCGCTTCGCAGCGCAGACGAAACATCACTAGATCATGATGTGATCAGGTTTGATTGGACAACGGAGCTGCACTCCCTCTCTCGTTGGCAGGAGAGGCCGGGGAGAGGGTGTTTCCGCAATGGAACGATCCCCCGGAGGAGAAAGCCCTCACCCGGCGCGCGGACGATGCCTCGCATCGCCCGGAACGCGCCACCTCTCCCGCAAGCGAAAGAGGTGAACAGCACCTCGCGGTATAGATTCAACCTAAAGCCATTCCGCTTTAGGGCCGCCGCACGCTGCAGATCTCGTTCGCGGCTGGAGTGAGGCTTGCGGCATATTGCATGTCCAGAAAGCCGGCACGCCAGCGCTGCGCCATGGCCGTCTTCGACAGATCGAAGGATTTTTCCGGGCCGGCTTCCTCGCGGCCCGGGCGGTAGCTGAGGAGATAGACCTCGTCGTCGTAGTGGAGGTCCTGAAGCTCGGCGCGGAGCTGACGGGCCTCCAGAGCATATCCGAGGCGCTGGAACGTCTGGTTGCCGAAGGTCAGGTCGCTCTTGCGTTCGGAGGCGACCTCGAGCCCGTCGGGGACCTTGCCGTCGCGCGGAAACAGATCGATCACATAGAGGCGGAGCGGGCCTGCAGTTTCGAGGATCGGATCGAACGGCGCGTTCAGCGAGAACCCGCCGTCGCCAAGCCAGCGGCCGGCGATCTGCACCGGAGCGAATTCGGGGAGGAAACCGCAGCTTGCCAGGATGTGGTCCATTTCGATCCGCTCCGATGCGGAGTCGAACAACACGGCATCGCCGCTCTCGACGTCGGTGGCGCAGATCGTGATCCGCAAATCGCCGCCGTTCAGACGTCCGAAATCGATCAAGCGCTGGAGGCGTTGGCGGGTCGGGCCGAGATCGTAGAGGCCGCCGTAGCGAGACGCCGGAATGGGCAGGCGAGGGTGGAAGAAGCCGGAATGCCCCAGCACGCGCGTGTTGATCGAGCTCAGCCACGCGAACGCGTGGCGGCCTGCGTTCGGTACGTCGGTCGGACGGCTTGGCGCATGCCAATAGCTGCGCAGGTTCTGCAGCCGATCATCGCGCGCGCTCCCTGCGATAAGCGCGGCCGTGACGGCACCTGCCGACGAACCGGTCACCCAGTCGATCGGCAGCATAAGAGAGGTGAGGGCTTCGAACACACCGCCATGATAGGCGCCAAGGCCGAGGCCGCCCGAAAACACGACGGCGGTGAAAGGGCGCCCGGCTGCGCCGCCTGGTTCAACTGCAAGGTCGGTCAAGACGGGCGCCAGTTGCCAGCCGGGAGGTCGGAGCACTCCTGTAAAGGCGCGCATAGTGGCAGCAGGGATTGATCAAAAGAGCGGCGGTGAGCAATCGAGATCTCCTCTCAAACCTCCGATTTCGACATTGAACGCGGCTCCCGATGCGGTGTTCCAAAGGCTCGAGCGACGCGGCTACTCGGGCAGAGGCGTGTCGGCGATGTCCAGCAGCGCGCCGAGGCCTTGGCGCAGGCGCCGCGTCGCGATGCTGTCGTTCGCAAGGCCGAACACTACGAGCGAGCGCGCGGTCACCGCGTAAGCATGCCCGAACTCGAACTCGGCCATCGGCGCGTCGGGCCGATTGGTGTCGATCAGGCCGAGCCAGCTGTGTCCGTCGGTGACATTAGGCAGGGTGAAGTTCACGACGTCGTGGTGCGCGTTGTAGACCAGCAGCATGGTCGCATCCGAGCCGCGCCGCTTGATCCCGGTCTCCTGCGCGCGGCCGTCGAGCAGCATGCCGAAACATTTGGCATTGCCGTCCTGCCATTGCTCCGTCGTCATCTCTTCGCCGGACGGCGACAGCCAGGTGACGTCCTTGACGTCGAGCTCCTCGTTGTGCGAGCCGACCAGGAAGCGGCTGCGATAGAGGATCGGAAACGCCTTGCGAGTGGCAATCAGCTTGCGCACGAACTCGCGCAGGCTGCGGCCGTTCGCGGTGATGCCCATCCAGTTGAGCCAGGTGGTCTCGTTGTCCTGGGCGTAAGCGTTGTTGTTGCCGTTCTGGGTGTGCCCGAACTCGTCGCCCGCGAGCAGCATCGGCGTGCCGTGGGACAGCAGCATCGTGGCCAGCAGATTCCGCTTCTGGCGCTCGCGCAAGGCGGTGATCTCGGGATCGTTGGTCGGCCCTTCGACGCCGCAATTCCAGGAATGGTTGTTGCTATGACCGTCGCGATTGTCCTCGCCGTTCGCCTCGTTGTGCTTGTCGTTGTAGGAGACGAGATCGTTGAGGTTGAAGCCGTCATGCGCGGTGACGAAATTGACGCTGGCCCAGGGCCGGCGTCCGCGCTTGTTGAAGAGGTCGCCGGAGCCCGAGACGCGCTTGGCGAAGTCGGCCAGCGTGCCCGGATCGCCCTTCCAGAAGGCCCGCACCGTGTCCCTGAACTTGTCGTTCCACTCGGCCCAGCCGGGCGGGAACTGACCGACCTGATAGCCACCGGGCCCGATGTCCCAGGGTTCTGCGATCAGCTTGACGCTGGAGAGCACGGGATCCTGGCGGCAGGCGTCAAGGAAGCCGCCGCCTTCATCAAAGCCATAGGGTTCGCGCGCCAGGATGGTGGCGAGATCGAAACGGAAGCCGTCGACCCGCATCTCTGTCGCCCAATAGCGCAAGGAATCAGCGACGAGTTGGAGCACACGCTGATGCGAGAGATTGACGGTGTTACCGGTGCCGGTGTCGTTGATGTAGTAGCGCTTCTTGTCCGGCAGCAGACGGTAATAGCTGGCATTGTCGATGCCCTTCAACGACAGGGTCGGGCCGAGCTCGTTGCCTTCGGCGGTGTGATTGTAGACGACGTCGAGAATGACCTCGATGCCATGGGCGTGAAACTGGTTGACCAAGGCCTTGAATTCGTTGGCCGACGTCGCCTTCAGGTAGCGCGGATCAGGCGCGAAGAAGGCGATCGAATTGTAGCCCCAGTAATTGCGCAGACCTTTCTCGACCAGATAGCTGTCGTCGACGAAGGCATGGATCGGCAGCAGCTCGGCGCTGGTGATGCCGAGCGAGCGCAAGTAAGCCGGGATTTCCGAATGTGCGAGGCCCGAGAACGTGCCGCGATCGGCTTCCGGCACCAGCGGATGCAGCTGGGTGAAGCCCTTGACGTGCATCTCGTAGACGATCGTGCGTTCCCACGGCACTTCCGGCTTGCGCGCCACGCCCCAGGTAAAGGCGGGATCAATGACGCGGCATTTTTGCATCAAGGGTGCGCTGTCGCGCTCGTCGTAGGAGAGGTCCTTGTCGGCATGGTCGAGCCGATAGCCGAACAGCTCCGGCCCCCAGCGGAGCTGGCCGACCAGCTGCCTGGCATAGGGATCGAGCACGAGCTTGTTGGGATTGAAGCGGTGGCCGGCGTCGGGCTCGTAAGGACCATGGACGCGATAGCCGTAAACGGTGCCGGGGCGGGCGGAGGGCAGATAGCCGTGCCAGACCTCGTCGGTATATTCGGGCAGCTCGATGCGCTCGAGCTCGGTTTCACCGGCATCGTCGAACAGGCAGAGCTCGACCTTGGTGGCGTGGGCCGAGAACAGCGCGAAGTTGACGCCGAGCCCATCCCAGGTGGCGCCGAGCGGGAAGGGTCTGCCCTCGGTGATCCGGGTGCGGCGCAGGCGCGAGGCCGTCCGCGTCAGGGCGTCGTCTGAATGTGCTGGCTGGTCCATCTCTCCCCCCGAGTTGCCTGTCAGGATGTCGGCGCCGTCGCGGCGACCGGCGCCACATCGGCCGGCTTGGACAGCGCGTTGGCTCTCTGCAGAGCCGCCTCCTTGCTGATGGCCGGAATCGAATTGCCGATCCGCCCGACGATGGTGGTCAGCTCTGCATCCGACAGACCGAGCCGTTTCTTGACGAGGCGGACCTGGGCGCGGTCGGTCAGGTCGAGCTTGTTACGGATCGGTTGCGGCTTCGGGCGGCGCATGGCGGCGGCTCCTGTCTGGAATGGTAATCGTTGCGCCGCTGATTCCGTTCCAGTCGCCCTGCAAATGTCGGGCGTCGGTGCCGTGGAGGAACGAACGCACACGGCTCCGCTTTGTCGCCCTGACGCGCGCAATTGCGTGCGAGGTCGGCATGCGGCGAAAGGGGATGGGCTTGAGTCTAAGACTGGGAATGGCCGAGCAAAGTCGGCGCCATGGTCCTCAGATCGTCGATCATGGGGTCTCGTTCAACCTGTGGGCGCCGACGGCGCGATCGGTCGAGCTGCTCGAAATCGGCCAGCCGCCACGGCAGATGCCGCGCGATGCGGACGGCTGGTATCAGCTGCTCAGCCAAACCGCGCGCGCCGGCACGCGCTATCAGTTCAGGATCGACGACGATCTCGTTGTGCCCGATCCCGCCTCGTGCTTCCAGCCGGACGACGTCGGCGCGCCGAGCGAGGTGGTCGATACGGCCGCGTTGAGGGACCCGGTGCTCTATCCGGGCCGTCCCTGGGCGGAAGCCGTCATCTACGAGCTGCATGTCGGCACGTTCAGCGAGGAGGGGACCTATGCCGGAGTCGAGAAGAAGCTGGCTTATCTTCGCGATCTCGGCATCACCGCCATCGAGCTGATGCCGCTCAACGACGTCCCCGGACGGCACAATTGGGGCTACGACGGCGTGCTCCTGAACGCGCCGAATGCCCGCTACGGCCGGCCGGAGGACCTCAAGCGGCTGCTGCGCGCGGCGCATGCGCTCGACATCATGGTCTATCTCGACGTCGTCTATAACCATTTCGGGCCGCAGCTGAACTATCTGCATCTCTATGCGGAGAACTTCTTCAACCCCCGCCACGCCACCGGCTGGGGCCCCGCCGTCAACCTCGAAGGAGCCGACGGCGCGTTCGTGCGCGGGTTTTTGATCGAGAATGCCCTGATGTGGCTGCGGGACTATGGGTTCGACGGCCTGCGCTTCGATGCGGTCCACGCGCTGAAGGACGACTCGCAGCGTCATTTCCTGGTCGAGCTCGCCGAGACCCTGCGCAGCCAGCTGGCGGGCCGGCGCGTCCATCTGATGTTGGAGAACGAGGCCAATCAGGCGCACCTGCTCGCGCGTTCACAGGGTCGCGCGACGTACTACGATGCGCAATGGGGCGACGATTTCCACAACGCGCTCCACGTCCTGCTCACGGGCGAGGACGAAGGTTATTACCGGGCGTTTGCCGACAAGCCGCTCGAGCATCTGGCGCGATCCCTCACCGAGGGCTTTGCCTATCAGGGCGAGGTGTTTCCCCTGCACGAGGCGCCGCGCGGCGAGCCGAGCGCTCATCTGCCGCCGGAAGCGACCATCTTCTTCGCCCAGAACCATGACCAGGTCGGCAACCGCGCCTTCGGGGAACGGCTGTCGCGGCTGGTCGGTCCGGACAAGCTGGAGCTCGCCCTCGCACTGGTTCTGCTCAGCCCGCATATTCCGATGCTGTTCATGGGCGAGGAAGCGGCCGCCGAAACGCCCTTCCTGTTCTTCGCCGACTGGACGGGCGAAGCTGCCGAGCTGACACGGGAGGGCCGCCGCAAGGAGTTTTCACACTTCAAAGCATTCGCGACGGCGGAAACGCGCGCCAGTATCCCGGACCCGTGCGACGAAAGAACCTTCCGCGCCTCCAAACTGGACTGGACCAGCATCGAGCAATCGCCTGCCGGCACCAGGTTCCGGGCGCTGACGGCGCAGCTATTGACGTTGCGGCGCGAGAAGATCGTGCCGCTGATCAAACGTGGGCTGGTTTCGGCGCAGCGACACTTGCTGGGCGCGGATCCCCGCATGGGCGGCGTGGTTGTGCGCTGGCAGACGGAGCAGGGCGACGTTCTGCAGATCGTCGCCAACTTCGCCGACCACGAGCTCCCGATGCCCTCGCTGGTCGACGGCGAGAGCCTGTGGCGACTGCGCCCTCATGTCGCCGGAGCACTGGGGCCCGGCGACATGATCGTGAGGCTTGGCCGCAAGCGCTGACCCAAGACGAGGTCAGAGCGCTCTCAGGCTAGCTGCCGGCACGGCTCGCGACCGCCGGTGTGGGCGAGGTCGCGAACTTGCCGAGCCCGAGGTAGACGAGGCCCGCCACGCCGATTCCGAACAACCAGCTCAGATCGGCACCGCCGAGCAGATGGATCGAGATCGGCCCCTGCAGCGCGCTGACGAGGCCGTCCTGCACCAGCCATCCGGCAACGAGGCCGGCGAAGAACGCGATCATGCCGGCCCAGTTGATGTCGCCATAGGCGCTGCTCTCCGGCGAGCGATAGAGCTCGGCCACCTCGATCTTGCCCTTGCGCTTGATGTAGAAGTCGGCGAGCACCACGCCGGCCCACGGGCTCATCCACAACAGCAGGCTGATCATCCAATGGTCGAACGCCTTCGCGAAGGACGGCGCGAAGATGAAGTAGAGGGTAACCAGATAGCCGGCGACGCCGACGATGACGGTGAGCCAGAAGCGCGAGAGTTTCAGCCCCGCGCTCAAGGCCGCCAGCGCCGCCGAATAGACGTTGAGGATGTTGGTGGCGATCGGGCCGTGCAGCACCATCAGCAGGACGAGGATGCTGACGGGACCGCCGAACACCGCGCTGACCATTTTGGCGGGGTCCGTGTCCAGCGTCGTCGAGGCAATGGTCGCGCCGAGAATGCCGAGCCAAACCGTCGGCACGAACATGCCGACATAGCTGTACCAGAACACGGCTTTCGAGGGCGTCGAGCGCGGCACGAAGCGCGAATAGTCGGAGGCCCAGGTGACCCAGGAAATCCCCCAGCCGACGCCGATTGAGGTCATCAGCATCGTCAGCATCGCAAGATGCGCGCCGGGCTCCAGCGAGGTGGTCAGGTTCCAGTTGACGACGCCGGGCCGCGTCCAGGCCAGCATGCTCATCAGCACCATGATGGCGATGGTCGGCGGCACCGTGTACTTCTCGAAGGTGCGGATCGCGTAGAAGCCGTAGACGCCGATCATCACCTGCACCGCCATCACCAGCGTGATGACGATCATCTCGACCAGCCAGGTGTCGGGCACGCCGAACTGGCCGAGGATGCCCATCGAGACCTTGACCGGAAAATAGGTGTTCACGCCGATCCAGCCCAGCGTCATCAGGAACATCAGGATGCTCGGCAGGTAGGCGCCGCGGACGCCGAAGGCGGACCGGCTCAGCACCATCTGGTTGACGCCGGTCTTGTGTCCCATCACCGTGAAGGTCGCGAAGATCGCGCAGCCCACGATGTTGCCGAGCACGATGACTGCGATCGTCTCCATCAGGCCGAGCTTGAGGATGATGCCGAGCGCGCCGAGCGCCCAGTTCACCGGCGCGATGTTGGCACCGGCCCAGATCCACATCTGCTGCGGCCCGGAGGAGTCCCGGTCCGCGTCGGGAATTGGCTCGATGCTGTGAATATCAGCGCGAAGTTCGGAATCCGTCATGACATCCCCCAATACGAAGCACGCTTCGCATCATCGCAGCATAAATCGTGCCATGGACCAGCGGAGCGGCCGGGCAGGGGCGTTTCGTGCCGGATGCAGCGAGGCTCGCTTCGGATGCAATTGCGTTTTCGAGCGCGGGCGATGCCGACGCGCCGGCGTGCCGCGGCACACCGGACCTGCCGCCGGATGGCGGCGATCGGTGCAAGGCCGGGCAGCGGTACGATGATAAATTGAGCAACCCAACTCAAAAGTGCAGCACGCGCCTCTAGTCGAATAGGGCAGCGGCGCTGTCGCGACTGGGATTGCCGGCCACGATGCGCTGCATCATCTCGATGAAGAGCGCCTGTTCCCGCGGGCTCAAATCGCCGAGCGTTGCGCGATGCGCCCGCCGTGCTGCGCCCTCGATTTTAACCAGGAGCGCGGCGCCGGCCGGTGTCAGGCGGCACAACCGCGCGCGCCGATCGTCCTTGTTCACCGCGCGCTCGACCAGGTTGCGCGCAGCGAGCCGCTTCAAGGCGCCTGTTGTCGTGGTGCGATCGAGCGCGATATCGGCCGCCAAAGTGGTCTGATCGGCGGTTTCGCGCACCGCCAGCGCCGAGAGCAGGCTGTATTGCAGCGGCGTGACCTCGAATTCGCCGCAGGCGTCCTGAAACAGCGCGACGTGAATCTGGTGCAGCCGGCGGATCAAATAGCCGGGCCGTTCCGACAACGGCCAGGGGCGGTGCTTGCCCCCGCTGCGACTTTTCCTGGCTTGCCGCAATGCACGCTCTCCCAACCCCAGACCGTTCGCGCTTAGCTCGATTCGAACGGGCTCGCCACAACAGGATCATGGCACGAAGCTTGCTTTTGTCCAATGCGAAGCATGCTTCGTAATGTCAAAATACGAAGCATGCTTCGTAATTCGAGAGCGGGGCAACCGCCTGCGCGAGAGCCTGAGGAGAGCGCCATGTCCGTCACTGCCAGCTTCGATCTTCTGCTCCGGGGTGGCCGCGTGATCTGTCCGGCCTCCGGCATCGATGGCCTCAAGGACGTCGCCATCCGCAATGGCAAGATCGCCGCGGTCGCATCCGACATTCTGCCGACCAGCGCGAAGGAGGTCGTCGATGTCGGCGGCAAGCTCGTGCTGCCCGGGCTGATCGACACCCACGCCCACGTCTATCAATATGTTTCCGGCCGCTTCGGCATGAATCCCGACATGGTCGGCGTGCAATCCGGCGTGACGACGCTGGTCGATCAGGGCGGTCCGTCCTGCATGACGCTGCCGGGCTTCCGCCACTTCATCGCGGAGCCTTCTGCCTCGCGCGTCTACGCGTTCATCTCCGCCTATCTCGTCGGCGGCCTCGAGGGCCATTTCTATCCGCAGCTCTACAGCCCCGACGGCGTCGATATCGATGCGACCGTCAAGGCGGCAACCGCCAATCTCGATCTCGTGCGCGGCATCAAGGCGCATGCCGAGATCGGCGGCTTTGCGCGTTGGGGCATTCGCGTCATCGAGATGGCGGCCGAGATCGGCAAGCGCGCCGACCTGCCGGTCTATGTGCATTTCGGCCAGCTCTGGGGCCTGCCCGAGAGCGGCGCCAATGGCGAGGACGCCGACACCATCCTCACCCGCGTGATTCCGCTCTTGCGCGAGGGCGACATCCTCGCTCATCCCTTCACACGCCACCCTGGCGGCTTCGTCAATCGCGAGGGCGAGGTGCATCCGGTGATCCAGGCAGCGCTCGACCGCGGCCTCAAGGTCGACGTCGGCCACGGCAGCCATTTCTCCTATCGGCTCGCGAAGAAAGCGATCGCGGCCGGCATCATTCCGACCACGCTCGGTGCCGACATCCACGGTTACAACACCCATGTGCCGGCGCCGGCGGGAACGCCCGACCAGCACGAGGACGATGAGAACCATCCCTTCGCGGGACAAGCCAAGTTCAGCCTGGTCCAGGCGATGAGCTCGATGATGGCGCTCGGCCTGTCGCTGGAGCAGGTGGTGCCGATGGTCACCTCCAATCCCGCAAAAATGCTTGGCCGCAGCCACGAGATCGGCGCGCTCAAGGTCGGCATGGACGCCGACGTCTCCGTGCTCACGGAGAGAAACGGCCGCTTCGTCCTCAAGGACAACGAGAACAACGAGGTGATCGCCGAGCGCCTGCTGCAGCCGGCCTTCTGCCTGCGCGCCGGCACCCGCTTCGATGCGGTCGCGCCGATCCTGCCGCAAGCCGTCGCGGC
Organism: Bradyrhizobium sp. USDA3516; assembly: GCF_057651995.1. NCBI lineage: Bacteria > Pseudomonadati > Pseudomonadota > Alphaproteobacteria > Hyphomicrobiales > Nitrobacteraceae > Bradyrhizobium > Bradyrhizobium sp. USDA3516. Next base: position 763,728 of record NZ_JBYGYN010000001.1, on the reverse strand, counting down.
ATAGGCCGGGCGGTGGAGGAGAACGCGAAGTTGCGTAGCGAGCGAGAATTTCCGCGCGGCAAGACGGGGCAGGGCGTTGGCGCGCGGCTGCCGCGCAAGGAAGACGATCGCCTGATGCGCGGCCGCGGCCAATATGTCGGAGACGTCAGGCTCGCCGGCCTTCAGGACGTCGCCTTCGTGCGCAGCCCGCTGGCGCACGCGCGCATCCGCGGCATCCACGTGCCCGAACGCCATCGCGCCAGCGTGTTCACGGCGGCCGATCTCGACGGCATCAAGCCGATCCGCGCGGTGTCGGGGCTTCCGGGCTTCAAGATCTCCGAGCAGCCGGTGCTCGCCACCGGCAAGGTGCGCCAGGTCGGCGAGCTCGTCGCGATGTGTCTCGCGCCGACCCGCGCCGAGGCCGAGGACATCGCGGCCTCCGTGACGCTCGATCTGGAGGAGCTGCCGGCGATCCATGACATGCTGAAAGCCCGCGAGCCCGGCTCGGCGCTGGTGCACGAGCATTGGGGCGACAACGTCTTCCTGGAGACCAATTACGAGGTCGATATCTCCGCCGCGCTCGATGCACCGATCAAGGTGACGCGCGAGATCTCGACGGCGCGGCAATGCATGTCGCCGCTGGAAGGCCGCGGCGTGGTCGCGACCTTCGACAAGAGGCTCGACCAGCTCACGCTGCATTCGGCGGCGCAGATGCCGCACATCACGCGCAGCGGCCTTGCCGAATGCCTCGGCATGGAGGAGGGGCAGATCCGCGTCATCTCGCCCGACGTCGGCGGCGGTTTCGGTCACAAGGGAATTTTGCTGCCCGAAGAGGTCTGCCTGTCCTGGCTGACGATGCGCTGCGGCCATCCCGTCCGCTGGCTCGAAGACCGCCGCGAGCACCTCGTCGCCAGCTCCAATTGCCGCGAACATCATTACAAAATCACGGTCTATGCTGACCGTGACGGCACGCTACGCGGCATCGACTGCGAAGCGACGGTGGATTCCGGCGCCTACTCGTCCTATCCGTTCTCGGCCTGCCTGGAGGCCGCGCAGGTCGCCAGCATCCTGCCCGGCCCCTACAAGATGCCGGCCTATCGCTGCCGCACCTTCTCGGTCGCCACCAACAAATGCCCGATCCTGCCCTATCGCGGCGTCGCGCGCACCGGCGTCTGCTTTGCGCTGGAATTGATGCTCGACCTCGTCGCGGCGGAAGCCGGCCTCGAGCCCGGCGACGTGCGGCTGCGCAATCTGGTGCGCCCCGAGCAGATGCCGTTCGACAACATCACCGGGAAGCATTTCGACAGCGGCGATTATCCGGAAGCGATGCGCCGCGCGCACGCGGCCATCGACATCGACGCCATCCGCGCCCGGCAAAAGCAGGGCGAGGCCGACGGCCGTCGCATCGGCGTCGGCGTCTCCATTTATTGCGAGCAGGCCGCGCACGGCACCTCGGTCTATTCCGGGTGGGGCATCCCGATGGTGCCGGGCCATGAGCAGGCCTCGGCGCGCCTGACGCCGGACGGCGGCCTCGAACTGCGCGTCGGCGTGCACTCGCACGGGCAGGGCATGGAGACCACGCTCGCCCAGGTCGCGCATGAAATCCTCGGCGTGGATGTTGCCAAGGTCCGCATCATCCTCGGCGATACCGCGATGACGCCCTATTCGACCGGCACCTGGGGCTCGCGCTCGATGGTGATGGCGGGTGGTGCGGTCGCGACCGCCTGCCGCGAGCTCGGCGAACGTGCGCGCCGCATCGGCGCGAAACTCTTGCAGCACGATCCGGCCTCCGTGGTGTTGCAGAACGGCGAGGTGCGCGGCGTCAACGGCAGCGTCAGCCTGAAGGCGATCGCCCACACCTGGTATCGCCGCCCGCAGGATCTGCCTGCAGACGTCGATCCCGGCGGGCTTGAGGTCACGCAGGGCTACAAGCCCGTGCGCGACAGCGGCACCTTCAGCTATGCCGCGCATGCAGCCGTCGTCGCGGTCGATCCTGATGTCGGCGAGGTCGAGATCCTCGATTATGTGATCGTTGAGGACGGCGGCGTGCTGGTCAATCCGCTCGTGGTCGACGGCCAGATCTATGGCGGCCTCGCGCAAGGCATCGGCACCGCGCTCTACGAGGAAATGCCGTTCGACGCCTCCGGCCAGCCGCTGGCGACGACGCTCGCGGATTATCTGCTGCCCGGTCCGACCGAGGTCCCGGCCGCGCGCCTCGACCACATGGAGACGCCGTCGCCCTATACTCAATTCGGGGTGAAAGGCATCGGCGAGGGCGGCGCCATCGCTCCGCCCGCCGCGATCGCCAACGCCGTCAACGACGCGCTGCGCCCGCTCGGCGTCGAGCTGATGCAGTCGCCGATCACGCCGCATCGCATCGTCGCGGCCCTGCTGGCCGCGCGTGCTACGGAAAGGAGCGCGGCATGAAACCGGCGCCCTTTGCTTACGAGCGCCCGCGCGATCTCGATGCCGCGTTGTCGATGCTGGCCGCAAGCAGCGGATCGGCGAAGATCATCGCCGGCGGCCAGTCGCTCGGCCCCATGCTCAATCTGCGGCTGGTGCAGCCGGAGCTGATCATTGACATCTCCGGCCTTGTCGAGCTCAAGCGCGCAGAGGTCTCCGGCAACGAGCTCGTGCTCGGCGCCCTCGTCACCCATGCCGACATCGAGGACGGCCGCACGGCCGACGTGACCCGCGGGGCGATGAAGGCCGTCGCCGCCAATATCGCGTACCGCGCGGTGCGCAACCGCGGCACCATCGGCGGCTCGCTCAGTCATGCCGATCCCGCCGCGGACTGGATTTCCGCGCTGGCGGCTCTCGGTGCGCGCGTGACATTGCGCAGCCTTGCCGGTGCGCGATCGATGGCGGTCGAAGCGTTTGTGGTCGGTGCGCTTGAGTCTGCGCTGCATGCCGGTGAGATCGTCGAGGCGGTCCACGTGCCGGCACGATCGGCGACGGCGCATTGGGGTTATGCCAAGAGCTGCCGCAAGACCGGCGAATTCGCCCATGCGATCGGTGCGATATTGGTCGATTCCGCCGCCGCCTCGGCGCGTATCGTGATCGGTGCCATCGATACGACGCCCATCGTCGTCACGGATGCCGCGGTGTTGTTCGGCGGCCGGATAGCCGCCGATTACAAGCAGCGCTTTGATGTCCGTGCCGCCGATGCCCTGCTCGCAAGCGCCGGCATCGACGATGCCGCGCAGCGCCACATCCATGTCAGCGTGCTGAAACGCGCCGTTGTGGAGGCCGCGGCATGACCACGATCGCGCTTCAGGTCAATCGCCGCGCGGTGGCGCTGCCCGCCGAGCCGCGCACCAGCCTTGCCGATTTCGTCCGCGACAAGCTCGATCTCACCGGCACGCATCTCGGCTGCGAGCACGGGGTCTGCGGCGCCTGCACCGTGCTGCTCGACGGCGTGCCGGCGCGCTCCTGCATCACCTATGCGGCGGCCTGCGAAGGCGCCGATGTCACCACGATCGAAGGCCTCGACGAGGACGAGATCACCACCGAGCTGCGCGCCGCCTTCACCCGCGAGCACGCGCTGCAATGCGGGTATTGCACGCCGGGCATGCTGGTCTCGGCGCGCGACCTCGTGCTGCGTCTGCGCGACGCCGACGAGCGCCAGATTCGCATCGGCCTCAGCGGCAATCTCTGCCGCTGCACCGGCTATGTCGGCATCGTTCGCGCGGTGCAGTCGGTGATCGAGGCGAGGCGCGCGCGCAACGTCGCACCGGTAGCGGATGGCGGCCGGACCGTCCTTGGTCCTGCCGGCTCGGGGCGAGCGGCAACCGCCCGGAACGAGCTGCGGCCTGCGCGGCACGCGCCAGTTCCGGCATCGGAAAGTGCCACCCCAAGCAGCATCCCCGAATTCACGCCGGCAACCGTGCTCGATCAGCGCTTCACGCTGCCTTATCCGCCGGCAAAGGTGTTCGCGATGTTCGAGGATATCGCAGGCATCGCCGCCTGCCTTCCCGGTGTATCGCTGAAGTCGCCGCCAAGGCCGGAGCGCGTCGAAGGATCGATCCGCGTCAGGCTCGGACCGATCGCAGCAAGCTTCGAGGGGGCCGCACGCGTGGAGCGGGATCCCGCGACACTCTCGGGTCGCATCGTCGGCATCGGGGCCGACCAGCGCAGCCATTCGGCGACGCAGGGCGAGATTCGTTACCGCCTGCTGCCGCTGGAAGGCGGCGCAGCGACCGCGGTCGAACTGTCGATCGGCTACACACTCACGGGAATGCTGGCTCAGGTCGGTCGTCCCGGCCTCGTGCGAGACCTTGCAAAACGTCTCGTTGCGGAGTTCGCCGCCAATCTCGACTGCCACATGTCCGGCGCGACATCGGGGCGGGCAGCTCCCGCGGAGCTCGGCTTCTGGTCGGTTGCATCGGATGTTTTGCGAACCCGGTTCGCGCGCATGCTTGGCCGTATCACCGGAAAAAGTGGTGCGGAATGATCGGCGCGCCGGCGCCGCGGAGTGACGAAGCCTGGACTGCCATAACGATCAACAGCGTTGGATTTGGAGAGATGATATGACACGAACACTCGGACTGGTTCCGGCTATCGCGCTGGCGACGGCCTTGTTCGGCGGTGCCGCGGGGGCGCAGACCATCAAGATCGGCGTCAACGAGCCGCTCACCGGCGCGTTCGCGGCCTCAGGCACTTACGTCGTCAACGGTGCCAAGATCGCCGCCGACGAGATCAACGCCAAGGGCGGCATCCTCGGCAAGAAGATCGAGCTCGTGATCGAGGACAACAAGAGCAACCCGACGGAGGCCGCCGCCGTCGCCGAGAAGCTCATCACCAGCGACAAGGTGCCGGTCCTGATGGGCGCCTGGGGCTCGAGCCTGACGCTCGCGGTGATGCCGAAGCTGATGGAATACGAGACGCCGATGGTGGTGGAGACCTCGTCCTCCGGCAAGATCACGACGACGGGCAATCCCTTCATCTTCCGCATCTCGCCGCCCTCCGCGATCGAGGCGGCCGCGTTCAAGAACATCGTCGACAAGCTCGCGCTGAAGAAGGTCGACTTCCTCGTCATCAACAACGACTGGGGCCGCGGCACCGCCGAGGACTTCAGCAAGATGATGAAGGAGAAGGGCATCACCATCGGCCTAGTCGAAACCATGGATCAGGGCGCGCAGGACATGAGCGCGCAGCTCTCCAAGATCAAGAGCTCGGATTCCGAGACCGTCATCGTCACCACCGCGGTCGATCAGCTGACCCTGATCTTCAAGCAGGCCGCGGCATTGGGCCTGAAGAAGCGCATCATCACCACCGGCGGCTCGCAGAACCCGGACCAGATCATCGCGCAAGCCGGAGCGGCCGCCAACGGCACCATGCATCTGACGACCTTCCTGCCCTGGTTCCCGGACAAGACGCCGAACCCGGAAGCCACCAACTACTTCATCGCGGAATGGAAGAAGCGCGGCTTCGATTTCGCGGGCTGCACCGAAAGTTTTCGCGGCTATGACGGCATCCGCACCGTCGCCGCCGCGATCGAGAAGGCCGGCAAGGCCGAGCCCGCCGCGATCAAGGCGGCGCTCTGGAACATCAACATCAAGGGGCTGAACGGTGACATCGTGTTCCGCAAGTCGGGCCCTGAGGGCAAGGAAAGTGGTCAGAGCCAGCCGAACGTCTATCTGATCGAGATTGCCGACGGCAAGATCGAGATGAAGACGCTCTAAAGCGCGATGAGATTAGGATCGATGCAGCAACGAAGGAGGTGCGCCCCCTCTCCCGCTTGCGGGAGAGGGTTGGGGAGAGGGTGTCTCCGCAATGGGACAATCCCCAAGAGGACAAAGCCCTCACCCGGCGCGCGGGACGATGCTTCGCATCGCCCGGACGCGCCGACCTCTCCCGCAAGCGGGAGAGGTGACGGAGACCGCTGCGAGATCGGGTCAATCAAAGCGCCATTGGACTTTAGTGTCGGCCGGTCGCAGGCGAGGGCGGCATACCGCTGCGCTCGCCGAGTACGAATTAATCGGGAACAGCCTTGAGCGAATTCCTCCAGCATCTGATCAACATGCTCGTGCTCGGCGGCACCTATGCGCTGCTGGGCATCGGGCTGACCTTGATCTTCGGCATCATGAACGTCGTGAACTTCACGCATGGCGTGCTCTACACGTTCGGCGCCTACGTCATGTTCATCGTGGTGCAGCAGCTCGGGCTGAACTTCTTTCTGGCGCTGCCCGTGGCCGTGCTGGCCGGATGGCTGCTGGGTGCGGCGATCGAATTCACCTTGCTGCGTCCGCTGCGCGGCTCCGACATCGACACCACCATGCTGGTGATGATCGGCGCCTGGATCGCGATGCAGTCGGGCACGCTGTGGATCTGGGGCGGCGTCGCCAAATCGGTGACGACGCCATTTCCTGAAGCGCCGCTGGTGCTCGGGCCGGTCTCCGTCTCCTGGCTGCGCCTGTTCGTGCTCGTCGCGGCGGCCATGTTGATCCTGGTGACGTATCTGCTGATCAACAAGACCAGTCTCGGCCGCGCGATGCGGGCGACCTTCCAGGATCACGACACGGCGTCCCTGATGGGCGTCAACGTCGACATGATCTACACCTCGACCTTTGCGATCGGCTCCAGCCTCGCCGCCGCCGCGGGCGCGCTGCTCGGGCCGGTCTACGTGATCTTCCCGCAGATGGGCGATCTCGCCGCGGTCAAGGCCTTCGCCATCGTCATCCTCGGCGGCCTCGGCAACATCACTGGCGCTGTGATCGGCGGCTTCATCCTGGCGCTGGCAGAGGAGCTCGGCGCCGGCTACGTCTCGTCGGGCTACCGCGACGCCATGGGCTTTCTCATCATCATCGCGGTGCTGATCTTCCGGCCGACCGGCCTGTTCGCGCGCGCGGAGCGCGTCGGATGAAGACGATCGTCACCATTCTCGCCGTCGCGGCGCTGGCCTCGGTGCCGCTCTGGCTGCGCGATCCCTATCTGCTCAACGCGCTGATCACGACCGGAATCTTCGTCATCGGCGCGATGAGCCTCAATCTGCTGCTCGGCTTCACCGGCCAGCTCAGCCTCGGCCATATCGCCTTCTTCGGCATCGGCGCCTATGTCAGCGCGCTGACGTCGCTCGGCTTCGATGTCGGCCTGCCCGGGGGTTTTCGGCTGGTTCACACGCCCTGGCCGCCGATCATAGGCTTCATGCTGGCGATCATCATTGCCGGTTTGTGCGGCTATTTCGTCGGTCTGTTGTCGTTCCGCGTCCGCGGCGCCTATTTCGTCATTGTGACGATCTCCTTTGCCGAGGTGGTCCGGCTGGTCGCGCTGAACTGGGTCGAGCTGACGCAGGGGCCGCTGGCGCTGACCAACATCCCGTCCATCGCATTGCCTTTGCCCGGCTTCGGCGAGCTGACACTGCGCACGAAATTTCACAACTACTACCTCGTTCTGGTCGTCGCGCTCATCGCCTATCTCCTGATCGCGCGCCTCGTTCATTCCCATTTCGGCCGCTCCATGCGTGGCCTGATGGAGAACGAAACGCTCGCCGTTTCCGTCGGCATCGACGTGACCAGGACGCTGACGATCGCCGCGGTGATCTCCGCCGCGATCGCCGGCGCGGCCGGAAGCCTCTATGCGCACTACATCCGGATCATCGATCCCGAAGTGTTCGCCTTCATCAACACCGTCACCATGGTGATCATGGTCATCAGCGGCGGCAAAGGCTCGCTGGCGGGGCCCGTCGTTGGCGGACTGATCTTCGGCCTGTTGCCGGTGGCGCTACGTCCGGTGATGGCGCCGGAAGCGCAGTGGATCGCCTATGGCGGCGTGCTGATCGCAATCCTGTTCGTGCTGCCGCGCGGCATCGTGCCCTCGCTCGCACTGCGCTTGGCGAAGTGGCGGCGGCCTGCGGGGCCTGCACCGGTGACCCTCGCTGAAACCGCTGCCAAGGAGTCGGCGTGATGACCGCGCGCAGCATCGCCATGACCGTCGATCAGGTCGCCGTCCGCTTCGGCGGGCTGGTCGCGATCTCCGACATGAGTTTTACCGTGGGCGAGGGCGAGATCCTCAGCCTGATCGGGCCGAACGGCGCCGGCAAGACCACCGCCTTCAACGTCATGACCGGTTTCCTGACGCCGAGCGCAGGCCGCGTCACCTACCGCAACACTGCGCTCGCCGGATTGAAGCCGCACGAGATCGCCGATCTCGGCCTGATCCGCACCTTCCAGCGCACCAGCGTATTCCCGAACGACACCGTCTACGACAACCTCCTGATCGGCCTGCATCGGCAGGGCCGGGTCCGGCTGCTTGACGCCATCCTCGGCCTGCCAGGCGCCCGCGCCTCGGAGCGCCGCTTACGGCAGCGGGCAGGCGAGCTGCTCGAATGGGTCGGGCTCGAACGCCGCGCCCACGATGCGGCGGGCTCGCTCTCGTACGGCGAGCAGCGTCTCGTCGGTGTCGCGCTGGCGCTGGCGGCGGAGCCGTCGATGCTGCTGCTCGACGAGCCCGTCTCCGGCATGAACGCCTCGGAGACGCACCGTTTCGTCGAGCTGATCCGCAGCATCCGCGACCGCGGCATCACGATTTTGCTGGTCGAGCACGACATGCCGATGGTGATGACCGTCTCGGATCGCATCGTGGTGCTCAACTATGGTCGCATCATCGCGGAAGGGACGCCGGAGGTGATCCGCAACGATCCTGCCGTGATCGAGGCCTATCTCGGACATGGAGCAGGACGTGCTTGAGATCCGCGACATGGTCTGCGGCTACGGTGGCGTCACCGCGCTGCGCGGCATCTCGCTCGACGTGAAGGCCGGCCAGCTGGTCGCCCTGATCGGCGCCAACGGCGCCGGCAAGAGCACGACGCTGCGCGCGATTTCCGGCCTGGTGCCGCCGCGCTCGGGCCAGATGAAGTTCGAGGGCACCGACATCACCGGCGCGAAGCCGCCGCGCGTGCTGGCGAGCGGCATCGCGCATTGCCCGGAAGGGCGGCGCGTGTTTCCGCATATGAGCGTCGAGGAGAATCTCGATATGGGGGCTTACCTCCGTCGTGGTTCGGGTGAGATCGCGGCCGACCGCGACCGCATCTACACGGAGTTTCCGAGGCTCGCCGAGCGGCGCCGGCAGGCGGCGGGCACGCTGTCGGGCGGCGAGCAGCAGATGCTTGCGATCGGCCGCGCCCTGATGTCGCGGCCGCGCCTGATCATGTTCGACGAGCCGTCGCTCGGGCTCGCCCCCAATATCGTCGAGCGCACCTTCGCGATCATCCGCGGCATTCGCGATGCCGGCACCACGGTGCTGCTGGTCGAGCAGAACGCCTTCGCCGCGCTCGAGATGTGCGACCACGCCTATCTGCTCGAGAACGGCCGCATCGTGCTGTCGGGTGCCGGCACCGAGCTGATCGCGAACGAGCATGTGCGCAAGGCCTATCTCGGTGGGTGACGGCGCCGGGTGGATTGCCGTCTGCGATCTCGATCGCCTGAAGGCGGAGACCATCGTTCGCGTCGCCGGGCGCGACCTGCTCGTGATCTGGAACGAGGGCGACGTCGTCGCCTGCGAACGGGCGTGCCCGCACGAGCAGGCGGATCTGGCCTTGGGGCAGGTGAGCATGGGGCGACTGTATTGCCCGCGTCACGCGGCGTCGTTCGACTTGCGCGATGGGGCAATCACCGCGGGATGGCCGAGCCGGCCGTTGCGGCTCTATCCGGCGCGGATCATGGGCGGGCGAATCTGGATTGAGATGCAGGAGCGGCAGCCTGGCCGATGATGCCATATTGCCCCTGTTTTGCCCGACGAGTCAAAGCACCGGCGGCGCCGATTTGACCCTCAAAGAGATTCGTCTTTGCAAACAACGGCATCGCTACTGTGCATGGGGTTGTTTTCGAAGTTTAGTCCAGCAGCCGCCGCGCAGCCTCCACCAGGACTCCGTCCGGCCGGCGCAGCGCCTCGAGAATGGTGAAATGGTCGGCGCCTTCGACCGGAATGAGCTTGCCGGGCGCTCCCGCCGCCGCGCGCTTGTCGAAGAGATTGATTGAATCGCATACCAAAGCCGGCAGCTCGCCGCTGCCATAGGCGATGTCGAGGTGTTTCCGGGTGACGGGCAGACGCAGCGGCGACAGCGTGGCAATCTCCTCGTCCGTCAGCTTCAGCGCCTCGTTCAACCCGGTATCGCGGATCGGCGCGAGATCGTAGACGCCCGAGAGCGCGAGCCCCGCATGGACACGCGGATGATCCAGCGTCATCGCAGCAAGATGGGCGCCGGCGGACCAGCCCGACAGCACGACCGGCCCGGCAACGCCGTAGGACGCGCCGTGCGCCGCGAGCCAGTCGAGCGCGCGCGGGATCTCGGCGACGATGTCGCTGAGGGACACCTCGGGCGCCAGCGAATAGCCGGGTATGGCAACCGACCAGCCATGCGCGGCGACGCCTTCGACCAGCATCGCGAACAGCTCGCGCGAATTGCGCTGCCAGTAGCCGCCGTGCAGGAACACCAGGCAGGGCGCATCAGGCTTGGCGGCCGGGTAGAGGTCCATCTTGTTGTTGACCCGCTCTCCATAGGGCAGGTCGAGATGGGACTTGAGCGTGCCCCGCAGCCGGCCTGAGGCTTCGTTGCGCTCGGCGATCAGGACCGGGCTGTTCTTGACGGCCGCGTTGTTGTCATAGGCCGCGCTGCGCTCCGCCCGGGACAGCTCGGACCAGCGGTCGCGGGGGTCGAGCGGCCGAATTGTCGAATGAGCGTTCTCAACCATGGGAGTCTCCGTTTGCGTCAGGCATTACGCGCGCAAGATCGCTTCGATCTCTTGCGCTGCTGCGAGCAGCGAGCGGTCTTGCCCGCGCGCCGCGATGATCTGAAGGCCGAAGGGAAGCCCGCGCCGATCCGCTCCACACGGAATCGAGATCGCCGGCAAGCGGGCATGATTGACGAACGGCGTGAACACCGCATGGGCCCGCGGGCTTGCGGGCTTTCCGCCGATCATATCAGGGCCGAGCTGCGTCAGCGGCCAGGCGACGCAGGGGACGGTCGGCGCCAGCAGCAGATCGATCTCAGTGAAGAACGCTGCGAAGGCCTTGGCGATCGCGGTGCTCGCGAGCAGCGCTGCCGCAACGTCCGCACCGGACCAGGAGAGCCCTCGCTCGATCTGCTTGGCGATGTCGGGATCGAAGACGGTCGGATCCTTGCGAAAGCTATCGCCGTGGAGCGCTGCGAGCCCCGCATGCTGCAGCGGCATGAGGATTTCCTCCGTGGCGTCTGGCGGCCAGACGGGATCGCGTCGTCCGATGCGCAAACCGGCTGCGGAAAGCCGTTCGACGGCGGCGGCGAGGCCATTCGCGACGACGTCGTCGATCGCGACGTCGAGACCAAGGCGCGGCGAGAACGCGATGCGCTGAGTGCCGATGTCTCCGGCCTGCTGCGCAACCACGGCAGAATCCGGATCGCGCGGATCGGCGCCGGCCATGGCTTCAAATGCCAGCGCGATGTCGGCCACCTCGGATGCGATCGGCGCGATGACGGAGAGGCCGAAGAACGGTTCGGCAAAACCCGGCCCATAGGGGATTGCGCCGTAGGACGGCTTGAAGCCGGCGACCCCGACATGCGCCGGCGGCCTGCGACTCGAGCCGCCTGCGTCGGTGCCGATGGCGAGCGGCACCAGGCCGGCCGCAACCGCAGCGGCCGGGCCGCCCGATGAGCCGCCGGGCGTTAGCGCGGGATCGAGCGGATGCCGCGTCGGCCCATACAGCTGCGAGGTCGTGACGCCCTTGCAGGCGAACTCGGAACTCGCGCCGATGCCGACGACGACGGCACCGGCCTTGCGCAGCCGCTCGATCGCGATGGCATCGCGCGGCGCGATGAAATCGGAGAACAGGCGCGAGCCCTGCGTCACGCGCCAGCCGCCGACCCAGATGTTGTCCTTGACGATGACAGGCACGCCGGCGAGCGGCATGATCTCGCCCATACGCAGGCGATTATCGACGGCCGCAGCATCCGCCAGCGTGCGCGGAGGATCGATCGTGACGACCGCGTTCAAGGCCTTGGCGGCCTCGATGCGGCCGAGCGCGGCTTGCGCGGTCTCGACGGCACTGGTCAGCCCGGCGCTGATTTCGGCGGCGATCTGACGCGCGCTATTTGTCCGCATCGTCATGGCCTCCCCAGATCAATGCGAATGTGCCGCCGAGGGCAAGGCACGCCAGGGCGAAGAAGGCCATGCCGAGGCTGGCCACGCCATCCAGGATCGACACCAGCGCCGGCGCCGCGAGTAGCCCGGCATAGGACGCGGTCAGCACCGCGCCGGTGGTCTCGCCGATCCGGTCCTGCGGGGCGAGGCGGGCGATCTCGGCGACGAAGACGCCGTTCCAGCCCGACGCCGTCAGGCCGAACAATGCGGCGATGATGAATTGCCCGCTGCGCCCGAGCGAAGCGCCATTCAGGCCCAGCAGTGCGGCGCAGAAGGCCATGCCGAGGCCGATGACGACGAGAACGGCGCGGGGGGCATCGAGCCGCATGGCGACGTAGCCCCAGCCGAGGCGCCCGATCAGGCCGCCTGCTTGCGCGCAGGCGAGCGCCATGCCGGCTTCGATATGGCTGAGCCCAAGCTCGCGTGTGCCGAGCGTGACGAACACCGTGTTGAGCGACACCTGCATCGCGCTGAACGGCATCGAGGCCAGCGCCAGCATCGCGATCCGCCGGTCCGCGATCACCAGCGCTAACCGCGCGCGGAGATCGAGCTTCGGCGGCGGGGCGACCTTGCCGGCATAGGCCGGCCGCAACCGTTCGAACAGCGCGATCGCGAGCAGCGCCAAGGCAGCAACGGCCGCATAGCACCAAACCGGCCCGAACGCGATGGCGATCGCCGGCAGCGCCAGCGAGCCGCAGACCGCGCCGATCTGGTTACCGGTCTGGCGCACCGAGAACACGAAGGCGCGCCGCTCGGCGGTCACGAGCCGCGCCAGCAGCGCCGCGCTCGCCGGCGTCTCCGGCCCCATGGCAAGGCCGATGCAGAGGCCCGCGGCCAGCAGGGCGGCGCTCGTTCCGAGCGACGCCAGTGCCATGCCGACGACGATGGCCGCCGCGCATAGGCTCGCAATTCGCAGCGAGCCCAGGCGCGCGATGAAGCCGCCGCCCCAGAACGAGGCGGGGATGCCGACCGCGAACACGGCGGCGGAGAACATCGAGAGCTGCCAAACCTCGATATGGGCGCGCGGGGCGACCACGCCGGGCGCGAACAAGGCCAGCGCGACCAGGGCCTGCAGCCCGGTCATCGCCCCCAACGCCGGCAGCAGCGCGGGTGCTGGCCGAGCGGCCGTGTTTCCGTCTACCATGGCGGCGTGCTCATGGGAGGAACATTGTGGCAGGCGGTATTTCCATTCACGCGGTCGATGTGGCGAGCGGGCGCCCGGCGCAGGGGCTGCGCGTCGAGATCTGGCGGATCGATCCGGATTCCCAGCGCATCGCCGACGGGCGGCTCGGCGCCAACGGGGTGCTCGATCATGCCATCGCGCAAGGCGCAGGTGTGACGGAAGGCGCGTACGAGGTGCTGTTTCATCTCGGCGAGTTCTTTGGCGAGCGCGACGGCTTCCTCACCGTGACGCCGTTCCGCTTTCGCATCAAGAACGTTGACGAGCATTTTCATCTGCCGCTGAAATTCACGCGCTGGGGCTATTCGTTGTTCCGCGGCGCCTGATCAGTTCGTCAGCCGCCGCGACAGGCCGGTGAGGCGCTCCATCACCGCGACCAGCGCGACGGTCGCGATGATCAGCACGCCCGACAGCGCCGCGATGGTGACATCCAGCTTGCCTTCGAGATCCTGCCACATCCGGATCGGCAGCATGTCGGTGGCGGCATCGCGCAGGAACAGCGAGACCGGCACGTTGTCGAAGGACGACATGAAGGCGATGAAGGCGCCGGCGATGATGCCGGGCCGGATCAGCGGCAGCACGATGCGGCGGAACGTGTAGAGCCGGCTCGCGCCGAGCACCGCCGAGCTTTCGAGCAGGGTCGGCTCGAGCTGGGCCAGCGCCGCGATCGTATTGCGCACGACGTAGGGCACGCAGACCACGGTGTGGCCGATCACCAGCGTCAGCGGCGACACCGGCAGACCGACCAGCGAGAACAGCATCAGCGCGGCGAGGCCGAAGGCGAGCGCGGGCAGCACCAGCGGCGACATGAAGAGCGAATCGAGAAGCCGCGCCGACAGTGTCCGCGAGCGCGAGATCGCGAGCGCCGCGGCGACGCCGAGGGTAACGGACAGGCCGGTTGCCCACATCGCCACGATCAGGCTGTTCTTGGCGGCGAAGTGCAGTTGCCAAGCATTCCACAGCTCGACGTACCAGCGCAGCGAATAGCCCGGCGGCGGGAAGCGCAGCGAGAAGCCGCTGGTGAAGGAGACGATCAGCACCACGAGCGAGGGGGCGATGATGATGAGAAGCGCGATCACCGCGATCACGGTCATGACGAACTCGAAGCTGATCGCCTCGAGGGTGCGCTTGCGGCCGCTCATCATGCGCCTCCATAGCCGCGCGACATTCGGCCGAGCGTGGTGAAGACCGAGACGACCGCGAGCACGGCGAGCAGGAAGATGATCGAGATCGCGGCCGCGAACGGCCAGTTCTGCAGCGTCGAAGCCTGCTGGTAGAGATACATCGGCATGAACAGCATCTGCCCGCCGCCGATCAGCGACTGGGTGATGAAGGCGGTGATCGCGGCGGCATAGGTCAGCGTGCAGCCGGCGATGACGCCGGGCAGCGACAGCGGCAGCACGATGCGGAAGAAGGTGCGCCAGCTGCCGGCGCCGAGCGAGCAGGAGGCATCGTCGAGATTGGGGTCGATGCGGCCGAGCGCAGTGATCAGCGGCAGCGTCATCAAGGGCATCTGCACCTGTGCCAGCGCGATCACCACGCCGAACTGGGTGTAGAGCAATTTGAGCGGGGTATCGATCAGGCCAAGCGATTGCAGCGTCGCGTTGATGATGCCCTGGCGACCTAGGATGACGATCCAGGCGAAGGTCCGGACCACGACGCTGGTCAGAAGCGGCAGCAGCACGATCAGGATGATGATGGTCTGAAGCTTTGGCCCGACCCGCTGATACAGCCAGGCGATGGGAAAGCCGAGCACGAGGCAGACCGCCGTCACCTCGGCGCCCAGCAGCAGCGTCGAGCCGAGCACGCCGAGGCTGAAGGGATCGGTGAGGAAGTGCAGGTACTGGCCGAGCCCCCAATGGAGCCCGGCCGTGTCGTTGTGCAGCGAGAGCCAGAACAATTGCAGCAGCGGCGCGACGAAGAAGAGCAGGAAGAACAGCGCCAGCGGCGCTGCCAATCCCATTCCGTAGGACGTCACGTCCCGTGCTGCCGGCGCTGCGCCCATGACCTGAACCTCGAGGTTTTAGATCTTGATCTCGCGGTTGAAGCGCTCGATCCAGGCCGAGCGCTGCTCGTTGATCTTCTTCCAGTCCTGGAACACGAACTTCTTCTTCAGTTCAGTGGTGTCCTTGGCCAGCACGCGTGCGATCTCGCCGCCCATCGCCACCTTGGAATTGGTCGGCACGATCAGGTAGGGCGGGTTCATCAGCGTGGTCTGCACCTCCGGCGTCAGCGCCGCCTCGATCAGCTTGAAGGCGAGCTCGCGGTTCGGCGAGTTCTTGACGATGTGGATCGTGGTCTTGAAGGCGATGGCGCCTTCCTTCGGTGCCACGAACTCGACCGGTACGCCGCGCGCTTTCAGGATCTGGATGGCGTTGAAATTGCCGGGCGAGATGTCGATCTGGCCCTGCTGGAACAGGGTCGCGAGCGCGCCGGGATTGGCGGCGACCGCAGCGAGGTTGGGCTTGAGCTCCTCCAGCGCCTTGAAGCCCGGATCGACATTGGCCTCCGAGCCGCCGCGCATCTTGGCGATCTCGACCAGCCAGCCCGTGCCGAGCGTCGAGTTGAGGTTGGTGATGCCGACGCGGCCCTTGAACTCCGGCTTCCACAGATCGGCCCACGAGGTTGGCGGCGTCTTGACCGCTTCCGGATTGTAGGTGAGGCCGACGACCTGGAAGAACGGGGCGGGGCCCATCGGCTCCTGCGCCTCGGCGATCAGGTCCTTGTAATAGGCGCTCTTCTCAACCGGATAGGCCTCGACCAGATCCTGGCCGACGGCGACGAGGGCGGGACCGGGATCGTGCAGCATGACGTCGATCGGGGGATTTGCTTTCGCCGCGTTGACCTTGGCGATCTGGTCGACCGAGAGCATGGGATCGAGCACCATCGCGGCGTCCGCATTGGCTTTGCGGAACGCCGGCACCAGCACGGCCTTGTGCGCTTCCTCCCAGCTGCCGGTGAAGGTCGCAAACACCAGCGGGCGGGCCTGGGCGTAGCTCAGGCCTGGAAACGCCTTCATGGCCCCGAGCGTGAGCGCCGTGGTCAGCAGGCTTCTGCGGTTCATGATCATATCAAACTCCCCTTTGGACAAAGACTAGATCTAAAGCGTTGCGGGAAAGGCGTTGGCGAGCGACGGGGCGAGCGGTGCGAGGCGCACCGCAGCGCCGTTCTCCAGGGCGCGCGTCTCGCCGATGCGCGCCTGAGAAACCTTGACGCCGGAGCCGTCGGCGGTGGTGACCTCGTGCACGACGGTGGCGCCCAGCGGCAGCGACATGCCGACGACGCCGGCAAAGCCGGTCTCGTCGCCGACGAATTGCAGATGCTCGGGGCGGATGCAGACGGTGACGCGGCCGCCCTCGCTGAGCGCACCGCCTGCGGGACGCGCGATGATCTCCGCGCCGGCATCGAGGCGCACCTTCGCCGCGGTGCGGTCCGCCGAGACCACGACACCGGGCATGCGATTGGTGGAGCCGACGAAGGTGTTGACGAACAGCGTCTGAGGGCGGTCGTAGACGTCCGACGGCGAGCCGAACTGCTCGAGCTTGCCGTGGCTCAGCACGGCGACGCGATCGGCCATCGACAGCGCTTCTTCCTGGTCGTGCGTCACGATCAGCGTGGTGATGCCGGACACGCGCTGCAGCCGCTTGACCTCGATCTGCATGTCCAGCCGCAAATTCTTGTCGAGCGCGGCGAAGGGCTCGTCGAGCAGCAGGATCGACGGCTTGATCGCGAGCGCGCGGGCGAGCGCGACGCGCTGCTGCTGTCCGCCGGAGAGCTGCCGCGGCAGCCGCTCGGCCATGGCCGGCAGCTGCACCAGCTCGAGCAGGCGCTGTGCCTCGCGCTGGCGCGTCGCCTTGTCGATGCCGCGGGCGGCGAGGCCATAGGCGACGTTCTCGCTGACCGACAGGTGCGGGAACAGCGCGTAGTTCTGGAACACGATTCCGACGGCGCGCTTGTTCGGCGGCAACGCATCGACGATGTCGTCGCCGATGATGATCCTCCCTTGCGTCTGCGCGATGAAGCCCGCGATGATGCGCAGCAGCGTTGTCTTGCCGCAGCCGGACGGGCCGAGCAGGGCGATGATCTCGCCGCCTTTGATGTCGAGATTGATGTTCTCGACCGCAAGCGCGCCACTCGGATACCGGTGGGTGACCGCATCGACGACAAGCGATCGGCCGCTTGGCGCATCAACCATGGTGTTGCCTCCCGTTGCCCCAGAGGAGAAAGCAAATCTCGTGCCCGCGCCTGTCGCTTTTCGGCGAGCGTTTTGGCATGGTGACCCGATGACATCGGATCGATCGATATGCGACCTCACCGCGACAGAGCTCGCGCGCGCCATTGCGAGCGGCGAAGTGTCCTCGCGTGAGGCCGTCGAAGCGCATCTGGCGCGGATTGCGCGCCTCGATACGCAATTGGCGGCGTTCGTGACGGTCGATGCGGATGACGCCCGCCGCGCCGCGCAGACGTGCGATACGGCTGCTGCACCGATCGGTCCGCTGCACGGCGTGCCCATTGCGATCAAGGACCTCACCGACACTGCGGGACTTGCGACGACTTACGGATCGGTGCTGTTCCGCGATCACGTCCCGGCCGAGGATGATTTCGTGGTCGCACGGTTGCGGCGCGCCGGCGCGATCATTCTGGGCAAAACCAACACGCCGGAGTTCGGCTTCGGCGCGGTCTGCACCAACAGATTGTGTGGGCCGACACGCAATCCGTTCGATCCGGCGTTGACCTCCGGCGGATCGTCCGGGGGCTCTGCCGTCGCCGTCGCGGCCGGCATGGTGCCTTTGGCGCACGGCACCGATTTCGGCGGTTCGGTGCGCACGCCCGCCAGCTTCTGCGGCGTCGCCTCGATCCGGCCGACACCCGGCCGCATCCCGTCGCCGCGCCGGCCGCTCGGCTGGGACATGCTGGCGACCCACGGCTTCCTCGCCCGCAATGTCGATGATCTCGAACTCGCGTTGTCGGTCTGCGCCGGAAGCGATGCGAATGATCCGCTCTCGCTCGGCAGTGCCGATGATGACCGCCCCATCGCCGGCCATCCTCGGATTGCCGTCACGCCCGATTTCAATGTGGCGCCCATTGCGCGCGAGGCTCGTGCGCGTTTCGCTGCGGCGTGCGAGGTGTTCGCACGGGTTGCCGATGTCGTGCCGTCCTCGCCCGATTGCGGCGGGGCGATCGAAGCCTTCCGCACGCTCCGCGCCGCGCACGTCGCGAGCAGCTATGGCGAGCTGCTGCGGACGCGGCGTGCGGAGCTCACGCCGACGGTGATCTGGAATATTGATGCCGGCGCAGACCTGTCCGCGCAGGACTACCTCGACGCCGAGCGGCGCCGCACGGCGATCTACCGCAGCTTTCGCGAGCTGTTCACTCACGCCGATTTCCTGGTCGCGCCGGCCGCGTCCGTCTTGCCCTGGCCGAATGAGATCGCCGACGTCACGGCCATCGACGGGGCCGCGCTGGAGACGCCGATCGACTATCTCGCCGTGACCTTCATCGTGTCGCTGGTCGGCTTCCCGGTGCTGACCCTCCCGGTGCTGCGTGGTGAGAATGAGCTGCCCTTCGGCATCCAGATCATTGCGCCGCCCGGGTGCGAATCCCGCTTGTTTGCCTTCGGCCGCGTGCTCGAGAACGAACTGGGGTTTTCGCATCGCCGGCCGCTTCTCTGATCAGCTGTCGCGATGCTCGAGCCGGGCGGCGAGCGCATCGGCAAGGCCGATGGTCGGCTTGGCGGCTGGGCGGCGGAACGTACTCGCCGTCGCCTTGCGCAGGCGCAGCGCATGCAGCGCCTCGGCTTGCTTCACCGAGGCGACCACCTGGTCGACCACAGGGACCGGGATCCGGTCGGCCACGCGCTCGGCGAGGCCGGAGAGCGGGGCGCCGGCAAAGATCAGCACATCGGCCTCGTCCTCGACGATGGCGCGCAGGGCGAGCTCGACCAGCACGTCCTCCTTCTCGGTGCCGACCTCGGAGATCGCCTGAAACGGTGAATCAAGCATGCGGATGCCGGCGCAGCGCTCCCACAGGCCATGGGCGCGGACGCATTCCTCGTACCAGGGCCCCAGCGCCTGGGCGAAGGTGACGATGGCAAAGCGGCGTCCGGCCATGCAGGCCGTCAGCATCGCCGCTTCCGCCATGCCGACCACGGGAATGTCGAAGGTCTCGCGCGCGGCGAACAGGCCGGGATCGCCGAAAGCCGCGATGATCGCGGCGTCCACCTTCGTGTGCTGCTCGGCCAGCATTTCCAGCGCAATGGCGCCGCCGATCTGCGCCTCGGTGCGCGTGGCGATATAGGGTACGCCGCGGGTCGCGGTGCACGGGATCAGCTCGGTGCCCGCCGAGGCGGCGCGCTGCCCGACCCCCAGCATCAGCTGCGTGATCTCGGTGCTGGTGTTCGGGTTGAGCAGGAGCAGCTTCATGGTCATGCCGCTGGCCGCTTGGCCTGAGAGGCGGCGAGGACTTCCAGCAGCGCCGTGCCGGTGCGCGCGACATGCGCGCCGAGCAGGCGGCCGGCCGCTTCGCCGTCGCGCGCTTCGAGGGCGGCGAGGATATCGGCGTGCTCGTCGACCGAATTGCTCCAGCGCCTGTCGGCGCCGAGCGCGAGATAACGCGCACGTTCGGCGCGCGAGATCAGCGTCTCGTGCGCCTCCCGCAGCGGCGTATTGCGCGCCATGCGGACGATGGCGTTGTGGATCTCGCCGTTGAGGGCGAAATAATCGTCGAGCTTGCCGCTGCGGTGATGGCCCTCCATCCGGGTCTGCAGCGTGCGCAGGCGGGCGAGATCGCGCTCGGTGGCGCGCTCCGCCGCAAGCTCGGCGGCGAGCCGCTCGATGCCGGCGAGGGCCTCGAACAATTCCGAGATGCCGTCGACCGCGATATCGGCAATGCGCGGGCTGCGGTGGGGACGGAGCTCGATCAGGCCTTCCGCCGCCAGCACCTTCATCGCCTCGCGCAAGGGAGTGCGCGACACGCCGAGCTCCTTCGAGAGCTTGGTCTCCTGGGTCTGCGAGCCCGGCGGCAGCTCGCCGCGAATGATCATCGTCCGCATCCGCGCAGCGGCGCGCTCATGCAAGCCCATCCGCTTGAGCTTGGGCGACTTTCGTCCCTTTGGCGCTTCCGATCTTGCCTGCACGCGTGCCTCACTTCTCGGGTTGATACTAGCCATTTCCGCCCCGTCTGCTTGCCCAAAATACCGACGCAGACCGCTGAAAACAATGGCATATCGCGCAAATTGTATGCAGCATGCAAAAACCGGATTGCGCCGCAGCGAGGGCCGGCGGATGATCGTTGCCGACGCGCGGAATGACGCGCCTTCGAAACGGAGTAAACGATGCGGACGAGTTTGCGACTGGGCCTCGTGGTGATGGCGGCAGTGTTTGGCGGAAGCGATCTCGCCTCCGCGCAAGCCACGAAGATCAAGCTCGGTTACGCCAAGTGCGCGCACTGCCTGCCGATGTCGCTCATCCCCGGCCTGGCAAAGGGCGTCGAGGTCGAGGCCACCGGCTTCAACTCGGGCAACGACGTGCTCACCGCGCTGGTGTCGAAGAGCATCGACGTCGCGCAGGTCACCTATCTCCATTACATCACCGCGCTCGATAAAGGTTTCGACGTCGTCGCCGTATCCGGCCAGATCAATGGCGGTTCGGAATGCCTCTCCTCCGCGAAGCTGAGCCTTCCGCCTGAGGACTGGGCCACGTTCAAGGCGACCGTTGCGAAGGCGAAGAGCGACGGTCAGCCGCTCAAGGTCGCGGCGTCCCGCGGCAATGCACAGGACATCCACATGCGCGGCGCGTTCCTCAAGCAGGGCGTCGATCCCAACAAGGACATCCAGTTCATCAACATTCCCAATCCGTCCGACCATCTCGCGGCGCTTCAACGCGGCGAGGTCGACATGATCTGCTCGGTCGAGCCGTTCGCCTCGCAGATCCGCCTCGCCGGCGCCGGCAAGCATTTCGTGCTGCCGTACGAGCAGGCTGCCGGAAACCTCACGAATCTGATCGTGACTCGTTCCGACGTGATCGCGAGCCAGCGCGCCGGCGTCCAGGGCATCGTCAGCGCCGTGGTCGAGCTCGACAACAAGCTGATCGCCGACAAGGCGCCGTGGATCGAGGTCATCAACAAGCTCACCGGTCTCGACAAGAACGTAGCGACCGAGGCGCTGAAGAATGCCTCGCCGGATCCTGCGATCCATCGCTCGCAGACGCTGGCGATCGCCGCGATGATGCGCGACCTCAAATACATCTCGAAAGACGTCTCCACCGAAGCGGCGAAGAACATGGACTATTCGTTCCTGGAGCAGGCCACCGGAAAAACCAAGAATGACCTCGGTTACTGACGTCTCGCCTGCAAGGCCGGCATTGCGGCTGACGCGGGCGTTCCATGGACTCGAGCGCCTCATCGTCCCTGCGCTGCTGGTCGCCGGATGGGAGGCCTTTGCCCGCAGCGGCATGCTGCCGCCGGCGCTGCTGCCCGCGCCGAGCGCGGTGCTGCATGCGCTCGGCGACTGGGTGTTCGGTTTCGACGAGACCACGCAGACCTATTCCGGACACTGGCTGCGCGATGCGCTTGCCAGCGCGCTTCGCGTGTTCGGCGGCTTTGCGCTCGCGAGCCTGCTCGGCATCCTCGCGGGGGTCGCGATCGGCTGGTCGCGCCTGTTCGAGAAGACGCTGGAGCCGACGTTGCAGGTGTTGCGTCCGATCCCGCCGGTGTCCTGGATCCCGCTCGCGATCATCTGGTTCGGCATCGCCGACAAGCCGGCGATCTTCCTGGTTTTTCTCGGCGCCTTCTTTCCCGTGCTGATGAACAGCATCCATGGCGTGAAGACCGTGGACCACAATCTGGTGCGCGCCGGCGCGATGATGGGTGCCAATGGCCGGCAGATGCTGACCGACATCGTGCTGCCAGCGGCGCTGCCCTCGATCTTCGCAGGTCTACGTATCGCGGTCGGTTCGGCCTGGATGCTGACCGTCACGGCCGAGATGGTCGCGGTGAAGAGCGGCCTCGGCTACGTGCTCTGGGATTCCTATTACTTCCTGCGCTACGACATTGTGCTCGCGGCGATGATCTCGATCGGGCTGCTCGGCTATCTCTCCGACCTCGGCCTGAAGGCGATCATGGCGCGCACGCTGCGCTGGCAGCAGACCACTACCGTGCAGGGCAGGGCGGGCTGATGGCGGCAATCGAGCTTCGCAACATCGTCAAGGTGTTCTCCGACAAGCGGCGCGGCCGCGACCTCCTGACGCTGGACAACATCAACCTCGACATCGAGGCCAACGACTTCGTTTGCCTGCTCGGCCCGTCCGGCTGCGGCAAGTCGACCTTGCTCAACATCATCGCCGGCTTCGAGCAGGCGACGTCCGGCCGCACGCTGGTCGACGGCAGGCAGGTGGAGCGGCCGGGCTCGGACCGCGGCGTGGTGTTCCAGCAGCCGACCTTGATGCCGTGGCTGACCGCGATCGACAACATCGCCTTCCACCTCAAGCTCAAGGGGATCGCCAAGGCCGAACGCCACGACAGGGCGATGGAGTTCATCGATCTCGTCGGCCTGCGCGGCTTCGAGCACCATCATCCCTCCGAAATGTCGGGCGGCATGAATCAGCGGGTCGGCATCGCCCGCGCGCTGCTGATGAACCCGAGCGTGATCCTGATGGACGAGCCGTTCGCGGCGCTGGACGCCCAGACCAAGCTCGAAATGCAGGAGGAGCTTGTCGCGATCTGGCAGAAGCGCCGCTGCACCATCGTGTTCGTCACCCACAGCGTCGACGAGGCGCTGGTGCTCGGCAACAAGATCGTGGTGATGACCAGGCGGCCCGGCCGGATCCGCGAAGCCGTCAATTTCGACCTGCCGCGCCCGCGCGACATCACCGGCCCCGAATTCAACGACGCCAAGCGCCACATCCTGGCCTTGATCCGGGAGGAGTCGACGCGGCTTGCGCAGGCATCGTAGGGTATGGGCATGCGCAAGCGTCTCGGCATGATCACGCCGTCCTCCAACTCGGTGCTCGAGCCCGTCACCGGCGCCATGCTGGCCGGTGTCTCCGGCACCACCGCGCATTTCTCGCGCTTCCGCGTCACCGAGATCGCGCTCGATGCCGCAGCGTTGAGCCAGTTCGATGCCTCCGCGATGCTTCCGGCCGCGGATCTGTTGGCCGATGCCAAGGTCGACGCGATCGCCTGGAACGGAACGTCCGCAAGCTGGCTCGGGATCGGCCGCGACCGCAGCCTGTGCGAGGGGATCACGGCCCGCACAAATGTGCCGGCGACGACATCGACGCTGGCCTGCATCGATGCCGCCCGCGCGCTGGGCGCGAGGCGCATCGGCCTGGTTTCGC
Organism: Bradyrhizobium sp. USDA3516; assembly: GCF_057651995.1. Lineage (NCBI taxonomy): Bacteria > Pseudomonadati > Pseudomonadota > Alphaproteobacteria > Hyphomicrobiales > Nitrobacteraceae > Bradyrhizobium > Bradyrhizobium sp. USDA3516. The sequence goes on along the minus strand of NZ_JBYGYN010000001.1, from coordinate 740,119 downwards.
CCTATACCAACGACGTGCAGCGGCGCATCGCCGACGTCTGGGCCGAGGAGGGGATCATCCCGCACGCCGAGCGGCATCTCGGCTTGCGCGACAACTTTTCCTTCGGCGAGGTCGCGCCTGCGACGATCGCGGATATGATCCGTGCCGTAGCGGCGGAGGGGGCTGACGCGATCGTTATCCTCTGCACCAATCTCGATGGTGCGACGCTTGCCGCCACGCTGGAGCGGGAGCTGGACATCGCCGTGCTTGATTCGGTCGCGGTCACATTGTGGCGGACCCTCGGACTCGCCGGCGGCGATGTGACGGCTCTCGCGCAATGGGGGCGGATCTTCCGGACCATGCCAGACATCAAGTGACGGAGACATCAGTGACGCAGCTCGACCTCGCCATCCGCGGCGGCACCATCGTGACGGCCAGCGACGAGTTTCGCGCCGATATCGGGATTCGCGACGGCCGCATCGTCAGCATCGCCGATAGCATCGAGGGCGCGGCCCGCGAGATCGATGCGACGGGCCTGTTGGCGCTGCCGGGCGGCATCGACAGCCACGTCCACATCTCGCAGCCCTCGGGCCCCGACGTGGTGATGGCCGACGACTTCGCCTCGGCGACGCGCGCAGCCGCAGCCGGCGGCAACACCATGGTGCTGCCCTTTGCGCTGCAGGAGAAAGGCACCTCGCTGCGCAGCTGTGTCGAGAACTATCGCAAGCTCGCCGAAGGTGAGTGCTACATCGATACGGCCTTCCATCTCATCATCTCCGATCCCACTGCCGTGGTGCTGGGGCAGGAGCTGCCGGCGCTGGTCAAGGACGGCTACACCTCGTTCAAGGTGTTCATGACCTATGACGACCTCGTGCTCAGCGACAAGCAGCTGCTCGAAGTGTTCGACGTCGCGCGCCGCGAGGAGGCGCTGGTCATGGTCCATTGCGAGGGCTACGACGCCATCCGTTTCCTGACCAGCAAGCTGGAGCGCGAAGGTCATATCGCGCCGTACTATCACGGCACCTCGCGGCCGCAGGCGGTCGAGCGCGAGGCGACGCACCGGGCCATAAGCCATGCCGAGGTGATCGGCGTTCCCATCATGATCGTGCACGTCTCCGGACGCGAGGCGATGGAGCAGGTACGCTGGGCGCAGCAGCGCGGTCTGCCCGTTCATGCCGAGACCTGCCCGCAATACATCACGCTGACGGCCGACGACATGAAGGGCCTCAACATGGACATCACGGGCGCGAAATATGTCTGCTCGCCGCCGCCGCGCGATGTCGAGAGCCAGCAGGCGATTTGGGAAGGCATCACGTCAGGCGTGTTCCAGACTTTCTCGTCCGATCACTGCCCGTTCCGCTACGACGACCCCAAGGGCAAGCTGACGCCGAACGCCCGCACCTCGTTCCGCTGGGTGCCGAATGGTATCCCCGGCGTCGAAACGCGGCTGCCGATCCTGTTCTCCGAAGGCGTCTCGAAGGGCCGCATCACGTTGCAGAAGTTCGTCGAGCTGACGGCGACCAATCATGCGAGGATCTACGGCCTCTATCCGCGCAAGGGCTCGATCGGCGTCGGTTTCGATGCCGACATCGTCCTCTGGGACCCCGAGTTGAAGAAACCGATCCGGCAGGCCGATCTGCATCACGGCTCGGACTACACGCCCTGGGAAGGTTTCGAGGTCACGGGATGGCCGGTGACGACGATCGCCAGGGGCCAGGTGGTTTGCAGCCAGGGCCGGATCGTCGGCACCAAAGGCGCGGGCCAGGTGTTGAGCCGGGGCAAGTCGAGCCTGATCTGATCCGGCTCGACACGGTGCCACGGGGCGCCACGGCGCTTCAGAACGTCGCCGCCATTGCAGCGAGCCGTTGATGGGCCTGTTCGCGGGCGGCATCGATCGGCGCTTGCGGTCCCGTGGTCGGACCGATCAGCATGAAGCGGACATTGCTGATTCCGATGAAGCGCAGGATTTCGCGCAAGTAGGGCGTGGCCATGTCGATGCGGCCGCGGTTCATGCCGGTGGCAAAATCGCTGCCGCTGGCGATGATCACCAGCGTCGGCCGGTCCTTGAGCAGCGGCAGATATCCCTGCGATGGATCGAACCGAAAGGTGAGGCCGGGTTGGACGATGATGTCGAACCATTGCTTGAGCTTGTAGGGGAGGCCGAAGTTCCACATCGGCGTCGAGATCAGCACGCGATCGGCGAGCGAGAAGCGCAGCGCCATGCGCTCGGCCTCGGCAAAGCTGTCGCGCTGCGCATCGGTGAAGGCCTGAGCCTTCATGCGCGCATATTTTGCCTCGACGATCGGACCTGTGAATTCCGGCATCCGCTCACGCCAGATGTCCACGACATCAATGTCCCAATCGGGCCGGGCCTGGCGGAAGCCGTCGAGAAAGACGCGCGCGCCGGCTGTGGATACGGACTCGGCGCGCGGCGAGCAGGACAGATGCAGGAGCTTTGCCACAGCTCATCCCAGCGCTCTGATCACGGTGTCGGCCCTGGTCACGACCGCGACGTTCTGCATCGCGAAGTTGATCGAGGCATTGTGCCAGTCGGCATTCATGGTCGAGCAGCAATCCTCGGGCACGATCATGAAATAGCCCTTGTCGGCGCCGGTCCGCGCCGTGTGCTCGATCGACATGTTGGTCCAGGCGCCGGTATTGATGATCATGTCGCGGCCGGTCGCTTTCAAGATCGTCTCCAGCCGCGTGCCTTCCCAGGCACTCATCCGCATCTTCTCGACGACGAAATCGCCGGGCCGTGGCTCGAGGCCTGACACCGGGGCCGCGCCCCAGCTCCCGCGCACCATCGCCTTGCTGTCGACGAGACCTTCGAATAGCGGAGCGTTCAGCGTGACGCCGGGCGCGCCGGGCTCGACCACGAACCAGACATGGATGATGACGACGCCGCGCCCGCGTGCGGCTTCAGCGAGGCGCCGCACATTCTCCACGACATGCTGCTGCTTGGCGTGCCCCGGCGCGCCTGAATCGGCGAAGGCGCCGCCGTCCATGATGACGTCGTTCTGGAGGTCCTGGATGATCATGGCGCAGCGCTGCGGATCGAGCCGCATCTCGCCCTCGGCGAGAATGGGCGCCGCCGGCGCGGTGCTCGACGTTGCGCCGTAACCGGCGCGCCGGCCGCTCATATACGGCTCGTGCCGCGGACCGGCCTTGGTCGGCATCGCATACACCGAATGCGTCGCGGTCAGATAGAGCGTGCGGAAATCCGGTCCGCCCCAGGCGAGGTTGGCTACGAGCTCGGGCAGGCGGACCTTGCCGAGCAGCTCGCCGCGCGGCGAATAGACCCAGACGCCGCCGGGCGCGGTGACCCAGACATTGCCGTGCTGATCGCACTTCATGCCGTCGGGCAGACCGGGCTCGAGCTCGGATTTGATGCCGCTCGCAAAAACGCGCGCATTGGACAGCGAGCCATCGCTGTTGACGTCGAATACGCGGATCAGGGCTTGCACCGTGTCGTTGACATAAAGCAGCTTCTCGTCCGGCGAAAAGCACAGCCCGTTCGGCTGGTCGAACAAATTGCGCTCGACCGCCAGCTTCGGCTCGCCGCCCGGCACGACGCGATAGACGCCCTGGAAGCCGAGCTGGCGCGGCCGCTCGACGCCGTAGACCGGCATGCGGCCATACCAGGGATCGGAGAAATAGATCGCGCCGGATGAGTGCACGCAGACGTCGTTCGGGCTGTTGAGCTCCTGGCCGCCAAAATGAGACGCCAGCACCTCGCGCCGTCCGTCCGGGCGCTCGCGAACCAGCGACGAGGTCGCGTGCTCGCAGACGATCAGATTGAGCTCGGCGTCATAGGTCATGCCGTTGCATTTGTTCGAGGGGCGCTTGACCTCGACGACGCCGCGCCGCGCGTCCCAGCGCCTGCGCACGTCGGCCGGCATGTCCGAGAACAGCAGATAATGATCGACCGGATGCCAGATCGGCCCTTCCGTGAAATCGAAGCCGGTGCCGATCTGGGCGACCGGCGCATAGGGGTCGATCAGACTCTCGAACTCGCTTCGCAACGTCACATGCGTCATCGGTCGATCCTCGACACCTCAAGCCGGGAACCAGTTGCGCTCGGGCAGCGACTGCACGATCGGGCCGGGGACCTGATCGTGCAGACGCCCCACGACATTGCCGCCTTCGATCTTGGCGGGACGGTCGTGGACCGGTAGCAGGTAGCGCGAGCTGCTCAGCAGCTTCTTGATCGCCGCCTTTTCCGCGCGCTTGCTGGTGCCATGGTTGCCGGTGGTGCGCGGCTCCCAATCGTGGATCTCATGGAAAGGCGTGACGATCTGGTCGTTGAAGTCGTAGATCACGTCGCCGCAGATCGTGGCGATGCCGTCGGCGGTCTCGACGATGATGTTCATCGAGCCCTCGGTGTGCGCGTTGGCGGCGTCGCAATAGACGCCCGGCATCAGCTCGATCGGTCCGGTGATCTCGAGGTCCAGGAAGCGCAGCGCGCTCTTGGTGTGAAGGCGGTCGATCAGGTGCTTGATGTCGGGCGCCGGGTATTGCGGATGCATCAGGCCGGAGACGGAATATTCCAGCTCCTTGCGGTTGAGCACGACGGTCGTGTTCATGGGAAACAAATCGTCCTTGCCGGCATGGTCGATGTGCAGATGGGTGTGGCAGACGAAGCGAACGTCGCCCATGCGCACGCCGTGGCGCGCGAGCTGGTTCTCGATCATGTTCTCGTGGTACTGCAGCCCCCGCATGCCCAGCGTCTCCATGATCTGGTTGGAGCGATAGCCGGTGTCGACGACAACAGGATATTTGCCGCCGAGGATCAAAAAGCCGAGGGTGAGGACGCGGCGGGTGCGGCCGCAGTCGCGGCCGAGCACCAGAAAGCTCGATTCCAGCTCGATATCGCCGTAGTCCAGGATCTTGATCTCCAGCGCCATTCGTTTCCCTCCCGTTTCGTTCCTTGTCCGTCAAAGCCGATAGACGCGCGTCGCCGTCGTCCTGAAGATCGCATCCTGCTGCTCCGCACTGAACGTGGCGGCGGCGGCGCGAAAGGCTGCGACGAGCTCGCGATAACTGGTCCACAATTTCTCGATCGGAAAATTGGAGCCGAACAGGCAGCGCTCGGCACCGAAGATCGCGACGGTATCAGTGAGGACAGTGGCGATATGCGCGGGATCGTTGCGATGAATGAAGGTGCCGAGCCCGGACAGTTTCGAGACGACGTTCGGACAGGCCGCGAGCCGGACCATCCCGGCGCGCCAGGCCGCCCGTCCCGCCGGCGTGAGATCCTCGAGCATGCCGGCGTGCTGGAGGATGAAGGTCACGCCGGGACAGGATTCAGCCAGCTGCGCGGCATCCGCCATCTGCGGCGTGAAGACCTGCAGGTCGAAGCTCCAGCCGTAATCGGAAAGACGTGCGACGTTGCGACGGATCACGGGATCGGCGCAGAGATCCGGGCGCGCCGCGAAGCGATACAGCGGGTTCTCGTGCCAGTGCAGCTGCATGCGCACCCCGCGCAGCAGCGGATAACGCTTGAGCCGGTCGAGCTGCGGGCGGACGTCGTCGGCCGCGAAATTGGCGTAGGCGACGATGGCGTGCGGCCAGCCGTGCTCGTCGGCCGTGCGCTGCACCCAGGTTGCCTCCTCCTCGAAATGCTCGGCCGCCCAGTTGGTCTGCACATAGACGGAGCGGGTGACGCCGCTGTCCTTGAGATCGCCGAGATATTCCTGGATCGGATAATCGCGCCGGATTGGCTCGTACGGTCCGAAGATGCGGGGCTGCATGGGGCCGGTCAGCCAGGGCAGATCGGCCTGCCGCCAGATGTGATGATGGCCGTCGACAATAGAGTTCACGCAGCTCTCCTTCCCAGTGCCAGGACGTGGGCGACGATCGATGCGCTCGACCCGCCGTCCACGAGATCGTCGACGAAGCGTTCGATCGCGACCAGCGCTTCGGTCTGCGGACGGAACGCGGGGCCTGTCGCGAGCGGCGTCAGCCAGCTCAGGCGCCAGGCCCGCCGCGATAGTTTCGCGACGGCGTCGCGAAGGGCATCCGGTTCGCCGCGCTCCAGCCCGTCGGACACGATGACCACGGCAGCGCCGCGGGCGTAGCCGCCGAAGCGCGGGACCGCCAGGAAGGCTTGCAGCGCGTCGCCGATGCGGGTGCCGCCGTCCCAGTCGCTGACCAGATGGGACGCAGCGCTCAGCGCCTGCTCGCGGCGTTTCAGCCGCAGCGCGCGGGTGACACGGGTCAGCCGCGTACCGAAGGTGAAGACCTCGACATTCGGGGCGGCCTGCACAAGCGCATGCGCCAGCTTCATGTTCTCCTCGGTGCGGCTTTTCATCGAGCCGGAGACGTCGATCAGCAACAAGACCTTGCGCGGCCGTTGCCGTCGTTTCATGTGGCCGAGGCGCAGGATCTCGCCGTCGCTGCGAACGCTGTCGCGCAAGGTGCGGCGGAGATCGGCAAAGGGGCCGCGACGCGCCCGCATGCGGCGGTGCCCGCGCCGCCGCGGCAGCCGCCGCGGAGCCTCGCGGGCCAGGCGTCGGAGGGCATCGGTCGTGGAGAGCTGCGCGAAGCGGCGCTCGACCAGCGCCTCGCTGCGCGCCGCGGTCAGGCCGGACTCGTTGGCATCGTCGGCGAGCAGGGGCTCCTCGTCGCCGCGACCTTCCTCCTGCAGGCGGACGGTCTCATCGTCCTCGCCGTCTTGGGCATGCTCGATCGCCTCGCTGCCGCGGAAATGCAGGTCGAACAGCCGGTCGAAAGTGGCGCGGCGCTCGGGCGGCGGGGCGAGGGTGGCGAGCGCAGATTGCCTGATGTCGTCGAGCTTGCGCGGTCCGAGCAGCGCGATCGCGGCGAGGAAGGCGGTGGTCTGCTCCGGCGCAACGGCGAAGCCGTTGGCGCGCAGCAGCGCGACGAACGAAACAAAGGTGCGGGCAGCGCGCGGAAGCTGCGGCTCGATGCTCATGCGGTCGCCTCCGCGAGCATGGCATCGAGCCGCGGCGCGATGAAGTGCAGGTCCTCTTCGTCCTTCAGCGCGACGCCGATCGAACGTTTGAAGGCATCGGGCCAGCGCGCGCCGCCCTTGTTGAGGAGGGTCGCGGCCTCGGCCCAGTCGACGGCTTCGGCGATCCCGGGGGCCTTGCTCAGCGGCTCGCGCCGCAATCTCTCGACCGCCGCGACGACGGCGCGGGCCGTGGCTTCGGCGACGCTCGATGCGCGCATCATGATGATGCGCGCCTCCCGCTCGGCGCTGGGATAGTCGATCCAGTGATAGACGCAGCGGCGGCGCAACGCTTCGTGCAGATCGCGGGTCCGGTTAGAGGTGAGCACGACGACCGGCCGCTCGGTCGCGCGGACCGTGCCGCGCTCGGGAATCGAGATCTGGAAGTCGGAGAGGAATTCGAGCAGGAAGGCCTCGAACTCCTGGTCGGCGCGGTCGATCTCGTCGATCAGGAGCACGGTGGAATCAGGCGCGCGCAGCGCCGCCAGCATCGGCCGCTCGATCAGGAAGGTCTCGCCATAGATGTCGATGCTCTCATCGCCGGCCTGACGGATCGCCAGCATCTGGCGCGGATAGTTCCACTCATAGAGCGCGGCAGACGCGTCGATGCCCTCGTAGCATTGCAGGCGGATCAGGCGGCGGCCGAGCACGGCAGCTATTGCCTTCGCCGCCTCCGTCTTGCCGACGCCGGGCGCGCCCTCGAGCAGCAGCGGCTTGCCGAGCGCAAGGCCGAGATAGGCGGCGGTCGCAAGGCCCTCGTCGGCGAGGTAATACGCCGCGCGCAACGCCTTCTCCAGCGCCTCCGGGCTGTCGATGCCGACGATGTTGCTGCGAACCGCCACGGCCGATCCTCTAGCGCCGCGCCTGCGGCCGGGCGCCGCCTTGTGCCTTGATCGCCCGCAGCACCTTTTCCGGCGTGATCGGCAGGTCGTCGATCCGCACGCCGACGGCGTTGAAGATCGCGTTCGCCACCGCCGGCAGCACCGGGTTGGCGCACATCTCGCCAGGGCCTTTTCCCCCGAACGGACCGTCAGGCGCCGGACGCTCCAGCACGGCAATGTCATGCGGGCAGATGTCGCCGGGACCAGGCATCAGATATTCGACGAAGTCGCGGGGGCCGTGGACGGGATCGGGATAGTATGGCTCCGGCGTCTCGTAGAGCGCGTGACTGACGCCCATCCAGGCGCCGCCGACGAGCTGCTGCTCGACCAGGCGCGGGTTGAGCGCGCGGCCAAGCTCGTAGGCGGAGTCCATCCGGACCATTGCGACCTCGCCGGTCTCGTCATCGACCTCGACCTCGGCGACGAGGCAGGCATGAGCATAGCAGGTTGCCGGCGACATCTCGCCGGTCTCAGGATCAACGTCCGACAGCGGCACGAGAAAGATGCCGCGGCCGGAGATGGTCTTGCCCTGCTTGAACTGCGCGGCGATGGCGACGTCCTTGGTCGAGATCGAGCGGTGCGGCGCGCCCTTGACGTGGATGTTGCCGCGCCCGTCGGTCTCGAGATCCGCGGCGTTGACCTCGAGCTCCTCGGCTGCCGCCTCCATCATCACGCCGCGCGCCTCGCGGGCGGCGGCCATCACGGCGTTGCCGACGCGATGGGTGCCGCGGGAGGCGAACGAGCCCATGCAATGCGGGCCGGTGTCGGAATCGGCGGTGTCGACATAGACGTCCTCGACGGGAACGCCGAGCGTCTCCGCGCAAATCTGCCGCGTCACCGACTTCATGCCCTGGCCGAGATCGATCGACGACAGCGCCACGGTGAACTTGCCGCTGGGGTTGGAATGCACCAGCGCCTGGCTCGGATCGCCGCCGAGATTCATGCCGATGGGATAATTGATCGACGCCATGCCGCGTCCGCGATGCCGGGTCATCTAGCGCCTCCTGGTGCCGAACACGGATGAGAACCGGGTCGCGCCGTGCGATGGCGCGGCCGGGCGCGGCGGGGGAGATGGCGGCGCCGGCGGCGGGGGCTCGCGCGGCGGCTCCCGCGTCGCAGTCATCGGTGCGCGGTCATAGCTCGTGCGCTGCTGCGCAGGCGCGGCCGGCCGCGCCCGCGAATCCGTCGGTGTCGGCGGGATCACGGCGCGGCTGCCGCCACCGTCCTTGCGCGAGGAGGCCCGCCTGAACTCGTCGCGGATCGGCCATTTGGCTTTTTCCGCCGCAACCTGAACGCACTCGATCAGCGCGGTGTTCTTGGCCTCGCGCCGGTGCGCCTTCATGTCGCCGTCGCGATAGGCATTCAGGATCCGGAACTCCATCGGGTCCATGCCGACGAGGTTCGCCAGCTTGTCCATCTGGCATTCGATGGCGAAGTCCATGGCGGTGACGCCGAAGCCGCGCATGGCGGTCGCCGGCGTGCGGTTGGTGAAGACGCAATAGACGTCGCCATAGACGTTCGGGATGGTGTAGGGGCCCGGTAGGTGCGCGGCGCATTTCACCGCGGCATAGCTCGACAGCCGCGTATAGGCGCCGCTGTCGAAAAAAGCGCGAATCTTGCGCGCGACGATGCGGCCGTCGCGCGTCACGCCGTCCTTGATGAAAATGCGCTCGGCGCCGCGCGGCGGGCCGTATTGCATCTCCTCCTCGCGGCCGAACACGTAGCGCACGGGACGCCCCGTCAGCATGGCGCCGAGGATCGCGAGCGGCTCGGTCAAGGTATCGACCTTGCCGCCAAACCCGCCGCCGACGGTGCCGCCGATGAAGTGGAAGGTGTTGGAGGGCACGTCGAGGATCTTGGCGCAGGTGTCGACCGAGAAGAACAGCGCCTGCGTCGAGGTATAGACGACATAGCGGCCGTTGGTGTCGGGTGCGGCGATGGCGCCGTTGGTCTCGGTCGGCGCGTGCTCGATCGGCGACATCTGGTAGCGCTGCTCGAGCACGTGGTCGGCGGTCGCGAGCGCGGCATCGGCATCGCCAAAGCGCAGGCGCTGGTGATCGTAGACGTCGTGATAGATGAAGGCGTTCTTCGGATAGGTCTCGTTGACGACTGGCGCCCCGGGTTTGAGCGCATCCTCGACGTCGAACACGGTCGGCAGCGGCTCGTAGTCGATCTTGACCTTCGCGATCGCCTCGAACGCCTCGCGCTCGCTGTCGGCGACGATGGCGAGGATCGGCTCGCCCTTGTAGCGGACCTTGTCGACGGCGAGCGACGGCTCGTCGTCCTTGCCGAAGTTGATCAGGCTGAGTAGCGTGTTGAGGTTGCGTGGCACGTCCGCGCCGCGGATGATCCGGCGCACGCCGGCCGAGCGCTCGGCCTCGGTGGTATCGATCCGGCGCAGCCTTGCATGGGCCTGGGTCGAACGAACCACCTTCAGGTGCAGCATGCCCTGCAGCTGGTGGTCGTTGAAATAGCTTGACGTGCCCGTGATGTGGCCGAGCATGTCCTGCCGCTGCGTGCCCTTGCCGATTTCCTTCAAATTATCGTCGCGCTCGTCGGCGAAGATGTCCTTGCGTAGTTCCAGCATGGTCTGACCTCAGGCGCTGGCCCGGCCGCCCGCGGCGCCGAGGATGGCATTGATGATCGGCTCGTAGCCGGTGCAACGGCAGATGTTGCCGGAAATCGCCTCAACCACGTCCGCCCGGCTCGGGGCGGGATTGCGGTCGAGCAGCGCCTTTGCGGCCATCAGCATGCCCGGCGTGCAATAGCCGCACTGGGCGGCAAAGTTGTCGGCGAAGGCGCGTTGCAGCGGATGCAGGTTCGGGCCTTGCTTCATGCCGTCGAGTGTCTCGACCGAGCGGCCCGCGACGGTCTCGGCGAGCGTCAGGCAGGAGAGGTGAAGCTCGCCATCGATCAGCACGCTGCAGGTGCCGCAGCCCCCCTGGCCGCAGCCGAATTTCGGCGTCATGTCGCCGATCAATTCACGCAACGCGACGAGCAGGTTGGTGCCGCCGTCGACGAAGATCGCGACGTCGCGGCCGTTGTGACGAAATTGCAGGGGTATTTTTGTCATGGCGAGCTATTCCTGTCCCGACAGCAGGCGCCGTAAATGCACGCCGACGATTTCGCGGCGATACCAGGCGCTGCCGAGCGCGTTGTCGGATGGCGATGTTCCTTCCGTGGCCGCGGACGCCGCGGCTGCGATGGTCGCCGCATCGAGCGAGCGGCCCTCCAGCGCGCGCTCGGCGGCGCGAGCACGGATTTGCGTCGGCGCCATCGAGCCCAGCGCAATCCGTGCACCCGCGATCCGTCCGCCGCTGACCGGCAGATGCGCCGCGAGCGTGATCACCGAGCCGCCCTTCGGCTTGATCCGCGCGATCTTGCGATAGCGAAACGCCTCGCTGCTGGCCGGCCGCGTGCAGGACACCGACAGCACCAAAGTCCCGGCCTGGCGCTCTCGCCCCTGCAGAAACTCCTCGATCGGAATATCGCGCGAGCCGAAGCCGCCTTGAACCGCAATGGTGGCGTCGAGCGCCAGCAGCGCCACGGTGAAATCGCCGTAAGGGTTCGGCGCGAACAGATTGCCGCCGACCGTGCCCATGTTGCGGACGGCGGGACCGCCGATCGAGCGGGCAGGAGCATGCAGGAAGGCGAGGTCGCGCTCGGCGAGCACGCGCGCGAAGGTGACGCCGGCGCCCAGGGTAATGCGCGGACCGGACGCGTCGATCCGGGTCAGCGCCTGGTCCTGCGCTCGGACAATCGTCGAGATCGAGACGTCGCCCTCGTTCAGCGCGCGCATCACCAGCGTGCCGCCGCCGAGATAACGCGCGCTCCGGTCCGACGACAGCGCGCCAGCCGCCTCGCTCGCATTCCCAAAGGTCTTTACCGTCACGGCCATGGCTTAAGCGGCCTCCTTCAGATGGCGGCGGATTGCTTCGAATCCGGCCTGATAGATGTCTTCTGCGACCATGTGGGTGATGCGGTCCTTGTCTTCCGGCTTCGTCGTGAAACGCGATTCCCAGTGCCAGAAGGTGCGATCGCCGTCGGTGACCGGCAGCAGCCGGACATGGGCGACGTAGTTGAACATCGGGACCGGCGTATCGAGCAGGCAATAGCTGAAGGTCTGCTCGAGATCGGACAGTGCCAGCAGCTGCTCGCGCAGCTCCGAGCCGTCCTTCAGCTTGAACCGCCGGACGCAGCCGATCTTGTCGGCGGATTGCGCGCGTTCGATCGCGGAGGTCGCAACCGCCGGGTGCCAGCGGTCGTGCCCGTTGAAATCGCGCAGCACGTCCCACACCGCGTCCGTCGGTGCGTTCAGGATCGTGCTCTTGACGATATGCGGCACGGTTAGCCTCCGAACACGCGCTTCAGGGCGTCGAAGCCGCCCTGGAATACGCCGCCGCCGATGTTGCTGACGAGCTCGGTCTCCCGTTCCGGCGGGCAGTCGAATTCCGCGGTCCATTCCACGAAGGTCTGGTCGCCGTCGGTGACGGGCGTCAGGCGCAGGGTGGCGACGTAGTTTTCGACGCCCATCGGCGATTCCAGGATCGAATAGGTGCAGAACATGTCGTAATCGGAGAGGCCGAGCAGCTTCTCGCGGATGCGGTCGCCGTTGCGCAGGCGGAAATCCCTGACGCAGCCGATCTTGTCGGAGGGCTCGCCGCCCTCGATCCGGCTTTCGGCGATGGCGGGATGCCAGTTCGGCAGGCCGTTGAAATCGCGCACCCGCGCCCAGACGCGGTCGTTGCGGGCGTTGACGACGGTGGAGACGTAGACGCGGGCCATCGCTTAAGACCTCAGCTCTTCTTCCGCGGCCCGCGCTCGGCGGGCGGCTCGCCGCCTTCGGCCGCAGGCGGAGCGGCCGCGGACTTGTCGCTCCCGCCACCACCTCCGCCGCTCTTGCGCGCGGCCTCCTTGATGCCCTGCATGTCGCGGGCCTCGCGGATCAGGCCCGGCATCCTAGCCAGGCTGCCGCCTTCGACGCCGATATCCGACAGGATGGAGTCAATCAGCGGTGCCTGGACTCGGTAGCGCAGCGCCGAGTCGATCACCTCGTCGGTGGCGCTGCGGCCGCCATTGCCGTTGCCGTGACCGTTGCCGTTGAGGCCGTCGACCTGCAGGATCCGGATGCCCTCGATCTTCTCCATCGGCTTGACGCTCTCGCGCACGATGCCTTCGATGCGGTCGAGCAGCTTTCTGCGGAACAGCGAGTAGCGCGCCTGATCGGTCAGCACGTTCTCGGCCTCGTTCAGCATGCGCTGCGCCTCGGCCTCAACGGCCGCGCGCACACGCTCGGCCTCGGCGGCAATCCGGGTCTCCTCCGCCTGTTTCTCCGCCAGCAGGACCTCCACGGTCTTGCGCCGCTTGGCGATCTCGCTCTCTCGTGCGGTGATGACGCGTTCGGTGGCTTCGGTCGCACGCATCCGGGCTTCCTCGGCAGACGCCTTGGCTGCGGACTCTTCCAGGGATTTCGTGTGGATGGCGATGGCCTTCTCCATCAGCACCGTCTCGACGTCCTTCTCGCGATTGACCTCGAGCTTGCGCAGCTCGCGCTCGCGGCCGATGCGGGCCTCGTCGAGGCCGCGGTCGGAGGCGATGCGGGCACGTTCGACCTCCTCCCGCGCGGCGATCTCGGCCTCCTGGAGCGACTGCACGCGGGCGACCTCGAGCTGCTCGATGGCGCGTCGCCGCTCGATGCGGGCAGCCTCCAGCGCCTGCTCGCGCGAGACGTCGGTGGTCTCGACCTCCTTGCGCGCGACGATCTCGGCCTGCCGGACCTGGCGGTCGGCGTCGATCCGCTCGGACTTCTTGGTCGACAGCGCGATGACGCGGTCCTCGTCCGCGATCTCGACCGCCTTCTTCTGCTCGATGTTGAGCACTTCGCGCTTCTTGGAGGAATTGATACGCTCGGCCTCGAGCGCCAGATCGACATTGATGCGCTGCCGCTCAATAGCGTCGCGCCGCTTCAGCTCGGCGGCTTCCAGGATGCCGGTCCGCTCGATCTCCAGCGCGCGCGTTTCGCGTTCGGCCTGGATGCGCTCGGCCGCGACCGCCTTCTCCTGGGCGATGCGGGCCGCCTCGATCGCCTCGCGCGAGGCGATGTCGGCTTCCTCGACGGCGCGGTTGCGGGCGATCTCCAGCGAGCGCACGCGCTCCTCCTGCGCGATGCGCGAGGCTTCCGTGGTCTCGCGCGCGGTAATGCCGGCGACGTCGAGCGCCTGGTTGCGCTCGATCTCCAGCTGCCGCGTGTTCTGTTCGGCGGCGATGCGCTCGGCAGCGAGCGTCCGCTCCCGCGCGATGCGGGCGGCCTCGACCGCGCGCTGGGCCTCGATCTCGGCCTCCTGGATGGTCCGAACCTGCTGGATCTCCAGCGCGCGGGTGCGCTCGTCGGAGGAGATGCGCTCGACATTGACGATCAACGTCTGGGCGATGCGGGCCTTTTCGGTCGCCTCACGTGCGGCGATCTCGGCCTCGTCGACCGCGCGCGTGCGCTCGATCTCGCGGCGGCGCGTCTCTTCCTCGTTGGCGATGCGGGCGTCGGTGACGACGCGGTCCTGCTGGATCCGGGCCTTCTCGATGGCCTCGCGCGCGGCGATTTCGGCTTCCTCGACCGTCCGCATCCGCTCGATCTCGCGCTGGCGCACTTCGCGTTCGGAGGCGATGCGCGTGGTGTCGATCGAGCGCTGGTTGGCAATCCTTGTCTTCTCGATCTCCTCGCGCGCCAGCAGCTCCTTCTCCTCGATGGTGCGGGTCCGCTCGATCTCCTTCTGGCGGGTCTCGCGCTCGGAGGCGATGCGGGCCTCGGCGATCGCCTGCTCGTTGGCGATGCGGGCGCGCTCGATGGCCTCGCGGGCAGAAATCTGCGCCTGTTCGGCCTCGGTCTCGCGCAGGGCCCGCTCACGCGCGACTTCGGTGCGCTGAAGCGCGCGGCGCATCTCGATGTCGCGTTCCTGCTCCAGGCGGGCGGTCTCGCTCTCGCGCTCGATCTCCAGCGCCTGGCGTTCGGCTTCCAGGTTGCGCGAGCGGATCTTGATCATCGAGTCCTGCTCGATGTCGTTGCGCAGCTTCCGCCTGGCCTCGATGTCCTCCATCAGGCGGGTCAAGCCTTCGGCGTCGAACCGGTTCGAAGGGTTGAAGAATTCGAGGTCTGTCTGGTCGAGATCGGTGATCGCGACCGATTCCAGCTCGAGGCCGTTCTGGGCGAGGGCTTCCGCCGCTTCGGTCTTGACCCGCGCGACGTAGTCGCCGCGCCGTTCGTGCATTTCCTCCATGGTCATCTCGGAGGCGACCGAGCGGATCGCGGAGATGAACTTGCCGGCCAGCAGTGCATGCAGCTGCCCGGGCTCCAGGGTGCGGCGGCCGAGCGTCGCCGCGGCAATCGAGACGGCCTCCCGGGTCGGCTGCACCCGGACGTAGAAGTCGGCCTCGATGTCGACGCGCATGCGGTCGCGGGTGATCACGGCATCCTGCTTCGAGCGCACGATGCCCATCGGCAGCACGTTCATGTTGACAGGCGTGTAGTCGTGGATGAACGGCAGCACGAAGGCGCCGCCATTGATCACCACGCGTTCGCCGAGGAAGCCGGTGCGGACGAACGAGGTCTCCTTGGAGGAGCGGTGATAGAGCCAGTTCACGATATAGACGCCAACCACGATCACGATGATCGCGACGATCAGCCAGAGGATCAATTCACCGACCAACATCCCTGACATCTTTCCCTCCCTCGAATCTCTCAGGCGTTAGCGCGCGCCGATCGCCTTGAATTGCCGCACCTGTTCCGTCAGCGCCCGCTCCACCGGCAGCCGCTCCATCGAGGAGGCGCCGTAGAAGCCGTGGCAATGACGGGTGTTCTTCATGATAAAGTCCGCATCGGCGGGATCGGCGATCGGGCCGCCATGCGCCAGCACCAGGATGTCCGGATTGACGCTGAGCGCGGCGCTGGCCCAGGTGTCGATCTGCGCCGGGCAATCCCCGAGCTTTGGCGCGGTCTGCGCGCCGATCGTGCCGCCGGTGGTCAGGCCCATGTGGCAGACGATGATGTCGGCGCCGGCGATCGCCATCGCCGCGGCTTCCTTTTCGCTGAACACGTAGGGCGTGGTCAGCATGTCCTTGTCGTGCGCCTTGGCGATCATGTCGATCTCGAGCGCGTAGGACATGCCGGTCTCTTCGAGATTGGCGCGGAAGGTGCCGTCGATCAGGCCGACGGTCGGAAAATTCTGGACGCCGGCAAAGCCGAGCGCCTTCAGCTGGTCGAGAAAGACGTCCATGTCGCGGAACGGATCGGTGCCGTTGACGCCCGCCAGCACCGGGGTCTGGCCGACCACGGGGAGCACTTCGTTCGCCATTTCCAGCACGATGGCGTTGGCATCGCCATACGCCATCAGGCCCGCGAGCGAGCCGCGCCCGGCCATGCGGTAGCGGCCGGAATTGTAGATGACGATGAGGTCGACGCCGCCGGCTTCCTCGCATTTGGCCGAGAGCCCGGTGCCGGCGCCGCCGCCGACGATCGGCTCTCCGCGCCTTGCCATGTCGCGAAACCTCTTCAGCAGCGCCGCGCGTTCAAACCTGGCCATCGGTCACCTCGCGAGTCTCCGCCGAACACCAGTGCGCCCGAACAGGGTTTTGAACGCATTGGCGATGGCGGCGGCGAAATCGGGATCGTTGATGTTTTTGGGGATACGAATGAGCTGGCGGTTGCCGGTCTGGCGCACGGTGCGCTCCAGCGTGCGGAACAGCGCGGCGTCGGCATCCGGATCCCAGAACGGCTGGCCGCGCGCGTCGAGCGCGGAGACGCCGCCCTCGGGCAGGAAGAAACGCACCGGGCCGTCCATCTGGTTGAGCCGTTCGCCGATCCAGCGGCCCATGCGCTCGTTCTCTTCCACCGTCGTCCGCATCAACGTCACCTGCGGATTGTGGACGTGGAATTTGCGGCCGCGGTAGCGCTCGGGAATGGTGTCGGGCGCGCCGAAATTGACCATGTCGAGTGCGCCGACCGAGCCGACATAGGGCAGGCGACTGCGGATGATCGCGCCAAAGCGGTCTTCGGTCGCCGGAAACACGCCGCCCATCAAGAGGTCGCAGACCTCAGTCGTGGTGAGGTCGATCACGCCGGCGAGCTGGCCGGACTCGACGAGCTTCTCCATCGAGCGCCCGCCGACGCCGGTGGCGTGGAAGACCAGGCATTCGAAATCCTCGCGTAGGTCGGCCGCGATCTTCTGCACGGCCGGCGTGGTGACGCCGAACATGGTGATGCCGATTGCGGGCAGCCCGCCGGCCTCGCGCGCCGTTGCGGCACGCGTGTCGAGCCGGGCCTTGACCATGCCGGCGAGCGCATGGGCCCCGTTGGCGAGCACCGCGCGGGAGATCGAGTTCAGCCCCTGCACGTCGGTGACCGAATGCATCATCGTGATATCCGCCGGGCCGATATAGGGCCCGACATCGCCTGATGTGACGGAGGAGATGATCAGCTTGGGCACGCCCACTGGGAGCGCGCGCATGCCCGGGGCGACCAGCGAGGCCGCGCCCGAGCCGCCTGCCGAGATCACGCCGGCGACATTGCCCTGGCGCCGTAGCCAGTTGGCAAACGCATCCGCCATTGCGGTGACGGCGGCACCACGATCGGTGCCGAACACGGCGGAGCCGCCGCGGCCGTGGTTCAGGGCGATTTCCTGCGCGGAGACATCGCAGGATGAATGCCTGCCGCTGGTCGAGACGTCGACCAAGCGCGTGCGCAGGCCGCTTTCGGCGATGATGTCGCGGATGTAGCGCAGCTCCTGGCCCTTGGTATCGAGCGTGCCGACGACCAGCACCACCGGCGGGCCCGAAGCCTGCGCCGCCACCGGCTCGCGCTTGCGCCGCGCGGTCTCGTCGAGCCGCGCGACTTGCGTCGAGAGCGTCCGCGCCGCGGCCTCGATGCGCGCGATCGGCACCGGTTGCGACCATCGCGTCGGCAGCGTCGGGTTGGAGATGTAGATGCGCACCGGCCCGTCGCGCCGTGGCGCCGGCGCTGGTTTCGCCTCAGTGCCGGATGCGGCGATTTCGATATCCGGTTCGAGCTCCGCATGAAGCCCGACGCCGAGCAGGCGCTGCTGCAGCTCGCGGTCCGCGGCAAGGCGCGCGGAGTCGATGATGCGGTTGATGCGGCCGTTGACCATGATCGCGACGTTGCGCGAGATCGCGGTGGCGACGCCAATGTTCTGCTCGATGACGAGCACGGACATGTCACCGTCTTCGCCCAGCCGGAGCAGCATCTCCTCGACCTGCGCGACGATGACGGGTGCGAGGCCTTCGGTCGGCTCGTCCATGATGAGCAGATGCGGATTGGTGAGCAGCGCGCGCGAGATCGCCAGCATCTGCTGCTCGCCGCCGGAGAGCTGACCGCCGCCGTGGCCCTTGCGCTCGGCGAGGCGCGGGAATGTGTCGTAGATGCGCTCGACGGTCCATGGGCCCGAACGCAGGCCGCCGGCGAGCTGCAGATGCTCGTCGACGCTGAGCGAGCGCCACAGGCGTCGTCCCTGCGGCACGTAGCCGACGCCGAGCCGGGCGATCTGGGCCGGCGGCCGCCGCGTGACATCTTCGCCGCGGACGCGGATCGAGCCGCCGCTCACGCCGACCAGCCCCATGATCGCCTTGCACAGCGTGGTCTTGCCCATGCCGTTGCGGCCGACGACGGAGAACACGCCGCTATCCAATGTGAGATCGACGCCTTGCAGCGCATGCGAGTGGCCGTAATAGACGTCGAGGCCGCGGACCTCGAGCGCAGGACTGCTGCGGCGGACCTCATTCATGGCCGCCTCCAAGATAGAGCTCCTGCACTTCAGGATCGGACTGGATCTCTTCCGGCACGCCTTCCTTGAAGACGCGGCCGTTGTGCATCATCGTGACGCTCTCGACGACGCGCAGCGCGACGTCCATGTCGTGCTCGATGATGATGTAGCCGATATGGGCTGGCAGGGAGGTCAGGATCTCGATCAGCTCGGCCCGCTCCGTCGGCGACAGGCCCGCGGCCGGCTCGTCGAACAGCACGAAGCGCGGCGCGCCGGCGAGCGCGAGCGCGATCTCGAGCTGGCGCTGCTGGCCGTGGGCGAGCTCGGCCACGCGCTGGTCCTTCACGGCGGACAGATGCACGGCCTGGACCAGGTTGTCGGCCGCATGCATCAAGGCATCGTTCTGTCCCGGACGCAGGAACGAGAAGCGCCCGCGGGAGACGCCGCGGCAGGCGAGATAGACGTTGTCCTGCACGGTGAGGCCGGGAAACAGCGCCGAAATCTGGTAGGTGCGGCGCAGCCCGCGGCGGATGCGCTCATAGGGCGGGAAATGCGTGACGTCCTCGCCGAAGAAGCGGATGGTGCCGGAGGAGGGCGGGAAGTCGCCCGTGATGCAGTTGAACAGCGTGGTCTTGCCGGCACCGTTCGAGCCGAGCACGGCGCGCCGCTCGCCGGGACGCACGGTGATGGTGACGTCGGTCAGCGCTGCCAGCGCACCGAACAAGCGCGTCACGCCGCGCAGCTCGAGCGCTGCGCCGGCACCGACGGCGGAGAGGCGTTGGGCGACGCTATCCATGGCCGCGCCCTCCACTGGCGCCGCTCGCCTCGCGCCGATGACGCTGACGCCAGCGCTGCCACAGGCCGATGACGCCGTCCGAGGACCAGAACACGATGGCGAGGAAGCCGAGCCCGATCAGCAGGCGGAAGCGGTTGCCGTCTAGTCCGAGCCGGACCAGGAAGTCGAGCGCGAAGGTCCGCAGCAGCACGAAGATCAGCGCGCCGATGAAGGGCCCGATCGGGCGGGTAATGCCGCCGACGACGGCGATGATCAGCACGTCGATGCAGGCGCCGACGCTGACAGAGCCCGGCGAGATCTGGCGATAGTTCCAGACCTGGAGCACGCCGGCCAGCGCGGCGACGAAAGAGGCGAAGGCATAGGCCGCGACGCGGTGCGCATTGACGTTGAAGCCGAGCGCCGCCATGCGCCTGGGATTGTCGCGCACACCCTGGAGCGCAAGACCGAACGGGGCGCGCGAGAGATACTCGACCGCACAATAGCAGAACGCGGCAACCGCGAGCACGACATAGTAGAAGGGAATGTCGGCGCGCCAGTTCACGCCCCAGAAGCGCGGCGTGGCCACCGTGTTGATGCCGGTATGACCGTTGAAGATCGCCCAGTTCTGGTTGGTGAAATAGTAGAAGGCGGCGCCGATGGCGAGCGTGATCATGATGGTGTAGATGCCTTCGGTTCGCACCGCGAGCGCGCCGCCGAGCGTGCCGAAGGCGGTGGCCAGCGCCAGTGCCATCGGCACTGCGAGCCACCACGGCCAGCCCAGGCTGATATTGGCGTTGCCGCTGACGCCGAACACCGCGACCATGTAGGCCGAAAAGCCTGCAATGGTGAGCTGCATCAGGCTGACCATGCCGCCATAGCCGGCAAGAAACATCAGGCTCAGCGCCATGGTGCCGAGGATCAGCGTGGTCGCGAAGATCTCGATCAGAAAAAAGCTGCTCGCGATCAGCGGCATGATCAGGAGGATGGCCGCGACGGCCCAGGCGGCGGGGTTGTTGATCTCCGGCCATGTCCGGGCCGGGGGCTGCGCCTTGGTGGCGCGGCCTACGGGAAGGCGGGCATCGTGGGCGAGCGACATCTCAGCGCCTCGCCAACAGGCCTTGCGGCCTAATCGCCAGCACAACCACCATGATCAGGAAGGTCACGACGATGGCGTAGGTCGGGATGTAGACCGAGCCGAGCTGCTCTGCGAGGCCGATGATCAGCGCGCCGAGCGCGGCGCCCGGGATCGAGCCCATGCCGCCCACGATCACGACGACGAGGGACGCCAGCAGGAAACGGATGTCCTCGCCGGGCGACAATGACTGGAAGGTGCCGCCGACGACGCCGGCAATGCCGGCAAGGCCCGCGCCGAAGGCGAACACGCCGACGAAGACGAGCTGGATCCGCACGCCAGTCGCGGCGAGAATGTCGCGATCGTCGACGCCGGCGCGGATGATCATGCCGATCCGGGTGCGGTTGAGCGCGAGCCACATCGCGACGCCAATGACCACGGAGGCGAGGAAGATCACGAGCCTGACAAGCGGATATCTCAGATAGACCGGATCGCCCGAGGATTTGATCGCCGTGACCAGCGGCAGCTCGATGGGACCGATCAGCCAGTTCGGCGTCTGGATCTGGTAGAAGTCACCGCCGCAGGCCCACAGCATGAGATCGGCAAACACGATCGACAGCCCGATCGTCACCATGGTCTGCCTGAGATCCTGGCCCTCCATCCGGCGGAACACGATCACCTGCAGCAGCACGCCGACAAAGGCGGTCAGGACGAAGGCGACGATGAAGCCGAGGATCCAGGAGCCGGACGATGAGCTGATGGCGTAACCGATATAACCGCCGAACAGATAGAGCGAGCCGTGCGCGAGGTTGACGTTGCGCATCAGGCCGAAGATCAGCGTGAAGCCGCTGGCGACCAGGAAGTAGAGCCCTCCGAGCGTGATGCCGTTGAACACCGCGTTGAGGAAGACGCGCTTGCGGCCGATCGCCTCTTCCAGCCCCGGCGGCCAGACCGCGAAGATCAGCCAGAGCGCGACCGCGATCGCGATGATCGTAATCAGCGCCCAGGCCGGATGGCGTTCGACGAAGCGGCTCATGGCTTCACCTCGACTCGGTTGCGGCCGGACAATCGAGTATCGGAGCCGGTTGCTGCGCGGCCCATCCTTCGAGACACCCGCTTTGGCGGGCTCCTCAGGATGAAGGCGGAGCGCGCGGCAACGGTCTCAACGACGGTGATGCCGATCAGCCTCACCCTGAGGAGACCGCGGAGCGGTCGTCTTGAAGGGCGAGGCGCTTGCCCAGGTCGTTCCATGCCATCGCGTGTGACCGCGCTCGTGCATGCGGAAAGAGGCCGCGTTGAAAACGCGGGCTCACCCCAACCCTCGCCCGGCAAGCGGGGCGAGGGGGCATGCGAGCCGTTGCCGGCTGCGAGCCCTGCCATTGACGTGCGTCCTCCCGTCACTCGCGATCCTCTTTCGGGATCGCGTTGCCGGCATCCTAGCCAAGCGGCGAGGGCGACGTTTGATCGTGAGTATCTTTTCGTGGCTTGCGCTCAGGCGCGCAAAACCTTGGCGGCGCGACGATAATCGGTCGGGGCCATCCCGACATTGGCGGCGAAGAAACGGGTGAAACCGCTCTGCGAGGAGAAGCCGAGGTCGAAGCCGATATCGGCGATCGGCACCTCGCTCGCCACCAGCGCTTCGAGCGCCTGTTCCATGATCAGCGTGTTGAGATAGAGGTTCGGCGTGACGCCGGTCTGCACGCGGAACAGCCGGTAGAAGTGCGGTCGCGACAGGCCGGATTCGCGCGCGATGGCGTCGAGCTCGATTTCGGCCCCGGGGCTCTCCGACATCATCTTGATGCACTTGCGCACGCGAAAATCGGTGACGCCGCCTGCGCGCGGATCGCGCGCGATCTCGGCCTGCTGCCAGCTTTCGTCGTAGCAGATGTCGATCAACCGCCTCAGCTCGGAATCGAGACTGGAGAGCGATGGTGCGCCGCACACGAGCGCGGCGGTCCGCCTGATATGCTTGTCGAGTGCGGGCGTGCGCTTGAACTGGGTGCGGCCGAACCGCAACCGGTCGGAGCCGGAGGCATCCGGCGCAAACCATTCGGCGTTGACATAAAGCACGAAGAAGATGGCGCCGCCGTCAAGATCGGTCGGCAGAAAGTTGTGCGGCTCCCAGGGATTGACGGCGACGACCGACGTCTCGGTGAGATCGTAATGCCCGTCGGAGACATCGATGCATGCCGACATGCCGCCGACATGGAAGATCAGGTGACCTTCGCGATGGGCGTGGATATTGAAAGGGCGGTTCAACTGATAAACCGTCGCCCGGCCGAAGCGGCCATGGAAGACGGCGAGCGCACGGCTCATGCCTTCCCCTCCCGAGCATTCTTGTCTTTTCGGCCAGCCTTCAACAACACCGCCCAGATTGCAAGAGCGGAGAGCGACCGCGTCAGCGAGTCGCTCCCCGGTTGCGTTGCCTGACCGTGATGCGTCAGTACTTCTTACATTCCGGCACGGTGCGGCTCGGCAGCCCGATCTTGGCGAACACCGCCGGATCGTAGCCGAGCGTCTGGTTGACGTTCGGGATCACCTTCACGACCTTGCTGAACAGCGCGCCTTTGCCGTCGTCGACGACCTCGGTGACGAAGTTGGTACCGATCGCCTGGCGGTTGGAATCGAGCTTGATCTTGCCGTTCGGTGCGTCGAGCTCGATCTTCGCCAGCGCTTCCTTGTACTTGGCCTGGTTGTTGGAGAGATCGCCGTTGACCTGACGCAATGCGAGGATCAGCGCCATGGTTGAATTATAGTAGTTGGTGGCGAGCAGCGACGGGCTCGGGAAGCGCTTGTTGGGCGGGAAGGCGTCCTGATAGGCCTTCACGAACTTCTGCCAGCCCGGATCCTCCCAAGTGTCGGCCTGTCCGCTCGCCGCGATGGTTCCGATCAGCGCGTTCTTGGCGTTGCCCTTCGACGACAGGATGGTCTGGTCGATCATGATGGAACCGCCCATCAGATGCGCCTTGCCGCCGGCCTGCTGATACTGGTTGAGGAAGTTGACGGCATCGGCGCCGCCAAGCCCGAGATAGATGGCGTCGACGTCGTCGGGCAGGGCAGCGATGACCGAGGCAAAATCTTTCGTTCCCAGCGGCACCCATTGCCTGTTGGTGACCTGTCCCCCGGCGCCGCAGAACTCGAGCACCAGCCCGAACACCTGGGTATAGATGAAGGAATAGTCCTCGCCGACGGTCGCGATCTTCCGATACTTCTTCTCCTCATAGGCGTATTTGCCGAGGCCGATCTGCCACTGCGCGCCGTCCATGTTGTAGCGGAAGAAGTTCGGTGCGGGGTCGACATAGGTCGTTTCCTGCGCACCGGATGCGGCGTTGATGAACGTCAGCCCGGGATGGGACTTGGCAAAATTCTTGACCGCGATGCCTTCGTCGCCGGAGAGCGGCGACAGCAGGATCTGCACCTTGTCCTGCTCGATCAGCTTGCGCACGGCGCGGACGGCCGAATCCGGCGTTGCGTCGGTCGAGGCAACGATGAATTCGAGTTCCTTGTCGCCGACCTTCTTGCCGAGCACGTTGAGCGCGGTCTGATGGCCGCGCATGCCGTCCTCGCCGAGCACGGTGTAGGTGCCCTCGAGCGTTGCGGTTACGCCTACCTTGATCTTTTCCTGGGCGATCGCCGCGCCCGAAAGAAACAGGCTGCTCAACGCGAGCAGTCCGATGCTGCATTTCGACATGTGCTCCTCCCCTATGTCATCGCTTGTTGCCGCGACGAACCGTACGATGCCCGTGGCTTTCGAAGCCCGCGGCTTTGGAGGAAAGCTAACCGAAGTCGGATGCGCTGCACCCGTCGCGACGTCGTTCGGCTTGACTGGCAGTCTCATTTTTGAATGTTGCGGCGCGAGTGATTTTCGCGGTGCAGCAGGACGCGCGCTAGCTGTAATCTTCGGCGAGAAACTGGTTGATCGCGTTGAACGCCTGCAGACGGTTCTTCTCCAGCAGCACCATGTGCGTGCCTTCACCGATCTCGACCCAGCGCCGGTATGGCGCATGCTTCAGCGAAAGGAATAAGTCCTGCGCCGAGGCGATGGGAACGTCCTGGTCCCATTCCGCGTGGACCAGGAGCACGGGCACGCGAATGTCGCCGGCATCATAAAGCCGCTTGCCGGCGGCCCAGTATTCGCGAATGTCCTGGATCGGGCCGTTGACCGCACGCATGATCGGAGGCGTTTGCGAGCTGCCTAACGGGTCGGTTGCGAGCGAAATGTCGGCCCAGCGCTCGAAGCCGCCCGCCGGGATCAAGCTCGATCGTGCCGCTTCCGGCGCAGCCGAAAGCCAGCGCGTCCTGAAGTCCAGCACCGGAACCTTGCGATAGCCGCCGAGGCGCCCGCCTGCATCGATGGGAGCCGGACCCTGCAGTAACCAGAGCGGCGCGACCAGCGCGAGCTTGACGACCTTGTCGTTATTGCCTGCGGTGTAAGCGCCGGCCACTGAGCCGCCCCAGGACATCGCGACCAGATTGAGTCGCGGGATCTTGCGTAGCTTCAGGATGTGCGCGACGGCGCTGGCGAGGTCACGCACGCCAGTTTCGGTGCGCACGAGCGGTTCGGACTGTTCCGGCGGCGCGTCCATCTCCGGCGGGCGGGTCGATTGGCCATAGCCGCGCACGTCGAGCGCGAAGACGTCGTAACCGTGGACGGCGAGATAATCCATGAACGAGACGCCGCCGAGCGGCGTATCGAAAAGGCTTCCCGATGAATAGGTCGCGCCGTGCATCATCAGGATGGTTCGCTCGGCGGAAAAGGTCTCGAGCGCCGCGGGGCGCTTGTTGCGCAAGTGAAGCGAAATTCCGGCCGTGTCGCTCGGAATCATGAGATCCTCGACCACGATCTCGGGCCTGTCGGCGCGCGCGCTGGCGTGCTGGTTCATGATCGTTCTCCGTTCAGACGAATTGCCAGGTGAAGCGTCCTCCGGTCCGGCTGACGCGGCCGGCCGATGATTGGGCGAAATGGGTGGTGAAGATGGTCGAGCCCCGCGCGGCAGCGTCCTCCAGCACGAAGGCGCGCGAGCGCAACGCGGCTTCCGGGAATTCGCAGAAGCAGGAATTGAGCGAAGGCTCATAGACCTGGAGCGGATGGTGCATCACGTCTCCGGCGAACAGCGCCTCCTCGCCGCGCGAGACCAGCCGGATCGAGGCGTGATCGATGCTGTGGCCGGGCGTCGGAATGAACGAGATGCCCTCGATAATCTCGCCCCCGTCCACTGCGATGAGCCTGGCAAGTCCGGCCTCGATCACCGGCCGGACGCTGTCGTCATAGACACGGTCGGCCGGCTTGCGCAGCGCCGGGCCGAGGGACGGGGCCGGGCGGGCCGCTCCGGTCGGCGCTGTGCCCGCCGCGAGGCTCTCGCCATAGGCCTGCTCGATCGCGGAGAAGACGTAGGTCGCATTCGGAAAGGTCGGGACCCAGCGTCCGTCGAGGAGGCGGGTGTTCCAGCCAACGTGATCGGCATGCACGTGGGTGAGCAGCACGTAGTCGACCTGCTCCGGCGTGACACCCGCTGCGGCCAGCCGCGCCAGGAACGGCTCGCTCAACCGGTGAAGCGGCGGAATCTCCGGCCGGTTCTTGTCGTTGCCGGTGGCCGTGTCGATCAGGATCGTGTGGTGCGGCGTCCTGACCAGCCAGCTGTGAATGCTTTGGATGAAGGTGCCGGTCGCAGCGTCGAACGAGCCCGCCTCCAGGCGGTCGCGATGGCGCTCCAGCGCCTGCGACTCGCCGTCCGGATAGAGCGCGTCGAACTTGAATGCGGCAAGCCGCAACTCGTCGATCCGCGTGATGGATGCTTCGCCGACGTGATAGGTCTTGGCCGCGTGAATCATCGAGATGTCCTCCACCGGGCCGCAGCTGGGGGCCTGATTGCCCGCGCTGCGGTGACCGTGAGCTACGAAGCGCGCCAGGCCTTGGGGAGAGTCGCGGGCTCGATAGGTCCCATCGACATTGTCGATATCGGAAAGGACGTTGGCTCGGCTTTTCACGCGGCCGTTTTGGCCCTAACCCTCGTATCGCGGCGTCGGAGCCGCGATACGCCCTAGACGGAGATGGGACCGATGCAGGATGCGGAACACGGGCGCGGTCGGCCGACCGACGACCATGATCTCGCCGAGATCGATCTTGGTCTGTTGCTGGCTCTGGAGGCTCTTCTGCGCGAGCGGAACGTGACGCGCGCGGCCTACCGGCTCAATATCGGGCAGCCTGCGCTGTCGGCGCGGCTGAACCGGCTGCGGCAGATCTTTGCCGATCCGCTGTTCGTACCCGCAGCGAGCGGGCGCGGCGTGGTGCCGACGACGAGAGCGGTGGAGCTGCAGACGGAGCTTGCGGACGTGCTCGGCAAGTTCCGCCGCATGGTGGAGGGACCGGCTGTGTTCGACCCCGCCAAGAGCCAGCGTACCTTCGTCGTTGCCATCCACGAGAATCCGGCCGTGACGCTGGCGCCCGGCCTGGTCGCGCGTTTGACCGCGATGGCTGAGCGGGCGCGCCTCGCCCTCGTTCACCCCGCGCGCGATGTCGTGGATCAGCTCGAAAGGGGAGAGATCGACATCCTTGTGACGGGCGCCGACCGCGCCCATGGCGAGCTGATGCAGCGGCCGCTGTT
Source organism: Bradyrhizobium sp. USDA3516 (assembly GCF_057651995.1). NCBI lineage: Bacteria > Pseudomonadati > Pseudomonadota > Alphaproteobacteria > Hyphomicrobiales > Nitrobacteraceae > Bradyrhizobium > Bradyrhizobium sp. USDA3516. The sequence goes on along the minus strand of NZ_JBYGYN010000001.1, from coordinate 713,068 downwards.
CGAAGACGGCTTCCTGTCCGCACAGCGCAAAGGTCATCCGCGCGGCAACGGCCCGCTCGATCTCGACAGCTTCTGCGCGCTCGACCATCTCTTGATCTCCGCCGATGGCGGCGGCTTCTCGGGCCTGGTCGACGATGCGCTGGCCGCGCTCGGCCGCTCCCGGCGCGTCGCCGTCTCGATCCAGACCTATGCGCTGGCGCCGGTCATCCTTGCGCACAGTGACTGCATCTGCACGCTTCCGCGGCGCTTCCTGATCCGCTTCGCCCACGAGCTCGATCTCACGCCCCCGCCGCTCGATCTGCCGCCCGCTCGTATCGTTGCGCTGTGGCATCCGCGCAATCAGGAGGACAAGGGCCACGCCTGGCTTCGCGAGTGCCTATACCAGGCGGCTGTGGCTTGATCTCGATGTGTCCTCACGTGCGGACGAGCAGCGCTGTCAGGTTCGTCTCGCCTTCCATCTATTTGGCTCTGTTGGGACATTGATCGCTGGAAATAGCTCAAGGTGGATCTGAGCGAGTGTTCAAGTTTTTCAACTGGTTAGAAGGCGGCCCGAGAACCCAGCTGGGCGATCATCGATGCATCACCCAAACCTGCTCCCGCGCCAACGATTGACAGCGAATTATTACATGTCTAAAAATATGCAAATTCATATAATCCGTGAGATGCGTGAATGGACGTGCATCCGCTCAAGCTCAAGGTCAGGTCGTATGTGGCGGAGACGCCGTTCATACGGAGCCTTGTGTTTGGTGTGGAGGACGGCGTCGTGCCGCAATGGCAGGCAGGCGCGCATCTCCGCGTCGCGCTCCCGAATGGCGGAGACCGGCCGTACTCGCTGATGGCGTTGCCGGGCCTTCCCGAAGATGCGCTGGCGCTCGGTGTCCTGCGCGAGGAGGCTTCGAGCGGCGGCTCGCAGTTCATGCACGCGCTCAAGGTCGGCGACGTCGTGAAGGCGAGCGCGCCGGTCAATAATTTTCGACTGCACGAGGGAGCAGCGCCGGCGCTGCTGTTTGCCGGCGGCATCGGCATTACGCCCGTTCTGTCGATGGCGGCGGAGCTGGCGGCGCGAGGAAGCTTATATCGCCTGCACTATGCCGGGCGCACACAAGGATTGCTGGCGTTCCTGCCGCAATTGCAGGAGATCTGCGCCGGACGGCTGTCCGTCCACTACGACGGCGATGAATCCCGCCTCGACATCGTCGCCGCGCTCGGCGATGCCGCAGCAAACGCTCACGTCTATGTCTGCGGCCCTTCGGGCATGATCGAGGCGGTGAAGGCCGGTGCGGCGGCCGCCGGTGTTTCAGCAGATCGCGTTCATTACGAGCTGTTCAAATCCGAGCAGACGTCGACCCCTGATCGGCCGTTCGAGGTCGAGATCAAGTCGACCGGGCAGGTCGTCGGCGTTGCGGCGGGGCAGACCATCATCGAGGCGCTGGAGGCGGCCGGTCTCGACGTACTCTACGACTGCCGGCGCGGCGATTGCGGCATCTGCCAGTGCGGCGTGATCGCGGGAGTCCCCGATCATCGCGACGTCATCCTCAGCGACGAGGAGAGGGCGTCCAACAGGGTCATGCAGATCTGCGTGTCACGTGCGAAGTCGGAACGTCTGGTGCTGGATCTCTAGGGAGGCGAGGGACGTCATGAAAAGATACGGCGGGAATGCCCGTGCGATTGCCGCGCTGGTGCGCGAGGCCGAGGTGCATCGCGACGTCTATGTCGATCCCGAGATCTTCGAGCTCGAGATGGAGCACCTGTTTCCCAACAGCTGGATCTATGTCGGCCATGCCAGCCAACTTGCAAAACCCGGCGACTTCATCACGGCCAATATCGGGCGGCAGCCGGTCATGGCCAGCCGCCATAGCGACGGTTCCATCCACGTGTTCTACAATCGCTGCCCGCACAAGGGCGTGAAGATCGCGTCCGAACCCTGCGGCAACACCGGAAAGTTCTTCCGCTGCCCTTATCACGCCTGGTCTTTCAAGACCGACGGCTCGCTGCTCGCGATCCCGCTGAAGAAGGGCTACGAGGGCACCGGCTTCGGCGACACCCAGGCCAATGAGGGGCTGTCGAAGGTCAGGAACGTCGTCATCTACCGCGATTTCATCTTCGCGCGCCTGAGCGATCACGGCGTCTCCTTCGAGGATTATTTTGGCGAAAGCCTTTCGACCATCGACAACATGGTCGACCGCTCGCCGGAGGGGAAACTCGCCGTCCAGGCAACGCCGATCCGCTACATGCACACGTGCAATTGGAAGATGCTGGTCGAGAACCAGACCGACACCTGCCATCCGATGGTGGCGCATGAGAGCTCGGCCGGTACCGCGGTCAAGGTCTGGAAGCGCGAGCAGGGCGATTCCACGGAAACACCGATGGCGGTGCAGCTCTACGGTCCCTTCATGAGCCCGTACGAGTTCTACGAGCAGAGCGGCATCCGGATCTGGCCGAACGGTCACGGCCACACCGGCGTCGCCAACTCCATCCATTCGAACTATTCGGATGTCCCGGGCTATCTCGACCAGATGGTTGCGGCCTATGGCGAGCAGCGCGCGCATGAGATCCTCGGTGAGGTCAGGCACAACACCGTGTACTTCCCGAACATCATGGTGAAGGGCGCTGTCCAGATCCTGCGCAATTTCATCCCGATCGCGGTCGACAAGACGCTGGTCGAGAGCTGGGTCTATCGCCTGGTCGGCGCGCCCGACAAGCTCTACGAGCGCGCATTGATGTACAACCGCTTCATCAACGCGCCGACCTCGATCGTCGGCCACGACGACCTCGAGATGTATGAGCGGGCGCAGGAGGGACTGAAGTCCAACGGCAATCAATGGGTCAATCTGCGGCGGCTCTACGACGGCCATGAAGAGCAGGACGTCACTGCGGTGATCAACGGCACGTCCGAGCGGCAGATGCGGAACCAGTTTCACGCCTGGGCGAAATTCATCACCATGGACATGGACGAGCGCATCGAGGCCGCGGAATGATCGGCGAGAACACCATCACGGACTTCATCTATCGCGAGGCCGAGCTGCTCGACGCGATGGAGTGGCAGGCCTGGCTCGATCTGTTTCACCCCGAAGGGCGTTACTGGATGCCGCTCGAATGGCAGCAGCAGGATCCGGTGCTGCAGCCGTCGCTGATGTACGAGGATCTGCTGCTCCTGAAGGTGCGGGTCGAGCGGCTCGCCGGCGAGCGCACCTTCAGCCAGAAGCCGAAGAGCCGTTGCCATCATCTGCTCCAGGCACCGCGGATCGTGGCATGCGATCCTGCTGCCGGAATGTTAAAGGCGCGGACCCCCTACATCTACACCGAGACGCGTGGCGACATGCTGGAGCGCTATTCTGGATGGGCCTCGCACGAGCTCGTGCAGGTCGGCGATGCCCTGAAGATCAAGCTCAAGCGCGTCGATCTCGTCAATTTCGATGCGCCGTTCGGCAACATCCAGCTTTTCATGTGAGACTGCCTTGACCGCTGCGACCACTATCCATGCCCGCTTTCAAGAGACCGCGCTCCGCCGCGGCGAAGCGGGCTTCCTCAACGTGCTGCCGGAGACGGCGGGCATCTACGGCATTGCGGCGGGCGAGATCTCCTATCGTGCGATGCTCGACCGGGTCGAGCACCGGCGCGCGGCGTTCGCGAGCCAGGGTTACGGCGAAGGCCACCGAGTCGGGCTGCTGCTCCAGAACAGGCCTGTCTTCATCGAGCTGTGGTTCGCGCTCAATGCGCTCGGCGTCTCGGTGGTGCCGATCAATCCGGACCTCCGTCGCAGCGAGCTCGAATACATCATCTCGCATTCCGAGATGAATGCTGCATTCGTCCTCGCCGGACGGCGCGAGGAGGTGGAGCTGGCCGCGCGTCAGGCCGGCCGGCCGATCCCTGTCGTGGACGATCAGGACGACGTTCCCGCACCCTTCGGCGGTGCCCGGCCCGCGACGTCGGCAAACGAGGGGAGCGAATGCGCGCTGCTCTATACGTCGGGGACGACGGGCCAGCCCAAGGGCTGCGTGCTCACCAACACCTACTTCCTGCATTCCGGAAACTGGTATCGCGACGTCGGCGGGCTGATCGACCTCAAGCCAGACGGCGAGCGTATGATCACGCCGCTGCCGCTGTTCCACATGAACGCAATGGCGGTGTCCCTGATGGCGATGCTGTCGGTCGGCGGCTGCCTGACCATGCTCGATCGCTTCCACCCGCGCAGCTGGTGGGCCTCGGTGCGCGACAGCCGTGCCACCTGCCTGCATTATCTCGGCGTGATGCCCTCGATGCTGATGAGCGCGCCGCCCTCGGAGCTGGACCGCGCGCACAGCGTGCGCTTCGGCTTCGGCGCCGGCGTCGACAAGCTGCTGCATGCGACGTTCGAGCAGCGTTTCGGCTTTCCGCTGTTGGAGGCCTGGGCGATGACCGAGACCGGCAGCGGCGGCGTCATTGCCGCCAATGTCGAGCCGCGCAAGGTCGGCACCAGCTGTTTTGGTCGCCCGGCCCCCGAGGTCGAGGTCCGGATCGTCGATGACGTCGGCGATGATGCGCCGGTGGATGTGCCCGGCGAGCTGTTGGTGCGGCGCGCCGGCGCCGATCCGCGCTACGGCTTCTTCCGCGAATATCTCAAGAACGAGGCTGCCACCAATGAGGCGTGGGCCGGCGGCTGGCTGCACACCGGCGATATCGTGTCGCGCGATGCGGACGGCGACCTGCACTTCGTCGATCGCAAGAAGAACGTGATCCGTCGCTCCGGCGAGAACATCGCCGCGGTCGAGGTCGAATCCGTGCTCAACCGCCATCCCGCGATCCGGCAGGCCGCGGTTGCGGCAACGCCGGACCAGGTGCGCGGCGACGAGGTCGCCGCGGTCATCATCCCTGAGAAGGCCGGCGCGGACCGCGCGCTCGCCGAAGAGATCGTGCGCTGGAGCCTCGAGCAGATGGCCTATTACAAGGCGCCGGGCTGGATCTGCTTCGTCGACAGCCTGCCGCTGACCGCGACCGAGAAGATCCAGCGCGGCGGGTTGAAGGATTTCGTCGGGAAGCTGATGGGCGAGGGCGCCTTCTTCGACCTGCGCGACCTCAAGAAGCGGCAAGTCTGATCAAGAAAGTCTGATCAAGAAGGTCTGATCATGAGCGCGATCCGCACCACCCTCATCACCGGCGGCAATTCCGGGATCGGCGAGGCCTTGGCGAAGAAGCTCGTCGCGCGCGGGCAACGCGTGATCTCGGTCGGGCTGGAGAAGCCGACCTGGACGCATGATCTGCTCGCGGCCTATCGCGCCGACCTCACCGATATCGAAGCGACGCGTGCGATCGCGCAGGAGATCTGCCGGGATCACGCCGTCGACAGCCTGGTCCACAATGCCGGAGTCATCCTGCCGAACCTGCTGCCCGACGCCAGGCCGGAAGACATATTGATGCTGGCGCAGTTGCATCTGGGCGCGCCGATGCTCCTGACCCAGGCGGCGCTGGAAGGGATGCGTGCGCGCCGCTTCGGGCGCATCGTGTTCGTCTCCTCGCGCGCCGCGATGGGGGCAGTGACGCGCTCGGCCTATTCGGCCACCAAGGCCGGCGTGCACGGCATGGCAAGGACCTGGGCGCTGGAGCTTGCCGCGAGCGGCATCACCGTGAACGTCGTCGCGCCGGGACCGATCCTGACCGACAATTTCTGGGGCGTCATCCCGAAGGGCTCCGAGCAGCAGGAGCGGATGGCGCGCAACGTTCCGGTCGGGCGGCTCGGCTCGCGCGAGGATGTCGCGCACGCCGTCTCGTTCTTCCTCGACGAGCACTCCGATTTCGTCACCGGCCAGGTGCTCTATGTCTGCGGCGGCACCAGCCTCGTCGGACTTGGGCCGTAGCCCGTCAGATCTGGTTCTGGCGGATATTCTCAACCATCTTGGCCAGCACGCGCGCGCAGACCTCGATGTCCTCGGGCTCGATGCCCTCGACCAGCTTGTCGTAATTGCTCGCCATGATCGGCCAGATCTTGCGCAGCAGCGCTTCGCCATCCGGCGTCAGGCCGACGACGCGGCGGCGCTGGTCCTCCTCGGCGATCTCGCGCTTGACGAGGCCCGACGACACCATGGACTCGACCATGCGGCTCGCCGTCGACTGCTCGGTCACCGCGAGAACGGCGACCTCGTTGACGGTGAGGGTCTTGTAGATGAACAGCACCGACAGCGTCCGGAACACGACATTGTTGATGCCGTGCTCGCTCAAATCGCGGTTCTGATCCAGGTTCCAGCGATTGGCGAGCCGGTTGAACAGATACGGAATATAGGTTTGCAGCTGGTCCCTGGTCCTCGGCGGACCCGACTTCCATCTGCTCTTGGATTCTCTGGCCATTATCTCTTGCGACTTTGCTTCTTGCTCTCGGTATGAAGTTTCGAGGAAAGCGATCTCAGCACGGACAGCGCGGTGTCCAGCTCCCGGGCCGAGACGTTCTCGAGCCGTTTGGCGAGATGCTTCTTGTGGATTTCGGCCGCCTTCCGGAACAGCGCTTCGCCTTTCGGCGTCAGGCGCACGATGAAGGACCGCCGGTCCTCGCTCGACATCTCCCTGCTGATGAGGTCGTCGGCGAGAAGACGTTGCACCAGCCCCGAGACATTGCCGCCGGTCACCTTCAGATTCTGCGACAATTGCCCGAGCGCAAGGCCATCCCGGTAACGGTCGAGCTGGGCCAGCACGTCGAATTTTGCCAGCGACAGGCCGAACTCCGAATTCAGCATCGAATTGAGCGAGGCGAACAGCTCACCATGCAGCGACAGCAATTGGAGCCAGAGCCGGGTTTCGATCTGCCCAGGGACGGGAACAACGTTCTCCTTGAGTGCTGCCGGCATCGCATGACCATCGAGTACGGAATGTCTCGTCGAGTGAAGGGAATTACCGCGGGTCGTTCGCTCCGATTAACAACCTGAGAAGCGTAGTCAAGCGGTCCGATCCTGACCTCTTGCGGCGCGAACGGCAATCCAGTCCTGCGTCCGGCGCCCGTGGAATCATGCGAAAGTCTTGATGGTCTGGATCACGCCGTCGAGCGCCGTTCCGGCGCTGTCCTTCAGCGCGGCCTCCCGCAGGCGGCGCGCCCAGTCGGCGGCATCCTCGCGGCGCTCAACCAGCTTGATCGCCGCGAGCGTCCGGTCGAATTTCGACAGCCCCCGGCTGTGGGTGTCCGAATAGCCTTTGACGAGGCGTCGGCATTGCAGGATCTCGACACCGAGCTGGTAATTGGTGCCGACCGCCTCGGTCGCGGCCTTGAGCCACGAATTCCGGTGGGCCGTCTCGACGGCGTGACGCAGCGAGCGGCGGCGCAGGCCACGCATCCCGCCGACGACATAGAGGACCAGGAACCAGGGCAGCGCGTAGGTTCGCACCCGGCGTCCCCGGTTGACGCGGCGATCGAGCCAGCCAAGCAGGCGCGGCCGCGCGCCGAGCCAGCGGCCGAAGCCTGCCGGCAGCATGCCCATCACTTCCTCCATGCGCGGATGCATGAACTCGGTGGTCTGGAGCACCTGTCCGTTCGACATCTCGAGCTCGCTCTCGATGCGCGCGCGGCGGCCGGCGCGCGTCTTGAGGTCGGCGATGCGGATGACGTCGTCATAGGTCATGGCGTTGGCGAGGTACTTTGCCGCGGCTTCCGTGAAGGCATAGGCATGCGCGCCGCCACCGGCGTTCCGGTCGGCTGCGTGCAGCGTCTTCAGGATGTCGAGATATTCGCCGCCATAGGCGATGTCCTGGAAGTCGATGACCTTCCGCAAGCCTGCACGCGCCATGCCGAGTGCAGGCTCGGGCAGCTCCCGATTCAATCTTGCGACGAGTTCGCCGAGCTGCGGATCGGGCGCCGCGGAAGAGGGGACATTGTCGGCCGGTCTGGCTGGCGCGGGCGCCGCAACTTCGGTCGGGCCGGTCTTGACCCGCTCGAAGGCGGCCTGGAACGTCTCGACGCTGGCCTTCGCGCCTTTGCCGCCTTTGCGGATGACGTCGAGATAGCTGTCGCGGCTGAACGGCAGCACGCCTGCGCCTGCGAGCGCGCCGAACATCGCGGCCGAGATGACGCTGCCATGCGCGATCGCCAGCGCGTTCAAATCGAAGATGATCTCGGTCTTCGCCGCAACTCCGATTGCGCCGGTCACGGCGCCGCCGTCGGCGATGCCGTTGCCCGGCGCGATCTTCTCGCCGATCGCAAACGACCGGTGGTTCGACGCGATCAGCGTGGTGCGATCCGGCGTCACGAGGCCGCGCAGGATCGATCGCCCGGCCTCCATGAATTCCGCCGCCATCACCACGTCGACGTCGCCCGGGGTCGGCATCAGCGACAGGATCGGCTTGCGGCCGTCGAGCGGCGGCATCGCCTCGATGTAGTAGATGGTGGCGCCGGTGCGCTGGGCGACGCCGGGCACCGAGGTGGACTGCGCGACCCAGCCGTGGTTCTCGGCGAGCTGAACGATCCAGTCGGTCAGGACGCCGCCGCCCTGGCCGCCCATCGCGACAATCGCGATCGAGATCGGGCGCTCCGTCGCTTCGCCTGCGGCGGGGAGGGCCAGCCGGACCGTCTCGTCCCTCATGCCAGTGCCTCGAGTGCCGGCCGCCGGCGGTCGCGACGACGCTGCAGCCAGCCGATCACGCTCATCGCGACCTTGGATTTGAACATGTCCCACCGCGTCGGATTATGGATGACGTCGGCGCGATAGAACGAGGGGCAGAGCACGGCGGCCTCGGCGACCTCGCCGCAATTGCCGCATCCGACGCAGGAATTGTCGATCGCCGCCACCGGATCGTCGCGCAAGGGATCGTCGAGCTGCTTCACCGACAGTGACGGGCAGCCGGAGAGGCGGATGCAGGCATGGTCGCCGGTGCAGACGTCTTCGTCCACGCCGAAGCGCTCCTTGACGATGCGCGTCCCGTCCTTGATCGCCTTGTTGATCTGCGGCTTCACGCGCCGCTGCTTGTTCAGCATGCATTCGGAAGACGCGACGATGACCTTCGGGCCTTCCTCTTTCGTCGTCAGCGCTTCCTTCAGCGTGTCGCGCATCTTGGCGACGTCGTAGGTGCGGTCGAGCTGGCGCACCCACTGGCCGCCGATGCCCTTCACCGCCTGCACGATCGAGTTGTTGGTCTTGCGGCGCTTGTTGATCGCGCGCGAGGACAGGATGTCCTGACCGCCGGTCGCCGAGGTGTAGTAATTGTCGACGATGACGAACACGCCGTCATGCTTGTTGAACACGGCATTGCCGATGCCGCTGGTCAGTCCGTTGTGCCAGAAGCCGCCGTCGCCCATCACCGCGATCGAGCGCTTGTCGGCCTTGACGTTGAAGGCCGAGGTCGAGGCCGGGCCGAGGCCGAAGCCCATCGTGGTCGCGCCGATGTTGAACGGCGGCAGGATCGAGAACAGATGGCAGCCGATGTCCGCGGAGACGTGGTGCTGGCCGAGCTCTTCCTCGACCAGCTTCATGGCGGCGAAGATCGGCCGTTCCGGGCAGCCGGTGCAAAGCCCGGGCGGGCGCGCCGGCACGACCTGCTTGAGCTTCTCGACCGCGGGGTGATTGAGCACGGGCGCTGCGTCCGGCGCCGGCGGCCGGTTGCCGAGCAGCCGCGGCTCGGTCTTCTCCAGGAATTCCCTGACGCCGCCGAGCAGCACCTGCGCAGTGTAGTCGCCGCCCATCGGCAGCACGTCCTTGCCGTGGACGCGCGCCTGGATGTCCTTGCGGCGCAAGACCGTATTGATCGCCTGCTCCAGATATTCCGGCTGGCCTTCCTCGACGATGAGCACGGCGTCCTTGTCGACGCAGAATTCCGCAACCTCGGTGTCGATCACGGGGTAGGTGACGTTCATGATGTAGAGCGGGATCTGCGTGTTGCCATAGGCATCCGACAGCCCGAGATATTGCAGCGCGCGGATGACGTTGTTGTACATGCCGCCCTGCATGATGATGCCGACCTTGCCCTGCTTCGGCCCCATCCATTCATTCAGCTTGTTGTCCCGAATGAATCCGATAGCCGCGGGCATCCGCGTCTTGATCTTCTCCTGCTCGTGCTCATAGGCCGCCGGCGGCAGCACGATGCGGCCAACGTCACGCTTGGGATTGTTGAGCGCGTCCTTGATGGTGTGCGCCGGCCTGACATTGTCCTTGCAGGCGAAGCTGCCGTGCATGTGGCAGGCGCGCACGCGCACCTCCAGCATGACCGGCGTGTTGGAGAACTCGGAGAGCTCGAAGCCCTTCTCGATCAGGTTGACGATGCATTCATGCTCGGGGCGGGGATCGAGCAGCCAGATCTGCGACTTCATCGCGAAGGCGTGGGTACGCTCCTGCATGATGGAGGAGCCTTCGCCATAGTCCTCGCCGACGATGATCATGGTGCCGCCGGTGACACCGCCCGAGGCGAGGTTGGCAAGAGCGTCGGAGGCGACGTTGGTGCCGACGGTCGACTTCCACGCGACCGCGCCGCGCAGGGGATACATCACCGATGCCGACAGCATCGCCGCGGCGGCGGCTTCGTTGGCCGAGCTCTGGAATACGACGCCGAGGTCGTCGAGCACGTCCTTGGCGTCGGCCAGCACGTCCATCAGATGCGAGATCGGCGAGCCCTGGTAGCCGCCGACATAGGCGACGCCCGATTGCAGCAGCGCCTTGGTGATGGCGAGGATGCCTTCGCCGCGGAACGTGTCGCCGGCGCCGAGCCTGAGATCCTCGACCTCGCGAGCAAAAGACCGTTCAGCCATTGCACCCTCCAGAAATATGCGTTAGCATACGTTTACATGTGAAGTAAGTCAACGCCGCGCCATGCTATCACGCTTGCGGAAGCTCCCTCCGACAAGGCGGTCATGAGCCAGCGACAGGGTAGGGCCGATGCTGAAGCTGCCTCGCTTTAGAGCTGCCGCCGTCCAGGCTTCACCAGTCTATCTCGACGCGAGCGCGACCGCGGAGAAGGCGGCTTCACTGGTCCGTGAGGCCGCAGCCAACGGGGCGAAGCTCGTCGCGTTCCCGGAAGTGTTCGTTCCCGGCTATCCCTATTGGAACTGGATCACCGATCCCGTCACCGGCAGTGCATGGTTCGAGAAGCTCGCCAAGGCGTCGGTGCTGGTGCCGGGGCCGGAGGTCGACGTGGTCCGAAAAGCCGCGCGCGATACGGCATGCCACGTCGTGCTCGGCGTCAACGAGCGCAGCCCGGTCTCGCTCGGCGCGATCTACAATACGCTGGTTTTCATCGGTCCTGACGGCGCCTTGCTCGGCAAGCATCGCAAGCTGGTGCCGACCTGGGCAGAGAAGCTGACCTGGACCGGCGGTGACGGGTCGAGCCTGCGCGTTTATGATACCGAGATCGGCCGTCTCGGAGGCCTGGCCTGCGGCGAGAACACCAACACGCTGGCGCGCTTTGCGCTGCTCGGACAGGGCGAGCTCGTGCACGTCGCCAGCTACATCTCGCTTCCCGTCGCGCCCCCCGACTATGACATGGCGGAGGCGATCAAATTGCGCGCGATTGCCCACTCCTTCGAAGGCAAGATCTTCACGATCGTCTCCTGCTCGACCGTGTCGGAGGAGATCATCGCGGCGATGGAGACCGTCGTTCCCGACGCACGCGCACGTCTGCAGCGGAAGTCGAGCGCATTCTCCGGCATCATCGGGCCGGACGGGCGCGTGGTCGGCGATCCCTTGATCGACGACGAAGGCATCGTCTATGCCGATATCGATCTCGAGCGCTGCATCCAGCCGAAGCAGATGCACGACATCGTCGGGCACTATAACCGGTTCGACATTTTCGATCTGCGGGTCAACCGTCGCCCCCTGGCGCCGCTGGGCCTCGCGGACGGTGAGGGCGTTACCGCGGAGCAGGGTTTTGTGCCGATCCCGCTGAGATCGGAATGATGGTTTGGGACACGCTGACTTGAAGCATGGTGCTAATACATCCACACCGTCATGGCCGGGCTTGTCCCGGCCATCCACGACCTTTCGTGCGGGACAAAGAACGTGGATGCCCGGGACAAGCCCGGGCATGACGAGCTTGGTCACCACATTCTAGCTGAAGCGGCGACACAGGACTTGGAGGATAGGATGCGCGAGAACGTGATCGGCCGGGCCAATGTCGAGGACACCCCCGAGCTCAAGGCCTATTACAAGGATCTCGAACGGTACGAAGCCGGCGCGCTCTGGACCGTCGCCAACAAGATCGAGCCGTGGGCGCCGCAATCGGCCTCGGTTCCCGTGCTCTGGCGCTACAAGGATCTGCGTGAGCACGTGCTGCGCTCGGTCGAGCTGGTCTCGCCCGAGAAAGCCGGCCGGCGGGTGATCTATCTCAATAATCCCGGGCGGCGCGACGTGTCGGCCGCGGTGGGCTGGCTCTATTCGGGATTGCAGGTGATGCACCCCGGCGAGGTCGCCACGGCCCACGCCCACTCGGCCTCGGCGCTGCGCTTCATCATGGAGGGCGCGGGCGCCTACACCATCGTCGACGGCCACAAGATGACGCTGGGCGCGCGGGATTTCGTGCTGACGCCGAACGGCACCTGGCACGAGCATGGCGTCGAAGGCGACGGCTCGGTCTGCATCTGGCAGGACGGTTTGGACATCCCGCTCGTCAACGCGCTGGAAGCCAATTTCTTCGTGGTGCATCCGAAGATCCAGCAGGAGCCGTCCGGCTATCCCGTGGACGACATGACCCGGACCTGGGGCAATCCCGGTCTTCGGCCGGCGGACTCGCGCTGGTCGAAGGGCTATTCGCCGATGTTCAAATATGAGTGGGAGCCGACCTACGAGTCCTTGCAGAAATATGCGGCCGCGACCGATGGCTCGCCCTATGACGGCATCCTCATGAACTACGTCAACCCGGTCACCGGCGGGCACGTGATGCAGACGATCGGCGCCAGCATGCAGTTGCTGCGCCCCGGCGAAAAAACCAAATCGCACCGGCACACCGGCAGCTTCATCTACCAGGTCGCCAAGGGGCGCGGCTATTCGATCATCGGCGGCAAGCGGCTCGAATGGGAAGAGCGCGACATCTTCTGCGTTCCGTCCTGGGCCTGGCACGAGCACGGCAACGCCTCGGCGAGCGAGGACGCCTGCCTGTTCTGCTTCAACGACCTGCCCGTCATCGAAGGCCTCGGGCTCTATCGGGAAGAAGCCTATGGCGACAATGGCGGTTACCAGTCGGTTGCGGCCTGACATGCCCTTGCAGAATTCAACCAGAACAGCCGGATAGAAGCTTTCATGCGTCTCGTCACCTACACCTTGGGCTCCAACGGTGCCCGTCTTGGAGCCCTGGTCAATGGTCTGGTCGTCGATGTTGAGCATCTTGGTGCGTCCAGCGGCGTGACATGGCCGGGTGACATGCTGTCGTTCATCGACAACAGCGTGACCCTGCTGCCAGCGCTTAAGGATGCACTGGAGGATGCCAATGGCCGCTTCCCGGCCGGCTCGGCGGTTGCGTTCGAGGACGTCAAGCTGCAGGCGCCGATCCCGCGGCCGCGGAAAAACATCTTCGGCATCGGGCTGAACTACCGGGCGCATGTTGCGGAATCCGCCAAGAGCCTGGATACGGACAAGGACCTGCCGAAGCAGCCGGTCGTCTTCTCCAAGCCACCCACCTCCGTGATTGGCCCGGGCGCGGCGATCCAGCACAATGCGAAGATGACGCAGCAGCTCGACTGGGAGGTCGAGCTCGCCGTCATCATTGGCAAGACCGCAACGCGCGTCGCGGCCGACAAGGCGATGGACCACGTCTTCGGCTATTCGGTGATGATCGACATTTCCGCGCGGGACAATCGCCGGGCCGGCCAGTGGATCTTCTCCAAGGGCATGGACACCTATGCGCCGTTCGGGCCCTGCATCGTGACCGCGGACGAGATTGCCGATCCACACGATCTGCGGCTGTGGCTGACCAAGAACGGGGTCATGAAGCAGGACTCCAACACCAAATACATGATCTTCGACATTCCGGTGCTGATATCTGACATTTCGTCGGGCATGACGCTCGAGCCGGGCGACATCATCGCCACGGGCACGCCTGAAGGCGTCGGCGCCGGCATGAGCCCGCAGGAATGGCTTTGGCCGGGCGACGTGGTCGAGGCGGGCGTCGACGGCGTCGGTGTCATTCGCCACCCCGTCGTTGCGATCTGATGACGAATTTTTCGTTCGATCGCGAGCTCAGGTTCGGAGACTGCGACCCGTCGGGGATCGCGTATTTTCCGTCCTATTTGAACATTCTCAACGGCGTGGTCGAAGATTTCTGGGCTGGAATCGGTTTTCCATGGCCGGAGCTGATCACGGTCCGGAAGATCGGAACGCCCACGGTGCACCTCGATTGCGATTTCTCCCGGCCGTCGATGTTCGGCGATCTCCTGACATTCAACCTGCGCATCGTCAGGGTCGGTGGGTCATCTCTCCATCTCGCGCATGTCATCTCCGGCGCGAATGGCCCGCGCTGGCGCGCGCGCCAGATCCTTGCTGCGACCTCGCTGGTCGATCATCATGCGATCCCATGGCCCGATGACATTCGCGCCGCACTGATGGCGCATGTGAGTGTGGGCGAGGGGACCGAGGCAACACCCGCATGATCTCGCTGTTCATGACATTCTCCGATTCCACAGGCGAACGGCGCGTGCGTCCTGATGAGGTTGCCGCTGTGGCGGAGCGCGTCGGATCGATCCCCGACATGACCGAGGCCCTGCTGTTCACGCCGTTGGAAAAGTCGGTCGACCATCCTTACAGGGACGACGGCGCCGGCCCCGCCTTTGCACTTCAAATCCGGTTTCCCGAGCTGTTCGCCTGCGAGGCGGCGATGGATCGCGGCGGCGTCCTTGCCGGCCTCGCAACGGGGGCCGGGCTATCCCGCCTCACCGGACTGGATGTCACCCACCAGGTGATGCTGACGCGCGCGTTTCCGGTCGATGTCGCCGAGCATCCGGCGGGAACGACAACTCCGTGCAGCTACCTCGTGCACTATCCAGGCCCGGCCGAGGATATGAACGCCTGGAACCTGCATTATCTCGAGCACCACCCGCCGATCATGCGGACCTTCCCGGACGTCCGCCAGATCGAGATCTACACCCGCATCGACTGGGTCGACCGGCTGCCATCGCAGCGCGTCGAGCACATGCAACGCAACAAGCTGGTGTTCGACAGCCCGCAAGCCCTCGCGCACGCACTCGGCTCCGACGTGATCAAGCAGATGCGCGCGGACTTCGTGAAATTCCCACCGTTTGCGGGCGGCAACAAGCATTTCCCGATGCTGACCAGAGTGGTGGGGGCGAGGTCCTAGGCCGTGTAACCCATAACCCGGCGGCGTGATGCGGCTAAAAGCAGCGTCTGCTTTGCTCCTATAGCGACCGAGTTCGTGCGGCGGCGCAGCATGTCGCGATGGGCCAAAATGCGAAGAACTCAGGTTGAGAAAATCTAGTCAGGTTCACTACGATGAGCGGACCTCCGCCAGCGGAGCCGCAACTTCACCTTCGGGCCAGAAGCGGTCGTTGACCGTAGATAAGCGCGGGTTGCGATGGGCGGTTATCGACCGCGTCGTAACGGCACTACTACCAATTTCCACCACAATAGGGCCGAACATATCCCTCCTACGGTAGCCGCAAAGCTGCTGAACAGTAGCGTCTCGCCGATGTCCTCAGGATTGCGCCAGAGGCCGCGAATTGCAGGAATAAGGACGAGTGTTTCAGCTGCAAGAATGCTTACGAGGATGCTCGATGTCCGCGAAGGGCGGCTCTGCTTCGCAAGCCAGAGCGCTTTAGGCCACTCTGTCGTAATCCCAAGGATGGCTGCTGCCGCAACTCCAAAAAGGCTCGCCACAAACCAGAGAAATGAGATCATCTCCAGAAGGCTGCTCGCGCTCCCCCCGCGGGAATTCGACCAGAAATAGATGGACGATAAAGCTATGACGACGAAGCCGGACGCTATGCCAGTCAACAATATTGCCGATATCGCTCGAATGATTAAACCTAGCTTTCGCACGCTGTGTCCCATAATTCGCGAACACTGTCGGCAATAATAGCTATTTGCACAAGTCTGCTTTGGGTCAATCGCGGCGATCTGGCCGGCTAAAGTTAGACCCGGTCTGCCCCTAACAGCCGACATACTCTCGGTCGTGGGACGCGGCAGTGATGGGCCATAAGCGGAAGCGCGGCCGGTTTGTTGCTTGAACGAGAGCGCCTACGTCGCAGAGGAAGAGCAGGCACGAATGGCGTGCGCGGGCGCTGGCCGGAGCTTTTTATCGCACCGTGGAATTAAAGGCATCGACCATTTAGGGACCTTGTCCGTTTCCAATCGATGAGCAGCTCCGACAAAATGGGCGACGGCGTCGAACCGGGTTCGTCGGCTCGCGGATGGCAGAAGAGGGCTGGCAACACGCGACAATTATAGTAGCGTTGTTGCAAGAAGAAGCGCACGGCGGCTGAAGCCGGGCGCGACACATAAAACAGGGAGGACTTTCGATGCAGTTTCTCAAGACTGCGGTTGCGGCTGGGCTTGTCGTTGCGGCCTTTACCGGCACCTCGCTTGCGCAAACCAAGCCGTCGGAGCTCAAAATCGGCATCACGACGTTCCTGTCGGGCCCTGCGTCAGTCTTCGGTGTGCCGGCGAAGGCCGCGGCGGAGATGATCGCGGAGGACCTCAACAAGAAGGGCGGCATCGGCGGCGTGCCGGTCAAGCTCTCCTTCATCGACGAAGGCGCGGGAGGCGAAGCGCTCGTCTCGAACTACCGACGCGTGGTGCAGGACGAAAAGGTCGATGCCACGTTTGCTTCGATCTCGTCGGGCAGCTGCACCCAGTTGGTGCCGATCGCCGAAGACCTCAAAGTCATGAATTTCATGTGGGACTGCGGTGCGGCCTCCATCCTCGAAACCAAGAAGTACCGGTACAATTTCCGGACTCAGGCGAACGGCACGCCGGAAATGCTGGCCGTTCTCCTTTACCTGCTCAAGACCAAGCCCGACTTCAAGACGATCGCGGTGGTCAATCAGGATTATGCATGGGGTCGGGAGAGCTGGGAGATCTTTTCGACCGCGCTCAAGGCGATGAAGCCGGACGTGCAAGTCGTCGCGGAGCTCTTCCCGAAGTTCGGCGCACCGGACTACTCCACTGAAGTCTCCCGTCTGTTGGCGCTGCGGCCGGATGTAGTTCTGACCACGTCCTGGGGCGGAGATCTCGACACGCTGGTCCGCCAGGCCGGTCAGCGCGGCCTGTTGCAGCAGTCGACCTTCGTGCTCGGGATCGGCGAATCATCGATCCAGCGGTTGGGCAAGGACTTGCCTGAAGGCCTGATCGTCGGCGCGCGCGGAGACCACTGGTTCCTGCATCCCGAGAAGAAGAACGACGCGGCCTTCAAGGCGTTCAACGAAGCCTTCAAGGCGAAGACCGGTGCATGGCCGATCTACCCGGTCTATCACATGGCGCAGGCGTTCAAGGCCCTGCAGACGGCCTACGACAAGGCGATCAAGTCCAACGGCGGCAACTGGCCCACGCGCGAACAGGTCGTCGACGCAACAGTGGGCATCGAGTTCGCCACCGGCTTCGGCCGTCCGATCACGCTGCGGCCCGAGGACAACCAGGGGCTCGAAGCTCAGCTGGTCGGCGTCACCAAATCCGTTCCGGGGTACGACTTCAAGCTGCTCGACAACATGATGATCTTCGATCCGAAGATGATCACCAACCCGGCTGGCGTACGGTCGGTCGAGTGGCTCAAGACGCTCAAACCGGACTTCGTCAAGATGGACGTGCCGACCTTCAAAGCTCAGTAACGGCACGCTCGACTTTTGATCCCCGTCCTCCGAGCCGCGTCCCGGAGGACGGACCTTTTCCGAAGGCCATCATGAACTCGACACTCGCTATCTTGGCGATCCTCGATGGGATCAGCTATGCCGCACTGGTGTTCCTGGTCTCGGTCGGGCTCAGCCTGATTTTCGGCGTGCTGCGCGTGGTCAACGTCGCGCACGGGTCGCTGTACGCGTTCGGCGCCTACCTGGCTGCGACGTTCAGCCTTGCAGTCGTGCCGATATCGCCTTGGCTCACCTATCCCGCGCTGCTGGCTGCCTCCATCGTGATCGGCGTCGCGTGCGGCGGTTTCATCGAACGGTTTCTGCTGCGACCGCTCTTCGGACAGGAGGACGTCCTTCAGCTTCTGATCACTTTCGCCGCCTTCATGATCATGGACAACCTGCAGCGTCTGATCTGGGGCGTGCAGCCCATCTTCGCCGCGGAGCCGTTGAGACTACTTCCCAACATCGCCGTGTTCGGCGTCAGCTACACGTCATATCAAGTCATTCTGCTGCCCGGCGTCGCATTGGCGACGCTGTTCGGGCTCCGCTACTTCCTGCGCAGGACCCTGTCGGGAGCGGTGATCCTTGCGGTTACGGAGGACCGCGAAGCTTCGACGGCCATCGGGATTGACGCAAAACGCGTATACTTCGTCACCTTCGTCATCGGCGCGAGTCTGGCCGCGTTGGGAGGAGCGCTGGCCTCGCCGACCACCTCGCTGGTCCCCGGTATGGGTGCCGACATGATCGTGCTTTCCTTTGCCGTCGCTGCGACCGCGGGTCTCGGCCAGATCGAGGGAACCGCGCTCACCGCGCTGATGATCGGCCTGACCCGTGCCTTCGTGATCTATCTCCAGCCGGAATTCGAAGTTCTCGTTCCCTATCTGCTGATGGTGCTGGTGCTTCTGGTGCGTCCGTTCGGCCTGTTCGGCGCCGTGCAGGTAAGGAAAATTTGATGAGCGGTCGCATGAAGCCGATCACCGCGATCGCGATCATCTTCTTTCTGGTCAGCGCCGTCGCGCCCCTTTTGGTATCGAGCTGGGCGACCTTGTTCGCGTTGATCCTCGCGAAGGGTGTCGTCGTTCTCGGTATCATTCTTCTGCTGCAGGCGGGGCAGGTGTCGTTCGGACATGCAATGTTCTTCGCTACCGGGGCATATACCGCGGCGTTCTGGGGCAAGTACGTCGGTGGCGGCGACATCGTGCTCTTCATCGCGCTGGGCGGCATGACCTCCGCCGTCTTCGGCCTCATCGTCGGGCTCTTCGTCGTGCGCTACCGGGAAATCTTTTTTGGAATGCTGAATCTGGCGTTTTCGATGGTGCTGTGGTCGCTGCTGGAGAAGATGTTTCATTACACCAACGGCGCCGACGGCATCCGGGTCCCTCGTCCGGCCCTGTTGGGGCTGTCGTTTACGCCCGAGACCTTCCAGTACGTCATCCTTTACGTGAGCCTCTTGATCGCGGTCGTCGCCTTCTACGGCGTGCAACGCTATCTCGACAGCCCGCTCGGACACATGCTGCGTGCCATCAAATCGAACGAGACCCGGCTCGAGTACCTCGGGACGTCCGCACGGCGCGTGCTTCTGATAGGCTACGTGATCTCGGCTTTTCTCGGCGGCATCGGCGGCACGCTGGTGGCGATCATCCAGCAGATCGCCACGCCCGAGTTCGGGTTCTGGACGAAGTCGGGTGAGTTCGTCTTTATCGCGATCCTCGGCGGCAGCGCCCACGCCTTCGGAGCTTTCGCCGGCGCGGCGATGTTCGAGTGCGTGCGCTTCTATGCGGCGGCTCACCTGGCCGACACCTGGCAGCTGATCCTCGGCGTGGTCTTGATCGTCATCATTCTCTATGCGCCTAACGGCCTGATAGGTCTCAGGCAGCGCTACGGCCAGGCGACGCAGGGAGGACATTGATGGCCAACGTCCTCCTTTCCGCGAAGGGCATCAAGATCCGGTTCGGTGGCGTCGTCGCCGCCGACGGTATCGATCTGGACGTGCTCCAAGGCGAGAACCTCGCGATCATCGGACCCAACGGCGCCGGAAAGACCACCTTCCTCAACATCTCGACGGGTTATCTGCGGCCGCAGGCCGGAAGCATCACCTTCCTAGGCCGGGAAATCACGGCGCAGCTCCCGCGCACGATCACCAAGCTCGGCATCGCGCGGGCCTTTCAGATACCGCAGCTTTTTCTCGATCAGACTGTGATGGAGAACATGCTGATCGCCGCGGCCTCGCGGCTGGGAAGTCCTTCCGGCTTCACGGCTCTTTCAGCCCTGCCTGAGCTGCCCGAAATGGAGCGCCTTCTGGATCTCGTCGGCGTCAAGTCGTACGCGTCTCGCAGGGCGAGGGAGCTTCCCGAGGGACAACGCAAGCTGGTCGACATCGCTCTGGCGCTCGCGCTGAAGCCCAGATTGCTGCTGATGGACGAGCCCACCTCTGGCGTCGCCTCCGCCGAAAAGCTGGAGATCATGGACATCCTGACGTCCGCGCTCGCCAAGGAGAAGGTGACTTCGGTCTTCGTCGAGCACGACATGGACATGGTGGAGCGCTATGCCCACCGAGTCGCGGTGTGGAACGTCGGGAAGATCCAAAAGGTGGGCACGCCAGCGGAGGTTCTGTCCGATCCCAAGGTCCGCGAACAGGTGATCGGCATATGACGGCGATGCTGGACTTCGAGAAGGTCAACGTCGCGATCGCCGATGCGCCGGTGCTGCGCAGCGTCAGTTTCTCGCTGCCGCCGGGCGCGACCGCCGCGCTCATCGGGCGAAACGGCGCCGGCAAGACCACGACGGTACGGACCATCATGGGCTTCACGAAGGCGAGCGGCATCGTGCGCCTGGGCGGTCAGGACCTGGGACATGTTCCTCCGCACCGCAGGCCCTTCTTGGGCATCGGCTACGCTCCCGAGGACCGTCGTCTCTTCTCGGCCTTCACGGTGGAAGAAAACATTCTTTTGCCCGCTCGCGTCGCAAAACTTGGCGCGGACGAGGCGCGCCGGCGGCTGGAGCGGGCCTACTCCGTGCTGCCGGAGCTCAGGGAACTGGCGGCTCGTCCGGCGGGCTCCGTCTCGGGCGGCCAAGGCAAGATGGTCGCCCTCGGGCGCGCCCTGATGCTAGGCACCCGCCTCGTCATTCTGGACGAGCCGTTCCAGGGCCTCGCCCCTGTGCTGGCGCAGAGGTACGCCGAGGCGCTGCGTCGGCTTCGTTCGCAGGACCCGGACATTACCCTTCTGATCACGGAATCGAACCCGAAGCTGCTCGAGACCTTCGCAGACGTGACGCTGACGATCGAGCGCGGCGAAATCGAAAGCCGGGTCCTTGCGTAGCGCTCGCCCGGTTCGGCGCGCAAAACAGACGGCCAAGCCAAGCTCCACGAACTGCTCAACTCGCACCAACTGGAATTGGGGCGATGATGGCATTATGCCCCTGTTTTGCCCGACGGAACAACCGGTTTTCGGAAAGTCCGCAGGTCCTGCTACTAAGTCATTGAAATCGCTGTCACCGCCTACTGTGCATGGGGTTGTTTTCGACGTTTTGTGTTTTTAGCGAGTTGGGGCCTGATCCAGGCCGGCGCTAATGTCCGCCGAGATAGGCCGTGATCAGCCGGGGATCGTGGATCAGATCCTTGGCGGGGCCGGACTGCACGATCTCCCCGGTCTCGAGCACATAGCCGTAATCGGCCGTCTCCAGCGCGGCGCGGGCGTTCTGCTCGACCAGCAGGATCGAGACGCCGAGATCGCGCAGCGAGGCGATGGTGCGGAAGATCTCGCGCACGATCAGCGGTGCGAGGCCGAGGCTCGGCTCGTCCAGCATCAGCAGTTTCGGCTTGGCCATCAGCGCGCGCCCGAGCGCCAGCATCTGGCGCTCGCCGCCGGAGAGCGTGCCGGCGGCCTGGCGCTGCCGCTCCTTCAGCCGCGGGAAGCGGTCATAGACCTCGTCCAGCGTCTTCTGGACGCCCGAGCGGTCGCGCAGGCTGTAGGAGCCGAGCAGGAGATTGTCGGCGACCGACATGTCGGAGAACAGCTCGCGCTTCTCCGGCACGAGGCACAGCCGGCGCTCGACGCGGTCCTCGACCGACATCCTGCCGATGTCGTTGCCCTGAAAGACGAGGCGGCCGCGGGAGGCGAGCAGCCCGATCGCGGCCATCAGCAGCGTGGTCTTGCCGGCGCCGTTCGGGCCGATCACGGTGACGATCTGGCCTTCCTCGACCGACAGCGAGACGTTGCGGACCGCTTCGACATTGTCGTAGCAGACGGTCACGTCCGTCATGGAAAACATCTCGCTCACGCGACGCCTCCGAGATAGGCCTCTTGCACACGTTCGTCGCTCCGGATCGCGGCGGGCGCGCCCTCGCAGAGCTTGGAGCCGAAGTCGAGCACGACGATGCGGTCGACCAGCGACATCACGAACTCCATGTCATGCTCGACGATGAGGATGGTCAGGTGGTCCGACCGCAGCGAACGGAGCAGCTCCGCAAGCCTGAGCTTCTCCTGGCGGCGCAGGCCGGCGGCCGGCTCGTCCAGCACCAGCAGCGCCGGGTCCGCGGCGAGCGCGCGCGCGATCTCCAGGATGCGCTGGTTGCCGAGCGGCAGATTGCCCGCGAGCTCGAACGGCTTGTCGCCGAGCCCGACGCGTTCGAGCTGCTTCAAGGCCTCGTGCCGGGTGCTGGCTTCCTCGCGCTGGTTGAGGCGGAGGGCGCCGGCGAACAGGCCCGTGCTGGTGCGCGCGTAGGTGCCGAGCATGACGTTTTCGAGCAGGCTCATGCGCGGCCGCAGCTTCACATGCTGGAAGGTCCTGGCGATTCCGTCCCTGGCGATGCGGGATTGTGGATCGCGCGTGATGGCGCGGCCGGCAAAGACGATCTCGCCCTTGTTGACCCTGAGCGCACCCGTCAGGCAGTTGAACATCGTGCTCTTGCCGGCGCCGTTCGGGCCGATGACGGCGAGGATCTCGCCGGAGCGGACCTCGAAGCTGACATTGTTGACCGCGACGAGCCCGCCGAACCGGCGCTCGGCGCCGTCGACCTTCAGAAGCAGTTCGCCCGGTTTCGGCTGGGGACGGCGCGGCAGGGGCGGGGCGGCTGGCGGCCGTTCGCGCTTGATCTTCGGCAAGTAGCGCACGACGAACGGCACGATGCCCTGCCGCGCCCATTGCAGGAACAGGATGAACAACGCCGAGAAGGCGACGATCTCGAGCTGGCCGGACGCGCCCTTGGCGATCAGCGGCAGATAGTCCTGCACGCTGTTCTTCAGCAAGGTGACGATAGCGGCGCCCACGACGCCGCCGAGCAGGCTGCCGGCGCCGCCGACCATCGACATCATCAGATATTCGATGCCCATGCCGGCATCGAACGGACCCGGGCTGATGAAGCGGCTCATATGGGCATAGAGCCAGCCGGAGAGCGAGGCGAGGAAGGCCGCGATCACGAAGGTCACGAGCTTGATCCGGAAGGCGTTGATACCGAGGCTCTCGACCAGGATGTTGCCGCCGCGCAGCGCGCGCATGGCGCGGCCGAGCCGGGAATCCAGGAGATTGTAGCCGAGGAACAGCACCACGACGACGATGCCCCAGATCAGGAAATAGATCTGGGCGCTCGAGACGAGCGCGAGCGATCCGATACTGATCGGCGGGATCGACGAGATGCCGTTGAAGCGCCCGAGGCCCTCGACATTGCCGAACAGGAAGCCGATGGCGAGCCCCCAGGCCACGGTCGAGAGCGACAGGAAATGGCCCTGGAGCCGCAAGGTGACGACGCCGAGGACGGTCGCGACGCCGCAGGTCAGCGCCACCCCGAACACGAGGCCGAGCCACGGCGAATAACCATTCAGAGCAGAGACCCAGGCGCTGGCATAGGCCGCGACGCCGACGAAGGCGGCCTGTCCGAAGGAGACGATGCCGCCGACGCCGGTGAGCAGGGCAAGGCCGATGGCGACCAGCGAATAGATGCCGATATAGTTCATCAGCGTGATGCTGAAGGGGTTGAGGACGAATGGCGCGAGCGCGAGGCACGCTACCGCCGCCACCGCTGCGAGCTGAACGTGAAGGCGCGTCATTCCTCGATCTCCTCCTCGGAATGCAGCGAGGCGAGGGATCGCCAGATCAGGATCGGGATCAGAAGCGAGAACACGATGACATCCTTCAGCGCGCTGCTCTCGAAGGATGCGAAGCTTTCGAGGATACCGACGCCGACGGCGCCGATGGCCGCGCCGGGATAGCTCGTCATGCCGCCGACGATGGCGCCGACGAAGGCCTTGAGGCCGAGCAGGAAGCCGGAATCGTAGAATATGGTGTTGACGGGCGCGATCAGGATGCCGGAGACGCCGGCCATCAGCGAGCCCAGGAGATAGGCGATGGTGCCGGCGCGGGCGGGACGTATGCCCATCAGGCGGGAGCCGGTCCGGTTCACGGCCGTGGCGCGGAGCGATTTGCCGACCAGCGTGAAGTCGAAGAAGAGATAGAGCAGGCCGGAGAAGACGAGGGCTGCGATCACGATCAGCATGGTCTGGCCCGAGATCAGCACGCCCGCAAGCTCGGTCGACAATGACGTCAGCGGCTCGGTCCTGACGCCCTCGGGACCGAAGAACAGCAGCCCAAGGCCGACCAGCGCGAAGTGCAGGGCGACGGAGACGGTCAGCAGCAGCAGCACCGTTCCGTCCGCAATGGGACGGAAGACGATCCGGTCCAGCAGCGGGGCGATGGGGGTGATCAGCATCAAGGCCAGCACGAGCCTGATCGCGAGCGGCGGTTCGGCGCGCATGGTCAGCCAGGCGAGGCCAACCACGGCCAGCGGCAATGCGAGATAGAAGAAGAGAGCGCGCGGAAGCAGCCGAACCTCGCCGTTGCGCAGCAGCGAGACGATTTCGATCAGGGTTGCGAGGCACGCCAGGATGACGACCAGCGCACCCGTGCCCGGAAAACGCTTCGCGTCGAGCGCCGCCAGCGTCAGCGCCGTGAAGGCCGCGATGTCGCCAAAGGGAATGAAGATGACCCGTGTCACGGTGAAGATGAGGACGGTCCCGATCGCCACCAGCGCGTAGACTGCGCCGGTGGCGATCCCGTCGATCGCAAGAATGGCTGCGATGTCGCTCGTCATTGAGAACGCCGTCCCCTTGTTCTGGTGGCCTGCCTCTGTCCGACTACGGCGCGTATTTCCAGGCGCCGCCCGTCAGGCGCACCACGACCAGCGCGCGCTCATCGACGCCGGTCACCGCGCCGGGCTTGAAGTTGTAGATGGCATGCACGCCCGGCAGCTCCTTGGTGCTGAGGATCGCGTCCCGCAGGGCGGCGCGGAATTCCGCCGTGCCGGGTTTGGCCGTCTTGAGAGCGCGCTCCGCTGCGCTGGCAAAGATCAGCCAGGCGTCGAAGGAGTAGGCCGAGAAGCCGTCGGTGGTCGGGATGTTATGAACCTTCTGGTAGACGCTGCGGAAATCCAGCGCGATTTTCTTGGCGAAGTGTTCGTCGGGCAGCTGCTCGGCCACGATGACGGGGCCGGCGGAGACCTGGATGCCTTCGGCCGCCTTGCCGCCGACGTTCACGAAGTCCGGATTGACGAGCGCCACCGTGCCGTAGGTGTTTCCCTTGAAGCCGCGCTCCGCGAGGCTGAGGAGCGGCAGCGCGCCTTGCGTCCCCGAGCCGCCGTCCAGCACGGCGTCCGGCCGCGCCGCGAGCACTTTGAGGATCTGCGCGGTGACCGAGGTGTCGGTGCGCGCATAGCGCTCGTTGGTCTGGATCTTGACGTCGCCGGCGGCTTCCGCCGCCTTGGCGCCGTTGTAGACGAGGTCCCCCCAGGCGTCGGAGAAGCCGATATAGCCGATGTTCTTCATGCCATCGCGCTTCATGCGATCGGCGATGATCTTGACGAGGAGGGATGCAGGCTGCGGCACCGACACCACCCACTGCTCGGGTGTTTCCGGCAGTTTGCCGATCGGCGAGACCGCGATCATCGGCACTTTCAATTCGCTCGCCACGGCGGCCATGGCAATGGTCGAGGGCGCCGTCGCCGTGCCGATCAGGAGGTCGACCTTCTCTTCTTCCACCAGCTTGCGCGCGTTGCGGGTCGCGGCCGACGGGTCGGAGCCGTCGTCGAGCTGGATCAGGCGGATGGTCTCGCCGTTGACGGTCTTCTTGTATTCATAGGCCGCGTTGATGCCGCGCCCGTAGGGGATGCCGATCGACGAGCCGTTGCCGCTGAGCGAGGTGACGAAGCCGATGGTGATATCGGCCTGCGCAGCCGGGGCTGTGACGATGCCGGCGGCAAGTGCAAATAAGCTCAGAGTCTTGCGCATATGCGTTCTCCTCCGTTGATGCTGGATAGGAATGCCTCGACGCTGCCGCGCGGGGTCCCCGAACGACGAGCCGACCGATTGAAACATTGCTGCGGCGCCAAAAACCGGGCGCGACCGAAGAGAGTGTGCTCGCCCGGCGCTCAGCAGCCATGATGTTGCGTGCCGCGCGAACGATAGGCCCACCGGTACATGCACGTGGGCGTTTTCCGGAGCGATGAAAGGTCGTCGGTGCGGCCGCGATGCGCGACCGGCGATGCTGCTAAGGCCGGCTGTTCGAGCACGGCGACTGTCCACACGATCGAGTCTCTCAAAATCGGTGCCCTGCAACATCATTGTCATGGCCACCGGTCCTTGACCGGCGAGGAATTACTTAAAGCCTAAAGTAAATGTGGTGGCGCCGTCAACACGTGTCATGGGGCTGTCAGAAAAAAATGTTGTTGCATACAATTTCGTCAGTGTGCGGCGCTTCTGCGCCAATCGACCGAGCAAAAACGCCGTCCCCGCCCTGGCACGACGGCGCCAGTCGCCGTCGCCGCCGCTCGCATTTGACGCGTGAATTAGTTTATGATTGAAATATATTCATCGGCAGCCGACGACCGATCCTCCGATCACCGCTCGAGGAGAAGGACGATGCGCATCTTCTGGCAGAGCTTCGTTGATGCGAGCGTGAATGCGCCCTACATGGCGCGGCTGTCGGAATACCTCAACGACATCGCTGCGCCAGGCACGACAGTTCACGTCCAGGGCATCAGTCCGCCGGACCGCGAGTTCGGACGGCTCGCGGAATTGCGTTGTGCGGTCCAGGCGATCGACAACGGCATCGCAGCAGAGGAGGGCGGGTTCGACGCCTTCGTCATGGGGCATTTTCAGGATCCCGGACTCTACGAGCTGCGCTCGGCGCTCGACATTCCCGTGATCGGGGCCGGCGAGGCGACGTTGCTGGCGGCCTCACAACTCGGGCGGCGGCTAGGTCTTGTGACGCTCGATCCCGTCTTCGAGGTCTTGCACTATGAGCAGGCCGAGCGTTACGGCCTCGGCGATCGCCTCGTCCATGTGACCGGCCTTGGCTGCAGGCCGGAGGATTTCGCCGATGCGTTCTCCGGAAACGCCGCCGCGCAAGCCCGCATGATCAAGGACTTCGTCGCCTGCGCGCTTCCGCTGGTGGAACGCGGCGCGGATGTCGTGATCCCGGCCGGCGTGTTGCCGGGCCTTTTGATCGGGCGAGAGCATGGCCTGAAGGTCGGCCACGCTCCGGTGGTCAATTGCGCGGCCGTGGCGCTCAAGAGTGCCGAGATGTGGGTGCAGCTCCGGAAGCTCAATGGCACCGAGCCCAGCCGCGGGCCGAGCTTCAGGCGGGCCAGCGCCCAGGCTCGTGACGACTTCCGCGCACTACTTGCCCGTAACAGCCGCTAGTCGTCGAAACACCGTTCCTGGAGACCAAATCATGATGACCCCCGAGAAGATCCTGTACGAGACCGAGGTGACGGCGACCGGAGGTCGGGATGGCAAGGCCGCCAGCGCCGACGGTCTGCTGTCGGTGTCCCTGTCCTTGCCGAAATCGATGGGTGGCCCCGGTGGCGAAGGCACCAATCCCGAGCAGCTCTTTGCGGCCGGCTACGCCGCTTGCTTTCTCGGCGCGGTCAAGCTCGTCGCGCGCACGCGGAAGGTGGTGCCGTCTGCAGAGCCGTCCGTGACTGCGAAGGTTGCGATGGGGCCGGTGCCCGTCGGATATGCGCTGGCTGTCGAGCTGAAAGTCAACCTGCCCGGTGTCGAGAAGGCTGTGGCCGAAGAGGTCGTTGCCGGTGCGCATGAGCGTTGCCCCTATTCGAACGCAACCCGCGGCAATATTGACGTGAAACTGACGGTGGTCTGAGGCGGATGAACGAGGGCGGTCGGTGACCAATACCTTGCGCGCACCATATGACGGCGTGGTGATCGCGGCTCCCGTCACGATTCCCTATGTGCGCTACTCCATCGAGAGCGCGCAGTGGTGGATTGGGCGGGCGCTGAGCGCGCTCGTCGCGCAGGCCGGCATCAAGGCCTCCGACATCGACGGCCTTTGCGTCTCCAGTTTCACCATGGGCACGGACAGTGGCGTCGGATTGACGCAGCATTTCGGGCTCTGCGTCCGGTGGTTGGACACGATCCCGCTCGGCGGCGCCAGCGCCATCGCGGCCCTGCGCAAGGCGGCGCGCGCGGTTCAGGCGCGCGATGCCGACATCGTGGCGTGCGTCGCTGGCGATACCAATCACGTCGATTCGTTCAGGCTGACGCTGGAGAATTTCTCGCGGTTCAATCAGGACGCCGTCTATCCCTACGGCGCGGGTGGCGCTAATGCCAGCTTTGCGCTGATTGCGCGCAACTATATGCGAACGTTCGGCGTCGCGCGCGAGGATGTTGGCAAGATCGCTGTCGCCCAGCGCGCCAATGCCCTGCGCAACCCCCATGCGCTGATGAAGGCGCCGCTCACGCTCGAGCAATACCTGGCGGCCCGGCCGATTTCTGATCCGATCCACCTCTTTGATTGCGTGATGCCCTGTGCGGGCGCGGAAGCTTTCCTCGTGATGCGCGATGAGACGGCTTCATCCCTGAAGCTGCCCGCCGCGCGGCTCCTTTCGACGATCGAGCGGCACAATGCCTTCGCTGACGATCCGATGCAGGTTCGCGGCGGCTGGGCGATGGATGTCGGCGAGCTCTATACGATGGCCGGTGTCAAGCCTGACGATCTCGATGTCGTGCAGACCTATGACGACTATCCCGTCATCACGATGATGCAGTTCGAGGATCTCGGCTTCTGCAAGAAGGGCGAGGGCGCTGAGTTCGTGCGCCAACACGATCTCACCATCGACGGCGACTTTCCGCACAATACCTCGGGCGGACAGCTCTCGGTCGGGCAGGCCGGTGCCGCCGGAGCCTATCTCGGTCTCGTTGAAGGGCTGCGGCAGGTTCTGGGCAGTGCCGGTCCCACGCAGGTCAGAAATGCGAGCCTCGCTCTGGCCTCGGGGTTCGGTATGATCAACTATGATCGTGGTCTCGCCTCGGGTGCCGCGATCCTTGCTGGACCTTCGCAATGATAGAGCCGATCAAGCCGCCCCGGCGCAAGAACCCGCTGCTGCGGACGCGGCTACCGGCCTCGCCACCGCGACCGCGCAGCAGGATGTCGCACGGGTTCACGCGCGCGGCCGCCGAAGGCCGCTTCATGCTGCAGCGCTGCGAGGCTTGCGGCGCCTTTGCCTATCCGGCGCGCGAAGCCTGCCCGTCCTGTCTTTCGGCCGGCCTCGCTTTTGTCGATGCGCCGCGGCGAGGTGTGCTGCTTGCCGAGACAACGGCGCGGGTGCCGAGCGACGTCTATTTCCGCGAACGGGCGCCGTGGCGGATCGGCCTCGTCAAGATGGATTGCGGTCCGACGATCGTCGCACATCTTCATGCCGACTGCGCGGAGGGCGCGGCCGTCAGCATGTCGTTGCAACTCGACAAGAGCGGTCAGGCGGTGGCCTTTGCCCGTCCCGAAGGGGAGACTCCCAACATGGCAGACGACAAGCAGTGGCGGGAAATGTCGGCCGATCCGAAATTCCGTCGCGCGCTCGTCACCAACGGCCGCAGCGTCATCGGTCAGGAAGCCGTCGCCGCTTTGAAGGCGGCGGGCGCCAAGACGGTGTTCGTCGGCGTTGCCGAACCATGGCGGCCGTTCGCCGGCGAAGAGCGGCTGCGCGGTCAGGACGGGATCGAGATCGTGACTCTCGATGCCGCTGACGAAAAATCGGCTAGCGATCTTGCGGCCGATATCGGCGGCAAGGTCGATATTCTCGTCAATACGACGGAATATGTCCGGCCGGGCGGCCTGCTCGATCGCAGGGGCACGAGCATCGCACGGGACGAGATCGATCAGGCCTATCTCGGCTTCATCAATCTCGCTCAAGCCTTCGGCCCCGCCATGCGGATGCGCGGTGCCGACGGCATCAACAGCAGCGCCGCATGGGTCAATATTCTCTCGGTCTATGCGCTGGCAAACTGGCCCGCGTTCGGCGCCTACTCGGCCTCGCAAGCGGCGTGCCTGTCGCTGTCGCATTGCTTGCGCGCGGAGCTGCGGCCCGGCGGCGTCCGGGTGATGAACCTATTCACCGGCCCTGTCGACACCGAATGGTTCCAGACCGTGCCGCCGCCGAAGGTGGCGCCGCGTGCGATCGCGCAGGCGATCGTGTCGGGGCTCAAGAACGGGCTCGAAGAGATGTATGTCGGAGATGTTGCCGAGGAGATCCGGCAACGTCTCGCGGCCAATCCGAAAGCGCTCGAGCGCGAGCTCGACAGATAAGAAGCGGGATTTCAACCGAGCTGGAGGACGTGACGATGCAAAGCAAGAGTCTCCTGGAGCTGGCGAGTGCGATCTCTTCCGGCGCGGTGCGCGTCGTCGATCTGACTTTTACACTCAGCCCGGACTTTCCGGTCATCGTCCTCCCGCCGGAGTTAGGTCAGGCCGCGCCTGTCCGCATCCAGGAGATATCGCGATACGATGGTCGCGGCCCGGCCTGGTACTGGAATAACGTTACGTTCGGCGAACACACCGGCACGCATTTCGACGCGCCGATTCACTGGTTCACCGGCAAGAACCTGCCGAACAATGCGGTCGACACGATGCCGGCCAAGGATATGATCGCACCGGCCTGTGTCATCGACTGCTCGGTGGAGGCGGCGCAGGATCCCGATTTCCTGCTGACCGTCCCGATTGTCGAAGCCTGGGAAGCCAGGCACGGCCGTATCCCCGAGCGGAATTGGGTGTTGCTCAGGACCGACTGGTCGAAGAAGAGCTGGCGCGACTACGCCAATCTCAGGGACGACGGCGCGCATACGCCGGGCCCGAACCCGGCGGTGATGAAGTGGCTGGTGGAGGAGCGCGGTGTCATCGGTTTCGGTACCGAAACCATCGGCACGGATGCGGGGCAGGCCGGACACTTCGAGCCGCCTTATCCGGCGCATCACTTCCTGCACGGCGCGGGCCGCTACGGCCTGCAATGCCTGTGTAACCTGGATCAGCTTCCGGCCACCGGCGCCGTCATCGTAGCCTCGCCACTGAAGATCCAGAACGGCTCCGGCAGCCCGCTTCGAGTCATCGCTTTGGTGTCGTCGACCTGAGCCCAATCCATGGCGCTCGCCAATCAGAACAAGAAATTCTCCCGAAAGACAGGTGCCATGAACTTGATCAAGAACCTGGTGGCTTCCACTGCATTGTTGTTTGCCGTTCCGCAATTCGCGCAGGCCGAGATCCTCGTCGGATTCGTGACCGGCCTCAGTGGGCCGGTGTCGTCGATCGGTATTCCCAACGCGAAGGGGATCGCGGCAGGTCAGGCCTATATCGGGGAAGTCGGCGGCGAGAAGCTGCGGCTCATCCAGCTCGATGACGGCTCTGATCCGACCGCGTCGGCACGCAATGCGCGCAAGCTGGTCGAGCAGGAGAAGGTCGATATCCTGATCGGCACGTCCGGCGCTCCCCAGACGCTCGCGATGGCGACCGCGGCCATCGAGATGAAGATTCCGATGATCGCGGTGTCGCCGATCGCACCGGTGCCATCAGGCGACGGCGGTCCCTGGGTCTTGCAGACGCCGCAGCCCACACCGCTTCTGGTGCAAGGAATCGTCGACCACATGAAGGCCAAGGGCCTGACGACCGTCGCCTTCATCGGTTTCTCCGATGCGTTCGGCGATCTCATGTACAATTCGCTCGAGCAGAGTGCGAAGGCCGCCGGCATCAAGGTCATCGCCAACGAACGCTACGCCCGGTCGGACTCCTCGGTGACGGCTCAGGTGCTGCGAGCGCTCGCCGCGCGTCCCGACGCCATCATGCTCGGCGGCACCGGCACGCCAGGCGCGCTGCCGGTCATCGCTCTGTCCGAGCGTGGATATAAGGGACCGCTCTATGGTAATCACGGGCTGATCAGCGCCGATTTCCTTCGTCTGGCCGGCAAGGCCGCCAACGGCATCATCTGCCCGACCGGACCTGTGACCGCGGCGGAGCAGCTTCCGGCCAGCAATCCGATCCAGAAGGTCGCTCTGGATTTCCGCTCGGCCTTCGAAAAGGCCAACGGCGAGGCGCCGACGGATTCATTTTCGTCCTATTCGTTCGATGGCTGGCTGATCTTCGCCGACGCCGCCAAGCGCGCGATGGCGACCGGTGCCAAGCCGGGCTCACCTGAGTTCCGTACCGCGATTCGCCAGGCGCTGTTCACCACCAAGGAGGTCGTGGGGACGCAGGGCGTCTACACCTATACGCCGGCCGACCGGCATGGCGTCGACGATCGCTCGCGCATCATGATCCAGATCGAGGACGGCAAGTACAAGCTGTTGCCTTGAGGTGCGAGCATGATCGCAGTGGAGCACGATGCGCCGGCGAACTTCACCGACGTGGTCGGCAATGACAACGTGACGCCTGCCTGGGCGCGCGCAATGGCGTCGTTTCCGGCGTCCGAGCGGATCCTCTCGACGATGCTCACGCGACAGGCGGAGCGTTACGGCGACCGCCTTCTGCTCGTGGCCGGGGAGACGCGCTGGAGCTTTGCGCAGGCCGCGGCGATTGCGGCCGCGTCGGCCCAGACGCTGGTCGATGCCGGGGTCAAGCCGGGCGACCGGGTCGCGCTGATGTGCTCGAACCGTCCGGAGTTCTTGCAGGTCTATCTCGGCTGTGCGTGGCTGGGGGCGATTGCCGTCCCGATCAACACCGCGCTACGCGGCTTCCAGCTGTCCCATATTTTCCGCAACTCGCAACCTGCGCTTCTCGTCGTCGAGGCTCAGTTCGCCAGTGCAGTCGAGAGTATCGAGACGGATGTCGAGCTGCCGCCCCGGACCTGGATCATCGGAGCCGGCGCCAACGCCATCGGTGCCAGGCTTTCCGCGGTCTCGCTGTCGCCTCTTGGAGCCGCCGCCCCGGCCGGCGTCGTGCGTCCCGGTGACACCGTTGCGATCCTCTATACGTCGGGCACCACGGGGCCTGCGAAGGGTGTGTGCTGTCCGCAGGCGCAGCTGTTCTGGTGGGGCATCTATTCGGCGCGGGCGCTCGGAATCCGCGAGGGCGATGTGCTGTTCACGACGCTGCCGCTGTTCCACACCAACGCGCTGAATGCGTTCTATCAGGCGCTGCTGAACGGATGCACGTACGTGCTCGAGTCGAAATTCTCCGCTTCCGGATTTTGGGCTGCGGCACGACAGCACAATGCGACGGTCGGCTATCTGCTCGGTGCGATGGCCTCGATGCTCCTGGCGCAGCCGAAGAGCGCAGACGAGTCCATGCATCGCCTTCGTGTCGCGCTTGGCGGCGGCGTGCCGCCGCAAATCCACCGCCCGTTCCGCGAGCGCTTCGGCGTACCGCTGGTCGACGGCTACGGGTCGACCGAGACGAATTTTGTGTTCGCCGGCACGATTCCGTCGGATCGGGCGGGGACGATGGGGTACCTGGCCGATGGCATTGAGGCGCGGATCGTCGACGAGAATGATTCCGCGCTGCCCGATGGAGAGGCCGGCGAGCTCGTGCTTCGCGCGAAAGAACCCTTTGCGTTCGCGTCCGGCTATTTCGGCATGCCGGAGAAGACCGTGGAGGCCTGGCGAAATCTGTGGTTCCACTCAGGCGATCGGGTCGTTCGCGATCCCGACGGGCATTATCGCTTCATCGATCGCATGAAGGATTCCATCCGCAGGCGTGGCGAGAACGTGTCGTCGTGGGAGGTCGAGCAGGCGATCCAGGCGCATCCCGCGGTCGCTGCCTGCGCGATCTACCCGTTGCCGTCGGAGTTGGGTGAGGACGAGATTGCTGCTGCAATTCTGCTGGAGCCGGGCCACTCGCTACAGCCCGTCGACATCGTCAGGCATTGCGAAGGGCGGATCGCCTATTTCGCCATTCCGCGCTATGTGCGAATCCTCAGTCAGATGCCGCTGACGGAGAACGGCAAGATCAAGAAGAGCGTGCTGCGCGATGCCGGCGTCACCACGGATACTTGGGATCGCGAAGCGGCCGGAGTGAAGATACGACGCTGACATCGTATCTGCCTAAGACTTTTGCAAGGCGTCCCTGACGGCGGCCTTGAGTTCGTCGAGCTCGCCGATCAATCCATCGAACCGATCCGCCGGGAAATCCGCCAGCAGCTCGGCAAGCCATGCGCCGTGGCTCTTGGCCATTCGCCTGAAGATCTTGCGGCCTTCGACCGTCATACAGACGATCTGCACGCGCCGGTCGAGGTTCGACGCCGTGCGGGTGATGTATCCATCTGCGACCAGGCGGTCGACGATTGGCGTGAGGTTGCCGGCCGAGACCATCAGGCGCTTGGGCAGCTCTCCCAGCACAAGTCCGCTTGGTTCGCGGTCGAGCTGGGCGAGAACGTCGAAGCGGGGCATCGTGAAGTCGAACTCTTCACGAAACCGGCGCCGCAACTCGCCTTCGATCAGGGTCGTGCAGGCGAGCAGTCGGAGCCAAAGGCGTGTCTGAGCCCTGTACTCGGCCTCCTGATCCGTCTCGTTCCTGCCCGAAACAGGCGTGGACTCCTTCGCGAGTGCCAATCGAATCTCCCGGGCTTCGTGGCTCATGAAAGCTGGCGCAGCTCTCGTGGACATTGGCAAGATAGTTCGTGCCAAAAGTAAATTCAAGGCTGAGTCGGAGGGATCCGGAATCGGCGCCGCCGTGCATCCGATTTATACTAAATTTCAGATCGGCCCTGCGATGAGGGGCGTGTGCTCCGGCGTCTTTGCAAAGCGGCCTTGACAAGGCACGCATCGAGGAAATATTTTAGACTTAAAATAATTGGGTGATAGCTCGGCGCAACGCGCGAAAGCGAGGGATCATGCGCATAGTCTGTATCGGCGGCGGGCCGGCCGGCCTCTATCTCGGCCTCCTGATGAAGCGTCGACATCCGGAACATGTCATCACGGTCGTCGAGCGCAACAAGCCCTACGATACGTTTGGCTGGGGGGTGGTGTTCTCCGACGCCATGATGTCTGCGATGCGCCTTGCCGACCCCGAGAGCGCAGCCGAGATCGAGGACGCCTTCAATCACTGGGACGACATCGAACTGGTCTTCAAGGGGACGCGCCAGCGCACGACCGGCCACGGCTTCATCGGCATTGGTCGCAAGCATCTGCTCAACATTCTCCAGAGGCGCTGCGAGGCTCTGGGTGTCGAGCTCGCCTTCGAGCGTGAGGTGGAGTCCGATCTCGAATTCCCCGACGCCGACCTGATCGTCGCCTGCGACGGTGTCAATTCCAGGATTCGCGCCCGCTATGCCGAACAGTTCCAGCCGGACATGGTGATCCGGCCGAACCGCTACATCTGGCTCGGCACCAAGAAGGCGTTCGACGCCTTCACGTTCGATTTCCAGAGGACCGAGCACGGCTGGTTCCAGGCACATATCTACAAGTTCGATGCGGAGACCTCGACCTTCATCGTCGAGACCACGGAAGAAACCTATAATGCCCACGGGCTGGGTGAGCTCGATCAGCAGGGGTCGATCGATTTCTGCGAAAGGATCTTTGCCGGGACGCTCGACGGTGCGAAGCTCTTGACCAACGCCCGCCATCTGCGCGGCTCGGCCTGGCTCAATTTCAGCCGCCTGATCTGCGGCAAATGGAGCGTGTTCAACGGCCGCTCCCATGTCGTGCTGATGGGGGACGCCGCGCACACCGCGCATTTCGCCATCGGGTCGGGCACCAAGCTCGCGCTCGACGACGCCATCGAGCTCGCCAACCAGTTCGATCGCCATGGTCACGGTCGCGACGGCATCCCGACCGTGCTGGAGGCCTACGAGGAAGTGCGCCGCGTCGACGTGGCCCGCATCCAGAACGCCGCGCGTAATGCGATGGAATGGTTCGAAGTGGTCGGCCGGCGCTATGCTGATACGCTCGAGCCGCCGCAGTTCTTCTATTCGATGCTGACGCGTTCGCAGCGCATCAGCCATGAAAACCTGCGCCTGCGCGACCGTACCTGGTTGGAGGGATTCGAGCGATGGTTTGCCGCGCGCTCGGGCATCGCTGTCGAGGACGGCGAACGGGTACCGCCGCCGATGCTGACGCCGCACCGCGTGCGCGGCCTCACGCTGGCGAACCGCATCATGGTCTCGCCGATGGCGATGTATTCGGCGAAGGACGGGCTCATCAACGACTTCCACATCGCCCACCTCGGAGCGCGCGCCATGGGTGGCGCCGCGTTGATCTTTGCCGAGATGACCTGCGTCTCACCGGATGCCAGGATCACGCCGGGCTGTCTCGGGCTCTGGAACGATGAGCAAGCGGCACAATGGCGCCGGCTGGCCGATCTGATCCATAGCCTCGGACACGCCAAGGTCGGCATCCAGCTCGGCCATGCCGGGCGGAAGGGATCGACCCGGCTCGCTTGGGAGGGGATCGACCAGCCGCTGGCTTCGGGCAATTGGCCGCTGATCTCGGCTTCCGCGCTGCCCTATCTGCCGCACAGCCAGTTGCCGCGGGAAATGAACCGCAGCGACATGGACCGCGTCCGCGACGATTTCGTCGCCGCGACGCGCCGTGCTGCCGATGCCGGTGTCGATTGGCTTGAGTTGCATTGCGCCCATGGCTATTTGCTCTCGAGCTTCCTCTCGCCGTTGACCAACCGGCGGACTGACGAATATGGCGGCAACCACGAAGCTCGTGCGCGCTTTCCGCTGGAGGTATTCCGGGCGACGCGCGCGGCATGGCCATCCGATCGGCCGATGTCGGTGCGGCTGTCCTGTCATGACTGGACCGAAGGCGGCAACACGCCGGCCGACGCTGCGATCTTCGCTGCGATGTTCAAGGAGGCGGGAGCCGACGTGATCGATTGCTCCTCGGGACAGGTCTGGAAGGAGGAACGGCCGATCTACGGCCGCCTGTTCCAGACGCCATTCGCCGATCTGATCCGCAACGAAGTCGGTATCGAGACGATTGCAGTCGGCGCGATCTCCGAGGCCGACCACGCCAATTCGATTCTCGCGGCCGGCCGCGCGGATCTCTGCGCGATTGCGCGGCCGCATCTCGCCGACCCGGCCTGGACGCTGCACGAAGCCGCGCGCATCGGCATCACAGCGGTCAACTGGCCGAAGCAATATCTGTCCGCCAAGGGACAATACGAAGCCAATCTGGCGCGCGCCGCCGCTGCGGCCGCGCAGTGACGGAGGAGGGATCGGATGAACTCCGTGGTAAAGATGATCCGGCGCGAATGGCTGGACTGGCCGTTCTTCGAGCCCCGCCATCATGCGACCGGCGAGGCGCTTGACCGCTTCGTGCAGTCGGGAGCCCTCGACAAGATCGATCACAATGACGTGGATGGTGCCTGTCGCAAGCTTGTGCGCGCGATGGGCGAGGCGGGATTGCTCGATTGCGCGGTTGCGGCGCCCGACAGCGATGCGACGTCGATCGATTCCCGCTCGATCTGCCTGTCGCGCGAGTCGCTGGCCTATGCCGACGGCCTCGCCGATTTCGCTTTCGCCATGCAGGGGCTTGGCTCCGGAGCGATTGCACTGGGTGGCTCGGCGGAGCTGCGCAAGGCCGTGCTGCCGAAGGTGCGTTCCGGCGAATGGCTCGCGGCCTTCGCGCTGTCCGAGAAGGAGGCGGGATCGGACGTCGCGGCGATGTCCTGCACGGCGCGGACCGAGGGCGACAATTACGTCATCGACGGCGAGAAGACCTGGATCTCGAACGGCGGCATTGCCGACGTCTATACGCTGTTTGCGCGAACGGGCGAGGCGCCGGGTGCTCGCGGCATTTCGGCCTTCGTCGTCTTTCCGGATGATCCCGGTTTTAGCATTGCCGAGCGCATCGACGTGATCGCGCCGCACCCGCTGGCGACGTTGCGCTTCACCAATTGCCGGGTTCCCGCGAGCCGGCGCCTCGGCGCCCCCGGGGGCGGGTTCAAGCTCGCGATGCAGACGCTGGATATTTTCCGCGCATCGGTCGCGGCCGCAGCCCTCGGCTTTGCCCGTCGCGCGCTCGACGAGGCATTGTCGCATGCGCGCAGCCGAAAGATGTTCGGCGCAACGCTGGGGGATCTTCAACTGACCCAGGCTGCGCTCGGCGACATGGCGACCGACACCGACGCGGCGGCGCTGCTGACCTACCGCGCGGCCTGGCGCCGCGATGTCCAGAAGCTTCCGACGACGCGCGAAGCTGCCATGGCGAAGCTGACCGCCACCGAGACCGCGCAGCGCGTCATCGATCGCGCCGTCCAGATGTTCGGGGGCAGCGGCGTGCGCAAGGGAGAGGTCGTCGAAAGTCTCTATCGCGAAATCCGCGCGCTGCGCATCTACGAGGGAGCGACCGAGGTCCAGAAATTGATTGTCGCCCGCGAGCTGTTGAAGCCGCGCTGAAAGGATTGAGAACTACGATGAGTGCGATCGGAGAGGCGGAAGTCCCCGCGACGCGTGGTCTGCAACTGCTTCAGCCCAGTGGCTGGCCGCAGCCGAAGGGGTATGCGAACGGCGTCATGGCCGAAGGACGACTGATCGTGACGGGTGGTGTGGTTGGTTGGGATGTTGCCGGCCGATTTGCCGACGGGCTCGTCGCGCAGGTCCGTCAGACGCTCGAAAACATCGTCGCGATTCTGGCAGAGGGCGGCGCGCGGCCGGACCATCTCGTGCGCCTGACCTGGTACGTCGTGGACATGGACGAATATGTGTCGAACCTGAAGGCGCTCGGCAAAGTCTATCGCGAGGTCATCGGCACCCATTACCCCAGCATGGCGTTGGTGCAGATCGTGCGTCTCGTCGAGCCATCCTCGCGTGTCGAGATCGAAGCGACGGCCGTCGTCCCGCGCTGACGATGGGGTCGGCTACAGGCCTGTGGCGAGACCGCGACGATGATCCTCGGCGTCTACGCGTTCGAGTGCGACGACGCGGCGCGCTACTGCGAACCGCTGCCGGTCTAGTCAGGCGCCGGCGTTCCCCGCGCTGATTGGTTCGCGGAGCCCGTCATCGAGCCCGCCGCCGTCAATCCTCAGCGCTGCCCATCGTGCACCGAGATATCGGATGCGGCGAGCCCGCCGATCCGCGCGTGAGGCCTGCCACCGGTCGCCATCACCAGGCCGAAAGCGATCTCGTCACGTCTGGGCGCATCCCATAGCGTCATCTCCGCCGTGCCGAAATGGCTGCGCACATAGCACGCATGGATGTGTCCAAGCGGAACCATGAGACGCGTGCCGGGCCCGCCGATGGTCTTTGCCGCCGGCACGATCGCCTTGGGCTGGCCGAGCACCTCGCGCATACCCTGGCCGCCAGCCTCGTGCCAGACCGCGCCATGCTCGAGCTCGCCGTCTTCGCCCACGATGATGCCCTTGCCATAGGCTTCGATGTGCGAGGTGCCTCCGAGCTGCGCGATCAGCCGCGTCGCGAGCTCGTGCCCGAGCTCACGCAAGAACGCCTGAAACGGCATCAGATTAGGTTCGTAGCGACCGGCGAACGGATTGCGGATGACCGCAATGGCCGTTCCGACCAATAGCGGCTTCTCCAGGCGAGGCCCGCGCTCGTGCCAGATCTCCTCGACACCGAGTGCGGTCTTGCGAATATCATAGGACATGCGCGGCTCTATGCTTCGTCGACGACCGGATTGCTGAGCACGCCGATGTTTTCGATCTCCACCTCGACCACGTCGCCGGGCTTGAGGAAGATCGGCGGCTTGCGGGTGAAGCCGACGCCGGCCGGCGTGCCGGTGGCGATGACGTCGCCGGGAACGAGGTCGAAGATGGTCGAGCAATATTCGATCAGCCGGGGGATCGAGAAGATCAGCATCGAGGTGTCGGAGGACTGCACCACCGCGCCATTGACGCGTGTTTCGAGCTTTAGCTTGGCGGGATCGCCGATCTCGTCCGGCGTAACGAGCCACGGTCCGAACGGACCGGTGCCGACGAAGTTCTTGCCGAGGGTGGCCTCGGCAATGACGTGCTGAAGGGCGGTTCGGGCGTCGACGTCGTCTCCGGCGACGATGGCGACGACAACATCGACGGCGGCTCGGATGACGACTACGTTGAATGGTGGTGCCGGCAACGACATCATCAAGGGTGGCTCGGGTGCCGACATCATCACGGGCGGCGCCGGCAACGACGCTCTGTCGGGCGGGTCGGGCTCCGATGTGTTCGTGTTCGCTGCCGGCTTCGGCAAGGACAACGTCACCGACTTCGTCACCGCCGGCGCGTCGGCCGACGTGCTGCAATTCTCGAGCAGCCTGTTCACCGAGGAGCCACCAACGGGGCTTGGCTTGCCCATTGAACAACGTTAGATATAAGCAGTTGTTTTGTCCGTCGTTAAGTTGTTGTCTCGACCCGCTGCGCGTTTCGATGCATGACCGAGGGACCGAGCAAGTCGCGCATCATGGTTCCCGGTTGGGATCCCGACTGTTCTGGCTGGGGGTGAAGTCTGGGTCATGACCATCGCGGTTGCGAAAGCGCTTAACGAGACCGCAGACATTGCGGGCGGCAAGGATCCTGATGTTCCCGCGTCGCTGCTTTCCTTCATTCTGCTAGCTAAATTCCTTGGTGTCCCGGCCGACGCTGGCCAGATCGCTCATGACTATGGCTCGCCGGGCGAGCGATATCAGCTTGAAGACCTCGCCCGGATCGCTAGGCGGCTGAAGATCGTCGCCAAGGTGAAGCCTGCGGCACCCGGGGAGCTTCACAAGGTTCCGTTGCCTGCGCTCGCCGAATTGGAGGACGGCGAGGCCGTCGTGCTGCTCAAGGTCGACCAACAACCGACCGGATCGCGCTTCTTGATCCAGCGTGGCAATGGTGGACGTCCCGAAGTGTGGTCGGCGGACGATTTCGTCGGCCAGTATGCCGGGCGACTACTGCTCATGACGACGCGAGAGCTGATGGCGGGAGCGACGCGCCCCTTCGACATCAGCTGGTTCATTCCCGCGCTCGTGAAATACCGCGGGCCGCTGCGCGATGTGCTGATCGGGTCGTTTTTCCTGCAGCTGATGGGGTTGATTTCACCCATCTTCTTCCAGCTCGTCATCGACAAGGTGCTCGTTCATCAGTCGTTGACGACGCTCGACGTGCTGGCGGTAGGGCTCTCGGCGGTGCTGATCTTCGAGACCGGATTGTCGGCGCTGCGTAATTGGCTGTTCGCCCACACCACCAATCGCGTCGACAGCGAGCTTTCGGCGCAGCTGTTCCGGCACCTGCTCAACCTGCCGCTGTCGTATTTCGAGGCGCGCCGTGTCGGCGAGAGTGTCGCCCGTGTGCGGGAGCTCGACCGCATCAGGGAGTTCCTGACCTCGAATGCCGTCACCGTGGTGATCGACCTTTTCTTCACCATCGTCTTCTTCGGCGTCATGTACGCCTATAGTCCGCTGTTGACCCTGATCGTCACGCTGTCGATCCCGCTCTATGTGGCGATCTCGGTGATCGTGACGCCGCCGCTGCGCGCCCGTCTCGACGAAAAGTTCAAGCGCGGCGCGGAGAACCAGTCCTTCCTCGTCGAAAGCGTCACGGGCATCGGCACGTTGAAGGCGATGGCGGTCGAGCCGCAGATGCGGGCGAAATGGGAGAAACAGTTCGCGGGCTACACCAGCACCGGATTTCAAGTTGCAACGCTTGCGAACTGGGGCAGTCATCTCATCCAGCTGGTGTCGAAGCTGACCACGGTTGCGATCCTGTTCTTCGGCGCCAAGGCGGTCATCGCCGGCGATCTCTCGGTCGGATCGCTGGTCGCCTTCAACATGCTCTCCGGGCGCGTCGCGCAGCCGATCCTGCGCCTGTCCCAGCTCTGGCAGGACTTTCAGCAGGTGCGCATCTCGGTCGACCGGCTCGGCGACGTCTTGAACGCGCCGGCCGAGCCCGATCACAATCCGAACCGGGCGAGCCTGCCTCCAATCAAGGGCGCGGTGAATTTCGATCGGGTCCGTTTCCGCTATCGTCCCGATGCGCCGGAGGCGCTGCGCGGCATCTCGCTCGCGATCCAGCCGGGCGAGATGATCGGCATCGTCGGTCCCTCCGGTTCCGGCAAGTCGACGCTGACCAAGCTCGTGCAACGTCTTTACGTGCCGGAGCAGGGCAGGGTGATGGTCGACGGCGTCGATCTCGCGCTGGTCGACCCGGCGTGGCTGCGGCGGCAGATCGGCGTCGTGCTGCAGGAGAACATCCTGTTCAACCGCTCGGTGCGCGAAAACATCGCGCTGGCCGACACCACGATGCCGATGGAACGGGTCATCGCCGCCGCCCAGCTCGCCGGCGCCCACGACTTCATCCTCGGCCTTTCGCACGGCTATGACACGGTGATCGACGAGCGGGGCGGCAACCTCTCGGGCGGACAGCGTCAGCGCATTGCGATCGCGCGGGCGCTGATCGGCAATCCCCGTATCTTGATCCTCGACGAGGCGACCAGCGCGCTCGACGCCGAGAGCGAGGAGATCATCCAGCACAATCTCGCCGGCATTGCCCGCGGCCGCACCGTCATCATCATCGCGCACCGCCTGTCCGCCGTGCGGCAATGCGACCGGATCGTCACGGTCGAAGCCGGCGAGATCACCGAAAGCGGCGATCACGAGACGCTGCTGCGCGCGGGCGGCCGCTATGCCCAGCTCTACACCAAGCAGATGGGGCGCAGCACGTGACGGCCTGGGTCGCTGAACGCTTTCCGACGCTCGCCAGGCACTGGGCGGTGCTGCGGGCGAGCTGGAGCATGCAGAACGAGGCCGACCGCAACCGGCGGCCGCTTTCCGATCACGAGTTCCTGCCGGCCGCCCTCGAGATCATGGAGAAGCCGCCGAGCCCCGGCTTGCGCATGCTGCTGCTGATGACCTGCGGTTTCTTCACGGCCGCGCTGGTCTGGTCCGTCATCGGCACGGTCGACGTCGTCGCGGTGGCGAGCGGGAAGATCATCCCGTCGAGCAAGGTCAAGACCATCCAGCCGATGGAGATCGGCTCGGTGCGGGCCATCCACGTCGCCAACGGCCAGCATGTCGAGGAGGGGCAGCTTCTGGTCGAGCTCGATCCGACGCTGGCGACCGCCGACGAGGCGCAGGCGCGCCAGAACCTGCAGGCTTCGAAGCTGATCCAGGCCCGCAACGCGGCCCTGCTCGCCTACCTCGAGGGACGGCCGACCGGCTTCGTCGCGCCCGACGACACGCCGGCAGCGATGGTCGCGGTGGAGGAGCAATATGTCCGCGCCAGCATCGCCGAATACGAGGCGCAGGTTGCGAGCCTGCAGCAGCAGATCGCCCAGCGCGCGGCCGAGCTGACCTCCGCCGAGGTCGAGATCAACAAGCTGCGCCTCACCCTTCCACTGGTCGATCAATCGCTCGAGGCGCGCCGGCAACTGACCGAGCAGGGCAATTTCGCGCGGCTGCGGCTGCTGGAATACGAGCAGCAGCGCATCGAGCACGTCCAGAACGTCGACGTGCAGCTCGCCAATGCCGCGCGGGCGCGCGCTGCGATGACGGCGCTCGAGGCCGAGATCCGCAAGCTGCGCGAGACCTTCGGCAAGACCGCCGTGACCGAGATGGTCCAGGCCCGCGACAAGGCGCAGCTCGCGGCCGAAGATCTGCGCAAGACCACGCGCCGGCGCGAGTTCCTGGCCTTGCGCGCGCCCGTCGCCGGAACGGTGCAGCAGCTCGTGGTGGCGACGATCGGCGGCGTGGTGCAGCCGGCCCAGCCGCTGATGACCGTCGTCCCTGATGGCGCCGAGATCGAGGTCGAAGCCCAGGTCCTCAACAAGGACATCGGCTTCGTCCGCGAGGGACAGCCGGTCCGCGTCAAGCTGGAGGCGTTTCCGTTCACCGATTACGGCCTGGTGCCGGGCATCGTCGAGAGCATCAGCCGCGATGCGATCGACCTGGCGCAATCGGGCGGCCAGCCGCAGCGCGACGACAAGGGAAGGCCGGTCCAGCCCGGCCTCGTCTACGCCGCTCGCATCCGCCTGCTGCAGACCAGCATCCGCATCCGCGACCGCCAGCAGGCGCTCGGCCCCGGCCTCTCCGTGCAGGCCGAGATCAAGACCGGCGAGCGGCGCATCATCCAATATCTGCTGTCGCCGATCACGCAGTCGCTGGATGAGGCGGGACGGGAGCGGTGAGGGGATGATGGTGCTGGCCGTTCGAGCCCGCCCACTTCGGGCGGCGAGCATTGGGCGCGGACTTACGAGATGACTGAGATATACAAGCCGTGGACTGAC
Source organism: Bradyrhizobium sp. USDA3516 (assembly GCF_057651995.1). Lineage (NCBI taxonomy): Bacteria > Pseudomonadati > Pseudomonadota > Alphaproteobacteria > Hyphomicrobiales > Nitrobacteraceae > Bradyrhizobium > Bradyrhizobium sp. USDA3516. Next base: position 668,936 of record NZ_JBYGYN010000001.1, on the reverse strand, counting down.
GCGACCGGCCGATATTTCGATTGGGTCGAGGAGCTTTGGGCCCTGGAGGCGGAACGGAAGGCGCGAAGCGGAGACACGCAAGAGTCCCTCATGATGCCCGTGTCGGAGTTGCAGTTGCCGACACTCCGTTTTCTCGTCGATTGCCTCGAAGCAATCAGAGGCAATCCGGATCTCATGGGCAGGATTTCCGACCTGGCCCGGCTCTACCCCACGCCCGATCAATTGCCGGAGCAGGAGTCGCACGAGCTCGCTCATCTGGTTCGGATGTTCATCACCTGGTTCGAGCTCAAGAAAGAATTCGGGCAGGGCAGAACCACCTCGCCGCCGATGAACACGACGGCTTCAGGGTTCCTCTATGGGATTCTCTACGATCAGGAACGGGGAAGCCTGCGGTGCTCGGACGCCGAAGCAATCAGGCAGGAAGTTCCTCCGGACTTTTTCGTCGACGATTTGTAGCTTGATTGGGGATTGTGAGTCAGCTGGTCGATCCGGCCGTGTCGCCGAAGACCAAGGTGGGACTGGGGGGCGGGGGAGAAGACCTCGCGCAAACAAAACGAGGGAATCTCGCCGAGCTCGAGCGGTGAATGACGATAAAGACTCGAAAAAAGACAGGAACTTGCTCGGGTCCCGTCCGCAGGAGAGGGATGCAATGACGGAAAGAATCAGGCCGATCAGGACCGCAGGAACGGTGCCGGCCGACTATCACGGAGCCGTCTACTGGCGATTGGTCCAGTACCATCCACTCACCGGAAAGAGCGACGAGCCGATCGAATTCCTCGACAGCCGTGAGCGCCAGGATCGGCTGTGGATCGATCGCATCAAGATGCCGGGCAAGGACATCTTTGATTCCGGAACGGTGTTTGACGAGAACGGTCAGATCTTCCCGGAGTGGAAAGTGCCTTTGAAGGCAAGGTGGACCAGCAATCGACCGGTGCAGGTTGAATATGCTGCAGGCACTCGTTCAGCTCGCGTAAGCGAACGTGTCTATGACGCAATTCAGTCGCTGGAGCCGAACAAGCATCACGCCTTTCCGATCGATATTGCTCGATCGGATGGGACAATCGAACGTCGATACGAGCTCTTCTTCGCACAGAGCGCGCTGCTTGGGGAGCGGGAATTGCACCCAGAGGCGAATAATCTCAAATCTTTTGAAAAGCCGTTTGGAGCATACCGCTATCAACCCGCGTCGTGGATGCGGGCAACGCACGCTCAAGAGAACCATTTCGGATATCTGGACCGCGAAGTCGTCGGCGATCATCAATGGTTCAAGGGGACCGACACCAACCACATCTTCTCGCCGACGTTGTTTGAAAAGCTTCAGCCGTTCGGCGACATTTTTGAGAAGTGGTTCGTCGCTCTTCCTATCGGTATGGCGGGCTGAGGGGATCGCGCATGGTGGGGGAGGCTGAGACGAGCAAGGAGAGCTCGTGACGCTCTTCGACCGGGCGCGTCATGACGCGATATGCGTCGAAAAGTAGACTTCATGTGCGCCGCTTTTTGAGCGCGGATGGTATGGTCCGCATCTGTCGATCTCACAAAGATAGGTAGACCAGGAAAATGGCTTACATCATCCGCGAAGATTTCGCGCACACTCTCGGCGAAACCGAAATCGAATACATTGACGACGACAGGACAGTCCTACGCGCATTTTTCGATCAGAGCGTCGCCTATCCCGGAACGATCGCTCGAGTGTCTTGGGTCAGTGGGACTCGCATTCCGCCCGAGGTTGTGCCCCGCCGGCTGCGCCTCACCAAGGGCAAGCCGGTGTATGATTGGCTGATCTTGCGTGGGGGCGGAACCCTGGTCAGTGCGCGACTAAGAGAGGCGATCGAGGCGCTTGATCCCGGACGCCATCAGTTTTTCCCGGTAGTTGTCGAAGACAAAATGGGTGTCGCCCAGCCCGGCGAGTTCTTCATCTTCAACGTCGTCGGAAGGATCGATTCGATCATTGAAGACCGAAGCAATCTAAAGGCAAGCGGACGCGGCGAGGTCGAAAACTGGGGCTACGAACGCCGCGTCGGGCCATGGCAATGCGCGCTGAATGTGGCCGTCATCGGCGGCAGGGCATGCTGGGTCGAACATCGTTTTGGCAAATGTTGGTTCATCTCCGACCGATTAGCCGCGCTGCTGCAAGAACGCAAACTCAAAGGGTTCGTTCTGGATGAGCATAGCGACGAAATCTCGCTCTAATCGATCAATTCATCCCCCGGGGATCAAGGATTTGCCAGATGGCCGAGTTCGATTTTCCAACGGATCCGCTTCTCATTGACGGCGTGAAACGCCCAGACGGCACTTGGTTCTTCGAACGGGGTAGGCCTAACGCGTCCGGGACGGAAAGAGCGCCTTTCAAAAGCAACATATCCATCCCAAGGACGTAGGATTGGTTGAGCTATTCGCGAAAACCGATCGCACTTGTTTCGTGGTAGACTGACCGCACACGGTCGCAACTTCGTTCCGGTGGATGCTTCTCGTTTCACCCTCAAACGAGCAAAGCGGAAGCCATCCTTGCCGATCGACCGTTCTGAGCCGATCATAGTCGCCGTTGAAGGGAAGCGGTGATCGGCAAGAGGTGGGGTTCGCGAAGAGCTCTACCCGTCCCAACGTGCTGGGTGAACATCGTTTGCCCATTCATCGCCCGCCGGCGGCGTCGCTGCGCAAGCGCAAGCCGACAGAATTCGGAAGAACGCGCCACCAAGAGTCGCCTCCTGTGACGGCACGGTGACAGCACGTGTCTTCGCGGCGTCGCTGCGAGCTTCTCAAGAACCTCAAGCACGGGGGCTCGTCTTCAGAAGACCCCGCGTTTTCTCTCGGTGCTTGTCAATAGGAACAATGCAAAATGGATCGACACATCCTGCAACATTTTTTTGGGCGTATCGCGGTTTCGTCTTGAAGTTGTATGCGGGTTAACGTTCTATGAACACCGAAGGAGGGGCAGTGGGGCTGCTTCCGATCACCTGCGATAGACCTTTACGTCCGCTTTCGCTGGCAACGGCGGGCCGGCGGTGTGTGCAGATGACGGGTATCGTTGCGTCGGCTGACTTGCGGCCCCAGACGGGCCGGACGCCTTCGCGGCAGCTCAACTCCCCTCGATCGCGATACGCCCCCGTAGGGCGGATTGAAACGAGGGAGCGAGAGCCATGGCAAAGAGCGCGAACGAGACGGCGGCCGCCGGCAAGCCGGCATTGAACGGGATCAAGGGCGGGGGCGCGGCCCAGCCGGGCGATGCGAAAGAGCGTGCGCTGGATCCGCAGGTGCTGGCGCAGATCGCCGCGTTCAAGATGCGGATCCAGGCCGGCGTCGGCGAGGTCGTCCTCGCCATGCTCAACCTGCCGCGCTACCGCAACCAGACCCTGGCCGACGTCATGCATCTCGTCGTCGAGCCGATGACGCGCGACCGCATCGCCATCGCCAAGACCGTTGTAGAGCCCGGCGGCGAGGGCAAGGTCGAGGAGACCGCCGGCATCGCGATCTGGGCCAGCGTCTCCGACGAGGTCGACGCCAAGATCCGGGAGCAGATCCAGGCCCGCGTGTTCCCGATCCGCCTCAAGGCCGAGGACTGGACCAGCGGCGAGACCACCTGGCTGCTCGACGTCATCGCCCCCTCGCAAAAAGTCGCCACCGCCGTGCTCGCCAACTTCAAGCAGGTGGTGAAGGACAAGCCGGTGCGGATTCACCCGATCGTGAGTCAGCTGGTTGATCCGGCCGTGCTGGAGAAGATGAAGGTGCGGCCGGTGGGGGAGGCGGGAGAGAAAGCGGACAAGGACGCCGGCAAGTGAAGCGGATAGGCGCCATGACACCGATGTACGGCCGCACGAGCCTTGTGCTCGCTTCGGCTGCCGCATTGTCGGTGTTCGCTGGCTTCTGGGCTGGCGTTGCCCATGCTGACGACGTACCCAATCTGGGCCGGGCGGAATACTTCCATTTCTCGCTCGACATGACTCCGATCCGCATCAGCCTCGTCAATGATGTCGTCGGCAAGGCTAACTTCCCGGATCTGGTCGTGCCGCGGGCTTATGTGGTTTTCGTCAACAGGGCGCCGCATAGCAATAAAGGACCGCTGCCGTCGCAACTGAGTTCGAACGAAGTTGAACTCGCGTTCGTTGATGGAAGCGGTCAAGCCTGGAGCGTGGCGGTAACGGAGCGATCGCGGCGAGATGGCATCGATCGTACGACTGCCGGCCAACGCATGCGTGCCCAAGAAACCTCCATTCGCATTAGTCCAGCCACAAAGCCGAATGAAGCCTACGCCGCTGATGCGCGTGCCAACGTTACGCGGTCCGCGCCGGATCGCCAGGCCGACAGTTTTGAAGGTTTGGCGCATTACCGGGGGGTCTCTAGCTTCTCCTATTACGTTGGCGGTGCCGACGACGAGTTCTTCTCGGTGCGGTGCCAAGCGAAGTTAAACCCTGAATTCCTCTGCAGCTACACAATGTCGATCACCGAAGGCGTCGTGGCCTTTGCCAGCTTTGTCGACTTCCGCCTTTATGGCGGCCGCGCCTATGCCAACCGCCGCCTGCGCTTTGCTCGTGAGGTAGCGTGCCGCTACCTCACCCGCTGCTAAATCCTCATCCCGGAGTCTCGACCGTGGCCATCGCGCAAGCACAAATCGACGAGATGCAAAGGCTGCTGAATTCAGGAGACCGTGCGGGCGCTTATCTTTACTATTATGAGCTGATCAAAGATATCGACCCGTCTGCCGGTCGCCAAATATTGATCCAGGCCCAGATTACAACCTATAGCGGATTCTTTGGCGGCGCTGCTCTGATCGGCAATGCGCTCGCGAAACATGCCAATCCGGATTTGTATCCGCCGACGCTCGACGGCTTTTCTGTAGATATCGTCCAAGGTTTGATCGACGCTATTCAGAATGATCCTGATGGTGATCATGTTATCACACGCGACCAGATACAGCGAGCCGACAGCGATGTTTGGGCAGGAAAGGGCTTGCGGGACTACTTTCCCGGCAATGTTCAGCTGTTTCGACTGGGTCCGGATTTTCTGTTTTCGGAGGGAACGCTCAACGCAGCGCTTGCAGGACTGCAACTGATCTTCGGCTCGCAGGTTGGCAACCCGCGATCAAAGTTTACTGGTGCAGGTTACAGAACGATAGAGACCAGCGACTACCTCATCATCAGAAAAGTCGGCGGCGAAGACGATGGTCAAGTCGTCTATGTGGAAGACAAGCTGGGTATTGCTGCCGAGGAGACCCTTGGATTAAATGAACACCCGGCCCTCGTCGTGGGCGGCATTGCCGCAGCGACGCTCTCTGCCCTGAGCCTCGTGGTCGGTATTCCGACGACGGCGATGCTGGTGGCACTCGGTGTTTCCGCGATCAATTCAAATGACGCGGCCAGCCAAGCTGCTGGTGTCGGGCTGCGCAAGTTGTGGCAGTCCATCTTCGTGGATGTAACGGCCAACGAAAGCCTTGCCTATCAATTCAAGGAATTTGTCGGAGCTAACGGCATCGCTGTCGTCCCGAACGCTTCACTGCCGACGAAACTGCTGTGGGACGACTTTAAGGTCATTCTGCGTTCGCAGGGCGATTTTGCAGCCACGGCCGAACCCGAAATCGTTGTTGGCTTCAACACAGCCATCGTCAACGCGGGCTCCGGTCAGGATATCCTAGTCGGCTTCAAGACGTCACAGATGCGAGGCGGCGGCGACAATGATTGGCTGTTCGGCAAGAATGACGCAAGGCTGTATGGAGAGCAGGGCGATGATCTCCTGATCGGCGCCAATAACGCAATTCTCAACGGTGGCGAGGGAAAGGACTGGCTGGTCCATTTCGGATCCGGTGAGGCCTATGGTGGTGCAGGCGACGACATTGTCGGCGGGCTTGGTGCACAATATGTAGGCGGCCACCAACTGAAGTTGGATGGCGGCTCCGGCAAGGACTGGGTGATCGCGATTGGCGGCGAGCGTGCGATTACCGCTGGCGGGACCGGCCGCGACTTGATCATAAATCTGACAAATGGCGGCGAAATCTACGGCGATACGATCGATGGAATCGATCCGGAGACCGGCCAGAAGGTCGAGGATAGCGCTGCCAACAGTGATCTCATTTTTTATTCGGCAAACACGGTCGTCATGGATGCGCAGCATCATGACGTCCTCTCGTTCTATGGATTGACACTTACTGGCGGAAATGCGGAGGGCGGCATCGCAGGCCTTGCTGCATTCGGCGGTCTTCTCGGCGCTACCGTCGGCATGGCCAATTTCTTTAATTCTCTGGACGAGAACGGCAAGTACGATCCGGCGCGCTCAGTCTATTTCGACCATCTGTTCCCTTGGATGACTTATGTGTTTCGGCCCAACGCTAATGGCGGGCTGGATATGTACATCACCAATCAGTTCGACCAGCTGTTTACGGCGGTGTTCGGCGGTACAGCGAGTGATGCTTACAAGGCGCAACAAGCGCTCGATGCGCAGGGCATCCTGAAGGGCTGGATGAAGGTCAAGGATTTCGACCTCGTCGGCAGTTATATCGGGGCGCGCCAGGCGGAACTCGCCGGCGAAGGCGACTTCGGTATGGTGTTCAAAGCCGTCAATCCGCTCGCGGACCTGATGGAGATGGTCCAGCCACTGGTCGGTGTGATCGGCATGGCGTTGGCCGCGCAGTATGGCGGGATAACGTTGGTCGATCAGGCTTTGACCTTGGGGGCCGCCGCGGCGAGATTTGCCAAGGGCATGGCGTGGGCCACCGGCACCGATCCGCTGGTGATCGATCTCGATGGCGACGGCATCGAGACGACCGATCTCGGCGTGAGCCCGGTCTATTTCGATATCGACCACGATCTGTTCGCCGAGCGCACCGGCTGGCTCAAGGGCGACGACGGCTTCCTGGTCCGCGACCTCAACGGCAATGGCGGGATCGACGACATCTCGGAGATGTTCGGCGGCGTCGGTCAGTCCGGCTTTGCGCAGCTCTCGCAGCTCGATTCCAATGGCGACGTCAAGATCACGGCCGCGGACGTGCTGTGGTCCGAACTCAGGGTATGGCAGGATCTCGACAGTGACGGCATCACCGATGCCGGCGAGCTGAAGACGCTCGATCAGCTCGGCATCGTCAGCATCGATCTCGGCGCCACCGCGATCGACATCACCACGCCCGACGGCGCGCGGCTGACCGGCGTCGGCGACATCACCTTCCAGAGCGGCGCCGTCAGGCGCATGTTCGATGCCATCCTGGCCTCGAACGACACCGACACCAGATATGCCGGCGAGGCCGGCCACGCGGCCTGGCAGTCGGGCTCGACGCTCGACGTCAAGGGCTTTGGGCGGGTGACCAACCTCGCGGTCGCTGCCGCCAACGACATCGCGTTCGGCGAGCTCGTGACGGCCACGGCGGCGGCAATGACGACGCCGAAGCTGCGCACGCTGGTGGCGCAGGCCGGCGAGGTGCTCGGCGCCTGGGGCGAGGCGCTGGAGCAGACGCGCGAGCTGACGCCCGTGCTGGTCGGCACCGACGCGAATGGCAAGGCCGTGCTGCTGGACCGCGGCGTCTATGTCGAGGACGGCCAGGGCGGCTATTGGACGCTCGCCTCCGGCGCACCCGTGCTCGACGCGCAGGGCCAGCCGATCGCGCGCGCCACCATGCAGGACGTGCTGGCGCAGGCGGCGGCGTCCGGCGCGACCTGGCGCCTGGAGCAGACCTGGTCGCCGTCCGACCGCGACGCCGCGCTGACGGACCGCGATGCCGCGCCCTATCTGATGAGCGTCGTCAACGGGCGCGCCGTCATCCTCGACTATGGCATCAAGCAGGCCGACGGCAGCTGGAAGCTCGCCTCCGATGCCGCCACCAGCTACGCCAGCAAGGACGCCATCCTCGCGCTCGCCCATCCCACCGGCACCGAGTGGCGGACCGAGCAGCTCGGCTTCAACCCCTATGCCAACCTTCCCGTCGACAAGATCGGCGTGCGCTTCACCGACGGCATCGCCGTCGACTACACCGTCGAGGTGACCGACCAGGACGGCACCTTCTACGTCTGGGCGCGCAATCTCGACCGTGCCCTGCAGCTGGAATGGAAGACCGGTGACAGCCGGGAATTCAACCTGCGCAATTACGCGATCGACTTCGATACGCTGGACGAGGTGAATTCGACCGACGATTCCACCTACCGCGTCGAGATGCTGACGCCGGCGCAATTCCACTTCGCAACTTCGCTGGGCGGAATCGATTTCCGCCCCGAGATGCTGACGGCGCAGCTCGACAATGCGACCGGGCACATCGCCTATGCCGTCGGCCCCGGCGGCAGCGCCAACCTGTCGACCGATCCTGCGCACTACGTCTCCGGCATCGCAACCATGATCGACATGCTGCAGCCGGTCATGGAGCAGTACATCGCGACCTCGCGCCGCTATGCGGTGCGCATCGCGATGCAGGGCGGCCTCAAGGACTTCTTCCGGGGCGTCACCTACGATCTCGCCTCCGACAGCTACAAGCCGACGACCAATCGCGAGCTCGCCCCGATGTTCGAGGCGATTTTTGCCGGCGCGCCGGCGAGCAATACTGACGATGCCGTGTTCGACTACCTCGCGCAGTGGAACGGCATCCTCGCGCAGGTCTATCCGGACTATCGTCCCTCCGGCGAAGGCAATCTCGGCGGCAGCACGCTCGCGGTCAACCAGGCCTTCATCATGCAGATGATGCTGCCGGCGTTCGAGACCGTCGGCGTCGATCTCGACATCCGCGGCGTCGCGCACGCGCTCGGGATCAGCGACGAGCGCATCATCACCCACGCGGCCGGCGACGTCATCGTCAACGGCACCGATGCGACCGACTATTTCTACATGACCGCGGGGAACCAGACCCTGCGCGGCGGCAAAGGCGCCGACTACTATTTCGTCGGACGTAGTTCCGGCGACGACGTCATCGACGACAAGGACTTCGGCGACGGCGACGAGCTGCGCCTCACCGACGTGCTGTCGACCGACGTCAAGGCGATCCGCGACGGCGAGGATTTGATCCTTGAGATCCGCGGCCGCACCAACACCATCCGCCTGACCGATCAGTTTCTCGGCGAGAACAACGAACTTCTGAGCAACGGCAACCGGGTCGATTCCGGCGTCAGCGCCATCGTGTTCGCCGACGGCGTCGCCTGGGACCGCTTCCGCATGTCGATGGAGGTGCTCGACAGGGAGCGCGCCGCCGGGCAGTTCAACGACAGCCTGATGGGCTCGGGCTCGGCCGACATCCTCTGGGGCGGCAAGGGCAATGACTACATGAGCGGCGGCGCCGGCGGGGACATCTACGTGTTCCAGGCCGGCGACGGGCAGGACGTCATCGACGACCTCGGCAATTTCTCGTTCGGGCCGGTCAAGGCCGGCATCGACGTGCTCAGCTTCAAGAACGGCATCAAGCTCGAAAACCTGAAGCTGATCCGCGACGGCGAAAGCCCCGATCTGCAGATCGTCTTCCTCGACGACAACGGCCAGCCGACGGGCGACACGCTCGTCATCAAGGCCCAGTTCGCCGGCATCAAGACCGGTCTCGGCCTGTTCTCCGACGCGCTCGGCTCGAGCGACGGGCTCGACTATGTCGCGCCGAACCTGATCGAGCGCTTCGTCTTCGATGACGGCTCGAGCATGGACTTCACGCAAATCGTGCAGAAGGTGCTGGAGAACGCCAAGACCGCGAACGACGACGCGATCTACGGCATGATCAACGCCAACACGCTCGACGGCGGCGCCGGCAACGATTTCCTGTCCGGCAAGGAGGGCGACGACACCTATATCTTCGGCCGCGGCTATGGCCGCGACGTCGTGGTCGACAATTCCATTCCGGGCCTGTTCGATCCGCCGCAGCACGACAAGCTGCAATTCGTCGACGAGATCCGCTGGACCGACCTCGATTTCCTGCGCGACGGCGCCAGCGATACGCTGCGAATGCGCATCAAGGGCACGACCGACGAGATCGTGCTGCAGGACTTCCTCGCCACGGTTCCGATCCTCGGCTTCATCAACGTCATCGAGGACATCCAGTTCGGCGACGGCACGGTCTGGACCGGGTTCAAGCTGGCCCAGCACTACATCGACATCGCCAAGACCGCCGGCAACGACACCATCTACGGCTACGACGAGCTGTCCGACTCGATCGACGGCGGCGCCGGCGACGACCGTCTCGTCGGCTTCGGCGGCAACGACGTCTATTCCGTCGCGCTCGGGGAGGGCAACGACACCATCCTCGACAGCTCGGGCAACGACCAGGTCATTCTCTCCGGCATCGCCTCGACCGACGTCGACTTCTCCCGCACCGCGCTCGACCTGATCATCACGGTTCGCGCCACCGGCCAGCGCTTCGTGCTGGAGAACCAGTACGTGCGCGACGACGGTCAGACCTACGCGGTCGAAAGCCTGGTCTTCACCGATCGCACGGTCTCGTTCCTCGACGTCAATCCCGAGGATATCGATCTCGTCGGGAGCAACGGCGACGAGACCATCACCGGCTCGAATTTCGCCGAGACGCTCGACGGGCGCGGCGGCAACGACACGCTGACCGGCGGCGACGGCGGCGACACCTACAAGTTCGATGCCGGCTACGGCCAGGACGTCATCATCGACCGTCGTGCGCGCGCGAGCTGGCCAGACCGCCGCGGCGTGCACGTGCCGGTGGACGACGTCGTTCAGTTCGGCGGCGGTATCACCCGCGACAATGTCGTCTTCACCAAGGACGGCGACGACCTCCTGATCTCGATCACCGGCCGCACCGACACGCTGCGCATCCGCAACCAGTTCCGCGACGCCGAGGACGGTGTCGAGCTGTTCCGCTTCTTCGACGGCTCGACCATCAAGATATCGGACGTCGAGCAATTGCTCCAGATCGCCGGCGGCAACCGGGGCGACAATATCATCACGGGCCTGCTCGATCAGGAGAACGTGCTGGATGGGCGGCAGGGCGACGACATGCTCTCCGGCGGCAACCGCGCCGATACCTACGCGTTCTCGGCCGGCTACGGCTTCGACCGCATCATCGAGCGGCCGGACAATGCGGGCATCGTCGATCGCGTGGTGTTCGGTGCTTCGGTTCGCTTCGAGGACATCGTCGTCAGCCGCAACGGCAACGATCTCGTCATCGATCTCGGCAGCGGCCTCGACGTCCTGACCATCGTCGACGGCCTGTCGACCAGCCGTGTCGAGCAGTTCGAGTTCGCCGACGGGCGGATTCTGTCCATTGAAGCCATCATCGACCGCATGCTGACCGGCACCGCCGCAGACGACCATCTGATCGGCTTCGACAACCGCAACGATACGCTGTCGGGCGGGGCGGGCCAGGACGCGCTCGAGGGCGGGCTCGGCAACGACACCTACAAGTTCGGCATCGGTGACGGCAGCGACAGCGTCTACGACGCCGGCGGCGTCGACAAGGTGGTGTTCGGCGAAGGCATCACCTCCGACCTCGTCCATTTCAGCAATATCGACGGCGATCTGCTGATCTCGATCGGCAACGGCGTCGACCGGCTCGCCATCCTGTCCGGCTATAGCGCAAGGCCGGTCGAGAGCTTCGTCTTCGCCGACGGCACGACGCTGTCGATCGAGGACGTGCGCGGCCTCATCCGCGACGGCCTGTCGAACGCGAGTCAGGACCTCGTCGACCTCCGCGAATTGCCCGCCGCCAGCACGCTGCATCCGGGTGCTGGCCATGACCGTCTGATCCTTGCCCAGGATTCGCGCGTCGTCATCGGCGCCTCGGAAGGCATCGACAGCGTCGAGATGCCCGCCGGCGTGACGAGCGCGACCATCGTGCTCGAGGGCTACGCCTCGAGTGATGCCATGGTCAGGCTGGTCGCAACGGATTCGACCGACCTCATCGTGTCCTTCTCGTCGGGAAGCCAGCTGATCGTCAGGGGCGCGCTCGGCAATGGCAGCGTGCCGAACATCGAATTCGCCAACGGCGTCACCTGGAACGGGGCCGCGCTGGTGCAAGCGGCCATCGCCGGGCAGGCGAGCGCGGGAAGCGATATCATCGTCGGCAGCGGCCGTGCGGACGTCATTGCCGGCGGCGCGGGAGACGACCTCCTGAGCGGCGGGACAGGCGACGATTCCTACAATTTCACGCGCGGCGACGGCCGCGACGTGATCGACGACAGCTCCGGCAACGATACGCTCGCGATCACCGGCTATCGGCCGGACGAGCTGCGCGTCTCGCAGATCGATCCGGCGCGCAACGAGCTCGTGCTGTCCTTTGCCGATTCGACCGACCAGATCGTGCTGCGCTACGTCTGGGGCTGGAACGGCGTCGACACCGTTCGTTTCAGCGACGGTACCTCGTTCACGCTCGATCAGCTTCGCGACATGGCGGCCGATTTCGGGACTTGGCAGGACGACCGCATCGTCGGCTCCACGCGCAGCGAGACGTTCAACGGTGGCGCGGGCGATGACGTCATCATCGGCGGCGGCGGCGACGACATCTACCGGTTCGGCCGCGGCGACGGGCAGGATCGCATCGAAAGCAACGGCTCGGCCGACGGCAAGGGCACGCTCGTCTTCGGTGCCGGCATTGCGCTGGAAGACATGGTCACGACGCGGGATGCCGACGGCAACATCGTGCTGTCGATCAGCGGCACCGACGACCGCGTCACGCTGGTCGATCCCGCCGGCGACATCGATCCGGTCATCGCCAGGATTGTCTTTGCCGACGGCCGCAGCCTCAGCTACCGGGCCCTTTCCGGCGCGATCGCATCGACCGATGGCGACGATCACATCATCGTTCCCTCCGATCTCGCCAATCCCGACATCGGCTCGGTGATCTCCGGCGGCCTCGGCAACGATCACGTCGAAGGCGGAAGGGGTGCCGACGTCATCACCGGCGGCAAGGGCGACGATCTGCTGGAAGGCGGCAGCGGCACCGATATTTATTATTTCGGGCGCGGCGACGGGCAGGATACGGTCGCCGACGTCGAGATCACCGATGCCTCCAAGGTCGACAAGGTCCGCTTCGCGGCCGGTATCCTGCCGAGCGATATCCGCTTCCTCTCGGTCGGACCGAACGACCTCGTGATCGGACTCGTCGGCAGCGACGATCGTCTGACGCTCAAGGACATGTTCCGCGCCGGGAACGGTGCGACCGATTATGGAGTCGAGCAGTTCGAATTCGCCGACGGCACGGTGTGGCAGCTCGCCGACATCGTATCGCACGCAGCGGCCTCGGCTGGCGCGGGCGCCGACGCGATCGATTTCGGTCCGCAGCTCGATGTCGCAATCACCCTCGACGGCGGCGCGGGCGACGATGTCCTCGCCGGCGGTGTCGGCGACACCACCTACGTCTTCGGCCGCGGCTATGGCCGCGACACGATCCGCGAGGCCGCGGACGCGACCGGCTCCAGCGACACGCTACGCTTGAACAGCGGGATCGTGCCGAGCGATGTGGTCGTGGTCAGGGACGGCAACGACATCGTGCTGCGCCTCGTCGGCAGCGACGACCGGCTGACGATCGTCGGCCAGGCCACGGCGAGTGCGCCGCCGATCGACGTCGTGCGGTTCAACGACGGCACGCAATGGAGTGCCGCGACGCTTCTCTCGCGCGCGCTCACGCCGGACGCCGCCGAGCACGCGCTGCATCCGAGCAATCCGTCGGCCGATCCATTCGCCGACCCGGTCTTCGCAGGCGCGGGGCCGGGATCTGGCGGTGGAGGAACACAGGAATCCTCGACCATCGGCCTTGCCAGCTACGATTCCGTCTCGCGGCCGGTCACCGGCCTCGCCGTGGTCGGTTCGGCCACAGATATCGGCGGCGGCACCTATCAATTGACGCCGGACGCCGGCAACAGGGCCGGCGCCGTCTGGGGCAGCATCGACCTGTCGCAGAACGTGGTCTGGACCACGAAGATGTTCTTCGGCGCCAACGAGGGTGGCGCCGACGGTTTCTCCTTTGCCGTTCAGAATAAGAGCGCGGGCGAACTGACCGGATCGGGCGGCGGCGGGATGGGCACGCTGGTCTCCGGCTCGTTCGGCATCATCTTCGATACCTGGGGACAGGCGACCGACTTCAGCCAGTTCGTGGTCAACGGCCAGACCGGCGACGACAATTTCGACCCGCGGCACGACTTCAGCCAGCTCGAGGATGCGGCTTGGCACGATGTCGTGATCACGTGGGACGCGGCGAGCAAGACCTTCAGTTACAGCGTCGACGGAACGCAGATCGGACACAAGACCTATGACGTTGTCGGCACTCTGTTCGGCGGCGATGCCGACGTCTGGTACGGCTTCGGCGCGGCTACTGGCGGAGCGACCAACGACCAGCGAGTCCAGATCCTTTCGGTTACTACGCTGCAAGGGACCGGGGTCGACCCCGCCACGGTTGGCACCGTCGAGCGGATCGGCTCCGGCCTGTTCGCGCGCGAGCTCGCCGGGGCTGCGGCACAGAACAGATACGACGTGTTCGTGCCGCTTTCGCCCTGGGGCGACCGCGTCGATGTCGTCACCAATTTCAAGAGCGGCGATGCCGGCGACAGTCTCAACATCGCCATTGCCGAGGGATTGTCCGGCACGTTGCTGGCGCGCGCGGTCGGCTCCGACACGCTGATCTATTTTGCGGAGCAGGGCGCGCAGCGCCTTGCCGACGCCCGCCTGCTGTTGCGACTGGACAACGTCTCGCCGACCAGCCTCACCAGCGTCAATTTTGGTGGTGCGGCGTTCACGGTGATTGCCAACCAGACCCTGAGCGCCAACGGGGCGGCACCTGTTCAAGGCGGTTGGGGCGACGACACGCTCAACGGAGACAATTCAGCCAACACCCTGTCGGGCGGCGCCGGCAACGACACGGTGGCGGACGCCCGTGACGGCAACGATATCCTGACCGGCGGGACCGGCAACGACTGGCTGCGTGGCGGCGGCGGCAACGACACCTATGTGTTCAACCGCGGTGATGGCCAGGACATCATCAGCGATTGGGGCTCCGGAACCGACACCATCCAGTTCGGCGCCGGCATCACGGCCGCCGATGTCGTGGTGACGCAGGGCAGCAACGGCCAGGATCTCATCATCGCCATCGCGGGGACCGACGACAGGATCACGGTCCAGCGGAGCCTCGATGCCGAATGGACTCGCATAGAACAGCTGCGCTTTGCCGACGGCAGCACGCTCAGCTACGCCCAGATGGTCGAGCGGTCGCTGACACCGACGGTCGGCAATGACACGTTCGCCGGAGACCAGTTTGCCAACACGCTTTCGGGCGGCGTCGGCAACGACACGATCTCGGATGCCCGCGAAGGCGACGATATTCTGATCGGCGGGGCCGGCAATGATTGGCTGCGCGGCGGCAGCGGCAACGACACCTATATCTTCAACCGGGGTGACGGTCAGGATACCATCAGCGACTGGAATTACGGGAACGACACCATCCAGTTCGGGGCCGGCATCACGGCTGCCGATGTGGTGGTGACGCAAGGCAACGGCGGCCAGGACCTCGTCATCTCCATCGCCGGAACCGACGACAGGATCAATGTCCAGCGCAGCCTCGATACCGACTGGAGTCGAGTAGAACAGCTGCGCTTTGCCGACGGCAGCACGCTCAGCTACGCGCAACTGCTCGACCGCTCGCTGACACCGACCAGCGGTGATGACACGTTTGCCGGGGACCAGTCCGCCAATACGATATCCGGCGGCGCCGGCAACGATACAATCCTCGATGGCCGCGACGGCGACGATATCCTGATCGGCGGCACCGGCAACGACTGGCTGCGCGGCGGCAATGGCAACGACACTTATGTGTTCAACCGGGGGGACGGCCAGGACGTCATCAGCGACTGGAACTACGGCAACGACACGATCCTGTTCGGGGCTGGAATCACTGCCGCCGACCTGTCGTTGACGCGTGCCAGCAACGGCCAGGATCTGATCATCGCGATCGTGGGGACCGCGGACAGGATCATCGTCCAGCGGGAGCTCGATACCGACTGGAGTCGGATCGAGCAGCTGCGCTTTGCCGACGGAAGCACTCTCAACTACACCGACATGCTCGCGCTGGCCGACGCCAACGATCGCAGTGGTCTGACCCAAATCGGGGCGGTGATCGGTAACGGCATCGTCGGGACAAACGCTGCCGAATTTCTTAATGCATCGGCCTATGCGACCGGCGCCATATTGGATGGTCGCGGCGGCTACGATCAGCTGACGGGCAGCGCCTATGACGATGCCCTGACCGGGGGCGCCGGCAACGATTTGCTGACGGGCGGTGCCGGCGCGGACACCTACCGGTTCTCCGCGGGCTTCGGCCAGGACGCGATTGAGGAATATACGTCGAACGGCAGCAACAATGTCATCGTGTTCGATGCGTCGCTCTCGATCGATGATTTCGTGCTGGAAGCCAATGTCTCGACCGACGGCAACGGCAATTCCGATTTTGGTCAAGCCCGGCTGCGTTTCACCGGCAGCGACGACCGGATCACGATCGCGGACCTCGATACGATCCAGCAGATCCGCTTCGCCGACGGTACCGTGCTCGACCGGCAGCAGATGCTCGCCCGCGCGGTCGACCTTTACAGCAACGACCGATCGATCTCCCCGTCGGATATCCCGATACCGAATCCCCTGAACGGATCGGCAAAGGACGACCTGATCGAAGGCCGTGGCAGCGACGACACGCTCCTCGGCGGCGCAGGTAATGATCGCATCTATGGCGGCGACGGCGCTGACGTCCTGAACGGCGGGATCGGCAATGATCTCCTGTCCGGTGGCACGGGAGCCGACGTCTATCGGTTCTCGGCGGGCTTCGGTCACGACACGATCGAAACAGACGACATCGGGCTCGACTGGATCGAGTTCGATTCCAGCCTGACACCAGCCGACATCGAGCTGCTGCGTCCTTACGACCGGTATGAAGGCGGCGGCCTTACCGACGATTTGCTCGTGCACGTGAAAGGCACCGGAGACGTCATCGAAATCCGCTATACGCTGGTCACGGACGATCCCTACCAGAGCATTGCCGGAATCCGCTTCTCGGACGGGACGACTTGGACGCTGGCCGACATCATCAACGCTGCGGCGCCGACGCCGGGCATCAACGTGCAAGGCGCGATCTCGGACGATACGCTGATCGGTACGAGTTACAACGATTCCCTCAATGGCGGCGGCGGCAACGACACCCTGATCGGCGGTGCGAGCGACGATTTCCTGGGGGGCGCGGAAGGCGAAGACATCCTCGACGGCGGCGCAGGCAGCGATGCCCTGATCGGCGACGCCGGTTCGGATATCTACCGCTTCTCCAGCGGTTTCGGCAACGACTACATCAACGATTTCCGCGAAGAAGGTACGACGAACGCGATCGTCTTCGACGCGACCATCGCGGCCTCCGATGTCGCGGTCTATTTCTCGCAATACGGCGACCTGATCCTGCGATCGGTCAACTCGGACGATTCCGTTACCATCGGCAGCGCCTATGTCGATGAAACCGCCGGTGTCGATGAAGTCCGTTTCGATGACGGGACGATCTGGACCCGCGACCAGCTCGTTGCGACCGCGGTGGCCCTGCCGGGCAGCTTGATCCAGGGCGACGCGACCGATCAGACGCTGAGCGGCACCGCCTTCGACGATGCAATTGACGGCGATGCCGGAAACGAAACCATCATCGGCGGCGCCGGCAACGACATGCTGTACGGTGGCGACGGTGCCGACATCCTGATCGGCGGCGCCGGTCACGATGAAATGGACGGGGGATACGGCAACGATATCTACCGTTTCTCGACCGGATTCGGCTCGGACACGGTTTACGTTACTCCGTACTATGCGGACGATACCGACGTCATCGAGTTCGACGCGACGATTGCCGCTGCGGATGTCCGTCTCACCTTCGAGGAATACGGTTACCCGCAGAGCGTGTTGCTGACCATCGAGGGCAGCACCGATCAGATCATGCTGAACGGGCTCCATGAGTCCATCGAGATTCATTTCGCAGACGGAACGATCTGGACGTATGACGACATCGCCTCGCTCGCCGCGCCGTGGCTGGGTGTCCAACTCCAGGGCGACCAGGGCACCGACGTTCTCGGAACCAGCGGCTGGGACAAGCTCGAGGCCAATTACGGCGTCGCGTCCACCCTCATGGGCCTAGCTGGCGACGACATCCTCAACGGCTCCACCGGCGACGATATCCTCGACGGCGGCGCCGGCGACGACGAGATGCAGGGCAACGAGGGATCGGATACCTATCGCTTCTCCGCCGGGTTCGGTCAGGATCGGATCTCCGAGTGGGGGGCCGACGTCAACCACATCGTCTTCGATGCCACGATCTCGTCCGGCGACATCGTCATCGAGCATGAGGCCGGCTATAACGGCGACATCACCTATGCCGACGTGATCCTGCGCGTCGCGGGAACCGAAAACCGTATCACGTGGGGCGGCGGATTCGGCTGGAGTGAATACGACGTCCGGTTTGCCGACGGCACTGTCTGGAATTCCAGCGATATCAGGGCGCGCTGGAGCCTGATCGAGCATCCCTATCAAGGCGGCGCTCCGATGGTCGGCGGCGCCACCAATGACAGCATGTATGGCTCGGTCGGCGCTGACGTCATCGAAGGGCGCGGGGGCAACGACAGCCTCAGCGGCAATTCCGGTGGCGACATCCTGGTCGGAGGGACCGGGTCCGATCAGCTCTATGGCGGTGCCGGCAGCGATACCTACCGCTTCTCTGCCGGCTTTGGCGAGGACTGGATCAACGACTCCGTGAACGGCTCGGACGTCAACGTCATCGAGTTCGACGCATCGATCGACCCGGCGCAGGTCAGCGTCCTGTCGGACGCCTCCGATCTCCAGGGCGATTTCTATCTGTCCATCGCCGGCACCGAGGACCGCGTTTGGGTCTCGCGCTATGGTCGCGATTCCGTGATCTCGCAAGTCCGCTTCGCCAATGGCACGGTGTGGACCGGCGCCGACATCGAGACGCGGCTGGCCTATTCGAACCGGCCGACGCTGGTGAGTTCGGCCGGCGGCGCACAGATGCTCGGTAGCGCCGGCAGCGACACCCTGACCGGCACCGCCGGTGCCGACGACATCAACGGCGGCGGATTGGTGCAATGGCAGCCGGTGGGCCCCAATCTGCTCGTCAACGGCAGTTTCGAGCAGCTCGCTGCGGATGCCACCCCGCAAAGCTGGGGCTATTCGGCAACGACGTTGCCGGGCTGGACCCGCATCAACAGCACGCAGCCGGCGACCACGCTGGGGATCGAGCAGATCACATCCGGATACAACGGTGTCACCGCCACCAACGGCAATTATTGGCTCGATCTCGACGGGGCGGGCTCCGGCGGCACCAACGTTCAGATCGCACAGGACGTGACCGGTCTCACCGAAGGCGAGACGCTCCTGGTGCAGTTCGACCATGCCAACCGTACCTGGGATTGGAACGGCTCGTTCGACGTGCTGTGGAACGGCACGGTGGTCGCGAGCTTCAACAATACCGGCACCGCGATGGTGCGCTCCAGCGTGCTGGTGACGGCAGCCGCCGGCACCAACCAGCTCAGCTTCCGCGGCACCGGCAATCAGGACGGCGTCGGCGCCTCGCTCGACAATGTGAGCCTGACGCGCACGCAGGCCGTGGCGAGCTCGGCGATCGGCAACGACGTCCTGTCCGGCCTCGACGGTGACGATCTGACCCGGGGCGGTGCCGGAGACGACGTGATCTCCGGCGGCAACGGCACCGACACGCTTAATGGCAATGGTGGTAACGACAGCATCAACGGCGATGCCGGCAATGACATCCTGATCGGCGGCAAGGGCAACGACAACCTGGTCGACGGCCAGGGCAACGACATCTATCGCTTCGCGGCCGGCGATGGCCAGGACACCATCACCGACGCAAATGGAATCGACCAGATCGAGTTCGGCGCCGGCATCGATCCGGTGGACGTCAGGGTTGCGCTGGTCGGAAATTCCTCGACGCTCGTCGTCACGTTCCGCAACAGCGACGACCGCATCACCATCAACAACGGCTCGGTCGCGGACGGCAGGGCCATCGAGAAGTTCATCTTCGCCAACGGCACCGTCTGGAATTCCGCCGACATCGCGGCGCGATGGAAGGCGCCGACTGCGGGAGCCGACCTCATTCTCGGCACCACGAACGGCGAGATCCTCGCGGGCGGCGCAGGCAATGACAGCCTGATCGCCGTCGGCGCAGCCACGCTGCTCGGCGAAGCCGGCGACGACACCCTGACCGGAGCGGATGGTGCCGACATCCTGGTCGGCGGCACCGGCAACGACACGCTGTATGGCGGGCAAGGCGGCGACGTCTACCGTTGGGGCCGCGGCGAGGGCAGCGACACGCTCACCGACACCGGCGGGACCGACCGCGTCGAGATCGGCGCCGGCGTCGTGCCCGACGACATCAAGGTCACCACGCCCGACGGGCGCAGCCTCGTCCTGCGGATTCGTGACACCGGCGAAGAGCTCAAGCTCACCGATGTGATCGCGAATACGAACAACGTCATCGAGAGCATCGTCTTCGCCGACGGTACCGTCTGGACGATGAACGATCTGAGGGATCAGTCGTACATCGGCGAGGACGGCGCCGACACCATGGTGGGAACCAGCGACGCCAACCGCCTCGATGGGCGCGGCGGCAACGACAATCTCTCCGGGCTCGGCGGCAACGATGTGCTGCTCGGCGGCGTTGGCGACGATGCGCTCGGTGGCGGGATGGGAGACGACCGTCTTGTCGGCGGTCTCGGCAACGATTCGCTGTCGGGCGGCGCCGGTGCCGATACCTATGTGTTCGCGGCCGGTGATGGCACCGACACGATTGCCGACGGCGGCGATGCAACGAACGATACGCTGCGGATCGAAGGCTATAGCCTGTCGCAGATTCGCTTCGGCGCGCTCGGTCAGGATCTGATCATCCGATTCGCCGGAAGCGCGGACCGCATCATCGTCCGCAACGGCCTCGGCGGCAGCGCCAGCGATCTCGTCGACGCCTTCGAGATTGCGGCCGACGGAATAATGTTGTCACTTGCCGACGTGCTTGGCCGCCTGGTCGAGGACGTCGCCGTCACCGGCGAATTCCTGGCCGGAAGCGCCGCCGACGACGTGCTCACCGGCGGTACGGGCGACGATTATCTGAGGGGCGGCGAGGGGGCCGACATCCTGTCCGGCGGTGCCGGCAACGATCAGTTCGGGGACATCTCTGCCGACGCTTCCGTCGACACGCTGACTGGCGGCGCCGGGCGCGACACCTATTACTACCTGCCGGTGCGGCAGGGTGCGCAGCCTATCGTCGCGGACGTCATCGCCGATTTCCAGGCAGGTGCCGGCGGAGACGTCATCCGCCTGATGACCAGCAATCCCAATCCGTTCGAGGGCGGGAGCATCTTCCTGGCGCAATCGGGTAGCGATGCGGTGATCATGATGCGGGCGGAGTCTGGGCCCGACCAGACGCTGGTGCGCCTGCTCGGCGTCGACGCCGCGACGCTGACCTCGGCCAATTTCGACGGCGTTCCGATCGCGATCGACAATTCGATCAGCATCAATGACGACGATGCCGGCCACGTCCTCAACGGCAGTGCCCTCGATGACCGCATTTTCGGCAATGGCGGCAATGACGTCATCAACGGTTTCGGCGGCAATGACCGGTTGGCCGGCGGTGTCGACAACGACGTGATCGACGGCGGTCTCGGCAACGACCTGATCGCAGGCCAGGAAGGAAACGACCAGATCGTCGGCGGCGGCGGCAGCGACATCATGTCGGGCGGCTCCGGCGATGACGTGATCACCGGTTACGGCGACGGCAGCTTCGCGACCGATACCGATGTATTCGAGGGCGGCCAGGGCGACGATCAGCTTTCTGGCGGCAGCGGCACGGACGTCTACCGCTTCGCGCGAGGCGACGGCCGCGACACCGTAGCCGATCTCGGCGGCAGCGATCGCCTGGAATTCGCCGCTGGAATCGCGGCCGCCGACGTCAGCGTCGTGCAAATAGGCCGCGACGTCGAACTGCGCATCAATAACGAGGGCGGTCGGATCCGCGTGACCGGCGCGCTCGACGGTGCCAGCGCCATCGAGACCATCGCCTTCGCCGACGGCATCAATTGGACCTGGAACGAGGTGCTGACGCGATCCTTGCAGGGATCGGCCGGCGACGATGCGCTCGCGGTTCCCGCGAGCTTCCAGGGCAACTCCATCACCCTCGACGGCAAGGCGGGTAACGACTCCCTGCAAGGCAGCGCGGGAGCCGATACGCTCCTGGGCGGCACCGGCAACGATGTGCTGCAGGGAGCGGGAGGCGACGACACCTATGTGTTCGCCCGCGGCGACGGCCAGGACGTCATTCTCGACACGTCGGGTATCAACGCGCTGAGCTTCGCCGCCGGTATCCTGACGAGTGATATCCGCATCGTCCGCGGTGCGGCCAATTTGGTGCTCGAAATCATCGGCACCGGTGACCGCGTCGATCTCGGCTCTCCGGCGACAGTGGACATGGGCGTCTCCCGCGTCACCTTCGCCGATGGCACGGTCTGGACGGCGGCGACCCTGATCGCACTCGCCCGCACCGCAACCGATGGCGACGACGTCATTCGCGGCGACGATTTCGACAATGCGCTCGCCGGCGGCGCCGGCGATGATCTGCTGATCGGCAATGGCGGCGCCGACGACCTCGACGGCGGCACCGGAAACGATCGCCTTGCTGGCGGTACCGGCGACGATACCTACCGGTTCGCAGCCCATGGCGGCCACGACCGCATTGCCGATACGGCCGGCAACGATACGCTGCTGCTGGCGCCGGACATCGCCCCTGACGACATCGCTGTGTCGCAGAGCGAGGACGGGGCCGACTTCACGCTGATCGTCAAGTCGACCGGCGCGCGCATCACCATCGAAGGCGCGCTCGGCGCAGGCGGTATCGAGGCGATCCGCTTTGCCGACGGCACGGTGTGGGGCGCGTCCGATCTGCTCGCGCGTGCGCCGAGCTTCGCCGATGACGTGCTCACTGGCGATGCCGCCAACAACGTCATGAGCGGCGGTCTCGGCAACGATCATCTGTCCGGCGGCGCCGGAAACGACACCTACCGCTTCGCCCGCGGCGACGGCAGCGACGTCATCAACGACAAGGCGTCGTCCGCGGCCGATCGGCTCGAGATCAGCGGCTACTCCGCGGCCGAAATCAGCTTCCATCGCATCGCCGCCGACAGCGACGATGTCGCGATCCGCTTTGCCGGAACGACCGATCAGATCATCATCGTCGATGCGCTCGCTGCCAACTTCGCGGGGGTCGAGACGATCGCGCTCGCCGACGGCACGCAGTACACCGTCGCCGATATGAAGCTGGCGATCCTCGCCAGCCTCTCCACCGACGGTAACGACATCATCATCGGCACCGACGGCGCCGACGCGCTGATGGGAGGCAAGGGCAACGACCTCATCGATGGTGGATACGGCAACGACACCTATCTCTATCGCCGCGGCGATGGTGATGACCGGATCAACGCGGTCGGCAGGGGCACCGACGTCCTGAGCCTGACGGACTACAACGTCGCCGACGTCGTCTCCGCCGTCCGCGCCGGTCCCGACAGCAACGATCTGGTGCTGTCTTTCTCGGGCGCAGGCGATCGCGTGATACTGGTCGATGCCCTCAGTCCGTCCAACAATCCGGCGTTCGGCCTGTCGGTCCGTTTCGCCGACGGCACGATCTGGAATCGCGACGCAATGCGGACCCGCGCGCTGTCCGATATCGACGGCGCCGGTAATGACAATGCCTACGGCTTCGACGGCAACGACACCTTTGCCGCGAGGACTGGCAACGATCTGCTCTCGGGCGCTTCCGGCGACGATCTCTATCTGTTCAGGCGCGGAGCCGGTAACGATACGGTCGTCGATTCCGGAACGGGCGGCACCGACCGAATCCAGATTGCGGACTTCACCTCGACGGAAGCCCATGTCGAGCAGCTCTATCGCGGATCGGATGCCGTCGTCATCCGCTTCACCGGCAACAGCGCGGACAGCCTGACCGTGTTCGATGCGCTCTCGACCGATGCCAAGGGCATCGAGAGCTACGTCTTCGCCGACGGCGTGATCTGGACCAAGGAGACCCTGCGCGAGCTGCTGGGCAACCGTGCCCCGACCGCGCTGGGCGACGGCTTCTTCTCGGTCACCACCGGCGTCGAGCTCGTCATCAGGGCGACCGACCTGCTCCGCAACGACTTCGACGCCGATGGCGATGCGCTGACCATTGTCGGCGTCGACGCCGGCGCTTCCGGCGTCGCCACGATCGATGCCCAGGGCAATATCCACTATACCGCGACCAACGGCTATTACGGCTCCGCCTCAATCAGCTACACGATCTCCGACGGCCATAACGGCTTCGCCACCGCCTCGATCGATCTCAAGGTGCGTCCGGTCGCAACGGCCTATCCGGATACGGGCTTCACCGTCGCCGAGGATGGCTCGCTGGTGATCCGCGTCGAACGGCTCTTGGCCAACGACCTCGACGGCGACCGCATGATCGTCGGGCAGGTCTATCAGGCCGTCAACGGGACGGTCGCGCTGGCCAGCGACGGCAACATCACCTTCACGCCGAACGCTAATTTCAACGGCACCGCCGAGTTCAGCTATGTGGCGAACACGCCCGAAGGCGGCCGAGCCGAAGCCAAGGTGACGATCCAGGTCACCGCGGTCAACGATGCGCCGGTGGCGCATGCCGATACCGTCGATGCGACGCCCGAAAGCACCGGCTTCACGCTGGACCCAAGCACGCTGAGCGCCAACGACACCGATATCGACCACGACAGCCTCACGGTGCAGTCGGTGATCTCCAACGCCGATGTCACCGTGACGATCGGCGACGACGGCCTGATCCATGTGACCCCGCGCGCCTATTTCTGGGGCAGCGCCCATTTCGACTACGTCGTCGCGGATCTCAGCGGGGCGACCTCGACCGGCCGGGTCAGCTTCACCGTCACTCCGGTCAACGACCCGCCGGAGCTGCACGACGATCGCTTCGAGACGACCGACAACGGCGATCCGATCCGCGAGGATAATCCGATCGTAATAGGTGCCGATCGCCTGCTCGCTAACGATATCGAGCACGACGGCGAGACGATGACGGTCACCGCCGTTCGCCACAGCCATGGCGGCAACGCCGTGCTGCTCGAGAACAACACTGTCCTGTTCACGCCGGCGGCCAATTTCAACGGCGATGCCTGGTTCGAATATCAGGTCGACGACGGTCACGGCGGAACCGCCTGGGCCCGCGCGACGCTGGCCTATCAGCCGGTCAACGACCTGCCGGATGCACGAAACGACAGCTACACCGACCAGAGCCTGCCGATCCTGCGCGGCACCGAAGACCATTCGATCGAGATCCCGATCATCGAGCTGCTCAAGAACGATGGTGATATCGAAGGCTTCGCGGTGCAGTTCGAGAGCGCCGGCAACGCGGTGCATGGCGATATTGAGGTCACCGACCATGGCACGATCATCTTCACGCCCGATGCCGACTTCTGGGGCGAGGCGACGTTCAGCTACCTCGTCCGTGACAACGAGGGCGCGGTCGACGGTGCCACCGTCACGATGTGGTTCGAGAATGTCGGCGACGCACCGCCGGTCGCCCATCGCGACGTCATCTATGTGAACGAGGATATCCCCACCGTCATTCCGATCGCAACGCTGCTTGCCAACGACACGGATTTGGACCGCGATCCGTTCCGCTTCCTGGGCTGGCGCCTGTCGACGAATTTGGATGCGTTGGTGTTCGGCGGCGATGCCGGCCAGAAGCTGAACGGCACGATCGAGTTTGACGCAGACGGCAATCTGGTGTTCACGCCGAACCGGGACGCGAGCCGGGCCTCCGGCTTCGTCTACGGGGTGACCGACGATGCCGACGGCTCGGCTGAAGGCTATGTCGATATCGTCATTGTCCCCACCAACGACGATCCGACCGTCGGCCAGGACGAAGGTTTCGTCACGCCGCTCGACGCGCCGCTGGTGCTGCGCGTCACCGATCTCTTGAAGAACGACTACGACGTCGAGCAGGCCGATCATGACGGCGACGGTGTGATCGACGACGATCTCGACAATCCGAACCGCGCCAGGCCGTCCTTCGTCGGCGTCGACGGTGTCTATGATGCCGATGCGCTGGCGCTCGGCCAGCGCGTGCCGCGCGGCACGGCCGAGGTGGTCGACTGGAACGGCGAGAAGTTCATTGTCGTGCACTTTGCGGCCGGCTTTACCGGCCAGGTTGCGGTCGAATACCGCATCGCCGACACCGACGGTGCCACCGACACCGGCTTTGCCATGGCCTCGGTGGCCGACAGCTATGGCGGCCTGCTGCGCGGTACGGCGAAGGCCGATTATCTCGTCGGCACCGAGGGCGCGGATCTGATCCAGGCGCTCGGCGGCGACGACTTCGTGCTGGCCGGCGGCGGCAACGACCGGATCGAGGCCGGCAGCGGCGACGATCAGATCGATGCAGGAGCCGGTGACGACTGGATCGACGCCGGCGACGGCGCCGACCGCATCACGGGCGGCGACGGCTACGATACCGTCAGCTTCGAGAATTCCGATTTCCTCGTGCGTGCCGACCTCGAATCGCGTGTCGGCCAGGGCGGCTACGCCCAAGGCGACACCTATCTCGGCATCGAGGCGCTGGTCGGCTCGCAATACGCCGATCAGCTCGGAGGCGATGCCGGCGACAACCGGCTCGAAGGCCGCGACGGCAATGACCTCCTGGAGGGACGCGTCGGCAACGATATCCTGCTCGGCGGCGCGGGCGATGACGTCCTGCGCGGCGGCGCAGGCGCCGATTTGCTGGACGGTGGCCTCGGCAACAACACGGCCGATTACAGCTTTGGTGCGACCGGAGTATCGATCTCGCTCGCTTCCGGCGCCGCACATGGCGGCGATGCCGAGGGCGATGTTCTGACCAATATCCAGAACCTGACCGGTAGCGATGTCGACGACACGCTGGAAGGCGACGCGCTCGCCAACATCCTGTCGGGCGGCCGCGGCAACGACATTCTGGTCGGCAATGCCGGCGACGACACCTTGATCGGCGGCCGTGGCACGGACCAACTGATCGGCGGTGACGGCATCGATACGGCCGACTACACGCTGTCGACCGAAGGGGTCATTGTCGACATGGCCAACGGCGCGGCCGGCGGCGGCGACGCGCTCGGCGATACCTTCTCCGGGATCGAGATCGTCCAGGGCTCGTATCAGGACGATACGATCAGAGGCGATGCCGGCGACAACCGCATCCGCGGCGGCCGCGGCGCCGATATCATCGACGGACGCGGCGGCTTCGACGTCGCCGATTACAGCAGGGCCGACGAGGGCGTCACGGTCAATCTGGCGACGGGCCTCGGCACCGCCGGCGAAGCGGCCGGCGACCAGCTCTCCTCGATGGAAATGCTGGTCGGCTCGCTCTGGAACGACCAGTTCACCGGCAGCGCCGGCAACGACTGGTTCCAGGGCCTTCGCGGCAGCGACGCCATCGCCGGCGGTGCCGGCTCGGACACCTATGTGTTCGGCTTCGACGACGGCCAGGACATCATCACCGAGCAGGGCGCGGCGACCGACACCGACCGCCTGGTGCTGTCATCGGCGATCGCGCCGAAGGACGTCTCCGTCATCCGCGAGGGCAACGACCTCCTGCTCGAATTCGAGCGGCAGGATGGCTTCCTGGTCGACACGGTGCGCGTGACCGACCACTTCCTCGGCGCCGAGAGCGGCATCGAGGAAGTCGTGTTCTCTAACGGCACGGTCTGGAACCGCGATCGCATCGATCAGCTGCAGCAGCTCGGCCGTTTCAATGCCGCCGACGACATCGTGCATCTCGGCGTCGAGGACGAGCCGGTCCTGATCGATCCGGCGACCCTGTTCGCCAACGACGCCGACAGCGCGGTCAACCTGACGCTCGCCGGCGTCGGCAACGCCGCGAACGGTACCGTGCGGGTGCGCGAGGACGGCAAGATCGAATTCCTGGGCGCGCCCAACTACAACGGCGATGCCTTCTTCAACTACACCGTCCGCGACCAGTTCGGCCGCGAGTCCACGGCCCGGGTCGAGGTCGATCTCGCGCCGGTCAACGACGCGCCGACGGCGGTCGATGATCCGCTGGTCTATGGGGTCGAGGACCAGATCCTGCGGATCCGGATCGACACCCTGCTCGCCAACGATTTCGATGTCGATGGCGACGCCGGTCTGGAAGGGTTGCACATCGTTTCGATCGCGCCGCTGACCAACACGTCCGGGCAGGCGATCGACAGCTACAAGGATGTCGACTACCGGTTCGAGGGCAGCAATGTGTCCGCGCGGCTGGATGGCGACTACATCCAGTTCAAGCTGCGCCCGGACTATTTCGGCGCGGCTGGGTTCGTCTACACGCTCGCCGACGCCAGCGGCGCGACCTCGACCGCCAAGGTCGAAATCTCGATCTCGCCCGTCAACGACGCGCCGCGCGATCGCGACGCCTATCGCTGGATCCGTCTCGGCCAGGATACCACCGTCACGGTCGCCGATCTCTTGGCCAACACCTACGACATCGAGGGCGACGGCTTCACCTTCGTCGGCCTGCACGGCGGTCTCGACAACAACCCCGCCAACAATGGCAGCCTGGTGTTCGACGAGGCGACCGGCACCATCACCTTCACGCCGGCCTCCCTCGGCCAGGCAAGCATCGAATATGACGTGATCGACGCGCGCGGCGCGGCGGCAACCCTGACCTATGACTTCAGGGTCAAGCCGCTCAACGACGCGCCGAAGGCCTACAACGACTACGGCTACCGCACGCTCGAAGACCAGATCCTCGTGATCGACCCGGCGACGATCCTGGCCAACGACACCGACGAGAACGGCGACACGCTGGTGCTCGAGAGCATCGCCCGGTTCGCCGACGGCGGTAAAGTACGCCTGCGGGACGACGGCATGATCGAGTTCCGGCCGACGCCGGACTACAACGGCGCCGCCGGCTTCCAGTACACGATAAGCGACGGTCGTGGCGGCACCGCGTCCGCCTATGTCGCGATCACCGTCCTGCCGCGGAACGAAGCTCCGATCTTGCGCAACGATTATGTCAGCGGCCTGGAAGACGGTCCGCTGTTCGTGATCCCCGGCGAGGCGTTCGGCAACGACATCGACGCGGACGGCGACGTGCTGTTCTTCAAGCGCTCGACCGTGCTCGGCGTGGTCGACCATCGCTATCTGTCCGCCGATTACGAGGTCAGCGCGGCCATGGCCGACGGATCGGCGCTGCCGTCCTGGCTGCAGTTCGATTCCGCCACCATGCGATTTGTTGGATCGCCGCCGGCCGGAATGGACCCGCTCTCCGTCGACGTCTGGGTGCGAGATCCCTCGAATGGACGGATTTTCAACACACGGTTCGAGCTGACGGAAGGCGACATCTCCGGCGGCTTCGAGGCCGGGACCGATGTCCTCGAGGGATACGAGATCCGCTCCGCCTTCGCGGTCGATTACGAATTCGATGCTTCCGATCTCGATGCGGACACGACGGTCACGGCCAGGCTCGCCGACGGCTCCTTGCTGCCGTCCTGGCTCAGCTTCAACGCCCAGACGCTGCGGTTTACGGGAACGCCGCCCGAGGGGACGACCGATCCGATCAGTGTCCAGCTCACCTTCACGCATTCGGCCGCAAGCGGCGGCAATCCAAAGACCTTCTCCGACAGCATGACGCTGGATCCGGCGACGCTGCCGGCCGGCGTCACCTACGACAGCCAGATCGCGCTGCTCGACACCAAGAGCGGGACGGTTTCGGCCTCGATCATCGGCGGCCGCCCGTTGCCGGATTGGCTGTCGTTCGACGCCGCGACGCGCACCGTCAGCCTGAGCGGCTTCGCGCCGGATGCGGATGCGCAGGTGGCACGCTTGCAGGTCGTGTTCACGCCGGCGCCGCGTGTGCTTCCCGACGGGACCTATGCGTCGAGCAATCGCGGCTTCACGCTCGAATTCGTCGTCGATCCGCACGGCGACCTCGCGAGCCAGATGGCGGCGATCAACCAGGCGCTGGAAGGCGATGCCTATTTTTCAGACCAGGGCCTGTTCGCGCTCGACCTGAAGGGCACCGGTGCCATCACCGCAATCCGCGAGAGCGGCGCGCCGCTGCCGGACTGGCTGAGCTTCGACCCGGCGACCTTCAGCTTCTCCGGCATGCCACCGGCCAATTGGGTCGGCGCGGTGCCGGTCCGCCTCGACATCGCCGCGGGCAACGGGCATCCGGCGATGTCGATCATCACCGAGGTCGTGGTCGACGACACCTTCAAGATCGTGCCGTTCCCGGCCTCCACAATCGTCTCGTCCGAGCAGATCAACCTCCAGGTTCCCGCCGACTTCAACGGCACGGTCGTGCTCAGCTACGACGCGACCGACGAGAAGGGCGGCGTATCCGGCGATCCCGCACTGATCTTCTACGACGTGAAGCCGACCCGCGAGCGGCCGGACGTCGCGGTCGACGATCTGACGGGACGCGAGGGCCAGTCCACGCGCTTCGCTGTTACCGACCTGCTGCGCAACGACTTCGATCGCGACCGCGATGCCTTGCGTATCCTGTCGCTCGGGCAACCGGCCAACGGCTCGCTGGTCATCGAGCTCGCCCATGTCGAGATCGCGCCGCCGGCCGAGCTCGGCCAGATTGAGGGCGCGGTCTGGAGCGCGACGCTCGCGGACGGCTCGGCGCTGCCGGGCTGGCTCACCATCGACAGCGCGACCGGCATGCTCGCGGGTGACGTGCCGCTGGCGTTCGCCTCAAACCTCGACATCCGCTTTACGCGGACGCTCGGCGGCGACAGCCAGAGCGCAACCTCGAGCCAGCGCCTCGACGGCAACGCCGGGGCCTTCGTCGTCTATACTCCGGCGGACGCCTTTTCCGGCGATGACGCCTTCGGCTATGTCGTGACCGACGATCGCGAAGGTCCTTCAACCGGATCGGCCATCGTGCATGTCGCGGCCGTCAACGATCCGCCGACCACGGTCGAGGATACCGTCGCGGCGATCGAAGACACGCCGCTCCTGATCGATCCGGCGACGCTGCTGGCCAACGACTACGACGTCGACAATAACCCGGTCCGCTTCGTCGATGTCGTCAATGCCGCGCATGGCACCGTCAGCTTCGACGGCACCCATATCGTGTTCACGCCCGACCACAATTTCGAGGGAGTCGCTTCGTTCGAGTATATCGTGACCGACGACACCAACGGCTCGAGCACCGGCAAGGTCAAGGTCAACGTCGCCTCGACCAACCGCGCGCCGATCGCCGCGACCGACGTGTTCGCGACCGTCGAGGACACGCCGTTCGAGTTCACCACGGCCGACCTGCTCGGCAATGACAGCGATGCCGACGGCGACACGATCACGTTCCAGTCGCTGTCGCGCAGCGCCGGCAACGGCCGCATCATCGAGCTGCCCGACGGACGCTGGCAGTTCGTGCCGAACGAGAACATCAGCGGCGCGGTCAACTTCAGCTACACGATCTCCGACGGACGCAAGACATCGACCGGCACAGTGACGTTCAACGTCGCTGCCGTGAACGATGCACCGATCGCCAATCCTGACGGAGCAGGGACCGCCAACGATTCCCAGGGCGTGTTCAGGACGATCCAGGACCAGGCCATCACGATCGACTTCGCCGCGCTGATCGCCAACGACCGCGACGTCGAGGGCGACAGCTTCGAAATCGTCGAGGTGTTCGACGGCGACCAGGGCACGGTGGTTCGCGTCGGCTCGACCGCGGTCTTCAAGCCGAACGCCGGCTATATCGGCGATGCCGGCTTCCATTACCGCGTCACCGACAGCCATGGCGCCTCCAGCGTCGGCTTCGTGACGCTGCTGGTCGCACCGAACGTGCCGCTGCCGATCCCGGTGTCTGACGCCGGCTTCGAGGTGCTCGAAGACGGCTTCATCGACATCGATCCCGCCGCGCTGATGGCGAACGACGTTACGCCGGAGGGATCGACCCTGACCTTCGTCGGGCTCGAAGGCGCCGAGTTGCTCGCGAACGGCAAGTATCGGATCACGCCGGCCGCCAACTTCAACGGCGAGCTGGTGCTGCGCTATTCGGTCAAGAACGAGCAGGATTTCGCGGTCTCGACGACGGTCACGATCAACGTGCTGCCGGTCGCCGACGCTCCGGTCGCGCGCGCCGACGCGCTCGACATGCGCGAGGATTCCCCGCTCACGCTGTTTGCGAGCCAGCTGCTGGCCAATGACAGCGATGCCGACCAGCAGGCGTTCGTGCTGACTCGGATCATCGCGACCTCGGGCGTATCGGTCACCGATCTCGGCTTCGGCCAGCTTCAGATTACGCCGACTGCCGATTTCAACGGACCGGCGTGGTTCGACTACGAGATCGAGGATTCGACCGGCCTGACCGCAACGACGCGGGTCAATGTCAACGTCGGGGCGGTCAACGACGCGCCTGTCATCTCCGCAGTTCCCGTGCTCAAGGGAATAGAGGACCAGCGCTTCAGCGTGACCCTGCCGGCCGGCTTCGTCGCTGACGTCGACGGTGACGCGCTGCTGGTCGAAGTCCGGGGCAAGGACGGGACGGCGCTGCCGGCCTGGCTCACATACGACCCGCAGGCGCGGCTGCTGAGCGGCGATCCGCCCGCCAACTTCAACGGCACCATCCAGCTCGAGATCGCGGCATCCGACGGCACCGCGCAGACCGTGCGCGAGCTGCTGGTGTCGATCGCCCCGGCGAACGATGCGCCGGTGTTGTCGGTGCCGCTTGCCGACGTATCCTCGTCCGAGGGTGCGCCGCTTACAATCGCGATCCCGGCCGGCAGCTTTACCGATCCCAATGGCGATCCGCTGACCTATTCGGCGACGCTGGCCGACGGCAGCGCGCTGCCTCCCTGGCTCGGCTTCGACGGCACGACTTTCACCGGCATGCCGCCGGCGAATTTCAACGGCAGTCTCGATATCTTGGTCACGGCCAGCGACGGCGCCCGCGTGGCGAGCGACGTCTTCCGGGTGACCATCACGCCGGTAAATGATGCGCCGGTCGTGGCGCAGCCGCTTGTCGACGTGTCGTCGCCGGAGGATACTCCGCTCTCGATCACGATCCCGGCCGGCAGCTTTGCGGATGTCGACGGCGATGCGCTGACCTATGCCGCGACGCTGGCCGACGGCAGCGCACTGCCGTCCTGGCTCAGCTTCGACGGCACGACGTTCACCGGCACCCCGCCGGCGAATTACAACGGCGCGATCGACATCGAGATCGTCGCCAGCGACGGCACGCTCACCGCAAGCGATGTCTTCCGCCTCACGATCACCCCGGTGAACGACGCGCCGGTGCTGGCGCAGCCGCTGACCGATATCGTCTCGCCGAAGAACGTCCGCGTCACGATCCCGGTCCCGGCTGGCAGCTTTGCCGATCTCGACGGCGATACGCTGACCCTGACGGCAACACTGGCCGACGGCAGCGCGCTGCCCGAGTGGCTGGTCTTTGACGGTGCGAGCTTCGACGGCACGCCGCCGACCGACTATACCGGCGCGATCGACATCCTGGTCACGGCGAGCGACGGTTCGCTCTCGGTCAGCGATGTGTTCCGTCTGACGATCCCGTCCGTAAACAACGCGCCCGTGGTCTCGGTCCCGCTGCCCGACGTCTCTTCGCCGGAGGACACCGCGCTGTCGGTCGCGATCCCGGCGGGCAGCTTCACCGACGTCAACGGCAACCGGTTGACCTACACGGCGACGCTCTCCAGCGGGGCCGCGCTGCCGTCCTGGCTCGCCTTCGACGGCACCACCTTCACCGGCACGCCGCCGGCCAATTATAACGGCACGGTCAGCATCAGGGTGACGGCCAGTGACGGTGCGTCGTCGGCCAGCGACATCTTCGTGCTGACGATTACGCCGGTGAACGACGCGCCGGTGCTCTCGGTGCCGCTGTCTGACGTCAATTCGGCCGAGGACGCCGCGGTCTCCTACACGATCCCGGCCGGCCGTTTCACCGATGTCGACGGCAACACGCTCACCTATACCGCCACGCTGGCAGATGGCAGTCCGTTGCCGTCCTGGCTGACGCTGACCGGGGCCAGGTTCGCCGGCACCCCGCCGCTGAACTTCAACGGCGCCATAGACATCATGGTCACTGCGAGCGACGGATCGGTCTCGGCCAGCGACGTCTTCACCCTGACGGTCACGCCGAAGAACGATGCGCCGGTGCTGTCCGTGCCGCTTCCTGACGTGTCGTCGCCGGAAGACACGCCGCTGTCGATCGTGCTTCCCGCCGGCAGCTTCACCGATATCGACGGCGATACGCTGACCTACACGGCGACGCTCTCGACCGGCGCTGCGCTGCCGGCCTGGCTCTCCTTCGACGGCACCACATTCACGGGCACGCCGCCGGCAAACTACAACGGCACGATCAGCATCAAGGTCACGGCTCGCGACGGCGCGCTGACGGCCAGCGACATCTTCACGCTGACGATCACGCCAGTGAATGATGCGCCGGTGCTCTCGGTGCCGCTGTCGGACGTCAATTCGCCGGAGGACACCGCGCTCTCCTACACGATCCCGACCGGCCGCTTCACCGATCCTGACGGCAACACGCTGACGTATTCGGCGACTCTGACGGACGGCAGCCCCTTACCGTCCTGGCTGACGCTGACCGGTACCAGGTTCACTGGCACGCCGCCGCTCAACTTCAACGGGGCGATCGACATCCGGGTCACCGCGAGCGACGGCTCGCTCTCGGCCAGCGACGTCTTCACCCTGACGGTCACGCCGAAGAACGATGCGCCGGTGCTGTCCGTGCCGCTTCCTGATGTGTCGTCGCCGGAAGACATGCCGCTGTCGATCGTGCTTCCCGCCGGCAGCTTCACCGATATCGACGGCGATACGCTGACCTACACGGCGACGCTCTCGACCGGCGCTGCGCTGCCGGCCTGGCTCTCCTTCGACGGCACCACATTCACGGGCACGCCGCCGGCAAACTACAACGGCACGATCAGCATCAAGGTCACCGCCCGCGACGGCGCGCTGACGGCGAGCGACATCTTTGCGCTGACCATCACGCCGGTGAACGACGCGCCGGTGGTCTCGGTGCCGCTGTCGGCCGTCAATTCGCCGGAGGACACCGCGCTCTCCTACACAATCCCGACCGGCCGCTTCACCGATCCTGACGGCAACACGCTGACGTATTCGGCGACTCTGGCGGACGGCAGCCCGTTGCCGTCCTGGCTGACGCTGACCGGCACCAAGTTCACTGGCACGCCGCCGCTCAACTTCAACGGGGCGATCGACATCCGGGTCACCGCGAGCGACGGCTCGCTCTCGGCCAGCGACGTCTTCACCCTCAATATCACGCCGAAGAACGACGCGCCGGTCCTGTCGGTACCGCTCCCAGACGTGTCGTCTCCGGAAGATGCGCCGCTGGCGATTACGATCCCGCCCGGCAGCTTCACCGATATCGACGGCGATACGCTGACCTACACGGCGACGCTCTCGACCGGCGCTGCGCTGCCGGCCTGGCTCTCCTTCGACGGCACCACATTCACGGGCACGCCGCCGACAAACTACAACGGCACGATCAGCATCAAGGTCACCGCCCGCGACGGCGCGCTGACGGCCAGCGACATCTTTGCGCTGACCATCACGCCGGTGAACGACGCGCCGGTGGTCTCGGTGCCGCTGTCGGACGTCAATTCGCCGGAGGACACCGCGCTCTCCTACACGATCCCGACCGGTCGCTTCACCGATCCAGACGGCAACACGCTCACCTACAGCGCCACGCTGGCGGATGGCAGCCCGCTGCCGTCCTGGCTGACGCTCACCGGCACCAGGTTTGCCGGCACCCCGCCGCTCAATTTCAACGGCGCGATCGACATCCTGGTCACCGCCAGCGACGGCTCGTTCACCGCCAGCGACGTGTTCACCCTGAGGATCACGCCCGTCAACGACAGACCGGTCGCGGCCAATGACGGCCCGTTCTCGGTGACCCACGGCGACACGCTTGCCATTGCGCCCGCAAGCCTGCTCGCCAACGACACGGATATCGACGGCGATAGTCTGACGATCGTCTCCGTCGGCACGGCACCCAGGGGTACCGTCGTGATCGACGGGCAGGGCGTCAGCTATACGCCCGATTTCGGCTACGAAGGAACCGACAGCTTCACCTATACGATCAGCGACGGTGTCGCGACGGCGACTGCCACCGCCAGCCTCACCATGTCGAACGCCTTCGAGGGCTGGGTCGTGGGGACCGCCAGTGCCGACACGCTGGTCGGTGACGGTCTTGCTCCGAACAGCATCTATGGCGGCGCTGGAAACGACGTTATCACCGGCGGCGCTGCTGCGGATCGTCTGGCCGGCGGCGTCGGAATCGACACGCTCAACGGCAATGACAGCGACGATTTGTTCTGGGGCATGGCCGGTAATGACACGATCAACGGCGGCAACGGCACCGACACGGCCTACTACAACGGTGTGATGTCGACTTACTCGATCGTCACGTCGGAGGGGTCGGTTCAGGTCACCGACAACTCCACGGCGAACGGCAGCGACGGCGTCGACACGCTCACGAGCATCGAACGGCTGGTCTTCCGCAACGGCGAGACGGTCACGCTGGCAGCGCCGATTATCCTCGACCTGGACGGTCTGGGCGTCGAAACCACCACCGCCAGCCAATCCTCTGCGATGTTCGACATCGACGGCGACGGAACGGCTGACGACACCAGCTGGATCGGAACCACCGAGGCCTTCCTCTTCCTCGATCGCGACCGCAACGGGGCCGTGAGCGGCATTTCGGAGCTGAGCTTTGCCGACGATGTGGCGGGCGCCCGCTCCGATCTCGAAGGGCTGCGCGCCTTTGACAGCAATCGCGACGGGATTCTGTCGGCCGACGACATTCGCTTCGCGGACTTCAACCTCTGGCAGGACCGCAATGGCGACGGCTCTGCCCAGGACGGGGAGATATTGTCGCTGTCGACCGCAGGTGTGCGCTCGATCAACCTGGTAGCATCCGCAACGGATGCATCCTGGGAGTTCGGCAGCACCGTGATCGTCAATTCCGGAAGCTATACCCGAACCGATGCGCGCACGATGGGCTATGTCGATGCCGCATTGACGCGGGCGACGGAGCGGCAACCGGTCGCCGCCGGCGTCTCGGACTCCGCAAGTTCGGCCCAAACTCTGGCCTCGGCGCTCGAGATCCTGTCCGCGAATCCCGCGCCATCGATCGGCGAGCAGTTCCGGCGCGCGATGGATGCAATGGTAGGGCCGGCATCCACTGACAGGCCGGATGCAACGCGTGGTACGACAGACGCTGCTTTTCCGTCGCCTCCCGGCGCCAACCCGGCCAGTTGGGTCGGGCCCGTGGCGAGCGGTGAGGGGGCAACGGATCGGTCGCCTGCGCTCCTCGCGCTGATGCGGCAGGAGTTGTCGGCATTCGGCACCAATTCGGGTGCGGCCGATCTCTCCTGGCGCAGGGAAGCGGCAGCGCATCCCACGGATTTCTTCGCTTGATGAGTCTCTCGGTCGGCAAGCCAACAGGGAACATGAGAATGTCGGCGGCCTAAAGCGCGATGAGATTTGGATGAATCGCCATCGCGCTTGAGGTCTTTGTTTGAGCATGATCTTTTCGGAAAACCGCTTCACACTTCTCCGGACCATGCTCTAGTAGAGAATTGCGCCCTCAGCCTTCGTCTAATGTGGGCTGAAGGCTCACCTTATGTTGATGGATTGGACAAACTCTGCTGCGGCGGGATGCAGCTTCTTCTGGCTGCAGCATTTGCGATCGACCTTGCTCGCTCTTCCGGTTTGCAATGTTAAGGCCGATTGCTCGAGAGCGCGATCTTGAGCATGATGCAACGAGACGCTAGGAGTAAGTGCAACGTGCAATCTAGATCGTCTCATACGGGTAACTAATTGAAATCGTACATCTTTTCCGTCGCCCCCATGATGGATTGGACCGACCGGCACTGCCGCGTGTTCCACCGTCACCTGACGCGTCGAGGATTGCTCTATACGGAGATGCTGACGACCGGCGCCGTGATTCATGGCGACCGGGTGCGGCTGCTTGGGTTCGACGCCGTCGAGCACCCCGTGGCGCTTCAGCTCGGGGGATCGGATCCGCGCGAGCTCGCGGCGGCGGCGCGGATCGGCGAGGACTTCGGTTATGACGAGATCAATCTCAATGTCGGCTGCCCGTCCGATCGTGTGAAGGATGGCCGTTTCGGCGCTTGCCTGATGGCCGAGCCGGAGCTGGTGGCGAGGTGCGTCGACGCGATGAAGCGTGTGGTCGCCGTTCCCGTCACGGTGAAGTGCCGCATCGGCATCGATGATCAGGATCCGGAGGTCGCGCTCGATGCGCTCGCGCGTGCGGTGGTCGCCGCGGGCTGCGATGCGTTGATCGTGCACGCCCGCAAGGCCTGGCTCAACGGCCTTTCGCCGAAGGAGAACCGCGACATCCCGCCGCTCGACTATGATCGCGTCTACCGGCTCAAGCGCGCGATCCCCGATGTGCCCGTCATCATCAATGGCGGCGTTCGGAGCATCGACGAGGCAAGGGCGCATCTTGCCCATGTCGACGGCGTGATGCTCGGCCGCGCCGCCTATCAGGAGCCATGGCGGCTGCTCGCGGTCGACCACGAAATCTTCGGCGGGCCGGCGCCGCACGCCACCATGCAGGACGCGCTCGAGGCGATGATGCCCTACATCGAAGAGCAACTCGCGCGCGGCACGCGGCTGCACGCGATCACGCGGCATTTCGTCGGCGCATTTCACGCTGTGCCCGGCGCACGTGCGTTCCGGCGGCATCTGGCCGAGCAGGGTGTGAAGCCCGACGCCGGTCTCGACGTGCTACGCGAGGCGATCGCGCGTGTCGGTGCGCGCGCGCCGGCTGAGGCGGCCTAAGTGAGCTGGAGCATGATCCGGAAAAGTGCGCAGCGGTTTTCCGAAAAGATCATGCTCAAACAACAACCTAAAGCGCGATGACGATTCATCCTAATCGCGTCGCGCTTTAGTCCACCGCCGTACGCGCGCGGCGGTGGTTGGCCTGCAGCTCCGGATATCCTGTCAGCATCAGCGTGTCGGCGCGCACGCCCCAGCTTTCCAGGCGGTCGAGGAAGCTCATGCCGAGCAGATTGGTCTTCATCTGGCCCCGCTGCACGACAAGGGCCGGCACCGACTTCTCGACCAGCTTGCCGACGGCGAGACGGTCGAGCGTGAGCCGCGCCGCCTTGGTGTGGCCGCCTGCGGTCTCGAGATCGACGTCGTATTCAAGCATCTCGAGCGGCAGCCCGATCGCCTTCGCGGTTTCCCAGGTCAGCACCACCGATGTCGCGCCGGTATCGATCACCATAGGCGCAGTGACGCCGTTGATCTTCGCGCGCAGCGTGAATTCGCCGCCCTGGCCGCGCGGGATCTGCACGGCCGGCGCCGGGGAGGCGGCTTGTCCGCGAAAGATGTGCGAGACCTTGTGGCTGGCGCGCGCGATCCGGTCGGGATCGCCATAGGCGACGACGGCACCTGCCGTGCCGGCGAGCATGATCAGGACGAGCAGGAAGCGGATCATCGCGTGCCTCCAAGGGCACGCAGGCGGATCAGACGTGTTTTGGGGACCCCCCGATCGGCACCAGCCCGGCTTCCGTCATGCGCTCCGGCAAAAGGGCCATGATCGCGCGCCGGTCCGCGCTCTCCATGGCGTGCCAGCGTGCGATCTCCGGCAAGGTGCGGCCGCAGCCGAAGCACAGCTTGGTCTTGGGATCGATCATGCACACGGCGACGCACGGCGTTTCTTTGCTCATACGGACATAGTGAGGGATGATCGGGCATGTCTGCAAGCATCTCGTTAAGAGCCTGTGCCGGCACTCATGATCGGCTTGTGCCGCGGACGGCGTTTCTCGTCCGGCACGACGGAGCTCTCCGGCTGGAGCGGTGGAGAATCGTCCGAGAGTGGGGCAAGCGCGCTCATCACGCGCTCCGGCGGGAATGTGACGATCACCTCAGTGCCGATGCGCAGCTTCGATTTCAACGTGAACGTGCCGCCGTGCAGGTCGATCAGGTTCTTGGCGATCGGCAGGCCGAGGCCGGCGCCCTGTTCAGCCGACTTGATCGAATTGGAACCCTGGCCGAACGAGGCGAGCACGACCGGAATCTCGTCCTCGGGAATGCCGGAGCCAGAATCCCTCACCGAGAGATATTGTCCGCCGGAAGCTGTCCAGCCGGCCTTGAGCCAGATCTCGCCACCCTGCGGGGTGAACTTGATCGAGTTGGAGAGCAGGTTGAGCACGACCTGGCGGATCGCGCGCTCGTCGGCCCAGAGCCGCGGCATGGCCTGCTCGAATACTTCGTGGATGGTGATGCCGCGGCTCGAGGCACGCAGCTTCATCAGATGATGGCAATCGGCGACGATGCCGACCAGGGACACCGCTTCCTCGTTGAGCTCGTAACGGCCGGCTTCGATCCGCGACAGATCGAGGATCTCGTTGATGAGGTTGAGCAGGTGCACGCCGGAATTATGGATGTCGGCGGAATATTCCTTGTAGACCGGTACCGCATGCGCGCCGAAAATCTCGCTCTTCATGACCTCTGAGAAGCCGAGGATGGCGTTCAGCGGCGTCCGCAGCTCGTGGCTCATCTGCGCGAGGAAGCGCGACTTGGCGACGTTGGCGGCTTCGGCGCGGTGGCGCGCTTCGTCCGAGATGGCCTTGGCCTGCTCCAGCTCGCCGATCAGCGCGTCCTTTTCCGCGCGCGCTTCCAGCGTGGCGAAGGTCGAGGAGTGCAGGCGGTGCGCCAGCAGGATGAAATAACCTTCGGCGGCGAGCGACAGCGCTGCCAGGATGTAATTGTCCAGCGATCCGGTTGTCACGAAGCTCAGCGCCATCGCAACCGCGACCGGCGCCGTGGCGGCAAGGGCTGCGATCGGCAGATTGGCCGCGAGCATGCTCGATACTGCGATCACCAGCAGCATCAAGAACATCATCAGCGTTTCCGTGACCATGTCGAGCACGGGATGGATCAGGATCGCCATCCAGCACAGGCCATAGAGCAGGTCGAGCACGACGAAGCGCGTCCGCCATGCGCGTGTCGCGGCCGGAGAGGCGGGCTCGGTCAGGAAGCGCCGGCAGCTGCGGATCATGGCGCCGTGGATGCAGAGCATGCCGACGGTCCAGGCCGCGGCCGGGATCGGCTGCATCCACAGCCCGAACAGCACACCGGTCGTCACCACCAGCAGCATCACGACATAGGAGGCCGACAGCCGGGTCTGGGCGTATTGCCGCAGCATCTCGGCGTCGAAAGCGGGCCGGGTTCCACTGGTCGACGTTAACTTGTCGCGCGCCTCGCGCACCCGCTGCGCCGCAGCCCTTCGGCTGCTCGCCGATGGCGCGCTCACCGGCTCGGCCGGAAGCTGCACGACCTCGGGCTTTTCAGCGGGGTTACTCATCAAGCAACACGGATTCCTGCCCACGCCGGACGCGGGCTTTCTGCATTGTCTATCTCTGGCAAGAAATCCTTAAGAGCTGACTTAAGGAGCTAAAGAATTACGTTAACGGAGCGTTAATTCATACGCAGTCGGGGCGGCCGCTCCCATCAACCCGCGCTTTGATCATCTGAAGAAAACGAGCGTGACCAACACGAAAACCGGCAGCAGCAGGACGGAGGTCCAGGCCATGTATCCGAAGAAGCCGGGCATTGCGACGCCACCCGCCCGGGCAATTGCGTACACCATGAAGTTGGGCGCGTTGCCGATGTAGGAGTTTGCACCCATGAACACCGCACCGGCGGAAATTGCGGCAAGGGTCAAGGCGCCGTTCGTCATCAGATGCTTGGCATCGCCTCCGGCAAGCTCAAAGAAGACCAGATAGGTCGGCGCATTGTCGAGAAAGGATGAGAGCAGGCCGGTCAACCAGAAATATGCGGCATTGTTCGGCGTGCCGTCGGCGTTGGTGACCATGTTTACGACGGAGGCAAACGCGCCGGATTTGCCGGCGTTGAGAATCGCGAGCACGGGAATGATGGTGATGAAGATCGCGGCAAACAGCTTTGCCACTTCGATCATCGGGCCCCAAGAGAAGCCGTTCGCATCGTGGTCCTCCTTCGAGGTGACGGCCAGAGATGCGAACACGACGCCGATCATCACGGCATCGCGCAGGAGATTCTGCACCTGGAGATGCGTGCCGAGAACTTCAAATCCGCCGAGGTCGAGCTTGGCACTCAAGAGGATCGCAGCGATGATGACTCCCATCAAAGCGAAGTTGAGGCCGCCGCTGATCCGCAAGGGATTGTCCGGAGTTGGGTCCGGTTTGACGCGGCCTTCCTTGCGGTAGAGATAAGTGTCGATGCAAAAGAACAGGGCAAGCAGAATCCAGGCCGCGAACGTGGTCTGGGGAAACAGGTGTGTCGTCGTCCAGAAAAAGTCCACACCGCGCAGGAAGCCCAGAAACAGCGGCGGATCGCCCAAGGGAGAGAGTGAACCGCCGATGTTGGACACCAGAAAGATGAAGAAGATCACGACGTGTGCGTTGTGCCGACGGTCGT
Source organism: Bradyrhizobium sp. USDA3516 (assembly GCF_057651995.1). Taxonomy (NCBI): domain Bacteria; kingdom Pseudomonadati; phylum Pseudomonadota; class Alphaproteobacteria; order Hyphomicrobiales; family Nitrobacteraceae; genus Bradyrhizobium; species Bradyrhizobium sp. USDA3516. The sequence continues at coordinate 626,522 of NZ_JBYGYN010000001.1, read as the reverse complement.
CATTGGCGCGAATGACTGGTCGGATCATGACCATTGAGGCGCCGGTCGTGCCGATGACGCTCGCGATCAGAGTGCCGAGAGCGAGCAGCAGCGTATTCAGGACGGGGGAGCCGTGAAGATTGCCGCGCACCACGATTCCGCCGGCGACGGTAAACAGAGCGAGGAGCAGCAGAATGAACGGGACGTATTCGAGCAGCGCCGTATGAACGAGCGCTTGGACGGTCGGAAGCGGGCCGTACCAGATTGCAAGCGGCAGCACGATCAGGGCGGCCCACATCGCGGCGATCTTGCCTTGGTGATGCTCCCAGAAGTGAGGCGCTGCGAGCGGAAATATGGCGATCGAGAGCAGCATGCCCGCGAATGGAAGCGCCCATTGCGGGCCAATGCTGGCACCATTGAGCGATGCGGCAAGCGCCTGCGAAGGAGATGCGACCAGGATCAGGAGCGCGGCCGGGAGCAGGCGCGCAACAACAAGGATGGCGGCAATCACGCTAGGCAAGGCTTCCCCCCGGAAGTCGATCATGTCGGTCGGCGCGCTTGACAGAACTTCGTCGCGGCCGAGATCGCGACGAAGTTCGAAGCCGGCGACTCCGAACCCGGCCGCAACAGAGCGTCAGCGTTGCAGGCGTGCGAGCAGGCTCGACGTATCCCAGCGCTTGCCGCCCATCTTCTCGACCTCGGAATAAAACTGATCGACCAGCGCGGTCACCGGCAGGTTGGCGCCGTTGCGGCGGGCTTCGGCGAGCGAGATCGAGAGGTCCTTGCGCATCCATTCGACAGCGAAGCCGAAATCGTACTTGCCCTCGTTCATGGTCTTGTAGCGGTTTTCCATCTGCCAGGACTGCGCGGCCCCTTTCGAGATGGTCTCGATCACTGCGGCGACGTCCAGGCCGCTCTTCTTGGCGAAATGGATGCCCTCCGAGAGGCCCTGCACCAGACCGGCGATGCAGATCTGGTTGACCATCTTGGTGAGCTGGCCGCTTCCGGCGGGCCCGAGCAGCTTGCACATCCGCGCATAGGCGCCCGTGATGATCGGCTCTGCCCCGGAATAGGCGTCCTGTGCGCCGCCGCACATCACCGTCAGCACGCCGTTCTCGGCGCCGGCCTGGCCGCCGGAGACGGGGGCGTCGACGAACTTGAAGCCGGCCTTGGCGGCGGCCGCGTCGAGCTCACGGGCGACCTCGGCAGAGGCGGTGGTGTGGTCGACGAAGGTCGCACCCTTCTTCATGCCGGCGAAGGCGCCGTCGGGGCCGATTGTGACCGCGCGCAGATCGTTGTCGTTGCCGACGCAGCACATCACGAAATCCTGACCCTCGGCGGCGGCCTTCGGGGTCGGTGCGGTCTTGCCGCTGAACTTGTCCGCCCATTCCTTCGCCTTCGCCGCGGTGCGGTTGTAGACGGTGACCTCATGGCCCCCTTTTTTCACGAGGTGTCCGGCCATGGGAAAGCCCATCACGCCAAGACCGAGGAAAGCGACTTTAGCCATTGTGGTACCTTGTCCGTAGTTCGGGTTTACGGTTCTTGCCAGGCGAGGGGCGCCTGGGTTCCGCAGTGAGGGCGGATTGGAGGCGCACCATAAACCCTTGAGGCCAGAGGGCAACGGCTTCGTTTGGCGGCCTCCTGTGCTAGGCTGGCGACCCAAGGACTTCAAAACAAGGGAGCGAAAGCATGGGCGGCGTGAGCGTGGGCGTCCTCGATCATTTCAACATCCGGACCCGGAATCTGGCCGAGACCGTCCGCTTCTACGAAGACGTGCTGGGCCTGGAAAAAGGCGCGCGGCCGAACTTCGCCTTCCCGGGCGCCTGGATGTACAGCGAGGGCAGGCCGGTGGTGCACCTCGTCGACATTGCCCCGACCGACGAGCCACAAAAGCCGGATTCCGGCGTTGTCCACCATGTCGCCTTCGCAAGTCGCGGCTTTGACGGCATGAAACAGCGGCTGGCGTCAAAGGGGATGAAGTTCGAGTCCCGCCAGGTGCCCGGCGGCGATCTCTGGCAGATCTTCGTCCACGACCCCAACGGGGTCATGATCGAGCTGAACTACGAGGCCGCCCGGGAGCAGGGGGCGGCGCCGGCCGAAAAGGCTGACGATATCGGCAGGCAGTAGCCTTTTGGGCGTTTCCGCTCTAATGGGGCATCCTCAACTCTAGGAGATGCGCTTTGAGCGTGACGCAGCAACAGGTTCTCGACAGCCTCAAGGGGGTCCAGTCGCCCCGCGGGGTCTCGCTCCCCCATGCCAACGTGCTGAGCGCGATCAGCGCCTCCGACGGCAAGGTATTCTTCTCGATCAATGTCGACGCCGCCGAGGCAAGGGCCTGGGAATCCGTCCGGGCCGAAGCGGAAGCCGCCGTGCGCAGCATTCCCGGCGTCACCACCGTCATGGTGGCACTGACCGCCGAGCGCAAGCCGGGCTCCGCGCCGCCGCCACCCCCGCAGCCGAGCCGCGGCGCGCCCGGCGTGCAGCCGGCCCATGCCCACAAGCCGCCGCAGGGCGGCGGGTCCCCGATGGCGCGGCAATCGGAAATTCCCGGCGTTGCCGCCGTGATCGCGGTCGCCTCCGGCAAGGGCGGCGTCGGCAAGTCGACCACGGCGCTCAATCTGGCGCTCGGCCTGCGCGACCTCGGCCTCAAGGTCGGGCTGCTCGATGCCGATATCTACGGCCCCTCGGTGCCGCGCCTGACGGGCCTGCGCGACAAGCCGGAGCTGAACGACGAGCGCAAGATGATTCCGCTTCGGCGCTTCGGCCTCGCCATCATGTCGATCGGCTTCCTGGTCGAGGAGGAGACCGCGATGATCTGGCGCGGCCCGATGGTGATGTCGGCGGTGACCCAGATGCTGCGCGACGTCGAATGGGGCAAGCTCGACGTATTGGTCGTCGACATGCCGCCGGGCACCGGCGACGCCCAGCTCACGCTGGCGCAGAACGTGCCGCTCAAGGGCGCCGTGATCGTCTCGACCCCGCAGGACCTGTCCCTGATCGACGCGCGGCGGGGGCTTGCCATGTTCAAGAAGGTCAACGTGCCCGTGCTCGGGATCGTGGAGAACATGAGCTACTTCCAATGTCCGCATTGCGGCACGCGGTCGGACATTTTCGGCCATGGCGGCGCCCGGCATGAGGCTGAGAAGCTCGGGGTGCCATTCCTGGGCGAGATCCCCCTGCACATGGCGATTCGCGCCACCTCGGACGCCGGCAATCCCGTCGTCGACAGCGAACCGGACGGCCCTCATGCGGCGATCTACCGCGCCATTGCCGGCCAGGTCCGGGACCAGCTCAAGGGCGTCATTGCCGCGGCCTGACCGGTCGCCGCGGCAGGCTCCTGGGACATGCGACTTTCGTAGAGCCCCGTCATGTCATTGTCGCGTTCCGAAACCGGGCTGGCCGTGTTAAAGGCCCACGGCAGTCAAGCCCCCTTCGGTTCGACGCGACGATCCACGCGTCGCCGGAACGCGCGGCGGCATAAGAGAAGCCAAGGGGAAACGCCCCAGCAAGGAGAGACCTGAAGATGAAGCGTCGTGATTTTCTCAAAGTGTCGGCAGCAGGCGCGGCGGCGACCGCAGTGGCCTCGCCGGCGATCGCACAGTCCTCGCCCGAGGTGAAGTGGCGCCTGACTTCGAGCTTCCCGAAGTCGCTCGACACCATCTATGGCGGCGCCGAGCAGGTGGCGAAGTACGTCGCCGAGATGACTGACAACAAGTTCCAGATTCAGGTGTTCGCCGCCGGCGAAATCGTCCCCGGCCTGCAGGCGCTCGATGCGACCTCGAACGGCACGGTCGATATGTGCCACACCGTGTCCTACTACTACGTCGGCAAGGACCCGACCTTCGCAATCTTCGCCTCGGTGCCGTTCGGCCTCAACGCGCGCCAGCAGAATTCGTGGCTCTATCAGGGCGGCGGCAACGAGCTCGCCAACGAGTTCTTCAAGAAATCGAACGTGATCGGCTTCCCCTGCGGCAACACCGGCGCGCAGATGGGCGGCTGGTTCCGCAAGGAGATCAAGACCGTCGCCGACCTCTCCGGCCTGAAGATGCGCATCGGCGGCATCGCCGGCCAGGTGTTTCAGAAGGTCGGCGTGGTGCCGCAGCAGCTCGCCGGCGGCGACATCTATCCCGCGCTGGAGAAGGGCACCATCGACGCCGCCGAGTGGGTCGGGCCTTACGATGACGAGAAACTCGGCTTCGCCAAGGTCGCCAAGTACTACTATTATCCGGGCTTCTGGGAGGGCGGTCCGACCGTCCACGCCTTCGCCAACCTGGAAAAGTTCAATGCGCTGCCGAAGAACTACCAGGCGATCCTCACCAACGCGACGGCGACCGCCAACAGCTGGATGGCTGCGCGCTATGACATGCAGAACCCGGCGGCGCTGAAGCGCCTGGTCGCCGGCGGCACCCAGCTTCGTCCGTTCACCAACGAGGTGCTGGAAGCCTGCCTCAAGGCGACCAACGAGCTCTGGGCCGAGATCTCAGGCAAGAACGCCGACTTCAAGAAGGCGATCGATGCCATGCAGGCCTACCGCTCCGACGAATATCTGTGGTGGCAGGTTGCCGAATATACCTACGACAGCTTCATGATCCGCTCGCGCACCCGCGGCTGATCTACGGCTCAGGTCGTAAGACTGGAGAAGCCCGGCCTCGCTCGCGAGGCCGGGCTTTTTCTTTGCCGCAGTGCGATCGGGATGGCATTCGGCCGCGTGATGTTCCATTCTGTCGGCCAAGCCTCGCAAAGAAGGCTCCACAAATCAGATCCATCAGGGCAGGAAATCATGAAGAGAAGAGACTTCATCAAGGTCACAGGACTTGGTGCGGCCGGCGCCGCGACGCTCGCGGCTCCCGCGATCGCGCAGTCGATGCCGGAAATCAAATGGCGCATGCCGACGAGCTGGCCGAAATCGCTCGACACGCTGTTTGGCGGCGCCGAGATGATGTGCAAGATGGTCGCCGAGGCGACCGACAACAAATTCCAGATCCAGATCTTCGCGGCCGGCGAGATCGTGCCGGGCCTGCAGGTGCTCGACGCCGTGCAGAACGGCACCTGCGAGATCGGCCACACCGCGTCCTATTACTATTTCGGCAAGGACCCGACCTTCACCTTTGGCTCGGCCGTGCCGTTCGGTCCCAACATGCGCATCAACCAGGCCTGGTACATGCTGGGCGGCGGCCGCGACGTGCTCAACGAGTTCTACAAGGGCTACAACGTCGTCTCGCTGCTCGCGGGCAACACCGGCTGCCAGATGGGCGGCTGGTTCAGGAAAGAGGTCAACACGCCCGACGATCTCAAAGGCATGAAGTTCCGCATCGGTGGCTTCACCGGCCGCGTGCTCCAGAAGCTCGGCGTGGTGCCGCAGCAGCTCGCCGGCGGCGATATCTATCCGGCGCTGGAGAAGGGCACGATCGACGCCGCCGAATGGGTCGGGCCCTATGACGACGAGAAGCTCGGCTTCTACAAGATCGCGCCGCACTATTATTATCCCGGCTGGTGGGAAGGCGGACCGATGCTGATGGCCTTCGTCAACCTCGACAAGTGGAACGCGCTGCCGAAATATTACCAGAGCGTGCTGGAGCAGGCCGGCCACTACGCCAACAACTACATGATGGCCCGCTACGACAACGCCAATCCGCTGGCGTTGAGGAAGCTGCTGGCGGGCGGTACCAAGCTGCACGCCTTCTCGCCTTCGATCATGGATGCCTGCTACAAGGCCGCCAAGGAGCTGCACGCCGAAGTCGCTGCGACCAATCCGAACTTCAAGAAGGTGCACGACTCGCTCGCCAAGTTCACGAGCGACGGCTACTCCTGGTTCCAGGTGGCCGAGGTCGGCTACGACATCTTCATGGCGCGGCGCTCGCAGAGCTGATCGCCTTGTCCCTCGCATGCAGCGCCCCGGAGCGATCGCTCCGGGGCGCTGTCATTGGGGCATTCCAAAGGACGTCCAGACAAAAACCTGCAAAACAACCCCATGCACAGTAGACGGGGGCAGGTTTATCAATGACTTGGCGGTCTATGGCGCGGGCCTTGCTGAATTACCGAACTCCCTTGTCGCGTCGGGCAAAACAGTGGTAGAATCCTATGATCGAGAAATCCGAATTACGGCTCGGGTGCGGGGCTTCGATTCCCATGAAGTCAAAAGAGCATTGAGTTCGATGCTCGCCGGACCTAGTGCCCGCCGCCCGCCGGCGAGGCCTTCGGCTTGCCTGTCAGGAGCAGTGCGATGCCTGCCAGCAGCAGTACGATGCCAACCACGGCAAAGGTGTCGCTGAAGCCCATCACCAGCGCCTGCTGCTTGACTGTCTTGCCGAGCGCTACAATGGCCTGATGCCGGGCGCCGGCCGGGTCGGTCATGCCGTGGGCCATGAAATAGTCCGTCATCGCAGCAATCCGCTCGCGCACTTCCTCGCGGCCGAGATCGACGGATTGGCCGATGATGTTGGAATGGAACTGCTCGCGCTTGGTCACGATGGTCGAGAGCAAGGCGGTGCCGATCGCGCCCCCGAGGTTACGCATCATGTTGGAGATGCCTGAGGCCGCCGGCGCATCCTGCGGTGCTACGCTGCCGAGCGAGATCGCGCTCAGCGGCGTCAGCAGCAGGGCCTGGCCGACGGCACGAACGATATTGGGAATCAGGAACTGGTCGCCGGAATAGTCCGGTGACATCGCCGTGTTGAGAAACGAGCTCGCCGCGAAGATCGCCGTGCCGGCGAAGGCGATCAGGCGGATGTCGAAGCGTTGCATCAGCTTCGGCACCAATGGAATGAGCAGGAGCTGGGGCAGCCCGGTCCAGGCCAGCACAGTGCCGATCTGCTCGGCATTGTAGCGCTGCACCTGGCCCAGATAGGCCGGCAGCAAATAGATCGAGCCGAACAGGGCAAAGCCGATGAAGACGCCCGCGAGGGTACCGAGTCCGAAGCTGCGCTGGGTCAGTAACCGCAGGCGCAGCAGCGGCTTCTCGATCAGCAATTCGTTGGCGACGAACACGGCGAGACTGACCGCGGCCACGATCGCGAGTTTCACGATGAAGAGAGAGCCGAACCAGTCGTTCTTGTTGCCTTCTTCGAGCACCGCCTGCAGCGCGGACAGGCCGATCGCCATGGTGGCGATGCCAAACCAGTCGCCCTCGCGGAGCAGGGCAAGGTTCAGCGGCTGCCGCTCGAGGGTCAGATAGAGCAGCGTCACCATCACTGCCGTCGGCGCAACGTTGACGAAGAAGATGGTCTGCCAGCCGTAATTTTCAGTGAGGTAGCCGCCGATGGTGGGGCCGATCGCCGGCGCGAAGGTGACTGCCAGCGAGAACATGGCAAGCCCGATCGGCTGCTGCGCCTTCGGCAGCTTGGTGAACACCAGCGTGAACGCCATGGGGATCAACACGCCGCCGAAAAACCCCTGGAAGGCGCGAAACGCGATCATAGTCGGGAGATCGGTGGCGAACGCACAGGCGACCGAAAAGGCGGCAAACAGGCTTGCAAAGCTCAGCATGATGTTGCGAAAGGAAAACACGCGGCTGAGATAATCGGTGAGGGGGATCACCACGATCTCGCCGATCAGGTAGGAGGTCGAGATCCAGGAGCCGTTGTCGACGCCGGTGCCGATGCCGCCCTCGATATTGAGCAGCGAGGCGTTGGTGATCTGGATGTTGAGGATCGCCATGAACGCCCCAACCATGGCGGCGAGGATCGCGACCCACACGGTCGCGCTGGCGCGCGCGGATTGGGCGGTTAGCGGGACCGGGGTTGGCGCCTGGCGCGCTGCCGGTGTCGGGTGGGTGAGGACGAGGTCTGACATGACATCACCTTGGATCACCTTTGCGTTGCGAGCTGCGCCAGAGCGGGCGCCGGAGATTTGGACTGCGAAGCTTCCTTCACGGCCGACTTCGTCTGAATTCGCGGGATGACCGACATGCCCGGCCGCAGCCCGGCCGCTTCGCTGTCGAGCAAGATTTTCACGGGTATGCGCTGCACGATTTTGGTGAAGTTGCCGGTGGCATTGTCCGGCGGCAGCAGAGCGAATTCCTGACCGCTCGCCGGTGCAAGGCTATCGACATGACCCTGCACGGCCCTGCCGGGGAACATGTCGACCTCGATCTCGACCGGCTGGCCGGCGCGGACCTCGCCGAGCTGTGTTTCCTTGAAATTGGCGATCACATAGGCGCCATTCGACGGGACCAGCGACATCAATTGGGTGCCGGCCTGAACGTACTGACCGACGCGCAGGGTGCGGTTGCCGACGATGCCATCGATCGGTGCGGTGATCGTGGTGTAGGAAAGATTGAGTTCGGCCTGACGTTGGAGCGCCTTGACGCGCGCGTCTGTCGCCACGGCTTGCGCCAGCTCCGCCTTCAGAAGCTCAACCTGTCTTTGGGCAGAAGCGAGGTTCGCCTTGTCGCGTTCGATGGAGGCGAGGGCAGCCTTGTCGCGCGCCTCCGCGTTCTGCGCATTCTGCAGGCTGCCATAGCCCGTGGTCGCCAGGTCGGTGTAGCGCTTGTTTTCCTGGGCGGTGAAGACGCGCGCGGCCATGTCGACTTTGAGCGTTGCCTCGGCCGCTTCGATCACGGACTGCTGCACGTCGAGCTGTGCGTGCTTGCTGGCGACCGCTGCGGCAGACGCAGCAACGTCGGCCCTGGCTTGATCGAGCGCGACCTTGAAATCGCGGTCATCAATCCGCGCCAGCACTTGGCCCGCCTTGACGTATTGATTGTCGCCGGCAAGAACCTGGTTCAGATAGCCGGAGATCTTCGGGGCAATCGTAGTGTTGTCGGCCTTCACATAGGCATCATCGGTCGAAACGGTGAAACGTCCGACGGTCCAGTAATCCCAGCCGTACCAGGAGGCAGCGGCGAGCAGGGCGACCGTGGCGCCGGCAAGAAGGAGGCGCTTTAGCCCGCTTTTTCCCGCGTGCTTGGCAGAAACTGCCTCGAGGTCGGCGTCTGGAGCCGGCGCGGGCACGCTGGAGTCCCCGGTTTCAGCCTGCAGTTCCCGGCCAGATTGGAGAGAGGTGACTTGACCGCTTGCGAGTTGGGCGCCCATGGCTGGCCTCCGCTAATTAGGAAACTTGATATTTTCCAAAATAGGCGCCACATTCGGACTTTCAATGGAATGTCAGCCATCATCAAAAGGCATGACTGACCATCGCGATCACGAAGGCGAGAGCAATGGCAAAAGCGAAGGTCGAACAAACGGAGAGACATGCCGGATCGGAGGCGCCGCGCGGGCGCGGCCGGCCGCAGGTCAGGTCGGACGAGGAGACGCGCACCGTGATTCTGGACGCCGCTCGTCATGAGTTCGCGTCGGCGGGTTATGCGGCGACCAGCATCGAAATTGTGGCGCGCAGTGCGGGCGTATCCACGAAGACGCTTTACCGGTTGATCCCGAACAAGGCCGCACTGTTCGAGGCGGTGATCACCGACAGGCTGGATCGCTTCGTCTCCCAGGTCCGGCTCAAAGCGTGCGATGGCGATGATATCGAAAGTGCGTTGCGAGAGGCGCTGATCGTCTGCGGCGAGTTGATCCTTGATGAGGATGTCATCGCGCTCCAGCGCGCGATTCTCGGCGAGAGCAAGAATTTTCCCGAGATGGCGCAGACCTTCTACCAGAAGGCGATCAGGCGTACCGAAAGCACGCTGGCGAATTGGCTCAAGGTGCAGGCGGAGCGCGGCCTCATCGCGGTTGGTGAGACCGATCTGGCTGCCGGCATGCTGCTCGGCATGCTCGCATTCCAGCCGCAACGCGCCGCGCTGTTCGGCCGTGCTGCGCTGCCGGGCCGAAAGGAGTTGGAGCGGCGCGCAAGCGCTTGCGCCGCATTGTTCGTGAAGGGCTGCTCTGTGGCGACATGATCGGAGAGCGGCTCAAGGTCTTGCGCGGCAGCCAAGCTCCGACGTCTCGCTTGTCGAAGCTGGGCTCACGCGAGATATCCGGAAACACCGTCCCACAGCAATTTCAAGGCGGTGACGACCAGCAAAGCGTAGCAGGCCCGGAAGATCTGCTTCTGATCCAGCTTTGCATGAAACCGCCACCCCAGCCATACCCCGACGGGGATGGCGAACAGGCAGGCCGCCATGACTATCCAGACGTTGCCCGCAGGCCGCACCAGCAGCAGCCATGGCACCGCCTTGGTCGCATTGCCCACCGTGAAGAACAGGCTCGTCGTGCCGGCATAGACGTCCTTGCTGAGGCCAAGCGGCAGCAGATACATCGCAAGCGGTGGTCCGCCCGAATGCGCAACCATGGTCGTGACGCCTGAGGCCAAGCCCGCAGCGACGGCTTTCGGCGACGAACGCGCCCGAACGGTCACCTGCGAACCGCCGACAAACCACATGCCGACAAAGATCAGGGTCACGACCGCCATCACGATCGCCACGGCGCGATGGTCGAGCACGCGGAATAGCAGATAGCCGCATCCGATGCCGATCAGGAGACCAGGCAACAGCAGCACAATATCCGGCTTCGACCAGGTCGATGGCTTCCAGTAGCGTAGCGCGAACAGGTCCATCGCGATGAATAGGGGGGCGAGCAGGCCGCCCGCCGTCACCGGATCCATCACGAGGGAGAGCAGCGGAATGCCGACGATCGAAAACCCGCCGCCGAAGGCGCCCTTCATGAAGCAGATCAGGAAGACGCCCGCGAAGGCGATCAGGACCGTGCTGACTGTCAGCTCCATGGGTGTGCTCTAGAACCAAGCTCGGTGCAATCGGCCAATTTCCGATCGTTAAGCCCAAAATGATCCGTAATTGATAGCGTATCAATATAAACATTGAACTCGGTGCAATTTCGCGAGTTCCGTCTCGCGAATGCAATTGGATGATAGACGTCATATTGACTTGTGGGGCTGTCGAATAGTTGCGCAAGGTACCAAGAGAACCGCCATCGGGTTCGGCGCGAGCGGGCGCGTGTCGTGGAAGCGGCGTTCGGGAATTTGGTCAGGGCGGTCGAACATCGAAGCCCAGCAGATCCGCAACTCTGCTTGAAGCGGCCCGATAGAACTTTTCGTCCGACAGCTCTTACGAGCCTGGTAGCGGTTTGACCTGTCGGGCAGAACAGTGAAAGAATGGAAGTAGCGAATAAATCCGAAATATGGTGGAGCGACGAGCGACCAGTTGGCGGAATTGAGAGCGGCCTTTGGGGAGCATTGTATCAGGCCAGATTAGCGGTCGCAGATTGGTCGAGCCCCACTAGCGAACGACGCCGGCCGCGTCATCCGTGCTCGGAATGAGCCAATCTATTCCGAGCAGGCCAGTCTCGAGGACGATGAAGGCGGCAATGCCGCCGAGCCAGCCGAAGAAGACGATCGAGAAGGTGGCCAGCAAGATCGCGCAAAAGACGTCAGAGAGCACCTTGCAGATGCGGAGGTCTCGGTCTTGGCCGGCTGGGAAGTACGGCATCGGGCTGCTCCAAGCGCGATCCTGAGCCTTGGATCAACCCTGTTCAAAAGCAGATGTTCCTTCAGATCAATTCTTCGGCTGACCGAAATCGAGTGGCGGTGGCAGCTCGACGTCCGGGATCTCGATCTTGATCTTGTCCAGGTCCACTTTCACGGGCGCATCCAGCAGTGCCGTCACCGTGATCGGGAAGGCGATGACGACCGCGACCATGATCGCCTGCAGGCCGATCCAGGGCATTGCGCCCCAGTAGATGTCCGAGCTCTTGACCTCCTTCGGTGCCACGCCGCGCAGGTAGAACAAGGCGAAGCCGAAGGGGGGATGCAGGAAAGAGGTCTGCATGTTGACGCAAAGCATGACACCGAACCAGATCAAGGCGGCGTCTGCACCCACAACCGGGGTAAGCAGCTTCTGCGCGATCGGCGCAATCATCGGGATGATGATGAAAGCGATCTCGAAGAAATCGAGGAAGAAGGCGATGAAGAAGATGAACAGGTTGATGAAGATCAGGAAGCCCCAGACACCGCCGGGCAGCGACGTCAGCATGTGCTCCAACCAGACACCACCGTTGCAGCCGAGAAAGACGATCGAGAAGCAAGTCGATCCGATCAAAATGAAAGTCACCATGCAGGTGATGCGCATGGTGGTCTCATAGCCCTGCTTGACCAGGGTGCGCAGGTCGGGAATCCTGATCGCCTCGATGCAGACCCAGGCCACCGCGAGATAGGCAATTGCAAAGGCGATCTTGAACGGCAGATTCGGCGTGAAGTAGATGCCGATGATGGTGCCGACGCCGGCAGCGGCGACGCCGAGGAGCAAGACCTTGTGACCGGCGGAGCTGAAATCCTTGTGATGGATGACGGCGAGGACGATCGCGCCGACGGCGCCCATCGCGCCCGCTTCGGTCGGCGTGGCGAGGCCCAGCATCATCGTGCCGAGCACCACGAAGATCAGAACGGCGGACGGAATGATGCCCAGAAGGCATTTGCGCCAGAGCGCCCAGCCCTTGAGCGTCCTCGCTTCCTTGGGCACGGCCGGGACATGGCCGGGCTTAACGATGCTCAGGGCGAAGGTGTAACCCGCGAACAGCGCGATCTGGAGGATCGATGGCCCCCAGGCGCCCAGATACATGTCGCCCACCGACTTGCCGAGCTGGTCCGCGAGCACGATCAGAACCAGCGAAGGAGGCACCAGCTGGGTTATGGTGCCGGAGGCCGCGAGCACGCCGGTGATGTAGCGCATGTTGTAGCCGTAGCGGATCATGACCGGCATCGAGATCAGCGCCATCGCGATCACCTGCGCGGCCACGGTGCCTGTGATGGCACCGAGGATGAAGCCGACGATGATCACGGAATAGCCGAGACCGCCGCGAACGGGGCCGAACAGCTGCCCCATCGAATCCAGCATGTCCTCTGCGAGGCCGCATCGTTCGAGGATCGCGCCCATGAACGTGAAGAATGGGATCGCCAGCAGCAGCTCGTTGGCCAGGACGCTGCCGTAGATGCGCTCCGGGATCGCCTGGAGGAAGCTGAACCCGAAAAATCCCAAATGGATCGCGAGAAATCCGAACGAAAGCCCGAGGGCGGCCAGCGTGAAGGCGACCGGAAAGCCGATCAGCATCGCCAGGACAAGTCCGCCGAACATCAGCGGCGGCATCATCTCGATCGTGATCATTGGGTGGGCCGCTCGTATTTCGCATCGATGGTGACTTCGCCGCGCAAGGCGGCGGCGCGCTTGATGACCTCCGAAATACCTTGCAAAGCCACCATGAAGAATCCGGCCGGCAGGACAAACTTGATCGGCCAACGCATGAGGCCGCCGGCATTGTTGGACATTTCGCCGATGATGAACGAGTTGTAGAACATCGCCCATGACAGGTAGCTGAGCAGCAGGCAGGCCGGGATCAGGAAGACCAATGTCCCGATCAGGTCCAGCCACAGCTGGCCGCGTTCGGGGAGCATGAGATAGAGGATTTCGACGCGGACGTGCTCGTTACGCTTGAAGGTGTAGGACGCGCCGAACATCACCACGACGGCGAACATGTACCACTGCGTTTCGAGCCAGCTGTTCGAGCTGTAGCTGAATGCGTAGCGGATCATCGCATTGGCAGCGCTGACCAGGCAGGCCGCGAGCACCAGAATGTTGCAGACGTTACCGATCTTTTCGTTCAGCCAGTCGATCGCCGTACTTATCGCCAACAATGGGCGCATTGAAGAATTTTCCCCGCTCGCCGAGTGCTGAGCCCAGACGAGCAGGACAGCGATGCTGCATTAGCAGCCTCCAGGTCTGCGCGGAGCTCGTTCACCCTCCTGATGCTTCCGCTCGTTCTTGTTGTCGGTTTTCGCCGAGGCATGTGATGTCCCGGCCGCGCGTGAAGCAAGACACCTTTACTGTCGACAGTTTTCTGGTCAACAGAAAAAATGGACAGCTTGCCGCACGGGCCAAGAGCGCGGTTCGTCGACGTCCATCTAACCTTCGACCTCGTACTGCTTGCTGAGGTGATCGCCGATCTGGACCAGCATGGCAACGCATTCGGGATAGCCGGGCCGGTCCGAGGTCGTCTGATCTGCGCTGGCTCGAAACTCCCAGGACTTGCCGTCGCGCAGGACCGAGATCGTCATCCCTTCGGGACAGTCGGCGTGAACCTTCAACTCGGCCTTCGCCATGGCGATGAGCTCGCTTTCGGTCTTCACAGGTTTGCTCATGAAGCTCATCCTTTAAGTCTTGAGTGGACACGTTGCGCGATCGGCCATCATTGGCTTACACGGAGCTGACAAGCATGCTGCCGTCGGGCACTTTTCGCTGGCCGAGACGGCCGGAATGGTGGAAGAGAGCAAGATGCCGCGGGGCTGTGCGGTGACCTCGGGTATTCGTCGGGACCAGGATGCGCCTTCTGATCGTCGAGGACAATGCAGAGCTGTCGCGGCTCGTTGCCGCTGGGCTGGCGACGGCCGGCTATGAGAGCGACATCGTGGGCAGCGCGGCCGAGGCGCGCGAGGCGGTGAGCAGCGTGAACTATGCCGCGATGATCCTCGATCTCGGCCTGCCCGACGGCGACGGCCTCTCGGTGCTGCGCGAGCTGCGCCTCAAGATGGAGCCGCTGCCGGTGCTGGTGCTGACCGCGCGCGGCGGCGTCCAGGATCGCGTCACCGGTCTGCGCAGCGGCGCCGACGACTACCTTGCAAAACCGTTCGCGATGGAGGAGCTGGTGGCGCGGCTGGAGGCCATCCTGCGCCGCCCCGGCCAGTTGCTCGGTCGCTCGCTCACTCTCGCCAACCTCGTCTATGACACCGAGAGCCGGCAGATCTTCGTCGACGACCAGCCGCGGATCATCTCCGCGCGCGAGACCTCGGTGCTCGAGATCCTGCTGCGCCGGCAGGGGCGGGTGGTGCCGAAGAAGAACGTCGAGGACCACATCTTCGGGCTCGAAGGCGAGGTCGCCTCCAACGCGGTCGAGGTCTATGTGTCGCGCTTGCGCAAGCAGCTGACCGAGCACGGCGCGAAGGTCGTGATCCATACCATCCGTGGGGTCGGCTATCTCATGACCGAGGAGAAATAGCGTGCCCGCCGCGGGCCGTGCCGGATCGCTGACTTTCAAATCGCTGATCTCGCGCATCGTGTTCCTGCACATCGTCGCGGTCGCGGTGGTCGCGATCTTCCTGCCACTGGTGTTGTTCTGGCTGCTCAACTCCGAGATCGAGCAGTTGCACCGCGACGGCATGCGAGCCCAGGCCGAGGTGCTGGCGGAGCGCATCGTCGCCCAACCGGACGGCTCGCTGACGTTTAACCTGCCGGACAGCCTCAAGGGGCTCTATTCGGAGGCTTACGGCCGCTATCAATACGACATTCGCGATGACGAAGGCCGGCTGCTGTTTTCCTCGCGCCGGCGGCCCGCCGTCGCGGCGCGTCGGCCGTCCGAGACCATCTCCGGCGCCGGCGTCACACGGGATATTGCCGGCAAGACGGTGCGCATCCAGGTCGCCGAGGACCTCGCGCACCGCGACGTCATCATCGACGACATCGTCTCGAACTTCTTCCGGCGGGTCGGGTGGATCACCATCCCCATCCTCCTGGTCCTGCTTGCCACCGACATCATCATCTTCCGCCGCGCGATCGCGCCGCTGTGGAAGGCATCGCAGGATGCCAGCAATATCGGCCCCGCGCGCACCGACATCCGCTTGCCGACGGCAGGGATTCCGCGCGAGATCGTGCCGCTGGTCACCGCCGTGAACCAGGCGCTCGACCGCCTCGAGGCCGGCTTTCGCGTGCAGCGGCAGTTCACCGCGGATGCCGCGCATCAATTGCGCACGCCGCTCGCAATCCTGCGCACGCGGATCGAGACGCTCGGCCACGGCGCCGAACGACAGGCGCTGCATGCCGACATCGAGGCGATGAGCCGGATCGTCGCCCAGCTGCTGGAGATCGCCGAGCTCGACACCCTGGTGCTCGATCCCGGCGAAACCGCGGATTTACGCGCCGTCTGTGCCGAGGTGGTCGGCTCGATCGCCCCGTTCGCGATCGCGCAACGCAAGGACATCGCGCTGAAGGGCACCGACGCGCCGGTGCTGATTCACGGCAATTCGGAGATGCTGCAGCGCGCGGTGTTCAATCTTGCCGAAAACGCCATCAAGTTCACGGCGGAGGGCACCACCGTCGAGGTCGAGGTGGGAGAAGACGGTTCGGTGCGCGTGCGCGATTCCGGGCCGGGGATTGCGGAGGCCGAGCGCGAGCTGATCTTCCAGCGCTTCTGGCGCGCCGACCGCCGGCGCAGCGACGGTGCGGGGCTGGGACTGTCGATCGTGCGCGCCGTGGCGGACGATCACGCCGCCACGGTCGCGGTGCAGAACCTCGCCGGCGGCGGTGCGGAGTTCACGCTGCGGTTTCGGCTGGCGGATACGCCAAAGCCTGTCGAGAAAAACTGGCGCGGCAGTGACGCTGCACCCCCCCTTGTGGGAGAGGGTGGCGCGCCGCGTTAGCGGCGAGACGGGTGAGGGGTTCTCTCCGCGAGTCTCAGGCTCAATTGAATGCGCCGAGAGAGACCCCTCATCCGGCGCGAACTGCGTTCGCGCCACCTTCTCCCACAAGGGGAGAAGGAAGAAGCCCGCAACTATTTCAGCTTGCCGGTGGACAGGTCCATGATCATGCGCGTCGTCAGATACAGCCGCGGCACGATGCTGCCCACCTGCACATATTCGGCATCGTTGGAGTGTGCGCCGAAGCTCGACAGGCCCATTCCTTCAACCACGGCTCCTTTGGATTGCAGCGCGGCGAAAGCCGCATCGGTGCCGCCGCCGATGGCCTTCTCGTCGACCTTGAGGGATAGTCCGATCTCCCCATAGATCGTCTTGCCATAGGCCGCCACCCGGCGCGAGGCCTCGCTGGGTTCGAGCGGCGGGCGGCGCACCTCGAACTTCAGCTCGACCCTGGACTCGGGCAACAGGCGATGCTTGATCTTCTCCTGCAGCGCCTTCTGCAGCTCGTCGAAGTCGGACACCTTGAGCGCGCGCGCGTCGGCCTGGGCTGTCGCCTCCGCCGGGATCACATTGCGGTTGGTTCCGGACTTGGACACCGTCCAGTTCAGCTTCAGGCCCTGATCGGGCTTGGACAAGTCCTTCATCTGCAGCACCTGGTGCGAGAGCTCGTACAGAGCATTCACGCCGCCTTCAGGCCGTGCGCCGGCATGTGACGACCTGCCATGCACGGTGAGATAGGCCGAGCCAATGCCGCTGGTGGCGAGGCGCAGCGTGCCGTCGGTGCCGCCGCCCTCGAACGAGAACACCACGTCCTGATCCGATGCGAGCTTGGTGATGGTGCTGCGCCAGCCGGGCGAGGAGATCTCCTCGTCGCCATTCGTGAGCACCGTGAGCGTGCCGTAATCCCTGAAGTTCAGCTTCTGCAGCAAGGCCACGGTATGGAGAATGAGCGCGATGCCCTGCTTGTCGTCCGCAATGCCGAGGCCGTACGCCTTGTCGCCGTCGATGCGGAACGGTTGGTCCTTCAGCATGCCCTTCAGGTACACCGTGTCCATGTGGGCAATCAGCATGATCTTCTTGGACCCCGTGCCCTTGAACACGGCGTGCACGGCCGGCCCGATCTTTTCAGGGGTGTCGTCGAGGCGATAGATGTCGGTCGGCTGCAGGATCTCCACGGTGCCGCCGAGCTGCTTGAGCTGGCCGGCAATGCGCTCGGCGATCTGGTTCAGGCCCTCGATGTCCTTGCTGCCGGATTCGATGTTGACGAGATCGCGCAGCGTGTCGAGCAGCGGCTGCTGTTCCTTTTGCGCCAGCGCATGGACGTCGGCGACCGGCTCGGCCTGCACCAGCGTTGTGGCGCATGCCAGCCAGAGTGAGGTGATCAACGTTCCAAGGAACGGGGAAGCGGGGTGCGATCGGGGCATGAGCGGACAGTCCTTCGGTTGAAGAAGGAGCCGATATGCCTGTGTTCGCGGCCCTTGTCACGCGGCCGTGCTGCACCCTCTCCCCTTGTGGGAGAGGGTGGCTTCGCGATAGCGAAGCCGGGGGAGGGCTTGTCTCCGCGAGTCCGACTGCGAGTCAAATGCGCGGAGCCTCATCCGGCGCGAACTGCGTTCGCGCCACCTTCTCCCACAAGGGGAGAAGGGAAGGGGGTGTCGGCGCTCGCTGCTAGAACCAGTTGTCGCCTTACTTCTGCGGCGGGCCGAGATCCAGCGGCGGCAGCTCGATCTGCGGCACCTCGATCTTGATCGTAGAGGGATCGATGTTCGTCTGCACGCCCTTGTAGTGCATCACCATCGACGGGAACGCGATCACGAGGCCGACCATGATGATCTGGATGACGACGAAGGGCACCGCGCCCCAATAGATCTGGCCGGTGGTGACGGGATCCATCCGCTTGCCGGTGACGCGATCGGTGTAACGTTCCTTCGGCGCGACGGAGCGGAGATAGAACAGCGCGAATCCGAACGGCGGGTGCATGAACGAGGTCTGCATATTGACGCCGAGGATGACGCCGAACCAGATCAGGTCGATGCCGAGCTTCTCGGCCGCCGGTCCCAGCAGCGGGATCACGATGAAGGCCAACTCGAAGAAGTCGAGGAAGAAGGCCAGCACGAACACGAGCGCATTGACGAAGATCAGGAAGCCGACCTGACCGCCGGGCAGCGAGGTGAGCAGATGCTCGACCCAGACGTGACCGTTGACCCCGTAAAAGGTGAGCGAGAAAATGCGAGCGCCGACCAGGATGAACACGACGAAAGCCGACAGCTTGGCTGTCGATTCCGTGGCCTGCCGGATCAGGTCCCAGCTCAGCCGCCGCTTCACGGCTCCGAGAATGAGGGCGCCGGCGGCACCCATCGCACCGCCTTCGGTCGGCGTCGCGATGCCGATGAAGATCGTGCCCAGCACCAGGAAGATCAGGAACAGCGGCGGCACCATGACGAAGGTGGTCTGCTGCGCCATCTTGGACAGAAAGCGGAATCCGGTCAGCCTATCGACGACCCAGTTCAGCACGGCGACGGCGAAGGCGAAGATGATGCCGTAGAACATGCTGAGCACGACGTAGTCGGCGCCACGGGTGCTTGAACTGCGCATCATGAGCCATCCGAACGCGCAGCTCGCAAGGAACAGGAAACCGAGCGAAACCAGGCCGCGGTCGCCATTCTCCTCGCGAAAGCCGATGGCCTCCTTCGGCAGGCCAGGCGCGGCCTTCGGCCAGATCATGCTGATCAAGAAGGCGTAGAGGGCATACAGGCCGGCGAGCACGAGGCCCGGGATGAAGGCGCCCTCGTACATGTCGCCGACGGATTTGCCGAGCTGGTCGGCCATCACGATCAGGACCAGCGAGGGCGGAATGATTTGCGCCAGTGTGCCCGAGGCGGCAATCACGCCGGCGGCGACGCGGCGATCATAACCATAGCGCAGCATGATCGGCAGCGAGATCAGGCCCATCGAGATCACGGACGCTGCGACCACGCCGGTCGTTGCAGCGAGCAGCGCGCCGACGAAGATCACTGCATAGGCGAGGCCGCCGCGGATCGTGCCGAACAGCTGGCCGATGGTGTCGAGCAGGTCCTCGGCCATGCCCGACCGCTCCAGCACCAATCCCATGAAGGTGAAGAAGGGGATCGCGAGCAGCGTGTCGTTGTTCATCACGCCGTAGACGCGCTCCGGCAGAGCCTGGAGGAAGTCGGGGTGAAACTGGCCGAGCTCGACGCCGATGATGGCGAAGAACAGGCCGACGGCGCCGAGCGAGAATGCCGCCGGATAGCCGAGCAGCAGCATGACGACCAGCGACACGAACATGATGGGCGCCATATTGGCGATGATGAATGCGGTCATGGATTCCCCCTACACCGTCGCCAACGGCTACTTCTTCTCGATCGCTTCGACGAGATGCTCGACTTCCGCTTCCAGCGCCGACACCTGTGATTCGTGCGGGTCCGGTATCAAGCCGCGCATCACGGCAACCCGCTTGATCAGCTCGGAGATGCCTTGCACCAGCAGGAAAGCGAACCCGATCATGATCAGGGCTTTGGCGGGCCATTGCGGCAGACCGCCGGCATTGCCGGATTGCTCGTTGATCTGGAAGGAGCGCAGGAAGAACGGCACTCCGGTAATGATCATGACGATGCAGATCGGAATGAGGAAGAACACGTGACCGACCACGTCGATGACGTTGCGAGCCTTCTTCGGCATCGCGTTGTTCACGATGTCGATGCGGATGTGCTCATTGTCGAGCAGCGTCCAGGGCGCGCAGAGCAGGAAGACGATGCTGAACAGCACCCATTGCAGCTCGAGCCACGAATTGGACGACGTGTCGAACGTCTTGCGGATGATCGCGTTGACTGAAGAGATGATCACCGCGAGCAAGATCAGCCACGCGATGCGTTTGCCGGTCCAGCGCGTAAACGCGTCGATTCTGCTGCTCAGCTTAAGGAGCGCTTGCAACGATAGGTCCTCCCCCGATTGTGCCCCGGCCGTCTTGACTGCGCCGAGATGGCGCGTGGCTTGTCTCGCCGCGCAGGCATGAGGCCGCCGCACCAAACCAGCGGGCGTGTCGCCAGTCAATCGGAAGTTTGTTGATAGTTAAGGGGAATAAGGCCGAAACCGAGTGCGGTCAGCCGCCGGTGACGCTCATGTGCCGGGAGACGCTGGGGCGGTCGTGGCGGCGGTCGATGATGAAGTCATGGCCCTTGGGCTTCAGGCCGATGGCGCGGTCGATCGCATCCGCAAGCAATAGATCGTCGTCGGATGCACGCAGAGGTTTGCGCAAATCGGAGGCATCCTCGTGGCCGAGGCAGGTGTGCAGCGTTCCCGTGCAGGTGATGCGCACCCGGTTGCAGGATTCGCAGAAATTATGGGTCATCGGCGTGATGAAGCCGAGCTTGCCGCCGGTCTCGGCGACGCTGACATAGCGCGCCGGTCCGCCGGTGCTCTCGGCCAGGTCCGTCAACGTGAATTGCTGGGCGAGGCGGGCGCGCACCAGCGACAGCGGCAGATATTGGTCGATCCGGCCCGATCCGATCTCGCCCATCGGCATCACCTCGATCAGCGTCAAGCCCATGCCCTTGCCGTGGGCCCAGCGCATCAGCGAAGGGAGTTCATCCTCGTTGAGGTTCTTCAGCGCCACGGCGTTGATCTTGACGGCGAGCCCTGCGGCCCGCGCGGCCTCGATGCCTTCCAGCACCTTGTCGATCTCGCCCCAGCGGGTGATTTCGCGAAACTTCTTGGGATCGAGCGTATCGAGCGAGACGTTGATGCGGCGGACGCCGCAATCGGCGAGCTCCCGCGCGTGCTTCGCCAGCTGGGTGCCGTTGGTGGTCAGCGTCAGCTCGCTCAACGCGCCGCTCGACAGATGCCGCGACAACGAGCGCACCAGCGACATCACGTTGCGGCGGACCAAAGGCTCGCCGCCGGTGAGGCGCAGCTTCTTCACGCCCTTGGCGATGAAGGCCGTGCAGAGCCGATCGAGCTCCTCCAGCGTCAGCAGGTCCGCCTTGGGCAGGAACGTCATGTCTTCCGACATGCAGTAGAAGCAGCGCAGGTCGCAGCGGTCGGTGACGGAGACGCGCAAATAGGTGATGGTCCGCCCGAACGGATCGGTCATCGCGCTCGACAGCGGGGCGCGGGGGCTCGCAGGAAGTCCGTTCATGGCAAATGCCTTGTCCCTTACGGCGGCGGGCGCACCTTTGCTTCAGCGGTGCGGCCCTCGCAATCTAAGCATCGGACGCGGCTAGGACAATCCGGTGGTATCCGCAACCGGGCACCTGCCTTGCCGCCACCGGGGAAGAACGGACCTGTGCAGCGCACAAATGCCGCCAAATGCGAGGTATTGCCGCTTACCGCAGAGATATCAGCGTCTTACGGCGGGCTAAGCCGTCATCAGGCTGATCGCTGCCGCCGGCAGGTCGCGCATGTGGTGGATCAGGCGGTCCGGCTTCAGCTCGGCGATCGGTACGTCGGTGTAGCCGAAGCTGACCCCGATCACGGGCACGCCGGCCCGCCGGGCGACACCGACATCGGTTCCGGCATCGCCGACCATGATGCTGGCCTTCACGTCGCCGCCCGCCCGGGCCACGGTCTCGCGAAAAATGGTCGGATCGGGCTTTTGGACGCCAAAAGTGTCCGCGCCGCAGATCGCCGCGAAGCGGCGGCTGAGGTCGAGCTGGTCCAGCAGGCGCTTGGACAGCCATTCCAGCTTGTTGGTGCAGACCGCGAGGCGGTGGCCTTGGGCCGAAAACTGGTCGAGCGCGGCCTCGAGACCCTCGAAGGGACGGGATTCCACCGCGATATGGTCGGCGTAATACGCGATGAAATCCGCGGTCATCCGGTCCATGTCCGCGGGCGTGACGGTGCGGCCCTCCGCTTCCAGCCCTCGCTCGATCAGCTTGCGGGCGCCGGCGCCGATCATGTTGCGGGCCGAGGCCATCGGCACCGGCGGCAGGCCTTCGCGGTCGAGCACGTAATTGAGCGCCGTGATCAGGTCGGGCGCCGTATCCACCAGCGTGCCGTCGAGATCGAAGACGATGGTGTGAGGGGACGTCGTCTTGAAGGAGGTCATGATTGCCAAGCGCTACCGGCCCGGTCCCATCGGCGCAAGGGGCGGGCCCATAAGATCACCTTATAGGCCTGTTCCAGCCCCTGTTCTCTTGGGAAAAACGAGGCTACATAGGCGCCCGAAAGCGGCCGGAATCGGCCGCATGTTCGCGACTTCACGAGGCAGGCGCACACGTGACCATGGACCAGTTGAAGCGGCAGGCAGCGGCGCGTGCGCTGGAGGAGGTGCGCGACGGCATGCAGCTCGGGCTCGGCACCGGCTCGACCGCCAAGCATTTCGTCGAGCTGCTCGGCGAGCGCGTTGCCGCCGGGCTCAAGGTGATCGGCGTGCCGACCTCCGAGGCGACGCGGGCCGATGCGGAACGCTGCGGCGTGAAGCTGACGACGCTGGACGAGATCGATCATCTCGACCTCACGATCGACGGCGCCGACGAGATCGATCCCGAGCTCAATCTGATCAAGGGCGGCGGCGGCGCGCTGTTGCGCGAGAAGATCGTGGCGGCGGCCTCGGATCGCATGATCGTAATTGCCGACGACAGCAAATGGGTGCCGACGCTCGGCAAGTTTCCGCTGCCGGTCGAGGTCATCCCGTTCGGGCTCGGTGCGACGCGCCGCGCGATCGAAAAGGCATTTGCCGAATGCGGCGTTTCCGGGCAAATGACGGTCCGCAAGGCCAAAGGCGGGGACAAGGACGGCCATGTTTTCGTCACCGATGGCGGCCACTGGATCGTCGATGCCCAGCTCGGACGTATTACGGATCCTCCCGGTCTCGCCAAGGCGTTGAGTGCCATTCCCGGTGTGGTCGAGCACGGGCTGTTCATCGGCTTGGCCAGCTCGGCCGTTCTGGCGGGCGGCGGCGGAATCCGCGTGATTGAACGGCGCAAGCCGAAAGGAGACCAGGAATGAAGAACGTCTTGAAATTCTTGCCGGCTGCGGCTCTCGCTGCGGGATTGGCCCTTTCGGCCGCCCCGGCCATGGCGCAGCAGGCGGGCCAGAAGGCTCCCGCGGCGCCGGCCCAGCCGAAGGCTTCGCCCGCGGCGATCGCGGCGGCCAAGGAAATCCTGCAGATCAAGAACGCCGCCGCGATGTATGCCGGCGCGGTGCCGGGCATGGTCGAGAAGACCAAGGGCGCACTGATCCAGCAGAACCTGAACTACCAGAAGGACCTCAACGAGGTCGCCCCGATCGTGGCGCAGCAGCTCAACGGCCGCCAGAGCGAGATCGGCGAAGGCATGGCGCAGATTTATGCCAGCGAGTTCACCGAGCAGGAGCTGAAGGACCTCGTCACCTTCTACAAGTCGCCGCTCGGCAAGAAGCTGATCGATGCCGAGCCGCGCGCGATCGGGCAGAGCATGCAGTTCATGAACACTTGGGCCCAGACCTTCGCGGAGACCGTGATGGGCGCCTTCCGTGCCGAAATGCGCAAGCGTGGCAAGGAGATCTGAGCGCACCTATCTGAAGGGTCGTTCCTGAAAAGGGGTCGGAGTGGACAATGGCTGATTTCGACGTCGACCTCTTCGTCATCGGTGGCGGCTCGGGCGGCGTCCGCGCCGCCCGCATCGCGGCCGGCTACGGCGCCCGCGTCATGATCGCGGAAGAGTACCGCATGGGCGGCACCTGCGTGATCCGCGGCTGCGTACCGAAGAAGCTGTTCGTGATCGGCTCGCATGTCCGTCACGAGCTCGAGGACGCCGCCGGCTTCGGCTGGACCGTTCCGCCCGCCAGCTTCGACTGGGCGACGCTGATCGCCAACAAGGACAAGGAGATCGCGCGGCTGGAGGCGGCCTACACCGCCAATGTCGAGAAGTCAGGCGCGCAGGTCGTCAAGAGCCGCGCGGTGATCGAGGACGAGCACACCGTCCGCCTGCTCGAGAACGACAGGAAGGTCACGGCGAAGTACATTTTGATCGCCACCGGCGGCGCGCCCAACCATGGTTCGGCGATCCCCGGCATCGAGCACGTGATCTCCTCCAACGAGGCGTTTCATCTGAACAAGCTGCCGAAGCGGATCGTGATCCAGGGCGGCGGCTATATCGCGCTGGAATTCGCCGGCATCTTCGCCGGCTTCGGCTCCGACGTCACGGTGATCTATCGCGGCGACAACATTCTGCGCGGCTTCGACGAGGATGTCCGGACCCATGTCCGCGCCGAGATGGAGAAGCAGGGCATCACCATTCTCACCGGCTGCACCGTGACCAAGGTCGACCGCCACGGCGAGGACTTCACCACGCATTTGTCGAACGGCTCGAGCCTCGCCTCCGACCAGGTGATGTTCGCGATCGGCCGCCATCCGAACGTCGCCAATCTCGGGCTGGAGAATGCCGGCGTCGCCATCAATCCCGCGAACGGCGGCATCGCGGTCGACCATTTCTCCAGGAGCTCGGTCGACAGCATCTTTGCGATCGGCGACGTCACGCACCGCTTCAACCTGACGCCGGTCGCGATCCGCGAGGGCCATGCCTTCGCCGACACGGTGTTCGGCAAGCGCGAGGTGCGGGTCGATCACGCCAACATCCCGACGGCCGTGTTCTCCCAGCCGGAGGTCGGCACGGTCGGCCTGACGGAAACCGAGGCGCGCGCGCAATTCAGCCACGTCGACATCTACAAGACGACGTTCCGGCCCATCAAGGCGACGATGTCCGGCCGCGACACCCGCGTGCTGATGAAGCTCGTGGTCGACGGCGCGACCGACCGCGTGCTCGGCTGTCACATCGTCGGCGATGCCGCCGCCGAGATCACGCAAGCCGTCGCGATCGCGGTGAAGATGAAGGCAACCAAGGCCGATTTCGACGCGACCATCGCGCTGCATCCGACCGCGGCCGAAGAGCTCGTCACCATGCGCACCCCGACCGCACGGCACGTGCGGCAGGCGGCGGAGTAGCCCTACCTGTACAAATACCCGACCGGCTTGCCTTCGGTGCGCAGGGGACGCACGTCCTTTTGCGTGATGATCTGACCGGCGAGGCCGTCGATCTCGTCGCGCTGCGTCGCCGTCCAGCTGCGCAGCTCGTTCATGCCCTTGAGCAGACCGAGGCGGAGGACCTGCGTGTTTTCGCCGACGCCGATCAGGCTGATGGAATCCTTGCCCGCCGTCACCACGTCGCCGGCAGAGAGTTCAAAGCTCTCGCCGGACTTTTTCTTGAACTCGGCCGTGCCGCGAATGACGCGATAGATCACGACCTCGCCCTTCGCAAAACAGGTCGCGTCCGCCGCGGCAGACGTGCTCTTCGGCAAGAGTGCGTGGCCACGCGGGTCGGTCGCGATGATGTGGCCGGCGACGAGATGCCCGCTCGGGATCTCGATGCCGATATCGCGGACGTAAACCTGCATCGCCGATCTGACGGGACCATCGGTGAGCGGCTTGAACAGCGCGTCGAGCGCCAGGGGATCCTGAAGCCAGAAGCCGGCATCGGCCGGGCGGTCATGCAGCGGATGGCTCCAGGCCACGCGCGGCGTTTCGTCCTCATTGATCTGATCCGGACCGACGATGGTGGGATTCGGAAAAGTGGTGGGATCGGTGATGAAGGCTTCGAGGAATTTGCCGGAATAACCCATCGAAATCGGATCGGGCACCACCGTCTGCGGGGTCTTCAGGTTCTCTTCGGTCGACAGGCCCGACCAGGTGTAGAACAGCTGGCGATGCACGATCGCGCTTTGCAGCATCACCGCGCCCGGGCCGACATTGTACCAGCGGCCGTCATAGTCGAAGGTGAATGCGCCCGAGGTGACCAGCACGAGCTGAAAGCCGCCCGGCGGCAGATGCAGATGGAAATCGGTAGGACCGGTGTCCGGCCGGTAGATCGGGAGATTGGTCGCGACCTCGTGCAGCAGGAAGGTTTCGTTGTTGGCGTGGAAGCCTTCGTTGGCGCGGTTGTAGAGCGCCTGCGGCCGGTAGGTCGCCTCGAAATTCGCATTCCTGTCCCGATCAATCGCCACGAAGTCCTGATCGTTGAGACGCAGCCGGGCGCCGTTCGGATGGGTGAGACCGGTGAATTTGATGTCTCCGGCAGCATGCACGTTCATGGCATTCTCCGATCTGAGGCCATTCATCCCGGAAGCCGAGCGCACACAACTGGCCGCTCCTCATCGTGGCCGGGCAGGGACTTGGCCTGATGCTGTCTTGCGAATTTCAGGCCAGCCGGAGCGCAATGCGCCGCGTCGGCCGGCCGGCCTGCACGCGACGCGCAAATAGTCGAGATTGCACCTGGGGTTAGACGATAGGTTGCGCCGGTCTGCCCGGCCTGTCGCGCAAGCCACAAGTCGGGTGGAGCAACTTGTCTTGTCTAATTTGTCGGCATGCCCTGCGAAAGCGCATGCAGCCGTCGCGGTCGCCACGACGGGCGCCCGGTACGGTTTCAGTCGAATGATCGATGGGGCGCCGGCTCTGGCTTGCCGGACGGGCTGTCAGCCCATTTCGCCATCTCCATCGCGCGCGCATCGAAGCCTTCGCACCAGAGGCAGCTCGGCTCCGCGCCGCGCCTGGTCGCCAGCATCGGGACCAGCGCATGGCCGCAGCCGGTGCAGGATGTGATGCGATTCATGCGCTTCTCCACGATCTCCGAATTCAGGAACGGCATTCTCGTCGCCGAAGCTTGCGCGGGCGCTACGACGGCGCCGGAGCGCTGGGTTGGACAGGCGCGCTCGTTCCCGACAGCGTAGATGTAGCGATCCATTGTGACACGGCTGCGATGTCGTCGCCGCTGTCGCGATAGGCGCGAAGCTGGAATTCCGCCGAGCTGCCGCGCTCGACGATGGTTCGGCAGTGTTCGATCTCGGCGGAGCAGTGCAGTGCCGCTGCGTCCTCCGCAATGTCGTCGATCACCCTCGTGAGCAGCTCCGAGATCGTCACCGGTCCGTCCTTGGAGGCGAAGATGCAGTCGGTGCCGTAGCGCTGGGCGCGCCATTTGTTCTCGACTGCGATCGCGCGTTCGACCGCAGTGACCTCCCGGGACAGCTGAGGGTGCAGATAGAGATGCCGCGTCAGGCAGCGGTAGAGCGAGGCGATGGCAATCGCGTCGTCGACGAAGGTGCAGGTGTCGGGCGCGCGAAGCTCCAGCGTCGGATGCTTCATGGAGGGGCGCATCGCCCACCAGATGTGGCTCTCGTCCGGGATCACCCCGGAGCGCTGCAGCGCGCCGACATAGGCGTCGAATTCCTGCTTACCTTCGAACAATTCAGGCAGGCCGGTGCGCGGCAGCTCGGAATAAGCCGCAAGGCGGTAGCCCTTCAATCCCGTCTTGTGCGAATTCCAGAACGGCGAGGACGCCGACAGCGCGATGAACAACGGCAGGTGCGGCAGCATTGCCCGCATCACCGCCATGCGCTTCTCGGGATCCGGCAACTGCACGTGCACATGCATGCCGCACATCATGTTGCGGTGGCCGATGCTGCGCAGATCCTCGATCATCTCCTCATAGCGCGGTTTTGGACTCGGCTGCGACATGCGCCAGATTGCGGTCGGATGCGTGCCGCAGGCCATGATCACGAAGCCGTATTGCGCAGCGACGTTCGCGACCTCGCGTCGCAGAAAGCGCAGCTCCTCGCGCGCGTCGTTCACGTCGACATGAACGTTGGTTGCGACTTCGAGCTGCGATTGCAGCATCTCGCGCATGGCCTGGCCGCCGGTCGACCAGTTTGCCGATTCGAACAGCTCGTTGGGCGTGTTGATCGCGACGTCGAAGCTGCGGCGATCGGCGAGGAAGTACTCCTCCTCGATGCCGAAGGAATATTCCGCCGCCTTGCCGCGGCCGCCGGCGGAGCGGATGACGAGGTGCTGCCTGTCGTCGGAGGGATCCAGCCGAAGAAGTTTCAAAACGTCTGAAGCAAATGTCATGTCCCACCCGGCGAAGGTCACCTGCGGGCACTAATCCTTCTGGCCGGGGCGGGTTCCGTCTCGGCGCCACTGCAAATTGTCACGTCGAACGGAACAATCTTCGCGCTTTCGGACGCGCGCGCAATCAACGCGTGATTGGGCGGCACGTCCGTCCAGTTCTCTTCCTTGTCGAACGGCTCGGACACGACCACGACTTGGTCGCCATCCTGGCGGAAGTACAGCGTGTTCGCGGCGTCGTTGACCGCAACCCGGAACGCGTAGAGATCATGTCCGTTGGCGATCGCGCTGGTGAAGCGCAGCCGTTCGCGGAGCTGGCCCTCGTTGACGAGACCGACCAGGGCTTGCAGCACACGCTGCGTCGCACCGAGCGGATCGCGGTCCAGGCCCGCGCCCATCATCGCGAGGAACACAGCTTCCGAATCGGTGGTGCCCAGCCGCGACGGGTAATAGGCATCGGGAATCAGCGCCTCGACCTTCCGCCGCAGCCGACTCCAGCTGCCGACGAATCCGTTGTGCATGAACATCCACTGGCCGCAGGCGAAGGGATGGCAATTCTGCCGCGTCACCGCCGTGCCGGTGGCGGCACGCACATGCGCGAAGAACAGATGCGAGCGGAGATGGCGGCAGAGATAGCGCAGGTTCTCGTCCGACCAGGCCGGGCGCGTCTCACGATACAGGCCAGGTTCCGGATGCTCGCCGTACCAGCCGAGACCAAAGCCGTCGCCATTCGATCCCGCCGTCGACTGAAGCGAGCGGATGCTCTGCGCGACCAGCGAATGCTCGGGCTCGGTGACGTAAGGCTCAAAGGACGTCGTCTCGCCCCGATATGCGATCCAGCGGCACATGAGGAATCCTGTCGGGAGATGCCCGTGAAGTGCAGTCAATGATCGGCCGTCACGATGGTTCCCGTCCGGTGCGGCTGCGGAACCGATGCGGCGGCTGGTCGCAGTGGCACCGCCTTGATTCCGACAGAGCCATCTTTAGTTTCTGAGCGAACAAGAATCCGGGCCCCTCTGGCGAGGACGCCGACTGTGTCGGCAAACCTCGTGATGTCGGATGACCTGTCCCGCGCGAATGCGATGGATCGGCGACCGTCGGGCCTTCTCCGGTTCTCTCCCGCCAGTCGTTCCATCACAGCTCCGTGCGGTCATTTCGCAAGCTAAGGGAGCAACGATGTCTGACGCCAAGCATTCAAATCCGATCGAGATCGCGGATCCGTCCAGCCTGAACGAGCAGGCCGCGGCCGCGCTGGTCATTGCCGGCGCGCTGGTCGCGGTGGCCGATCGGCGCGTTTCGCCGGTCGAGCGCGACGAGGTGATCCGCTTCATCCGAGACCGCGGATTGGCGCCTCATATCGACGAGGAAAGGCTGCTCGGCATGTTCGACGCACTCGCCGAACGGCTCGAGGAGCCGGATTTTGCCAATGTCGTGATCGACGCGCTGCGGCCGGTTTCGAACATGCCGCTGTCGGCGCATTTGATGGAACTGTCGGAGCGCGTCGCCGCGGCCGACGAGGACGTGCATCCCCATGAGGTGCAGGCGATCAAGCTGTTGCGTCTCCTGACGCTCGCATTGCCGCGCGCGAAGCCGGTTGCGTCGGGCACGGTCCGCACCAGACAGCACGTGGCCGCAGAGGAATGAGCATGAGCGCAGCATCGGACGAGCCCGGGAATCGCGCCGCAGGGACCGCCAGCGAGATGGCCGGCGGTGACCCGCGCCTCGACAAGCTCGTCGACCGGTTGCCGCCGCGCATGGGCGACACCGTCACCTATCTGCTCAAGCCGTCCAGCCGCTGGGTGAGGATTCCCTCGGGCGCGCTGCTCATCGCCGGCGGCGTACTTTCCTTCCTGCCGATTCTCGGCGTCTGGATGCTGCCGCTCGGACTCGCGCTGCTTGCCGAGGACGTGCCTGCGTTACGCTCCTCGCGTTCCAAGGTTCTGGATTGGGTCGAGCGGAAGAAGCCGCACTGGCTCGATCGGTCCACATCGAAAAATGGTCAATCATGACTGAATTCATCACCGCCGAAGCGCTGTCCGCGCTATTTCAAGTCATCCTGATCGATCTCGTGCTCGCCGGCGACAATGCCGTCGTCATCGGCCTTGCGGCTGCCGGCCTGCCGGCCGAGCAGCGCCGCCGCGCCATCATCGTCGGTATCGCCGCTGCCACCGCACTGCGTATCGCCTTCGCCGGCGTTGCGACCCAGCTTCTGCAAGTGATCGGCCTTCTGCTCGCCGGCGGCGTGTTGCTGCTCTGGGTCTGCTGGAAGATGTGGCGCGAGCTGCGCGAGCAGTCCGCGCATTCGAAAGAACTCGCATTCGATAGTGGCAGCGCAGGTGCTGCGCCGGTACAGCAGAAGACCTTCGGCCAGGCGGCGGTGCAGATCGTCGCCGCCGACGTGTCGATGTCGCTCGACAACGTGCTCGCGGTCGCGGGCGCCGCGCGGGAGCATCCCTACATCCTGGCCTTCGGCCTGCTCTTGTCGGTTGGGATGATGGGCGTCGCCGCGGATCTGCTCGGCCGCTTGCTCCAGAAGCAGCGCTGGGTCGCCTATGTCGGCCTCGCCATCATCCTTTACGTCGCGTTCGAGATGATCTATCGCGGCACGCTGGAGCTTGCACCGGTGATTGCGAGTCTCTGAGGCGACAATCTACCGCGATCCGGAGTGATCAATGACGTCTGAACCCAAAGCACCTTCGGCGCGGGCCGCGCCGTTGCCGCCGGTCGGCCTGCTTCCGAAGCTGATCTTCGGCTCGCGCTGGCTCCAACTGCCGCTCTATGTCGGCCTCATCGTCGCCCAGGCCGTCTATGTGCTGTTGTTCCTGAAGGAGCTCTGGCACCTCGTCTTGCATTCGTTCGACGCCAGCGAGCAGCAGATCATGCTGGTCGTGCTCGGGCTGATCGACGTCGTCATGATCTCGAACCTGCTGATCATGGTGATCGTCGGCGGCTACGAGACCTTCGTCTCCCGCCTGAACCTGAGCGGGCATCCGGACGAGCCGGAATGGCTCGGTCACGTCAATGCCAGCGTGCTCAAGATCAAGCTCGCGATGGCGATCATCGGCATCTCCTCGATCTCGCTGCTCAGGACCTTCATCGAGGCCGGCAATCTCGGCACCACGCGCAGCAATTTCACCGAGAGTGGGGTGATGTGGCAGGTGCTGATTCACATGACCTTCATCATCTCGGCCATCGGCATCGCGTGGGTCGACCGCCTCAGCGAGAGCGGCCATCGCAAGCAGGCCGAGCACGGCTGATAAGCTGGCCGCCCAATACCTCCCGAGCGGCCAATCCTGGAGCCTGCCTGATCGTCCGGTTGGGCGGGCTCTTCTTTCGAGATCGATAAAATTGTCTGCAATCGGTTCAGCGCCGGCAAACGCTGCCGACAAGAAGCCGGGCGCCTTAAACCAGGCCTTTGGAACCGATCTGCATCCTGCCCGCAAAAGGGCAGGGCATCGGCATGACAATTCTCAGGGAGATCGTCGCATCGGTCGCGGGAGTCTACGCGCTCCTGCTGGTCTGTGACGCATTGTTCGGCGTCGGCGAGGCGCGCTTCGACGACGCTTATTACCGCGCCAGCTTTTACGCACCGCGGCCGAAGGAGTTTCGGTTCGCGAGCGACACGCCGCCGGCGGTCCGCGTCAGCGAGGCCTTCGCGCAGTTCGCACCTAGCGACGCCAAGCCGAACCGGCGCTACTCGTCGCTGACGACGATCATCCGCTGACGCAGCCTCATTCCCCCTGAATCCATTCCGCGACGCCGCGCCACAGCGTGTCGCGGTGCTCGGGGCGGAAGAAGCCGAAATGGCCTATTCCCTTGGCGCCGACGTCGGACGGTTTCACGGTCAGAACCTCCGGCTTGATCGCAGTGAAGCCGCCCGCGAGCAGCTCGACCGCGGGGCGCGTTGCCCAGGGATCGTCGGAGAAGCATAGCGAGCGCAGCTCGCCTTTGAAATTCGCGAAATTCGCCAGCGCCGGCAGCTTCGAATCGAACAGATAGCGCGGGCTCGAGACCCATTCGGTCCATTGCAGGAAGACGCCCTTGGGCAGGTCCTCGCCGATACCGGCCCAGCCGGGTGCGTAACCGAGTGCATGGACCAGCGGCACACCGACGAGATTCATGAAGGCGAAGACGCGGTATTTTTCCGGCGAGGTCATCAGCCGCCAGGTCGCGGCCTGCGAGGCCACCAAGGCGGCGCGCGAGATCTCGCTGTTGTTCGCGATCAGCCCGAGCGCCTGGCCGCCGAAGGAATGGCCGATATAGGCGAGCGGCAGGACATGATAGCGCTCGCGCATCCAGCTGACCGCGGCGGTGACGTCGAGCGCGGCCCAGTCCGACATCGAAGCCTTGAAGCCGACCAGCGATTTCGGCTGGTTGTAGCCGACCATTGCCGGCAGGCGGGAGCCGCCGATGCCGCGATAGTCATAGGTCAACACCGCGCAGCCGCGATGGGCGAGGTAGGAGGCAAAGCCCCGATAGATCTTTCGCGGCACCGCCGTCGCCGAATTGATCAGGACGGCATGGCGCTTGGCGCCGCGCGGCAGGAACAGGGTGCCGCTCAGGGCATAGCCGTCGGTTGCCGGGAAGCTGATCTCGTCGATGAAGACGTCGTCCAGTGCCGCGCCCATCGCAGTCGGTGTCCTGTCGAATTCCTAAGCCCAGCCCAAGCAAATGCGAATTCGGCTTTGGCCGCAAGGGTTTGCGCTGCGAAATGGATTTACAACTGGCGGGGCGTGGCCGGCCTGTGTATAAGGCGGCCCTCGCAACCCCTAGATCAGGTTGTGGTTTTTGCTTCACGGAGAGATTGTGATGTCCGAGCGGTGGACGCCCGAGTCCTGGCGCAGCAAGCCGGTGCTACAGGTGCCCGAATATCCCGACGCCAGGGCTTTGGCCGACGTCGAGGCGCAGCTTGCGACCTTTCCGCCGCTGGTGTTCGCAGGCGAGGCGCGCAATCTGAAGAAGGCCTTGGGCCGCGTTGCGGCCGGCGAGGCCTTCCTGCTCCAGGGCGGCGACTGCGCCGAGAGTTTTGCGGAGCACGGCGCCAACAACATCCGCGACTTCTTCCGCGTGCTGCTGCAGATGGCGGTGGTGCTGACCTATGCCGGCGCGGTGCCGGTGGTGAAGGTCGGCCGCATCGCCGGCCAGTTCGCAAAGCCGCGCTCATCGCCGACCGAGAAGATAAACGGCGTCGAGCTGCCGAGCTATCGCGGCGACATCGTCAACGACATCGCCTTCACCAGCGAAGCGCGCATTCCCGATCCGCAGCGCCAGCTGATGGCTTATCGCCAGTCGGCGGCTACGCTGAACCTGCTGCGCGCCTTCGCCACCGGCGGCTACGCCAATCTCGGCAGCGTGCATCAATGGATGCTCGGCTTCCTCAAGGATAGTCCGCAATCCCGCCGCTACAAGGAGCTGGCCGACCGCATCTCGGATGCGCTCAACTTCATGCGCGCCTGCGGCCTCGATCTCGAGGCCCATCCCGAGCTCCGCTCGACCGATTTCTACACCAGCCACGAGGCGCTGCTGCTCGGCTACGAGCAGGCCATGACTCGCGTCGATTCCACCACCGGCGACTGGTATGCGACCTCGGGCCACATGATCTGGATCGGCGACCGCACCCGTCAGCTCGATCACGGCCATGTCGAATATTTCCGCGGCATCAAGAATCCGATCGGTTTGAAGTGCGGCCCCTCGCTCAAGGTGGACGAGCTGTTGAAGCTGATCGACGTGCTCAATCCCGACAACGAGCCGGGCCGGCTGACGCTGATCGGCCGCTTCGGCTCAGACAAGATCGGCGAGTACCTGCCGAACATGGTCCGCGCCGTGAAGCGCGAGGGCCGGGTGGTGGTCTGGTCGTGCGATCCCATGCACGGCAACACCATCAGCTCGACGTCCGGCTACAAGACGCGGCCGTTCGACCGCATCCTGTCCGAAGTGAAGTCGTTCTTCGCGGTCCACGCCGCCGAGGGCACCCATGCCGGTGGCGTGCATCTGGAGATGACCGGCCAGGACGTCACCGAATGTCTCGGCGGCGCCCGCGCGATCACGGACGAGGATCTCAACGATCGCTATCACACGGTCTGCGATCCGCGCCTCAACGCCGAGCAATCCATCGACATGGCGTTCCTGGTGGCGGAGCTGCTCAAGCAGGAGCGCGCCGGCAAGACCCAGCCTATACCGGCTGCAGCGGGGCTGTAAGACCTTGCTGCGGATCTGGAAGGCCACGATCAATTCCCGCAACGGGCTGGCCTTTGCGTTCCGGTCGGAGCAGGCCGTCCGCGAGGAGATCTTTGCGCTGCTGCTGTCGGTGCCGCTCGCCTGGTTCATCGGCGCGACCGCGATGCGCGCGGTCGAATTGGTGTGTTCGGTCGCGTTCGTGCTGACGGTCGAGCTGCTCAATACCGCGATCGAGAAGCTCGCCGACCGGCTGACCCTGGATCACGACAAGCAGATCGGCCGCGTCAAGGACATGGGCTCGGCCGCGGTTGGCGTTGCGCTCCTGATGACCGGCGCGTTCTGGATCATTGCCGTCATCGAGCGATTGGGGTTCCTGTAACTCGGGATCGGATAAGCGGCCATGACCGAACGTCTCGACACATTCGCGGTCACGCTCGCCCAGCTCAATCCGACCATGGGCGACGTGGAGGGCAATGCCGCCAAGGCGCGCGCGGCGCGGGCGCAGGCGAAGTTCGACGGCGCCGATCTCGTGCTGTTTCCGGAACTGTTCATCGCCGGCTATCCGCCGGAAGACCTGGTGCAGAAGCCCGCCTTCCAGTCCGCCTGCCGCGCCGCAATCGAAAGCCTCGCCCGCGAGACCGCCGATGGCGGGCCCGCGATGCTGGTCGGCACGCCCTGGGTCGAGGAGGGCAGGCTCTACAATGCCTGCGCGCTGCTCGACGGCGGGCGCATCGCGAGCCTGCGCTTCAAGTGCAACCTGCCGAACTACGGCGTGTTCGACGAGAAGCGGCTGTTTTCGCGCGGCCCTGCCGCCGGTCCCGTCACCGTGCGCGGCGTGCGCGTGGGCGTACCGATCTGCGAGGACATCTGGCTGGAGGAGTCCGAGGATTACGAGAACGTGGTCGAGACGCTGGCCGAAACCGGCGCCGAGATCATCTTGGTGCCGAACGGCTCGCCTTACGCCCGCGACAAGAACGACGTGCGCCTGTCGGTCGCGGTGGCGCGCGTCACGGAGAGCGGGCTGCCGCTGGTCTATCTCAACCAGGTCGGCGGCCAGGACGAGCTCGTCTTCGACGGCGCATCCTTCGCGCTCAATGGCGATCTCTCGCTGGCGGCGCAACTGCCGGCCTTCGAAGAGGGCATCGTCACGCTGCGCTTTGCGAGAAACGGCGACGACTGGCGCTGCAGCGGCCCGATCGCCGAGCTGCCCGAGGGCGACAAGGCCGACTACGCCGCCTGCGTGCTGGGCCTGCGCGATTACGTCACCAAGAACGGCTTTCCCGGCGTGCTGCTCGGCATCTCCGGCGGCATCGATTCGGCGCTCTGCGCGGCGATCGCGGTCGACGCGCTCGGCGTCGACCAGGTGCATGGCGTGATGCTGCCTTACCGCTACACCGCGCCGCATTCGATCGCAGATGCCGGCGAGCTCGCCGGCCATCTCGGCATCCGCTACGAGGTGCTGCCGATCGCCGAAGCCGTGACCGGGTTCGAGACGATCCTGTCCGGCATCTTCAAGAACCTGCCGCCCGATATCACCGAGGAGAACCTCCAGGCCCGCACCCGCGGCACGCTGCTGATGGCGATCTCCAACAAGACCGGGCTGATGGTGGTGACGACCGGCAACAAGTCGGAGATGTCGGTCGGCTACGCCACGCTCTATGGCGACATGAACGGCGGCTTCAACCCGATCAAGGACATCTACAAGACGCAGGTGTTCCGGCTGGCGAGCTTGCGCAATTCCTGGAAGCCGGAGGGCGCGCTCGGCCCGGCGGGCGAGGTGATCCCGCCCGACATCATCACGCGCCCGCCGAGTGCGGAGCTGCGCGAAAACCAGACCGATCAGGACTCGTTGCCACCTTACGACGTGCTCGATGCCATCCTGGAGCGCCTGGTCGAGCGCGAGGAGCCGCTGGATCAGATCATCGCCGCCGGTTTCGACCGCGAGATCGTCACCCGGATCGATCATCTGCTCAACGTTGCCGAATACAAGCGCCGCCAGGCCGCGCCTGGGGTGAAGGTGACGCGTCGAAATTTCGGCCGCGACCGCCGCTATCCCATCACCAACCGCTTTCGCGATCGGGGCGAGAAACTGCCCGCTCCGGATGAGACGCTGGTGTCACGCGGCAGCAAGCCCTCAATCGACGCGTTCGAGGGGTAGGGGCGGGGCCTGCGGTGGCGCTCAGGAGATTGCTGTCATCATCCGCGAAGGCGGATGATCCAGTACGCCGCGGCGGACGTTGTGAAAACCAAAATCCTCGCTGCGGAGCACTGGATGTCCCGCCTGCGCGGGGCATGACAGTTGAGATTGGAGCAGGCGCCGACCCTACTTCTGCTGCTGCGGCAGGAAGGTCGGGCCGACCGAGCGGATCGGCTTGTTCTCCGAGCCCGGTGCCGGCGTACCGGTGTCCGCCGGCGGGGACGCGGTCGGTGCATTTGCCGTGGTCGCAGGGGGCGCCGTGCCCTTCTTGGCGTTGGCAGGCTGCGGCGCGCCCTTGGCCGCCCGCTGCTGCTGCATCTTCCTGGCGCTCTCCTCGGTGACGATGATGTCGCCCTGCTGCTCGGCCGCGGCCTTGTCGTCGGCCGATTTCAGCGCATCCGCCCAGGTCTGGCCTGCGGCCTTGCAGGCGCAGGACGGGTTGAACTCGCTGCGGAATTTGAATGCGGTCGGCAGCGCGGTGTAGGGCTGGCCGCCGATCGAGACCGCCGCGTTCATGTCCTCGCCGGGATTGCGATGGGTGTAGAGCACGGCTTCCGCGGCCGGGCATAGCGCCTTGCAGGTCTTCTCGTCGTCGGGAAAGCGCGCCGGCACGGTGGCAAAGGAGATCGGGAAATAGGCGCCGTCGCAGGTGCGCACGCAGACGGTGCGGAAGGTGCCGGATTGCGGGCCGAGATCGGAGGGCGGCATCGCTTGCGGATTGTTCGGGTTGTTGCCGCCGAACAGATTGGTCAGGAAATTGCCGCCGCCTTGCGATTGCGCGGCATTGGCATATTGCGGGCCGCAATTGTTCTGCGCCAGCGCCATCAGCACCGAGCGGCGCTGGTTGTCGCGCTCCGGGCTGGCGCCGGGCCCGCCGCGCAGCCGCTCGAGGCTGCCGGTGATCTGGTCCAGATTGGCGCGCATCTGCTGGATCTGGGTGTTGACGGGACCGCATTGCGCCGACTGGCCGTTGAACAGCGAGAAGAAGCCGGAGGAATCGCAGCCCATGCGCTTGGCCTGCATGGTGACGCGGTCCAGCTCGGCCTGCTGCTTGGCCTGGGAATCCTGGTAGCGGCGGATCTGCTCCTCGCGCGCGGCATCACCCCCGCCGCCGCGATCGAGCGCGGCCAGCTGGGCTTCCAGGCGCACGCACATCGGGTTCGGTCCGAGCCCGTTCTGGCCGGGCTGGGGCGGCGGGCCGGCCTGCGCCAAAGCGCCATCGGCGAGCACCACGGTGCCGAGGAGCACGGTGCAGGCAAGAAGGGAGCGGGCACGGAGGAGAGAGAGGAATTCAGGCATATCCGCCATTCTAGCGAGGTCACGGCCCAGCGTAACTTTGACTTGGGGGCCGAAGCGCGCCCTCCCATAGCCGCTTCCTGCGGCATCGTCACGTCGTTTCAGGGGCCGAAGACTGGTCCTAAGGTCCGCCAGCTCCGAGGGAATTCAGCGCTGGCAGGTGATTGCGACATATTCGTCGCAATGGCCATGGGAGCAGTTTGTGCCGGTTTTGGGGACGGAGCCGGTAATTTCGTCGGGATCGACCCGGCGATAGCTCGATGCCTTCGCAAAATCTCGTGACTGGCAATAGGTCCGCGCGGCGGAGGCGCCGCACGTGTCGCCCTTGGTGACGCTCTTGGCCAGGCACTGGTCGGCGATGATGAAGACGCGGGTCTCGGCGCAAGCGGGAGGTGCTGCAAGGACCGAGGCGCCGAAAATGAGCGCGAGCAGGGATCGCATGAAAATACCGGGGCAAAAAAATCGGGAACCGCAGGTTCCAGAATGGCCCCAAATGGTTAGGGGATCATGAAGCCTTGGGGCAGGCCGCGCCCTTGCTGAGGCAAAAACGGCATTTTCGCGGCCCTTGACGCCGGGGCCCGTGCTGGCCCATATGTGGCCGCATGAACGGTCTCCTCGCCATCTGCGCCATTTGCCGCGAGATTACGAGCTAGCGATTCGCTGGCTGGAGCCGTCTTTTCTCAAATGCATTGAGAGCCTTGGACGCCCGGCCGAGAGGGATGGGTTGTCATGGAATTGCGTCTTTACGATACGCTGAGCCGGGAAAAGCGCACCTTCGTGCCGCTCGATCCGAACAATGTCCGCATGTATGTCTGCGGACCGACGGTCTATGACTTCGCCCATATCGGCAATGCGCGGCCGGTGATCGTGTTCGACGTGCTGTTTCGGCTGCTGCGCCATCTCTACGGCGAGGCGCACGTCAAATATGTCCGGAACATCACCGACGTCGACGACAAGATCAACGACCGCGCCGCGCGCGATTTTCCCGGCCTGCCGCTGAACGAGGCCATTCGCAAGGTCACCGAGCAGACCGGCAAGCAGTTTCATGCCGACGTCGATGCGCTCGGCGCGCTTCGGCCGAGCGTCGAGCCGCGCGCCACCGAGCATATCGGCGAGATGCGCGAGATCATCGAGAAGCTGGTCGCCGGCGGCTTCGCCTATGTCGCCGAGCACCACGTGCTGTTCTCGCCGCAGGCGATGAACGCGGCCAATTCCGCGCTGCCGCGCTATGGTGCGCTGTCGAAGCGCTCGCTCGACGAGATGATCGCGGGCGCGCGGGTCGATGTTGCGCCCTACAAACGCGATGCGACCGACTTCGTGCTGTGGAAGCCGTCCAAGCCGGGCGAGCCGTCCTGGCCGTCGCCATCGGGCATCAAGGCGGAGGGTCGTCCGGGCTGGCACATCGAGTGCTCGGCGATGGCCTGGAAGCATCTCGGCGAGCATTTTGACATCCATGGCGGCGGCATCGATCTCGTGTTTCCGCACCACGAGAACGAGGTCGCGCAGACCTGCTGCGCCTTCCACCGCGAGCGCATGGCGAACTATTGGATGCACAACGGCTTCTTGCAGGTCGAGAGCGAGAAGATGTCGAAGAGCCTCGGCAACTTCATCACGATCCACGAACTTCTCAGGGACTGGCCGGGTGAGGTGCTGCGACTCAACATGCTGAAGACGCATTACCGCTCGCCGATCGACTGGACCACGAAGTCGCTTGAGGAGAGCGCCAAGACGCTCGACGATTGGTATCGCGTCGCGGCCGATGTCGGGCCCGGCGAGCCGGCTGCCTCGGTGGTCGAACCGCTGCTCGACGACCTCAACACGCCGCAGGCGATCGCGGCGCTGCACGGCCTGCGCGGCAACGATATCGCAGGTCTTGCGGGCTCGTTGCGGCTGCTCGGATTCCTGTCCG
This sequence comes from Bradyrhizobium sp. USDA3516, assembly GCF_057651995.1. NCBI lineage: Bacteria > Pseudomonadati > Pseudomonadota > Alphaproteobacteria > Hyphomicrobiales > Nitrobacteraceae > Bradyrhizobium > Bradyrhizobium sp. USDA3516. Next base: position 586,721 of record NZ_JBYGYN010000001.1, on the reverse strand, counting down.
AGAGCGCGGCGCAGTGGGAAGGGCGCAAGCAGCAGGCGAGCGGGGTCGATGCCAAGGAGGTCGAGCGCCTGCTCGCGGAGCGGACAGCGGCCCGTAGCCGCAAGGACTTTGGCGAGTCCGACCGCATCCGCGATCTGCTCGCTGCGATGGGCGTCGCGATCAAGGACTCCAAGGAAGGCACGACCTGGGAGATCGCCCGATGAAACGGCCCGACACGCCATTTCCGCGGCACTGGCTCTATTACATCGCGCTGAAGATCGCGCTGCTCGCCGGCGCGGTGGCGATCGCGCTCAAGCTCTATGGGGTGTGGTGAGGACGATGGGACAGACTTTGCCAAAGCCCGCACTGAGGCCCTTCCTGCCGGCGGATGTGCCGATCCTCGCCGCGATCTTCGCCGCCAGCATCGAGGAACTGACCGGCGACGATTACAACGAGGCGCAGCAGGAAGCCTGGATGGCGGCGGCCGAGGACGAGGAGTTCGGCAAGCGGCTCGCGTCCGACCTGACGCTGATCGCGACGCTGGAAGGCTCGCCGGTTGGTTTTGCTTCGCTGCGCGGCAACGATCACATTCGCATGCTCTATGTGCATCCGGCTGTCAGCCGGCAGGGCATCGCGACCATGCTGGTCGACGCGCTGGAGAAGCTCGCCGGCGGCCGCGGTGCCAAGAGCCTCTCGGTCGACGCCAGCGATACCGCGGAGGGCTTCTTCGCCAAACGCGGCTACACCGCCCAGCAGCGCAACAGCGTCACTGTGAATGACGAGTGGCTCGCCAACACCACCATGAAGAAGACGCTCGGAGCGGGACAATGAGCAGGCAGCGTCTCTATCTGTTCGACACCACGCTGCGCGATGGGGCGCAGACCAATGGCGTCGACTTCACGCTTGAAGACAAGCAGGTCATCGCAGAGATGCTCGATGATCTCGGCATCGACTATGTCGAGGGCGGCTATCCCGGCGCCAATCCGCTCGACAGCGAATTCTTCGCGACCAAGCCCAAGCTCAATCACGCGCGCTTCACCGCCTTCGGCATGACGCGCCGGGCGGGCCGCTCGGTCTCGAACGATCCGGGCGTCGCAGGCCTTCTGGAAGCCAAGGCGGATGCGATCTGCTTCGTGGCGAAGGCGTCGGCCTATCAGGTGCGCGTCGCGCTGGAGACCACTAGGGAAGAGAACCTCGCCTCGATCCGCGACAGCGTCGCGGCGGCGAAGGCGGCCGGCCGCGAGGTGATGCTCGATTGCGAGCATTTCTTCGATGGCTACAAGGAAGACGCCGCTTTCGCGCTCGCCTGCGCCAAAGCCGCCTTCGATGCCGGCGCGCGCTGGGTGGTGCTGTGCGACACCAATGGCGGCACCATGCCCGATGAGGTCGAAGCCATCGTCAGAGACGTGACCAGGCACATCCCCGGCGATCACGTCGGCATCCACGCCCATAACGACACCGAGCAGGCGGTGGCCAATTCGCTCGCCGCGGTGCGTGCCGGCGCGCGGCAGATCCAGGGCACGCTGAACGGCCTCGGCGAGCGCTGCGGCAACGCCAATCTCTGCTCGCTGATCCCGACGCTGAAGCTGAAGACGGGTTTTGCCGAGGCTTTCGAGATCGGCGTCACCACGGAGAAGCTGGCGACGCTGGTCAAGGTGTCGCGCACGCTGGACGACATGCTCAACCGCGTGCCGAACCGGCATGCTCCTTACGTCGGCGAGAGCGCCTTCGTCACCAAGACCGGCATCCATGCCTCCGCCGTGCTGAAGGATCCGCAGACCTACGAGCATGTGTCCCCGGAGCTGGTCGGCAATCACCGCAAGGTGCTGGTGTCCGACCAGGCCGGGCGCTCCAACGTCATCGCCGAGCTCGACCGCGCCGGCATCCCTTACGAGAAGAGCGATCCGAAGCTGACTCGTCTGGTCGAGGAATTGAAGGAGCGCGAGGCGGCCGGCTATGCCTATGAATCCGCCAACGCCTCGTTCGAGCTCCTGGCGCGCCGCACGCTCGGCAAGGTGCCGCATTATTTCGAGGTCGAGCAGTTCGACGTCAACGTCGAGCAGCGCTACAACGCGCTCGGCGAGCGCGTCACGGTGGCGCTCGCGGTGGTCAAGGTCGACGTCGCCGGCGAGCATCTGATCTCGGCGGCCGAGGGCAACGGTCCCGTCAACGCGCTCGACGTCGCGCTGCGCAAGGACCTCGGCAAGTACCAGAAATTCATCGAGGGCCTGAGGCTGATCGACTACCGCGTCCGTATCCTCAATGGCGGCACCGGCGCGGTCACGCGCGTGCTGATCGAGAGCGAGGACGAGAACGGCGATCGCTGGACCACGGTCGGCGTGTCCCCGAACATCATCGACGCCTCGTTCCAGGCGCTGATGGATTCGGTGATCTACAAGTTGGTGAAATCGGGCGCGCCGGCGTAAGAGACGGTGGTCCCGCAAACACCGTCATTGCGAGCGCAGCGAAGCAATCCAGACTGTCGCCGCGGAAAGAATCTGGATTGCTTCGCTGCGCTCGCAATGACGAGGAGAGAGGGGAGCACGCCATGATCGACCACATCTCCGTCGGTGTTAGCGATCTCGATCGCGCCGCAAAATTCTATGAAGCCGCGCTCGCCGCCCTCGGCCTCGCGCGCCTCGTCAGCCGGCCGCGGACGGTCGGGTTCGGCAAGGCCTATCCGGAGTTCTGGATCAATCTGCGCGAGGGCATGCCGCGTGTCGCGCCGGAGAGCGGCGTGCACATCTGCCTGCGGGCGAAAACCACGGCCGAGATCGATGCGTTTCACGCAGCTGCGCTGTCCGCTGGCGGCGCCTCCGACGGCGCGCCGGGCCTCCGCCCGCACGATCGCGTGCGCTATTACGCCGCCTTCGTCACCGATCCCGACGGTAACCGGATCGAGGCGGTGACGTTTCCGCAGGAATAGCGCCCTACAGCCGCCGGGCGACGTCGGGCGCGAGATCGTGCTGGTCGTCGGGGATCTGCGCCGCCGCGGCGCGCAGCCGTGGAATGATCTCCTCGACCTTGTCCGCCTTCAGGATATCGACGGTGAGGCCGGCGCGGATGAACTGGGTCTGCCGCATGTGGGCCACCAGGGAGAACAGCGGCTCCCAGAAGCCGTCGACATTGGCGAGCAGCACGGGCTTGGCGTGACGGCCGAGTTGCTGCCAGGTCAGCTGCTCCACCAGCTCCTCCAGCGTGCCGAGCCCGCCGGGTAGGGCCACGAAGGCGTCGGAGCGCTCGAACATCAGTCGCTTGCGCTCGTGCATGTCGGGCGTGACCACCATCTCCTGCACGCGCGTCAGCGCATTCTCGCGCATCCGCAGGAAGTCGGGGATGATGCCGGTGACCATGCCACCGTGATCCAGCACGGAGGTTGCGACCGCCCCCATCAGGCCGAGTGAGCCGCCGCCATAAACGAGGCGGATCTTGCTTTCCGCCAGCGCTCTGCCGAGCGCCTTCGCCGCTTCAATGAAGTTGGGATTTGTTCCAGGGCCGGAGCCGCAATAGACACAGACGGTTTTGATCGTGCTCATTGGTGCCATGATGCATTGCAGCGAAGTGGCGTCAAGCCCAAACGGTGATTCGATACTTCCGGGAATTTACCGGTAAATCGCGACAAACAATCGAAGATTCGCCATCTGGCGGGGTGCGCGGGCATCGGGAAGGCTCTATATGACGGGCGAAAATCGTTAATCGCAGTTGCGCCCGCATCCGGCGGGCTTTCAGGCTTCTTGATGGACCAACCTCAATCGTTCGACGGCGCCGACGTTCCTGATCCGTCCGGGGCAGGATCGCAGGCCGGGGCCACGCTGATGGGCACGCTGGCGCATCTGTGGCCCTACATCTGGCCGGGCGACCGTTTCGACCTGAAGATGAGGGTGGTCTGGTCGCTGGTGCTGCTGCTCGCCGCCAAGCTGATCACACTCGCCGTGCCGTTCAGCTTCAAATGGGCGACGGATGCGCTGACCGGCGCCAACACCGCGCCGGTCGCGGCCGACAATTGGCATCTCTGGGTAATCGCCTCGCCCTTGCTGCTGACCGCGAGCTACGGCGCGATGCGCATCCTGATGGCGGTGCTGACGCAATGGCGCGACGGCATCTTCGCACGCGTCGCCATGCATGCGGTGCGCAAGCTCGCGACCCTTACCTTCATCCACATGCACGAGCTGTCGCTGCGCTTTCACCTGGAGCGCAAGACCGGCGGCCTCACGCGCGTGCTCGAGCGCGGGCGCGAGGGCATCGAGGTCATCGTGCGCATGGTGATCCTGCAGCTGATCCCGACCATCGTCGAGGTCTCGCTGCTGCTGGCGGTGCTGCTCTGGCAATTCGACTGGCGTTACGTGGTCGCCACCCTGATCACCGTCACGCTCTACATGTACTACACCTACGTCGCGACCGAGTGGCGGATCGGCATCCGCCGCAAGATGAACGATTCCGACACCGAGGCGAACACCAAGGCGATCGACTCGCTGCTCAACTACGAGACGGTGAAGTATTTCGGTGCCGAGGCGCGCGAGGCGCAGCGCTACGACAAATCGGTCGAGCGGTACGAGGAGGCGAGCGTCCGCACCTATACCTCGCTCGCGGTGCTCAATACGGGCCAGGCGGTGATCTTCACGCTGGGCCTGACCGCGACCATGCTGATGTGCGCAATCGGCGTGCGCAACGGCACCAACACGGTCGGCGACTTCGTGCTGGTCAACGCCATGATGATCCAGCTCTACCAGCCGCTGAACTTCATGGGCATGGTCTATCGCGAGATCAAGCAGGCGATCATCGACATCGAGAAGATGTTCGGCGTGCTCGGCCGCGAGGCCGAGATCAAGGATGCGCCTGGCGCGAAGCCGCTGGTCATCTCCGCCGGCACCGTGCGCTTCGAGGACGTGCGCTTTGCCTATGAGCCGACGCGCCCCATCCTCAAGGGAATCAGCTTCGAAGTGCCGGCCGGCAAGACAGTTGCCATCGTCGGTCCCTCCGGCGCCGGCAAGTCGACCATCTCGCGGCTGCTGTTTCGCCTCTATGACATTTCCGGCGGCAGGATCCTGATCGACGGCCAGGATATCCGCGAGGTCACGCAGGCCAGCTTGCGCGCATCGATCGGCATGGTGCCGCAGGACACCGTGCTTTTCAACGACACCATCCGCTACAACATCCGCTACGGCCGCTGGGATGCGACCGATGCCGAGGTCGAGGAGGCCGCGCGGCTGGCGCAGATCGACCACTTCATCCGCATGGCGCCGAAGGGCTACGAGACCCAGGTCGGCGAGCGCGGTCTGAAACTGTCGGGCGGCGAGAAGCAACGCGTCGCGATCGCGCGCACCGTGCTCAAGGCGCCGCCGATCCTGGTGCTCGACGAGGCGACCTCGGCGCTCGACACCCACACCGAGCACGAGATCCAGGGGGCGCTCGACCGCGTGGCGAAGAACCGCACCTCGGTGGTGATCGCGCATCGGCTTTCCACCATCGTCGGCGCCGACGAGATCATCGTGCTGGACCAGGGCCGCATCGCCGAGCGCGGCACTCACGCGAGCCTGCTCGCGCAGGGCGGGCTCTATGCCAGCATGTGGAACAGGCAGCGCGAGGCCGAGGCGGCGCGCGAGAAACTGGCCAAGATGGCCGACACCAATGCCGCGCCCAACCGGGAGCCGCCACCGGTCGAAGATAGCCTGACGACGCCCGCGGCGGCGGAGTGACCTTGTCTCCGGTCCCAAGTCTGGCCTAAACCAAGTCTGGCCTAAACAGGCCCGCGCAACGACCCGTGGCATCAACCCCGACCGGCAAAAAAGCAATGTCCATTCTCGATTCGATCCAGCGTCAGATCCCGCCGATCCACAAGGAGGGCTATCCCTTCATCGGCGCCTTTGCGCTGGCGAGCCTGCTCCTGTTCTGGCTGTGGTCGCCGCTGGGGTGGATCGGCACGATCCTGACCGTGTGGTGCGCGCTGTTCTTCCGCGATCCCGTCCGCGTGACGCCGATGCGCGAGGGTCTCGTGGTGTCGCCGGCCGACGGGCGTGTCTCCATGATCACCATGGCGCTGCCGCCGGCCGAGCTCGGGCTCGGCGACCGGCCGCTGCCGCGCGTCTCGATCTTCATGAGCGTGTTCAATTGCCACGTGAATCGCGCCCCCGTGGCGGGCAGGGTGGACCGTATCGCCTATCGGCCCGGCCTCTTCATCAACGCCGAGCTCGACAAGGCGAGCGAGGACAACGAGCGCAACTCGCTGGTGATCACGACGCCGACGGCGCGGATCGGCGTGGTCCAGATCGCCGGCCTGGTCGCCAAGCGCATCGTCTGCTTCGTGAGGGAGGGGCAGGCGATCGGCGCCGGCGAGCGTTTCGGCCTGATCCGCTTCGGCTCGCGCCTCGACGTCTACCTGCCCGTGGGCACCAAGGCGCTGGTCTCGGAAGGGCAGACCGCGATCGCCGGAGAGACGATCCTGGCCGACCTTGCCGGCGACGACCCGGGCCGCGCGTTCCGCGCCAATTAACCAATAGTAGCCCTCGCAGGCGTTCCGCCGCAATGGCGGAGGGGGATGCGGCTTGCTATATCTCGCCTTGAGGTGAGGACGAGCCATGACGCCCTATGATTTCAAGGACCCCGATACGCGCCGCCGGCGGTTCCGGCCGATCCCGGTGCGGATGCTGGTGCCCAACGTCATCACGCTGCTGGCGATCTGCGCCGGCCTGACCTCGATCCGGCTGTCGATCGAGGGACACATGTCGCTCGCCGTCTACGCCATCGTGTTCGCCGCCGCGCTCGACGGCATCGACGGCCGCATCGCGCGCATGATCAAGGGGCAGTCGAAGTTCGGCGCCGAGCTCGATAGTCTCGCCGACTTCGTCAATTTCGGCGTGGCGCCGGGCCTGATGCTGTATTTCTGGCAGCTGCACGAGCTCGGCAATGCCGGCTGGATCGCCGCCATGGTGTTCGCGATTTCCGGCGGCCTGCGGCTCGCGCGCTTCAACGCCACCATGGACGATCCGAACAAGCCGGCCTTTGCCGCCAATTTCTTCACCGGCGTGCCGGCGCCCGCCGGCGCGATCACCGTGCTGCTGCCGATCTATGTCGCGTTCCTCGATCTCGGCCGCACACCTGCGGCGGTGACCGCGGCCTACACGCTCCTGATCGCGTTTCTGATGGTGTCGCGCCTGCCGGTGTTCTCCGGCAAGACCAAGCGCATGCGCGTGCCGCCTGAGCTGGTGCTGCCGGCCTTCGTCGCCGTGATCGTCTTCATCGCGCTCCTGATCGCCTATCCCTGGCACGTGCTGTCGATCGGCACGGTGCTGTATCTTCTGGCGCTGCCGCTCGGCTACAAATCCTATCGCGACCAGGCGCGCGCGATGGAAGCCACCGGGCCAGCGGGAGGCGAGGTCCCGTCACCGCCATCGGCGCCGACGCTGGCGAACTTGTCGGAGCCGCCCCAGGACGACCGCCGGCTGCACTGAGCGGCGCCCGCGGATATCTGCCATGAAGCCTGCCTGAGTTGGGCCACGGCCCGATCTCGGCTATATCGCCCTTGTGCCGGCGGCAACGCGCAATCAATCGCCGCCAACCTGGGAGAGAACGCCGTGACCAATTCCGCCGCCGGGCCGCTGCCCGCTTCCGTCCTCGAGGCGCTGGGCCGCTACGACACGCCGACGATCTGCAATGCCATGGAGATCGTGGCGCCCGAGCGGCGGCTGATCGGCTACACCACCAGGCAACTGGTCTGTCCGTTTCCCGACCTGCCGCCGATCGTCGGCTATGCCCGCACGGTGACGATCCGCTCGGTGCTGAAATCATCGCTTCCGGCCGAGGAGCAGTCCAGGCGCCGCATCGCATATTACGAATATGTCGGCACCGGCCATGGCCCGCGTATCTCGGTGATCCAGGACATCGACGGACCCGATGTCGGCTATGGCGCGTTCTGGGGCGAGGTACAGAGCAACGTGCACAAGGCGCTCGGCTGCCTCGGCGTCATCACCGACGGCTCGATCCGCGACATTCCGCAATGGGCCCCTGGCTTCCAGGCGCTGGCCGGCTCGATCGGCCCGTCGCACGCCTGGGTGCACGCGGAAAGCTTCGGGGGCGAGGTGCGCGTCGCCGGCATGACCGTGAAGTCGGACGATCTCATCCACGCCGACCGGCATGGCGCCATCGTGATCCCGCTCGACCTTGCCGCAAAGCTGCCGGAGGCGGCGGAACTATGCGGCCGCCGCGAAACGCCGATCCTGGAGATCGCCCGCAGCCCCGACTTCTCGCTCGAGAAGCTCAAGGCCGCGCTGAAACGCTCGGCGGAGATCCATTGACGGCTGTTGGAGCGCGTCGCGCTTCAGGGCCATCTACGGCCGCGACGACGGCCGGAGGCCGCCTTGCTCGGTCAGAAGCAGGGCGGCTTGATCCGGTTCCCCGAGCACGGCGGCGGCGCATCCGATCAGGGTGAAGCCGCCGGCAAGGTCCCAAAGCGTGATGTCCTCTGCGCTCCCTGCGCTTTGCATCAGTTGCGCTGCGAGCACGGCGAAGGCGGCCTCGATAAAGAGCAGCACGCTGAACGCCGGAAGCACGAGTTCCGGCTCGAGCAGGTGGAACGCCAGCGCCGCGGGCAGCGCCGTGAGTAGACCGAATAGCATCAACATCGCGATAGCTCCGCGATTGGCCGTGTCGCAACGCCAGCAGACACCAACTGATCCCCGTCCACGATGTGGCGGAGGGCCGCAGCCGAGGTGACGTCGCGGCGCGCCGGGTCATGGTTAGCGAAAGGTTGAAATTCCTATCGCTGGACGGCAACCGGATCATTTAAGGCGGCGCGCGGCACGTCGTCGAGACTTAACCTTTACGCGGCTTTAAGGGCGGCGCTCTAGGGTCCTGCGAAGCGGTTCGCGTTGGGCCGCGCCGGCGGCCAGGACAGCCGCTGTTGCGTACGTGTTGGAGTCGGCAATGGATATCGCAACACTTGTCGGGTTGGTCGCGGGCGCCATTGTGGTGTCGACCCTGATCTTGATGGGCGGCAGTTTCGGGATGTTTTACGACATCCACGCCGTCATCGTCATTTTCGGCGGCTCGTTCGCAGCAACGATGATCCGCTTTCCTTTGTCCGCGATGATCCACGGCGTGCCGCTGGGCGCGAAATTTGCCTTCACGCTGAGCCGGCTTTCGGCTCACGACCTCGTCGACGAGCTCGCCCGCATCGCGGAAATCGCCCGCAAGCAAGGCCCGGTCGGACTGGAGAAGGTCGAGACCGACGAGCCGTTCCTCGCCAAGGGCATCCGCTATGTCGCCGACGGCTACGACCTCGATTTCATTCGCGACAATCTGGAGCGGGACCGCGACAACTTCCTGATGCACCTCGACGAAGGCAGCAAGATCTACCGCGCCGTCGGCGATTGCGCCCCGGCGTTCGGCATGATCGGCACGCTGCTCGGCATGGTGCAGATGTTCTCCAACATGTCGGATCCCTCCAAGCTCGGTCCGTTCATGGCCACCGCGCTGCTGGCGACCCTGTACGGCGCCGTTGTCGCCAACCTGGTCTGCTTGCCGATTGCCGACAAGCTACACGGCAAGCTGCTGGACGAGGAGACCAACCGCACCCTGATCATCGACGGCATCCTGATGATCCGCGACTCCAAGAGCCCGACCCTGGTGCGCGAAATGCTGCTGGCCTATCTGCCGGAGAAGCATCGTCACACCGAAGGCGAGCCGGTGCCGGCTTAAGGCCGCCATCGGGATATTGAGAGATGGCCAAGAAGAAGCGCGGCAATGCTCACGGCGGTGGCCACGGCTGGTTCGTGACCTTCGCCGACTTGATGGCGCTGCTGCTGGCGTTTTTCGTGATGCTGGTCGCGTTCTCGACGCAAGATGCAAACAAGCTGAAGATCGTCGCGGGCTCAATGCGCGAGGCATTCGGCGTGCAGAGCGAAGCGCGCTACTCCGGCATCGTCGAATCCGACGGCCTGCCAACGCGCCCGCGGCTCAAGAACGTCGACCACATCCAGCCGGAAGATGCCTCCAACACGCCGACGCCCGATCAGGAAGACCGCGAAAAGACCTCCGGCGCGAAGATCAAGGTCGACCGCAATTTCGCGCTGGCCGCGGCCTCGCTGCGCCAGGCGTTGCAGGACATGCCGGAGCTGACCGAGATGTCCAAGCACATCATGTTCGAGGAGACCAAGCAGGGTCTCAACCTCGAGATCGTCGACCAGGACGGCCGCTCGATGTTCGCCGACGGCTCCAAGGTGCCCTACGACCGCACCCGCCGCCTGATCGAGAAGCTCGCGATCCCGCTCAAGGCGACGCCGCTCCGCGTCTCCATCGCCGGCCACACCGCGGCGGGGTTCGTGCCGACCCGCAGCGATTATGGCGCCTTCGATCTGTCGGCCGATCGCGCCAACGCCGTGCGCCAGATCCTCGAGCGCCAGGGGCTGCCGCTGTCGCACATCTTCGCCGTCTCCGGCAAAGCCGATACTCAGCCGCTGTTTCCGGACGATCCCTCGCTCGCAGCCAACCGTCGGGTGACCATCACCCTGATGCGCGAGGATCCGCCGCTGCCGCCGAATCTGAAGCCGTAACCCCTTGCGCTACCATCTTACCTGAGGCATGTCGTCGCGCTGGCGGCGAGCGTGGCTGTGCCGTCACAGCATCCGTCTCAACGCCTGCTAAGGTGGGGAGCCGATTGACAGGTGCACCGGAAGCGTCAAAAGGCGCCGGATCAATTTCAGGGACGAGGCGTTTCTCACCTCCATGGCGGCGAGCACCACATCGACCGAGACCCACGACGGGCAGCCGGTCAAAACAGGCTTTTGGGCCCTCACGCTCGGGAGCGTCGGCGTCGTCTTCGGCGATATCGGCACTTCGCCGCTCTACGCATTCCACGAGGCGGTCAAGGCCGCCGCCCATGGCGAGCCGGTCTCGCGCGTCATCGTGCTCGGCGTGCTCTCGCTGATCCTGTGGGCGCTCCTGATCGTCGTCACCGCCAAATATGTCCTCTTGCTGCTGCGCGCCGACAATAACGGGGAGGGTGGCACGCTCTCGCTGATGGCGCTGGGCCAGCGCGCGCTCGGGCGGCGAAGCTGGGTTCTGCTCGCGCTCGGCGTGATCGGCGCTTCGATGTTCATCGGCGATTCCATGATCACGCCGGCGATCTCGGTGCTATCGGCGGTCGAAGGCCTGAAGCTCGCAACCCCCGCGCTCGAGCATTATGTCGTGCCGGTCACCGTCCTCATTCTGGTGCTGCTGTTTGCGGTCCAGAGCAAGGGGACCGCGCTGGTCGCCTCGGCCTTCGGGCCGGTGATGGTGATCTGGTTCACCGTCATTGCCATCATGGGGGCCGTCCACATCGCCGACGACCCCACCGTGCTCGCGGCCATCAATCCCTATTACGCGGTGCAGTTCGTGCTATCGCACGGCACGATCGGCCTCGTGACCTTAGGAGCCGTGTTCCTGGCGGTGACGGGCGGCGAGGCGCTGTACGCCGATCTCGGCCATTTCGGGCGCAAGCCGATCCAGTCCGCCTGGATGTTCTTCGTGCTACCCGCGCTCCTGATCAACTATTTCGGGCAGGGTGCGCTGGTGCTGTCCGATCCCAGCGCAATCCAGCATTCGTTCTATCGCATGGTGCCGGAGACGCTGGTGCTGCCGCTGGTCGGGCTCGCGACGGCCGCGACCGTGATCGCGAGCCAGGCGGTGATCACCGGCGCCTATTCGCTGGTCTATCAGGCCGTGCAGCTCGGCCTGCTGCCGCGTTTCGAGGTGCGCTACACCTCCGAATCGCATGCCGGCCAGATCTACCTGCCGCGCGTGAACCGGCTGCTGCTGATCGGCGTGATGCTGCTGGTGCTGCTGTTCCACACCCCCAGCAATCTGGCCTCGGCCTACGGCATTGCGGTCTCAACCACCATGGTCGCTGACGGGATCATGGGCTTCGTCGTGATCTGGAAGCTGTGGAATTGGCGCGCCGCGACTGCCGCAGCCCTGATCGTGCCTTTCGTCATCGTCGATTTGAGCTTCTTCAGCGCCAATTTGCTCAAGCTGCTCGAAGGTGCCTGGGTGCCGCTGCTGTTCGGCATCGTCATGGCAGGGACGATCTGGACCTGGCGCAAGGGCTCGGCAATCCTGATCCAGAAGACCCGCCGGATCGAGGTGCCGCTGGACGATCTGATCCGCAGCCTGGAGAAGCGGCCGCCGCACATCGTCAAGGGCACCGCGGTGTTCCTGACCAGCGATCCCGCCTTCGTGCCGACCGCGCTCCTGCACAATCTCAAGCACAACAAGGTGCTGCACGAGCACAACGTGATTCTGACCATCGAGACCGCGCAGACGCCCCGGGTCGATCTGTCGGAGCGGTTCAGGATGGAGAAGATCAGCGACAAGTTCTCCAAGGTCCGCCTGCGCTTCGGCTTCATGGAGCAGCCGAACGTGCCCAAGGCGCTTGCCATCGCCCGCAAGCAGGGGTGGCAGTTCGACATCATGTCGACGTCGTTCTTCGTGTCGCGCAGGTCGCTGAAGGCCTCGGCGCAGTCCGGCATGCCACTCTGGCAGGATCATGTGTTCATCGCGCTGAGCCGGTCGGCCAACGATGCCACCGACTACTTCCAGATCCCCACCGGCCGGGTGGTGGAAGTCGGAACCCAGGTCACTATCTAGAATGCAACTGGCGCATCTATGCAGATTTGCATGGCAATGGCCCAGAATCGGGCTAGGCTATGCCGATGGCGCAGGACTATAAGCCCGCGCTCTTCCGCCGTTGTGCAGCGAAGCATTTTTAGAGGCCATCGGGCTCTCCCATGACAAGCGACGTAGCAGTTCCCGCCCCGGAAACGGCGGCGCCCAATGGGCATGGCGAGGCCCATACCACCGCCGGTTTCGGCGCGCTGACGCTCGGCAGCATCGGCGTCGTCTACGGCGATATCGGCACCAGCCCGCTCTATGCGTTCCGCGAGGCGGTGACGGCGGCTTCTGGGCACGATGGCCTGCCGACGGCTGCGGCCGTGCTCGGCGTGCTCTCCCTGATCCTATGGGCGCTCATTATTGTGGTGACGCTCAAATACGTCGTGATCCTGCTCCGCGCCGACAACAACGGCGAGGGCGGCACGCTGGCGCTGATGGCGTTGGCCCAACGGGCGGTTGGCACCGGCCGCGGCAGCGCGACCATCGTGCTGCTCGGCATCATTTCCGGAGCCTTGTTCTACGGCGATGCCGTGCTCACGCCGGCGCTCTCCGTGCTGTCGGCGATCGAGGGCATGAAGGACGTCACGCTGAGGTTCGAGCCCTACATCGTGCCGCTGACGGTGGTGATCCTGGTCGCCCTGTTCGCCGTGCAGTCGCGCGGCACGGCGCGCGTTGCCGCCTTCTTCGGCCCGATCATGTGCGTCTGGTTCGCGGTCCTGGCGGTGGCGGCCATCCCTCAGATCGTCCAGCAGCCGCAGGTGCTGCTCGCGCTCAACCCGCTCCACGCCGTGAACTTCATGCTGCACCATGGCGTCATCGGCTTCGTGACGCTGGGCGCGGTGTTCCTGGCCGTGACCGGCGCCGAGGCGCTCTATGCCGACCTCGGCCATTTCGGCAAGCGGCCGATCCAGACCGCCTGGCTCATCATCGTGCTGCCCTCGCTGGCGCTAAACTATCTGGGGCAGGGCGCGCTTGTGCTCGGCGATCCCGGCGCCATCGTGAGCCCATTCTTCCAGCTATTCCCGCAAGGCTTCCTCCGAGGCTGCATGGTCGTGCTCGCCACCATGGCGACCGTCATCGCGAGCCAGGCCGTCATCACCGGCGCCTATTCGCTGACGCGTCAGGCGATCCAGCTCGGGCTGCTGCCGCGGTTCGAAATTCGCCATACGTCGGAAGCCCATTCCGGCCAGATCTTCATCCCGCGCATCAATCAGCTGCTGCTGATCTCGGTGGTGCTGCTGGTGCTGTTGTTCCGGTCATCGAGCGCACTCGCATCCGCCTACGGTATCTCCGTCACCGGCACCATGGTGGTCACGGCGATGATGGGCTTCGTCGTGATCTGGAAGGGGTGGCGCTGGTCAGCGCTTGCCGCCGGCGCGCTGATTGCGCCGTTCCTGTTCCTCGATCTGACCTTCCTGAGCGCGAACCTGTTGAAGGTGTTCGAGGGCGGCTGGGTACCGCTGGCGCTCGGCGCGCTCATGATCATCCTGATGTACACGTGGCGGCGCGGCAGCCGGCTGCTGTTTGAAAAGTCGCGCAAGCTCGAATTCCCGCTCGCCGATCTCGTGGCGATGCTGGAGAAGCGGCCGCCGCAGCGGGTGCCCGGTACCGCCGTGTTCCTGACCTCGGACCCGGTCAGCGCGCCGACTGCGCTGATGCATAGTCTGAAACACTACAAGGTGCTGCACGAGAAGAATGTCATTCTCACCATCGAGACCGCGCAGACCCCGCGGATCGATCCGGCCGAACGGGTGAAGCTGGAGCAGATTTCGCCGACCTTCTCCAAGGTGACGCTGAAATTCGGCTTCATGGAATCGCCCAACGTGCCGAAGGCCCTTGCGATCGCCCGCAAGCTGGGCTGGCAGTTCGACATCATGTCGACCTCGTTCTTCCTGTCGCGCCGGGCGCTCAAGCCCGCCGCCCATTCCGGGATGCCGCGCTGGCAGGACCGCCTGTTCATCTCGCTCAGCCGCTCCGCGAACGACGCCACCGACTATTTCCAGATCCCCTCGGGCCGTGTGGTCGAGGTCGGCACGCAGGTGACGATCTAGGACGGAGACTCAACGCGGACTTCAAGTCGCTGCGATTTAGCTTTAACTTGCGCCGCGCGGCTCAAGCCTTTGTGGCGCTTGATTTTCGTCTCCCGAGAGGCGAGGTTGCCGCCGGCCGGGATCGCCCCGGCACGCGGCCCGCGACGTTGGAGGATGATGTGGCAAATCAAGTGCAGGATCTGACCCCGGACGAGGTCGCCAAGGGTGTCGCGGAAGGGCGCTATCTGCTCGTCGACGTCCGTGAGCCGAACGAGGTCGAGGCCGAGGCTTACCCCTACGGCGTCGTGGTTCCGCTTTCGACCTTCGATCCCAAGGCGATCCCCGATCCCGCCGGCAAGGAGGTCGTGTTCGCCTGCCGCTCGGGCAAGCGGTCGGTGACGGCCTCGCTGGCGGCGCAGGCGGCGGGCTTGCCTTACGACAAGCACCTGGCCGGCGGCATGCTCGGCTGGAAGGCGGCGGGTCTTCCCAGCAAGGTCGGTGGCTAACCGCGCAATGACGACCAAGAGCTCTTCGCTGAACAAGGTCTTCGCCGACCTTCCCGTCACCATCTTCGAGGCGATGTCGCAGGCCGCGCGCGACAACAACGCCATCAATCTCGGTCAGGGTTTCCCCGATGATCCGGGCCCCGAGGACATTCGCCGCGCCGCGGCCGAGGCCTCGCTGAACGGCTACAACCAGTACCCGTCGATGATGGGCCTGCCGGAGCTGCGCCAGGCGATCGCGACCCATTACGGCCACTGGCACGGCCTCAAGCTCGATCCGATGAGCGAGGTCATGGTCACCTCGGGCGGCACCGAGGCGCTGACCTCGGCGATCCTCGCGGTGGTCCAGCCCGGCGACGAGGTGGTCTGCTTTCAGCCGGTCTATGATTCCTACCTGCCGATCATCCGCCAGGCCGGCGGCATTCCGCGCCTGGTTCGCCTGGAGCCGCCGCACTGGCGGCTGAATGAGGACATGCTGAAAAGCGTCTTCAATCCAAAGACCAAGGCGGTGCTGTTCAACAACCCCTTGAATCCGAGCGCGGTGGTCTATCCGCGCGAGGATCTCGAGCTGCTCGCACGCTATTGCCAGGAGTTCGACGTCATCGCGATCTGCGACGAGGTCTGGGAGCACGTCACCTTCGACGAGCACAAGCATATCCCGCTGATCACCATCCCCGGCATGCGCGAGCGCACCATCAAGGTCGGCTCGGCGGGCAAGATCTTCTCGCTGACGGGCTGGAAGATCGGCTTCGTCTGCGCCGCACCACCGCTGCTGCGCGTCGCGGCCAAGGTGCACCAGTTCCTGACCTTCACCACCGCGCCGAACCTGCAGGCCGCAGTCGCCTACGGCCTCGGCAAGTCCGACGACTACTTCCTGTCGATGCGCAAGGACCTGACGCGGAGCAGGGACCGGCTGACCAAGGGCCTGGAGAGCCTGGGCTTCCCCGTGCTGAAGTCGCAAGGCACCTACTTCCTCACCGTCGACCTGTCGCCGCTCGGGCTCAACGAGAGCGATACCGAGTTCTGCTGGCGGATCGTGAAAGACTACAAGGTGGCGGCGATCCCGGTCTCGGCGTTCTACGAGCAGGACCCCGTGACCTCGGTGGTGCGCTTCTGCTTTGCCAAGAAGGACCAGACGCTGGACACCGCGCTGGAGCGGCTGTCGGATGCGGTGCGTGGACGCAAGAGGTAGAGAGATGACGAACGTCAGTCGCTCCGGCATTGGCCTTGGTTTCGCGATCGCCGCAGCGCTGACATTGCTCTCCGCTGCCGCAGGCGCCGAGGAGCGCGTCGTCAACTTCTACAACTGGTCCAACTACATGGCGCCTGAGGTGCTGGAGGCCTTCACCAAGGAGACCGGCATCAAGGTGGTCTACGACACCTTCGACGCCAACGAGACGCTGGAGACGCGCCTGATGGCCGGCAAGTCCGGCTATGACGTCGTGGTGCCCACCGCCTATTTCCTGCAGCGCCAGATCAAGGCCAACATCTTCCAGAAGCTCGACAAGTCGAAGCTGCCGAATCTCGCCAACGCCTGGCCGGTCGTCACGCAGCGGTTGGCCACCTACGACCCCGGCAACGTCTACGCCGCCAACTATATGTGGGGCACGACGGGCATCGGCTACAACGTCGCCAAGGTGAAGCAGATCCTCGGCCCGGACGCCAAGATCGACAGCTGGGACATCGTCTTCAAGCCGGAGAACCTCGCGAAGTTCAAGGACTGCGGGGTGCACATGCTCGACTCCGCCGACGACATCTTCCCGGCGGCGCTGAGCTATATCGGGCTCGATCCGAACTCGACCAAGCAGGCCGACCTCGAGAAGGCCGCCGACGCCGTCGCCAAGGTCCGCCCGTCGGTGCGGAAGTTTCACTCCTCCGAATATTTGAGCGCGCTCGCCACCGGCGAGATCTGCTTCGTGGTCGGCTGGTCCGGCGACATCATGCAGGCCCGCGCCCGCGCGGCGGAAGCCAAAAGCGGCGTCGAGATCGGCTACACCATCCCGAAGGAGGGCGCGCAGATGTTCTTCGACAATCTCGCGATCCCCGCCGATGCCAAGAACGTCAGGGAAGCCTACGAGCTGATCAACTATCTCTACCGTCCTGACGTCGCCGCCAAGAACTCGGACTTCTTGTCCTACGCCAACGGCAACCTTGCCAGCCAGAAGCTGGTCGATCCGAAGATCCTGAACGACAAGAACATCTATCCGGACGAGGCTACGCTCGCAAAGCTGTTCGTCATCACGGCGCGCGAGCCGGCCACGCAGCGGATCATCAATCGGCTGTGGACGAAAGTGAAGACGGGGCGGTAGTAGCGCCTGTCATTGGCGGGGAGCGAAGCGACGAAGCAATCCAGCTCCTTCCGTGGCACGACTCTGGATTGCTTCGCTGCGCTCGCAATGACGGGTATTTACCGCCACCTTCTATGCAGCCATAGCCACTGCTCGGGATGCTCGCGGACCCAGCTTTCCACCACGCTCGTGATCGCCTGCGTCGTGCCCTGGATGTCGATCCTGCCGTCGGCATCGCGCACCGGCTGAATCTCTTCGGTGATCTCGCCGCGGAAGCGGCCGTCGGGCAGGCGGATGATGCGCACGCCGTGGATCGGGCATTCGACCTGGCGCAACAGGCGCGCCAGCATCGGATTGGCGCGGGTCTTGCGGCCGAAGAACGTGACCTCGACGCCGGCCGTTAGATATTGGTCGATCAGCATGGCGACGTGCTTGCCGTCCTTCAGCGCCTGCGCGAGCCGCAGCGGCGCGTCGCGGCCGGCCGGGATCAGCGTGCCCATGTTGACCTGGCGCATCTCCTGGATGATGCGATCGGCCGAGGCAATGTTCGGGCGGCGATAGAGAATCGCGGTGTCCAGCCCATGCGCGACCGCGGCGAGCGCCGGCAATTCCCAGTTCGCAAGGTGCGCCGCGAAGATGAGCGCCGGCTTGCCGTCGTCGCGGATCTGGTCGAACAGCTCGATGCTGCGTTCTGCAATCTCGATCCGGCTCTTCTCGGGGTGGTCGCGATCGTAGTTCCAGACCTGGTCGATATGGGCGAACTCGGCGCCGACGCGGCCGAGATTGTCCCAGACGCCCATCAGGATCCGTTCGATCTCCTCCGGTGACTTCTCGGGGAAAGCGGCGGCGAGGTTGGCGCGGCCGATGCGGTGCTCGCGCAGGCGCGGCCCGATCAGCTTCACGGCGCGCGCGAAGAAGTCTGAGGTCCTGGCCGGATCGAAATAGCGCGTGGTGCGGAGCATCGCGACGGTCGCGGCGCCGATCAGGCTGCCGCCGAGCGATTTGGCAGCCTCCCGCGCGCGGGCCTTCGTGCTCGCAGGAAGCAGCGCCATGCGTCCGGTCAGGCCGGTTCGCGGGTCAGGATCAGCGAGGCGTTCTGGCCGCCGAAGCCGAACGAGTTCGACATCACCGCGGTCACGCGCGCATCGCGGGCCTTGTTGCCGACGACGTCGAACAGGATTGTGGGATCCGGATTGTCGTAGTTGATGGTCGGTGGAATGCGCTGATGCTCGAGCGTGAGCAGCGAGAAGATCGCCTCTACCGCGCCGGCGGCCGAGATGGTGTGGCCGACCATCGACTTGTTGGAGGTGACCGGAATCTTCTGCGCGAGCTCGCCGAACACGGCCGACGTCGTGTTGAACTCCATCTTGTCGTTCTCGGGCGTCGCGGTGCCGTGCGCGTTGATGTGGTCGATCTGGTCCGGCGTCATGCCGGCATCGGCCAGCGTCTTGTTCATGCAGCCGATGATCGGCTTGCCGTCGGGCGAGGAGCGGGTGCGATGGAAGGAATCGGTGAGCTCGCCGCAGCCGGCGATCACGCCGAGGATCTTTGCGCCGCGCGCGGTGGCCGCCTCATAGCTCTCCAGCACCAGCGCGCCGGCGCCCTCGGCCATGACAAAGCCGTCGCGGTTCTTGGAGAAAGGACGGGAGGCCGCCTGCGGCGGGTCGTTCTGGGTCGACAGCGCCGACAGCAGCGAGAAGCGCACCAGCGCTTCCGGGTTCACGGTGCCGTCGGTCGCGACGCACAGCGCCGCGTCCGTCTCGCCGCGGCGGATCGCCTCGACGCCGAGCTGGATCGAGGTGGCTCCGGACGCGCACGCCGTCGACAGCGAGATCGGCGAGCCCTTGGTGCCGAAGGTCTCGGCGAGATAGGCGGCAACCGAGCCGAACATGAAGCGATGATGATAGGCGCTGAACTTGCCGCCGCCGGAAATGCGGAGCAGATCGTCATAGGTGATGTCCTGCTGGCCGACGGCGCGACCGAGCTCGCGACGCTGCGGCCATTCGACCTCGACCGGTGCCACCGCGAGGAAAAGCGGACCCGGGAAATCGGCCTTGGCGCCGATGCCGGCCTGCTCGAGCGCTTCCTGCGTCACCAGCTCGGCCATCCGCTCGGACAGGGCGGTGGAGGAAAACGGATCGGCGCTGACGAAATCGACCGTACCGGCCATCGTGGTCTTGAGGCCGTCGATCGGAAAACGCGTGATGGTGCGGATGCCGGATTCGCCGGCGACGAGCTTTGCCCAATTGTCGGATTTGCCGGCGCCGAGCGAGGTCATGATGCCCATGCCGGTGACGACGACGACGGGACGCCCGAGTTTGTCGCGTGGTGCAGTCATGTCGATCCCCGCTTGAGCTGATTAAACCGCTTCGACCAGCGCCATGCCTTCGCCGCGCCAGTGTCCGGCCCCCACCACCACGATCTGGGTGGGCGCGCCCTGCATTTCAATCTCGGTCCCCGTGGAATCGTTCGGCGGGAACAGCGCACCGCGCGAGATCGACAGTGCGGCGAGGGCAATGCCGAGCGGAAATTGCGTTTCCATGGCGTGGCCGAACACCGTGCCGGTCGAGCGCACCGGAAAATCGGCATGGTTCTTCAGGAAGTCGCGCTCGTCCGAGGTCGCGGGCTCCGCGCCGGTTGCTCCGGTGATGATCGCGCCCTTGCCCTCGCGCCTGGGCAGCTTGTCCCACAGCTTCTCGAGTGTCGCGGTCATGTCGCCGGGCTGCTTGCGTTTGGCGAGGTCTGCGACGACGCTCGACAGCTTTGCGAAC
Organism: Bradyrhizobium sp. USDA3516; assembly: GCF_057651995.1. NCBI lineage: Bacteria > Pseudomonadati > Pseudomonadota > Alphaproteobacteria > Hyphomicrobiales > Nitrobacteraceae > Bradyrhizobium > Bradyrhizobium sp. USDA3516. Next base: position 566,505 of record NZ_JBYGYN010000001.1, on the reverse strand, counting down.
GGCTTGGCCCCGCGCGCTTGTGCATGCGCCTTCGATTCCAGCACCAGGAAGGCGCCGGCCGAGCCCAGCGCGAAACCGGGATGGTCCTTGCGCGCCCACACGGGCGCGAACTTGTCCTTCAGGTTGAAGTCGCCGAATTCGTAGAGGACGAGCAGGTCCTTGCGCTCGCCGTTGTACGAGCCGCCGACCAGCGCGATATCGCTCTCGCCCGAGGCGATGCGCGCGAGCGCGATGCGGGCGGCATCGGCGCCGGCGACCTCTTCGCCCATGAAAGTGCGCGAGGTGCCTCCCAGGCCGTGCACGATGGCGATGTTGCCGGCGAGCAGGTTGGAGAGCTGGGCCAGGAACAGCGTCGGCCTGAGATCGCTCATCAGCCGTTCGTTGAGGAAGCCCGGCGCATTGGCGCCTTTGGCCTCGGCGGTGAGAATGCCGCTGTCGACGTTGATGTCGCGCTCTCCGCCGCCGGCGGCGACGACCATGTCGATTTTCGACAGGATGTCCTTGTTGCCTTTGATGCCTGCGGAATCGAGCGCAAGACCGGCGGCATAGGTGCCGATGCGCTGCCAGGCTTCCATCTGGCGCTGGTCGCCCTTCTTCGGGATCTGGCTGTCGAAGGATACCGGCATCAGGGGATGCACGATGTAGGGCGCAAAGCCCTTCTCGTCGACATTGATGCGCTTCTCGGAAAGCGCGGCCCAGTTGGCATCAAGGCCCTCGCCGAGCGAGGTGGCGAGCCCAATGCCGGTGATCCAGACCTCGGTCTGGCCCGGCTTCAAAGCGGGAGTGTCAGTCATGACGATACGGCCTGTTGCGGAAATCCGACGCGCTCGGCGACCTTCGCCATGTATCCGCGCATATTCGCATTGGGGAAGGGAATCAGCGTGAAGGTCAGCGCCGAATTGGCGCGCAGCTTGCCGCCGACCCTGATCTTGGCCTCGGTCATGGCATAGCCGGAGCCTTCATGGGTGAGGCTCGCCTCGATGCTCATGAGATCGCCGGGGAAGACCGAGCCGCGGACCTTGGCCTCCTTCACGGCGGCCAGGATCGGCATGCGTTCGAATCTGAACACGCCGAGTTGAAGCCAGCCCGAGGCCTGCGCCATCGATTCGATCAGGAGCACGCCGGGCATCAAGGGATAACCCGGGAAGTGCCCCTCGAAGATGGTGCTCTCCTGCGGGACCTGCGCTTCGACGACGATCGTCTTCTCGTCGACCTTGAGGTCGACGATGCGATCGATCATGTGGAAGTATTCGAGTTGCATGACTGCGCCCTTAGGCGCTCGCGCCCTTGGCCGCAACCAGTTCGTCGATGCGAGCGCACAGGTTCTTCAGCACGAAATATTGCTCGGTGGTCGCCTTGCCGTCGTTGACCTCCTGAGTCCACTTCTCCAGCGGCAGCTTGATGCCGAACTGCTTGTCGATCGCGAAGGCGATATCGAGGAAATCGAGGCTGTCGATGCCGAGGTCATCGATGGCATGGCTATCCGGCGTGATCGTGTCGCGCGGGATGTCGCAGGTTTCAGCGATGATCGTGGCGACCTGATCGAATGTGGAGGACATCACTAAGCCTTTGATATATTGCAGGTATTTGTCAGATTGTCCAGAGTGGCACGGTGGCTGGGCATCGCGCCCTGATGACGCCCTCAAACCCCCCTCTGGCCGGGTCGAAAGCCCGTATATCGGAGCGCCGCCCTGAGTTCAATGGAGCCGGGCAGGCGCCGGGGGACAGCACCGGAGGCGGGCTGAGGATGCCGGCTGGGGACCGTTCCGCCGCGAGGTCCGTGCCGGGGCCGGTCCTTAAATATGCGGCGTCGTGATCTTGACGCAGTCGCGGCGGCCCATCAGCACGCAATCCTGGGTCCGGCGCAGGTCGGCGATGCTGACCGCGAGCCAGATCCCGATCGCCGTCAGCGCGATGGTGAAGGCGAGCGCTGCGATGTTGGCAAGCATGCGCTGCCGGTAATTGTCGGGCTCGGCGCGCGGCTGCTCGTAGCGCGACAGGTCCGACCGTTCGGGCGTGACGCGGAGCGGTTTCACGGAGCCATTGCCGCGCTGGACCCCCGGGGACGGCGGGGTGCGCGGCCTGAACTGGAGCACCCGGTGCTCCTCATCAGAGCTTATGGGTCGCTGGTTGTTCATGGGGCGGGGATCACTCCGAAGCAGCGATCTAGATAGCACAGGTGAGGCACGTGTTGCAGTAAATCTTCGCAATTCCAGGGTGCATCTGTACGTTGATGCTATTGGCGCATGGACCGCTGCACCGCGATCCAGGAACGGGCCGTCGTGTCAGTGGCGACTGTTGTGCTGCAACGCAGGGGACAGCGACAGCCATTGAGGACGTCTTTTTTACCGGCCGGTATCGACTTGTGATCTGCGCGTCCTCTGAACGGATTTTGCCGCCACGGGACCCATGGCATAGTCGCGGGAACCCGAACCGTTCGTTGCCATGCCAGGGGCCTTTGGATCATGACCACGACCAACGCGCGCGAGCCGAGAGTCCATCCGGTGCCCATCCTGTCGCTCCGGCCGACGCAGATGACGGTCGGCATGCGCGAGGTCAAGGAGAAGCGGAAGCGCTGGCGCGAGCATGGCAAGAAGAAGCAGGCGGATCTGCTCGGCAAGCACATGATCCCCGTCGTGTACGGCCCCGACGCGCGCTACTACGTGATCGACCATCATCACCTCGGCCGCGCGCTGCACGACGAAGGCGTCAAGGAGGTGCTGGTGACCATCGTCGGCGACCTCAGGATGGTGGAGCGCGAGGCCTTCTGGGGCGTCATGGACAACAAGCGCTGGGTCTATCCTTACGACGCCAAGGGCGAGCGGCGGTCGTTCCGCGACCTGCCGAAATCGGTCGCCGACCTCAAGGACGATCCGTTCCGCAGCCTTGCCGGCGAATTGCGCCGCATGGGCGGCTTCGCCAAGGACACCACGCCGTTCTCCGAATTCCTGTGGGCCGACTTCCTGCGCCGGCAGGTCTCGCGCAAGGCGGTTGAGGCCGATTTCGACAAGGCGCTGGAGAAGGCGATGGCCGCGGCCAGAAGCAAGAATGCGATCTATCTGCCCGGCTGGTGCGGTCCGGCGGACGAGGACTAACGGTATTCACGTCAGTCGCGCTGGAAGATCCTGGCGCCCGGGTAGGCGCGGCGGGCGTAAGTGACCACCAGCGCGCGGTCCTGGGTGTCCAGGAACGGCGTTCGGATCTGGCTCGATCCGACGATGAGGTGCCACAGGCCATTGAGCTTCTGGATCACGATCTTCATTTGCGTCGTCCTCGATGACTCCCATTCCAGCGAATGTTGCTCGTCGTCGCAGTGCCTGGGATCGCGGTCGCGGGTAAGAAATTCCCAACTCGGCCGGCGCTGCAAAACACGTCCACCCTTGTTAGTTGGTTACGGAATGGGCCGAGATAAGCAGGATCGCATCACAGCTGCTTGAGCGACATCAATTTCCCAGCCCACGAAACCGTCCTGAAACAGAGCCGTCCCATCTCTATGGAGTAGTCGAGCTCACACAGGAGGCGGACATGCGCCGTCTGGTTTTCGCAATTGCCTTGCTGGCGGTCGCTTCGGCGGGAATATCGGCATCCTTTGCCGCGGTCCATCATGCCAAGACATTGACGTTCGCGGAGCGCTTTGCTCCGGTGCTCGAGTTGATGGCTAAGCGCTAGCCGCATATGCCTTGCAGCCGTGAGCGATGCAGCGGCTGCGCGCTCCGAGGCGGACATCACCGCATTTGGCGAGCGATGATGGCCGGGTCGGCTTGACCTGTCGCAAACCTGCCTCGCCCTGACCGGCTAAGCTCTGTCTGCATGGTTGCAGAGACAGCGTTGTGCCCCGATGCCGAGGGCCTGGGCTCCAAGTCATGCAGAGCTTCATGCAGAGCTTGGAGGCACGGTCATGAGCGTCATCTTTCGCATTCTCTTTGTCCTCGCCGGCGCGATCACGGCGCTGTTCGTCGCGCGTGACGCGCTGAACTTCACCATCATCCAGACCTTCGTTGCCGTCCTGCTCGCCACTGCAATCGTCGGAGCCGGCAGCTTCTGGAGCCTGCGGCGGAAATCGTGAGCGAGGCGCAACGCGAAGGTGCGGTCGGTCTGAGCGAGACCAAGGCCCGGGCGAGGCTCGCGGCAGACGGCCCCAACGAACTGCCCCGGCCGGAACGACGCAGTCCGCTGCGCATCGTGGTGGAAGTGCTGCGCGAGCCGATGCTCCTGCTGCTGCTTTGCGGCGGGCTGATCTATCTCGTGCTCGGCGATCTCAAGGAGGCGCTGATCCTGCTGGCATTCGGGGCGATGTCCATCGTGATCACGGTGGTGCAGGAGACCCGGACCGAGCGGGTGCTGGAAGCCTTGCGCGACCTGACCAGCCCGCGGGCGCTGGTGGTGCGCGACGGTGCGCGCCGGCGAATTGCCGGCCGCGAGGTCGTGCAGGGCGACCTTCTCGTCCTGGGTGAAGGCGATCGCGTCCCCGCCGACGCCGCGCTCGTCGAAGCGCGGGACCTGCAGATCGACGAGTCCTTGCTGACCGGCGAGTCGGTGCCCGTCCGCAAGAAGACCGCCGACAAGATTACGACGGCCGCTCACCGGCCCGGCGGCGAGGATCAGCCATTCGTCTATTCCGGTTCGCTCGTCGTGCGCGGCGAGGGGCTGGCGCTGGTCGAGGCCACCGGACCGCGCAGCGAGATCGGCAAGATCGGGCTGTCGCTTCGCGGCCTGCAGGCCGAGCCGCCGCGGCTTCAGCAACAGACCGCAAGGCTGGTGCGGCTTTGCTTTCTCGGCGGCGCCATCATCAGCCTGGCCGCGATCGTGCTCTACGGCGTCTCGCGCGGCGATTGGCTGCAGGCGCTGCTGGCAGGCGTTGCCATCGGCATGTCGATGCTTCCGGAGGAATTCGGCGTCGTGCTCACGGTGTTCATGGCCATGGGCGCGTGGCGGATCTCGCAGGCCCGCGTCCTGACGCGGCGAGCCGCCGCCATCGAGGTCCTCGGCTCGGCGACGGTCCTGTGCACCGACAAGACCGGAACGCTGACGCAGAACCAGATGTCGGTCGCCGAGCTGCGGCTGCTTGACGGCGCGCGCCTGCGTGCGGAGGCGCACCGACAGGATCATGTCGGGCCCGAATTCGCAGAGCTGGCGCGCTGCGGGGCGCTGGCAAGCTCTCCGGAGCCGTTCGATCCGATGGAGAAGGCGCTGCATGCGTTCGCGCGTGGTGTGCTGCGGGACGGAGACGCGATGGATGGCGAGCGGACGCTGGTGCGCACCTATGGTCTGCGCCCCGAGCTGCTCGCCATGACCCAGGTTTGGCGGACATCCGCAGCGGCGGACCTCATCGCATGCGCCAAGGGCGCGCCGGAAGCGATTGCGCGCCTGTGCAGGCTGAAAGAGGCCGATCGACAGGCCGTGCAAGCTGCCGTCGGGGCCATGGCGAAGGACGGGCTCCGCGTGCTGGGGGTAGCGGTTGCCGCGTGCGCTCACGGTTCTCTGCCGGCATCCCAGGAGGCTTTCGTATTTCGCTTCGTCGGCCTGCTCGGACTTGCCGATCCGCTGCGGCCTCATGTTCCGGAGGCGGTTCGCGAGTGCCGGTCGGCCGGCATCCGCGTCGTCATGATCACGGGCGACTATCCGGCGACCGCCATGGCGATCGCCGCGCAGGCCGGACTCGACGTCAACGAGGTCGCGACCGGGGAGCAGGTCAAGCTCGCGGACGACAGCGAGCTCGAGGCCCGCGTCAGCAAGGCGAACGTCTTCGCGCGGGTTCTGCCGGAGCAGAAGCTGCGGATCGTCCAGGCGCTGAAGCGCAGCGGCGAGATCGTTGCGATGACCGGCGACGGCGTCAACGACGCGCCGCCGCTGAAGGCCGCCCATATCGGAATCGCGATGGGTGGCCGCGGCACCGACGTCGCGCGTGAGGCATCCTCGATCGTCCTGCTCGACGATGATTTCAGCTCCATCGTCGCATCCATTCGCCTCGGACGCCGGATCTACGACAATCTGCGCAAGGCCATGGCCTTCATCTTTGCCGTCCACGTGCCGATCGCGGGTCTTGCGTTGTTTCCCCTCGTGTTCGGGCTGCCGCTGGTGCTCGGCCCGGTTCACATCGCCTTTCTGGAGCTGATCATCGATCCCGTCTGCTCGCTGGTGTTCGAAGCCGAGCGGGAGGAGCGCGACGTCATGAAGCGTCCGCCGCGGCGTGCCGATGCGGAGCTGTTCTCGTGGTCCCTGATCGCCTGGAGCGTTCTGCAGGGCGCGATGGCCTTCGCCTTGATCGCGGTGATTTTCGTCGCAGCGCTTCGTTCCGGCCTACCGCCCGACGAGGCTCGCACCCTCGCATTCATTGCGCTCGTCGTCTGCATCCTCGCGCTGGTGCTGGTCAACCGATCCTTCAGCGCATCGTTCTTTTCCGCCTTCTTCCGTCCGAACGCGGCATTGCTCTGGATATTCCTCTCGATTGCGGTCGTTCTCGCCGCAGCCTTGTTCTGGCCGCCGGCGTCCGGTCTGTTTCGCTTCGGTCCGATGCATCTGGACGATCTGATGATCACGCTCGGCGCGGGACTATTGGTGCTCACGGCGCTCGAACTGCTGAAGCCGTTTTGGGGCCGGCGATTGCGATTCTAGATCGTGCTGCGGCAGCTCGGCCATGCGCCGAGCGCGATGAGTCTGCATCCGGAATTCGTGCAGGCCGCGGAAGACGCGTGCGAGATGCCGACGGCATTTCATTAGAACGGATCCAGTCTACATAGATTCTACGACACGAACGCCCAAAAGACTTTGATTGTGCGTTCGGAGTCTCTGCATGGTCGGTCCCGCAAGTTCGGGGACTGGGAATGCTGGAATTGGTGTTTGACGCACGCGCAACGAAGCGCGGGCGCGTGTCGATGCTGTGTGGTCTTGTCGCGCTTCCTTCCGCCATCGCCTTCGGCCAAGACGCGCAGGCCCAGAGCGCGAGCGGGGCATCGGTCCTTCCGCCCGTCGTAGTCGAACAAAGCCGCCCGACCAAGCGCCAGGTCACCACACCGCGCAGCTCGCGATCTGCGAGCGCCCGCCAGACGCGATCGCGCGCGGCAGGACAGGCAGTCCAAGGGGCTCCCCAGCCGGTCGCCGCTGCAGCGGAACGCGGTACCGATCCGGTGCGGGGTTTCGTGCCCGTCGTCAGCTCGGCTGCGATGAAGTCCGACGTACCGATCCTGGAGACACCGCAATCCGTCTCCGTCGTGAGCCGCGACCAGCTCGATGCGCGCTCGGTCACGACGCTGGTCGAGGGGTTGCAGTATGTCGCAGGTCTCGCCATCCAGCCCGGCGGCAAGGATCCCCGCTTCGACAACGTCTACATCCGCGGCTTCGACAACAACGGCTATGGCGCCTATCGCGATGGACTTCGCGAGGTCGGCGATCCCGCCTTCTTGTCGCTGTTCCGCAACGAGCCCTACGGCTTCGAGCGCATCGACGTCATCAAGGGTCCGAGCTCCGTCATGTACGGGCAGGGGGCGCCGGGCGGTCTCGTCGACGTCATCAGCAAGCGGCCGCCCGATAAGGCCTTTGGCGAGATCGTCGGCCAGTTCGGCAACTACGATCGATTTCAGGGCGCCTTCGATTTCGGCGGGCCCGCGACCAAGGATGGGACGCTGCTCTATCGGTTGACCGGTGTGTTCCGGGATTCCGATGCGCAGATCGCCAATTTCTCCAACTTCGTGAAGGACAATCGGACCTACATCGCGCCGGCCGTGACCTGGAAGCCGACCAACGACACGACGCTGACCATTCTTGCCGACTACACTCACGATGTGACCGGCAATGCGTTTCCACTGTCGATGGCGCATCTGAGCGGCACCAAGGTCACTGGCCTCACCGCGCTGCCGATCTTCCTTGGTGATCCCAGCTACAACAAGTTCGACCAGGAGCAGGAGCGTGTCGGCTACCAGTTCGAACATCGCTTCAGCAACGATCTGATCTTCGAATCGAAGGCTCGCTACGGCCACACCGAGCTCGACTATCGCTATCTGACGTTCGTCGGAACTCCGCTCGATACGACCACGATCTTTCCGCGTCGCGCGATGCGCATCCAGGAGCAAGTCGACACCCTGTCGACCGACAACCACCTGATCAGCAAGTTCGGCACGGGGCCGCTTCAGCACACGGTGGTCTCCGGCGTCGACTATCTGACGTTCAACATGACGGACCGGACCTATTCAGGAGCTGCGCCGTCGCTCAGCAGGATCAATCCGGTCTACGACCAGGCCATCACCGTTCCGACTGCGCTCACCACCCCCTCGGCGAACCAGAGAATCGATCAGGTCGGCGTCTATGTGCAGGACCAGATGAAGCTTCAGAACTGGATCTTTACATTGGGCGGCCGATACGATGCCTCGGAACAGAACACCTACACCTTGGCGACCAGCAACACGGCCGGCAAGACGACCGACACAAGGGACACGGCCTTCACCAAGCGCGGTGCGGTCTCCTACGTGTTCGATTCTGGCGTGGCGCCCTATTACAGCTATTCGGAATCGTTCTTGCCGACGCCGAACACGGACTTTGCGGGCAACCCGTTCAAGCCGACGACGGCGCAGCAGCACGAGGTCGGTGTGAAGTACCAGCCCTCGCGGACCCTGCTGATGACGTTGGCGCTCTATGATCTGACACGGCAGAATTCACTCACGGCGGATCCGACACCAGGGCGTGCCGGTTTCTCGGTCCAGCTCGGCGAGGTGAATTCGCGCGGCATCGAGTTCGAGACGCTGGCGCAGGTCATGCCCGGACTGAACCTCGTGGCGACCTATACCAATCAGGATGTGAAGGTGACGCAAACCAGCACGGCCGCCGACCTCGGCAAGATGCCGACGCTGGTGGCCCGCCAGATGGCTTCGGCCTATGTCGACTACACGGTCCAGGGCGGCACGTGGGATGGTTGGGGACTTGGCGGCGGCGTCCGCTACAACGGGCCGACGTTTGCCGACACCACCAACACCATCGTCAACGAAGGTTACGTCGTGTTCGACGCCGGCCTGCACTACCGCCAGCCAAAGGGCGTGAACCTGGCGTTGAACGTGAAGAACATCGCCGACCGCGTCACTCTCGCTTGCACGACAGGTGGCGGTTGCCAGTACACCAGCCCGCGCACCATCACGGGCACGGTCAGCTATCGCTGGTAAGGATCGTCATGGTTCAGGCCCGCACGATCCGCCTGTGGTCCCGCATTCACACCTGGACCTCGCTCGCGTGCATGCTGTTCCTGCTGATGCTGTGCGTGACGGGGCTTCCGCTCGTCTTTCACGATGAGATCGACGATCTGCTCGAGGTCGAGATTGCGGCGCCCGCGATGCCGGAAGCAACGCCGCGTCTGTCGCTCGACCGGATGATCGCGGCGGCTCAGGCGCGCTTTCCCGGCCAGTATGTCCTGCTGCTCAATCTCAAGCAGACCGAGCCACTCGTGACTGTGGCCGTTTCTCCGACCGCTGTCCCGGCGCCGGGCAACTTCCATCGTCTGACGTTCGATGCGCGAACGGCCGAAATGCTCGGCGAGGAAGCCCCGCATCAGGACGTCATGGATATCGTGCTGCGGATCCACAAGGACATGTTCGCAGGGCTCCCCGGCGAATTGTTTCTCGGGACGATGGGGCTGGTGTTCGCCGTGTCGATCATCTCCGGTATCGTGGTCTATTGGCCGTTCATGCGGCGGCTCGATTTCGGCACGATCCGCCGGCGGTCGTCGCCGCGCGTCAAATGGCTCGACATCCATAATCTGCTCGGCATCGTCACGCTGACGTGGACGTTGGTGGTCGGTCTCACCGGCATGATCAACACACTGGCGACGCCGCTGTTCGACCTGTGGCGGGCGCAGCTCATTCCCGTCTTGCTGGCGCCTCATCTGGGCAAGCCGGTGGCTCCGATCCCTTCGGTTCAAGCCGCCGTCGAGCTCGTCCGCACCAGATTTCCGGATCGCCTCGTCACCTCGGTGACGATGCCGACCGCTGCGCGCTTCGGCAGCCCGCAGCACCTCGTGGTCTGGACCAAGGGAGCGACGCCCTTCACGGCGCGCATGCTCCAGCCGATGCTGGTCGACGCCAATGACGGCAAGACGATCGTCGCGCCCGAGGTGCCGTGGTATCTGAAGACGCTTCAGGTCTCGCGTCCGCTGCATTTCGGCGATTACGGCGGGCTTCCGTTGAAGATCGTCTGGGCGCTTCTCGACATCATGGCGATCGTCGTTCTCGTCAGCGGAATCTATCTCTGGGCGGCAAGGCGAAAGCCGTCGGACCGAAAGCCGCTGCGCACAGAGCGGCCCGCGGCAGTCGGTGTCTGATCCCATGCGCCCTTTCGTGTCCAAGGCGGACGCTACCAACCTGGCCCGGCACTCCAGAAGCGGGTGGGACGTGTTCCGGGCGCCGCTCCTGGTCGGCTTGGTCTGCGCCGTGGGGCTCGGTCTGGCGCTCGTCGGAGATGGAATCTGGGACGGCCTGTCGTGGCTGGCTCTTTCGCTGCCGGTTGCGCTTGCGGCGTTCTACTGGCACCGCGCAGGCCGTCGGCGCTGACGGCAAACCGATTGCTATCGGTGCTGCTCCTCCGGGGCGCCTTCGACCTCATGCGCCTCGTCCTTGCCGCCAAGCATGCGATGCAGCCGGCGCTCGAGGCGGCGGCCAATCGTCAGCAGGACGAAGGCCAGCGCCAGGGCGACGACGACGATCTTCCATTGTCCGGCGCCGCAGACGATGCCGAGGCAGGCGGCAAGGAAAGTGCAGGCGGCGCTGGTGAGCCCTCGAACGCGAAACCCGGTGCTTTGGTGCACGATGACGCCGGCGCCGAGAAAGCCGATGCCGGTGAGGATGCCCTGGATGACACGGCTGACGGCGTCGACGACCCTTGCCGGTTCGGCGAGCTGCAATGCGAGCAAAACCACGCTCGCAGTGGAAAGCCCGACGATGCCGAGCGTCTTCAGCCCGATCGGCTTGCCGTGCAGGTCGCGGTTGAGGCCGATCGCGCCGCCGGCGAGCGTCGCTGTGCCGAGGCGCAGCAGGATTTCGGGCCAGTCGAGCTCGGTCATGGCGCCTCGATCATGTCTTCGGCAGGCGGCCCATCAGATAGAACTCCTCGTTCGGCCGCATGCCCGTGAAGTTCGCCAGCCGGTTCGACAGCGCGAAGAAGGCGGAGATCGCGGCGATGTCCCAGATGTCATCGTCGCTGAAGCCGTGGGGCGCGAGCGCTACGAAATCATCCTCGGAAATCCGCTGCGCGTCTGCCGAGACCTTCATGGCGAAATCGAGCATCGCCTTCTGCCGCGGCGTGATGTCGGCCTTGCGGTAGTTGATCGCGACCTGGTCGGCGATCACAGTGTTCTTGGCGCGGATGCGCAGGATCGCGCCATGGGCGATCACGCAATATTGGCACTGGTTGGCCGCCGACGTCGCCACCACGATCATCTCGCGCTCGGCCTTGGTGAGGCCGCCGTCCTTCTCCATCAGCGCGTCGTGATAGGCGAAGAAGGCGCGGAATTCGTCGGGGCGATAGGCCAGAGTCAGGAACACGTTCGGCACGAAGCCGCTCTTCTCCTGCACGGCGAGGAGGCGCGTGCGGATGTCGTCGGGCAGCGTGTCGAGAGCGGGGGCGGGAAAGCGTTGCGCGGTGGTCTTGGTCATGGGCTGGGGTTCCGGCTTTTAGGCGGGAACCATAGTCGATGCGGGCGAGACGCTCCAGAGGCGTCGCAAGGTCTCGTGCCCCGGACGCGGCGCAGCGCTTCTCCAGCGATGCGCTGCTGAGCCGGGGCCCAGGTTTCCGAGAGCGCGGTATGTGTGGCGTGGGTCCCGGCTCTGCGCAGCAACGCTAAGGGCGTTGCAGCGCGTCCGGGACACGAGAGATGTGCTACCGCAGCGGCTTCTTCAGCAGCGAGAAGCGGTCCGGGTCGAGGCCCATCGACGGCTGCAGCATCGGGGCTTCGACGCTGGACATCGTCTTCGCCGGCGGTGCCGAGAACACCGGGTCGTTCGGCACGTCGCGCTGCGAGGTGGCGCCGCGCCAGCGTTCCAGCACGGCGCTGACGAAATGCATGTCGTGCCCGGAGGTGACGGAGGGCACGCTCGAGATGGTGGCCTCGCCGCGCGGCAATTGGTGCGGCGGCACCTCCTTGAAGCGCAGGCGGGTCGGCAGCGCCACGCCTTCGCCGAACGCCAGCACCTCGCGAGTGCCGAGCGACGGCACGAAGGAGAGCAGGTTCGCGGCGGCGTCCGACACCGCGGCGCGCAGCAGCGCCTGGTCGCGGTCGTTGGCGAGGCGCATCGTGAACAGCGTGTTGCACTGGGAGATGATGGTGGCGTCGAGCTCGGCCGGGCGCTGGGTGATGAGGCCGAGATAGACGCCGTATTTGCGGCCTTCCTTGGCGATGCGCGACACCGCCTTGCGGGTCGGGCCGAAGCCGATGTTGCGGTCGGCGGAGGCATAGCGGTGCGCCTCCTCGCAGACGAACAGCAGCGGCGAGACGCCGTCGCTCCACAGCCCGAAGTCGAAGGCCATGCGGCAGAGCACGGAGACCACGGAATCGATCACCTCGGCCGGGAAGCCGGCGAGCTGCATCACCGTCATCGGCTTGCCGTTGGCGGGCAGGCGGAACAGATGGCTGATGACCTCGGCCATGGTGTCGCCGCCGACATTGGCGTTGTCGAACATGAAGGCGTAGCGCGGGTCGTTGCGCACCGCCTCGATGCGCGAGATCAGCTTGTGATAGATGATGCGCGAGGAGCGGTTTTCGAGCTTGCCCATGCGCTCGTCGATCAGCGACAGCAGGTCGACCAGGCGATAGGGCACCGGCGTATCGACGGTGTAGCCGATCTGCTTGGGATCGATGCGCTTGAGGCCGATGCGGTCGGCGTTCTGGTACTGGGTGTAGACGCCCTTGGCGAGCGGGATCACCTCGGCGAGGATGTCGAGCTCTTCCGGCACGCCGGCGCGGCCGCCGAACAGCACGTCGACGATTTCCTCGAAGTTGAACAGCCAGAACGGCAGCTTCAGGTTTCGCGGGTTGAGCACCAGCGCGCGATCGCCGAAGCAGCGGCCATATTCGTTGTGCACGTCGAGCAGGAAGATGCGCAGGTTCGGCCGCGCCTTCAGGATCTCGTTGAGAAGCAGCGAGACACCGGTCGATTTACCGACGCCGGTCGATCCCAGCACGGCAAAATGCTTGGACAGCATTTCTTCGACGTCGACATAGGCGATGACCGAGCGGTCCTGCTGCAGGAAGCCGACATTGATCTGGTCCGAGCCGGTCGGCGCGTAGATCGTGCGCAGCTCCTGGCTCGTGATCAGGTCGACGGCATCGCCGATGGTCGGATAGTTGGTGACACCGCGCTGAAACTTGGCCTTGTCCGCGGCGTTGAGAATCTCGCCGAGCAGGTCGACCGAGGCGATGGCGATGTAATTGTCCGCGCTCGACAGGTTCTCGCAGGAGACCTCCGTGATCATCGCAACGATGACCGAGCTGCTGCAACGGATACTGACGAAGCGCCCGACGGTGGCCCGCACCTCCGAGATCGGCATCCGGCTTTCCGCCAGAAGCCCGACCCGGGCGAGCGATCCGCGAACCGAAATCACGCGTCCAAAGGATGTCACGATGAATGAACCCGGCAAGAGCAAAGGGATTTGCCCGACTATGCGTGGCGGTCGCTGCACAAACGGTTAAACGCCGGACGCGCCGGCTCCGTTAAATCCGCGGTAATTCGGTCCGGAGCCTTGTCGCCAACGCCGGCCAATGCGCGGAATCGCCGGGAAAATGCTGCATTCCGGACCCTTCAAGTGAGATGGCGCTTAAGTAAGGGTTTACCATTCGGGCAGGCTGCGCATTAGGCAGGCTGCGACTTTCAGCCGGAGGACGGCCACCGAGCCGGTCAGGCGCCGATCGCAGCGGGGTCTCCGGCGCTTTGTTGACGGGACCTAATGATTTGTACATTAGTACAAATAGGGGGCCCAGACTGCCCCGCGCCTGCTCCAGGAGGAAACCATGCAGCCCGAACCGATCCTCGATCTCGCCCACCTCGGCCACATGGAGCTGCTGACACCGAAGCCGGACGAAAGCCTGAAGTTCTTCGTCGACGTCATGGGCATGACGGTCAGCGGACAGAAGGGTGAGTCGGTCTATTTGCGCGGCTGGGACGATTACGAGCGCTATTCGCTGAAGCTGACGGCATCGAAGACCTCGGGCATGGGTCACATGGCGCTGCGTGCGCGCAGCCAGCAGGCGCTGGAGCGGCGCGTCGCCGCGCTCAGGGGATCCGGCTTCGACATCGGCTGGATCGACGGCGACATGGGGCAGGGGCCGACCTTCCGCTGCCGCGACCCCGATGGCCATATCGTCGAGCTCTATTACGAGACCGAATGGTATCAGGCGCCGCCCGAGCTCAAGCCTGCGCTGAAGAACCAGGCGCAGCGCTTTCCCGCCCGCGGCGTCAATGTCCGCCGGCTCGACCACCTCAACTGCCTCGCCGTCGACATCAAGGCCAACCGCGAGTTCTTCGAGACCTATCTCGGCTGCCGCCTCACCGAGCAGATCGTGCTCAACGACGGCCGTGAGGCGGCGATGTGGCTGACGATGTCGAACAAGAGCTACGACTTTGCCTATTCGCTCGACCATTCCGGCGTGCCGGGCCGCTTCCACCACGTCACCTACGCGCTCGACAGCCGCGAGGAAATTCTGCGCGCCGCCGACATTTTCCTGGAGAACGGCGTGCACATCGAGACCGGGCCGCACAAGCACGCGATCCAGCAGACCTTCTTCCTCTATGTCTATGAGCCCGGCGGCAACCGCGTCGAGGTCGCCAATGCCGGCGCACGCCTCATCCTCGCGCCCGACTGGAAGCCGATCGTGTGGACGGAGGAGGAGCGGAAGAAGGGCCAGGCCTGGGGCTTGAAGACGATCGAGTCGTTCCACACCCACGGCACGCCGCCGGTGGAGGTGAAGCACGGGTAGCGTATTCGCCGCAGTGTCATTCCGGGGGCGACGCGAAGCGGCGAGCTATGATGCGCAATTGCGCATCTGAGAATCCATAACCCCAGCTGGTGGGTATGGATTCCGGGCTCCCTCGCTATGCTCGGGCCCCGGAATGACGTTAGTGGGTTGAACTTCGCACCTTTGCGATCGTCTCGCGCACGCCGGTCCAGGCCGGCTTGCTAGGTGCGAACTGCCGGCGCAGGAAGCTGACGAGCTCCTCGATCTGCGCGTCGCTCATGCTGTTCCCAAACGCGGGCATGTAGCCGAGATCGCTCGACACGGGCTCGGCGATGCCGTGCAGGATCACCTGCACGAGATTGTCAGCCGTTCTGCTGTGCAGATTGCTGTTGAGCGCGAGCGACGGGCGGCTGCCGAACAGCGGCAGGCCGCCGACCTCGTGGCACACCGCACAGGCGCCCTGGTAGAGCCGCGCACCGGTCGAAGATGCGACGGTGACCTGGGTCGCGCGCTCGAGCCTAGCAGCGAGCGCCTCCTGCGCCTGTTGGTCGATCGCGGTGTCGTTGAACGAATTGAGATAGACCGCCATCGCACGGATGTCCTGGTCGGGCAGAGCCTTGAGGTCCCGGACAACAGGCGCCATCGGGCCGGCGGCAACGCCGTGGTACTGCGAATGGCCGGTGCGCAAATAAGTGTAGAGCTCATCCTCGCTCCACGGGATCGGCGCGTGCGAGAGCGAGGTCAGCGCCGGCGCTTCCCAGCCTTCGGCAAAGCCGCCGGCGAGATAGGCGTTGCGCTGCTCGGCGCCCAGCGCGTTGCGCGGCGAATGGCAGCCGCTGCAATGGCCGAGGCTCTCGACCAGATAGGCGCCGCGATTCCAAGCCTCGGACTTTGACGGGTCGAGCTTGAATTCGCGCGTTCGGTGGAACAGCGCGTTCCAGCCCGCCAGCAGGGGGCGGAGATTGAACGGGAAGGCGAGCGCATTCGCCGGCGTCGTCGCGCGGACCGCAGGCTGCGCCATCAGGTAAGCGTAGAGCGCCTGCAGATCGGCATCGCTGGTCTTTGCAAAATGCGTGTAAGGGAAGGCGGGATAGAGCTGGCGTCCGTCGCGATGCAGGCCATCGCGCATGGCGCGCTCGAAGGCGGGATAGGACCAGGCGCCGATGCCGGTCTCGACGTCGGGCGTGATGTTGGTCGCGTAGATCGTCCCGAACGGCGTTTCCAAGGCGCGGCCACCGGCATTTGGTGCGCCGCCGACGACGGTGTGGCACTCCGCGCAATTGCCCAGCGCTGCAAGCTGCTGGCCGCGCGCAATCGTCGCCGCCGAATAGACCGAAGCATCGGGCCGGGTGATCGGGGCGATGGCGCGGCCGGGCAGCAGCGCAGCGCCGATGCCGATCGCGGCGGTGCAGACGGCTGCGATCGTTGCGAAGATGCCGGCGCGCCTGGCGAACGGATTTTCCCAGATGCGCGACGGAGGCGGGGCTGCGGGCGCGGGCAGGGCCTGTGACGCCGGCGGTGCTTCGCCGTGCAATCCCCTGAGGATGCGCTCGGGCGTGAACGGCGGCTCGCGAAAGCGCACGCCGGTGGCATCGAAGATGGCATTCGCGATCGCCGCTGCGCTCGGCACCGAGGCGGACTCGCCGACGCCGAGCGGCGGCTGGTCTTGCCGCGGGAGCATCAGGACGTCGATCTTGGGCACGTCGGGGAATGGAATGATCGGATAGGCGCCCCATTCGCGCGCGGCCACCGCGCCGCGTTCGAACGATACCTCCTCCATCAGCGCGCGGCTGGTGGACTGGATGACGTTGCCCTGGATCTGGTGGCGCACGCCGTCCGGGTTGATCATCAAACCGGAATCCTGGCCCGCGACGACGCGCGTCACGCTGACGTCGCCGGTCGTCTTGTTCACCGCGACGTCGGCAACCCACGCCGACCACGCCGCGCCATAGCCCGGAAACTTGCTGTGGACGTAGAGCGCATAGGCAAAGCCGCGCCCGTGCACGACCTCGCCGTCCTTCTCCTCGCGAGCGGCGCGCGGCGTCCAGCCCGCGCGCTCGGCCACCGCATTGACCAGATCGACCGCGCGCGGGTCCTTCAGATAGCGAAGGCGATATTCGATGGGATCGACGCCGGCTTCCGTTGCGGCCTCGTCGATATAGGATTCATGCGCAAAGGTGTTCGGCAGGGCCGAGACGCCGCGAAACCAGGAGGCCCGCACGATCGGCGCCATGTCGTGCGCGACGACGCGCATGTGCTCGTAATCGTAGGGCGGGATCGCGGTGCGGTCGCCCATCTGGAGCACGGCGGGTTCGGGCGAGAGGCGGCCGGTCAGCAGCAGCGCCAGCGTCGGCGCGGCATTCGAGGGATAGCGCGTGGCGAGATCGTAAGCGGCGATGCCGCCGTCAGCGTCGAGACCGCCATTGACGTCGATGAGCTGCGCGGTGCCTTTCGGCTCCCAGGCGTGCTCCTGCTCGCGCGTCAGCTGCACGCGGACCGGACGGCCGACGGCGCGCGACAGCAGCAGCGCATCGGCGGTGACGTCGTCGGCGCAGTTGCGGCCGTAGCAGCCGGCGGCCTCCAGCCGGATCACCTCGATCTCGCTCTCGGGGCGCTCGATCAGCAGCGCGAGGTCGCCGCGCAGCACGTGCGGGTTCTGCGTGCCCGACCAGACCCGGATGTTGCCGTCCCTGTAGTCAGCGACGGCGCAGGAGGGACCGATCGAGGCGTGCATCTGATACGGCCAGACGTAAGTGCGCTGCATCGGCCTGGCCGCGCCCGATATCGCCTTGTCGACCTCGCCCTTGTCGATCAGCGTGCGCGGCGTCGATGGATTGGCGCGCAGGGCGGTCTCGACATCGGCGAGGTCGGTCAGCGTCGGCGTCGGCTTCCAGCTCACCTTGAGCTGCTCTGCCGCACGGATCGCATTCTCCTCGCGCTCGGCGACGACGCCGACGAAATCGCCGATCCGCACCACGGCGACAAGGCCGGGAATGTCGCGCACGGAGGATTCGTCGACCGCAATGAGGCTGGTGCCGACGAACGGTCCGGCATCGACGCCAGCATAGGGCGGCCGCACCACGCGGCCGTGCAGCATGCCGGGTACGCGAATGTCGTGCACGAAAGTCAGCTCGCCCGTGGCTTTGGCAGGTAGATCGACGCGCGGCGCCGACTGGCCGACGATGGCGTAATCGCCGACCGGCTTGACCCGCACGTCATCGGCCAGCTCGAGGCGGATCGCCTCGTCGCCGATGAGCTCGCCATAGCTGATGCTGCGGTTGTTGTGGCCGCGAACGAGTCCGTCCTCGATCTTGAGCTCGGCTTCCGGCAAGTCCAGGCGTTCCACCGCGCGCGCGATCAGAAAGTGCCGCGCTTGCGCCGCCGCCTTCCGCAGCGGCACGGCCGTGATCTGGATGGTTTCGCTCGCAATCGTCGCGCCCTGGTTCGGCACCAATGCCGTGTCGCCGAGCACGACGACGACGCGGGCAAAAGAAACATCGAGCTCTTCGGCGACGATCTGGCCCAGCGCAGTGCGGATGCCGGTGCCGAGATCGACATGGCCGTTATAGGCCGTGACCGAACCGTCCGCGGTGATCCGGACGAAGGTCTCCGACGTGACCTCGTCCACGCTGCGCGCGACGACGAGCGAACCCGTGCGCTCAGCTCCTTTCGAAACAAAGGAGGCCATCAATCTGCGGCCTCGGTGAGTTGGCCGGATGCGCGCATCACCGCGCGCAGGATCTCGACATGCGTGCCGCAGCGGCAAAGATTGTAGCGCAGCGCCGCCAGCGCCTCCTGCTCGGTCGGCCGCGGGTTGATCGCGAGCAACGCCTTGGTGGTCATGATCATGCCGTTGAGACAATAGCCGCATTGTGCGGCCTGCTCGTCGATGAAGGCCTGCTGCACGACGTCGGGCTTGTCGCTTGTGCCGAGACCTTCGAGCGTCACGATGTCGCGCCCGATGCAGCCGCTCACCGGAATCACGCAGGAGCGTGCCGCCAGTCCGTCGATCAGGACAGTACAGGTGCCGCATTCCCCCAAGCCGCAGCCGTATTTCGGGCCGTTCAGCGCGAGATCATTGCGCAGCACGTAGAGCAGCGGCGTGTCCCGCGCTGCCGTGACCTCGTGGATCCTGCCGTTCACGGTGAGGCGGATCGGTGTCTGCGTCATCCTCGTTCCCAAGCCCAAGACCAACCCAAGACGATATCCAAGATCATGCAATCGCGAAAATTCGGTGCCGCGACGATACCGTTTGTACACAAACGTGCAAGCCGTGCATGCCGCACTGCAGCGCGGCTGCCTTCTTTGTGGACAGAGCGGATAGGCAAATGAGGTTTTATGCGGCAGCGGCATCTTTTGCGCTGCACCGCCGCTTGACAGGCCCGGGGCAGCGCGCGCAACATCGTTCGTATACGAATGATAACTGCGATGTCCGCCGATATGGTGACAGAAACGACGAGCGCCGTCATCGACAAGATCCGCTGCGATGCTTGTCCGGTGATGTGCTACATCAAGCCCGGCGCGGCGGGGGCCTGCGATCGCTATGCCAATCACGACGGCAAGCTCGTCCGCGTCGATCCGCACGTCATCCTGGAGCGCACCGTCTCTCACGGCGGCAAGCTCGTCCCGTTCAGCCGCACCGAGGACTGGGACGGCAAGATCGTCCATGAGCCCTCGACTTTCGTGACGGCGATCGGCGCAGGCACGACCTATCCCGACTACAAGCCGGCGCCGTTCATCGTTTCCGCGGAGGTCGACGGCGTCGACATGGTGACCGTTGTCACCGAGGGCATCTTCTCCTATTGCGGCATCAAGGTGAAGATCGACACCGACCGCTATCTCGGCCCGGAGACCGCGACCGTGCGCGCGCAGGGCGAGGCGGTCGGCCACGTCACGACAAGCGAATACGGCTCGCAGATGCTCTCGCTCGGCGGCGTGCATCACCTGACCGGCGGTTCCAAGAAGGAGGGCCGTGTCACCTGTGACACGCTGATGGACCTCGCCAATTGCAAGGCGGTGGAGCTCACCATCGACGGCGGCGCCACCGTGGTGGTGCAGGCCGGCCAGCCGCCGATCGTCAACGGCGTGAAGGAAGAGCGCATGCGCGTCGGCTGCGGCTCGGCAACGATCGGCATGTTTGCCAAGCAATGGCATGGCAAGGTCGATGAAGTCGTCGTGGTCGACGACCACATCACCGGCGTCCTCAGTGAGCATCAGGCGGGCAAGCTGCTCGACATCGCCGACACCGGCATCAAGATGAAGGGCCGCCGCTCGACGCCCGGCCGCTATTTCCAGGTGGCCGATCCAGGCACGGGCTGGGGCGGCACCAACATCTCCGATCCCTTGTCGATCCTGGGCCCGTTCGATGCCAAGGAAGCGAAGCCTGGCCTGACCATGCTGATGGTCTCCACCACCGGCGAGCATTCGTCCTATTACGTGCTCGACGAGGCCTTGAAGCCGGTCGAGACCGAGATGCCTGATGACTTGAAGTTCTCGGTCGAGCGTATCCAGGAAAACTGCGAGCCGGCGTTGTGCACGGTGTTGTTCATGGCGGGAGCGGGCGGCTCCTTGCGCGCCGGCGTCACCGACAATCCCGTGCGTTTGACTCGCTCAGTTAAGGACGCGCTGACGCGCGTCACCAGCGGCGGCGCGCCGGTCTATGTCTGGCCCGGCGGCGGCATCACCTACATGGTCGATGTGACGCAGATGCCGTCAGGCGCGTTCGGCTACGTGCCGACACCGGCCCTGGTCGCGCCGATCGAATTCACCATGAAGCTGTCCGACTACGCCGCGCTCGGTGGACACATGGATTATGTGAAGCCGCTCTCCGAGGTGCAGAACGGCGACGACGTCCGCCAATTGCCCTGGCAGAACCCGCTTCCGGGGCCTCGCACATGACCAGGCGCCCGCAAATCGCATGGCTGTCTGATGGCCGGCGGCTGCATTTGCAGGATGGACCGATCGATCTGATCGTGGAGGCGAGGGGACGTCCGGATTCAGTGCGTGCGGCCTATGAGGCTGCGGCGCAGCGGTTCACTGGATTGCTCGACGAGCTTTGCGCGGAGCTGCCGCAATTGCGCGCCGCCGCTGAGAGGCGCACGTCGCTAAAGGGTGCCGTCGCCCGTCGCATGCACGGTGCTGTCGCGCCTTATGCCGCCGATTGCTTCATCACGCCGATGGCGGCCGTTGCCGGCAGCGTTGCGGAGGAAATTCTGGCCGCAATGCTGCGCGCTGCGGTGCTCGATCGAGTTTACGTCAACAATGGCGGCGACATCGCGCTGCATCTCGGCAAGGGCGAGCATTTTTCCGTCGGCCTGATGGACCGGCCCGACCGCGACGGCGTGATGCGGGCGATGCGGATCGATGCGGACGATCCGGTGCGGGGCGTCGCGACCAGCGGCCGGCACGGCCGCAGCTTTTCGCTCGGGATCGCCGATGCCGTGACCGTGCTGGCGGCAACCGCTTCGCAGGCCGATGCGGCCGCGACCGTGATCGCCAACGCCGTCGATCTGCCCGGGCATCCCGCAATCATCCGAAGGCCGGCGAACGAGCTTCAGCCCGACAGCGATCTCGGCGCACGCCTTGTGACGCGCGGTGTCGGCGAGCTGTCTCACGATGAGATCGCAGCCGCTCTTGAATCTGGCGCGGAATGTGCACGGCAATTGTTCGATCGCGGACTGATCGAAGGTGCCGTGCTGCGGCTTTGTGGTGATATGCTTGTCATCGGAACAAAGGATATAGAAGAGCAACGATCGCGCCCGCGTGTGCTGGAGAACGCGGTCCATGCCTGAACAGGGAAGCGAAACATGAGCGCGATCATCCGCAAGATCGTCACCGTCGTTGAAGAGACGCAGATGGAGATGGGGCGGCAGGTGTCGCCGCCGACCCGGCGTGCGGCGGCGATTGCCGTCATCGAGAATCCGTTTGCCGGAAAATATGTCGAGGATCTTTCGCCGCTGATCGCAATCGGCGAGGAGCTGGGCGAGCTCCTGTCGAAGCGCGCGGTGGCGGCGCTCGGGATCGATGGCGCCAAGGCGCACAGCTACGGCAAGGCGGCGGCGGTCGGCGAGAACGGCGAGCTGGAGCATGCCGCCGCAATCCTCCACCCCAAGATGGGCGCGCCGGTGCGCAAGGTTCTGGGCAAGGGTGCGGCGCTGATTCCCTCATCGAAGAAGCGCAGCGGCCCGGGCACGACGCTCGACATTCCGCTCGGGCACAAGGATGCGGCCTTCGTGCGCAGCCATTTCGACGGCATGGAAGTGCAGATCAACGATGCGCCGCGCGCCAACGAGATCATGGTCGCGGTCGCCATCACCGACAGCGGCCGTCCGCTGCCGCGCGTCGGCGGGCTGACGGTTGCGGAGATCAAGGGCGAAGACGGTCTGAGGTAGATAGAAGTCGTAACGCGAGTTCAAACTGGAGGTTGGGATGCGAGCAAGAAAGACTATCGTCGGCGCGGCCTTCGCGCTTCTGGCGGGCGGCATGGCTCATTCGGCCCTGGCGCAGGACATCAAGATCGGCGAGATCAACAGCTATTCGCTGCTGCCGGCATTCACCGAGCCCTATCGCAAGGGCTGGCAGCTCGCGGTCGAGGAAATCAACGCGGCCGGCGGCATCAACGGCAAGAAGCTCGTCGTCATCTCCAAGGACGATGGCGGCAAGCCGGCGGACGCGCAGACCGCGGCCAACGAACTCGTCTCGAGCGAGGGCGTCGCGATGCTCGCAGGCACGTTCCTGTCGAACATCGGTCTTGCGGTCTCTGACTTCGCCAACCAGAAGAAGGTATTCTTCCTCGCGGCCGAGCCGCTGACGGACGCCATCACCTGGTCCAAGGGCAACAAGTACACCTTCCGCCTGCGTCCCTCCAACTACATGCAGGCGGCGATGCTGGTGGAAGCCGCCAGCAAGTTGCCGGCGAAACGCTGGGCGACGATCGCGCCGAACTACGAATACGGCCAGTCGGCGGTCGCGGTGTTCAAGAAGCTGATGTCGGAGAAGCGCCCGGACATCCAGTGGGTCGACGAGCAATGGCCGCCGCAGGGCAAGATCGACGCCGGCCCGGTGGTGCAGGCGGTTGCCGCCGCCAACCCGGAAGCGATCCTCAACGTCACGTTCGGCGCCGATCTCGTCAAGCTCGTGCGCGAAGGCAACACCCGCGGCCTGTTCAAGGGGCGTGAGGTCGTCTCCTTCCTCACCGGCGAGCCCGAATATCTCGACCCGCTCAAGGACGAGACGCCGGAGGGCTGGATCGTCACCGGCTATCCCTGGTACTCGATCAAGACTCCCGAGCATGATGCGTTCCTGAAAGCGTATCAGGCGAAGTACAACGACTATCCGCGTCTCGGCTCGATCGTCGGCTATCAGACCATCAAGGCGGCCGCCGCGATCCTGGCCAAGGCGGGCTCGACCGATCCGGAGAAGCTGATCGCAGCGGCCGAGGGGATCTCGATGCCGTCGCCGTTCGGCGAGATCACCTTCCGCAAGATCGACCACCAGTCGACGCTCGGGGCCTTCGTCGGCAAGACCGCGCTGAAGGACGGCAAGGGCGTGATGGTGGATTCGTCCTACAAGAAGGGCGCGGACTATCTGCCGAGCGATGCCGAAGTCGGGAAGCTGCGTCCAAAGGATTGATCATGTTCTATCTCTCCCTCTCCCCGCTCTTCGCGGGGAGAGGGTTGGGGTGAGGGGCTCTCTCCACGCTCCGCGCTAGTGGAGAGAGCCCCTCACCCGGATCGCTCCGGACGATGCTTCGCATCGCCGGAGGCGATCCGACCTCTCCCCGCAAGAGCGGGGAGAGGTGAACCAAGACCCGCGTGCCACGGCATGCAACATTCAACCCGGACCGAAGATGGCCTTTTACGTCGTACAGTTTCTGACCGGTCTCGCCAGCGCAGCGTCGCTGTTCCTGGTGGCGTCGGGCCTGTCGATCATCTTCGGCGTGACCCGGATCGTGAACTTCGCGCATGGCGCCTTCTACATGATCGGCGCCTACATCGCCTTCACGCTGACCGAGCGCCTGTCCGGCGCGTTCGGCTTCTGGGGCGGCATCCTCCTCGCGGCGCTCGCAGTGGCGGTGATCGGCGTCATCGTCGAGATGGTGCTGCTCCGCCGCATCTATCATGCGCCCGAGCTGTTCCAGCTGCTCGCGACCTTCGGCCTGACCCTGATGGTCGAGGATCTCGTCGTGCTGATCTGGGGGCCGGACGACCTCGTCGGCCGCCGCGCGCCGGGCTTCAGGGGCGCCATCGATTTCTTCGGCCAGAACATTCCGAGCTACGACCTGTTCCTGATCGTGCTCGGGCCCGTCGTGCTCGGAATTCTCTGGCTATTGTTCCAGCGAACGCGCTGGGGCGTCTTGGTGCGCGCCGCGACGCAGGACCGCGACATGGTGGCAGCCCTCGGCGTCAATCAAAAATGGCTGTTCACATCCGTGTTCGCCGTCGGCGTTTTCCTCGCAGCGCTCGGCGGCGCGCTTCAGATCCCGCGCGATGCCGTGCACCACGCCATGGATCTGCGCATCATCGTCGAGGTCTTCGTCGTGGTGGTGATCGGCGGCCTCGGCAGCATCGTCGGCGCTTTCGTCGCGGCGGTGCTGGTCTCCGAGCTGAATGCCTTCGGCATCCTGATCTTCCCGAAGATCTCCATCATCCTGGTCTTCCTGGTGATGGCGGTGGTGCTGATCGTGCGTCCCTGGGGCCTGTTTGGCAGGCCGGAAGCGGCCGCGCGCAAGACGCCGGGCCTCACCGTCAATCCGTGGCGGCCGCTGACGTCGAACGAGCGGCTGGCCTCGCTGGCAGCGCTCGTCATCGCGGCGATGCTGCCGCTGTTCGCGGGCAATTATCTGCTGACCGTGGCCTCGGAGATCGCGATCTTCGTGATCTTCGCCGTCAGCCTGCACTTCCTGATGTCGGTCGGCGGCCTCGCCTCGTTCGGCCACGCCGCCTATTTCGGCCTCGGCGCCTACGGTATCGCCTTCCTCGCCAAGATGGCGGGACTGCCGATGATCGTCTGCCTGCTGCTCGGGCCGCTACTCGGCTGCATGGGCGCGGCCGTGTTCGGCTTCTTCGCGGTACAGCTCTCCGGCGTCTATTTCGCGATGCTGACGCTCGCCTTCGCGCAGATCGTGTGGTCAATCGCGTTCCAGTGGGTGAACGTGACCGGCGGCGATAACGGCATTCTGGGCCTCTGGCCATCGAGCTGGGCGGCAAGTCCGTCGCGCTTCTACTGGCTTTCACTCGGCGTCGCGGCGCTGGTGACCGTCGCGCTGCGGGCCATGGTGTTCTCGCCGTTCGGCTACGCGCTTCGTGCCACGCGTGACTCAGGTCTGCGCAGCGAAGCCATCGGCATCGATGCCAAGCGCATCCAGTGGACCGCCTTCGTGATCGCCGGCACGACCGCCGGCATCGGCGGTGCGCTGTTCGCCTATCTCAAGGGCAGCGTGTTCCCCGACAATCTCGGCATCTCGCTGTCGGTCGATGCGCTGGTCATGGTGCTGCTCGGCGGCGTCGAGACGGTGTCGGGCGCGGTGATCGGCGCCATCGTCTACAAGGCTTTGAACATCTGGCTGGTGAGCCAGACCGATCTGTCGAAGCTCGTGCTCGGCGGCTTCATCATGCTGATCGTCGTCGTCTTCCCCAAGGGCATCGTCGGCATGCTGGAGATGCTGGCGCAGCGCCGCAAGAAAGCATCGCCGCCGGGATCTCCCTTGCTCGCCAAGCCGATCGAGTCTGCCGAATGAGCGTTGCACCTCCACTTCTCGCGGTCGAAGGCCTGACCAAATCCTATGGCGGCATCCATGCTGTGCGCGGCGTTTCGTTCTCGCTGCGGGCCGGCGAGATCCTGGCGCTGATCGGGCCGAACGGCGCGGGCAAAAGCACCTGCTTCGACATGCTCAACGGCCAGAACATGCCTGACAGCGGGCACGTTCGCCTGCTCGGCGAGGAGATCACCGGCCGGAAGCCGCGTGAGGTCTGGCGGCTCGGCGTTGGCCGCACATTCCAGATCACCGCGACCTTCGCTACCATGACCGTGCGCGAGAACGTGCAGGTCGCGCTGATCTCGCACGGCAAGCAGCTGTTCAATCTGTTCGGCTCGGCGCCGAAGTTCGACCGCACTGAAGCCGGCCGCCTGCTCGAGCTGGTCGGCATGAGCGGTTATGCGGACCGGCCCTGCGGCGAGCTTGCCTATGGCGATCTCAAGCGGCTCGAGCTTGCGGTTGCGCTCGCCAACCAGCCCAAGCTGCTGCTGATGGACGAGCCGACGGCCGGCATGGCACCGCGCGAGCGCGTCGAATTGATGCGGCTGACCGCGCACATTGCCCGGGAAAAATCCATCGGCGTGCTCTTCACTGAGCACGACATGGACGTGGTGTTCGAGCATGCCGACCGCATCCTCGTGCTCAACCGCGGGACGTTGATCGCGGAGGGCTCGCCGGCGGAAGTGCGCGGCAATCCCCAGGTGCAGGCGGTCTATCTCGGCGAGGGCCTGGTCTACGATGCCCGCCACCGCGAGGGAGCCTCCTCATGAAGCTCACGGTGCAGGACCTCAACAGCCATTATGGTCCGGCGCATATCCTGTTCGACATCGGCTTCGAGGTCGGCGAGGGCGAGGTGGTGGCGCTGCTGGGACGCAACGGCGCCGGCAAGTCGACGACGTTCCGCTCGATCGTCGGCCTCGTCGCGCAGCGCTCCGGCCGCATCACGTTCGAGGGCAAGGACGTCTCGTCGAAGCCGACACACGAGATCGTGCGCGATGGCCTCGGCTATGTGCCGGAGGAGCGGCGCATCTTCACGGACCTGACCGTCGAGGAAAACCTCGAAGTCGGCCGCCAGCCGAAACGTCCGAACGCGCCGCACTGGACACGCGAAAAGCTGTTCGCGCTGTTTCCTAACCTCGGCGAGATGAAGAACCGCCCGGGCGGACGCATGAGCGGCGGCGAGCAGCAGATGCTCACCATCGCGCGCACGCTGATGGGCAATCCGTCCTTGGTGTTGCTGGACGAGCCGTCGGAGGGCCTGTCGCCGAAGATCGTGGAGCAGATGGTCGATGCCATCCTGACCATGAAGAAGGAAGGCGTCAGCATCGTCGTCTCCGAGCAGAATCTGCATTTCGCGCGGCTGATTTCGGATCGCGCCTACATCATCGAGCGCGGCCGGATCTGTTTCGGCGGCACCATGGCCGAGCTCGACGCGCGCCCGGATATCCGCGACGCGCATCTGTCCTTGTGAGGCAAGGGGAAGGGGCTGCGAACGGATGGCGAGAAGCGTTACGGCCAAAAAGAGTGTCAAACCGGCAAAACCGCCTTACGTTCTCGACGAACAGGTCGGCTTCATCCTGCGCCAGGTCTGGCAGCGCCACAGCTCGATCTTCACCCGCGACATCGGCACCAACCTGACGCCGACGCAATGGGCGGCGCTGTCGAAACTGGCCGAGACCGGGCCGTGCTCGCAGAACCAGCTCGGGCGTCTGACGGCGATGGACGTTGCGACCATCAAGGGCGTAATCGATCGTCTCACCGCGCGCGGCCTCACCGAGACCAGCCAGGATCCCGAGGACGGCCGCCGCCTGCTCGTGAGCCTGACGCGCGCCGGTCAGCAGCTTGCCGAGAAGCTGGCACCGAACGCGCTTGCCATTACCCGCGAAACCTTGGCGCCGCTGGATGCCAAGGAGCGCGAGACGCTGATGGCGCTGTTGAACAAGCTGCGGTGAAGGTGCCGTAGGGTGGGCAAATCGAAAGCGTGCCCACCATCTCTCTCGATCAGGAAAAGATCGTGGGCACGGCGCTTCGCGCCTTTGCCCACCCTACGGCAGTTGAACGAGCGGATTGAAGAAAGCTGATTTCGACGTTCATGTCTTCCCCGGCCATTGGGCGCGGTAGCGGATCTCACTTCCGTCGTTGAGGCGTCGCCACGTTCCGAACTCTGGGGTATGCGGCGCTTTGGCCGACAATCCGATTGGGTAGATCCGTTTTGGCTGTCCTTCGATGGTGACGGCGAGCTGCCGGTGCGATGTTCGAAAGGCCAGCTCGACTTCACCCGTGACGACGGCTTGGTCGCCATCACGGCGAAAGTCGGCGGGCGTGAGCTCGGCGGGCATGGTGTTGATGTCGGTCTGCAACTCGATGGCGATGCTTTGCAATGAGGTCGGCATCGCCGCCCCGGGCGGAAGGCGTATCTCAAACACGAGCAAGGGATTGGCCGCATTCGGGTTGAGCCACGGCGTCGCGGTTGCGTAGGCGTAAGCGAGGTAAGCGGCGGCGGCTCCGACGCAGAGCAGGGCGATGACGCCGAGCGACTTCAGGCTGTTGCGCGCGACGCTTCCATTGCTTGCGTCCTTGCCACGGCGCGACACCAGCCAGCTGGCGAGCACCGCGCCGCCGATCGCGCCGATGGGAGAGTAGACGAACAGTGCCAAAAGGCCCGATGTGATGGGGTCGGCCCGGTTGCCCAGATCGAGGAGAGAAAACACCAGAAAGATCGCGGCATAGCCCGCCACCGCACCGACGACGCCGGCGGCAATCCGCGACGAACTCTTCATGCTCTCTTCGACGCTCCGGCAACGGGCGGCCCTCGGAGGGGCCGTCCGGTATTAGACGCAGCAGGCGGGAGGCCAGTTCAACGCGTTCGAGAGGCTATGCGGAGTGGGCGGCGTTGTGGCTTTCACTTCGGCACCACCTCCGGCACCTTGCCGGCGGGCGGCGTGTTGCGGCTGCGCTGGGTGCGCACGATGCCGTCGATGATGGTCATGCCGATGCCGGGGAGGTCGCCGAGCTGGACGCTCTCCAGGATGTTCTTGCCCGGCGAGTGCTGCGCCTTGTCCATGATGACGAAGTCGGCGGAGCGGCCGACCTCGATCAGGCCGCAATCGAGCTGACGCATCCGCGCGGTGTTGCCGGTGGCAAGGCAGAACGCGATCTCGGCCGGGAGGTCGCCGAGCGAGGACAGCATCGAGACCATGCGCAGGATGCCGAGCGGCTGCACGCCTGAGCCGGCGGGCGCGTCGGTGCCGAGGATGACGCGATGCAGGTCGCCCATCTCGCGCGCGGTGCGCAGCGTGAACAGGGCCGAGCGCTCATTGCCGTTGTGCACGAGCTCGAGGCCGCGCTTGCAGCCCTCGCAGATGCAGCGGATCTGGTCGTCGGGCAGGGCGGTGTGGCCGCCATTGATGTGGCCGACCACGTCGGTGTCGGCCTCCAGCACCACGTCCTTGTCGATCAGGCCGGAGCCAGGGATCGACGGACCGCCGGTATGGATGGTGCTCTGGATACCGTATTTGCGCGCCCAGCCGACCATCTTCCGCGCGGTCGGGCCGTCCTTGACGCCGCCGAGGCCGACCTCGCCGAGCAGCTTGACGCCGTTCGCCGCCATCTCCTTGAAGTCTTCTTCAACCATCTCGCATTCGATCACCGGCGCGCCGGCGTGAACCTTCACGCCGCCGGGGCGCAAGGTCCAGAACGCGCGCTGGGCGAACACGGCCGTGGCCTTGAGGCCGACGACGTCGCGGGGGCGACCGGGCATGTGCACCTCGCCGGCGGAGATCATGGTGGTGACGCCGCCGTGCAGATAGCTGTCGATCCAGTTGATCTGGTTCTGCCGCGGCGTCCAGTCACCGGCGACAGGGTGGACGTGGCTGTCGATCAGGCCCGGCGCCACCGTGGTGCCGTTGGCGTCGACGATGGTGGTGGCGCCTTCGGTATCGACGTCCTTGAAGCGGCCGATCGCGGTGATCTTGCCGTTCTCGGCGACGATGGTGTCGCCGTCCAGAATCGGCTTTTCCAAAGCGCCGGACAGGATCAGGCCGATATTGCGGATCACCAGCTTCGAGGGTCCGGCGGCCTGGGGTGCGTCATGCGCCATGGAAGGGGCTCCTTATTCCCAACTGCAACGCTTCCGATCTTGGGCAGCCTTGACCGCGGGATCAAGCCGGATTATTCATTAGTATACGAATGATCGTGTACAAATGACGCATAGCTGCCGGCCTCGGAACCGCAATTGACGCGACAGGGAAGGTGAGATGAGCAATTTCAATCAGGAAAGCGTTTTGAGCGTCCACCACTGGACCGACACGCTGTTCTCCTTCAAGACCACCCGCAGCCCGACCTTCCGCTTCCGCAACGGCGAATTCACGATGATCGGGCTCAAGGTCGGCGAGAAGCCGCTGCTGCGGGCCTACAGCGTCGCCAGCGCCAATTACGAGGACACGCTGGAGTTTTTCTCGATCAAGGTGCCGGACGGGCCGCTGACCTCGCGGCTTCAGCATTTGAAGGAGGGCGACGAGATCATCGTCAGCCGCAAGGCCACCGGCACGCTGGTGATCGACAATCTGGAAGAGGGGCGCAACCTCTACCTGATCGGCACCGGCACCGGTCTTGCGCCGTTCCTGAGCGTCATTAAGGACCCTGAAACCTACGAACGCTTCGAGAAGGTAGTGCTCCTGCACGGCTGCCGGCACGTCAAGGAGCTCGCCTATGGCGAGATGATCACCGAGCATCTGCCCAAGGACGAACTGCTCGGCGAGTACATCCAGAACCAGCTGATCTACTATCCGACCGTGACGCGCGATCCCTTCCGCAACCGCGGCCGCATCACCGACCTCATCACCTCAGGCAAGCTGTTCGCCGATATCGGCTTGCCGATGCTGGAAGCCGCCCATGATCGCGTCATGATCTGCGGCAGCCCGGCCCTGGTGGCGGACACCCGTGTCCTCTTGGGCGAACGCGGCTTCGCCGAGGGCAATCACGGCGAGCCGGCCCAGTTCGTGGTCGAGAAGGCCTTCGCCGAGCGGTAAATCCGGAATTTCTGTGCGAGAAGATCGCATTTTCGCCACCGCCGGGGCGTTGCGGCGCCGATTCGGCGCACGATACTATGCGGGACCGAATCAGCGGAGTTCCCACATGGTTGCGGACAGCGACAGCAACATCGCCTGGCACCGGGTTCAGTTGAAGAAGAACCGCGCCGAGCTGAAGGCGCTGGAGACCGCGCGCTTCACGATAGGCGAGATCGCCACCTCGAAGCGCAACGGCCAGACGCAGAAGACGATCGCGGAACTCAGGCGCAAGATCGCGCAGTCGGAGCGCGTGATCGCCGATCACGACAAACGCACGCGCCGTCCACTTGGCACTGACCTGCAAAGCCTCAGCAATGGCACCTGGAGTCATTGGGACTCCTATACCCAGCAGCAGCGCAAGAGCGGCCAGCGCTCCTCCGGGCGCGGATAGGGCTCTCCACGCCTGCGGCCGACGAGCAGCGCACCCTTGCGCCGGCCGCGCCGCGCACCATCTCGGTGATACGCCACCAGTCGCTCCGGTGATGCCATGACAGCGCGCCTCGATTTCACCAGCGAGGCCTTCTTTCGCGACCCGCCCAAGGCGATCGCGAAATTGCGCATGTCCGCACCCGTGGTCGCGACGCGGTTCCTCATCGTCGGCAATGTCTGGATCACCACGACCCATGACGCCACCGCGCAGGTCCTGAAGGACGGCGCGACCTTCACCTTGCGCAAGGAGGATGGCGACATCGCGGGCTTGCGCTGGTGGATGCCGAGGCTCGTCAGGACCATCGCCAACAACATGCTGACGATGGACGAGCCGGATCACACGCGTCTGCGCAGCATCGTGGACGAAGCGTTTCGCCGCCGCGCGATCGTTGCGATGGAGCCGCGCATCCGGGCCATCGCTGACGGTCTGGCCGCCGAGCTGTTCGCGGAGGGATCCCCGGCCGATCTGGTCGAGCGCTATGCGCGCATCCTGCCGCTCGCGGTGATCTCCGAGCTGCTCGGCCTGCCGTTGGCAGATCGTCCAAAGTTCATCGCCTGGGCCAACGCGATATCCTCGCTGACGAATGTCGTCAGCTTCTTCCGCCTGCTGTTCGCGGTCCGCAAGATGCGCGCCTACCTCGAGCAGCAGCTGCAGATCGCGCGCGTGCAGGGCGGCGAGGGCCTGATTGCGGAGCTGATTCAGGTCGAGCGCGAAGGCGGCCAGATCACGCCGGATGAAATGGTTTCGATGGTGTTTCTGTTGCTCGGGGCGGGATCGGAAACCACCACCCATCTCATCAGCGGTTCCGTCTACGAGCTGCTCAGGAATCCCGAGCTACGCGACTGGCTGGAACAGGACTGGAGCCGCGTCGGGCTCGCGGTCGAGGAGTTCCTGCGCTTCGTCTCGCCAGTGCAATTCTCCAAGCCACGCTACGTGCGGCGCGATGTCGAGGTCGAAGGCGTGCGCCTGAAAAAGGGCGATCGCGTCATGGTGATGCTCGCCGCTGCGAACATGGACCCCGCGGTACATGATCGTCCCGAGAGCCTCGATCTCGCACGCAAGCCGAACCGCCATATTTCGTTCGGCACGGGAATCCACTTCTGTCTCGGCCATCAGCTCGCGCGCATCGAGGCGGCCTGTGCGCTGGAAGCGCTGTTCGTACGGTGGCCGAAATTGAGTCTGGCCGTCGATGCCACTGAGATCCGCTGGCGCAAGCGGCCGGGCTTGCGGGCAATCGCGAAGCTTCCCGTCGCGGCAGAGGGCCGCGGAACAGAGCCTACTGCACGCACCGGAACGAGGGACGATCGTTCCATCACCGCGGCCAACTGACGTCGGCGACGCGCTTTCGGAAAATCTTGGCCTGTTATCATCGGTCAGGAACGGCGAGCCGCTCGGGCTGTTGTCATCCGACATGATGCGGAGCGGAGTTCCTTCTGCGCATGTCGCAGATCGACGTCTTAACGGCAGACAAGATCATGGCCAGCAAAATGCCACCTGTTCCACCGGACAATCAGAGCCGCAAGGGAACCGGCGATCGCAAGCAAATGTCCGCCGATCAGATGCCGCACGATCAGGAGCGTGTACAGAATCCGGATCAGCAGGGACAGCAGGGCAATATCAAGCAGAACACGACCAATCAAGGCTATCAGCAGGATCGCTGAGGAGGACGACATTCATGTCGACATCCACGAAGACACCGAACACCATTCGTCAGGGCGGACCCGGCGCCTCGCATGAGAACGCGAAGGCACCGCTTCAGGTGAAGAAGCCGCCGGCGGACGATCCGCAGCGCAGCCACAGCCGGGTTTCCGGCGGCGGTGGCGAGCATGATTCCCATCACAGGCACGACGAGGCCGGAAAGGGCGGAGGCCGGTGACGATCGGAGATCAGCATGCAAGGCAGCCGCCGAAGCCGACGGCGGCGCAACAGAAGCACTAAATCTTCGGAAGACCACTGCAAGAGGAGAGACTGATGCCTGGTGGGCACGGCAGCAAGACGCATTTCAGATCGGGCATGCACGGCAAGGGCGACGGCACCGGCGCATTGACCGACGTGCCGAAGGAGATGATCGGCGACAACATGGTCCTGTCCAACCGAGACAAGAAACAGCATTCGGACATTCGCGGTATGGACGGCAAGACCATCCAGACCGAGCAGTATCAGGATCACGCGGCCAACCGGCTCGACGAGAAGCCGGACACGGACGAGACCTGAGTGGAGCGTTCATCCCGCCGACTGACGGACCGGTGTTCAGCCGGTCCGCTTTTTTGTGGGCGCAAGGTCGCGCTCCCAGCCGAACACCGAGCGGCCATCGAGATCCGGTGAGGCCGCCCGTTCACCGGCGATGAAAGCCTCGACCGAAGGGCCGCGCGCGGTCCGCTCCAGCCGCCGCGCCTGCTCGTCGAGCCGCTTGATCGCCTGCATCTCTTCCTCGCGCCCGAGCTTCGCGTTCTGGATCGCGCCCTTCAGGACCCGGATGGTCTCGTCATAGACCTTGATCGGAACGGGGTAGGGATGCCGGTCCTTGCCGCCATGGGCGAGCGAGAAACGCGCGGGGTCGGTGAAGCGATAGGGCGCGCCGTGCACGACCTCGGCGACCATCGCCAGCGAGCGCACCGTGCGCGCGCCGACGCCCGGCGTCAGCAGCAGCTCCGGGAAATCGACCGGGCCGCGTTCGGCTGCGGCGGCGAGCGTGCCGTGCAGGCGGCGCGCGAACACGTCCTTCGGCCGCACATCATGATGCGCGGGCATGATCAGATGCGGCAGCATGCCTTGCGCCGGCGTCGACGGGGTCCCCGTGAGCCTTGCGAATTCGGAGACGATGCGATCCGGACCGAGGTCGGAGAGCAGCTCGAGCTGTGCCGTCCGAGATAGATCGGCGCGGTGATCGGTGAGATTGACGATCTCTCCCTGCTGCGGCCCGTCGATTGCGCTGTGCGGCGTATCGACAAAGCTCTTCAGTGCCTCGGAATGCCAGTGATAGCGCCGCGCCTGCCGCTTGTCGCCGTTCATGCCCTGCTGCACCACCGTCCATTTGCCCTCAGTGGTGACGAAGAAGCCGTGCAGGTAAAGGTCGAAGCCGTCCTGGACCGCGGCACTGTCGACCTTGGCGACCAGACGACTGGCCCGAGTCAGCTTGATGCCGTCGAATCCGACGCGGTCGCCGAGCTGCAACAGCTCGTCCGGCGTCTTGCGCGAATGCTGACCGCGGCCGCCGCAGACGTAAATCCCGAGCTCGTCCTGAAGCGGTCCGAGCCCGCGCTTCAATGCGCCGATCACCGAGGTCGTGATCCCGGAGGAGTGCCAGTCCATCCCCATCACGGCGCCAAACGACTGGAACCAGAAGGGATGCGACAGCCTCTGCAGAAATGCGTCGCGGCCGTAATGATGCACGATCGCCTGGGTGACGATCGCGCCCAGCGAGGACATGCGGCTTGCCAGCCAGGGCGGAACCCGCCCGGTGTGAAGAGGAAGATCGGCGCTGCCGGTACGTCGGGTCATGAGGACCTCAAACTAGCGCAGTTGGACCACGGATGCATCAGCGGAATGCTGCGTTGCACTGAACGGGGGAGCCAAGCTGAGCGGCAGGCGTTGAGCGGGCTGCGCGAATGCACTGAAGGGGACAGCAATGAGTTGGCAGGCCCTCTTGGCCGACATCGATGGGGTGCTCGGCTGGATACCGTCATGGTTCGTCGGCCTCAGCCTGGTTGCCGGTGCGGTCCTTCTTGCCCTGCTCGCCTACCGGGTCGCCGCCTGGCTGCTCAACCGCGCTTTCGGAACGCGCCTTCCGCTATTGAGCGTGTTCGTCGAGCGTACGGCGGGCCCCACGCAGATGGCGCTCTGCCTTGGCGCCGTCGCAATGGTGCTGCCGCTGGCGCCGCTCGACGACACGATCCGCAACCCCCTGACGCGGCTGTTCGTCGTGGCCTTCATCGCGCTGATCGGCTGGATCTCGATCCGGATCGTCGACATGAGCGCGGCGCGCTACTTGCAGAATTTTCGCGATGTCACCGAGAATTTCGTCGCGCGCAAGCACGTCACGCAGGTGCGCGTGTTCAAGCGCGTCACCGACACCATCATCGTCATCATCACGGTCTCCGCCGCGCTGATGACGTTCGACTCCGTGAAGCAATACGGCGTCAGCCTGTTCGCGTCCGCTGGCGCGGCCGGCATCATCGTCGGTCTTGCGGCGCGGCCATTGCTGAGCAATCTGATTGCCGGCCTGCAAATCGCGATCACCCAGCCGATCCGCATCGAGGATGCCGTGATCATCGAGAACGAATGGGGCTGGATCGAGGACATCGCCTCGACCTATGTCGTGATCCGGTTGTGGGACTGGCGCCGCATGGTGGTGCCGCTGTCCTATTTCATCGAAAAGCCGTTCCAGAACTGGACGCGCGACACCGCATCCCTCATCGGCGTCGTCGCGCTGCACGTCGACTACCGTGCCGACGTCGCGCGCATCCGGAGCTGGCTGGAGCAGGCGGTGAAGCAGTCGAAGCTGTGGGACGGGGAGGTCGTGAATCTCCAGGTGGTCGATGCCGATTCGCGCACCATCGAGCTTCGGGCGCTGGTGAGCGCCAGGAACGCACCGCAGTCGTGGGACCTGCGCTGCGAGATGAGGGAGAAGCTCATCGCCTTCATCCGCGACGAGATGCCGGAGGCGCTGCCGCGCGAGCGCGCCATCCTGATCCCGTCGGGAGACGAAGAGGACGATTTCGGGCGGCGTCTCGCAACGCCGGAAAGGATGCGGGCGAGCGCCAGTCGCTGAACGGCGCTTACGTGCCTGCGCCGTCCCGCCATTATCACGTCCTTGTTGACGGGACCTGATCTTTTGTACAATAGTACAAATCTCATGCTACGCAAGCCCACCAGCAAGGAAGCGGCCCGCAAGCCGAACATGCGCGAGGCGATCCTCGCCGCCGCGGAGGAGCTGTTCGCCACCAACGGCTTCAATGCCGTATCGGTGCGGGACATTGCGCAAGCCGCCGGGGCGAATCCGGGCAGCGTGACCTATCACTTCAAGACCAAGGACGGTTTGCTGCTGGAGATCTACCGGCGCCATTGCGGGCCGATGAACTTGCGCCGTTCCGAGCTGCTCGCCGCCGCAAAGCGCGTGCGCGATCTCCAGGACCGGCTGGAGGCGATCGTTCGCGCCTATGTGGTGCCGGCCTTCACCTCCGGCAGCGATCTCGCCGGTGGCGGAGCGCGCTTCACGCGGCTGCGCGCGGTGATGTCGGCGGAAGGCAACGAGGTTGCGCGAAAGATCATTGCGCGGACCTTCGACGACACCAGCCACGCCTTCATCGACGCGGTGCACGAGAGCCTGCCGCACATTCCGCGCACGGACATCGTCTGGCGCAGCCATTTCCTGCTCGGCGCACTCTATTATTCGCTGGTGACGCCGGAGCGCGTGTCGCGCCTGTCGCGCGGCGAGGCTGACGGCAGCGATGCCGCGGCCGCCATCGAGCAATTGGTGCAGGCCACCGTCGCCGCCTTTCAGGCGCCCGCGCTGGATCAGGCCATGCCGGCGCGGCGGCGGCCGGTCGTCGCCGGCAAGACGTGAAGCAAGCGGTCTCGCTTCGGCGGTTCACCTCATGACGATGTTGTATACGCCGACCATTCCACCGCCCGATCCTGATACGCGCACGCCGAAGTTCAGGCTGCCGAAGCTGTCGTGTGACGCGCATTGCCACATCTTCGGGCCGGGCGCGAAATATCCTTACGCGCCGGAGCGTTCCTACACGCCCCCGGATGCGCCGCTGGAGGATTTTCGCGCGCTGCATGCCAAGCTCGGCGTTGAGCGCGCCGTCATCGTCAATGCCAGCGTGCACGGCACCGACAACAGCGTGGCGCTCGATGCAATCGCTGAGAGCAATGGCGCCTACCGCGCCGTCGCCAATATCGATGGCACCATCACGGAGCCCGACCTGCGGGTGCTGCACGAGGGCGGTTTTCGCGGCTGCCGCTTCAACTTCGTCCGCCATCT
The DNA here is from genome assembly GCF_057651995.1 of Bradyrhizobium sp. USDA3516. Taxonomy (NCBI): domain Bacteria; kingdom Pseudomonadati; phylum Pseudomonadota; class Alphaproteobacteria; order Hyphomicrobiales; family Nitrobacteraceae; genus Bradyrhizobium; species Bradyrhizobium sp. USDA3516. The sequence goes on along the minus strand of NZ_JBYGYN010000001.1, from coordinate 529,335 downwards.
CGGCGGCGTCCCCGACAAGCGCGTGTTCGACCGCATCGTCGCGATGGTGGCGCCGCTCGGCTGGCACGTCGACCTGCATTTCGATGCGATCGATCTGCCCGAATACGCCGACATGCTGACAAGGCTGCCGCTGAGCTACACCATCGACCATATGGGCCGGGTGAAGGCGGCCGACGGGCTCGACCAGCTGCCGTTCAAGATCCTGATCGAGCTGATGCAGCGCGACGAGAAATGCTGGGTGAAGATCTGCGGCTCGGAGCGGGTGTCCTCTATCGGTCCGCCGTTCACCGATGCGGTGCCGTTCGCGCGAAAGATCGTCGAGACCGCGCCGGATCGCACCATCTGGGGCACGGACTGGCCGCATCCCAACGTCAAGGTGATGCCGAACGACGGCGATCTCGTCGATTTGATTCCGCTGTTCGCGCCGGAGCCTGAGCTCCAGACGAAGATTTTGGTCGACAATCCCGCGCGCCTGTTCGGGTTCGAGGCGTGACGACGTGTTTGCGATCAACGCGCTGCGCGACACGCGTTGCGGACGCCGGCGCATGCATACGAACGAAAAGGAGTAGCCCATGAAAACAGGCCTCGTCGTCACCGCCCATCCCGGCGATTTCGTCTGGCGCGCCGGCGGCGCCATCGCGCTGCATGCGAAGAAGGGCTATCGGATGAAGATCGTGTGCCTGTCCTTCGGCGAGCGCGGCGAGAGCCAGTTCGCCTGGAAAGAGCAGGGCGCGACGCTGGAAACGGTCAAGGCCGGCCGCAAGGATGAGGCGGAGCGCGCAGCGAGGCTGCTCGGCGCCGATATCGAGTTCTTCGATTGCGGTGACTACCCGCTCAAGCTGACGGAAGCGCATTTCGACCGCATGGTCGATATCTACCGCGAGCTCAATCCGAGCTTCGTGCTGACGCATGCGCTGGAAGACCCCTATAATTTCGATCATCCGAATGCGGCGCATTTCGCGCAGGAGACGCGCGTGGTCGCGCAGGCCATGGGCCACAAGCCCGGCGCGCAGTACAAATATTCGGCGCCGCCGGTGTTCCTGTTCGAGCCGCACCAGCCCGAGCAGTGCAACTACAAGCCCGACACCATCCTCAAGATCGACGAGGTCTGGAACAAGAAGTACGAGGCGTTCCAGATTCTCGCCGCGCAGAAGCACCTTTGGGGCTATTACGAGCGCGTCGCGCTCAACCGCGGCATCCAGGGCAGCCGCAACACCGGCGTGCCCATGACCTATGGCGAGGCCTATCAGCGCCTGTTTCCGACCGTCGCGGAGGAGCTGGCATGAAGCCCGTCGTCGTTCGCAACATCAAGCGTGGCGATCCCGCCGGCATGGCCGAGTACGGCGTCTCGACCGTGCACGAGGCGTACGGCCGCATCGGCCTGATGAAGCCTTATTTGCGTCCGGTCTGGGCGGGGGCCTCGATCGCCGGTCCCGCGGTCACCGTGCTGGCGCAGCCCGGCGACAACTGGATGATCCATGTCGCCGTCGAGCAGTGCAGGAAGGGCGATGTTCTGGTGGTCGGTTGCACCACCGACAATACCGACGGCATGTTCGGCGAACTGCTCGCGACCTCGCTTCAGGCCCGCGGCGTGCAGGGGCTGGTCATCGACGCCGGCTGCCGCGACGTCAAAGCGCTGCACGAGATGAAATTTCCGGTGTGGTCGCGCGCGGTCTCGGCCAAGGGCACGGTCAAGGCCACGCTCGGCTCGGTCAACGTCCCCGTGGTCTGTGCTGGAATCAACGTCGATCCCGGCGACATCGTCGTGGCCGATGATGATGGCGTCGTGGTGGTGCCGAAACGTCATGCGGCCGAAGTCGCGGACAAAGCGAAGAAGCGCAACGCGGATGAGGGCGGCAAGCGTAAGCGCCTCGCCTCGGGCGAGCTCGGCCTCGACATGTATGGTATGCGCGAGGCCCTGGCGAAGGCCGGCCTCGTCTATGTCGACACGCCGGATGATGTCTGAAACGGAGCGGAGGATGGATCATCTCAAGCTGAAGGCCGTGCTCGGCAGCCACCCTCACGTCAAGGCGGTGAAGAGCGGCGAGCTGCGCTCCGACCTGTTCGATCTCGAGTTCGTCGAATACACGCCGACCAATGCGGCGTTCAAGCCGATGGTGCGCGAGCAGGCCTTCGACGTCTGCGAGATGGCGATCGTCACCTATCTGATGGCGAAAGCGCACGGCAAGCCGCTGGTGCTGTTGCCGGCGACCATGCTCGGCCGCTTCCAGCATTCCTACGCTCTCTATAATCCCGCGCATGGGACGCTCGGGCCGAACGATCTCGAAGGCAAGCGCGTCGGCATCCGCTCATTCACGACCACGACGGGCGCCTGGATCAGGGGCATCCTCGCCAACGACTACGGCGTCAATCTCGACAGGATTCGCTGGATCACCTTCGAGAATCCGCATGTCGCCGAGTATGTCGACACCACCGAGCGCGCGCCGAAGGACAAGAAGATCCTTCAGATGCTGTGCGACGGCGAGCTCGATGCCGTCCTCGGCGAGACCTCCGACGATCCCAGGCTGAAGCCGCTGTTTCCCGATCCGGCCGCAGAAGCCGCCAGATGGTATTCGCGGCGCGGCGTCGTGCCGGTCAACCATCTCGTGGTCGTGACCGAGAGCCTGGCGAAATCGCGCCCCGACATGGTCGCCGGCGTCTATGATCTGCTCAAGCGGAACAAGGCGCAGACGGGACCGACGGCAACGCCGGACCTCGTTCCGTTCGGGATCGAGGCCAACAGAAAACCGCTCGAGCTGATCATCGACTACGCATTCCAGCAGGCGCTGATTCCGCGCCGCTATGCGGTCGAGGAGCTCTTTGACGAGACGACACGAGGACTGAACTGATGGCAGGTGATCCCAGGCGATGGCGGATCGGGCTGGTCGGCTATGGCGAGGTCGGTAGAATTCTTGCCGAGGATTTGCGGCAGCAGGATATCGAGGTCTCGGCCTACGACATCAAGCTCGGTGGCGAGCAGGGCACGCCGCTGCAGGAGCATGCGACGAAATTCGGTGTCGCTCTTGCATCCTCACACGCCGAGCTGACCGCAAAATCCGACTTCATCATCTCCGCGGTCACCGCGAGCCAGGCCGTTGCGGTGGCAAAGGCTTGTGCCGCGGCGATCAACCAGGGCACCTGGTTTCTCGATTTCAACTCGGCCTCTCCCGGCGCCAAGCAGCGCGCGGCGGCGCTGATCGATGGCGCCGCCGGGCGCTACGTCGAGGGCGCAGTGATGACCTCAGTGCCGCCTTATCGCATCAAGGTGCCTTTGCTGCTCGGCGGGCCCGGCGCGAGAGAGCTCGAGCCGCTGCTGAATGCGATCGGTTTCGCGGCCAAGGTGGCCAGTGACAAGCTCGGCGTGTCCTCGGCCGTCAAAATGTGCCGCAGCATCATGATCAAGGGCCTGGAGGCCATGGTCATCGAGAGCTTCACGACCGCACGCGCCTATGGCGTCGAGGAGGGGGTGCTGGCTTCGCTTGCGGAAACGTTTCCCGGCATCGACTGGGAGGAGCTGGGCGCCTATGTCTTTCAGCGCGTAATCGAGCACGGCCGCCGCCGGGCCGAAGAGGTGCGCGAGGTCGCCGAGACCGTGCGCGAGGCGGGGCTGACGCCGTGGTCGGCGCAAGGCACGGCCGAACGGCAGGCCTGGATGGCCGATCTTGCCGATGAGGGGCTGTTCGGATTGAGGGGCAGCAGCGAGTTCGCCCGCAGTGCGGACTGGCGCACCGAGGCGGATCGGATCCTCGCCAGGATCCATCGGACGAAATAGTCAGCTCAGGACCGGGTCGCGGGCTTCGAAGCTCCCGACCTGGTCGCGCGCGCGTTCGATCAGGTCTATCAGATTGCGGGATTTGCGGACGAGCTGCTCGGTGGCCGGCTGGGTGCGGAACTCCGCCAGCACGGCGCGAACGCACTTGCTGGCGGCATCGAGCGTCCAGAGCGTGCGGTTCACGTCGGCCTCGGTCTGGATGGCCGCGATATCGAGGCCCGAGAGAACGTGGCCGATGCCGTCCAGCCGCTTCGCCGCCGCGTCGGTCGGCGTCCGGACCTGGATGGAATCATCGATGCTGCTGAATGCGCTGAACAAACTCATACTTCCCCACTGAACGCAGATGATCAGTGCACGTCCTAATTATGGCGGGCGTGCCTGCCTCGCAATGCGTTGGGCTACGGTCCGGGATTCTACCGAACTCGGGTCGGCGGGAACCGGCGGTAAAATCGAACTGCAGTGGCTGCGCGGCCGCCGGGTTCTGCGCGATTCCCGGAATATCGGCCGCGAAAACGCTCTCAACTCTTGAACAACGTCGGCCGCGGCCGTGCAAATGTCTGCCGGCCGCGCTTGAAGCCCATCAGAACGTCAGGCAGCTCGGCGATCGCGAATCGGCTGTCCTTGGTATCGAGCACGATCAGATCGGCGGGATTTCCGACCTCGATGCCGTAGTCGACGAGGTTCATCAGCCGGGCCGGCAGCTCGGTCACGAGATCCAGGCAGGTGTCGAAGTCGCTGACCGAGGCGTGCGCGACGTTGGCATAGAAGTTCGCCATCCGCAGCAGCGAGGCATCGCCGAACGGCGTGAAGGGATTGAGCACGTTGTTGGTCGCGACCGAGCAGAGCACGCCGTCGCCGGCAAGCTTGTGGGCAAGGGTCAGTCCACGCGGCGCGTTGTGGGTGGCCTCGCGCCCCATCAGATAGAGATCGGTCGCGGGCAGCACCGTGACGGCAACGCCGGATTTCGCCAGTTGCGCGGTGGCGGCCTTCATCCGGTCCGGAGGCAATGCCGACAGTTTCGTCGCATGGCCGATCGCGACGCGTCCGCCGTAATTGCGCTGCTCGGTCTGGCGGCAGACCTCGTCGAGGTGCCACCAGGAGGGATCGAGATCGAAATCGAGATGGAGGTCGACGTCGATATCGAATTCCTCGGCGAGATCGAAGATGCGCGCAAGGTGCGCGTTCGGGGCGGTGTCCATGTAGGGACAGCCGCCGATGACCTTGCCGCCGTCGCGGAGCGCCTGGATCAGCAGCTCCTCGGCTCCGGGATCGTTGGTGAGGCCTTCCTGAGGGAAGACGCAGAGCTCGAGATCGATCGCCCAGGCGTAATCGCGCTTCAGCGCCTTGACCGCCTCGAAGCCACGGAGGCCGATGCGGGGATCGATCTCGACATGCGTGCGCATGCGCGTCGTGCCGTTGACGATGGCGCGTTCGAGCACTTTTGCGCCGCGTGCGTAGACGTCCTCGATCGTGAAATCCTTCTTCATGGCGGCGACGGCGCGGATCGCCTCCGAGACGCTGCCGTGATCGTGGCCGCAGCGGCCGAGCAGGCAGGCCTTGTCGAGATGGATATGGGTGTCGACGAATCCGGGCAGGGCAAGGCGGCCGTCGAAATCGACCTCGGCGGCCTCGCAGGCCAGCTTTGGCGCGATCGCGGCGATGCGGCCGTCCCTCACCCCGATATCGACCGGTGCGGCGGAAGAGCGCAACAATGCGTTGCGGAAGATCAGGTCGAAAGCGGCTTGGGTGGTCATGGCGGATTCAGTAGCGGCAGCCTAGCCGAAGCCGTGGGAGCGGGCAGCTCCAGATTGTGTGCAGTGTTTCGGTCAGATTGTCTAAAAAATGTGCATGCACTTTGAGGCGAGGATTGTAAAATGGCTGCATCCGGAGAGAACCCCGCGATGTCCACTGCCGCAAGAGCCGAAAGCCCGATGACCGACGCCGAGATTGTCGAAGCCTATCTCACCGCTTCGATGATACCGGATCCCGATGCCGCGGCGGCCTATATGAAGCCGGGCACGGTGATCACGTTCACCGGCGGGCGCGCGTTCGACCATCCGCGCGGGCCGACCGGCTTCAACGCGAAACGCTATCGCTGGGTCAAGAAGAAGATGGACCGGTTCGACGTCTGCCCGGGCGCGGACGAGACCGTCGTCTACAGCGTCGGCACGCTCTATGGCGAGTGGACGGACGGCACGCCGTTCGAGGGCAACCGCTATGTCGATCGCTTCGTCGTGAGGGGCGGACAGATCGTGAAGATGGACGTTTGGAACGACAGTGCCGAGCGCATCCTCGTTCAGCGCGGGATCGAGGCTTAGCCCCTTCGCGCGATTTTCGGCAGCTTGACCACGCGATTGCTCGTCACCTCGTCCGCATAGGGTGCGAGGATGTCGAGTAGATCGCGGCCGCGCTGCGGCGTGGGGGCGACCAGCGCACGATTGGCCACGGAATCCAGGTGATGATGCATCAATTCCATCACCTTGGCCGCATCGCCCTTTGCCAGTGCCGCGATGATGGCGCGGTGCTCGTTGATGGCGCATTCGGTGGAATGCGGCCGGCTGTAAAGCGACAGCGTCAGGCAGCAGCGATAGGCGACCTCGCTGACATAGCGCACCAGGATCGGGCTGTTCGTCATGTGGGCGAGCAGGATGTGGAATTCGGTGGCGAGCCGGATCGACACCGCATCCGTGCCGCCGCGGGCGCGATCCTCGGCATCGACATGGGCGTTCAGCTCGGCGATCTGCGCCTTGGTCAGCTTGCCTGCGAGCTGGCGCACGACGAGGCGCTCGAGCTCGATGCGGATGTCGAAGGCATCGCGCGCCTCCTGCCAGCTCGGCGTCGCCACCACGGCGATCCGGTTGCGGCGAAGCTCGACGAGGCCTTCGGCGGCGAGTTGGCCCAGCGCATGGCGGGCAATGGTGCGGCTGACGCCGAAACGCTCGCCGAGCGCGTCCTCCGGCAGCTTGGCGCCGGGCTCCAGCGCCTGCTCGATGATGGCGCGCCGGAGCGCGCGGCAGATCACGCTGACCTTGTCAGATGATTCAGAAGTCTTGCTGCCCGCGCGCGCCGCCATCGGCGAATCCCATAGGAAGTGACATCTGTCTTTAGCACAAGTGCGCGCCGATTCAGCGCTCCAATTGCATGCAGTTTGGCTGTCGGACTGCCTAAATCGAATCCGGTAGTTTGGCGCGGGTTTCGGCTAGGTTGTTGATTTCGCAGGCCGCGATGGCTGGCATCCAGCTTGCATGCACTTTTCCTGTGATGCGCATGCAACCCAACGCCCAGTTCGACGGCCACCCCGTTCCCGAAGGCTCTGCGACGACCGCCATCGAGCTGTCCGAGGCCTCGGTGACCTTCGGGCGCGGCGACCGCGCCGTGCCTGCCTTGTCGAGGACCACGCTCAAGATCGCCGACGGCGAGTTTGTCGCATTGGTCGGCCCATCCGGATGCGGCAAATCGACCATTTTGCGTCTCGTCAGTGGCCTGGTGCAGCCGACCAGCGGCGTCGTCATCGTCGGCGGCCGCGAGGTGGCGGCCCGGGCGATGCGGGTCGGCATGGCCTTTCAGAATCCGACCATGCTGCCGTGGATGACAATAGAGCGGAACATCATGCTGCCGCTGAAGATCGTCGAGCCGTTCCGCTCGAAGTTCCGCAAGCTGCGCAAGACCGAATTCCGCGACAAGGCCAATGCCCTGCTGGAGCAGGTCGGTCTCAAGGGGTTCGGCAACCGCTATCCCTGGCAGCTCTCCGGCGGCATGCTCCAGCGCGCCAATCTCTGCCGCGCGCTGATCCACGAGCCGCGCATGCTGCTGCTGGACGAGCCCTTCGGCGCGCTCGACCAGTTCACCCGCGAGGAGCTGTGGGCGATCCTCCAGAACCTCTGGATGACGCACAAGCCGACGGTGCTGTTGGTCACGCACGATTTGCGCGAGGCCGGCTTCCTTGCCAGCCGTATCTGCGTGATGAGCGCGCGTCCCGGCCGCATCCTCGACGACAGCCGCGTCGAGTTCGCGCGGCCGCGCACGGTCGCGATGACGTTCGAGCCGGATTTCGTCGCGCTGAACCAGAAGCTGCGCGCCTTCATCGAGGATGCGCGCAGCGCCGTTGAGCAGGGGGCAGGCTGATGTTCGGGATCGATATCAGGCAGAAAGCGTGGTCGGCGGGGCTGATCGTGCTGTTCTTCGTGGCCTGGGAGCTGTTCTGCCTGATGACGGGCATGTCCGACCTGGTGCTGCCGCGACCCTCGCAGGTGTTCGTGACGCTGGTCCAGCGCTTCCCGGTGCTGTGGCCGCACATCGTGCAGACGCTCGCCACCACCATGCTCGGCTTCGTGCTTGGCGTCGCGCTCGGCGTCGCCCTCGGCGCGATCATCGGCGTGTCGAAGACGGCCTACGACACCTGCTATCCGCTGCTGATCGGCTTCTCCTCGATCCCCAAGGTCGCGGTGGTGCCGATCTTCGTGCTGTGGTTCGGCTCCGGCACGGTGCCGGCGGTGCTGACTGCGCTGTCGATCTGCTTCTTCCCGATCGTCGTCAATATCGCGACCGGCCTTGCCACCACCGAGCCCGAGCTCGAGGACGTCTTGAAGGCGCTCGGTGCCAGCAAGCTCGACATCCTCTGGAATGTCGGCTTGCCGCGCACCATGCCGTTCTTCTTTGCGTCGCTGAAGGTCGCGATCTCCTATGCCTTCGTCGGCGCGGTGCTGTCGGAGACCGTCGCCTCCAACCGCGGCATCGGCAACGTCATGATGACCGCGTCCTCCAATTTCAACGTGCCGCTGGTTTTCGCCGGCCTGTTCGTGCTCGCCGGGCTCGGCGTCGCGCTCTACGTCGTGTTCTCGCTGATCGAAGGGCGGGTCACCGGCTGGGCCACCCGCAAGAACGACGTGATCGCCACCTGATTTCTCGAACCATTACGCAACGAAGCTGAGGAGGTCTCGATGTTGAGGAAAGTAACCGCCGCGCTGCTGGGATTGGTGCTGTCTGCAGGGGGCGCCACGGCGCAGGAGACCACGATCAAGTTCACGCTGGGCTGGAAAACCCAGGGCAGCGACGCTGCCTTCTTCTATGCCAAGGACAACGGCTTCTTCAAGGAAGAGGGCCTCAACGTCATCATCGATCAGGGCGAAGGCTCCGGCGCCACCGTCACGCGCGTGATGTCCGGCGCCTATGACGCCGGCTTCGGCGACGTCAACGCCATCATCCAGAACGCCTCGACCAAGCCGCAGGAGGCGCCCGTCATGGTCTACATGATGTGGAATCAGCCGCCGTTCGCCATCGTCGCCAAGAAGAGCAGCGGGATCAGCACCATCAAGGATTTCGAAGGCCGCACGCTCGGCGGTGCGCAGGGCACGCCGACGACGCGCCTGTTGCCGGTGTTCACCCGCAAGAACGGACTCGATGGTGAGAAGATCAAGATCTCCAACATGGCGCCGAACCTGCAGGAGCCGATGCTGATCAAGGGCGACATCGATGCGGCCCTCGTCTTCAACATCACCAGCTATTTCAATCTGGTGCTCAACCGCCAGGATCCGGACAAGGACTTCAAATGGTTCTCGTTCGGCGAATATGGCCTCGATCTCTACTCCAACGGCGTGATGGTCTCCCGCAAGCTGATCGCCTCGAATCCGAAGGCCGTTGCGGGCCTGGTGCGCGCCATCAACAAGGGTGCGATCGCAATCGCCAAGGACCAGAATGCCGGCATGAAGGCGGCGCTGAACTACGACAACCTCATCAACGCCGAGGTGGAGAAGCGCCGGCTGCAATATTCATTCGAGAAGCTGATCGTCTCGCCGGAGATGAAGGAGATCGGCATCGGCGACATCAAGGACGACCGGATGACGCGCGCGATCGGCATCGTGGTCGAGGGCTATCAGCTCGCCCGTGCGCCGACGCCGGCGGAGGTGTTCTCGCGCGAATTCCTGCCGCCGCGCGCGGAGCGGGAGCTGGTGTACACTGCCAACTGAACTTGGAGGAACAGCCATGGCCACGGAGATCTCGGCAACCTGCCTGTTCCGTGGCCCTGACCGTGGCGTCAGCGAGAACGTCGTGCTGCGGCACGAGGGCGGCGTCATCACCGAAATCTCGGAAGGAGCGGGGCCGGCGCCTCGCTCCTTCGTCATTCCCGCCTTCGTCAACGCCCATGATCATGCCCGCGCCACGGCGTCGTCCTTCGGTGCGGTCGGCATGCCCCTCGAAAGCTGGATTCTGCGCACCGCGCTGGGCTCGCCGGTCGATCCCTATCTGACCGCCGTCTCCGCATTGGCCCGTTCCGCCAAGGCAGGCTGCGCGGCGATGATGGTCCATTACACGCGCCCGAGTGGGACGATGCCGCTGGTGGACGAGGCCAAGGCCATCGCGAAAGCCGCGTCCGACGTCGGCATCCGCATCGCGTTCGCATTGGCGGTGCGCGACCAAAATCCCATCGTCTACGGTGATGCCGAGCCCGTGCTTTCAGAGCTTGCCAGGGACGAACGCAAGACCATCGAGGATCTCTTCGTTCGCGCGCCGCTGTCGCCGAAGGCCTATATCGAGCTGACCGACGCGATCGCCGCAGCCATCGCCGGACCGATGGCCGATGTGCAGCTCGGGCCTGCCGGCGTGCAATGGTGCTCGAAGCCCCTGCTGGAGGCGGTGGCGGAGAACTCCGCGCGGACCGGCCGCCGCATTCACATGCACCTGCTGGAAACAATCTACCAGCGAGCCTGGGCCGACCAGAACTTTCCGCACATGGTGCGCTGGCTTCGCGATGTCGGCTTTCTCTCCGAGCGCCTGACGCTGGCGCATTGCATTCACGCCCGCCCGGAGGAGCTGGAGATGATCGCGGCCTCCGGCGCGCGCATCGTCACCAATTTCAGCTCGAATATGCATCTGCGCTCGGGCCTGGCCCCGATCGCCGCTGCGCACAGATGCGGCTGTGCCATCACTGTGGGTGTCGACGGCCTGGCGCTGGACGAGGATGACGACATCCTGCGCGAGATGCGGCTGGTGCAGATGGTCCATGGCGGCCTCGGCTTCAAGGCGACATGGACGCCGGCCGAGATGTTTTCGCTCGCCATCCGCAACGGTCGCCGCGCAACCGGCGCGCCCGGGAATGGTGAGCTCGCGGCGGGCAATCCCGCCGACTACGTCGTGATCGATCTCGATCGGCTGGATCGAGACCAGATCATGCCGGTCGATCCCATGGCGCTGCTGTTCGCGCGCGGCAATGCGTCGCTGGTGAAAGAGGTCGTCGTCGCCAGCAGGACGATCGCGCGGGACGGGGTCTGCGCGGGCATCGACCTGCCGGCCGTCGAGCGGGAATTGCGGGCGATGTACCGCGCCAATGTCGGCAAGCTCGACAGCTTCCGGCGGATGTGGCCGTCCCTGTCGGATCGGCTGAGCGGCTGGTTCGAACAGCAGCTGACCTGCGAGTGACGCGCCGATGGGCGTCGCGACGGAATGCATACCAAACAGCGATAGCTGGTAGACGCAGCCTCGTCTGGCGCATGACCGACCTTCGGGCTATCAGCTCCTCGATCGCTCGACACCAATCCCCTTGAGGAGCCCCCGATGCGTCTTCCTACCATTCTTCTGGCCGTGACATGTCTTGCCGGCGCAGCCTCGGCCGAGGACCTCACCGGCACGCTTCAGAAGGTCAAGGAGACCAGGAAGATCACGCTGGGCTATCAGGAGGCCTCCGTCCCGTTCAGCTATCTCGATGGCAACCAGAAGCCGGTCGGCTTTGCCATGGACATCTGCCTCCGTATTGTCGAAGCAGTGAAGAAGCAACTCGGCATATCAGACATTTCGGTCGAGACTGTCGCGGTGACGTCGTCGAACCGGATTCCCCTGATGGTCAACGGCACGCTCGACCTGCATTGCTCGGCGACCACCAACAATGCCGACCGCCAGAAGCAGGTCGCCTTCACCAACACGCATTTCCTCAGCGCGACGCGGTTCGCGGCCAGGAAGGCGGCGAACATCAAGACCATCGACGATCTCAAGGGCAAAGCGGTCACGGCGGTGGCGGGATCTGTGAATCTGACGCAGCTCGCCAAGGTCAACACCGAGCGCAATCTCGGCATCAACATCATGCCGGCCAAGGACCAGGCCGAGGCGTTCCTGCTGCTGGAGACCGACCGCGCCCAGGCCTATGCGCTCGACGACGTCCAGCTCGCGGTCGCGATCGCGCGGTCGAAGGAGCCGCAAGCCTACATGATCAGCGAGGAGGCATTCTCCAAGCCTGAGCCCTACGGCATCATGCTGCGGCGAGAGGATGCGCCGTTCAAGGCACTCGCCGATCAGGCCACCGCGGAGCTTTATGCCAGCCCCGAGATCGAGGTGCTCTACAAGAAGTGGCTGCAATCGCCGACACCGCCGAACGGCCTCAACTACAACGTCCCGATGTCGTCGGCCTTGCGCAACGCCTTCAAGAAGCCGAGCTCGAGCGCCGATCCTGACGTCTACGCGGTGAACTGAGGCGCGGCGGCTGGGCGCTGACGGGCGCTATGCGACCCGGTACTCCCTAAAGCGCTCGCGCAGCGCCGATTTCAGCACCTTGCCGGTGCCGGTCATCGGGAATTCGTCGAGGAATTCGACGGCGTCCGGCAGCCACCAACTCGCGATCTTCGGACGCATGTGCTCGAGCAGCGTCTTGCCGTCGACGGTCGCGCCCTTCTTGCGGACGACGAGGAGCAGGGGGCGCTCCTGCCATTTCTCGTGGCTGATCGCGACGACGGCCGCTTGCAGCACGTCGGGGTGGGACAGGGCGATGTCCTCGAGCTGGATCGAGGAGATCCACTCGCCGCCGGACTTGATCACGTCCTTGGAGCGGTCGGTCAGCGTGACGTGGCCTTGGGGGTCGATCACGGCCATGTCGCCGGTGATCAGCCAGCCGTCGCGGTCGAGGCCTTCCTCCAGCTTCATGTAGCCGGAGGCGACCCAGGGCCCGCGGGCCCGCAAATGGCCGACCGTCTTGCCGTCGCGCGGCAGCTCATTGCCGGCGTCGTCGACGATGCGCAAATGCGTGCCGAAGCAGGCGCGGCCGGAGACCTGGCGGCGGTCGAATTTCTCCTTCTCGCTGAGATGCTCCGAGCCCGGCCGCAGGCCCGGCATCGAGCAGCCCAGCGCCTCGGTCATGCCCCAGGCCTGGATGTAATCGACATTGTATTCGCGCTTGAGTTTCTCCACCATCGCGCGCGGCGGGGCCGAGCCCGACGACAACGTCGCGCGCAAGGTCGAGAATCTGTTGCCGGTGCGCCCCAGCCAATCGAGCAAGATCAGCCAGAAGCTCGGCACGCCTGCCGACAGCGTCACTTTCTCGCCTTCCAGCAATTCATAGAGCTTGTCGGGCTCGTAGTTGCGGCCGGGCAGCACGAGCTTCGATCCCGTATAGGGCGCGCTGAACGGCATGTTCCAGCCATTGCCATGAAAGAGAGGCGCCATCGGCATCATCACCTCGCGCACGCCTTCGACGTGTCCCGCAAGGAAGTCGAAATTGCAGCAGGTCATGGTCTGCAGGATCGCGGCGCGGTGCGAGTAGATCACGCCCTTTGGATTGCCCGTCGTGCCCGACGTGTAGCAGATCGTGGAGGCGGACTTCTCGTCGAACTCCGGCCAGGCGAAGCCGGCCTCGTTCTCGCGTCCCAGAAGGTCTTCGTAACAATGCACGTTCGCAAGCTTCGTCGCCGGCATCCGCTCGCGCGAGGACATCACGACATAGGCCTCGACCGTCTTCAGCTGCGGCGCGATCGCCTCCACGATCGGCAGCGTGGCGCGGTCGATGAAGAGCAGGCGGTCCTCGGCATGGTTGACGATGTAGACGAGCTGCTCGGGAAACAGCCTGGGATTGATCGTGTGCAGCACGTAGCCCATGCCCGGCGCGGCGTAGAACATCTCGAAATGCCGGTGCGTATTCCAGGCCAGCGTTCCGACGCGGTCGCCTTGCTTCATGCCGATCCGCTTCAGCGCCAGCGCCATGCGCTTGATGCGCGGATGCGCGTCGGCGTAGGTGTAGCGATGGATGTCGCCCTCGATCTCGCGTGCGACGATCTCGGCTTCGCCATGATAATCGGCCGCATACTGGATCAGGCCGCTGATCAAGAGCGGCATGTCCATCATCAATCCCTGCATGGTCTCCCTCCGGATGCCACGTCGTTGCGTGGCTCGTGATTTGCGCGCGAGGTTAGCGGAACGTCACGCAGCGTTCACGCAAAAAACAATCAGCGTGATTGCATGCCAAGCTTTTTCGGCGCTAACCTGCGGCGAGCTGCCGGCGAAGGCATGCGCGGGAGGAATCGAATGGCAGCGGAAAGACACAAGACCGATGCAAGCGGCGCTTCTACGGTCGACATTTCCGCCCTCCGTGCCCGCTATCGCGACGAGCGCGACCGCCGTCTGCGCGCAGAGGGCAAGGCGCAGTATGTCGAGGTGACAAGCGAGTTCGGCCGTTATCTCGACGACCCCTGGGCCGATCCCGGATTTGCGCGCGCGGCCATCAGCGAAGCGACCGAAGTGCTCATCGTCGGCGGTGGCTTCGGCGGCCTGTTGTGTGGCGCGCGGTTGCGTGAGGCCGGCATCGCGGATTTTCGTATCGTGGAAATGGCCGCCGACTTCGGCGGCACCTGGTACTGGAATCGTTATCCCGGCGCCGCCTGCGATACCGAGAGCTATATCTATCTGCCGCTGCTGGAAGAGACCGGCTACATGCCGGTGCGCAAATATGCCCGGGCGCCGGAGATCTACGAGCACTCGCGCCGCATCGGCCGTCATTTCGACCTGTACGAGCGCGCGCTGTTTCAGACCGTGATCTCGCGGATGACATGGCGGGAGCAGGAAGCGCGTTGGCTGGTCGAGACCAACAGGGGCGACCAGATCCGCGCGCGCTTCGTCATCCTCGCCGGCGGACCGCTCAGCCGTCCGAAGCTGCCCGGCATTCCCGGCATCGAGACGTTCAGAGGCCACAGCTTCCACACCAGTCGCTGGGATTACGGCTACACCGGCGGCAATGCGGACGGTGGCCTGACCGGCCTCGCCGACAAGCGCGTCGGCATCATCGGAACCGGCGCCACCGCCGTGCAATGCGTGCCGCATCTCGGTCGCTCCGCCAAGGAGCTCTATGTATTCCAGCGCACGCCGTCCGCGATCGGGGTTCGCGACGATCGTCCGACCGATCCGGCCTGGGCGCAGAGCCTCAAGCCGGGCTGGCAGCGCGAGCGCATGGACAATTTTACGGCCGTGATCTCAGGCGAGCCGTTCGAGCAGGACCTAGTGCAGGACGGCTGGACCGGCCTGCTCGGCGAGATCCTGCTGGCACCGCGCCGGCAACCCCAGCCGGTGACCTCGCTGGAGGAGGCGCTGAAGGTGATCGAGCAGGCCGACTACCGCAAAATGGAGGAGATCCGCGCGCGCGTCGACACCGTGGTCAAGGACGAGGCGACCGCGGCTGCGCTGAAGCCCTGGTACAAGGCGTTCTGCAAGCGACCGTGCTTCCACGACGAATATCTCGATACGTTCAACCGTCCCAACGTGCATCTCGTCGATACTGGGGGGAAGGGCGTCGAGCGCATCACCGAGAACGCCGTCGTCGCCGGCGGCAAGGCCTACGAGCTCGACTGCCTGATCTATGCCAGCGGCTTCGAGGTCGGCACCGATTACGCGCGCCGCATGGGCTTCGAGGTCTATGGCCGCGACGGCATCAGCCTGTCCGACCGTTGGCAGGACGGCGTCAAGACGCTGCACGGCTTCTACAGCCGCGGCTTTCCGAACTGCTTCCTGATCGTCACCGTGCAGGCCGGCCAGAGCGCCAATTTTCCGCACATCATCGACGAGCAGTCGCAGCACATCGCCTATGTCATCAAAGAGGCGCTGGCGCGCAAGGCACGCACCCTGGAGCCGACGCTTGCCGCCGAGAATGCCTGGGTGGAGGAGGTCGTCAAGGCCGCGCTCGGCCGGCAGACCTATCTCGCCGAATGCACGCCGGGCTATTACAATAACGAAGGCGTGTTCGATCCGATCGCGGCAAGAAACAGCCAATATTGGCGCGGGCCGGTGGCATTCCTGCGGCTGCTCGACAAATGGCGCAAGGAGGGCAATTTGGAAGGCCTCGAATTGTCCTATGATCAGGCCATGGAGTCGGCGCGTTCGAGCGGGTAAGATTGCGCCGCCGAGCGATACAGGACAGGAGAGGTCGGGCATGATCAGGAGCAGGGCTGTTGCGGGAGCGGTTCTTGGCGCAATGACGCTGCTCGGTTGCCTGGCATCCTCCGCCGAAGCCGCGCAATGCGGCAGCTCGCCGGCCGGCTTCGAGGCCTGGAAGCGCGAGTTCAGCGCGGAGGCGCAGGGCAAGGGCATTGGCCCCACCGCGCTGTCGGCGCTGATGCAGACGAACTATGCCAGCGCCACGATCGCGGCCGACCGCGGCCAGCGCAGCTTCTCGCTGACGCTGGACCAGTTCCTGGCCAAGCGCGGCGCCACCACCATCGTCGCCAAGGGCCGGCAGCTCAAGCAGTCGCAGGCCGCCTTGTTCGCCTCGATCGAGCAGCGCTATGGCGTCCCGCCCGGGCCGCTGATCGCGATCTGGGGCATGGAGACCGGCTTCGGCAGCCAGCGCGGCAACCAGAACATGCTGTCGTCGATCGCGACCCTTGCCTATGACTGCCGCCGTCCCGAATTCTTCACCGACCAGCTCTATGCCGCCCTGAAGCTGATCGACCGCGGCACGCTGTCGGGATCGACCCGCGGCTCCATGCATGGCGAGGTCGGCCAGACCCAGTTCATGCCCAAGAGCATTCTGGCCTATGGCACCGGCAACCTCGAAGTCGCTGCCAACGCGCTGAATTCGACGGCGAATTTCCTCAAGGCCCATGGCTGGAAAGCAGGAGCCGGCTACCAGCCGGGCGAACCGAATTTCGCCGCCATCGAGGCCTGGAATGCTGCCGGCGTCTACCAGAAGGCGATCGCACTGATGGGCCGGCAGATCGACGAGGGCGGAGGGACTGCGGCTTCACGCTGAGCTCTTGCTCAGCGACGTGTGATGCGAAGGCACGAGAAAGTTGTTGCCTTCTGGAACTGACGGCACGAGGTTTGCTTTGATCAAGTTCAGGGCTGGGCATGAGGAGACTCAACATGGCTACCCAGATCGTGATGGACCAAACTGGCGATACGCGCCACGAGTTTGATCCTGGCAATGCCGAAGCGCTGGCGCGAGCCGAACGGCGCTTTCGTGAGCTGACCGGGGCGGGCTTCACCGCCGCGCTTCGAACCGGACCCGGCGAAGTGACCCGGATCCGATCGTTCGATCCGACCGCGCAGGAAACGCTGTTCTATCCCCGCCTGGTCGGCGGTTGATCTGAGCTGCTCATGATCGCGGCAGTTTGGCTCCGCGCGCCGGCGCGTGCGCGCCTGCATGCGCTGCGTGAACTCTATCGCCGCTTCTTCGGCGAGAACACGCCGGATGCGCGCGGCCGTCGGCTTCTGGCCGAATGGCTGTCACCGGCGCAGCGCGCGCAGTTCGAGCAATTTCGGTATTTCGACGTCGTCGGTTGCGACACCGGCCGGACCTATCGCATCCACTACGGGACAGCCGCCAACGTCCATGAGGTCGATAGTGAGGGGCGCGCGACGATGGGGTGGTGCTTCGTCCCGTCAGGCTTTCTGGTACCGGGCGACGTGATGCTGGCGCAGAAGATCGCGCTCGAGACGGACGAAAAGGCGGCGCTTGCGCTCGCCAACCGCTTTCCGCCGGCGACGCATTCCGAGCACTTCTACCGGCGGCCTTTCTAGAGCATGATCCGGAGCGCATTCTCCGAAAAGATCAAGCTCACTAAAGCGCGGCGACGGTTCATTCCGACCCGCATCGCGCTTTAGCGTCGGGAAGGGAGAACGGTCAGGAATGCGTGGTGCGATAGGCGTCGAACGCATGCGCCGCGAAGACGCCGATGCTGCACAGCGCGAGCAGGGCTGAGATAAGCTCGATCATAGCTCGTCCTCCTGCAGCGGCTGGGCAACGAGGCTCTGGCAGCACGAATATTCGTAGATCAGGTCGAGGATGAACTGCATGGTGGCCGTCCCTGTATTTATTTTGATAACCACTTAGCCGGCCATCTGTTTCAGGCGTGTTTCGTCGCATCGGGAAAGCGGTTTCGTGAAGGAACCTTGCGCTGGTTTGTACGCTGCGGGCCGGCTATATCCCTCATTGCTCAAGCCATTTTTGAGCCGTCTTATCGGGAGCGGCGCATCATATTGCGAGGCAAAATCATGGCGCAGGTCGAGTGGTTCGACGATCTCACCATCGGAATGCGGTTCAAGTCCCCCGAAGTCGTGGTCACCGAGGCCGACATCAAGCGCTTTGCCGCCGAATTCGATCCGCAGCCGATGCATCTCGACCACGAGGCGGCGAAGCACACCCTGTTCAAAGGCCTTGCCGCCTCGGGCTGGCACACCGCCGCGATCGCCATGAACCTTGCGATCCAGACTCGCCCGTTCGGGCCGCATCCGCTGATCGGCGCCGGTGTGGACGGCCTGCGCTGGACCATGCCGGTGCGGCCCAACGACCGCCTGCATCTGATCGGCGAGGTCATGAGCCTGACGCCGTCGAAATCGAAGCCGCAAGGCATCGCGCTGGTGAAATGGACCATGTTCAACCAGAACGGCGAGGAGGTTTACACCTTCACTCCGATCGCGATCGTGCCGCGGCGGGGGTAGGATGGGCGCTGGCCGTTCGCCTCGCCCTCTTGCGAGCCGCCGGGAGAGGTAGTCATCTCGGCGCGGGGAACGCGCTGGAGGCCGACATGAAACGATCTCTTCTCGCCGCCGGAATTCTCGCTTGCGCCTTGAGCGCAACCGCCTCGAGCTCGAGGCCCGCGCTTGCGCAACAATCCAAGGTCGGCGACTGGACTATCGAGAAGCGCGCGCAGGATACCCATTGCAATGCCAGCCGCGGCTACAAGGACAAGCATGACGAGAACCGCGACTACGTCATCGTGATCACCTATTCCGAACAGGCGATCGTGATCGTGATGATCTACGACGGCTGGGAATGGGACAAGGTCGGCGAGATACTCCGGGCCGACGTCGGCACCGACGATGCCGACATCATGAAGAAGGCGAAGTGGGAGGTCATGGACAAGACCACGGTGCGCGGCATCTTCGCATACGATCAGTCGATCATGGATCGCCTCGCGAAGGCGAGGCGCCTCACGCTCGATTTCGAGGACGACGACGATGACAGCATCGAGATGCAGATCCCGCGGGCCGGCGAGGCGCTGGCGGCGCTGAAATTCTGCGAGGAGAACCGGAAGTAAATCGATCCGACCTGAAGCGCGATGCGATCAGGATGAATCGTCATCGCGCTTTAGGTTGTTGTTTGAGCATGATCTTTTCGGAAGACCGCTTCACACTTTTCCGGATCATGCTCCATTTGATCCCGCCGGGGGCGTGCCGCGGCGGGACGCCGTTCACTCGGCAGCCCCCTGGACTGGCGCTGCGCCGATGTCACTGCCGTGATGGACCAGCGGCTTCATGCCCGTGACGGTTCTGAGCAGCACATAGAACACCGGCGTCAGGAACAGGCCGAACACGGTGACGCCGATCATGCCCGAGAACACGGCAACGCCCATGGCGCGCCGCATCTCCGAGCCCGCGCCGGTCGAGAGCACCAACGGCAGCACGCCCATGATGAACGCCATCGACGTCATCAGGATCGGGCGCAGCCGCAAGCGGCTGGCTTCGATCGCGGCCCGGATCGGCGTGCGCCCGGCGAATTCGAGCTCGCGCGCGAATTCGACGATCAGGATCGCGTTCTTGGCGGAGAGGCCGACCAGCACGATGAGGCCGATCTGGGTGAAGACGTTGTTGTCGCCCTTGGAGATCCAGACTCCGAACATCGCGGCGAGCAGGCCCATCGGCACGATCATGATGATCGACAGCGGCAGGGTCAGGCTCTCATAGAGCGCGGCCAGCACCAGGAACACCAGCAGGATCGCCAGCGGAAACACCCAGATGCCGGAATTGCCGGCGATGAACTCCTGATAGGTCAGGTCGGTCCATTCGAAGGCAAAGCCCGGCGGCAACACCTCCGCCGCGATCCGCGTGGCCGCTTCCTGCGCCTGGCCCGATGAAAAGCCCGGCGCAGCCGCTGCGTTGATATCGGACGACAGGAAGCCGTTGTAGCGGATCGCGCGCTCCGGCCCCGCGCTCTGGCGAATATTGAGCAGCGCCGACAACGGCACCATGTCGCCGGACGACGAGCGCACCTTCAACTGCCTGATGTCGTCGGCGCGGGCGCGGAACGGCGCATCGGCCTGGACGCGGACGGAATAGGTCCGGCCGAACTTGTTGAAGTCGTTGACGTAGTAAGAGCCGAGGTAGATCTGCAGCGTGTTGAACACCTCGGTCACGGGCACGCCCAGCTGCAGCGCCTTGGTGCGGTCGATGTCGGCGAACAGCTGGGGCACGTTGACCTGGAAGCTGGAGAACACGCCGGCGATCTCCGGCGCCTTCTGCATCGCCGCCATGAAGGCGTTGGTCGCCTCGTTCAGGGCGTCATAGCCGAGACCGGCGCGGTCCTCGATTTGCAGCTTGAAGCCGCCGATGGTGCCGAGGCCGTTGACCGGCGGCGGAGGGAACATGGCGATGAAGGCTTCCTGGATTCCGGCATATTTCTTGTTCAGCTCGGCCGCGATCGCGGCGCCGCTGAGCGAAGGATCCTTGCGCTCGTCGAACGGCTTCAGCGTCGAGAACACGATGCCGGCATTGGAGGAGTTGGTGAAGCCGGAGATCGACAGGCCCGGGAAGGCCACCGAGCTCTCCACACCGGGCTGGGTCAGCGCGATGTCGCTCATCTTGCGGATCACCTCCTCGCTGCGGTCGAGCGTGGCGCCATCGGGCAGGCGGGCGAAGCCGACCAGATATTGCTTGTCCTGGCCCGGCACGAATCCACCAGGCACCTGCTGGAACAGAAACGCCGTCAGCCCGACCAGGACCACATAAAGGCCCATCACCGCGGACTTACGCGAGATCACCTTGCCGACGCTGCCGCTGTAGTTCTCCGAAGACCGCGTGAAGGCCTTGTTGAAGCCGCGGAAGAACCAGCCGAGGCTCTTCTCCATGATCAGCGTCAACCGGTCCTTCGGCTCGTTGTGGCCCTTCAGCAGCAGCGCCGACAGCGCCGGAGACAGCGTCAGCGAGTTGATAGCGGAAATCACCGTCGAAATCGCGATCGTCAGCGCGAACTGCTTGTAGAACTGCCCGGTGAGGCCGGAGATGAAGGCGAGCGGCACGAACACCGCGATCAGCACCAGCGCGATCGCGATGATCGGACCCGAGACCTCGCGCATGGCCTGATATGTGGCATCGCGCGGCGACAGCCCCGCCTCGATGTTGCGCTCGACGTTTTCGACCACGACGATGGCGTCGTCGACGACGATGCCGATGGCGAGCACCAGGCCGAACAGGCTGAGCGCGTTGATGGAGAAGCCGAACACGTGCATTACCGCGAACGTCCCGACGATCGACACCGGCACGGCGAGTAGGGGAATGATCGAGGCCCGCCAGGTCTGCAGGAACAGGATCACGACCAGCACCACCAGCGCGATCGCCTCCAACAGCGTGTGGATCACGGCCTCGATCGAGGAGCGCACGAACTGGGTGGGATCGTAGACGATCTGGTAGGACACGCCCTCCGGCATGTTCTTCTTGATCTCCGCCATGGTGGCACGGACATTGTCGGAGATCTGCAGTGCGTTGGAGCCGGGCGCCTGGAAGATCGGGATCGCCACCGCCTGCTTGTTGTCGAGCAGCGAGCGCAGGCCGTATTCGGACGCGCCGAGCTCGATGCGCGCGACGTCGCGCAGCCGCACGACCTCGCCGCGCGTGCCGGTCTTGACCACGATGTCGCCGAACTGCTCCTCGTTGGCGAGCCGGCCTTCCGCATTGACCGAGAGCTGCAGGTCGATGCCTTTGACGTTCGGAGAAGAGCCGACCACGCCGGCGGCGGCCTCGACGTTCTGCGCCTGGATCGCGCGCACGATGTCGCTGGCGGTCAGGCCGTGCTCGGCGGCCTTCTGCGGATCGACCCAGACCCGCATCGAATAGTCGCCGGCGCCATAGAGCTGGACGTCGCCGACCCCGTCGATCCGCGCCAGCCGGTCCTTGACGTTGAGCACGGCATAGTTGCGCAAATACGTCATGTCGTAGCGGCCGTTGGGCGACAGCAAATGCACGACCATGGTGAGGTCGGGCGACGACTTCTTGGTGATGATGCCGAGCTGGCGCACCACGGCCGGCAGGCGCGGCTCGGCCTGCTGCACGCGGTTCTGCACCAGCTGCGTGGCCTTGTCGGGATCGGTGCCGAGGCGGAACGTAACCGTCAGCGTCATCGCGCCGTCGGTGGTCGCCTGGCTCGACATGTAGAGCATGTTCTCGACGCCGTTGATCTGCTCCTCGATCGGCGTTGCCACCGTC
Organism: Bradyrhizobium sp. USDA3516; assembly: GCF_057651995.1. Taxonomy (NCBI): domain Bacteria; kingdom Pseudomonadati; phylum Pseudomonadota; class Alphaproteobacteria; order Hyphomicrobiales; family Nitrobacteraceae; genus Bradyrhizobium; species Bradyrhizobium sp. USDA3516. Next base: position 507,119 of record NZ_JBYGYN010000001.1, on the reverse strand, counting down.
TCCGCGATCACCTTGGGATTGGCGCCGGGATAGGTCGCGCGCACCACGACGGAGGGCGGCACGACATCCGGATATTCCGAGATCGGCATCGCGAACAGCGATATCAGGCCGGCAAGGAAGATCAGGACCGACAGCACGCCGGCGAAGATCGGACGATCGATGAAGAACTTTGAGAGATTCATGGCCTTGCCCCTGGGCAAATATCTTCCCTATTCCGACCGCTTCACCGTCATTCCGGGGCGCGCGTATCGCGCGCGAACCCGGAATCTAGAGGTGAGATGATCGGAGCTTCGCAATCTCGAGATTCCGGGTTCACGACTGCGTCGCGCCCCGGAATGACTTAACGTTGCACCACGTTCTGGTTGCTGTGGTTCGACGCCTGCTGCGGCCCTCGTGCGCCCATCTGTGCGATCTCCGTCTTGAGAAGGGCGCCCGGACGCACGCGTTGCAGGCCGTTGACGACGATGCGGTCGCCGGACTTCAGGCCCGAGGTGACGATGCGAAGCCCATCGACGGCGCCGCCGAGGGTGACCGGCCGGTAGACGGCACGGTTGTCGTCGCCGACTGCCATCACGAACTTCTTGTCCTGGTCGGTGCCGATCGCGCGCTCGTCGATCATCACCAGCGCCTGTTGCTTCGGCTGGCCCATGCGCACGCGCGCGAACTGGCCGGGGATGAGACGGCCGTCGTCGTTGCGGAACACCGCGCGGACACGGATGGTGCCGCTCTGGCCGTTGACCTGGTTGTCGATGAGCTGGATGTTGCCCTTCGCGGACAAGCCGCCCGAGGTCGTCATCTCGACCGGGATCTGGTCGAGCTTGCCGCGTTGGCCGGAAGCATCCGCGATCGAGTTCAGCGCGCGAAGCACCACCTCTTCGTCCGCATCGAACGAGGCGTAGATCGGGTTGACCGAGACCAGCGAGGTCAGCACTGGCGAGGCGGTGCCGGCGGCGACGAGATTGCCGACGGTGACCTCGATCTTGCCGACGCGGCCATCCACGGGGGCGCGCACCTCGGTGTAGTCGAGATTGAGCTTTGCGGTCTGCAGCGTCGCCTCGGCCGCCTTGACGTTGGCGATCGCTTCGCGATTGGCGTTGTCGCGCTGGTCGTAGTCGCGCCGGGTCACCACCGCGTTGCCGACGAGCTGCGCGCCGCGCTCGAGTTCGCTTTGGGTGAAGACGACGCGCGCTTTGGTGGCCTCGAGCTGGGCGGCAGCTTTGTCGACCTCGGCCGCATAGGGGGCAGGATCAATCTTGAACAGCACGTCGCCGGCCTTCACCAGCGCGCCTTCGGTGAAGTTCGTCGACATGATCGCACCCGCAACACGCGGGCGGAGCTCGACGCGGTTGATCGCCTCGAGCCGGCCGGAGAAATCATCCCACAGCACGGTCTGCCGTGGCTCGATCATCGCGACGGTGACGGAAACGGCTTGTTCAGCCGCGGCCACCGGTGCGGTCGCCTGCGCCGCATGAAAATAGCGGCCGGTCACGATCGAGCCGGCCGCGGCGAGGGCGCCCACGATGGCGACGCCGCTCAGAAAGCGGCGGAAACGGCCGGTGCGAGAGGTATTTTGGGAGGGGTGCATTTGCGCGCTCCAGATATGTAGTGTTCACTACAGATGTGGAGCTGGATACCGCAGTGCAAGATACTTATGTACCAATCACTAAGAAAATTGTACGCCGATACCGCGACGATGGGAAGACACAAGAAAAAGAAAGCTAGAACAAATAGATAGGATCCGGCGTTAGGCTGACACAGAACGCCGAATCCGAGGAGACAGGCAGATGGGCATGGGACGCCCCCGCGAATTCGACGCCGAAACGGCGTTGGACCAGGCGATGGAAGTGTTTTGGCGCCATGGCTATGAGGGCGCCACCATTGCCCAGCTCACCGAGGCCATGGGCATCAATCCGCCCAGCCTCTACGCCTGCTTCGGCAATAAGGAAGGCCTGCTCAAGGCCGCGCTCGACCGCTACACCAAGCTGCGCGACATCTGGATGGACGAGGTGCTCGCAGCGCCCACCGCACGCGCCGTGGCCGAGCGCATGCTGATGGGCATTGCCGACAAGCAGACCGATCCCGCCAATCCGCCCGGCTGCCTGCTCGTGCAGGGCGGCATCGCCTGCGGCACCGGCTCGGAAAACGTCCCCTTCGAGCTCGCCGCCCGCCGCGCCCAGAATGAGGACCAGCTTCGCGACCGCTTCATCCGCGCCAGGGCCGAAGGCGATCTCAAGGAGAGCGCCGATCCGGCAGCGCTCGCGCGCTATGTCTCGGCGGTGTCGGTCGGCATGGGCGTGATGGCGTCGTCAGGCGCCGATCGTGAAGCGCTGCGGCAGGTGGCTGATGTCGCCGTGCAGGCGGTGGAGGCGCAGTCATCCGACAGACCGCAATAGCATTGCTGGCCGGCATCTTGCGCGCCGCGACCAACTCTTGGATTGGCAGCGACCATGTTCGCCCTGACGTTTCTCGGGACATCGGCGAGCGTTCCCTCAGCGGAGCGCAACCATCCGGCGCTCCTCGTGGAAGCCGCAGGCAAGCGCGTCCTGGTCGATTGCGGCGAGGGCACGCAGCGCCAGCTGCTGCGCAGCGGCGCCGGCTTCCGGCGGCTCGACCGCATCCTGCTCACCCACGCTCATCTCGACCACGTGCTCGGCATCCCCGGACTGTTCTCGACGCTCGGCTTGCGGCAGACGTCCGAGATAATGACCGTTCACGGCGGCGCGGGCACGCTCGACCTCGTCACCCGCATGCTCGCCGGCCTGTGGGGCGCGGGCAGGGCGCCGATCGCCGTCGTGTTCGCAGCGTTGACCGAGGGACGCGTCATCGATGCCGGTGAATTCACCATCGACTGTTTTCCGGTTCGCCACCGCGACACCGACAGCTTTGGCTTCGTCTTCCAAAGCCCCGCGCGCCGCCATCTGCGGCCTGATCGCCTCATCGCGCTCGGTGTCCCCGACGGTCCCTTGCGCGGCGAGTTGGCCGCGGGCCGACCGATCGTGCTTGCCGACCGAACCATCGATCCGGAAGAGGTCCTGGGTCCTGCGAGCGGCGGCAGCAAGCTCGTCGTGATCGGCGACACCGAGACCACCGAGGGGCTGTCGCGATACGTGGCCGGCGCCGACATGCTGGTGATCGAGGCGACGTTCCTTGATCGCGACGCGCCGACCGCGCGGAATTACGGCCATCTCACTGCGGCAGAAGCGGCCTCCTTCGCGGCCGCAAACAGGGTCGGACAGCTCGTGCTGACGCATATGTCGGGACGCTACGAGGATGCAGAGATTCTCGCCGAGGCGGCAAGAATCTTCCCGAACACCGGGATCGCCGCGGACTTCGACCGGATCGTCGTCTGATCAGCCCAAAGCGAGGCGATGCCGATGCGGCTGTCTGTTCTCAAGAAACCGCGCGTAGTTCGCGCTCACGCCATCGGATCCTGGAACGTGCATGTGCCCTTAGAACCATGCAACGTGGAAAGCGGGGCGCCGACAGGCCGCCTGGAGGGTGCTTGTTAAGAACTGGTTGTCGGTCTAGGTTCGCAGCACCAATGGGTGCGGGGGCCGATGGGGTACGTTCGTTTTGTGCTGGCGGCGATCGTCGTCGGATTTCACTGCAAGTTTGGCGTCATTCATCAGACGATCGGAGGCCTGGCCGCGGTTGAAGCTTTCTTCATTATCAGTGGCTTCTATATGGCCGCCACCTATGAGAGGCACTATTCCGGTCGGCCTGCTGCGTTCGTCGCCAGCCGCTTCGCGAGGCTTTATCCGCTCTACATCATCGTCGTGATGGCGACGTTCGTTCTGTATTGGTGGAACCCTGCGAACCAAACCGGCATCTTCAACTATTTCCGGACCGACACACCGCCGTATCTGGTCAACCTTTCGCTGATCGGGCTCGATCTCTTTTCAACCATCCACAGCACCAAGTACCTGCTAGTCCCGCCGGCATGGTCGATCAGTGCGGAACTCGCGTTCTACGCGCTCCTGCCCGCCCTGCTTTTGCTCAACGGGAAGGGCCTGGCCGCTTTCGTCGTGGCTGCCTTCGCGTTCAAGATCACGATGTTCAACAGCTACGGTATGAAGTGGGCCTATTTCCCATTTTTCAGCCAGATCGGCTATTTCGGCGTGGGGATCCTGCTGTTTTGGTTGCGAAATCACCTGACATGGTCGACGCGCGCGGGGTACTGGCTTCTTGCTCTCTACATCCTCTACCTTTTGGGCAATAACTATGCCGACGAGCAAAACGGGGGCATCGTTCAGGCGGTGTTGCTCGTTCTCGCGACCTGCCTCGTCATTCCGACGCTCTTCGAGCGGATCAATGGGCCGCTGTCCACCGCATTGGGCGATGCGTCATATGGCGTCTATGTCCTGCATTATCTTTTCATTCAGATCGCGATCGATCTGCAGATCTTTGACCCGATCACGATGACCAGCCCCAACAGCGTAAGCCGCTGGCGGATTCTGCTTCAGACTATGATTATCCTGTTCTCAAGCACTGTCGTCGCGCTCCTTTTTGAGTTCACGATCCAGCGATGGATTGACCGGGCGCGCCGGTCGGTCTTCTACGTCCGGGAAGGAAGGCCAGAATCGTCTCGGCCGCAATACCGGCCTGATGCTGCCTGAACGGGGTCGAGAAGGCTGTCCGGAAAGGAGCCGCACGAGGTTGTCGCTCGGGTGTGACGCAGCGAGATCAAGCGACGATGCGTACAGAAGGACTGGACCGCGAAGGTCAGCACGGCTATATGAGCGGCCTGCGAGCCGCTTGGTCTGCAAAACTCTCAGCGAGCCTTGCAAGATCTCCGAAGAAAGCTTATTGATTTCAAGCGCTTCGTTGGGGAATGGTGTAACGGTAGCACAACAGACTCTGACTCTGTTTGTCTTGGTTCGAATCCAGGTTCCCCAGCCAGTTCCGGGCGCTTCTCCCATTGCTTGATTCCAAGCGCTCGGGCGTGCATCGACGCCCATCACACGCGGCGGTTTGCCTCACCTGACATTTCGCATTCCGAGGTCGGATCGCGGCATGCTCCATCGTCCTTGGGCTGGACAAGCGAAGGAGATCCGCAATGCCCTATGTCGATGGTTTCGTTCTCGCCGTGCCGAAGGCAAACATTGAAGCCTACAAGGCGATGGCAACAACCGCCTGCGCCATCTGGATGGAGCACGGCGCGCTCGACTATGTCGAATGCATCGGTGACGACGTTCCCTATGGCGAGCTCACCTCGTTCCCGCGCGCGGTGATCGCGAAGGAGGACGAGATCGTGGTGTTTGCCTGGATCGTCTATCGGGACCGCGAGAGCCGCGATGCCATCAACAAGAAGGTGATGGCGGATCCGCGGCTGAAAATGGAAGGCATGCCGTTCGACGCCAAACGCATGATCTATGGCGGCTTCACGACGCTGCTGCGGGCGAGCGACATCGTGACGTGAGGCGTGCCGGTTACTTGATCTTGTCGTAGGCGGAAGCGAAATCGCCGAGCGGCATCGGGATCGCGATGCTCTCCTTGGCCATGTTCTGGAACGAGACCTTCAGCTGCTTGCCCGACCGCAAGGCGCCGAGCAGGTCCGGCGCAACCGGGGTCGAGGCGTAGCAGCCGCGATTCTCGCAGGTCTGGATCTGGAGATCGAACGTCTTGCCTTCGTCGACCTGGAGCTTGGCCCCGACGGGAAGGTTGAGGCCGAGCGGCAATTGCAGAAGCGCGATCGGCGTGCGGGTGTCGGGCGCGATGCGGATGTTGATCAGGACGACGGTCTGGCCGGTCTTGGTCAGCACCGCGTTCTGCTCCATGGCGCATTCGAGCGGCGCGTCGCGGCTTGCGCTGGTGCAGCGGACGATCCAGCCGGGCTGTCCGGAAGCCCCGTCAGCCTGCGTCGGGGCAGGCGCGGGCTGCGCGGCCGGCGCGGGCGCGGCGTTCTTCTTGGCGCCCTGCTGGGCGTGCGCTGCGCCTGCTGTCAACAGGACGGCAGCGGCAAGGGCGACAAGGCGGGATTGCATAGGCATGGGAAACCGCATTTGCGAACCGGGGGTCTCGCTGTAGCGTTGCGGCAGGCGCGGCGCAAGCTTACTCGGCGGCTTCCCTGACGCTGCCGTGCTCGGGCGTCTCCTGACCTTCGTCGTCCGAACGGCCCCGGCTCGAGAACCAGTTGTTGAGCTTGTCGAGATAGAGATAGACGACCGGCGTGGTGAACAGCGTCAGCGCCTGGCTGACGATCAGGCCGCCGACCATGGCGTAGCCGAGCGGCTGGCGGATTTCGGCGCCGGTGCCGTGGCCGAGCATGAGCGGCACGCCGCCGAGCAGGGCGGCCATCGTCGTCATCATGATCGGGCGGAAGCGCAGCAGCGCGGCCTGGCGGATCGATTCCTCCGGCGTCTTGTGCTCGTCGCGCTCGGCGGCAATCGCGAAGTCCACCATCATGATGCCGTTCTTCTTCACGATGCCGATCAGCAGGATGATGCCGATCAGCGCGATCAGGCTGAAGTCGAATCCGGCCGCCATCAGGATCGCGAGCGCGCCGACGCCGGCCGAGGGCAGCGTCGACAGGATCGTGATCGGATGGATGTAGCTCTCGTAGAGAATGCCGAGGATCAGATAGACCACGACCAGCGCGGCGAGGATCAAGAGCGGCACGGTGCCGAGCGACTGCTGGAACGCCTGCGCGGTGCCCTGGAAGCTCGAATTCAACGTGGGCGGCGCACCGAGCTCCGCCATCGCCTTCTGCACGGCCTCGGTGGCCTGGCCGAGCGCGACACCTTGCGCGAGATTGAAGCTGATCGTGATCGACGGGAACTGGCCCTGATGGCTGATCGAGAGCGGGCGGACCGGATCGGTGGTCCAGCTCGCGAAGGTCGACAGCGGCACCTGGTCGCCGGTCAGCGGCGATCTCAGATAGAGCTTGTTCAGCGTCTCGAGATCGCCCTGCATCTCCGGCAGCACTTCCAGGATCACCTTGTAGGTGTTGAGCTGCGTGAAATATTGGGTGACCTGCCGCTGTCCGAAGGCGTCATAGAGCGTGTCGTCGATCAGCTGAGGCTGGATGCCGTAGCGGGCAGCGGTGTCGCGGTTGATCTTGAGCTGGACCGTCGTGCCCTGCGTCTGCTGATCGGTCGCGACGTCGCGCAGCTCCGGCAGCGTCTGCATCTTGGCGAGGATCTTCGGCGCCCATTCGTTGAGCTCGTCCAGATTGGCGTCTTGCAGCGTGAATTCGAATTGAGTGCGCGTGGGGCGGCCGCCGAGCCGCACGTCCTGGGCCGCCTGCATGTAGAGGCGGGCGCCCTGGACCTTGTCGAACTGCGGACGCAGGCGCGCGATGATCTGCTGGGCCGATGCGTCGCGCTCGTTGCGCGGCTTCAGCGTGATGAACAGGTTGCCGTTGTTGCCGGCGCGGCCGCTGCCGCCGATCGACATGGCAACGCTGGCAACGTCGGGATCGGCCAGGATGATCTTGCCGAGCTGCTCCTGGCGCCTCATCATCTCCTTGAACGAAATGTCCTGCGAGGCTTCGGAGGTGGCCGTGATCAGGCCGACGTCCTGCTGCGGGAAAAAGCCCTTGGGGATCAGCACGAACAGGTAGATCGACAGGCCGAGCGTGACGAAGAAGATCGCAAGCGTGGTGCGCCGCCAGGCGAGGGCGTGATCGAGCACATATTCATAGCCCCGCAGCATCGCGTCGAAGGCGCGCTCGCTCCATTGATAGAAGCGGCCGTGCTGCACCTCGCCATGGGCACGCAGGAAGCGTGAGGCCATCATTGGCGTCAGCGTCAGCGACACGAACATCGAAACGAAGATGGTCATCGCCAGCACCACGGCGAATTCGCGGAACAGTCGCCCGATGATGCCGCCCATCAGGAGCAGCGGGATCAGGACCGCGACCAGCGAGATGCTGATGGAGACGATGGTGAAGCCGATTTCCTTGGAACCCTTGAAGGCGGCCTCCATCGGCGAATAGCCTTGCTCGATGTAGCGCGTGATGTTCTCGAGCATCACGATCGCGTCGTCGACCACGAAGCCGACCGCGATGGTGAGCGCCATCAGCGACAGATTGTCGAGTGAATAGCCGACCGGCCACATCATGGCGCACGCGCCCAGCAGCGCCAACGGAACCGTGACGGTAGGAATGACCGTCGCCCAGAAGCTGCGCAGGAAGATGAAGATGACCATGACCACGAGCACAATGGTCAGGAGCAGCGTGAACTGGACGTCTTCGACCGCGGCACGGATGGTCGCGGTGCGGTCGCTAATGAGCTCGATCTTGATCGCGGGCGGGATCGCCGCCACGAGGCGAGGGAGGGTCGCCTTGATCCTGTCGACGGTTTCGATGACGTTGGCGCCGGGCTGCTTGAAGATCACCAGGAACACGCCGCGCTTGCCGTTCGCCCAGGCCGCCTGCTTGGCATCTTCGGCGGCGCTGACCGCCCGGCCGATATCGCGGATTCGCAACGGAGCGCCGTTGCGATAAGCGATGATAACGTCGTTCCAGTCCTTCGCTTGGGTGAGCTGGTCGTTGGCGTAGATCGTGTAGGCCCGCTTCTCGCCGTCGATATTGCCCTTGGGGCTGTCGACCGTGGTGATCGCGATCTGGCTGCGGATGTCCTCCATCGAGAGGCCCTTGGCGACCAGCTTTGCGGGATCGACCTGGATGCGGATGGAGGGCTTTTGTTGGCCGCCGATGAAGACCTGGGCGACCCCCGAGAGCTGGCTGATCTGCTGGGCGAGCTGGGCGTCGACCGCGTCGCTGACGCTGGTCAGCGGCAGCGTCTCCGATGTCGCCGACAGCAGCAGGATCGGTGCGTCGGCGGGGTTGACCTTGCGGTAGGTCGGGGGCGACGGCAGGTTTTTCGGCAACTGGCCGCTGGCCGCGTTGATGGCGCCCTGCACGTCGTTGGCGGCGCCATCGATGTTGCGATTGAGGTCGAACTGGATGGTGATCGACGCCGTGCCCAGATAGCTCGTCGAGGTCATCTGCGCGATGCCCGGAATCTGGGCGAATTGCCGCTCGAGCGGCTGCGCTACCGACGAGGCCATCGTCTCAGGGCTGCCGCCGGGCAGGTTGGCGGTAATCTGGATGGTCGGAAAGTCCACCTGGGGCAGCGGCGCGACCGGAAGCAGAGGATAGGCGACCAGGCCGACGAAGAGAATGCCGGCCATCAGCAGCGAGGTGCCGATGGGATATCGGATGAAAGGTGCCGAAATCCCGCCCTCGGTCATTGCTGTCGTACCTTGTTCTGGGCCGGATCCGAGCTTGCCACCGCCGTCGACACCAGGCTTCCGGGCTGCACCTTGAACTGTCCGCCGACGATCACCTGCTGGCCGGGGCTCAATCCTTCCTCGATGACCGAATGACCGTCGATGCCATAGCTGACTTTGACCTTGTGCAGCTCGGCCTTGTTGTCCTGGTTGACCGTATAGGCGTAGAGTCCGTTGGTGGAGTGCTGGACCGCGTCATCCGGAACGACGGTCGCATCCTTCAGCGTTCGCACCAGAAGCCGCGTCGAGACCGATTGGCCCGGCCACAGCGTTCTTTCCTTGTTGTCGAACACCGCCTTGAGCCGGATCGTGCCGCTGGTCGTGTCGACCTGGTTGTTGATCACCGCGAGCTTGCCCTCGGCCAGCGTCCTCTTGCCGTCTGTGGTGAAGGCGATCACCTTGAGCGCGCCGGCCTTCTGACCTTCGGTGATATAGGGGAGTTGGTCTTCCGGCGCGGTGAAGATTACCGCGATCGGCTCGACCTGCGAGATCGTGACGATGGCGGTCTGCGACGAAGCGTTGACGATGTTCCCGATGTCGACCTGGCGCAGCCCCGCAACGCCGGTGATCGGCGCCTTGATCTGGGTGTAATCGAGCTGGGTCTGGGCGTTGGAGATCGCAGCATCATCGGCGGCGATCTGGGCGGTGAGCTGAGCCACGGTGGAGCGCTGGGTGTCAACGCGCTGGGCGGTGGCGAATTCGCCGAGCTTGGTGGCGCGCTGGAGCTCGAGACTGGCGTTGGCGAGGCTGGCCTCGTCCTGCGCCTTCTTGGCCTTGGCCTGGTCAAGCGCGGCCTGATAGGGGCGGGGATCGATCGAGACCAGGAGATCGCCCTGCTTGACGATCTGGCCTTCCTTGAATTCGAGCTTGTCGATCTGGCCATCGACGCGGGTTCGGACCTGGACCGTGTTGAAGCCCTGAACCGTGCCGAGCCCGGTCAAATAGACCGGAAAGTCGGTCTTTTGGACCGGCGCAACGCTGACGGGGACGGCGGAGGGGCGAGGCGGGCCTTTTTGAGCGGTTTGTGCGGTCTGGGCTTTTCCAGCCTCGGACGCGCCGAATTTCTGCCAACCATAATAGCCCGCAGAGGCCGCGGCCGCGATGATCAGAAGCCAAAGGATCGGCCGGGACTTTTTCATGTCGTCTCGTGTCGGCTCGCATGCCCTCGGCTACGAATATCGGGGCAATTGTACGGTTCCATATGATGTATAATACACGCCAACTTCCAGTGTAAACAGCACTATCAGCTGAGAATCCTAAACAATTGGAAAGCTTTGCACCGTGTAGGCAGCTCGCTGACGCGGCGGTGTGCAGTGCTGCATTTTTCTGCCCCGTCCGTTCGGCCTGCCATTCTGGCGCAGCACGCGCAAGCGGTGGTGCTCGAGGCCGATCGGCTTTGCGTCGGGCCATGGTTCGGATCAGCCGCAAGAACGGTTCTAAGTTGCCTCGTGCCGTTTCGGTTGTCAGGGATTTGCGCATCGTCCATATCGGCGCCGCATCAACGGAGCGAAGCATGGACGAGCTGAACGGCAAGCTGATCGCGTGCCAGATTCTGATCACGGGATTGATCGCGCGTGTCGCCAACGAGCAGCGCGATCCCTTGCGCTTCCTCACCGACTTTCGCGATGAGATCAAAGCCGTCGTCAGCGGCGTCAACATTGCCGGCATGGACTCAACCGATCGCGTGCGCGCCGTTGCGCAGAAGACCGTCGACGAATTGTTCTCGCTGATGAAGCCGCCGAGCAGCGACTGAGAGCGATGCGCGATCGCGTTGTTTAGAACGAGTCCAGTCTCGTCTTAGAACGATTTCAAACTACAGTTTAGAATCGTTTTGATCTGGACCAATTCAAGGGTTCTCGCGAACGGCTCGCATTGACCCGCTATTTTGCGGCCGATACCAACAGCCCATCGCTCGTTCGAAGTAAATGAGCGAACAGGAAGATGGGGCGTTTGGTAATGGGGCAGGTGGTCGCACCGAAGTCGTTGCGTTCGGTCGTAGCGTTCAATCCGATGGATGAGAGATCCGCGGGCGTTTCCGGCAAACAGGTTTCAGCGGTCGCGAGCTTGATCGCGGCGGCGTCAGTGTCGAGCGGCGCGCAGGCGCAGCAGTCGAACCTGCCGCCGGTGACGGTCGATGCTCCTGTCGAGCGTCCGCGCCCGACGGCCTCGAAGCCGTCGCCCGAGCAGGTCCGCGCCCGCAACGCGCTTCGCCGCGCCGCGCAGCGCCAGCAGGTGCAGCAGACGGCTCCCGCCGCGCCGTCCGGCGCTCCCGACGGCAATCCCTATGCCGATCCGGCGGCGCCCTACAAGGTTGATCACGTCCAGGCCTCGGGCAAGTTTCCCGAGAAGATGCTGAACACGCCGAAGAGCATTACCGTGCTCAGCAAAGAGGTGCTCGAGGACAAGAACGCCACGACGCTGAAGGAGATCGGACGCTCGACCGCAGGCGTGACGCTCGGCACGGGCGAGGGCGGCAACGCGTTCGGCGATCGTTTCTTCATCCGCGGCTTCGACGCGCGCAACGACGTCTTCATCGACGGCATCCGCGATCCCGCCGTTTCCATCCGCGAGAACTTCTTCACCGAGCAGATCGAGATTCTGCGCGGACCGGCATCCTCCTATGCCGGCCGCGGCACCGCAGGCGGCGCCATCAACATCGTCACCAAGCAGGCCGGCGACGTCAACTTCAAGCGGATCGACAGCGAGTTTGGCACTGACATGACCAAGCGCGTCACGCTCGACGTCAACCAGGTGATCGATCCGACCTTCTCGGTGCGCGTCGGCGGGCTGTTCCAGGACGCCAACGTCGCCGGGCGCGACTACGTGACCGACAATCGCTGGGGCAGCTTCATCTCGACCAAGTACACCCCGACCAACGACATCAAGATCACGACGAACTACGTTCATACCGACCTCAGCGGCTATCCCGATTTCGGCGTGCCCTATTACAAGCAAGGCAACGTGCCGGTGACGTCGGCGGGCATTCCGCGTGGCAACTGGTACGGCTTCCTCAACCGCGACTTCCAGACCGCGCGGCAGGATTTCGGCACCGGCACCATCGAGTACAAGGTCAACGAGGCGATCACGCTGACCAGCAAGGTGCGCGGCGAGCACTCGCTGCTCAACTACATCGGCACGCTGCCGCAGAACCCGAACACGACCAGCCCCAACCCGCTGCTCTGGACCACGACGGCGAGCGCGCAGAGCCGATACCAGAACGTCGACGTATGGGCCAACCAGAACGAGGCCACGTTCAAGCTCGACACCGGCGGGGTCAAGCACACGGCGGTGTTCGGCGTCGAATATTCGAACGAGAACATCTCGATCGATCGCTATGCCGGCCTCGCGTCCGAACTGGCCGGTTCCGCTTTCACCAGCGCCGGCGCGGTGACGGGCGTCAATCTCTACTCCCCGCAATACACCAACATTCCCTTCGGCATTCCGTCACTCGTCGGAAATCCGACCCGCTACGGCGTCAACACCAGCAGCGTGTACGTCATGGACACCGCGAACTGGCAGGACACGATCATCGTGAACGGCGGCGTCCGCTATGACGGCTATAGCCAAAGCGCATCCAACAATACGAACTACGTGAAGCAGAATTCCGATCTCGTGAACTACAACGTCGGTGTGGTCTACAAGCCGATGTCGATCGGCAGCGTCTATGCAGCCTACGCGACCTCGGCCAATCCGTTCGGGTCGGAGCTGGATGCGACCGGCACCGACTACGGCGGCGTTCCCCCCAACTCGACCATCCTGCTCGGGCCCGAGCGCAACAAGGCGATCGAACTCGGCACCAAATGGGAGCTTGCGGATCGCCATCTGCTGGTGACCGGCGCTCTGTTTCAGACCACGAAGGACAACGCACGCGAAACCGTCAACAACGTGCTCACATCGGGTGCAGCCTACAGGATCCAAGGCATCGACATCGAAGCGGAAGGCAAGATCACCGACCGCTGGAGCATCTTCGGCGGCCTGGTGCTGATGCAGTCGAAGGTGACGCAGAGCGGCGTTGCTTCCAATATCGGGCTGCAACTCGCCAACGTTGCCCACCAGTCGTTCAGCATGCTCACCAAGTACAAGTTCGATGGCGGTTGGGAGCTTGGTGGCCAGGCGGTGTATCGCTCCAAGGTCTATGGCGGTACCTTCGCGGCCAACACCAACGAGTTGCCGAGCTACTGGCGTTTCGATGCGTTCGTCGAAAAAAAGATCGACCAGAACTGGACCATGAAGTTCTACGCGCAGAACCTGACCAACAAGCTCTATTACGACTCGTTCTATCGCAGCAACGTGCCGTTCGTTGCGGTCGCGCCGGGACGAGCGTTCTACGTCGTGACGACAGCGAAGTTCTGATCATGTTGACGTGCTTGCCTGGCGTTCTCAGCAAGGATGATGTGGCGGATTTCCGCCGCATCATGGACGCCAGCGAATGGGAGGACGGCCGCTCCACCGCCGGTGCGCAATCGGCGATGGTCAAGCGCAACGAACAGCTGCCACCAGACAGCGAGGTCGCGCGCAAACTCGGCAACCGCATCATCTCGGCGCTGACGTCCAACCCGCGCTTCGTCGCGGCGGCGATCCCGCTGCAGATCTTCCCGCCGCTGTTCAACCGCTATGCGGCCGACAGCGGCCACCATTTCGGCCTGCACGTCGACAATGCGATCCGCGGCGACCGCCTGACCGGCCTTCGCATCCGCACCGACCTTTCGGTCACGCTGTTCCTCGCCGAGCCGGAGGATTATGACGGTGGCGAACTTGTGATCGAGGACACCTACGGCTCCCATGAAGTCAAGTTGCCAGCCGGGGACTGCGTGCTCTATCCCTCGACCAGCCTCCATCTCGTCACGCCGGTGACCAGGGGAACGCGGGTTGCGTCTTTCTTCTGGCTTCAGAGCATGATACGGGACGATCAAGCCCGGAGCATGATCTTTGACCTCGACACCGCGATACAGGCGCTGGTGGAACGGCTCGGGCGTGACGATCCCGAAACGGTCAAATTGACGGGTATCTATCACAACCTCATTCGCTACTGGGCCGAAGTATGAAGACCATGTCCTTCCAAGCAAGCCTTGCCGCAGCCTTGATGCTGGCGGCCGCCTGGCTCGCGTCTCCCGTTTCTGCCCAGACACCAAGCCCGTCGGCGCCGGCCCAATCGACGGCTCAGCCGTCCCCGGCCGGAACAGTGCCTGCGGCCACCACGCCGGCGGCGCCTGCGGCCTCGACGGCTGCCGCCGCTCCCGTGGCCGCCAATGCCGCGAGTGCGAAGCCCGAGGCGGCGGCGATCGCCCCGGCCATGAAGGAATTGTCGCCCTGGGTGATGTTCATGTCGGCGGACGTCATTGTGAAGGCGGTGATGATCGGGCTCGCCTTCGCCTCGCTGGTGACCTGGACCGTCTTCATCGCCAAGTCGATCGAGCTGTCGGTCGCCTCCGCCAAGCTGCGTTCGGCGTTGAAGAAGATTGCGGAGGCGCGCTCGCTCGCCGAAGCTCAGATGGCGCTCGGCACCAAGGAGGGCATCCTGCCGTCGTTCCTTGCGGCGGCGTTGCGCGAAGCGCGGATGTCGGCTGGCCTGTCCAGCGATGCCGGCATCAAGGAGCGCGCGGCGTCGAGCTTTTCCGAGATCGTGCGCGCGGAGCAGCGGCGCATCCGGATCGGCATGGGCGTGCTCGCGACCATCGGCTCGACCTCGCCCTTCGTCGGCCTGTTCGGCACGGTCTGGGGCATCATGAACAGCTTCATCGGCATCTCGAAGTCGCAGACCACGAACCTTGCCGTGGTCGCGCCCGGCATCGCCGAGGCGCTGCTCGCCACCGCGATCGGTCTCGTCGCCGCCATTCCCGCCGTCATCATCTACAACCACTTCTCGCGCGTGACGAAGGGCTATCTCGAGCTCGTCAGCCGCGCCTCGGGCGCGGCGGGACGGCTGCTGTCGCGCGATCTCGACCGCAGCCACGGCAGCGTGCATTCGCGCGCGGCGGAGTGAGCCATGGGTGTTTCGCTTGCAGACAATGACGGCGAAGACGACGATTTCGGCGAGACGCATGACATCAACGTCACGCCGTTCATCGACGTCATCCTGGTACTGCTGATCATCTTCATGGTCGCCGCGCCGCTGTCCACCGTCGATCTGCCGATCGATCTGCCGACGTCGAGTGCGACGCCGCAGAAGAAGCCGGACAAGCCGACCTATCTCAGCATCAAGCCCGATCTGACGCTCGCGATCGGGGAGAACCCCGTTCACCGGGCCGAGTTGATCGGAACCCTCGACGGCCTTTCCGACATGAGCAAGGACAAGTATGTTTTCCTGCGCGCCGATCGCTCGGTGCCCTATGGCGAATTGATGGGCGTGATGGAGCTCTTGCGCTCCGGCGGCTATACGCGGGTGAAGCTGGTCGCGCTGGAAGGCGCACCGGGGGCGTCTGCGCCCGGCGCTGCCCAGCCTTAAGAAGACGGAACGATGGCGGACGAACCGAGACCATCCCGGAAGCTCTGGATCCTGGCGGCGGTGGCCGCGCTCGCGCTCCATCTCGGTGGTGCCGCGCTCGCGCTGGCGCATTTGCGCGGCGATGACGACGGCGATGGTCTCGGCGCGGCGGGAGCCGAGTTCGCGGTCGAGATGGCTTCGCCCAAGGTGCCCGATACCGATCTGCCGCCTGGACCCGACAGCGAAGCGATGCAGGAGCAGCAGGCGCTTCCCGAGCAGAAGGCCGAAGCCAAGGAGACGGAGCTTCCGAAGGACCAGGCGCAGGAGGTCGAGGATCCTGACCGCGTCGTGACCGAGAACAATACGAAGAAGCCAACCGAAGACGATCCGAAGATTCAGGCTGTCGAAACGCCCGCGGCCGAGGCATCGCCACAGTCGGTTGCAAGTGCGCGGCAGACGCTCGACGAGGATGCGCGCGAGGCCGAAAAAGCCCTGGCCCCGGTACTGGGGCTCGGCAAGGACATCCTGAAGATCACGCTGGACTGGAACAAGAAAATCAGCGCGCGTATCAAGCAGCATCAGGTCAATCCGGAAGGCAGAGAGAACGCCAATCAGAAGGTCACGGTGAGTTTCGCGCTCAACCGAAAGGGAAATGTGGTCTCGGTTGACGTGATCGCGTCGTCCGGCGACGCCGCCTACGATGCAGCTGCGATCTCGATGGTTCGCAAGGCGGATCCTTTCGAGCCGCCTCCGGTCCAACTGACCGAGGAGCGATTCGAGCGCACCCTGGAGATCAACTTCGCCCCTGAGAAATCGAAGAAGACCGCCAACAAGAAGTCGGCTCAGCGCCAGTAGAGCCGGATCCCCACATAGACCACCACCAGGCAGACGAAGATCAGCGCCACGGGGAGGGGGCGTTTCTGGGCTCCGCTGGCCGCGCCTGTCCCGAAGAAGGCAGCGCTTTTCGGCTTCGGCGCCGGGCGGCGGAAGGCGGTAACATTATCCGCTGCAGGTTCGGCCCGGCGGGGACGGACATCGGGCGGCGCTCCAGCGCCACCCATTTCGATGTAATAGGCCTTGTAGATCGCACCGATGGTGACCTCGGTCGCCTCGCCCTCGCTCATCTGCGCCAGCAGGTTCCTGTAGCTGCTGAGGAACTCCTGGGCCTCCGGAGGCAGCGCGGAGGCCCCGTTGAGCTTGGCCATCATCTTCCAGGTGGCGAAATCGGCGCGGGCGCGGGTGTCGGCGCGTCGCGCGATCAGCATGTCGGCAGCTTTGACCAAGTCGGCCTCTGGCCTTTCGGCTCGTGTTCGGGTGTCCCGGTTCAACTACGCATTGCCGGTCAGGAAGAGAACAGCCTGAATCACATAACCGGTCAACGTCCGCAGTATTGCTGAAATAACATCAAGATTTAGACCGAACTGCGAGCCCGCCAGCGGCAGCAGGATCAAGAGCCCGATCAGGATCAACATACCGAACGGCTCGAGCCGGGCCAGCGGCAAGGCGAGGGCCAGCGGCAGCAGCCCGACCGCAACGCGGCCGCCGTCCAGCGGCGGGATCGGCATCATGTTGAAGACGGCCAGGATGGCGTTGATGATGAGCGCATTCTTGAGATTGTCGGCAACCCACTTCGCCGAGCTTGCGGGCACCAGGGGCAGGGCGTGGAAGGCGGCGGCCGCGGCCAGCGCCAGCAGGATGTTTGTGACGGGCCCGGCGAGCGCCACCCAGACCATGTCGACCTGGGGTTGTTGAGCTTGCGGAAGTTCACCGGCACCGGCTTGGCATAGCCGAACAGGAACGGCGAATGCGCGAACAGCAGCATCGCCGGCAGGATCAGGGTGCCGAACGGGTCGATATGCCTGATGGGATTGAAGCTGACCCGGCCGAGCTGCGAGGCCGTGTTGTCCCCGAGCCGGTCCGCGACGAAAGCGTGCGCAGCCTCGTGGAAGGTGATGGCGAGCACCAGAGGCAGCACCCACACCGAAAGGTCATAGAAGGAAATATTCACGGCTCGTTGATCCCGGTTTGGCGGCGGTCTTGCAGCCGTCCCGGTCGACCGGCGGTGCAGCGCTCGAGCTGAAAGATAGGGTGGCCGGTTACGGAATGCCACGCCGCCGAGATCAGCCCGGTCGATGCCGGCGTGCAGTCGTACGCTTCAGGCCGGAATCGTCTCCGGATATTGCACCAGGCCGTCGTCGAGCTTCACCCAGGCGAGCTTCTCGCTCACCCAGATGTGCTCGGTCGGGACGAAGGCATTGCGGTCGTCGAAGGTGGCAAGCGCCACGCCGGCGAGCGTACCGTTGCGCCGCCAGGCGAACAGCCGAGTGCCACACCGTTTGCAGAACACACGATCGATGTTCTCGGAGGAGGCATAGCGTGCAGTCTCGCCCTCGACGCTGAGCGCGCGCTGGTCGAACTGCGCGCGTGCGAAGTAGGGCGAGCCCATCGCCTTCTGGCAGATGCGGCAATGGCAGATGCGGACGTTGAGCGGCTCGCCCTCTGCCTTGAACCGCACAGCGCCGCACAAGCATCCACCTTCCCGGATCATGATGTCCTCAATAGGTCGCGCGCCCGCCCGAGATGTCGAACACCGCACCGGTCGAGAAGGCGCAATCCTCGGATGCGAGCCAGGCCACCATCGCGGCGAGCTCCTCGACCAGCACGAAGCGCGCCTTCGGGATTTTCGACAGCATGAAGTCGATATGCTGCTGCGTCATCTGGTCGAAGATCGCGGTCTTGGCCGCGGCCGGCGTCACCGCGTTGACGAGGATGTCGTGGGCGGCGAGCTCCTTGCCGAGCGATTTCGTCAGCGCGATCAGGCCGGCCTTAGAGGCCGAATAATGCGCGGCGTTCGGATTGCCTTCCTTGCCGGCGATCGAGGCGATGTTCACGATCCGCCCGTATTTCTGCTTGAGCATTTCGGGCACGATCGCCTTGCTGACGATGAAGGGACCGTCGAGGTTGATGCGCAGCACCTTGCGCCATTCATCCAGGTCGGTCTCCCAGACCGGCTTGTTGACGCCGGCGATGCCGGCATTGTTGACGAGAATGTCGATCTTGCCGAAGGCCTTGAGCGTTGCATCGCGCGCCTGCTCGACGGCCGCCGTGTCGGTGACGTCGACCTTGAAGACTTTCGTTTCGCCGCCGATCTCCTTTGCGGTCTTCTCGGCCAAGGCTGAGTCAAAGTCCCAGATCGCGACCTTGGCACCGGAGGCGACGAAGCGCTCGGTGATGGCACGGCCAAAGCCTTGCGCGCCGCCGGTGACGATGGCAATGCGGCCGTTGAGATCGATCTTGTTCATGCCGGAGGCCTTCTTGCGTCAGAGCATGTAGCCGCCGTCGACGACGAGATCGACGCCGGTGGTGAAGGCGCTCTCGTCGCTGCCGAGATAGACCGCCATCGCCGCGATCTCCTCGGCGGTGCCGAGCCGGCCCATCTTCTGGCGGGAGATGAACATCTCCTTGCCCTGCGGGCCCTGGGCTGCGGCGCGGTCGAGCATCGAGGGCGTCTCGACGGTGCCGGGACAGATCGAGTTGCAGCGGATGCCCTTGGTGATGAAATCGAGCGCGACGGCGCGCGACAGCAGCGACACCGCCGCCTTCGACGAGCTGTAGACGTAGCGGTTCGCCGGTGGCCGCAGCGCGGCGCAGGACGAGATGTTGACGATGCTGCCGCCGCCGCCCGCGATCATGTCGGGCAGGAAGGCCTTGATGGTCCGGTGCATCGACTTGACGTTGAGGTCGAACGAGAAATCGAAATCCTCTTCCGAGCACTCCAGGATGGTGCCGTGGTGTACGAAGCCGGCGGCGTTGAGCAGGATGTCGATCTTGCCGACGCGTTTTGCAAACGCGTTGACGTCGGCGGTGTTGCGGACGTCGAGCTTGGCAACCTCGGCGATGCCTTCTTTGGTCAGGCCCGCGATGCCGGCCTCGTTGATGTCGGTGGCGATGACGGTTGCGCCTTCACGCGCGAATGCGATCGCGCAAGCGCGCCCGATGCCTGCCGCGGCAGCCGTGACGACGGCGCGCTTTCCCTTGAGGCGGTCTGCCATTTTGTTCTCCTTTGTATTCATTCAAATGTCCCCAAGTCATTGCGAGGAGCCCTTGCGACGAAGCAATCCAGGGTCTCTCCGCGGAGGCGGACTGGATTGCTTCGCTTCGCTCGCAATGACGGTGTGGCTGCTAGTGATTGTCCCGCGCCACGCCGAACGTGCCGGCGACGTTCTGGTACCTTGTGGCGAGCTCCATGCAGGCGCCGGTCGATTGCTGGCCGACGGTGTTGCGGTAGATCTCCTGCCACGGCGTCTGGTTCGGCGGATGCTTGAAACCGCCACTGGCCTTGAGCTCGGCGTGGCGCTTCTTCAGCTCCTCGTCCGAGATCAGGATGTTGGCGCTGCCCTTGTTGAGGTCGATGCGGACCTTGTCGCCGGACTTGAGGACGGCAAGACCGCCATTGGCGGCAGCTTCCGGCGAAGCGTTGAGGATCGAGGGCGAGCCAGAAGTGCCGGACTGACGGCCGTCGCCGATGCAGGGCAGGGACAGGATGCCGCGTTTGATCAGCGCTGCCGGCGGCTGCATGTTCACGACCTCGGCGCCACCGGGGTAGCCGATCGGGCCGGTGCCGCGGATGAACAGCACGCAGCGCTCGTCGATGTCGAGCGAGGGATCGTCGATCCGCTCGTGATAATCCTCCGGGCCCTCGAACACGATGGCGCGGCCCTCGAAGGCGTTGAGGTCCTTCGGGTTGCTGAGATAGCGGTCGCGGAATTCCTTGGAGATCACGGAGGTCTTCATGATCGCGGAATCGAACAGATTGCCCTTCAGCACCAGGAAGCCGGCGTCCTTCACCAGCGGCTTGTCGTAAGCCCAGATCACGTCGTTGTCGGGTGCGGGCGCGTTCTTGCAGTTCTCGCCGATGCCGCGGCCGTTGACCGTGATCGCATCCTCATGGATGCGCTTGTGCTTCATCAGCTCGCGCACCACGGCGGGCACGCCGCCGGCGCGGTGAAATTCCTCGCCGAGATAGAAGCCGGCCGGCTGCATGTTGACCAGAAGCGGGACGTCGTGGCCGAACTTCTGCCAGTCCTCGATCGTGAGCTCGACCCCGATGTGGCGGGCGAGCGCGTTGATGTGGATCGGCGCGTTGGTCGAGCCGCCGATCGCCGAATTGATCACGATGCAGTTCTCGAACGCCTTGCGGGTCAGGATGTCCGAGGGCTTCAGGTCCTCCCAGACCATCTCGACGATGCGTTTTCCGGTCTCGTAGGCGATCTGGCCGCGCTCGCGATAGGGGGCCGGGATCGCCGCGCAGCCCGGCAGCGAGAAGCCGAGCGCTTCGGCAAGTCCGTTCATGGTCGAGGCCGTGCCCATGGTGTTGCAATGGCCGACCGAGGGCGCCGAGGACGCCACGATCTCCATGAACTCTTCATAGTCGATCTCGCCCGCGGCGAGGCGCTCGCGCGATTTCCAGACGATGGTACCGGAGCCGGTGCGCTCGCCATTGTGCCAGCCGTTCAGCATCGGGCCGCCCGACAGCACGATCGCAGGCAGATTCACCGTCGCTGCCGCCATCATGCAGGCCGGCGTGGTCTTGTCGCAGCCGGTGGTGAGCACAACGCCATCGAGCGGATAGCCGTAGAGAATCTCGACGAGGCCGAGATAAGCGAGGTTACGGTCGAGCGCCGCGGTCGGGCGCTTGCCGGTCTCCTGAATGGGATGGGTCGGGAACTCCATCGCGATGCCGCCGGCCTCGCGGATGCCCTCGCGGACGCGGTGCGCGAGCTCGAGATGATGGCGGTTGCAGGGGGACAGATCGTTGCCGGTCTGGGCGATGCCGATGATCGGCTTGCCGGATTGCAGCTCGGCGCGGGTAAGGCCGTAATTCAGGTAACGCTCCATGTAGAGCGCGGTCATGCCCGGGTTGTGCGGATTGTTGAACCATTCCTGCGAGCGAAGATGGCGGCGGGTCCCGTTGCTGCCGGCGGCGTGCCCGTTGGTTGGTTTCTTTGTCATTGGTTTCTCCTGCAATGCAAACGCGACTACCGTCCGTCTCATGGTGTCGGCATGTGCGGTGCCCAACGGCGCGCGCGATGATCTGCCTTCCCGCTGGCGGGTCGTTTCCTCACGATTCCGATACTAGTCGTGGCTGCTTGGTAACGCTACCATTATGTTCGCCGCAGCCGCGCCCGATCCGGCTGGCCTGCTGTCCGAACGTCGTGCCGACGAGCTTTGCCGCTCGATGATCTTGAAGCCGAGATCGAGCACCGGCTGCTCCGGGCGCCGGCCCTCGATCGCGTTGATCAGCATGGTGGCGGCCGTCTTGCCCATCTCGTAGCGATTGGTGCGGACGCTGGTCAGGGTGGGGACGGCGGAGGCCATGAATTCAAGGTCGTTGAAGCCGACGATCGCGATCTGCCCGGGCACTGCAATCTCCCGGCGCCGGCATTCGAACAGCACACCGAGCGCGAGATCGTCATTGGCGCAGAACACCGCATCGATGTCGGGCTCGCTCGCCAGCAGATCGGTGAACAGGGCGCCGCCGAGCGTCACCGAGGTCGGCGTCGCCGTCGTGACCACCAGGCGCTGGTCGAACGATCCGGCGTCCTTCATGGCCGAGACATATCCGTCGAGCCGCCGCTGCACCCTGGGATCCATCCGCGCGCCGACGAAGCCGACCTTGCGGTGACCTTGCTCGAACAGGTGCGCGATCGCCGCACGGGCTGCATCATAGTGTGAAAAGCCGATCATCATGTCGACCGGGTCCGGGCCGATCTCCATGATCTGCACGATCGGGCAGTCCGCCGCCAGAAGCATCGCGCGGGATTCCGCGGTCTGGTCGATGCCGGTGACGATCAGCCCGGCCGGCTTCTGCGCCAGAAACAGACGCAGCAACTTCTCTTCCTGGAGAATGCTGTAGCGCGTATTGGACAACTGGATCGAGTAGCGGCTGCCTTCGGAGGCGTCATAGATGCCGCGCAGCACGTCCGAGAACACATTGTTGGTGAGCGATGGGATCAGGACACCGATCACCTCGGTGCGTTGCGAGGCGAGGGCGCGTGCGGCAAGGTTGGGTACATAGCCGAGCTCCTTGGCGGCGCTCTCGACCCGCGTCCGCTTGGCAACCGACAGGGCCTCCGGATTGCGGAAGAACCGCGACGCGGTAATCGGGCTTACGCCGGCGAGCTCGGCCACTTCGGCCAGCCGGATCTTGCCTGACTTGGTGCGCTTTCGACCCATTTGCTGCTCTTAACACAGTCAGTCCCGCAAACAAAGGAACGTTGACAGCGCTACCAGCAACGACTAACCAAAGACAAATTGCCAAAACCGCACAAACTACCGACAATGTCGCCCGCTAAGCTCGGGCTTCGTTCGGTGAAGTCCGAAAAACAAGACGGTCGCAGCGCGAGAGGCGCCGTGGACTTTCGAGGAGGGAGCTAGATGTCGTCTGTGCAAATCCGCGACGTGCGGAAATCGTTCGGCAATTTTGAAGTCCTGCACGGCGTCACGATTCCGATCGAGGACGGTCAGTTCGTCGTCCTGGTCGGCCCCTCCGGCTGCGGCAAGTCGACGCTTCTGCGCATGCTCGCCGGTCTTGAGAACATCACCTCCGGCACGATCTCGATCGGCGACCGTGTCGTCAACAATGTCCAGCCAAAGGAGCGGGACATTGCGATGGTATTCCAGAACTACGCGCTCTATCCGCACATGACGGTCGCCGACAACATGGGCTTCTCGCTCAAGCTGCGGAACGCCAGTGCCGATGAGATCAACAAGCGCGTCAAGCGCGCCGCCGAGATCCTCGCGCTGTCGCCGCTGCTCGACCGCTATCCGCGCCAGCTCTCCGGTGGCCAGCGCCAGCGCGTCGCCATGGGCCGCGCCATCGTGCGCGATCCGCAGGTCTTCCTGTTCGACGAGCCGTTGTCGAACCTCGACGCCAAGCTGCGCGTCGCCATGCGCACCGAAATCAAGGAGCTGCACCAGCGGCTGAAGACGACCACCGTCTACGTCACCCACGACCAAATCGAGGCCATGACCATGGCCGACAAGATCGTCGTCATGCATGACGGCATCGTCGAGCAGATGGGCACCCCGCTCGAGCTCTACGACAAGCCCGACAACCAGTTCGTCGCCGGCTTCATCGGCTCGCCTGCCATGAACTTCCTGAAAGGCCATGTGCGCGTCAACGGCGTTGCGACCTTCGAAGGGCCGAACGGCGTCAAGCTGCCGCTCAAGACCGCACCGGCCGGCTCCGACGGCCGTCCTGCCGTCTACGGCGTGCGGCCGGAACACTTCACCATCGCCGATGACGGCGCCGAGGCCGAGATCATCGTGGTCGAGCCGACCGGCTCGGAGACGCAGGTGTTCGCCAAGGTCGGCGGCGAGCAGGTCGTCGCGGTCTTCCGCGAGCGTCACCAGTTCAATCCCGGCGACAAGGTGCGGCTGAAGCCTGATCCGGCGCTGGTCCATCTGTTCGACGATGCGACGGGCAAGCGCATGAACGCCTAGCGCATCCGACGACAAGGCATAAGGCGACAAGTTATAAGACGACAAAAAGCATCACACAGGGAGGACAACATGCAAGACTTTACCCGCCGGTCTCTGCTCCAAGGCGGCACCGCGTTGGCTGCGACCGGCATGCTGACGGGGCCGGCACTGTTCGACTTCGCCAAGGCCTGGGCGCAGAGCGCGCCGTGGAAGGCCGAGCCCGGCGCCAAGCTGACGGTGATGCGCTGGAAGCGCTTCGTGCCGGCGGAGGACGATGCATTCAACGCGATGGTGGCGGCGTTCAAGGCCGCGACCGGCACCGAGATGAACACGTTCAGCGAGTCCTTCGAGGACGTGCAGCCGAAGGCCTCGGTTGCGGCCAACACCGGCTCCGGCCTCGATCTCGCCTGGGGTCTGCACACGCTGCCGCAGCTGTTCCCGACCAAAGTGCTGAAGATGAACGACGTTGCCGATTATCTCGGCAACAAATACGGCGGCTGGACCGATGCGGCTGCCAAGACCTGCAAGCTCGGCAACGACTGGCTCGGCATTCCCGTCGCCACCAACGGCGGTTACATGACCTACCGCAAGTCGGCGCTCGACAAGGCCGGCTTCAAGGAATTCCCGAAGGACTTCCCCGGCTTCCTCGAGATGTGCAAGGCGCTCAAGGCCAACAACACGCCGGCCGGCTTCGCGCTCGGTCACGCCTCGGGCGACGGCAATTCCTGGCTGCACTGGGTGCTGTGGGGCCACGGCGCCTACACCGTCGACCAAAACGACAAGATCGTCATCAATTCGCCGGAGACGGCGAAGGCGCTGGAATATTGCAAGGCGCTGTACGACAACTTCATTCCCGGCACGGCGTCCTGGAACGATTCCTCCAACAACAAGGCGTACCTCGCCGGCGAGCTCTATTGCACGGCGAACGGCATCTCGATCTACGTCGCCGCCAAGACCGATGCCAGCAAGAAGGAGCTGACCGAGGACACCTATCACGCGCTCTGGCCGGTCGGTCCTGTCGGCAAGCCGACCGAGCTGCAGCTGGCGCTGCCGATCCTCGCCTTCAACTTCACCAAATATCCGAACGCGGCGAAGGCCTTCGTCGCCTTCATGCTGGAGAAGGAGAACTACGAGAAGTGGCTGGCCGGCGCGCAGGGCTATCTGACGCAGACCCTGAACGCCTATGAATCGGCGCCGATCTGGACGGCCGATCCCAAGAACGCCGTGTTCTCGCAGGCCTCCAAGCGTACGCTGCCGGCGTCCGGCATCGGCACCGTCGGCGAGAAGGCGGCAACCGCGATCGCCGACTTCATCGTCGTCGACATGTTCGCCAATTACTGTACCGGCACCAAGGATGTGAAGGGCGCGATGGCGGAAGCCGAGCGCCAGCTGAAGCGCATCTATCGCTGAACAGTCACGGGGCGGGCGGCCCTTGGGCCGCCCGCTCGTCAACATTTCGATCAGGGATATCGGGCATGGCTGATGTCGCAATTCCCCGGGCCAAGCCTCAGATGACCGAGGCTGGCGCCTGGGCCCAGCTCAAACACAATCGCAACTGGCTCGGCTTCTGGTTCATGGTGCCGGCCATGGTGTTCCTGATCTTCTTCCTGGCCTATCCGCTTGGGCTCGGCATCTGGCTGTCCTTCACGGACACACGCATCGGCAGGGTCGGACACTTCATCGCCTTCGAGAACTACGAGTGGCTGTGGGACGATTCCATCTTCTGGCTGTCGGTGTTCAACACGCTGCTCTACACCTTCGTCGCCAGCGCCTTCAAATTCGGCATCGGCCTCTACCTTGCGCTGCTGCTCAACGAGCACATGCCGTTCAAGGCGATGCTGCGCGCGATGGTGCTCATCCCCTTCATCGTTCCGACGGTGCTCTCCGCGCTCGCCTTCTGGTGGATCTTCGACTCGCAATTCTCGATCATCTCCTGGTCGCTGAAGCAGCTCGGCCTGATTAACCAGAACATCAACTTCCTCGGCGACACGACCTGGGCACGCATTTGCGTGATCTTCGCCAACATCTGGCGCGGCGTGCCCTTCGTGGCGATCACGCTGCTCGCAGGGCTGCAGACCGTCTCGCCCTCGCTCTATGAAGCGGCGACGCTCGACGGCGCCACGCGCTGGCAGAATTTCCGCTACATCACCTATCCGCTGCTGACGCCGATCATTGCCGTCGTGATGACCTTCTCGGTGCTGTTCACCTTCACGGACTTCCAGCTGATCTGGGCGATGACGCGGGGCGGCCCGGTCAATGCCACTCATCTGATGGCGACCCTGTCCTATCAGCGCGCGATCATCGCCGGGCAGCTCGGCGAGGGCGCCGCGATCTCCAGTGCCATGATCCCGTTCTTGCTTGCCGCGATCATGGTGTCCTGGTTCGGCCTGCAGCGTCGCAAGTGGCAGCAGGGAGAGAGCAATGACTGATCTTCCTGCCGCCAAAGTCGATCTCAAGAGCGTGCTGTCGGCGTCGGCGCGCGTCGATAACAGCGAGGGCATGAGCTATCTGCAGTCGGTGCCGCGCAGGCTGGTGACGCTGTATCTGCCGCTCACGATCATCGTCGTCGTCCTGCTGTTCCCGTTCTACTGGATGGCGCTGACCTCGGTGAAGCCCGACGAGCAGCTGCTCGACCTCGACAAGTACAATCCGTTCTGGACCTGGAATCCGACCTTCAAGCACTTCCACAAGCTGCTGTTCGAGAGCTACTATCCCTACTGGCTCTGGAATACGATGTATGTGGCGATCTGCGCCACGGTGCTCTCCATCGTCGCCTCGGTGTTCGCTGCCTACGCCATCGTGCGCTTGCGTTACAAGGGCGCCAATCTCGTCGGCGGCCTGATCTTCCTCGCCTATCTGGTGCCGCCGTCGATCCTGTTCATTCCGCTCGCCACGGTCGTGTATCAGTACGGCCTGTTCGATTCGCCGCTGGCGCTGATCCTGACCTACCCGACCATCCTGATCCCGTTCTCGACCTGGCTGTTGATGGGCTATTTCAAGACCATCCCCTTCGAGCTCGAGGAATGCGCGCTGATCGACGGGGCGAGCCGCTGGCAGATCCTGGTCAAGATCGTCGTGCCGCTGGCAATTCCCGGCCTGATCTCGGCCTTCATCTTCTGCTTCACGCTGTGCTGGAACGAGTTCATCTACGCCCTGACGTTCCTGCAGTCGACCAGCAACAAGACGGTGCCGGTCGCGATCGTCAACGAGTTCGTGGACGGCGACATCTACCGCTGGGGCTCGCTGATGGCGGGCGCGCTGGCCGGCTCGCTGCCGCTCGTGATCCTTTACGCCTTCTTTGTGGAGCATTATGTGTCGGCGATGACCGGCGCCGTGAAGGAATGATCGCGGGGCTTGCCGAGGGCGCGTCAATGGGCTTCAAGAGCGGCGCGCTCCGGCCAATAAGAAGGAGTTGAGCTCTTGCACATTCTGGTTCTCGGCGCCGCCGGCATGGTCGGCCGCAAACTCTGTGAACGGCTGCTGCGCGACGGCCGGCTCGGCAAGAGCGACATCACGAAATTGACCATGCACGACGTGGTCGAGCCGAAGAAGCCGGAGAAGGCCGGCTTCCTGGTCGAGACCGTTTCGGGCGATTTCGCCGTCGCGGGCGCCGCCGAGAAGCTGATCGCAGGCCGCCCCGACGTGATCTTCCATCTCGCCGCGATCGTGTCCGGCGAGGCCGAGCTCGACTTCGACAAGGGCTATCGCATCAATCTCGACGGCACGCGGATGCTGCTCGATGCGATCCGCCTTGCGGGCGGCGGCTACAAGCCGCGCGTGGTGTTCACGTCCTCGATCGCAGTGTTCGGCGCGCCGTTCCCGGATGCGATCGGCGACGAGTTCTTCCATACCCCGCTGCTCAGCTACGGCACGCAGAAGGCGATCGGCGAACTCCTGCTCGCCGACTATTCCCGCCGCGGCTTCCTCGACGGCATCGGCATCCGCCTGCCGACCATCTGCATCCGGCCCGGCCTGCCCAACAAGGCGGCCTCGGGCTTCTTCTCCAACATCCTGCGCGAGCCGCTCGCCGGCAAGGAAGCGATCCTCCCGGTCTCCGAGGACGTCCGCCACTGGCACGCCACGCCACGCTCGGCCGTCGGCTTCCTGCTCCACGCTGGCACCATGGATCTCGCGGCCGTCGGCCCGCGTCGCAACCTGACCATGCCCGGCCTGTCGGCCACGGTCGGCGAGCAGATCGCCGCCTTGAAGCGGGTTGCGGGCGAGAAGGTCGCCGCGCGCATCAAGCGCGAGCCCGATCCCTTCATCGTCGGCATCGTCGGCGGCTGGCCGCGCAATTTCGACGCCAGGCGGTCGCGCGAGCTCGGCTTCACCACCGCCGAGAAGAATTTCGACGATATCATCCGCATTCACATCGAAGACGAGCTCGGCGGCAATTTCGTCGCCTGACCTCCGACTGAGCGGGCCTGATGATGGCGAGCGTTGCTTGCATCGGCGAATGCATGGTCGAGCTGCGGCAGGCCCAGGGCGGCGCGTCCGCCGGGCAGGGGCAGGGCGGTGGCCTGTACTCACGCGGCTTCGGCGGCGACACCCTCAACACGGCCGTGTATCTGGCGCGGCTGGACGTCAAGGTCGATTATCTCACCGCGCTCGGCGATGACGCCCTGAGCGACGAGATGGTCGCGGCCTGGAATGCGGAAGGCGTCGGCACGCGGCGTGTCGTGCGGCTGCCGGGCAAGCTGCCCGGCCTCTACATGATCCAGACGGATGGC
The DNA here is from genome assembly GCF_057651995.1 of Bradyrhizobium sp. USDA3516. NCBI lineage: Bacteria > Pseudomonadati > Pseudomonadota > Alphaproteobacteria > Hyphomicrobiales > Nitrobacteraceae > Bradyrhizobium > Bradyrhizobium sp. USDA3516. The sequence continues at coordinate 478,247 of NZ_JBYGYN010000001.1, read as the reverse complement.
AAGGGCGAGCGCCAGTTCTTCCACTGGCGCGACAGCGCGGCCGCGCGCCAGCTGATGAGCCTTCCGGAGACGGACGAGCTGCTCAACTCGCTGATGAGCTACGACGTCGTCTATCTCTCCGCGATCACGCTCTCGATCTACGACGCGCCCGGGCGCGAGCGTCTGTTCGCCGCGATCAAGCGCGCGCGCCTGCTCGGCACCCGCTTCGTGTTCGACACCAATTTCCGCGCCCGGGGCTGGCCAGACCGCGACATCGCGCGGGAGGTGTTTGCGACCGCCTTCGCGGCCGCCGATATCGTGCTGACCTCGACCGAGGACCTGCTCGCGCTCCATCCCGGCGAAAGCCATGACCAGCTGATGGCGCGGATCCCGACCCCGGAGCTGGTGTTCCGTCTGCCCGAGCCGGTGAGCCTGTTGCGCTATCCCGGCGGCGCCAGCGAGGTCCGCGCCGAACCCATGACCAAGCCCGTGGTCGATACGACCGCCGCCGGCGACAGCTTCGCCGCGGCCTATATCGCGGCCCGGCTTGCCGGCGCCGAGCCGGCCGAGGCGGCCCTATCAGGACATCGGCTCGCCAGCCTCGTGATCTGCTATCCCGGCGCCATCATTCCGGGCTATGCCATGCCGCCGAAGAAGCGGCACCGGCCGGCGGCCTCCCGCCAGGCCACCAAGTGAATAGCGACAAATGAATCGAGACCCATGACCACGGCTGCCCAACAGAACCACCTCGTCGCGCTGTTCAAGGCTGCGACCGTCATTCCCGTCCTCACCATCGAGCGCATCCAGGATGCCGTGCCGCTGGCGCGCGCGCTGGTTGCCGGCGGTGTCCGCACGCTGGAGGTGACCCTGCGCACCCCCGTTGCAATCGAGGCGGCGCGCGCGGTGATGACCGAGGTCCCCGAGGCGGTCGTCGGCATCGGCACCATTCTCAATCCGGCCGACTTCAGCCGGGTCGAGAAGCTCGGGGTGGCATTCGGCATCAGCCCGGGCCTGACCCCGGATCTGCTCAAGGCCGCGACCGACAGCTCCTTGCCGTTCGCGCCGGGCATTGCCACGGCCTCCGAGCTGATGATGGCGCTGTCCTACGGCTTCGACGTCGCAAAGTTCTTCCCGGCGGAGCAGGCCGGCGGCATCAAGGGCCTGCGCGCCCTCGGCGGGCCGTTCCCGAACGTGCGATTTTGCCCGACCGGCGGGGTGGGCGAGGCCAATGCCGCGACCTGGCTGGCCGAACCCAACGTCGTTGCGGTCGGCGGATCCTGGCTGTGCCCGACGGCGGAGATCCGGGCCGGGAACTGGGCCGGCATAACTGCCATCTGCGAGCGGACCCTCAAGGCGCTGAAAGCCGCGTGAAGTCTTGCCATCCCTGGGCTAAGACTTAGCTCAGGACAAGACCTGCAGGGAGAGACGACCATGACCGCCAGCATCGTCGGATGGGCGCATACGCCGTTCGGCAAGTTCGACACCGAAACCGTCGAAAGCCTCGTCACCCGCGTCGCCAACGAGGCGCTCGCGGATGCCGGGATTTCGGCTTCCGACGTCGACGAGATCGTGCTCGGCCATTTCAACGCCGGCTTCTCGCCGCAGGATTTCACGGCGTCGCTGGTGCTGCAGGCCGATCCCAAGCTGCGCTTCAAGCCGGCGACTCGTGTCGAGAACGCCTGCGCCACGGGATCCGCCGCCGTGCATCAGGGCCTGCGCGCGATCGCCGCGGGGGCCGCCAGAATCGTGCTGGTCGTCGGCGTCGAGCAGATGACCCGCACCCCCGGCCCGGAGATCGGCAAGAACCTGCTCAAGGCCTCCTACCTGCCCGAGGACGGCGATACGGTCGGCGGCTTCGCCGGCGTGTTCGGCAAGATCGCCAGCTCCTATTTCCAGAAATACGGCGACCAGTCCGATGCCCTGGCGCTGATCGCGGCCAAGAACCACAAGAACGGCGTCGCCAATCCCTTCGCCCAGATGCGCAAGGACTTCGGCTTCGACTTCTGCCGTGCCGAGAGCGAGAAGAACCCCTACGTCGCCGGCCCCCTGAAGCGCACCGACTGCTCGCTGGTCTCCGACGGTGCCGCCGCCCTGGTGCTGGCCGATGCCGAAACCGCCAAGGGCATGACCAAGTCGATCGGCTTCCGCGCCACTGCGCACGCCCAGGATTTCCTGCCGATGAGTAAGCGCGACATCCTGCAGTTCGAAGGCTGCACGGTCGCCTGGCAGCGCGCACTGGAGAAGGCCGGTGTCACGCTGAGCGATCTCTCCTTTGTCGAGACCCATGACTGCTTCACCGTGGCAGAGCTGATCGAGTACGAAGCCATGGGCCTGACGCCGAAGGGGCAAGGCGCCCGCGCCATCAAGGAGGGCTGGACGCTCAAGGACGGCAAGCTGCCGGTCAATCCGTCCGGCGGCCTCAAGGCCAAGGGCCATCCGATCGGCGCCACCGGCGTCTCCATGCACGTGATGACCGCGATGCAGCTCGCGGGCCAGGCGCCCGAGGGCATGCAGCTCAAGAACGCCAAGCTCGGCGGCATCTTCAACATGGGGGGCGCAGCCGTCGCCAACTACGTCTCCGTCCTGGAGCCGCTGAAGTAGGCTCTCGTAGGGTGGGCTAAGGCGCCGTGCGCCGTGCCCACCTTTTCTTTGCGTTAGATCATGGTGGGCTCGCGCGGCCCCCTTAATGCTCTGATTGATTTTGCGGGAAATGCATCATGAGCACTAATTACGAAGATTCACTCTCGATGGACGCACTCAACGATCGCATCGCGATCCTCGAGGACAATATCCGCCAGCTCATTGAGCAGGCCGCTGCCGCCTCGGGCGAGCAGAGCGAGTCGCGCATCGCCGACCGGATCAACCAGCAGAATGACGAGCTCGAGCGGCTTCTGAAGATCCGGGAATCCCGCCGGAAGAAATAGCGGCCGACGTCGGCCCCGCGGCGCATGCCGCCATACGCTGCCCGCCCTTGCGCGCGCGGCGGCGCTGCCGTTAGCTGGACCGAAACAGCGAGGGCAGTTGGGCCCCCGCGCGACCGGGAGCGAACGATGGGGCCGCTGAAGGGCATCAAGGTCATCGACATGACCACCGTGCTGATGGGGCCTTATGCGACCCAGATGCTCGGCGATTGCGGTGCCGAAATCATCAAGGTGGAATCGCTGGACGGCGACGTCACCCGCCTGATCGGACCGATGCGTCACGCCGGCATGGGACCGGTGTTCCTCAACACCAACCGCAGCAAGCGCTCGATCTGTCTCGATCTGAAGAAGCCTGCGGGGCGCGAAGCCGTGCTGCGGCTTTTGAAGGACGCGGACGTCTTGGTCTACAACGTCCGCCCGCAGGCCATGGCGCGGCTTCAGCTCGGCTACGACGTCGTCTCCGCCGTCAACCCGCGCCTGGTCTATGCCGGCGTGTTCGGCTTCGGCCAGGACGGGCCCTATGCAGCCAAACCCGCCTACGACGATCTGATCCAGGGCGCCACCGCGTTGCCGGCGCTGATGGCGCAGACCGGCGACGGCGTGCCGCGTTATGTGCCGAACGCGCTCGTGGATCGTATCGTCGGCCTCACCGCGGTCGGGGCGATCTGCGCCAGCCTCGTGCATCGCGACCGCACCGGCCGTGGCCAGCGTCTGGACATTCCGATGTTCGAGACCATGGCCGGCTTCGTCATGGGCGATCACATGGGCGGGCTCACCTTCGAGCCGCCGCTCGACAAGGGCGGCTATGCCCGCCATCTCTCGCGCGACCGGAGGCCCTACAAGACCTCGGATGGCTATCTCAGCGTCATCGTCTACAACGACAAGCAGTGGGAGAATTTCTTCAAGGCCACCGGGCGCGACGATCTGCGCGCCGATCCCAAATTCGCGACTTTCGCCGGCCGCGCCGCCAATATCAATGAGGTCTACGCCGAGCTCGCGCGCATCTTCGAGACGCGGACCACGGCCGAGTGGATCGACCTGCTGACGAAAGCCGACGTGCCTGTGATGCCGATGCACGATCTCGCCTCGATCCTGCACGATCCGCATCTGGAGGCGACCGGCTTTTTCCCGGTGGTGACACATCCGACCGAAGGTCCCATCCGCAGCATGAAGGTGACCGCGACCTGGTCCGAGACCGAAGCCGAACCGGTACGCCTGGCGCCGCGGCTCAACGAGCACGGCGCCGAGATTTTGCGCGAGATCGGCTATTCCGCCGACGAGATCGCGGCCATGGTGCGCGACGGCGTCACGCGTGACGCGCCGGAGTAGGGGGAGTGGAGATGACCACAACTCTCTCATCCGTCATTCCGAGGCGCGCCCACTTGGGCGCGAGCCCGGAATCCATTCATCCTCCGCATAGGCCGTTCGATGGATTCCGGGCTCGCGACTTCGTCGCGCCCCGGAATGACAGCGGAGAGAGTGCACCATGAGCTTCATCACCGGCGTCGGCCTCACGTCGTTCGGCAAGCATGAAGGCTCATCCTCGCTCGACCTGATGAGCGAGGCCGCGCAAGTCGCGCTCGACGATGCCGGATTGAAGCGCACCGACATCGACGGCATCCTCTGCGGCTACTCCACCGTCTCCCCGCACATCATGCTCGCCACCGTGTTCGCCGAGCATTTTGGCATCCGCCCGTCCTACGCCCATGCCGTCCAGGTCGGCGGCGCCACGGGTCTTGCGATGACGATGCTTGCACATCATCTCGTCGCGTCAGGCGTCTGTCGCAACGTTCTGGTCGTTGCCGGCGAGAACCGCCTCACCGGACAGAGCCGCGATGCCTCGATCCAGGCGCTGGCGCAGGTCGGTCATCCCGATTACGAGGTGCCGTTAGGACCCACCATTCCCGCTTATTACGGCCTCGTTGCCAGCAGGTACATGCACGAATACGGCGTGACCGAAGAGGATCTCGCCGAATTCGCGGTGCTGATGCGTGCCCACGCCTGCGCCCATCCCGGCGCGCAATTCCACGATCCCATCAATGTCGCCGACGTCATGGCCTCCAAGCCAGTGGCGCTGCCGCTCAAGCTGCTCGATTGCTGCCCGGTCTCCGACGGCGGCGCCGCGTTCGTCGTCAGCCGCGAGCGGACCGGAGAGGCCGGAGTGCGCATCCGCGGCTGCGCGCAGGCCCACACCCATCAGCATGTCACGGCAGCGCCGGCGCTCAGCGAGCTCGGCGCCGAGATCTCCATCGCCCGCGCGAAGCAGGCCACGGGCCTGGCGATTTCCGACGTGCGCTATGCCGCGATCTACGACAGCTTTACGATCACGCTTGCGATGCTGCTGGAAGACCTCGGGCTTGCCGGCCGCGGCGAGGCGGCCGCGCGCGTGCGCGCCGGCCATTTCAGCCGTGACGGCGCGATGCCGCTGAATACCCATGGCGGCCTGCTCAGCTACGGTCATTGCGGCGTCGGCGGCGCCATGGCGCATCTCGTCGAGGCGCATTTGCAGATGACGGGACGAGCGGCCACCCGCCAGGTGCGCGATGCCTCGATTGCACTGCTGCACGGCGACGGCGGCGTGCTGTCGTCTCACGTCAGCATGTTCCTGGAGCGGGTCAGATGAGCGAGCGTCTGGCGGACTGGACCAAGGGTGAAGAGGTCATCACCTACCAGACCTGCACCGCATGCGGGCATGTACAGTATTTTCATCGGGCCTTCTGCGCGACCTGCGGTGCATCCGGCCCGCGCGAGCAGCGCGCCAGCGGCAAGGGCAGGGTGTATGCGACCTCGTTGGTCTGCCGCGCGGCAACGCCCGAGACGCGCGCGCACGTGCCCTACACCATCCTGCTGGTCGACTGCGCCGAGGGTTTTCGCATGATGGCCCATGGCGAGAACGATCTTGCCATCGGCGATTCGGTTGTCGCGAGCTTCAAGCCGTTTGCCGGCAAGCTGGTGCCGTTCTTCGCCAAATTGAAATAAGTGTGGCTCCGTCATTCGGGGGCGGTCATGTGACCGAGCCTGGAACGGGTATTCTGGGCCTGGCCTGTGCGAGGGCCACCCCGGAATGACGGAAACGCTGAGCGCATGATCCGGAAAAGTGTGAAGCGGTTTTCCAAAAAGATCATGCGCAAACGAAATACTCTAACGCCCGTAGAACAAGATGCTGGCGATGACGAGCATCGCCGTCACCGCCAGCATATGCGCGAGCGCTCCCGAGGCTGCCCCCTTGGTGGCTTCCTTCATGCCGTTTTCTCCCTAGACCTGGGCGTGACTCATCGTTGCGCGGTGAGCGCACACGACGGCCAATTGTTTTTACTCGGAACACCCCTTGCGAGTATCCGCCGCGATTTGTCCCCACGCGGCGAGTATCGACTGTGTCAGGGTCGATCAGCAATGCGGCGGCAATTTGACTCGATGATGTTGCTCCTGCGTCCGCGCGCGAATAGAGTCTTCGGGAACCTTCGCCGATGGCGACAAGAAGCATCAAAAGATCAGGGAAAACTTCAGGAAAATCATGGCCCGCATTCAGTACAGCGACCCGTCCAAGGCGTCCGACCGCACCCGTGAAATCCTCGACAAGAACCGTCATGCCAACATCTTCCGGATGATGGCGCATTCGCCGAGTTACTTTGAGCAATATTGCCGCCTCGGGGGCGCCATCAGGCACAAGGGCGAGCTCGACCCTATCGTGCGCGAGCTTGCGATCACCCGTACCGGCATCCTGTGCGAGGCACCCTATGAGATCGTCGCGCACAAGCGCATCGGCAAGAATGTCGGCGTCACCGACGAGCAGAACGAGGCGCTCGAGAACTGGCAGGCCGCGTCCTGCTTCGACGAGGTGCAGCGCGCCGCGCTCGCCTTCACCGACGAGGTCGTGCAGCTGAAGAAGCCGACGGATGCGACCTTCAAGGCGATCGCATCGAAGCTGACGCCGGCCGCGCTGGTCGAGCTCCAGCTCTCGGTCGGCTTCTACATCATGACGTCGAAATTCCTGGAGACTTTCGAGATCGATCTTCAGCCCGTCACCGAAGTGGTGGGCTGACTAAAGCGTTTTCGAGCGAAGTGGCACCGGTTCGCGTCAAGAAAACGCGTCAAAACAAGAATCTAGAGATTCGGTTCTCATTCAATCAGAACCGAATCTCTAGACGCTAAGCGCGAGGGATGCCGATGACGATCGACGAATATGCGGCCTGGGCCGCAACCATTGCGAAAGTCGAAGAGCACCCGTCCAACGAGCGGCTGTCCTATCTCGGTCTCGGCCTTGCCGGCGAGGCCGGCGAGGTCGCCGAGCACATCAAGAAGCTCTTGCGCGACGATTGGCTCGACAAGGCGGGTCTCGTCGAAGAGCTCGGCGATGTCGTCTACTACTGGGCCTGCCTGTGCGCCGCCACCGGCCAGCAGCCATCCGCGCTGCTCGATGCCAGCGCCGCCAAGATCAAGCGACGTATCAGCGAAGCGGCGAGCCGTTAGGGCAAGATGTGAGCCGCGGGCGCTCTTCACCTCTCCCCAACGGGGAGAGGTGAAGAGCCACCGCCATTGCTCATGCCGAGGTCAGGATATCCACCCTGGCGTTGGCGACGATCAGGCGGTCGGCCAGGAGCTGGGCCAGGTTACGCATGATGCATTCGCTGGCGCGGGGGTGCTGCTTGCGGAAGCGCTCGAAATCCTTCAGCGGCACCTCGCATGCCGTCGCTGCCATGTCGGCGAACACGTCGGCGGAGCGGGTCTGTTCCAGCAGCGCCATCTCGCCGAACGCCATGCCGGCGGTGAGCGTCGCCAGCCTGACGCCGTCGGGCAAGGTGACGTGCACGGCGCCGCTGCGCAGGAAGTACAGGGCATCGGCGGGGTCGCCGGCCGTGAGGATCTTCGCGCCGGATTGATAGGTCCTGATGGTGCAGAGTGAAGCGAGATCCGTCAGCTCTTCCTCGCTCAGCCCGGTCAGCAGGGGCTGCTCGGCAAGCTCGGTGGTCTCGTGAAAATCGATCGAGCCGCCGTAGCGATAGACGATCTGATCTTCGGCCCATTCGATCGCGGTATCGAGCAGATAGAAGTCGCGCACGTTCTTCAGCTCAGCGGTCCATTCGCGCAACGTATTCCATTCCTTGGAGGCGCGCCGAACGCCCGACAAGACCACCGTGACGTTCAGCGCGGCCAATTCCTCGAAGGCTTCGGCCACGAGCCGTGCGCCGGCCCGCGTGGTCGAGGTCACGCGGTGCAGATCGAAGATCACGAATTGCGGCCGCGGCCGCCCCGCGAGCCGGCGCGAGACGTAGTCGACCGCCGACAGCGACAGCGTGCCGACCAGCTCGATGATCCGCACGTCCTGCTCGTGGGCCGCCAGGATCTCGCGCTCCTGCGGGCGGCGCACGCGGCGCGACGGGCTCTTGCCGATGTCGTAGTCGGCGATGACGGCGTTGCGCGCGTCGTCGCTGCGGTTGAGCATATGCAGGTCGTAATGCGAGGACAGCGCCTCGCAGACCTTGATGCCGCGCACGCTGTTGCCGTGCTTGTCGAGCTTCGGCGAATAGCTGCCGAGGCCGAGGCGGGCAGGGAGCGCGGCCAGGATGCCGCCGCCGACGCCGCTCTTGGCGGGGATGCCGATGCGGTAGATCCACTCGCCGGCATAGTCGTACATGCCCGACGACGTCATCACCGAAAGGGTGCGCGAGATCGCGTAAGGACTCAGCACCTGCTCGCCGGTGACCGGATTGATGCCGCGATTGGCGAGCGTTGCCGCCATCACCGCGATGTCGCGCGCGGTCACCAGCACGGCGCATTGCCGGAAATAGACGTCGAGCACGCCGGCGACGTTGTCCGAGATCACCGCGTTGGTCTTGAGCAGATAGCCGATGGCGCGGTTGCGGTCGCCGGTCTGGCTTTCGGATGCATAGACCGCCTCGTCGACGGAAAGGTCGCGTCCTGCAAAACGGCTGAGCGCAAGGCGGATCTGCTCGAACGCCTCCGCCCCCTTGCTGTCGTAGATTAGCCCGGTGCAGGCGATCGCGCCGGCATTGACCATCGGGTTGAACGGATGGTTCTCGGAATTGAGCCGGATCGAGTTGAAGGGATCGCCGGAGGGCTCGACGCCGATCGCGCCTTCGACCTTGCCGGCGCCGAGCAGGTCCAGCGCCAGCGCGAACACGAAGGGTTTCGACATTGACTGGATGGTGAAGGGCACCTGGCTGTCGCCGACTTCGTAGACATGGCCGTCCAGCGTCGCCAGGCTGATGCCGAAATAGGCAGGGTCGGCCTTGCCGAGCTCAGGAATGTAATCGGCGACATGGCCCGAGGTCTCGGCGGAGAATTCGCTGAGGCAATTGTCCAGAAACCGCAGCAAGGGCGGCTTCGAACGGGTCCAGGCGGTGGCGAGAGGCGAGAGCGGTTTCATCGCCTCCCTTGTGCAACGCAATCAGGGTACGCGCAACCCGTCGGGAATCACAGGCTGGCGCCGGACCAGGAGAAGCGCGATCAGGATCGTCGGCAGCAGGATGCCGAGGCCGAGCAGCGTCACCTGCATCTGCGACAACGGCATGATGCCGCCGCCCGGGGTCGCCACCACGAAGCCGCCGATCACCAGCAGCACACGGATGGGCCATTCCAGGCTGCCCGTGCCGCGCAAGTCCCCGACGAAGGGTTGGTAGCCCTGGATGCCGCCGCAGATGAACAGCGTGCCGAAGGCGGCGAGGCCCATCAGGCCGAGCCCGGCGAGATACGGGGCGGGGCCCTGCAGCACCAGCGCCGGATTCAAAACGAAGAAGAACGGGATGAAATAGATGATGCTGCCGACCCACATCGATTCCCAGCCGGTCTTCATGGCCGGCGAGCCGGCGATGCCGGCGGCCGCGAAGGAGGCGATCGCGACCGGGGGGGTGATCGACGACAGCATGCCCCAGTAGAAGATGAACATGTGCACGGCCATGCGGTTGAGCCCGAGCTTCTCCAGCGCGGGCGCGACCAGGATGGCGAGGAAAATGTAGCAGGCCGTCGTCGTCAGCCCGAGGCCGAGAATGAGGCTGGTGAGCGCGCACATGCCGAGCAGCAGGAAGGCGTTGTCGCCGGCGATGTGCAGGAGGTCGTTGGCAAGGCTCGACACCACGCCGGTCATAGAGAATGCGCCGATCAAGAGGCCGCAACCGGCGAGGATGCCGACCAGTTCGACGAAAGTGCGGCCATTGACTTCCAGGAACTTGCCGATCGTCGCAAATGTCCAGCGCGTGTCCTTCGAGAAGAGCTGGTTGAGCACGAGGAGCAGCGCGGTGGCGTAGAACGGCGCGTGGCTCTCGCGCTTGAAATGGAGCAGCATCACGATCAGCAGCGCGATGACGAAGACGTAGTACCAGCCGTCCTTGATCGTATCCATCACCCGCGGCAGGTCGGCGCGGGGGATGCCCTTCAGCCCGTGACGCGCGGCGTAGGTATCGACCTGCATGAACAAGCCGATGTAGTAGAGCGCCGCCGGGATGATCGCGGCGATCGCGACTTCCGCGTAGCTGACGTTGAGGAATTGCGCGATCACGAAGGCGGTTGCGCCCATCACTGGCGGCGCCAGCACCGCGCCGGTCGAGGCGCAGGCCTCGATCGCGGCGGCATAAGAAGCGCGAAAACCGCTCTTCTTCATCACGGGGATGGTCATGGTGCCGGCGGTGAGCACGTTGGAGATGATCGAGCCCGACATCATGCCGAGCAGGCCGCTGGCAAAGATGCAGACTTTTGCCGCGCCGCCGCGAAAGGTGCCGCACATGGCGAAGGAAAGATTGATGAAGAATTTTCCGGCGCCCGTCATCATCAGCGCGGTGCCGAACACCAGAAAGCCGATCACGGTGTCGGCGAAGGCCTGGATGGGAATGCCGAGCAGGCTCTCGCCGGAGAGCACGTGATAGGCGGTCGCCTGCTCCAGCGTCGATTGCGTGCCGCGGAACGGCCCGAGCCAGCCAGCCTCGGCGAACAGCGGATAGAGCGTGAAGGGCAGCACGCTGAGGAGCAGGCTCCAGCCGCCGGTGCGACGCAGCGCCTCCATCAGCATCACCCACATCACGAGGCCTGCGGCGATCACCGTGTTGGGCGCGCCGCCGAATTCCCAGCCGGCCTCCGCCGCCTTGCGGACGTTGGACATCAGTATGAGTGCCGCCGCGAAGGTCGCGACGAACAAGATGAGGTCATACCAGGGAACGCGGTCGAGCGGGGCGCGTTCGGTGCCCGGGAAGATCAGGAAGGTGAACGGCAGCATCAACGCGATCAGGAGATAGAAATATTCCGTGTTGAGCTGGGTGTATCCGACGAAGAAGCGCAGCGAGAATTGCTGATTGATGCAGAGCAGGATCGTCGCGGCGGTGGCAACAATCAACGTCCAGCGCCACGCACCGCGCAACGTGCGCACGCGCGTGACTTCCGCTTCCTGCATGTTGCCGGCGGCGCCATGCGGATCGTCGAACACGACCCGCTTGGGCTCGTCTTGCGAGGCGGTGGTGGTGGAAGTGGACGACATCATCGACCCCGCGCGTGGGCTGGTAGTATAGAATATAGCGAATGGCTGTTGGTTGAATCGAATACGGCGGCGGCTGGCTTAACCTCTCCCGCTTGCGGGAGAGGTCGGCGCGCAGCGCCGGGTGAGGGCTCTCTCCTCTGGGGGAATCCCGCCGTGGAGATACCCTCTCCCCAGCCCTCCCCCGCAAGCGGGGGAGGGAGCGCACCTCCCTCTTGGCAACAAGCACGAGCCCATTGGCTCTATTCCTCGAACCCGTTCGGCATGCCGGCTTTCGCCAGCGCCGCGGCACGCGCCTTCGTCCAGCCGTCGAGGAACGCCTTGTCGTCCGAAGGTGGATTGGACTTGCCGTAATCGGCCCACGCGGCCGCAAGCACGTCCTGACGCTTGATCAACTGGTTGTTGTGCGCCTCCTGCGCGTCGCTCCATTGCCCGGCCTCTTTCAACGCCTTCACTGCGCCGGGATGCACCGGCACCACCCAGTTCTTGGTCTGGCGGTCGGCCGCAAGGCCGCCGGCGCCAGGCGCGGAATCCTTGTAGGCGTCGTAATTGACGATCATCGCCTTGGTGATCGCATAGACCTGGTCGGCCGGTTGCGAGGCGTAGGCGACGAAGATTGGGTAGGGATAATTGCCGAGCTCGATCGGCTTCTCCGGCGAGATGCCGGCGCCGCAGGTCGCAAGCTGCGGGAAGAAGAACGAGCCGACCTTCTGCATCCGCGCCCAACCCTCCTTGTCCTTGGCGGGCAGCGGCGGCCAGATCAACCCGCGCGGCGAAGCCTCGGCCTCCTTGGCGGGACCGGTGATGGTGGTGCCGAAGGCGGCATCGACGTCGTTGTTGATCAGCCCTTTCCACATCGCGCCGTAGCTGGCGAACTCGACGGCCTTGACGTCCTTTTGCGTCAGCCCGGCGAAGGCGAGCACCGCGAGCGAGTTCTGGTTGAGCGCGGGCGAGCCGACCACGAAGCCGACGCGCTTGCCCTTGAGGTCCTTCAGCTCCTTCACACCGGTGTCGGCGGCCACCGCAAGCGAGGCGCAATTGCAGTCGACGGTCGAGAGCAGGGTCTGCAGCGGCTGCGGACCCCATTCCTTCGAGCCGAACTCGAACACGCCTTCCTGCGCGAAGTAGGTGCCTGATCCCATCGCTGCGGACACCGCGCGCTTGGCGCGCAGCGGCGCGAGGCGCGCGACGTCGTTGCCTGCGGGGAGCACGCGCACGTCGGTGCCGTACTTGTCCTTCATCATCTTGCCAACGCCGACCGCGATGTTGAAGCCGGCGGTGCCGGTGTCATAGGCGGTGAACGTCAATGTCGCCGGCAGCTTGATGTCTTCGGCGAACGAATAGCGTGTAGACGCAAAAGAAATGCCCGCCACCAAAGCAGGCGCGAGCACGAGCAGCCCACGAAGCATGTTTCCCTCCAATGATCCTCGCTTTGGCGCGAAGATTTTCATTCTTTGTTTGAAACAACGTTTGTTTGAAACCGATCATGTCACCGCGATGAAGCGATGGCAACGCTCCACCGAGCATGCACGAACGCGGCTGACAGATTGTCGCGGAAACAATGGATACAGCACTCAATTCGCGACGATCGCGATCGCCTGTCCCTCGGCCACGACGTCGTCGACCTTCACCAGAAGCGATGTGATCGTGCCGTTTGCGGGTGAGGGCACCGGAATCTCCATCTTCATCGCTTCGACCACCACAACGTCATCGCCATCCGCGACGGTTCCTCCAACTTGCACGGGAGTTGCGCAGATGCGTCCCGCGACCTCCGTGACGATCTTAATTTCTGGCATGCCATCGCCTTTTTGTTGTCGTCGCAAAATGCCTGAGGTAGCGTCGTCTGCAAGTGGAATTTAATTCCGCAGAGCGGAACACAACGGTAGGGATCATGGGACGACGTTCGGAGCGGTTGAGCAGGCAAGGTGCGCTCGCTGGCGAAGCCGGTGAGGGTGATGTGATCCAGGTGGTGTCGCGCGCGTTCGACGTATTGCGATGCTTCGAGGGCCACGAGGCGCGACTCGGCAATCTCGAGATTTCAAATCGCTGCGGTCTGCCGCGCTCGACGGTGTCGCGGCTCACGCATACGCTGACCCGCATGGGCCAGCTCGTGTATCTCCCGCGCGATCAGAAGTATCGCATCGGCCCGAGCGCGGTCGCGATGAGCGCCTCGATGATGAAGGGCGCGCAGCTGCGCAGCATGATTCGCCAGCGGCTGCAGGAAGTCGCCGAACAGCTGCCGGGCACCGTCGGGTTCGTCGTCCCCGACCGCTTCCATCTCGTCTATCTCCAGTTCGCGCGCTCGGCGACTGCGCTCGGCCTGCACGAGGGCACCGGCAGCCGCATCTCGATGGCCTCGACCGCTGCGGGTGCGGCCTACACCGCGGCGCTCGCGCCGGAAATCGGAGACGCCTTCGTCGCAGACATGGAGCGGGAAGCGCCCGAGGCTGCGAAGATTCTCAAGCCCCGCATCGAGGCCAACCGGCAGATGCTGCGCGAGCGCGGCTATGTTGTCGCCTGCGGCCTCTGGAGCCCGCACATCAACGGCCTCGCGGTGCCGATCTGGTCGCCGCAGTACCAGACCTTCGTGGTCATCACGATCGGTCTTCTGTCGGCGATGTATGACGAGCAGCGTCTGCACGACGAAGTCGCACCGCTGATGCTCAAGCTGGGCCGCTCGCTCGGCAGCCTGATGGAAGGCGCGGAAGGCGACGCCTTCAACAACCGTATCTCGCGTAAGCCGGTCGCCATGGCCGTGCACAACAATAACAAGCCGATCCATTCGGAGGGAGTGAATGAACTGGAAGCCGGAACTCGACGAGCTCGCCCGGCGCGAAGCCTTCGCGCGGGAGATGGGCGGCGTTGACAAGGTCAAGCGACAGCATGACCAGGGCCGGCTGACTGTTCGGGAGCGTATCGACAAGCTGATCGACAAAGGCAGCTTTCACGAGATCGGTGCCGTCTCCGGCATCGGCGAGTACGATTCCAGCGGCGATCTGAAGAAGCTCACGCCGGCCAATTGCGTGTTCGGCCGCGCGCGCGTCGACGGCCGCACCGTTGTCGTGGTCGGTGACGATTTCACCGTGCGCGGCGGCTCGGCGGATGCGTCGATCTCCGCCAAGCCGCTGATGGCGGAGGAGATGGCGCACGATTTCCGGCTGCCGATCGTCCGCATCATCGAAGGCTCCGGCGGCGGCGGCTCGGTCAAGACCATCGAGACCAAGGGTGCGGCCAATCTGCCCGGCGGCGTCGGCGGCACGCGCTGGTATCGCTTCACGACGGAGAACCTCTCGCGCGTGCCGGTGGTCGCGCTCGGCCTGGGCTCGGTGGCTGGCTTGGGGGCCGCGCGACTTGCCGCCAGCCACTATTCCATCATGACGCGGAAGTCCGCGATGTTCGTCGCGGGTCCGCCGGTGGTGAAGGCGCTGGGGCAGGATCTTACCAAGGAGGAGCTTGGCGGCGCGGACATCCAGACTCGCGCCGGCGCGGTCGATCACGCCGTCGACACCGAGGAGGAGGCCTTCGCCTGCGCGCGGCGTTTCCTGTCCTATCTGCCGTCGTCGGTCTACGAGCTGCCGCCGACCTTGCCCTGCACCGACAGCCCCGAGCGCAGCGACGAAGCGCTGATGAATGCGGTGCCGCGCAACCGCAAGCAGGTCTACAAGATGCGGCCGATCATCGAGTCCGTCGTCGACAAGGGCTCGTTCTTCGAGGTCGCCAAGAATTTCGGCAAGCCGATCATTGTCGGTCTCGCGCGGCTCGAGGGCAGGGCGGTGTTGCTGCTCGCCAGCGACAGCTTCCATTATGGCGGATCCTGGACCGCGGATGCCTGCCAGAAAGTGGTGCGCTGGGTCGACTTCGCCGAGACCTTCCACCTGCCGGTCGTCTATCTCATGGATTGCCCCGGCTTCATGATCGGCCTCGATGCGGAGAAGGCGGCCACCATCCGCCACGGCGTCCGCGCCATGGCGGCGGTCAATCAGACCACCGTGCCCTGGTGCACCGTGATCCTGCGCAACGCGTTCGGCGTCGCCGGTGTCGTGCACCAGCCGGCGGACCGCTTCTCGATCCGTTACGCCTGGCCGTCGGCCTATTGGGGCTCGCTGCCGCTCGAGGGCGGCATCGAGGCCGCCTACCGCGCCGACATTGACGCGGCCGAGGACAAGGCGGCCAAGCTGAAGGAGATCGAGGAGCGGCTCAACAAGCTCCGCTCGCCGTTCCGTTCGGCCGAAAAGTTCTGGGTCGAGGAGATCATCGATCCCAGAAAGACGCGCTCGCTGCTGTGCGAGTTTGCCCGGCTGGCGGAGCCGCTGCGAAAGCCCGGGCCGCCGGAGAACTTTTCGATCAGGCCTTGATATCAACCATCATCTGACTGCCGCGACAATCTTGTCGCGGCAGCGATGGCGTGACCTCAAAACAGGAACGCGCTACGTTCCCCCAACAAGAACAAGAGGAAGCGCCAATCGTGTACGACTTCATCATCGTGGGCGGCGGCTCGGCGGGGTCCGTGCTGGCCCACCGGCTCTCCGCCAGGAGCGCCAACAATGTCCTGCTCTGCGAAGCCGGCCAGGACACGCCACCCGGCAATGAGCCGGCCGAAATCAGGGACAGCTATCCCGGCACCGCCTATTTCGATCCGCGCTTCCACTGGACCGAGCTCAAGGTCACGACGCAAGTCGTCAGCCACAACAATCCGAACGAAGCGCGTCCGCCTCTGCGCAAATACGAGCAGGCACGCGTGCTGGGCGGCGGCTCGTCGATCAATGGGCAGATGGCCAACCGCGGCGCCCCAACCGACTACGACGAATGGGAGGCGCGCGGCGCCGAGGGGTGGTCGTGGGCCGACGTGCTGCCATTCTTCAAGAAGGTGGAGCGCGACCTCGATTTCGACGGACCCTATCACGGCAAGGACGGCCGGATCCCTGTCCGCCGCATCCCGCGCGAGCACTGGACGCGGCATTCGGAGGCGTTCGCGCAGGCCTTCCAGCAGGCCGGCCATCACTTTCTGCCGGACCAGAACGGCGAATTCGTCGACGGCTTCTTCCCGGTGACGCATTCCAACCAGGCCGAGCAACGCGTCTCGGCCGCGATGGGCTATCTCGATCGCGACACCCGCGCGCGTGCGAACCTTGCGATCTCCACCAACACGGTCGTACGAGAGCTGCTGTTCGAAGGCACGCGCTGCGTGGGCGTGAAGGCGATGGTTGACGGACGCGAGCAGGAATTCCGCGGACGCGAGATCATTCTCTCCAGCGGCGCCATTCATTCGCCGGCGCATCTGCTCCGCGCCGGCATCGGGCCCGTTGGTCATCTCAAGGACCTGGGCATTCCGGTGCTGGCGGCCCTGCCCGGCGTCGGCCAGCGCCTGATGGATCATCCCTCGATCTCGCTGTCGTCCTTTGTCCGCCGCGGCGCGCGCATGAACGAGCACACCAGGCGTCACATGCAGCTCGGCCTGCGCTACTCCTCCGGGCTGCCCGATGTGCCCAAGGGCGACATGTTCGTCGTCGTCATCAGCAAATCGGCCTGGCACGCCGTCGGCGCGCAGATCGGCTCGCTCCTGACCTTCGTCAACAAGACCTATTCCGAGACCGGACAGGTCAGGCTCGCCTCGCGCGATCCCATGGCCGAGCCGATCGTCGAGTTCAACCTGCTGTCCGACCGGCGCGATCTCGATCGCCTGATGAGCGGTTTCCGCAAGATGGCAGCGATCCAGATGAGTGAGGTCGTCAGGAAGGTGACGGACAAGCCGTTTCCGGCCGCCTATACCGATCGCGTCCGCAAGATCGGCGTGGTCAATACCAGGAACAAAATTCTCACCGCGATCGCCGCGGCCCTGATGGACGGGCCGGCAAGCTTGCGTCACTACATGATCGACAATTTCGTCGTCGAAGGCTTCACCTTCGATCAGGTGATGAACGACGACGAGGCGCTGGAAGCTTTCGTGCGCAAGGCGACGATCGGCGTCTGGCACGCATCGTGCTCATGCCGCATGGGCCGCACTGAGGATCCGATGGCGGTGGTCGACAATCAGGGCCGCGTCAAGGGCGTGCAGGGCCTGCGCGTCGTCGATGCCTCGATATTCCCGGTAGTGCCATGCGCCAACACCAACTTTCCGGTGTTGATGTCGGCGGAGAAGATCGCGGCCGCAATGATGCAATGAGCGGCAGCGAGTTCTGGCGATCCGGGAAGTGCGGGGAGGAGGAGCGCTGATGGATACTTGCCTTGCGCGGACCGACTTGGTTGCACGCCGCGAGCTTGACGCGCTGATCGAGCATTCGAGCGCTGCGAGTTAATCGTCTCAGGCGCTACGTGTAGGCTATGAGACCGTGCAGTCGTGGCGCACGGTCGCAGCCATTTTCAGCCGCGCTTTAGGCCCATTTCAGCCAAACTGTTATTGGTCTGTTTGCCCGGGGCAGGGTCTCTCATTTGGAGTCCTGCAATGTTCAAGCGAGTATTTTCTGCGTGCGTCCTCGTTATCCTGGGTTCTGTCGCTTCGGAAGCGCGCCCTTATCGCATTCATCAAGCTCCTGAATGCAACGTCACCATGCCCTGCGACTTCTCCTATTCGCAGACGCGACGCGAGCGGGCTTCCA
Organism: Bradyrhizobium sp. USDA3516; assembly: GCF_057651995.1. NCBI lineage: Bacteria > Pseudomonadati > Pseudomonadota > Alphaproteobacteria > Hyphomicrobiales > Nitrobacteraceae > Bradyrhizobium > Bradyrhizobium sp. USDA3516. The sequence continues at coordinate 460,269 of NZ_JBYGYN010000001.1, read as the reverse complement.
GGCCCTCACTGGCTTCCAGATCTTCGCTGATTTCCAGGCCCACACTGCAAGCGTACCGCTCGACACAACTGACGGTGACTGATGCTGGGAGCACGACCACGCCGGCGACTGTCTCCGGCGCTCACGGCGCTCGCGTCGTCGGTGGCCGTCCGGCCGGTTGTCCCTCCTCGTTCTGCGGCTGCGGCGCGGCTCTGCGCGTGTTCGGCCGTATCGTGCCGGAATTAAATCTTGCGTCCAATTGGCTCCGCTTTCCGCGGACATCACCCGCACCGGGAATGGTTGCTGCGCGACGAGGACACGTGTTCGTCCTTGAGCAGCACCTCGGAGGCGACGTCTGGATGGCCTATGACGCCAACTCGGGTGGGCGCGCGACGCGAATCCACGCGCGCTCGCTGCGAGGGTATACGGTTGTCAACCCGCGCGGCGGCTCGGTGGCTTGAGGACAGAGGATAGCACTCCAAAAACGGCGGACGGGTCGCAACAACTTTGCGACCCGCCAATGCCGGGCGCCGAGCCGATCACAGCCGGAGCACCTTGCCGGGATTCATGATGTTGTGCGGATCGAGCGCGCGTTTGATGGTGCGCATGATATCGAGCTCGGTCTTGGAGCGGTAGTGGCTGAGCTCGTCGAGCTTGTCGATGCCGATACCATGCTCCGCCGAGATCGAGCCGCCCATGGAGGTGACGAGATCGTTCACGGCGCGCGTGATGGCGGCCGTGTACTGGTTCAGCGTCTGCTGGTCCATGCCCTTCGGCCCCATGAACGAAAAGTGCAGATTGCCGTCGCCGATGTGCCCGAGCGGATAGGGCCGGATGGTCGGGAGAATGTCGAGCACGGCCTCGAGGCCCTTGTCGATGAACTCCGGAATCGCTGAGATCGCTACCGAGACGTCGAAACTGATCCCCGGTCCCTCGGCACGGGAGGCCTCCGCCATGGCTTCGCGGATGCGCCACATGTTGCGCGATTGACCGAATGTGTGCGCGATCGTCGCGTCCAGCACGCGGCCGGCTTCGAGCTGATCGGCGAGAAACTGCTCCATCTTGCCGGACATGCCCTCGGTTCCATCCTGGCGCGGGCGCGCCGACGACCATTCCAGCAGGAGGTACCAGGGCGTGTCCGCCTTCAACGGATCCTGCGTGCCGGGAATGTGGCGCAGGGCGAGGTCGATGGCCGCTCGGCTGAGCAGTTCGCAGGAGCCGACATTGTCCTCGGACGCTGCGTGCGCCTCGGACAGGATTTCCAGCGCTGCGCGCGGATCGCGGACCGCCAGCCACGCCGTGCAGACGTCCTTGGGCGCCGGCCACAGCTTGAGCACGGCCTTGGTGATGATGCCCAGCGTCCCCTCGGCGCCCATGAACAGATGCTTGAGGTCGTAGCCGGTGTTGTCCTTCTTGAGCGCGCGCAACCCGTTCCAGACCTCGCCATTCGGCAGCACGACCTCGAGCCCCAGCACGAGATTGCGGGCATTGCCGTAGCGCAGCACCTGTACGCCGCCGGCGTTGGTGGAGAGATTGCCGCCGATCATGCAGGAGCCCTGGGCACCGAGGCTGAGCGGCAGGAACCGGTCGTGCTCAGCCGCGGTCTCCTGAAGCGTCTGCAACACGCATCCGGCCTCGACCGTCATCGAATAGCCGACGGGATCGACCCCCAGCACGCGGTTCATGCGGCCGAGCGACAGCACGATGCCGGTGTGCGCAGGCCAGGGCGTCGCCCCGCCCATCAGACCGGTGTTGCCGCCCTGCGGCACGATCGCCACGCCATGCTCATGGCAGAGCCGGACCACTTTCGAGACCTCTGCGGTGCTCCCGGGGCGAATGACGGCGCCGGCGCTGCCGACCAGCAATCCGCGCCAATCCGTCACGAACGGCTGCTTGTCCTGCTCGTCCTCGATCAGGCCTTTCTCGCCGACGATCGCGCGCAACGCAGCGCGCATCTCCGACGTCAAGGGGGCGGTTGGGATGACGGGTGGGGACGATGGGAAGGCAGCCGGCATTGTTTCCTCTGGCGCATCTTGGTGTGCACTGCGCACGATGACGTGCGGAGGGCATTGTCCACGTTTGGCGCGAGGAGTCTAACGGGAATGTGGCCGAGCGCGTCTTGCGGATGGTGGTGCCGCCTGGTCCGGCGTCACCATCGCGATCGGGTCGTCAGCCGGCTTCAGGCCGCCGCCGGCTGCAGTTTCGGCTGTCGCGACAGCGCCAGCACGATCAAGGCCGCGAACACGCAGAGCGCACCGGCGATGAAGAAGGCGGGCAGGTAGCTCTGGTAGACCGTGCGCGAGAACCCGGCGCCGAACGCCGCGGCGCCGGCGCCGAGCTGATGGCCGGCGAAGATCCAGCCGAACACCAGATTGGCGCGCTCGGGCCCGAACTTCTGCGCGGTGAGCCGCACCGTCGGCGGTACTGTCGCGATCCAGTCGAGGCCGTAGAACATCGCGAACACCGAGAGGCCGTAGAACGAGAAATCGCTGAACGGCAGGAAGATCAGCGAGAGCCCGCGCAAGCCATAGTACCAGAACAGGAGCCAGCGATTGTCATAGCGGTCCGACAGCCAGCCCGACATGATCGTGCCGAAGAAGTCGAAGATGCCCATCGCAGCGAGTAGGCTCGCCGCCCGCACCTGCGGGATGCCGAAATCGAGGCACATCGGGATCAGGTGCACCTGCACCAGCCCGTTGGTGGAGGCGCCGCAGACGAAAAAGGTCGCGAACAGAATCCAGAACGCCATCGACCTCGAGGCGTCGCGCAGCGTGCCGAGCGCAATGCCCGTGATCGAGCCGTGGCTGACCGGCGGCGCCGGCAAAGGCTCGGTGCCTTCGTCGCCGAACGGCCGCAGGCCGACGTCGCTCGGCCGGTCACGCATCGCAAGCAGCACCGCCAGCGCCGAAATAACGAGCATGATGCAGACCAGGCCGAGCGCGAGACGCCAGCCGTAGCGTTCGGTGAGGCTCGCCAGCAGCGGCAGGAACACGAGCTGGCCGGTCGCAACGCTCGCGGTCATGATGCCGATGACGAGGCCGCGCCTTGCCGCGAACCAGCGCGTCGCGATGGTAGCGCCGAGCACCAAGGCGGTCATGCCGGTGCCGATCCCGATCACCACGCCCCAGAGGGCAATGAGCTGCCAGACTTCCGTCATGCCGAGCGAGAGCAGGAGCGCGGAGACCACGATCAGCTGTGCCGCCAGCGTGACGTTGCGCAGGCCATAGCGGTTGAGCAGGGCGGCCGCGAACGGCGCCATCAGCCCGAACAGGATGAAGCGGATCGACAGCGCGGAGGAAATCTCCGCCGTGCTCCAGCCGAATTCCTTCTGCAGGGGAACGATGAACACGCCGGGCGCGCCGACCGTGCCGGCGCTGATCAGCGCGGCAAGGAAGGTCACGCCGACCATCACCCAGCCGTAATGGATGTTGCGGCGGGACAGTGCTGCCGCGAGCCAGTTCGAGATCATCGAGTTTCCTTGGAGACAGAGAGAGTGACTACTACCACGTGCTTACCTGCCAACACTCTGTCAGTAGCGGACCCGCTCGGTCCGGTAATCTGGCACGAATCGAGTACGTCTCAAATGACAGAGTTCCCTCGTTTTCGGACGTCTGCGTCAGCGGAGACGATGACGACGGGATCGACGGCTTCGGCCATAACGGAGCTCCCTGGCGGTGACGCGTAAGATTATGATCATCATATGATGCGGCGCAAAAAATGCAACCGCGACGGGGATGAGAAAATGTCGTGGGCCGGATGAGATTTGGTCGTGCGATTGAGGGGTGCTTATCCAAGGTACACTGTCATCACGCGCGAAGGCGGGTGATCCAGTATTCCAGAGGCCACGCGGCCAGAACCGAGAAGGCGCGGCGTATTGGATGCCTCGCCCCCGTGCACAATTGCGCACTAGGCGGGGCATGACACCTTCGTTTCTTGGCTGCGCTGTTGCCTCGCGCCTACCGCTTTCGGTTCACGAATGCGCCCATCAGCCGCGTCGGTTCGTCGGTCAGGAACGACTCGCCGAACACTTTCACGCTGAGGTTCACGGACTCCGTCAGCGGCAGCTCTTCCCATTGCCGCAGCAACGCCTTCTGCGATCGCAGCGCCGCGGGGCCGCATTCAAGCAAGGCCTTCACCAGGTGCTCGACCTCGGCATCCAGCTCACCGGGCGCGGCGACCTTGTCGACCAGGCCCCAGGCGAATGCCGTCGCGGCATCGATGTTCTCCGCCGTCATCACCAGCCAGCGCGCACGGGCCCAGCCGATCAGACGCGGCAGCAGCGCGGCGTGAATCACCGAGGGAATGCCGACGCGTACCTCCGGCATGCCGAAATGGGCGTCATGCGCGGCGATGCGGAAGTCACAGGCGGCAGCCACTTCGAGCCCGCCGCCGAGGCACCAGCCCGGCATGCGTGCGATGACCGGGGCAGGGAAGCCGCGCACCGCCTCGCAGAGATCGCGCAGGCGGCTGATGAAGGCTTCGGCCGATTTTTGGTCGAGCCCAGCCATCTCCTTGATGTCGGCCCCGCCGATCAGGCTCTTCTCGCTCTGTCCGCGCAGCACCACGGCACGGATGCTGCGATCGGATGCGAGCTGCTGCAGGCCTTCGCGCACGGCGTCGATGACCGGCGAGCCGAGAATGTTGAGCGAGCCGGCGTTGCAGATCGCGACATGGACGACGCCGCGCGCATCGCGCGTCACGCCGCAATGGTGGTTGAGCATTTCCATCGTGGGATCTCGATAGGTTTCGTGGACCGGCGCGAGGCGCGCCGATCGGGATCACTTCCGGGCCGAAACGCTTTCCTTGTCAAGCGGGCAGGGCTGCGGAGTTGCCAGCGTGAAGTCCGTGGCATAGTATGATATATATCATTTAAAGAGGCAGCCATGACCGGTAACGATCAACGCGACCTGTTTTCGCCCGCGCAACGGCGCGAGCGCGTGGTGGACTGGCAGGTGCCAGCACCCGTCGCGAAGGTTGCGATGGGCCTGTCGGGCATGGATGCCATGCTGGGCATCCGCGACGGCAGGCTGCCGCCGCCGCCCTTCGCAAAGCTGGTCGGATTCGTCATGGCGGTGGTTGAGCCCGGCCGGATCGTCATGGAACTGGAGCCGCGCGAGGATCTCGAAAACACCATCGGTCTTCTCCATGGCGCGACCGCCGCGGCGCTGCTCGATACGGCCATGGGATGTGCCATCTCGACCCGGCTCGAGGCCGGGCAAAGCTCGGTGACCCTCGATCTGAAGCTGACCTTTTTGCGTCCGCTGTCGGTTCGCTCGGGCCTGATCTCGGCCGAGGGCAAAATCATCAAGCTGGGGCGCCAGACCAGCTACACCGAAGGCTTCGTCCGGGACGGGAAAGGGGCCCTCGCGGTGCACGCAACTGCGACGTTTTCCATGATCGGAAGCAGCATAACATGAATTAATGCACCCATTTCGTCATTTGCGTGTTATGAGATGATCTCCGACATCCAATGAGATTGGCATGCGTTATTCCCGGGAACACAAGCAGGAAACCCACGACCGCATCGTGAAGAAGGCCTCGGTGCGGCTGCGGGAGAAGGGTGCCCACGGCATCGGCGTCGCCGACCTCATGAAGGAGGCGGGCCTGACCCACGGCGGCTTTTACGCGCATTTCGATTCCCGCGAGGCGCTGGTGATCGAGGCCTTCGCCTACGCCATGGACCGTTCGATGGAACATTGGCGCAAGCTCACCGGCGAGGCCGCTCCCGAGAAACGGCTGGCGCTGATCGCGGAGAGCTATCTGTCCACGCTGCACCGCGACAATCCCGGCCAGGGCTGCTCGATTCCCGCTCTCGGTGCGGAGATCGCCCGCGAGAGCCCGAAGACACGCAAGGCCTTTGCCGGCAAGCTGGATGAGATGATCGAGGCCCTGACCGACACCATCCCGAACGTGCCGCGTAAGGCCGCACGCAAGCAGGCGATCGCGACGCTCGCGACGATGGCGGGCACCATGCTGCTGGCGCGCATCGCCGGCTCGAGCGAATTGTCCGACGAGATGCTGAAGGCGGGTCGGGACCTGGCGCTCGAGGGAGCGAAGCGTGAGCCTGTGAAGGCGACGACGCTGAAGAAGAAGCAGAACTAGGCGGAGCTGCCGTAGGGTGGGCAAAGGCGCTCTTGCGCCGTGCCCACGTTCTTCCATGATGGCAAGAATTTGGTGGGCACGCTTCGCTTTGCCCACCCTACAAGAGCGGTGCTAGCGCCCTGCAAACAACGCCCGCTCGCGCTCCACGATCTCGCTGATGTAATCCGCCACGGCCCTGATCCGCGCCAGGTCCTTGCTGTCGGCGTGCATCAGCATCCAGAACGTCCGCGTGATCGAAATCTCCTCCGGCAGCACGGCGACGAGCTGCGGATAGTCGCTCGCCATGAAATGCGGCAGCACCGCGATGCCGAAGCCTGAGAGCGTGGCGTTGAGCTGGGCGATCAGATTGGCGCTGCGGAAGCGCGCCGAGATACGCGGCGACACCTGCGGCAGATAGTCGAGCTCCGGCGTGAACAGGAGCTCCTCGATGTAGCCGACGAAACGGTGCTGCGTCAGGTCCTGCCGCGAGGTGATCTCAGGGAAGCGATCGAGATAGGCGGGCGCGGCATAGAGCCCAAGGCGGTAGTCGAGCAGCTTGCGCCCGACGATGCGGCCTTCCTTGGGCATGGTCAGGCTGATGGCGATATCGGCCTCGCGCTTGGAGAGGCTGAACAGCCGCGCGGTGGCCACAAGTTGCAGATCGAGATCGGGATAGCGGTCCGCGAACGGCGCCAGCCGCGGCGCCAGGAAGGCGGTACCGAAGCCGTCAGGGGCGCCGATCCGCACCGTGCCGGTCAGCCGCGCCACGGACCCGCCGACCTGCTCCTGGTTGGCCACGATCGTCGATTCCATGGCTTCGGCGCTGTCGGCGACGCGCTGGCCGGCCTCGGTGAGGAGGTAGCCGGTCTTGCGCCGGTCGAACAGCTTGGCCGAGAGGTGCTTCTCCAGCCGGTCGACGCGGCGGATCACGGTCGCATGGTCGACGCCCAGCTGCTTTGCCGCAGCCGAGACCGAGCCGCCCCGCACGATGGCCAGCACGAAGCGAAAGTCGTCCCAATCGATAGCGCCTTGATCCAGCATTTTCGCACATCTGTGGTGCATTATCTCAGACTTGAATCCTATAAAATGCAGGTCAATAGGATTTGTCAAAGCGACCACGCTCGGCCTGAAGGAGACCATTCCATGCGTTCGATCGGACATTTCATCGGTGGCAAGGAGGTCAAGGGCACCTCTGGCCGCACCGCCGACGTTTTCGAGCCGATGACCGGTGACGTCCAGGCCAAGGTGGCGCTGGCGTCCAAGGCCGAGGTCCGCGCCGCCGTCGAGAACGCGCGAGCCGCGCAGCCCGAATGGGCCGCGACCAATCCGCAGCGCCGCGCCCGCGTCATGATGAAGTTCCTGGAGCTGATCCAGCGCGACTACGACAAGCTCGCCGAGCTGCTCGCGCGTGAGCACGGCAAGACCGTGCCCGATGCCAAGGGCGACATCCAGCGCGGCCTCGAGGTGGTCGAATTCGCCTGCGGCATTCCGCATTTGATGAAGGGCGAGTACACCGAAGGCGCCGGCCCCGGCATCGACATCTATTCGATGCGCCAGCCGCTCGGCGTCGTCGCCGGCATCACGCCGTTCAATTTCCCGGCGATGATCCCGATGTGGAAGTTCGCCCCCGCGATCGCCTGCGGCAACGCCTTCATCCTCAAGCCCTCGGAGCGCGATCCCGGCGTGCCGATGAAGCTCGCCGAGCTGATGATCGAGGCCGGGCTGCCGGCCGGCATCCTCAACGTCGTCAACGGCGACAAGGAAGCCGTGGACGCCATCCTGGACGATCCCGATATCAAGGCCGTCGGCTTCGTCGGCTCGACGCCGATCGCTCAGTACATCTATGAGCGTGCCGCCCAGACCGGCAAGCGCTGCCAGTGCTTCGGCGGCGCCAAGAACCACGCCATCGTCATGCCCGACGCGGACATGGACCAGGCCGTCGACGCGCTGATCGGCGCCGGCTACGGCTCGGCCGGCGAGCGCTGCATGGCCGTCTCCGTCGCGGTCCCCGTCGGCAAGTCAACCGCCGATCGGCTGATGGAAAAGCTGATCCCGCGCGTCGAATCCTTGAAAATCGGCACCTCGATCGATCCGTCGGCCGATTATGGTCCGCTGGTGACGCGCGAGGCAGTCGAGAAGGTCAAGAACTACATCGACATCGGCATCAAGGAAGGCGCGACGCTGGCGGTCGACGGCCGCGGCTTCAAGATGCAGGGCTACGAGAACGGCTTCTATCTCGGCGGCTCGCTGTTCGACAACGTCACCAAGGACATGCGGATCTACAAGGAAGAGATCTTCGGTCCGGTGCTCTCGGTCGTGCGCGCGCATGACTACAAGGAAGCGCTGGCGCTGCCGTCCGACCACGATTACGGCAACGGCGTTGCCATCTTCACCCGCGACGGCGACGCCGCGCGCGACTTCGCGGCGAGGGTCAACGTCGGCATGGTCGGCATCAACGTGCCGATCCCGGTGCCGATCGCCTATTACACTTTCGGCGGCTGGAAGAAGTCGGGCTTCGGCGATCTCAACCAGCACGGCCCGGACTCGGTCCGCTTCTACACCAAGACCAAGACGGTGACCTCGCGCTGGCCGTCGGGCGTCAAGGAAGGTGCGGAGTTCTCGATCCCGCTGATGAAGTGACGGCGTCAGCCGTCATTGCGAGGAGCGTAGCGACGAAGCAATCCAGTATCTTCCCGCGGAGACGGTCTGGATTGCTTCGCTTCGCTCGCAATGACGAAAGAAAGAGCAGCCCAGCATGCAGTTCGCTCTGAACGAGGATCAGGTCGTCCTCCGCGACATGGCGCTGGCGTTTGCGGCGGAAAAGATCGCGCCGCACGCGTTGCGCTGGGACGAGGAGAAGCATTTCCCCGTCGATGTGATGCGCGAGGCCGCCATCCTCGGCATGGGCGGCATCTACATCCGCGACGATGTTGGCGGTTCCGCCATGACGCGGTTCGACGCGGCGCTGATCTTCGAGGCGCTGGCGACGGGCTGTCCGACCACCTCTGCCTTCATCTCCATCCACAACATGGCGAGCTGGATGATCGATGCCTTCGGCAGCGACACCCAGCGCCATCAATGGCTGCCGAAGCTCTGCACCATGGAGCTGATCGCGAGCTACTGCCTGACCGAGCCGGGTGCCGGATCCGATGCGGCAGCTTTGCGCACCCGCGCGGTGCGCGACGGCGATCATTACGTCCTCAACGGCCAGAAGCAGTTCATCTCCGGCGCGGGCGGCACCGATCTGCTGGTTGCGATGGTGCGCACCGGCGGCGACGGCCCCGGCGGCATCTCGACCCTCGTCATCGACGGCAAGACGCCGGGCGTCTCCTTCGGTGCCAACGAGCGCAAGATGGGCTGGAACGCACAGCCCACCCGCGCAGTGATATTCGAGGACGCCCGCGTGCCTGTGGCCAATCGCCTGAGCGAGGAGGGCACAGGCTTCAAGATCGCGATGGCGGGTCTCGACGGCGGCCGTCTGAACATTACGGCGTGCTCGCTCGGCGGCGCGCAAGCAGCGCTCGACAAGGCGCGCGCCTACATGAAGGAGCGCAAGGCGTTCGGGAAGCGGCTGGACGAATTCCAGGCGCTGCAGTTCCGTCTCGCCGACATGGCCATCGAGCTGGAGGCCGCCCGCACTTTCCTGTGGCGCGCCGCCGCCGCGCTCGATCGCAAGGATCCTGACGCCACCATGCTCTGCGCCATGGCGAAACGATTCGGCACCGATGTCGGCTTCGAGGTCGCCAATCATGCGCTGCAGCTGCACGGCGGCTATGGCTACCTCAGCGAATACGGCATCGAGAAGATCGTACGTGATTTGCGCGTGCACCAGATCCTCGAAGGCACCAACGAAATCATGCGGCTCATCGTGGCGCGCAAACTGATCGAGGGCGCGCGATGAGCGGGGTGGACGAGGGCGATCTGATCGCGCGCGTCGAAGGCGCGGCCGGCATCATCAGGCTCAATCGTCCCAAGGCGATCAACGCCGTGACGCTGGAGATGTTTCGCGACATCGACAAGGCGCTCGATCGCTTCGAAGCTGATCCTGCAATTGCCGTGATCCTGCTGGAAGGCGCCGGCGAGCGCGGTCTCTGCGCCGGTGGCGACATCCGCACGCTCTGGGAAAGCTCGAAAGTCAATGGCGACCTCGGCAAGATCCTGTGGCGCGAGGAATACATCCTCAATGCCCGGATCAAGAAGTTTCCAAAACCCTATGTGGCCTTCATGGACGGCATCGTGATGGGCGGCGGCGTCGGTTTGTCGGCCCATGCCAGCCATCGTGTCGTCACGGATCGCACCAAGCTTGCGATGCCCGAAGTCGGCCTCGGCTTCTTCCCCGATGTCGGCGGCACCTATCTGCTATCGCATTCGCCGGGCGAGATCGGCACCTATTTCGGGCTGACCGGCCAGACCATGAACGGGCCGGACGCGATCCATGCGAAGTTTGCCGATTGGGTCGTGCCGGCGGCGAGATTGCCGGAGCTGCGCGAGGCGCTGACGAAGGTGCGCTCGGGTGCGACCGCTGCCGATGTCAGCAAGCTCATCGAAGGCTTCGCCACCGGCGAGACTGCGGGGCCGGTCGCCGCCAGGAAACTCGTCATCGATGCGCTGTTCGGCTTCGACCGCATGGAGGACATTTTCGCTGCGTTAAAGCGCGATGGTTCCGAGTTCGCGCTGGCCACGCTGAAGACGCTGAACGAAAAATCACCGCGCGGCATGGTGGTGACGCTCAAGCTGCTGCGGCTGGCGCGCGGATCGAGCCTGGAAGAGTGCCTGGTGCGCGAATACCGCGCCGCGCTCGAAGTCTTCCGCAGTGACGATTTCCGCGAGGGCGTCCGCGCCGCCGTGATCGACAAGGACCGCAACCCGATCTGGTCGCCGCCGCGGATCGAGGATGTGACGCCGGACATGCTTGCGCCCTATCTCGCCGAGATCGGCGCGGACGAGCTGAAGTTCAACTAACAACGCGACAGCGGAGGAAACGACAATGGCCACGATCGCATTCATCGGTCTCGGCAACATGGGCGGCCCGATGGCTGCCAACCTCGTCAAGGCCGGCCACAAGGTGGTGGCGTTCGATCTCGTCGAAGCCTCGCGCAATCAGGCCAGGGACGATGGCGCCAGCATCGCCGACAGCGCGGCGGGCGCGGTGAAGGGCGCCGACGTGGTCGTCACCATGCTGCCCGCGGGCAAGCATGTGCTCGGCGTCTGGAACGAGGTCGTGCCCGCCATGACCAAGGGTGCGCTGATCATCGACAGCTCCACCATCGACGTCGAAAGCGCGCGGGCCGCGCATGCGCTCGCCGCCAAGCACGGCGTGCTCTCGGTCGATGCGCCGGTCTCCGGCGGCACCGGCGGCGCCAAGGGCGCAACGCTCACCTTCATGTGCGGCGGCGAGGAGAAGGCATTTGCCGCGGCGAGGCCCGTGCTCGAGAACATGGGCAAGAAGATCGTGCATTGCGGCGGCGCCGGAGCAGGGCAGGCCGCCAAGATCTGCAACAACATGATTCTGGGCATTTCCATGATCGCGGTGAGCGAAGCCTTCGCGCTCGGTGAGAAGCTTGGGCTCTCGCATCAGGCGCTGTTCGACGTCGCCTCGACCTCGTCCGGCCAGTGCTGGTCGCTGACGACCTATTGCCCGGTGCCGGGCCCGGTGCCGACCTCGCCGGCGAACAACGATTACAAGCCGGGCTTTGCCTCAGCGCTGATGGTGAAGGACCTCACCCTGGCGCAGGATGCGGCCAAGGCTGCGGGCGCAGCGACGCCGCTCGGCAAGCATGCCCAGGAGATCTATCAGTCTTTCGACGCAGCCGGCCAGGGCGGGGTGGATTTTTCCGGAATTATCAAGCACGTTAGGAGTTTAGCCGGGAAAGCTTGATGACCACATTCCAGGAAGCACGCGCGTTCCTTCTGCAACACCGCACGGATTACGAAGCCGCGGTCAAAGGTTTCCGCTGGCCCGATCCGGTTCCTTTCAACTGGGCGCTCGACTGGTTCGACGCCGAACTCGCGACCAATGCGGACAGCAAGGATCGGCCCGCGCTCTGGATCGTCGATGCCGCCCAGGACAAGCAGACGAAGCTGTCCTTCGCGGCGCTGTCGCGCCGCTCCAACCAGGTTGCGAACTTCCTCCGCGCGCAGGGTCTGAAGCGCGGCGATCATCTCCTGCTGCTGCTCGGCAATGTGGTTCCGCTGTGGGAGACGATGCTTGCCGCGATGAAGCTCGGCGTGGTCGTCATTCCCGCTACGACGCTGCTGACTGCTGACGAGCTGCGCGACCGGCTCGATCGCGGCAAGTGCAGGGCAGTGGTCGCCGCCCAAGACCAGGTCGCGAAATTCGCGAGCTTGGGCGCCGAGAACGTCGTCCGGATTGTCGTCGGCACGGCATCCGACGGTTGGCTTGGATATGACGGGGCGGCAAAGGCCTCCGAAGATTTTGCGCCTGATGGTCCGACCAACGCCGACGATCCGATGCTGCTCTATTTCACCTCGGGCACGACCGCAAAACCAAAATTGGTGCGGCACAGTCAGCGCAGCTATCCCGTCGGCCATCTCTCGACGATGTACTGGATCGGCCTGAAGCCCGGCGACGTTCATCTCAACATCTCCTCGCCCGGCTGGGCCAAGCATGCCTGGAGCTGCTTCTTCGCGCCGTGGAATGCGGGCGCGACCGTGTTCGTGGTCAACCAGCCGCGCTTCGACGCCAAGGCGCTACTTGCCACCATCGGCCGCTGCGGCGTCACCACGCTGTGCGCGCCGCCGACGGTGTGGCGGCTGTTCATCCAGGAAAACCTCGCCTCGTTCAAGGTGGCCTTGCGCGAGGTCTGCGGCGCCGGCGAGCCGCTGAACCCCGAGGTGATCGACCAGGTGCAGGCCGCCTGGGGTCTCACCATTCGCGACGGCTACGGCCAGACCGAAAGCACCGCGCTCGCCGGCAACTCGCCGGGGCAAAAGATCAAGATCGGCTCGATGGGCCGTCCGCTGCCGGGCTATCGCGTGCAGATCAGCGATGCCGATGGTAACCCGGCCAAGGAAGGCGAGGTGACGCTGGTGCTGGGCGCTGACCGCCCCGCGGGCCTGATGCAGGGCTACCAGGGCGGGGATGGCAAACTGTCCGGCGCGGAAGGCGCGCTCTATCGCAGTGGCGACGTCGTATTCGCGGACGAGGACGGCTACTTGACCTTCGTTGGCCGCTCCGACGATGTGTTCAAATCGTCCGATTACCGCATCAGCCCATTCGAGCTGGAGAGCGTGCTGCTCGAGCACGAGCTGGTCGCGGAAGCTGCGGTGGTGCCGAGCCCGGATCCAATCCGGCTCGCGATCCCCAAGGCATTCGTGCTGCTGACCGCGGGCGCAGAACGCTCGCCGGAGACCGCGCTGTCGATCTTCAGGCACCTGCACGCGCGTCTGGCGCCGTTCAAGCGCATCCGCCGCCTCGAAATCGTCACCGAGCTGCCGAAGACCATCTCCGGAAAGATTCGCCGCGTCCAGCTACGACGGCTCGAACGCGATGATGATCGCACCGATCCCTTGCGCGGGCGGGAATTCCGCGAGGAGGATTTTCCGGAGCTGCCGAAGACACGGAGTGAGACCTAAGTGAACGAAGTCTGGAAGAAGCCGCCTGTTACGCTCGGGGCCTATCAGGCCATGGTCGGCAAGGAGATCGGCGTATCGTCGTGGCATCTGATCGACCAGCCCCGCATCGACAGCTATGCCGACGTGATCGAGGATCACCAGTTCATCCACGTCGATCCGGACCGCGCGAAGAAGGAGACCGCCTTCGGCACCACCATCGCGCACGGCTTTCTCACGATGTCGCTGCTGTCGATCATGTCCTATGAGGTGATGCCCGTGATTGCGGGCACCACGATGGGCGTGAACTACGGCTTCGACAGGCTGCGCTTCATCTCGCCGGTGCGCTCCGGCAAGCGCGTGCGCGGCCGCTTCGTGCTCGCGGAGGCCAAGCTCCGCAAGCCGAACGAATTGCAGTCCCGTACCAACGTCACGGTCGAGATCGAGGGCGAGGACAAGCCGGCGCTGGTCGCCGACTGGCTTGGGTTGATCTATTTCGAATAGGCCCGTGCCGTCGTTGCCGGGCTTGACCCGGCAACCCATCGCTGCTCAAAAAGGCAACCCAGAGCGGGGTTTCACCCTCTCCCCTTGTGGGAGAGGGTGCCTCGCGGAACGCGAGGCGGGTGAGGGGTCTCTCTCCGCGAGCGCGCCTGCCGAGAGAGACCCCTCATCCGGCGCTTGCGCGCCACCTTCTCCCACAAGGGGAGAAGGGAAGACAGTAGAGACCTCAATTCATGGCAATCAGGTTCGACGGACGCGTCGCCATCGTCACCGGCGCGGGCAATGGTCTCGGCAAGGCGCATGCGCTCGGGCTGGCGAGCCGCGGCGCCAAGGTCGTGGTCAACGATTTCGGCGGCGCGCGTGACGGCACCGGCGGCTCGCTGTCGCCAGCCGAAGCCGTGGTCGAGGAGATTCGCAAAGCCGGCGGCACCGCGATGGCCGACGGCGCCGACGTCTCCAATTTCGAGCAGGTCACCGCCATGATCGAGCGCGCTACCAAGGAATGGGGCAGCGTCGATCTCTTGTGCGCCAATGCCGGCATCCTGCGCGACAAGTCGTTCGGCAAGATGGAGGTCGCCGATTTCCAGAAGGTGCTCGACGTGCATCTCGTCGGCACCTTCTATTGCTGCAAGGCGGCCTGGGCCGGCATGCGCGACCGCAATTACGGCCGCATCGTGCTGACGACGTCGTCCTCCGGTCTCTACGGCAATTTCGGCCAGGCCAATTACGGTGCGGCCAAGTCGGGCATGGTCGGCCTGATGAACGTGCTCGCCGAGGAAGGCCGCAAGAACAACATCCGCGTCAACATCATCTCGCCGACGGCGGCGACGCGCATGACCGAAGAGCTGCTGCCGCCGCAGGCGCTGCAGCTGATGAAGCCGAACGCGATCACGCCCGCGGTTGAGTACATGCTGAGCGAGGACGCACCGACCCGCACCATCATGGGCGCCGGTGCCGGCTCGTTCGCGGTGATCAAGATCGTGGAGAGCGAAGGCGTCAACCTACCGGAGTCCGAATGGACGCCGGACGCGATCGCCGCGCATTTCGCTGAGATCAGTGACATGTCGAAGGCGAGGGCGCTGCAGGGCGCGTTCGAGCAGACGCAGAAATACGTCGCGCAGGCCGCAGCGCGAGCGGGGATCAAGCTCTGACCGACGTCGCCGTCATCGGCGCCGGTCCCGCCGGGCTGATGGCGGCGGACGTGCTGGCGTCAGGCGGCGCGCGCGTCACCGTTTTTGATGCGATGCCGTCCGCGGGGCGCAAATTCCTGATGGCCGGCCGCGGCGGGCTCAATCTCACCCACAGCGAGTCGCTGCCGCAGTTCATGGCACGCTACCGCGAGGCGGCACCGAAGCTGCGGTCGGCGGTCGAGGCATTTTCGCCGGATGCACTGCGCGCCTGGAGCGAGGGACTGGGCGAGCCGACCTTTATCGGCAGCAGCGGACGCGTGTTTCCCAGGGCGTTCAAGGCCTCGCCCTTGCTGCGCGCCTGGCTGCGGCGGCTCGATGCTAGCGGTGTCCGCTTTGCCTTTCGCCATCGCTGGATCGACTGGCACGGCGAGGGCCGGCTGATCTTTCGGACGCCGCAAGGCGTCTCCGCAATCGAAGCGAACGCCACTCTGCTCGCCCTCGGCGGCGCGAGCTGGCCGCGGCTCGGCTCGGACGGACGCTGGGTCGACATTCTCGCCGCAAAGGGCATTGCCGTCTCGAAGCTGCGGCCGGCCAATTCCGGCGTCACGGTTGCGTGGTCCAAACTGTTCCGCGACCGGTTCGAGGGCCAGCCGCTCAAGGGCGTGGCGCTGACGATTGGCGCGCACACGGTGCGCGGAGAGGCGATGATCACCCGCAGCGGCATCGAAGGCGGCGCGGTCTACGCGTTGTCGGCGGAACTGCGCGAAGCCGTGCTGGATCTCGGGCAGGCGACGCTGATGATCGCGTTGCGCCCCGATCTCGACGCCGCTGCGCTGACCACGCGGCTGTCAGGCGTGCGCGGCAAGCAATCGCTGGCGAACTTCCTCCGCAAGGCGGCGCAGTTGTCGCCGGTCGGCATCGGTCTGATGCAGGAAGCCGCTATCGCCGCCGGCCACCCGCTGGCATCGTTCTCGCCGGCGGAGCTCGCACATCTGGTCAACGCTGTTCCGGTGCAGCTCACCGGAATAGCGCCGATCGATCGCGCGATCTCGACGGCAGGCGGAATCCCGTTCGACGAGCTCGACGAGCACTTCATGCTGCGCAAGCTGCCGGGCACGTTTGCGGCCGGCGAGATGCTGGATTGGGAAGCACCGACCGGCGGCTATCTCTTGCAGGCGTCATTCGCGACCGGGGCTGCGGCGGGCAGGGGCATGCTGGAGTGGCTCAGCCGCTAACCGCCGTCATTGCGAGCGAAGCGAAGCAATCCAGAACCCTCCTCGGCGGCAGTCTGGATTGCTTCGTCGCAAGGGCTCCTCGCAACGACGGTTCGTGGGAACGGCGCGCCCCCTACCGCAGCTTCCCCCGCGCCGCCACCGGCAGCGTGCCGATGATCTCCTCGCCGCGCACCATCACCACCTCATCCATCATGTTGACGACGACGCAGACATGGTTCGGCACGATGCGGACGACGTCGCCGACATTCGGCCTTGTGTTGCTGCGGGAGAGATCGAGGAAGCCGTGCTCCTCGGCGAATTTGGCGATCTTCGCCTCGGGATGCTCCAGGATCAGGCCGTGTCCGTCGAGTCCGCCGGTGTCCGTGGTCAGCGTCTTCGAGCCGGCATCGAGAATGCCGCGCTCGGGCGCGGCGCGGCTCACCACCGTCGAATAGATGTGCAGTGCGCAATCATCCCAGGTTGCCGAGCCCGCGGCGACCTGCATGCGATCGTTGTAGATGTAGGTGCCGAAGCGATGCTCGGTGCCGCCCTTGAGCTTGCCGATGTTGACGAGGTTCGGCGTGCCGCCGGTCGAGACGATCTTGGCGTCGAGCCCGTGCGCGCGCACGCCGGCCAGCGCCTCGTCGTAGAATTTCTGCGCCTCAGCCCAGCCGGTCTCGGTCGGATACAGCATGAAGCCGGCGAACTCGAGTCCCTCAGACGCCGCGATCTCGCGCGCCAGCGCGATCGCCTCGGCCGGCGTCTCGACGCCGGCTCGCTTGCGCCCGGTGTCGCACTCGACCACGACCGAAAGCGGGCGGCCTGACGCCGCAGCCGCCTTGGGCAGGCCGGCGACGACGGTCGAATTGTCGGCAGCCACCGTCATGTTGGCCTTGGCTTGCAACGCGCCGAGGCGGGCCATCTTCTCTTCGCCCAGCAGATTGTAGCTGATCAGGATGTCGTCGATGCCGGCATTGGCCATGATCTCGGCTTCGCCGAGCTTCTGGCAGGTGATGCCCTTGGCGCCGGCGGCGACCTGCATCTTCGCGATGGTCGGGTTCTTGTGCGTCTTGATGTGGGGGCGATTGGCGATCCCGGCGTCGTCGCAGGCCTTCTGGATCCGTGCGATGTTGCGCTCGACCCTGTCCATGTCGATGACGGCGCACGGCGTGCCGTATTCGCGGGCGATCTTTACGGCGAGGGGAGTGGTCATGGTTAAGCCTGCTCTATTTCTTCGCGAAGCATTTCAAGTTCGAGCCAGCGCTCCTCGGCGGCTGACAATTCCTCGTGCGCCCTGGCAATCGCAGCCGAGGTGTCGTCGAATTTTTTGCGGTCTTTCGCATAGAGATTGGGATCGTCGAGCACGCGCTGCAATTTGGCAATGTCGGCCTGCAACGTTTCCATCTTCTTCGGCAGCGTTTCCAGCGCGTGCTTCTCGTTGAAGCTCAGCTTCCGCTTGGGCGCGGACGAGGGCGCAGCGGCGCGCTCATCCTTCTTTTCCGCGGGCGGTGGCGCCTTCGGCGCTTCGCGCTTCAAATCGGCGCCACGTTGGCTCAGCATGTCGCTGTAACCGCCGGCATATTCGATCCACTTGCCGTTCCCCTCCGGCGCGATCACGGAGGTGACGACGCGGTCGAGGAAGTCGCGGTCGTGGCTGATCAGGATGACGGTGCCCTCGTAGTCGCCGAGCATCTCCTCGAGCACGTCGAGCGTTTCGAGGTCGAGATCGTTGGTCGGCTCGTCCAGCACCAACAAGTTCGACGGCTTCGCCAGCGCGCGCGCAAGCATCAGCCGACCGCGCTCGCCGCCGGAGAGCACCTCCACCGGCGTGCCGCGCTGCTCCTGCCCGAACAGGAAGTCCTTCATGTAGCCGACGACGTGCTTCGGCTTGCCGCCAACCATGATTTGATCGCCGCGGCCGCCGGTGAGCGCCTCGGCTAGCGTCGATTTGGGATCGAGGCTTTCGCGGTGCTGGTCGAGCGTCGCTACCTCCAAATTGGCGCCGAGACGTATCGTCCCGGAATCAGGCTGCATGCCGCCGGTGAGCAGATTGACCAGTGTGGTCTTGCCGGCGCCGTTCGGCCCGATGATACCGAGTCGGTCGCCGCGCTGGATGCGAGTGGAGAAGTTTTCGACGATTTTGCGTTCGCCATAGGCTTTGGTGATGCCTTTGGCCTCGATCACGAGCTTGCCGGATTGCTCCGCTTCAGCCGCCGCGAGGTTGGCGCTGCCGGCGGTGCCGCGATAGTTGCGGCGCTGGTCGCGCAGGGCATGCAGATTGGCGAGCCGCTTGATGTTGCGCTTGCGCCGGCCGGAGACGCCGTGGCGCAGCCAGTGCTCCTCGTCGACGATCTTGCGATCGAGCTTGTGCTGGTCGCGTTCCTCTTCCGCCAGCACCTCGTCGCGCCAAGCCTCGAACGAGGCAAAGCCCCGGTCGATCTGCTTGATCCGGCCGCGGTCGAGCCAGGCGGTGGAGCGCGAGAGATTGGTAAGGAAGCGGCGGTCATGGCTGATGATGACGAGCGCACTACGCCTGGAGTCGAGCTCCTGCTCCAGCCATTCGATGGTGGCGAGATCGAGATGATTGGTCGGCTCGTCCAGCAGCAGAATGTCGGGCGAGGGCGCCAGCACGAAGGCCAGCGCCGCACGACGCGCCTCGCCACCGGAGAGGTCGTGCGGGTTCTCCTCGCCGGTGAGGCCGAGCTGTTCCAGGAGATAGCGCGCCTGGTGCTGGTCGTCGCCGGGCGCGAGCCCGGATTCGACATAGGCGAGCGTGGTCTTGTGCGCCCCGAAATCCGGCTCCTGCGGCAGGTAGCGCACCGTCGCGCCGGGCTGCACGAAGCGCGTGCCGGAATCCGGCTCGACCAGGCCGGCTGCGATCTTCAAAAGGGTCGACTTGCCGGAGCCGTTGCGGCCGATCAGGCAGACGCGTTCGGATGGCGCGACGTTGAGCTCGACACCGGACAGCAGCGGCGTGCCGCCGAAGGTCAGCCTGATGTCTTTGAGTTGGATCAGCGGCGGCGCCATGATCAGCCCTGACTCGTTGCGGCCGCATCGGCGCGACGCCTCGCGATCCGGCGTAGCGTCTGGTCGAGCGCCGAGAGGAAGGCAGAGCGGTCGCGCGGCGAGAACGAGCGCGGACCGCCGGTGACTTCGCCCGCCGAACGCAGATCGGTCATCAGATTGCGCACCGCCAGCGTCATGCCGATCGATTCCTCCGTGAACGGCTTGCCGTTCGGCGCGATCACGTCGGCGCCAGCCTTCACGCAGCGGCTGGCCAGCGGAATGTCCGAGGTCACCACGACGTCGCCGGCCCTCGCGCGCTCGGCAATCCAATCGTCGGCGGCGTCCATGCCGCCACCGGCGGCAATTCGCTCGATCAGGGGATCATGCGGCACGCGGATGAAATTGCCGGCGACCACGCTCACGGGCACGCCGTGCCGGATCGCGACGCGATAGATTTCGTCCTTCACCGGACAGGCGTCGGCGTCGACATAGATGCGGGTCGGGGTCTCGGTCATTCCGCCGCGTGGTACCGCATTCGGGCCGCAAAGGCGAGGGGATTGACCCCGGTTCCTCAGGGCCTACGATCGCTCCTGAAACAATAAGAATATGGGAAGGCCAAGCCATGCCGAACCGGCTCGAAACCTACCGCGTCACGGCCTACAACACCGCCAAGCAATCCGAAAACAAGATGCACGACGACAATGTGGCCCGTCGCTTCGGCTTTTCCGGCGGACTGGTCCCCGGCGTCGACGTCTTCGCCTACATGATGCACGTGCCGATCGCGCGCTGGGGCCGCGATTTTCTCTCTCGCGGGCTGGTCGAGGCCCGCTTCATCAAGCCGGTCTATGACGGCGAGACCGCCGATGTCGATGCCACCGAGCACGGGGGCTTGCTGACCATCGAGGTGTTCAGCCGCACCGAGCTCTGCGCGACCGGAACGGCCTCGCTGTCGGCGCCAGTGCCAACGGTGTCGTTGAGCGACTATGTCGAAGTCCCCGCCGTCGCCGAGCGCAAGCCGGTCAGTCCTGCGACGTTCGAGCCAGGCAAGTGGCTAGGCACGACGCCGCGCCGCTGGGCCGGGCAGGACGCGGCCGACTATCTCGCCGATGTCAGGGAGAAAGATCCGATCTTTGCGCGCGAGGGGCTCGGCCATCCCGGCCTGATCCAGCGTGTCATGAACCGCGTGCTGGTCGACAACACCATCCTGGGTCCCTGGATCCACGTCGGCAGTCGCATGCAGCTGCTGTCCGCCGTGTGCGCCGGCGACGAGATCACCGCGCGGGCAAAAGTCACCGCGAACTACGAGAAGAAGGGCCACCGCTTCGTCGAACTCGACGCGCTGGTCGTCGCCAACGGCACGACGCCGATTGCGCATTGCCAGCACACCGCGATCTACCAGCCGCGCGAGCAGGCGGCGGCGTAGGCGCGGGGCGAGGCAAAGCTCGTCACTCCAAGGGCAGTGTCATTCCCCGCGAAGGCGGGGAATCCAGTACGCCGCGGCCTCTCGCTTCCAGCCGCGCCGTCTCTGGAATACTGGATCGTCCGCCTTCGCGGACGATGACAGTTGTGGGTGTGGAGACGGCGAGCGTCCCTCCGGCAGCCCTTACGCCGCCTTGGCCTTCGCCTCCTGGATCGCGCGCCACACCCGCTCGGGGGTCAGCGGCATGTCGATGTGCTTGATGCCGTAGTCGGACAGTGCATCGAGCACCGCGTTCACCACCGTCGACAGGCTGCCGGCGCAGCCGGCCTCGCCGCAGCCCTTGCTGCCGAGCGGATTGGTGGTGGCTGGCACCGGATGATCGCCGACGGTCATGTTGGGGACGTCCTCCGCGCGGGGCAGAGCGTAGTCCATCAGCGAGCCCGTGATCGGCTGGCCGCTCTCGTCGTAGCGGATGTGCTCCATCAGCGCCTGGCCGATGCCCTGGACCACGCCGCCATGGAGCTGGCCCGCGACCAGCATCGGGTTGATCACCGTGCCGAAATCGTTGACCGCGCTGTAGCGCACGATCTGCACCACACCGGTGTCCGGGTCGATCTCGACCTCGGCGACGTGGCAGCCGTTCGGGAACGCCGAGGCGACCGGATCGCTGGTGTGGTCGACATCGAGCGTATCAGGCACGCCCTCCGGCACCTTGCCGTCATGCAGGCGCTTGGCAAGCTCCATGATGTCGATGCTGCGATCGGTCCCGGCGATCGTGAAGCTGCCATTGGCGAATTCGATGTCGGCCTCGGACGCTTCCAGCATATGTGCGGCGGCGCGCTTGCCTTTCTCGATGACGAGCTTGGCGGCCCCCACGATGGCCTGGCCGGTCGCAGTGATCGAGCGTGAGCCGCCGGTGCCGTTGCCGGTGTGGACGATGTCGCTGTCGCCCTGCACGAGCTTCACGCTCTCGAAGGGAACACCGAGCTGCTCGCACAGCACCTGCGCGAACGGAGTGGCATGGCCCTGGCCGTAATCGAGCGTGCCGGTGATGAGCTGCACGGTGCCGTCAGGATCGAACACGATCTTGCCGAGCTCGGGGCTCGGCGGCGCGGTGACCTCGAGATAGGAGCCGACCGCAATGCCGCGCAGCTTGCCGGCCTTCTTGCTCTCCTTCTTGCGCTTGGCGAAGTTCTCGTGGTCGGAGATTTCGAGCGCCTTGTTGAACACGGCCTGGAAGTCGCCGCTGTCATAGGTGACGCCAGAGGACGCCGCGAACGGGATCTGGTTCGGCTTGATGAAGTTTCGCTTGCGCAAGGTCAGCCGGTTGATGCCCATCTCGTCGGCGGCGCGGTCGATCAGCCGCTCCATGTAATAGTTCGCCTCCGGCCGGCCGGCGCCGCGATAGGCCCCCATCAGCGTGGTGTTGGTGAGCACCGTCTTGATGTCGACCGCCATCAGCGGCGTGCGGTAGACGCTGGAGAAGTTCTTGCCGGTGTTGAGCGACAGCGGCCCCGGCGCGACGCCGGTGATGTAGGCGCCGAGATTGCCGTAACCGGACAGCTTGGCCGCGAGGAAGTGCCCCTCGGCATCGAGCGCGAGCTCGGCGTGGATCTTCTGCGCGCGGCCGTGGCTGTCGGAGAGGAAACTGGTCGAGCGCTCGTCCAGCCACTTCACCGGGCGTCCCAATGCCTTCGCCGCATACAGAATGCACATGTACTCTGGATAGTTGATGTTCTTCATGCCGAAGGAGCCGCCGACATTGGCGGTGAGGATGCGCACCTTCTCGTTCGGCACCTTCAGGTTCTTGGCGAGATTGGCGCGGTTGCCGGCAACGCCCTGCGTCGGCACCTGAAGCGTGTAGCGCTCGGTCTTCTTGTCGTAGGAGGCAAGCCCCACGCGCGGCTCCATCGAGACCACGGCGACGCGGGTGTTCTCGATGTCGAGCTTGGTGACATGGGCGGCGCTGGCGAAGGCCGCGTTCACCTTGTCCATGTCGCCATAATGGTAGTCGAGCGCCACATTGTTCGGGATGTGGTCATAGAGCTGCGGCGCGCCGGGCTTGGCGGCTGCCTCGGGGTCCGTCACCGCCGGCAGCGGCTGGATGTCGAGCTCGACCGCCTCGGCCGCGTCGCGCGCCTGGGCCAGCGTCTCCGCCACCACGAAGGCGACGGGATCGCCGACGAAGCGGACCTTGTCGGTCGCGAGCGGCTGGCGGTTGGTCTGGAGCAGGGGCGAGCCGTCGCGGCTCTTCAGCGGCAGGCCGCAGGTGAAGGGGCCGTAGCCGGCGGCATCGAGATCCTTGCCGGTCCACGCCCCCAGCACGCCCGGCATCGCCTTGGCGGCATCGAGGCCGATGCCGCGGATGATGCCATGGGCATGGGTCGAGCGGACGACCACGGCATAGGCCTGGTTCGGCAGGTTGAAATCGTCAGTGTAGCGGCCCTTGCCGCGTACCAAGGTGTCATCCTCCTTGCGGCGGACCGGTTGCCCGACGCCATACTTTTGCAGTGCAATAGCGTTCTCGAGCGTCGACGATTTGGTGTGTTCTTGCATGGAATTGACCCGAAAAGCCGGCATTTGCGCATTTTCGCGGCAGCGGAGCACCGGACTCCCTTGAGATAACCCACCACCCCCGTTCACGACAACGCACGATTGGACATGGTCCCATGTGATGCGTTGTTGCGCAGGCCTGCCGCGCTGCTAATGTTTCAGGCGAATAATCAATTCCAGACCGGCCCGACCGGCCGCGGAAAGACAGTTTGTATGAATGACCACACGCGGCTCCGCGACGGCCATGCGCCGCATAGCGAGCTGGAGGGGTCGATGGCGGCGGTGGCGTTGGCCACCGATCCGGCCGTCGGCGCGCAGGCGCCGGGAACCGGCGTCTATGCGGCGCTGGACCTCGGCACCAACAATTGCAGGCTGCTGATCGCCTGTCCGACCCAGGACGGCTTTCGCGTGGTCGATTCCTTCTCGCGCATCATCCGGCTCGGCGAGGGCGTCTCGGCGACGGGGTGCATCAGCGATGCCGCGATCGAGCGCGCCATCGCCGCGCTCAGCATCTGCCGCGACAAAATCAATTTACGGAAGGCGCGGCGGCTGCGGCTGATCGCGACCGAAGCCTGCCGCGCGGCTTCGAACGCGGAAGGTTTCCGCAGCCGCGTTGCGGCCGAGACCGGCATCGAGCTCGAGGTGATCGACCGCGAGACGGAGGCCGCACTCGCCGTGCTCGGCTGCTCGCCGCTGGTCGATCCCAGGGGACGCGGTGCGATCCTGTTCGACATCGGCGGCGGCTCCACCGAGCTGGTGCGCATCGAGCGCGACCCGGAAAACCCGGAGCCGCGCATAAAAGCCTGGATGTCGATCCCCTATGGTGTGGTCACGCTCGCCGAGCAGTTCGGCGGACGCGACGTTACCCCGGAGATCTATGCGGCGATGGAGCAGGAGGTCGCAAGCCACGTCGCGCCCTTCGCCGCGGAGCACGGCCGCGATCTCGCCGACATGCATCTGCTCGGCACGTCGGGCACGGTGACGACGCTGGCCGGCATCCATCTCAACCTCGCGCGCTACGACCGCCGCCGCATCGACAGCATTTGGATGAACGATGCGGACCTCACCGCGACCATCAACAAGCTGCTCGGCATGAGCTACGAGGAGCGTGCCGCCAACAGCTGCATCAGCGTCGAGCGCGCCGATCTGGTGCTCGCTGGCTGCGCCATCCTCGATGCCATCCGCCGCGCCTTTCCGCTGCCGCGCCTGCGTGTCGCCGACCGCGGCTTGCGCGAGGGCATGCTGGTCGAGATGATGCGCGAGGACGGCGCGCTCAGGAGCTGGTGAGTATGGCCAAGGACACCACCGGCCGCTTGCACGTTCAGGTCAAGACCGGCGGCAAGCGCAAATTGTCGTCGAAGCTGTGGCTGGAGCGGCAGCTCAACGATCCCTACGTCGCCAAGGCCAAGGCGGCGGGCTATCGCTCGCGCGCCGCGTTCAAGCTCCTGGAGATGGACGACAAGTTCCGGCTTCTGAAGCCCGGCATGGCCGTGGTCGATCTTGGCGCGGCGCCCGGGGGCTGGAGCCAGATTGCAGCAAAGCGCGTCGGCTCGACCGAAGGCAAGGGCAAGGTCGTCGCCATCGATCTGCTCGAGATGCCGGAGATTCCGGGCGTCGATTTCGCGCAGCTCGACTTCATGGACAACGACGCGCCGGAGAAGCTGACCGCGATGCTGGGCGGCAAAGCCGACGTCGTGATGTCCGACATGGCCGCCAACACCACCGGTCACCGCAAGACCGACCAGCTCCGCATCGTCGGCCTGGTCGAGACGGCGGCGGCCTTCGCCTGCGACGTGCTCAAGCCCGGCGGCACGTTTTTGGCAAAGACGTTCCAGAGCGGCGCCGACGCCGAACTGCTGGCCCAGCTCAAGCGCGATTTTGCAACCGTGCGGCATGTGAAGCCTGCGGCGAGCCGGCAGGATTCCTCGGAGCGCTACGTGCTGGCGACGGGATTTCGCGGCGGGGCAGCGGCGTAGCCTCCGTCATTGCGAGGAGCGAAGCGACGAAGCAATCCAGAATCCCTCCGCGGAACCGGTCTGGATTGCTTCGCTCGCAATGACGAGACCGAAAACTACCCCAGCCGCTGATCCCGCACGTCCTGCGTGTCCTCGCTCGCCGCCTTGACCGCGGCCTTCTCGGCGCCCTTGCCGGCACCCTTGCGGCTCGCGATCTCCACCGCCTTGCGCCCCGAAATCTCGTGGCCGGCGTCCGCGGGCATCTGCCAGAAGAACCAGCTCGACGCCGCCGAGGTCAGCGCCACCACGACGAAGGCGGGCGCGAACACGGTGGCGTTGAGTTCGTTGACATGGCTGAACCACATCGTGGTCTCGACACAGGCCGCGCCGACGGCGACGCCGGCCGAGATCGCGAGCTGCTGGTTGACGCTGACGAGGGTGGTGGCGCGGCTCATCTGCGCGGTCTCGACCTCCGCATAGGCGACTGTGTTGATCGCGGTGAACTCTAGCGACCGGAAGAAACCGCCGACCACCAGGATCACCATGATGATGAGCAGCGGCGTCGTCACCGTGAATAGCGCGCAGACGCCGAGAAAGAACGCGCTGACGATCGCGTTCACCGTCATCAAGTTGCGGAAGCCGAAGGTGCGGATGATGCGCGCCGCCAGCGTCTTCATGCCCATCGCCCCGAGCGAGGAGGCAAAGGTGACGAGGCCGGAATGGAACGGCGACAGGCCGAAACCGATCTGCATCAGGAGCGGCAGCAGGAACGGCAGCGCGCCGATGCCGAGCCGGAACAGGAAGCCGCCGAACACCGCTGCGCGCAGCGTTGGCAGCTTCAGCAGCGAGAAGTCCAGCACCGGCGATCCGGTCCGCCGCGCGTGCATGACGTAGAGCGTCATCGAGATCGCGCCGCCCACGATCAACGCGGCCACGGTGCTCCATGGCAGCAGGTTGAGGCCGGCGACGGAAAGGCCGAAGGCGATGCCTGCGAGCCCCAGCCCAGAGAGCACCATGCCGTAGAGATCGAACGGCTCCTGCGTCTCGCTCTTGATGGGATCGATGAAGCGTAGCGCCATGAAGATGCCGAGCAGTCCGATCGGGATGTTGATCAGGAAGATCCAGTGCCAGGACGCATAGGTCGTGATGAAGCCGCCGAGCGGCGGGCCGATCACGGGGCCGATCAAGGCAGGGACCGTCACCCAGGCCATGGCGTTGACCAGCGCGCTCTTGTCGACCGAGCGCAGCAGCACGAGGCGCCCGACCGGCGTCATCATCGCGCCGCCCATGCCTTGCAGGATGCGCGCGAACACGAAATCGGTGACCGAGGTCGAGAGCGCGCAGCCGACCGAGCCGACCATGAACACGCCGACCGCGATCGCGAACACCATGCGCGCGCCGAACCGGTCGGCGGTCCAGCCGCTCGCCGGAATGAACACTGCGAGCGACAGCAGGTAGGAGGTGATCGCGAGCTTCAGCGTCAGCGGGCTGGTGCCGATATCGGCCGCGATCGCCGGCAGCGAGGTCGCGATCACGGTCGAATCCATGTTCTCCATGAACAGAGCCGTGGCCACGATCAGCGGGATGACGCGTTGCTTGTCGACCATGAGGGTAATGAAATCGGAAGGAGGGGTGGAGTTGCGGCTTATCACCGCCGTCCGCCGCCGACCATTGCGGATCCATGCATGGCACCTAATCCTGCGTAACAACGGTGTGACCGTCTTCCGTCATTCCGGGCGCGTCCCTTCTCCCTCCGCCGTCATTCTGGGGCGCGCCCCTTCGCGCGAGCTATGGTGCGCAATTGCGCACCTGAGAATCCATTGGGACGCAGCGCTGCTGCGAGATGGATTCCGGGTTCGCGACTTCGTCGCGCCCCGGAATGACGGGTCAGGGTTGGGCTGGCGCATGGGCTGTCCCCGCCTGGAGGCCCAAAAACCCCTGTGCATGGCTGGCCGGCGGCCCGAATTGCTTTGATTCGTCACGCGGCCGTGCTATCGACCCGCGTCAACCCCACCGATGGGCTCCGATTCTCAAGGCGTTGCCGCAAGGGACGCCGAGGGCGGCGCTCATCCATTAGCATTTGCGGCAAGGCCGCAGGAAGGAGTTGGCAGATGGCCACGGTGCAACTTCAGGGCATCCGCGAAGCCTTTACGTTCGATGACGTGCTGTTGAAGCCGGGCCTGTCCGACGTCATGCCGGGCGAGGTCGACATCCGCTCCCGGGTCACCCGCGCCATTCCGCTCAACATCCCGATCATGGCCTCGGCCATGGACACCGTCACCGAGGCCCGCATGGCGATCGCCATGGCGCAGGCCGGCGGCCTCGGCGTCATCCACCGCAATTTCGATCCCGAAGGCCAGGCCGCCCAGGTGCGGCAGGTCAAGCGCTACGAGTCCGGCATGGTGGTGAACCCGCTCACCATCAGCCCCGACGCCACGCTCGACGACGCGCTCAAGCTGATGAGCGATCACGGCATCTCCGGCATTCCCGTCGTCACCGGCGCCGGCAAGAACACGCCCGGCAAGCTGGTCGGCATCCTCACCAACCGCGACGTGCGCTTTGCCACCGACCGCCGGCAAAAAGTCTCCGAGCTGATGACGCATGAAGGGCTCGTCACGGTCCGTGAGAATGTCAACCAGGACGAGGCGCGGCGGATGCTGCACCAGCACCGCATCGAGAAGCTGCTGGTCGTCGACGATCAATATCGCTGCGTCGGTCTGATCACCGTGAAGGACATGGAGAAGGCGGTTGCCCATCCGCTCGCCTGCAAGGACGGACAGGGGCGTCTTCGCGTCGCCGCCGCCACCACGGTCGGCGATACCGGCTTCGAGCGCACCGAGCGGCTGATCGATGCCGGCGTAGACCTCGTCGTCGTCGACACCGCGCACGGCCATTCCCGTCACGTGCTGCAGGCGGTGAACCGCATCAAACGCCTGTCCAATTCGGTGCAGGTCGTCGCCGGCAACGTTGCCACCACGGAAGGCGCGCAGGCGCTGATCGATGCGGGCGCGGATTGCATCAAGGTCGGCATCGGCCCGGGCTCGATCTGCACCACGCGCATCGTCGCCGGCGTCGGTGTGCCCCAGCTCACCGCGATCATGGATGCGGTCGAAGCGGCGAAAAAGGCCGACGTTCCCGTCATCGCCGACGGCGGCATCAAATATTCCGGCGATCTTGCGAAAGCGCTCGCGGCCGGCGCTGACATCGCCATGGTCGGCTCGCTGCTCGCCGGCACCGACGAGACGCCCGGCGAAGTGTTCCTGTGGCAGGGCCGGTCCTACAAGGCCTATCGCGGCATGGGCTCGGTCGGCGCGATGGCGCGTGGATCGGCCGACCGCTACTTCCAGCAGGACATCAAGGACACGCTCAAGCTCGTGCCTGAAGGCATCGAGGGCCAGGTGCCCTACAAGGGCCCGGTCGGCAACGTCATGCACCAGCTCGCCGGCGGCTTGCGCGCCGCGATGGGCTATGTCGGCGCACGCGACATGAAGGAGCTGCACGACAAGGCCCAGTTCGTCCGCATCACCGGCGCGGGCCTGCGCGAAAGCCACGTCCACGACGTCACCATCACGCGCGAGAGCCCGAACTATCCGGGCGGGGGTTAGGCGCCGGCCTCGTGCCCCGGACGCAGCGCAGCACCACTTCGGTGATGCGCTGCAGAGCCGGGGCCCACGCCTCCGGGTTCTGCCGTGTTGCGCTCTGGGTCCCGGTTCTGCGCAGCAACGTTTCACGTTGCAGCGCGTCCGGGACACGAGAGCTGTGTACGTCTCTGCATAACCGCTCCATCGCTTTTATATTGACGCGCTTCTCTCCCTCCGCTTCGCTCCCGCCGACAAAGCAATCCGGAGGAAGCCATGGCCCAAGGTCAACATAGCGCCAAACGCATCGTTCTCGCCGCGCGTCCTGTCGGCGAACCCAAGCCGTCTGATTTTCGCCTGGAGGAATTCGCCGCTCCAACACCGGGACAGGGCGAAGTCCTGCTGCGCACGATCTGGCTGTCGCTCGATCCCTATATGCGCGGGCGCATGAGCGAAGGGCCGTCCTACGCAGCTCCGGTGCCGGTCGGCGGCGTGATGGAAGGCGAGGCGGTCAGCGAGGTCGCAAGCTCCAACAATCCCGATTTCGCGGTCGGCGACATCGTGCGCATCCGCTCCGGCTGGCAGACCCATGCGATCTCGAACGGCAAGGGCCTGATCAAGGTCGATCCCAAGCTCGGGCCGATCTCGACCTCGATCGGTGTGCTCGGCATGCCCGGCATGACCGCCTATACGGGCCTGCTCGACATCGGCAAGCCGCAACCGGGCGAGACCGTCGTCGTTGCCGGTGCGTCGGGCGCGGTCGGCTCGGCAGTGGGGCAGATTGCCAAGATCAAGGGCGCCCGTGCGGTCGGCATCGCCGGCGGCAAGGACAAGTGCGACTACGTGGTGAAGGAGCTCGGCTTCGATGCCTGCATCGATCACCGCGATCCCGATCTCGCCGCCAGGCTGAAGGACGCCTGCCCTGGGGGTATCGACGTCTATTTCGAGAATGTGGGCGGTGCGGTGTTCGAGGCGGTATTCCCGCTGCTGAACCCGTTTGCGCGCGTGCCGGTTTGCGGCCTGATCGCCCATTACAACGACACCGAGGCCAAGCCGCCGAAATGGGCGGCCAGCCTGATGCGCGCGACGCTGACCAAGCGGCTGACCTTCCGCGGCTTCATCGTCTCCGACTTCGCCGCCCGCCATGGCGACTTCCTGCGCGACATGTCCGGCTGGGTTCGCGACGGCAAGGTCAAGTACAAGGAGTTTGTCACCGAGGGCCTGGAAAGCGCCCCCGGCGCCTTCATAGGGCTGCTGAAGGGAGCCAATTTCGGCAAGCAACTGGTCCGGGTCGGGCCGGACAAGGCCTAGGCATGATCCGGAAAAGTGCGAAGCGGTTTTCCGGAAAGATCATGCCCAAACGACAACCTAAAGCGCGATAGCATGCATCGCGCTTTAGGCGACAGGGAATGGGACTCACGTGGCCCCACGGCCCCACGCCGCGTGGAGATAGTTAACAAAGAGTCACCAAATGGTCACACCTGCCCGCAAAAGCCGCAGGTGTGACCGCCGGTTCATTGACGGCCGGACGAAGGCATTGAATCATCGCGCATATTTTAGGTGCTGCGATGTTAGAGATTGGTATTTTCTGCGTCATCCTGCTGGCCGCCGGCTATTGGGCGACCATGTTCATCATGGGCCGTCGCGACGACGTCATCCATGGCAAGTTCGTCCACGCCGAGGACGAGGGCTATTTCGCGCCGGCCGCAGCGCCTGCGCCACCGCCATTCCCGAAGCGTCCCGTGAAAGCCGCACAGCGCGCCGCTGTTCAGCCACCCGGCACCGAAGCCGAGCCCGTAAACAGTGCGGCGCTGCAATCCCTGCTCGCCGCGATCCAGCAGGATCTCAAGAGCGTCGCGTAAGTCACCCCTTGCCGATCTGAGCCAGCAATTCCTCGATATCGACATCGCGCTGACCCGCGGCCCTGACGTGACGGACTTCGAGGCTGTCGGGTTGGAAGCGGTATTCGACGAGACCGACCTCCTTGATCGCGATGCGCTCCTGTCGCCGATCGTTGATGACGAAGCCCGCTGACGGCGCCCAGACGTGGCGGGTGTGGCGGAAGGTGAAGTCGCGGCGCTGGTGTACGTGGCCGCTGGCGATGAGACGCAGGTCGACCTTGCCGAACATCTCGATCAGCTGCGCCCGCGCCGGCTGCGGCACGTAGCGGATCGACGTCTCTGGCGTCTCGGGGTCGTCGGGCAGGTTGAGAAACAGCGGCTTGTGCAGGAACAGCGCGACCGGCCTGCCGTTCACGCGCGAGATTTCCTGAGACAACCAGTCGAGCTGCTCAGCCTCGAAGGCGAGGCCCGAATTCATCACAAGCGAATTGAGGCCGATGAAGCGCCAGCCCGCGGCGTCAAACGCCCAATGATCTTCGCCGATGATGTCGCAGAACTGCCGGCGGTGCGTCTCGCTGACCGGCGGCTTCGGCGCCGGCCCGATCGCGGTCGGATTGTCCCCGATATCGTGATTGCCGGGGAGATAGCGGCAGGTGACGGGCAGGGCGTCGTGCAGGCCTTTGGCAAATTCCACGTCCTCGCGGCTGGTCGGCCCGTCGAACGAAACGTCGCCGGTGTTGACGACGAGATCGGGCCTGCCGGCGTCGATGTGCTCGCTGATCGCCGCGAAGTTGGCGATCAGGCCGGGGAAGCGCCGGCCGAGATGGGTGTCGGAAATCTGGGTGAGGTGAAATTCGGACATGCGATCATCCTACCGGTCGCCGCGCGTCGGAACGATGACGGGGCGGGCATGGATCGCAGCGAACAAAGTTTAAAGCACGCGGTAGCGGATGGTGTATCCGTCCTGCGGGGCGACCGCACCGGCGAGCGGGGCGGCAATGCGGTCGGCGAGGTGCCAGGGGCCGAACTGGCCGGAGCGATGCGGCTCGGCCGGCAGGCGGAGGCGGAACTCGAAGACGCCCTTGCCTGAGAGGTTCACGACGAGAACGCGATCGGCCGTGCGATGGTTGAGCACCACTGCGCCGCGCAGCACGGCCCGGCCGTCGGAGAGGTCGCGGACACCGTCCACCAGCGCCAATGTCTGGTTACGGTCGGTGTGCAGCTCGATCTGGCTGTCGGTCACCGCCGTCAGCATCTCCCGGGGCATGCGGATCTCGAACTCGACGGCGGGCTTGGAGGGATTGAGGCCGAGATAGGCGAGCGCAGCGTGACGCATGTCGTAGGCGGCAAAGGCGAACAGCGCGAGTGCGGCCAAGGACGCCAGGCCATGCCTGATGACGTCGCGCCAGGTCCGATAGCCGAGGCGGAAGTAGACCGTCATGGCCAACGCGACCGCGAGCGCTGCCGCAATCCCTGACAGCGCCGACATCAGGATGCCGAGCTGGCCCGCGGCGGCTTCGCTGAAGAAGCTGGACAAGGAATTCATGGCTGTCTGGCCTCGGAGCCCAAGGGCCGAAATCGCTTTAACAATCTGGGGTTGGTCGCGGAAGCGGGAACGCCGGTTCAAGTCGTTCATTGTCAGCGCCAGAAGTCGCGGCTAATGACGTCGGCGGCATTTCGCCTTTACGGGAAAGTTCCGATGTCCGTTCAAATGGTCCTGCTGCCGGTCTTCGTGCAGGTCGCTCTCACCTTCGCGCTGCTGATCGGCATGGTTCTGGCGCGCCGCAAGACGCTGGTCTCCGGCGAGACCAAGATCCGAGACATTGCGCTGGGCGAGCCGAACTGGCCGAAGGGCGCCACACAAATCGCCAATTGCTACCGCAATCAGTTCGAGCTGCCGGTGCTGTTCTACGTCCTGATCGCGCTGGCATTGCCCTTGCGCCGCGCCGACCTCTTCATCGTGCTGATGTCCTGGGTCTTCGTGGTGACGCGCTTTGCCCATGCCGGCGTGTTCGTCTCCTCCAACGATCTCGGCCGCCGCTCCATGGTCTGGCTCGCCGGCGTGCTGGTGCTGCTCGCGATGTGGATCTACTTCGCGCTGAAGCTCTTGCTGCTGATCTAGAGCATGATCCGGAAAAGTGTGAAGCGGTTTTCCGAAAAGATCATGCTCAAACAATAACCTAAAGCGCGATTCATCCTAATCGCATCGCGCTTTGGGCGCTTGCGCACCATTTGAAAGAACCCGAATGACCCCTGCTGCCCGGCTGTCCGCAGCCATCGAACTGATCGACACCATCGAGAAGGACCGCGTGCCCGCGGCGAAGGCGCTGAAGGAGTGGGGCACCGCGCACCGCTTCGCCGGTTCCGGCGACCGCGCCGCCATCGCCGGCCTCGTCTGGGATGTGCTGCGCCGCTACACCTCGAGCGCCTGGCTGATGGATTCCGATACCGCGCGGGCCCGGCTGATCGGCATGCTCCGCCTCGAGCGCAACATGGACACGGCGACCATGGGTGCCTTGTTTGACGGCAGCCGCTTTGCGCCGGCGCCGCTGACCGAGGCCGAGCAGGCTGCGCTCGCCTCGCGCTCCCTTAAGGACGCCCCGACCGCCGTCGCCGGCGACTACCCGGAGTGGCTCGACCCGCACCTTGCAAAAGTGTTCGGCGAGGACCGCGCCGCGGAGGCGGCCGCGATGGCCAGCCGGGCGCCGCTTGACCTGCGCGTCAACACGCTAAAATCCAACCGTGACAAGGCGCTGAAGGCGCTTTCTCATCTTCATGCAAAACCGACGCCCTGGTCCGCAACCGGCCTCCGCATCGAGCTGTCGGCGGATGCGCGCAACCCCGGCATCCAGGCGGAAGAGGACTTCATCAAGGGCGCAATTGAAGTGCAGGATGAGGGATCTCAGCTTGCGGCCCAGTTCACCGCGGCAAAACCCGGCGAGCAGGTGATCGATCTCTGCGCCGGCGCCGGCGGCAAGACGCTGGCGCTCGCCGCCCTGATGCAGGGCAAGGGCCGGCTGATCGCGACCGACCGCGACAAGCGCCAGCTTGCGCCGATCCACGAGCGGCTGTCGCGCGCCGGCGTCCACAATGCCGAAATCCGCACGCCCAAGGGCGAGGCCGATCCGCTTGCCGACATCCGCGGCTCCGCCGACGTCGTCGTGATCGACGCGCCCTGCACGGGAACCGGCACTTGGCGCCGCAATCCCGATGCCAAGTGGCGAATGCGCCCCGGCGCGCTCGAGATCCGCCTGCGCGACCAGGCCGAGGTGCTGGAGCGTGCGGTGCCGCTGGTCAAGCCGGGCGGCCGCATCGCCTACATCACCTGCTCGGTGCTGGCGGAGGAGAACGGCGAGCAGGTGAGGGCGTTCGTCGGCCGTCATGGCGAGTTCACGGTCGCCCCGCCCGAGCAGACCGCGAGCGTGCTCTGGGACAAGGCGGAAGCCTTTGGCGCAGCCGCGCTGCAGTCCGCTGAAGGCTGGCTGATGACACCGCGCCGGACCGGGACGGATGGGTTTTTCGTGTCGGTGCTGAAGAAGGTTGGTTGATATCCCTCCGCCGTCGTTCCGGGGCGTCCGCAGGGCGGGCCCGGAATCCATGGTGCGGCAGTGTGTGCGGTTCGACGGATTCCGGGCTCTCGCTTCGCGAGCCCCGGAATGACCGGAACAAACAAAAACCCCGCGGACCGATCCCGGTCGCGGGGCTTTCGAGTTCTAGCGTTCTGCCGGTACGTCCGCGGTCAGAACGGTGCGAGGGCGTTAGCCGACGCGGAGATTGTCAGCCGAGGACTTGCCGCTGCGGCGATCGGCGACGATGTCGAACGAGACCTTCTGGCCCTCATTGAGGGTGGAGAGGCCGGCGCGCTCGACGGCGCTGATGTGCACGAATACGTCCTTCTGGCCGTCGTCCGGCTGGATGAAACCATAACCCTTTTGGGTGTTGAACCACTTCACGGTGCCCATAGCCATGGGAATTTCCTTTGTTAGAGATGGTACGCACGCGGACCGGTACGCGTCGCTGCGCCCATGATCCTGTTCAGT
Source organism: Bradyrhizobium sp. USDA3516 (assembly GCF_057651995.1). Taxonomy (NCBI): domain Bacteria; kingdom Pseudomonadati; phylum Pseudomonadota; class Alphaproteobacteria; order Hyphomicrobiales; family Nitrobacteraceae; genus Bradyrhizobium; species Bradyrhizobium sp. USDA3516. The sequence continues at coordinate 425,399 of NZ_JBYGYN010000001.1, read as the reverse complement.
CGATGTTTGGAGAAGTCATCTGAAGCGTGCGCGCCCGTCTGTAACGAAGCGAAGCGGCCCAGTCGTTCGGCCAAGTATCGATGATCACAATATAGCGAGAATTTGGGGCCACTTCAAGGCACCACCCGTGGCTCGGGATGTCGCGCGACTTTGCTATTTTGCGGTGCAAATGAGCCGCGCTCTCGCGTCTCAGTCCACGATGAAGAGCGTGGCGCCCGTCGTCGTCGAGGACCGGTGCGCGGCGTCGCCGAAATCCGATACCTGGTAGCTCATCCCCGCCGTGAGCTTGAATTTGCGCCCGTCGCGCAGCTCCGAGTCGAGCTCGCCCTTCAGCACGTAGAGCACGTGGCCGCGATCGCACCAATGATCGGCGAGATAGCCCGGCGAGTATTCCACCATCCGCACCCGGAGCTCGCCGATGTTGAGCGTGCGCCATGTGGCCTCGCCGCTCTCGCCGGGATGCGTGGTCGGCGCGACCTTGCTCCAGTCGGTGACGGTAAAGGGGGAGGTGGGAAGCTTCATGGGAGAGGTCCTATCTTCGAGCCGGCGGGTGCTGTGTTAGCGCGCGCTGTCGCCTGCACCGTCCAACGCAGCGAGCCTCAATCCACCAAATGATTTGCCGACCCCTGCACGATCAGCTCGGCATCGTTCACCCGGAGATATTCGCAGATCTTCTTGCCCCGCTCGTTCTCGTAGAACACCACGACGCTGTCGGGGCTGACGAACAGGTCGATCAGGGTGAAATGCAGGTTCGGCACGAAACCGAGCGCCTTGCCCCAATAGGTGCGAAGCGCGTCCTTGCCGCGCACGGTGCCGCTGGCAGCGAACCCCAGCATGGGAATGCGGTCCGATGTCATCACGGCGGCCTCGTCATAGAGCGCGAGATCGCGCGTATTCCAAGCCTCGACCCAAGTGCGGCCGAGGGCCGCCAGCGTTGAAGGCGTATGGTGCTGTGACATGGACGCTCTCCCTGATCAGTCCCTGTTCGGGCGCTGGGGCATATATGTCAATAATACTTACCTATATCACTTTGTCCATGCCCAAAGAAGCATGTGGGCGCGCACGCCCGCGCGGTTGCGGCCCGGGCCGCACCAGCGTATCTGCTGGCCATGACAGCAGCACAGAACGACCGCTCCGCGTCGACGCCCTCGGTGGCCTCGGCGCACGACAAGATTCTCATCGTCGACTTCGGCAGCCAGGTGACGCAGCTGATCGCGCGCCGCGTGCGCGAGGACGGCGTCTATTGCGAGATCGTCCCGTTCAACAAGGCCGAAGAGGCCTTCAACGAGATGAAGCCGAAAGCGGTGATCCTTTCCGGCGGCCCGGAATCGGTGCACGAGGCCGGCTCGCCCCGCGCCCCGCAATTGATCTTCGATTCCGGCGTGCCGGTGATGGGCATCTGCTACGGCCAGATGACCATGGCGGCCCAGCTCGGGGGCGAGGTCGAGGGCGGCCATCACCGCGAATTCGGCCGCGCCGATGTCGAGGTCAAGGCCGAGAGCCAGCTGTTCGCCGACGTCTGGTCGTCAGGCAGCAAGAACCAGGTCTGGATGAGCCATGGCGACCGCATCACCAGGATGCCGCCGGGCTTCTCCGTCGCCGGCACCTCGCCGAACGCGCCGTTCGCGATCATCCAGGACGAGACACGCAAATATTACGGCCTGATGTTCCACCCCGAAGTGGTGCACACGCCCGACGGCGCAAAGCTCATCCGCAACTTCGTGCGCAAGATCGCGGGCCTTTCCGGCGACTGGACCATGCGCGCCTTCCGCGAGGAGGAGATCGCCAAGATCCGCGCGCAGGTCGGCAAGGGCAGGGTGATCTGCGGCCTCTCCGGCGGCGTCGATTCGGCCGTTGCGGCCGTCCTCATCCACGAGGCCATCGGCGACCAGCTCACCTGCGTCTTCGTCGATCACGGCCTGATGCGCCTCAACGAGGCCGAGCAGGTCGTCGACCTCTTTCGCCACCACTACAACATCCCGCTCGCGCACGTGGATGCCTCGAAACAGTTTTTGGGCGAGCTGGAGGGCGTCACCGACCCCGAAGCCAAGCGCAAGACCATCGGCCGCCTCTTCATCGAGGTGTTCGAGGCCGAGGCCAAGAAGATCGGTGGCGCCGACTTCCTGGCGCAAGGCACGCTCTACCCTGATGTAATCGAGAGCGTCTCCTTCACGGGCGGCCCCTCGGTGACGATCAAGTCGCACCACAATGTCGGCGGCCTCCCCGAGCGCATGAACATGAAGCTAGTTGAGCCCCTGCGTGAGCTGTTCAAGGACGAGGTGCGCAAGCTCGGCCGCGAGCTGGGTCTGCCCGAAATCTTCGTCGGCCGCCACCCGTTCCCGGGCCCGGGCCTCGCCATCCGCTGCCCCGGCGAGATCACGCGCGATAAACTCGACATCCTGCGCAAGGCCGACGCCGTCTACATCGACCAGATCCGCAAGCACGGCCTCTACGACGAGATCTGGCAGGCGTTTGCCGTGCTGCTCCCAGTGAAGACGGTCGGCGTCATGGGCGACGGCCGCACGTATGATTATGTGGTTGGCCTGCGCGCCGTGACTTCGACCGATGGCATGACCGCGGACTTCTACCAGTTCGACATGAAGTTTCTGGGCGAGACCGCGACGCGCATCATCAACGAGGTGAAGGGCGTGAACCGGGTGGTGTACGACGTGACCAGCAAGCCGCCGGGCACGATTGAGTGGGAGTAGGGGCGCTCTCGCAATCGTTGACATCGATTAGCACTGTCGGGTCAATCAATGCCGGATTTCTTTGTAAGTTATACTTCTGCTGATCGTGTGTGGGCGGAGTGGATTGCCTTCGAGCTTGAGGAGGCGGGCTTTTCGACCATCATTCAGGCGTGGGATTTTCGTCCCGGTAGTAATTTTGTGCTGGAGATGCAGAAGGCGGCGAGCGAGGCTGACCGCTCGATCATGGTAGTTTCGCCAGATTATCTGAAATCCCAATTTACTTCACCCGAATGGGCGGCTGCTTTTGTTCAAGATCCTCAGGGAATCGAGCGCAAGCTCCTACCTGTGGTCGTAAGAAAATGTAGTCTTCCTGGACTCCTAAAGAGCGTCGTCTACATCGATTTAACGGACATGGATGAGGGCCAAGCTAGACAACGCCTTCTTGAAGGTGTGAAGGCTAAGCGCGCAAAGCCGCATCAGCGTCCAAAATTTCCGGGTGCCGGCCTGCCTCGAGAGCATAAGTCATTTCCTGGCGCTGTAGATGAAGGTGATGTACCCGAAATCTCTCCTCACATACCTCAGTTGAATAGCGCGCCAAGTGATGCTGACAAGCGTCGCTTTGGTCGCCAAGCGTTTGTAGCGATATCCACATACTTTGAGACTGGTCTGAGCCAGTTGTCGGAACGCAATGAGGGGGTTGATGGCGATTTTCAGCCGAATTCGGCAACAGACTTCGAAGCAGAGATATTTCTGAACGGAAAGGCTGTTTGTCGTTGTCGCGTGTGGATGGGTGGCATGCTTTCGAGAGACGGTATCGCATACAATGAAGGCCAGCCTCACAATAAGGATGCCTGCAACGAGATTCTATCGATTGAGCCTAACGGAGGCGGCCTCTGCTTGAGAGCACTCTTTGGCGGTTTCTCCCAGCTTGACAAGCTGTTCGATTTGAAAAGACTCAGCAAGGAAGAAGCTGCGGAATACCTGTGGCGTCGATTTATAGCCCCGCTTCAACGATGAACGGAGTGGTTCGATGGAGATCGTGCCGCCTGTCCGAGTAACTCGATTCGAGCAACTCGAACCGGGAGAGCTCTTTATATACATGGATGGACGTCTCGCGTTCTACGCGCTGAAGACGCAGCCGCCACCCACAGGTGATAGAAGCACGATGGTCGTCTTAGGTCCGTCGTTCTCCGAGCAGCTTCCTGAGTCTTTTCTCTTACCCTGGCAACCTGCGACGGTGTTGTCCTTTGGCAAGGACTTCTCAATCGTGCCATCACTCGACGTTTTTTCGTGGTCGATAAGCGGACCAAGCCGTGACCCAGTGTGCCTCGCGATCACTGAAGACAAAATTTATGTCTGTACCAATGGTGGTCCTTCGCCGCAAAGCTACTTTCCGTGCTTTGTAGAAGTAAACACCGGAGCGATTGTGGAAGGTCGGCTCCCAGGCTACGCCGTGTTTACCAGTACTTGGGAAGTTTCGATATTCAGCCCGACGCATCCTCCTCGCTTGCTGTTGAAGTATCCGGTTCAATCTTCTTGATGGTGTGCCGTGCGCCAAGTTCAACTCCGTGATGCAAAGGCCAATCTCCCTGCGATCGTCGATGATGCGATCGATGGCAAGCCCGTGGTGATCATGCGTCACGGCAAGAAGCAAGCAGTGGTCATAGGTTTCGACGAATGGCTGCGATTGTCGAAAGTCCCAAGCCTTTTGCGCTCGCTTTTGGCGTCGCCCTTGAGTGCAGGCGACATTCGAGCTCGCGATCGAGCGAGGTTGCGCAAGATCAACTTCTAATCCCATCCTGGTTGTCGCGCAGGTGCTCCGCGCTTGCGTCGGATGTGCGCTGTGCTCGCTCATGATACGAGATTGGCATCGCCTTTCGGAGCCCAGCTTCATGCCCGTCGCGCCCGCCGCCACCCAGCCTTCCGCCACCTCCACCGATCCCGAAACCCTCGCCTGGATGCGCGGCTTCCCGCCATCCCCCGATCGCCTCATCACCTTCCAGGACGGCTCGTTCCGCAACTTCCCCGAACTGCGCTGGGCCTGGTCCAACATCCGCCAGCTCGTCCCGACCGTGAACGTCTGGCGCGGCGCAGGGCCGGCATCGCCATTGCCGCGCGCGGAGCAGGACATCGGGGCGGTCGCCTCGACCACGATGGACGGGCGGCCGATGACCTTTGCGCAGATGCTGGAGGAGACCTACACCGACGGCGTCGCGGTGCTGCATCGGGGCAGGCTGATCTATGAGCGCTATTTCGGCGCCTTGAAGCCGCACAAGCCGCATATCGGCATGTCCGTGACGAAGTCGTTCACCGGCGTGCTCGCCGGGATGCTGGTCGCCGAGGGCAGGATCGATCCGCAGGCGCCGGTTACGGACTACGTGCCGGAGCTGAAGCCAAGCGCGTTCGGCGATGCGCGCGTGCACGAGGTCATGGATATGACCACGGGGCTGGCCTACACCGAAGTCTACACCGACAAGAATTCGGACGTGTGGGGCCTGCGGCGCGCCAACGGCATGGCGCCGATCCCGCCGGACTACGAAGGTGCGACCACCATTTTCGATTTCCTCATCGCGCAGAAGAAGCAGGGCGAGCACGGCAAGGCCTTTGCCTACAAGACCGTCAACACCGACGTGCTCGCGTGGATCATCCGGCGCGCCAGCAACATGACGCTGTCCGATCTGCTCTCCGAGCGCATCTGGCAGCCGATGGGGGCGGAGGAGGACGCGCATTATCACGTCGACCGCATCGGCACCGAGAGCGGCGGCGGCGGCCTGTCCACGACGCTGCGCGATCTCGCCCGCTTCGGCGAGACCATGCGCAACCACGGCCGCTTCAACGGCCGCCAGATCGTGCCGTCGCAGGTGGTCGAGGACATCGCGCGCGGCGGCGATCCCGAGAAATTCAAGCCGGCCGGCTACACCACGCTGCCGGGCGCATCCTATCGCAATCAATGGTGGGTCACGCACAACGACCACGGCGCCTACATGGCGCGCGGCGTCTACGGCCAGGGCATCTACATCGATCCCAAGGCCGAGATGGTGATCGCGCGCTACGCCTCGCATCCCGTAGCGGGCAATGCCGCCAACGATCCCGTGACGCTGCCGGCGTACATGGCGCTGGCGAAGGCGCTGATGGCGGGCGGGTAGGGTGGATTAGCCTGCGGCTGCGCGAAGCGCAGTCCGCCGGCGTAATCCACCATCTCCCGCCGCGCCGTGTTGGCAGATGGCGGATTACGCCTTCGGCTAATCCGCCCTACGAGCTGGCGAAGGCGCCGGCGGCGAAGGGCATCGTGAGGCTCGCACCTCACTCACGCGCCTCCTGCCAATGCGGATAGGTGACATAAGCGGTGACGGCGCCTTGCTCGTGCGAGCGGATGGTGACCCTCTCGCCCTTGGGCATGTAGACGATCTCGCCGGGACCGGCGGTGACGGTGCTGCCATTGCTCGTGACCGAGAGCTTTCCTTCCAGGACGAGCATGACATCGTCGACCGCGAGCGTCTCGTCGAGGCTCTGGTTCGGGGCGTAGCGGCCGAAGCCGATCGTGATCGGTCCGCCGTGACGCTGGTCGATCACATTGCCGGCGAAGATATCGCCGTCCTGTCCCGGCGAGCGTTCGAGCGAAGCATCGGCGATGGCGAATTTGCGAACTTTCATGAGTTCCGTCCGTTTCGAGCTTGGTGGAGGAGAGCATCGATAGACGCTTGGGCAGGCGTTTGGTTTCGCGTCTTCTCGCGGGGCGGTTTGACGCAGCGCCGTCGCTTAATATAAGAGTTGACTTATATTAATGATGATCGATATTCATTGCCTCACGCCAAGCGACAGGGAGAAGCGCAAATGGAGATCGACGTCGCCAGGGTCCTCGGGCTCGTGACACGTTCGGTGAGGAATTTCGACAAGGATGGGAAACCGGCGAGCGTCGTGACCCTCACGCGGCTCTACGACACCAGCGTCGACGATCTCTGGGACGCCGTGACCAGCAGGGAGCGGATCCCGCGCTGGTTTGCGCCGGTCGAGGGGGACCTCCGGCTCGGGGGACGCTACCAGGTCAAGGGCAATGCGGGCGGCACCATCACGTCCTGCACACCGCCGAGCCATTTCGCCGCGACCTGGGAATTCGGCGGCGCCACGAGCTGGATCGACGTCAGCCTGACAGCCGAGCGAAGCCAGGCGCGCTTGACGCTTGAGCACACCGCAATCATCGAGGATCATTGGAATCAGTTCGGTCCGGGTGCGGTCGGGATCGGTTGGGACCTCGCGCTTGCGGGGCTGGAGCGATATCTTGCGACCGGGGCATCGGTCGATCATGAGACGGCGGAAGCCTGGATGGTCTCGCCAGAGGGCAAGGAATTCATGACGACGAGCGGCGAATATTGGCGTGCGGCGCATGTCGCGAGCGGGGTCGATCCAGCCACGGCGAAGGAGCGCTCGGACCGCACCATCGCGTTCTATCGCGGCGAGACGCCGCCCGATATCGTTCATCCCGGCACAGGAAGCTGATGCACGCCTTCGAAGTCCTCGCCGATCCCGTGCGCCGCCGTATCCTCGAGCTGCTGGCGCCCGGCGAGTTGGCTTCCGGCGAGGTCGTCGAAGTCATTGGTGCCGAGTTCGGCATCACCCAGGCGGCGGTCTCGCAGCACCTCAAGGTGCTCAGAGAGAGCGGCTTTGCGCGCGTCCGCGCGGAGGCGCAAAGGCGCCTCTATTCGGTCGATGCCGCCGGGCTGCAGGCGGTCGATGCCTGGGTCGGCCAGTTCAGGACTTTCTGGGAGCCGAAGCTGGACGCGCTCGCGACCGAAATCGCACGCGGCAAGAGGGAACGTCGCAACGCGCCCATCGTCAAGCGGGGTGGGAAGAGGGCGTGAGGCAGTCGCGAACCTGGTGGTGAAGGAGCAGGGCTATCGCATACGACGTGTAGCACGGCCGGTGCGCACGCCTCGTCCTTCGAGACGGCGCTTACGCGCCTCCTCAGGATGAGGCTAATCGGCATAAAGAGCTCGTTGAAACTGCTGCCGCGCACTCCGCCCTCATCCTGAGGAGCCCGCCTTGAGCGGGCGTCTCGAAGGATGGCCGCAGGGAAGAGCTCTCAATTGCGATAGCGCTGGGTGAAGGAGCGAGTTCACGCAGGCTGCGGATCCGGCTCGCAATACTCGATAAGCAAATCGGTGAGAACCCGTATTTTCCGTGCGGGATGCTGGCCCGGAGGGCGGATCACATATGCACCCGCCGGCGGCGGAGGGTATCGCGTCATCACCGGCACGAGCGCTCCGGAAGCGACATGTTCATGGGAGAGGCGATCGGGAAGATAGGCGATGCCGAGCCCAGCCGTTGCGGCGAAGAGAAGAGCTGTGCCGTTGTCGGCCTTGAAGCGCCCGCGTGGACGAACCGTGATGATCTTGTCGCCATGCATGAGTTGCCACGCTTCGGTGCCTTGCATGAGGGCCTCATGGGCGACGAGTTCCTCCGGCGACTCAGGCGACCCATGGGTCTTGATGTAGTCCGGGCTCGCGAGAAGCTTCCCATGGATTGGTCCAATGCGTCTCGCAATCAGATTGGAGTCCTGAAGGTGGCCAATCCGTATCGCACAATCATAGCCTTCCGCGATGAGATCGGCGAAGCGATCGCTGTAGCAGGTATGGATTTGGAGCTGCGGATGGCGCCGGGCCATTTCTGCAAGGATGGGGGCGAAATGGGTCGGGCCGAAAGAAAGCGGCACTGCAACGCGCAAGCGGCCGCGCAGGTCTCCGGCGGGTAGGATCGCTTCCCTCGCTGCATCGATCTCGGCGTGAACCCTGGCTGCATAGTCTCGGAACGTGAGGCCGGCTTCGGTGAGAGCTGCCCCGCGGGTCGTTCTTGCAAGAAGTTGGACGCCAAGTTCCGCTTCGAGCCGGAGAAGCCGACGACTGACGATCGATTTCGCGACCCCCAGCCGGGCCGCAGCGGACGAAATTCCTCCGGCGTCAGCAACTTCGACGAATGTCTGGATGTCTTCTATATCCAACAGCGTTCCCCATTCGGCGACACAGCGTTCCGCCATGACACACTATCGTATCGCATCCGGGAACGCCAATGTCGGTACGGGCTACGTCGCTGCTGGCGTGCGCCCCGACAACAGTGCCGCTCACAACGGCAATAAAGGATGCAATGATGACTTTTCGTAACGGCCTTGCTTCGCTTCTTCGTCCCGAAGATTCCGTGCTCGTTCTGATCGACCACCAGCCATACCAGCTCGCCAACGTGAACAGCCACGAACCGCAGATGGTGATCAACAACACGACGGGCCTGGCCAAGGCCGCTAAGGCCTTCGGCGTGCCCACCATCCTGACGACGGTGATCGCCGAACGGGGCGGTCTCCTCTTCCCTCAGGTCACGGACGTTTTCCCCGGCCAGGACGTGATCGACCGGACGTTTATCAACACCTGGGAGGATCGAAAGGTGGTGGACGCGGTCAAGGCCACGGGCCGCAAGCAACTGATCATTGCCGGCCTGTGGACAGAAATTTGCGTTGCGATGCCGGCGATCCAGGCCCGCGGCGAAGGCTGGGACGTGACTGTCATCACCGATGCCTCTGGCGCCGTTTCGGCGGAGGCCCACGAGGTCGCAATCCAGCGCATGGTCGCGGCGGGAGTGAATATGATGACCTGGCTGGCGCTCGCGGCCGAATGGCAGCGCGATTGGGCTCGGATCGATCAAGCGGTCGCACTCACCAAGGTGATCACGGAACATGCCGGCGGTAGCGGCATCGCCTATCTGTGGGAGCAGCAGCTGCTCAACACGCCTGTCCCCGTCAACGCCCGATGACCTGAGGGGTGTGAGGTGCCAGCGGTTGCGCGAAGACGTGGGCCGCTGGCGTACTCCATCCTTTTAGCGTTGCGGGCCGATAACGAATTTGTTGGGCTGATTCCTCAAGGTCTCTGCATCTTCTCATATTTCTTCACCAGCCGCTCCCGCTTCAGCCGAGACAGCCGCTGGATCCAGAACATCCCGTCGAGCTGGTCGATCTCGTGCTGGTGGCACACGGCGCGCAAGCCCTCCGATTCCTCGCTTTGTTCATTGCCGTCGAGATCCCGGTAGCTGATGCGCACGCGCGCATGGCGCTGCACCTCGTCATTGACCCCCGGCATCGAGACGCTGCCTTCGCGATGCATGATCATCTCCGGCGAGGCCCATGTGATCTCCGGATTGACGTAGGTCTGCGGGCCGTCCTTGGCGTCGAGCTCCAGCACAACGACGCGCAGGGGCACGCCGATATGCGACGCGGTGATGCCGATCCCGGGCGCGGCGCGCATGGTGTCGAGCAGATCCTGCGCGAGCTCGCGCAAGGCATCATCGAACGCGGTGACGGGGCGGGCCGGAATCGCGAGCCGGCGGTCGGGATAGCGGATGATGGGGCGAATGGTCATGCAGGCTCCTACCACTCACTCACGAATCATTGAAGCAGCCCCGCTTGACCACCTACCTACTGGAAGGTAGCTAAGCGTCATGAGCAACGTTTCCTCGACCGCCGACGACATCCTGGCCTGCGCCCGCACGCTGATCATCGCCGGCGGCTACAACGGCTTCAGTTACGCCGACATTGCCGATGTCGTCGGCATCCGCAAGCCGAGTATCCACCACCATTTCGCCAGCAAGGTCGATCTGGTCCGCACCCTCGTGGCGCGCTATCGCGAGGAGGCCCAGGCGGGACTGGCGGCGCTCGAGCGCAATGTCGCCGACCCCGCCGAGCAGCTCAAAAGCTATGTCGTCTATTGGGAGGCGTGCATCAAGGATGCGACGGCTCCGTTCTGCGTCTGCGCGCTCCTAGCCAGCGAGCTTCCCATCCTGCCCGAGGAGGTCGCGCTCGAAGTCCGCGCGCATTTCCGCTCCGTGTCGTCCTGGCTGGCTGCGGTGATGGAGCGCGGCAAGCGGCAAGGCCGGCTCCATCTCTCCGGCACGGCGCGCGCCGAGGCGGAGGGATTCATGGCAACCGTTCACGGTGCCATGCTGTCGGCGCGCGCTTATGGCGATCCAAAAATCTTCGGCACCGTCACCCGGCCGCTGCTGGAGCGGCTTTCCACCAGGCACTGACGAGGTCGGTCTAGCCCGAACAGGGCTGGCGCTTTAGCGTCGCATGTAAACTACCAACTAGTAGGTAAGGAGACGGCAATGAGTAACAGCGAGATGACTTTGGGCGCAGCCGACCAGGCACTATGGCTGAAACAATACTACTTCATGCGTGCCGCGTTTTCCGTTGCTTGGGTCATTGCGGCCTTCGCGATCGCGCCGTCGTCGTCGGCGATCGCCGCGGCGTTGCTCGTCGCCTATCCCGCGTGGGACGCCGCGGCCAATTATCTCGACGCGCTCAGGAGTGGCGGCTTGAACCACAATCGCACGCAAGGCCTGAACGTGCTGGTCAGCCTGGCGACGACCATTGCGGTCATCCTGGCCTTGCGGATCAGCATGAACTTGGTGCTCGGAATCTTCGGAGCCTGGGCGATCCTGTCCGGATTGCTCCAGCTCGGCACGGCCGTGCGGCGCTGGAAGCGTTTCGGCGCGCAATGGGCCATGGTGCTCAGCGGTGGCCAGTCGGCCTTGGCGGGCGGCTTCTTCATCTTCCAGGCCACGATGCCAGCGGTGCCGTCGATTGCGAACGTCGCGGGCTATGCCGCGGTCGGCGCGATCTACTTTCTGGTCTCGGCGGTCTGGCTCACCGTCGGCACCTGGCGCCGCAGCGCGGCGCTGTGAGCCGCGATGTCACTTACGGATAGGGCGTGCCGTCCTTGTGCAGGAAGCGGCCGTCCGATGCCGGGCTCATCATGTCGATGTCGGAGCAGGTGATGAGGTCGGCTTGCGAGCGCGAGCCGATCTCGAGATAGACCGCCGTCACACTCGACCTGTTGATCATGTGATGGCCGTTGCCGCTGGCCTTGGGGAAGGCGGCGCAATCGCCGGCGCGCAGCACGGTTTCGCCGCCATCCTCGATCAGCGTCACTTCGCCTTCGAGAATGTAGACGAACTCGTCCTCGTGCGAGTGCCAGTGCCGCTGGCTCGACCAGGTGCCCGGCGGCAGCCGCATCAGGTTGACGCCGAAATCCGACAGGCTTCCGGCATCGCCGAGCCGCTTGCGGATGCGCTCGGCGCAAGGCGCGCTGAAGGGGGCGGGATAGCCGGAGCCCTTGCGGGCCGGCACGGTGGCGACGTCGATCTTTGGCATCGAGGAATTCCTGCAGTACACGCAACAGACCGTGAACCCGTCGCGGCGGCGCGAAGGGTCATCACGATGGACATCGTGGACGACATCGACGTTGTGGGATGATGTCATTGTGAGGCTGTTTTGCCCGACGTGTCAACCGGTCGGTGATGATGTCGGCCATGGTCGAGGGCAGGCGCCAGTTGGCAGTCAGTAAGCCATTGATCCCACTAGCGGCGGCTACTGTGCATGGGGTTGTTTTACGAGTTTTGTTGGCAGGTCACAAAACCGTGCGGCGAAAATGACGTCGGCGTGTCGGCCGGCGCAGTTCCCATTCGTCTTTCACGCGAGACAGACCTGACGGGAGACTGAAATGACTTCGTCCAACTATCGCTGGGTGATCGTGGCCGCCGGCGGCCTGCTCGGCTGCGTCGCAATCGGCGGCATGTTTTCGCTGCCGGTGTTCCTGCAGCCGATCACCAAGGACACCGGCTGGTCGGTGACCGGCATCTCCAGCGCGATGACGATCGGCTTTCTGGCGATGGCCTTCACCAGCATGGTTTGGGGCACGCTGTCCGATCGGTTCGGGCCGCTGCCGGTGGTGCTGACGGGATCGATCGTGCTGACGCTCAGCCTGTTCGCGGCGAGCCACGCCACCTCGCTGTTCGTGTTCCAGATCGTGTTCGGCCTCCTGACCGGCGCCGCTTGCGCTGCGATCTTCGCGCCGATGATGGCGACCGTCACCGGCTGGTTCGACACCAATCGCGGCCTTGCGGTCTCGCTGGTCTCGGCCGGCATGGGCATGGCGCCGATGACGATGTCGCCGCTGGCGGCCTGGCTGGTCTCCGGCCACGACTGGCGCACCTCGATGCAGATCATCGCGCTCGTGGTCGGCGCCATCATGATCCCGGTCTCGTTCCTGGTGCGCCGTCCGCCGGCGCTCGCGCATGGCCCGGCCGCGCCGGTCGGCGAAGCCGCCGGACAAAACGAGATGTCGATGGGCGAGGCGCTGCGCTCGCCGCAATTCCTGATCCTGCTCGCCACCAACTTCTTCTGCTGCGCGACGCATTCCGGCCCGATCATCCACACCGTCAGCTATGCCGTGAGCTGCGGCATCCCGCTGGTCGCGGCGGTGACGATCTACAGCATCGAGGGGTTTGCCGGCCTCGGCGGGCGCATCGCCTTCGGCCTGATGGGCGACCGCTTCGGCGCCAAGCGCGTGCTGGTCTCGGGCCTGCTGCTGCAGGCCTTCGGCGCGCTCGCCTATGTCTTCGCGCAACAGCTGACGACGTTCTATGCGGTCGGCGCCATCTTCGGCTTCATCTATGCCGGCACCATGCCGCTCTACGCCGTTCTGATCCGCGAGAACTTCCCGCTCAAGATGATGGGCACGGTGATCGGCGGCACGGCGATGGCCGGCAGCCTCGGCATGGCGACCGGCCCGCTCGCCGGCGGCCTGATCTACGATGCCTTCTCCAGCTACGCCTGGCTCTACATCGCCTCCTGGGCGATGGGCTTAGGGGCCTTCCTGATGGCGATGACGTTCCGCCCCTTCCCGAAGCCGCAGGGCGCGGTGGCGCCGGCGGCGGCGTGAATTCGAGATCGAGGCGCGGCGTCAGAGCTGCGCCTCGATCGCGGCCTTGTCGATCACCGACCAGACCTGCCGGATCTTGCCGTCGTGAAATTCGTAGAAGACGTTTTCGCAGAAGGACACGCGCCGCCCGTTGACGGCAAGACCGAGGAATGTCCCGACTGGTGTGCAGTCGAACTTCAATCGGGCGGCGATGCGCGGAGGATCGGAGATCAGCATCTCGATGTGGAACTTAAGATCGGGGATCTCCCGAACATCCCGTTCCAGCATCGCGCGATAGCCGTCGAGGCCAAGGGGCCGCGCGTTGTGGGCGGCCTCCTCATGCACGAATTGTCCGAGTGCCGGCCAGTTCCGGCGATTCAGGCAGGTGATGTAGGCGCGGTAGATGTCGGCGAGGTCGTCTCTCGTCATACCGAAGCTCCCAAGGCTTCAACGAACACGGCTTCGACCTAACGCACGAGCGCCGCGAACCGGTCCAGCATCAGAGCCGCTTCTCGAAGAAGAGGTCCGGATAGGGATCGTCGTTGAAGCGCGGGATCTCGCGCCAGCCCGTGCTGCGATAGAGCTGACCGGCTTCGGGCAGTGCGCTGTTGGTGTCGAGCCGCAGCAGCGCGATGCCGAGCTCGCGCGCGGCGCTCTCGACCGCATCCATCAGGCGGCGGCCGAGCCGCAGCCCGCGCGCGGCGGGAGCGACCCACAGCCGCTTGATCTCGGCATAGCCGTGATCGGTTCCCTTCAAGCCGACGCAGCCGATCGGCAGCGTGTCCGACATCGCAACGAGGAATGTGCCGCGTGGGCGGCGCATGTCCTTGGCATCAGGATCGCGTGACAGCGAGACGTCAAAACCTTGGCTGAAGCGGCGGCCGAGCTCGGCATAGTACTCGCCGAGGCAGTAGCGCGCTTGCGCGCAGCGCGGATCCATCTCCTCCAGCGCGACGCGCTCGCGCGTCAGCGCGGAGGCGATCAGGTCCATCGCCGCCAGCAATGCATCGCGTTGCGAATGTTGCGCGAGGAGGCCTTCGGCCTGCGCGTTGGACAGCGCCTCGTAGGCGGTGAACTCGCGCCGGCCCGCCCGCGTGAGCCTTGCGAAGCGCCGCCGCGCATCGTCCTCGTGTGCGATGGTCTCGATCAGCCCTTCATCCTCGAGGCTGCGGAGCAGCCGGCTCATCAGCCCGGAATCGAGACCAAGATAGTCCCGAATCTCCGCCACGTCCGATCGCCCGTGCCCGATCGCATTGAGCACGCGCGCGGCACCCAGCGGCCGGCCGCGCCCGAGAAACGACGTATCGAGCGCTCCGACGGCCGAGGTGACGGCGCGGTTGAAGCGGCGGACGCGGGAGACGGGGTCGAGCATGATGTCTGACTTTAGTCAGATATCATGAGCTGGTCAATCGGGATCGCCGGCCTCACTCCGCCAGCGTCAGAAGCGGCTTGTCCTTGGCGACGATGTAGGTGGCAAGTTCGCTGGCGGTCTCACCGCCCACGTTCTTTGCTGCATGCACCGCGCCGGCAGGAATGAACAGCACGTCGCCGGCTTTCAGCGTGATCGGCGGTTTGCCGTCGACCTCGTATTCGATGGCGCCCGCCAGCACGTAAATGATCTCTTCGCCCGGATGAGTGTGCCGGCCGAACGCCACGCCCGGGGCAAGGTCGACGCGCACTTGCACAGCCTCGCGCCCGGGCGTGCTGAGATCGTGGCGCTGGAGGTCGGTGCGCGTGACGCCGGCCTGCGCCGCCGCGGCCGGCAGTGTGAACAGGTTTGCCGCGAGCAGAACTGCGCTCGACAGCACGCGCAGGCTTCGCAGATGACGATGGCTCATGGTCGGCTCCTTGTGGTGACGAGATTGTCCGCGCCGCCCGGGCCCGGCCGATGCCGGCCGGTCCGCGTCGTGGCGCTTCAGACCAGGGTGGTGGTCACCTCGATATTGCCGTGCACCGCCTTGGAGTAGGGGCAGATGCCGTGAGCGGCCTCGATCAGTTCCCGCGCGACCGCGCGATCGACGCCGGGGACGCTGACGTCGAGACGGGCACGCAGGAAGAAGGCGCCGCCGGCGTTGTTCAGGTCGATCGCGGTGTCGACCGACGGCTCGCTCGGCAGCTTGACCTTGCGCTGCGCAGCGGCGAGCCCGAGCGCGCCGAGATAGCAGGCCGACCAGGCGGCGGCGAACAGGTTTTCGGCGGCCGGGTGCGGCTGGGCCAGCTGGACGTTCAGGAAGCCGTCGCTCGACCGCGCGACGCCGTCAGCGCCCGAGGTGACGTGGGTCTTGCCAGTGAAGAGAACCTTTGCAGCGGACGTCATGGTCGTAATCCTTCGGTTGAATAATGATCGCATCCGATTTAATCGGATGCGTTTCGAAATAGATCCGCCGAACGTCGCGGTCAAGCCCTTCCGATTTAATCGGATGCGATTTATATCTCCCATAGATCACGAATTGCGGAGGTTCCCGTGGCCCGTTCCCCTCAATCGGCCGGCAAAGGCCGAAAACTGTCAAATTTCCTTTGCTTCGCGATCTATTCGGCCAATCTCGCCTTCGGCCGGGCCTACAAGCCCCTGCTGGACAAGGTCGGCCTGACCTATACGCAGTACATTGCTCTGGTGGCGCTGTCGGACGAAGACGAGCTGACGGTCAGCGCGCTGGGCGAGAAGCTGTTCCTGGAATCCAACACGCTGACGCCGATCCTGAAGAAGCTCGAGCAGATGGGGCTGATCAAGCGCCACCGCGATCCCGCCGACGAGCGGCAGGTGCGCTTGAGCCTAACGCCCGCCGGGCGCAAGCTGATCGAACAGGATCTCGGCGGGCCGCTGAGGGAGGCGACGGGTCTTGGCGACGATTTTCCGGTGGTGCAGAAGACGGTGAGCAGATTGCGCGACAATCTGCTGCGTGCAACCAAGGCCGACGGCTAGCGCATCGAGACATTGAGCGGCAAAGTTGATGCCCTCTGCCGCTCTTTGTGAATTGTGCCGGAGCCGCGGACCGCTACCATTTGGCTAGTGCCGTGGAATACGAGAGCCGGCATAGCGGGAGGCGGGATGGAACGCAAAGCGAAGGGATCGGACCTGTTCGTCGCGGCGCTGGAGAATGAAGGTGTCGACCGCATCTTCGGCATTCCCGGCGAAGAGAATCTCGATCTGGTCGAATCGCTGCGCGCGTCCAGGATCGAGCTGGTCCTGACCCGCCACGAGCAGGCCGCGGCCTTCATGGCCGCCACGCATGGGCGCCTGACCGGGAAGCCCGGCGTTTGTCTGTCGACGCTCGGCCCCGGTGCTCTCAACCTGTCGACCGGCGCCGCCTATGCGCATCTCGGTGCCATGCCGATGATCCTGATCACCGGCCAGAAGCCGATCATGAGCAGCCGGCAGGCGCGCTTCCAGATCGTCGACGTGGTGGCGACCATGAAGCCATTGACCAAGCTGTCGCGGCAGATCGTCAGCGCCTCCAGCATTCCGACAATGGTGCGCGACGCTTTTCGCGTTGCGATGGAGGAGCGGCCCGGGCCGGTGCATCTCGAACTGCCCGAGGACATCGCCGGTGACGAGGTCTCTGACGTGCCGGTGATCCCCGTTCACCCGATCGAAATCCCGATTGCTCATCGCGCCGCGCTCGACCGCGCCGCCGAAATGATCATGGACGCAAGGCGCCCGCTGGTGATGATGGGCGCGGCGACCAGCCGGCCGCGGTCGACCCACGGCATCGCAAGCTTCGTGCGGCGGACCGGCATTCCGTTCTTCACGACGCAGATGGGCAAGGGCACCGTGCCCGGTGGCACCAATCTCTACATGGGCACTGCCGCCTTGTCCGAGCGCGACTATGTGCACGACGCCATTGACGCTGCCGACCTGATCGTTGCGATCGGCCACGACCCCATCGAGAAACCGCCTTTCATCATGGGGTCCTCAGGGCCAAAGGTCATTCACGTCAGCTACACGCCGGCGAGCGTCGAGCAGGTCTATTTCCCCGATGCCGAGGTGGTAGGCGACGTCGGCCCGAGCCTGGAGCTGCTTGCGGATCGGCTCGAAGGCAAGCTGCCGCAGGCCGCGGCGCTGCTGCCGCTGCGCGAAGAGATCCTGAAGCACATCGCCGATCGGGCCACCGAGGCGCGCTGGCCCCCGACGCCGCAGCGCATTGTGCACGACATCCGTCAGGTGATCCCCGAGAACGGCATCGTCGCGCTCGACAACGGCATGTACAAGATCTGGTTTGCGCGCAACTACCGCACGCGCCTCGCCAACACGCTGCTGCTCGACAACGCGCTGGCGACCATGGGCGCCGGCCTGCCATCGGCGATGATGGCGGCGATGCTCTATCCCGACCGCCGCGTGCTTGCGGTTGCCGGCGACGGCGGCTTCATGATGAACAGCCAGGAGATGGAGACGGCGGTCCGCCTCAAGCTCAACCTGGTCGTGTTGGTGCTGGAGGACAACGCCTACGGCATGATCCGCTGGAAGCAGGCCGTCGATCGCTTTGCCGATTACGGCATGACCTTTGGCAATCCGGACTTTGCACTGTACGCCAAGGCCTATGGCGCCAAGGGTCATCGCATCGAAAGCATCGACAGCTTCGGCCCGACGCTCGACGCCGCCTTCAGGGAGGGCGGCGTGCATCTGGTCTCGATCCCGGTCGACTATTCGGAGAACGTCCGCGTGCTCGTGGACGAGCTGCGGGCGCATGAAAAGGCGAAGGCGTGATTTGACGATGCGAGCTATTTCCACATTCGTCATTGCGAGCGCAGCGAAGCAATCCAGAATCTTTCCGCGGTGGCAGTCTGGATTGCTTCGCTGCGCTCGCAATGACGGAGACTGTGGCGGAGACCCTCCGTCGATCTGACAACTCCACTTGTCTCGCGCCGCCGATCGCCGACACTTCCAATCACTAACCAACCACAGGAATATGAAATGACCCGCGTTCGTTGTGTCACCGAGATGGGCATGGGTGTCGACGTCCACGGACGGGACGCCACCAAGGCGGCCAAGCGCGCGGTTTCCGATGCCATCAGGCATTCGAGCCTCGGCTTCTTCCGGATGATCGGCAAGACCGCGAACGACATGTTCGTCGATGTCACGATCGGCGTGCCCCACCCCGAGGCTGTGGACAAGGAAGCCGTTGCCAAGGAGCTGCCTTACGGCACTGTGACCGTCACCGCGGTCAAGGGCGGGCTGGAGATCCCCTCGGCCCCGGAAGTGGCCAACGATCCCATCCTGATTGCCAACGCCGCCGTCATCGTCAGCTTCGACAAGGACTAGGCCGATGTCCGCGAGCGATGAGGCGCTGCTGGATCGCCCGATCTGGAGCGCGTTGACGACGAGCCAGAAGCATCTGGCCGAGGGCGGCCCGCGGGCTCTGCGCTATCCCGTGGACATGACGCCGTTTGCCGACATGGCCGACATGTCCGCGGCAAGTTTTGCGGCGCTCGGCGATCTCATGTCGGGCTCGCAAGTCGCGGTGCTGTTCACGCCCGGACCGGTCGAAATTCCCGCCGCCTTCAAGGTACTGCTCGCCGAGCCCGGCGAGCAGTTGATCGGCTCGCCCGCCGACGCCTCGCCGCGTGATGCCGAGATCGTCCGCCTCGGCGCGACTGACGTTCCCGCCATGATGGCGCTGACCGAGCTGACCAAGCCCGGGCCGTTCGCGGCGCGGACGCATGAGCTCGGCACCTTCCTCGGCATCCGCGCTGGCGGCGAGCTGGTCGCCATGGCCGGCGAGCGGATGAAGCCAGGCAATTTCACCGAGATGACGGCGGTCTGCGTGCATCCCGATCATCGCGGGCGCGGTTACGCACAGGCGTTGCTCGCCGCCATCGCGCGGCAGATCGAGGTGCGCGGGGAAATTCCGTTCCTGCACGTGTTCTCGAGCAATACGTCTGCCATCGCGCTGTACCAGCGGCAGGGCATGCGGATCCGGCGCCGCCTGCAGGTCACCGTGCTGACGAAGCAGGGATGAGCTGCACTGTGGGCTTCATATCCTGAGAAATCGCGCTATATCGATTCCAACCACAATTGGGGGGAGCACATGGACGCCAGGACGCCTGATTTTTCCGCCGTACGGACGGCGATGCAACGCTACGTCGATCAGGAGATCGTTCCCGGCGTGTCCTGGGCCGTGCTGCGCGGCCGCGAGCTGGTCGATCAGCAATGCGTCGGCTTTGCCGACCGCGAGGCCAACACTGCGCTGCGGCCCGACCACATCTTTCGCGCGTTCTCCAACACCAAGATCTTCGTCACCTGCGCGATCATGCTGCTGGTCGAGCAAGACCGCATCGGCCTCGATGATCCAGTCGAAAAATTCCTGCCGCAGCTCGGCAATCGCAAGGTGCTGAAGCAGGGCGCTTCGAGCCTTGCCGATGTCGAGCCGGCGAAGAGCCCGATCACGATCCGCCAGCTTCTGACCCACACCGCGGGTCTCAGCTACGGCATCTTCGATCCCGGCACGGTGCTGTTTAGGGGTTACAACGAGGCAGGCGTGCTGAATCCGTTGAGCCCGCTCTCCGACATGATCGACAAGCTCGCCGATCTGCCGCTGTCCTATCACCCCGGCACGGCCTGGGAATATTCCGTGGCGACCGACGTGCTCGGCCGAGTGGTCGAGGTCGTCTCGGGCCAGCCGCTCGACGCCTTCCTGAAGGCGCGCATCTTCGATTCCCTCGGCATGACCGATACCGGCTTTTATGTCCCCGAGACACAGCAGGGCAGGCTGGTCGCGCTCTACAACGGCGCCGACGTGCTCGACCCCATGAAGCCCGGCCTGACGCGGGCCGACCATCTGCCTTACCCGCAAGCCTATCGGCGGCCGCTGCCGCGGCTCTCGGGCGGCGGCGGTCTGGTTTCGACCTTGCCGGACATGCTCGCACTGCTGCGTGCGCTGCTGCCCGAGTCAGATGCGCTGCTGAAGCCGGAGACGCTGCGGCAGATGATGACGAACCAGTTGCCCGCGGGCCAGACCATCCGATTCGCCAATCTCGGGCCGATTCCCGGCAAGGGCTTTGGCCTCGGCGGCGCCGTCACCTTCGCGCCGACACCGTTCGATCCGCCGAACTCGACCGGCGAATTCCAATGGGGCGGCCTTGCCGGCACCCATTGGTGGATCTGTCCGGAAGCCAATACGGCGGGCGTCCTGATGACCCAGCGCTATATGGGCTTCTGGAATCCGTTCTTCTTCGAGTTCAAGCGCCTGGCCTATCAGGCGGTCGGAAGCTGATCGCAGAAAATCTTCCGTCCGCGCGAATCCTTCTTGGCCGTCGCGTCCTCTTGTTGGTCGAGGCAATCGGTCTCGGCCCATGTCGGAGGATGTGATGGGATTTTATAGGAAGAACATCGGCGGACTGCATCAGGCGCTGCGGGTCGTCCTGGGTATCGCGGTCGCGGTCGTGGGGGGCGTTTATCTTGCCGGCGCGACGGCATGGCTGGTCGCGCTCGGTGGCGCCGGTTTCGCACTGACCGGTCTCGTCGGTTATTGCCCGATGTGCGCGATGGCGGGCATCGGCAAGGGAGGGGCGTCGTGAGCGCGGCGGCGATCTCGCCAAATCTTTTCGAGGCCGCGCGGCTCGGCGATGCCGAGGCGATTGGGCGTCTGCTCGAGATGACGCAGCCGGATATTCGTCGCTATGCGCGCGCGACCTGCCGCAGCTCGGCGGACGCCGAGGATGCGACGCAGGAGGCCCTGTGGATCCTGTTCCGCCACGTCGGCACGATCCGTTCGCTGCTGGCATTGTCGGCCTGGCTGTTCAGTGTGGTCCGGCGCGAATGCCTGCGGCTTGCGCGCCGGACCGGCCTCGTGCCGACTGTCGATGGCGACGAGGCCGAGGCGGCACTGCTGTTGCGCCCCGAGGACGATCTGCGGCTCGATATCGCCGCGGCGTTCGAGGCCTTGCCGCCGCACTATCGCGATGTCGCGCTGATGCGCGACGTCAAGGAGATGACGATCGATGAGATTGCCGCCGCGCTCGGTGCAACCAGGCAGACCGTGAAGGCGCGGCTGCACCGCGCCCGCGCCTTGATGCGCGAATATCTGACGAGATGAGAGACGACCGGATTCAAAGGAAAAGAATGGAATGACGTGGGCGGGAGACGTCGCCTCCCGCCCACGGTTTCGCGTCAGTCCTTCCACGGGTCGAACTCGCCTTCGCCGGCCATGGCGACGGCGAACGGCCGCAACGTGTGCAGCACCCGCACGGTGCCGGCATGCTGGGCCAGCACGTCCGGCAGGCGGCGATACGCCATCGGGCTCTCGTCGAGGTCGGCACCGATCAAGGTGACGCCGCGCTCGTTCAGCCAACGGTCCATCTCCTCGCGCGAGAAGCGCCGCTTCGCCTCCCGTCGTCCGAACAGGCGGCCGGCGCCGTGCACGGTCGAGTAGAGCGAGGCCTTGGCTTCCGGGCTGTCGACGCCTTCGAGAATGACGGCATCATCGCCCATCGAGCCGCCGACAAACCCCTTCTGGCCGGGAAACGCCGGGGTCGCGCCCTTGCGCACCACCCACAGATCCTTGCCGTCGTGGGTCTCACGCCAGGCATAATTGTGGTGGTTGTGCACGCTCTCGGTGACGCTGCCGCCGATGATCCGGCGGACGCGCTCGACGACCCACTCGCGGCCCGCATAGGCATAACGCCCGGCGAGCTGCATCGCCGCGATGTAGCGGCGGCCGAGCTCGCTGTCCTCGTCGACCACGGCGGGCGGGACGTTCATGCCGTCCTTGCCGCCGGCGGCCTTGAGGTAGCGCGTCGCTGAGGTGTGCCCGAGACCGCGGCTTCCGAAGTGGACGCCGATCCAGACGAAGCCTTCCTCGTCGCGCATGAGATCGACATAGTGGTTGCCCGATCCGACCGTGCCGAGCTGCTTCACCGCCTTCTGACGGTAGTCCTCCATGTCGCTTTCGCGCCAGGCCTCGCCGTCGTCGAACAGGTCGTGCTCGGCCCGTTCCGCGTTGGCACGGCCAACGCCGAACGAGATCACCTTGGCGACGTCACGGATGATCGTGGGCGCGATCGCCGCGATGTCGTCGAAGCGCGTGTCGAGCCGTGCCGCCATGTTGCCGCAGCCGATGTCGAAGCCGACGCCGGAGATGCTGATCTGCTTCTCATAGGCGATGACCCCGCCGACCGGCTGGGCGTAGCCGAGATGGCCGTCGGCGCAGATCACGCCGGAGACGACGTTGCCGATAGCCATGCAATTGCGCATCTGTGCGATCGTTGCGTCCTCGTGCGGGCCAAACACCTTCAGCGGCGCATTCTGGAAGCGGGCGTCCTGCGTCCGGAACGCGGCGATCGAGCTCGCGGTCGCATTGGCCTCGCGGGCAAGATGCTCCTTGCGCGCGGCGTCCTTGTACAGGCACCAGGCCGGCTGGCCGCGTCCTTCGCCGACGCGCTGGTCGGGATCGATACCGGCGGCGAGGCAGAGCTCGCGGGCGCGTTCCATGTAGGGATCGGGTCGTCGCATGGTCGTGGGTCCTTGTCATTCCACGCGCACCATAACGGGGCGGGCGGATCACTTCAGAGATTTCGCTGGCCCCGGGCGCGTCTCGCGTCCGGGGCCGTTGTCGTCGCGCATCAGTTCAACGTCGTCTCCGACGCTGCGATCCACGCGACCACGGCCTCGGAGAAGCCGTTGACGCGGGTCCAGGCGCCGTGACCGACACCGTGCTGATACGAGGCCACGTTGACCATGGTGCCGCGTGCCCTCGGCTCGGGCACCTGGTCGTGGCTCTGCTCGTCGGTGAAGACGATCAGGCGATCGCCCTTGCGGTCGATCTCCGTCACGGCCTTGCCGAGATAGGTTCCGCCATGCGGCTGCGAGTTGATGATCGCATCTCGCAGCGCGAAGCCGCGGCGGGGCGGGACCTTCACGACCTCGTTGGAGAAGGTGAAGATCTCGACCTCGTCGCAGATTTCGCGCGCGAGGATGGCAAGGCCACACGCCGCCTCCGCGCGCGTCATTTCCGACTGCGCGGAGAGCGTTGCGAACATCGAGCCCGACACGTCGATCAGGAGGCGCGTCCGGCCCGGAAGCCGCACGTGGTCCTTGACCGACTTGAGCATCGCAGCCTCGAGCTCGGGCTCGAAGTCCGGCGCATAGCGCGCCGCCGTGATGAAGCGATAGGGCAGGATACGATCCGTCCGCATCGCCTCGATCGCGCCTGCGATGGTCTCGCGCGGGACCTGCGCAGTCTGCATCAGCCGCAGATTGCGCAGCAGCGCCAGGCCGCCGAGCTTCCGCTCGGCGATCAGCCGCTCGAAGGTCTCGCGCTTGTTCTTGCCGGCCGACAGCGAAACCTCCCAGGTGTCGGGAGAGGCGAGCTCGCCATCGACGAGCTGCTTCCACACCTTCGCCTGATCGGCGTCTTTCGGCTTGGCGTGCACCAGGAACAGAACGTCCCTGATCCGCACCGCGCCGTCGCGGTCCCACTTGGCGAGCTGATAGGCGTCGAACTTGGTCAGCGCGCGGGCAAGACCCTTCTTCACCTGCGCCGAGACCGGCTGGCGCTTGCGCTGCTGCATCGGCCCCAGCGCATCCGCCCAGTAGATCGCGAGCAGCTCCGTCATCTCGTCGGGACGCTGGATTACCTGAGCGAGCGTGTCCGCGACGAGGGCCCGGTGCTTCTCGTTCCGCGCCATCTCGCGGATGACGAGGAGCGGTGCGTGCCGCAGCTTCATCACCTCGCGGGCCTCGATCGCGAGCTGCGCGACGCGCTCCGGCGCGACCTTGGGCACCAGCGCCTTGATGCGGTCGGCGATCGCGACGCCGTCCTCGTAGAACTGGTCCTCCCACAGGAGGCAGTTCATCAGCGCGCGCTTCAGCTCCATATCGGGCGTGAAGCGCACGGCGCGGGCACCCTCCCGCGTGAAGGCGCGAACGATCTTGTTGAGCCTGACCATGATGGCCTCCTCTTGCGTTGATGGGGGATGAAAGGGGTGCCGGGGAACAAGCGAGGCTGCACTGCCCACGAGGGGCTCCACATGCTCTACCGCTGAGCTACGGACTTTCGTCCGGAAGGAGTCGAACCTTCGACAGTGTGATCACGAAGTAACAGCACTCTTCACCACCGGCGGTGGCTAAAGGGGACACGATCCGGGAACGGGCGATTGCTGTACCCGGCGAGCCGAAGCTTGCCGGAAAGCGCTCTATCCTCTGAGCTACCGGTGCATGGGACACCGGGCGGGATTCGAACCCGCGACCTCTCGCGTTGCAGGCGAAGTAACAGAAATCTTCACCACGGATCGTGATGGGGTTGGCGGGGAACGATCGATGCTGTTGCTGCCCTTGCGGGCGATCCGCCTTTCGGCGCGCAGGGTTCGAACCTGCTCGGCGCTTTCGCGCCTTCACCACGAAGTAACAGACATCTTCACCACCGCCAGACCAATGCACTCGCATCGGCCTTTGATGGATTACGCTGGGGAACGGGTATGTCGGCGTCAGTGACGACAACACAGGACGCTTCCTTGCGGACAGATCCCGCGCCGGGCCGCGTGCAAGCCTTTTCCGAGGCCGCATCCCGGTGCGTGTGTCAAAGGCGGGAGGCTATCCCCGCTTGGCCGTGGAGGAAGTATCCGGCATCTTCACCACCAGCGTCGGTTAGCCGCGACCACTCGCGGCAAACCAAGTTACAAAATTCTACCGCGGCGCTGTCGACGCGCCGCATCTTGCGAACCCACAGGGTTCGCTCTGCCATCGGTGTCCGGCTCATCGCCTCGTTCCCTCCGGCAGGCCCCGCGCACTTGGGCACGCGCCTCTCCAGCGCGAGCCCCGGGATCCGGGTCTCCCGTTCCGGCCATCGCCGGGTTGTTCGGTTGGGCCGCGCGGCGGGCAACAAAAAACCCTCCGGAGCGGCGGGCTCGGGAGGGTCCGTGAGAAGCGGACGATCGATCTTGCGGTCAGGCAAGATCGCTCCCATGAGCCGGGCACGCGGCATCGAATAGCTCTGGGCTATTCGGCATGCGGACAATTCTTTCGTAGCGGTTCAGCATCGCTCGGTTCATGGTGTCTGTCGCAAGCGGAAGTGCTTGCGAGGGCGCGGGACATACGCCCGCAACTTGCGGATGTCAAGCGAGACGCGCGCGGAAACTGAGATTGACGCAAAACTATTTGGGGCTCGACGGATTTCGCTTCGGCTGGGTCGCCGCGTGGATCGACGATCGCGGCGATCACGGCTTCGATTATTCGCCTGGCCTGACGCGTCTGCTCGCAATGCCGCACGCCCGCGCGATGATCGACATGCCGATCGGATTGCCGGCCCAAGGCTATCGTGCGTGTGACATACTCGCACGGAAGCTGATAGGCCCTGCGGTCTTTCTCGGCGCGCGCCGCGATCTGTGGACGTTCGGCAGCATGAAAGCCGCGAACGAAGAATATCGAAGGCGCGGCGACAGCGGAGTCTCTTGTCAGCTCTGGAATCTCCGAGAAAAGCTCAAGGAGGTTGATGAGTTCATGACGTCCGAGAAACAAGCGACGATCGGCGAAGCGCATCCCGAATTGATCTTCTTCAATCTTGCGGGGCGCCGGCTCGAGCCGAAGACCTCGCCGGGTGGGCGAGAGCAGCGTATCGTGCTCTTGAGAGAGCGCGGCTTCACCAAGATCGAGAGATGGCTCACGCTTCGCCACGGCACCGGGATCGGCCGCGACGATCTCATCGACGCCTGTGCCTGCGCCGTCGCAGCGCGCGACAGCACGCAATCCGTCGGTGACGGCACGGCCGATACGCGCGGACTACGGATGGAGATCAACTTCTGAACGCGATCAGCCCTGCCGCTCGCCTTTGCCTTCCAGGTGGCAGCGACTATTGCGGCTTGGAGTCGAGCGGACGTCTTCGTCGTCGAGTCCTGTGGCTCTCGCTTCATACTCGTCAGCCATCGCCCGCAGCCGCTGCGCCGCTTTGCTGTGCGTGAGATCGTTCGCGACGCGGCGACAGCGTTCAGCGTGGTCGAGCAGGGCGCGTTTCTCGATGTTCATTGAGCGACAACGCGCGAGGGGGCCATTAGTCCCTTTGGGAGTCGCCGGAACAGAGCGATGCCGTCGCAGCGAAGTCGGGAAAAAATAGCAATATTTTATTGCCGCCTGGAACGTGGTGCCTGAGCCGACGTTCTACGCCAGAGGCTGTCGAGGGATATAAAATACCATGTACGACGTGTGCCAATTGGCGACCGCGATGCTCGCGATTGCCTTTACGGCCCTGCTGTTGATCACGGGTCAACAGTTCATCGAGTCTCGGTTGCAGCGTGACGCGATGCCCCCGTTCGTAACGATAGCGACGCTGCCACTTTGAGCACAGCCGGAAGTGACTTGCGCGCTGCGGCATCTTGCCTAGATTGAACGCGCCTCAGTCCGTGCACCCAAGGTCCCGATGTCCGATCTGTCCGTCTTCCCCATCACCAGGCGCTGGCCCGCCAAGCATCCCGAACTGCTCCAGCTCTATTCGTTGCCGACGCCGAACGGCGTCAAGGTCTCGATCATGCTGGAGGAGATCGGGCTTCCTTACGAAGTCCACCTCGTTGATTTCGGCAAGGACGATCAGAAGACGGCCGAATTCCTCTCGCTCAATCCGAACGGCAAGATCCCGGCGATCCTCGATCCGAACGGGCCCGGCGGCAGGCCGCTGCCGTTGTTCGAGTCCGGGGCGATCCTGCAATATCTCGCGGAGAAGACCGGCAAGCTGCTGCCGCAGGATGCCGCGCGGCGCTATCAGACGCTGCAATGGCTGCACTTCCAGATGGGCGGCGTGGGGCCGATGTTCGGGCAGGTCGGCTTCTTCCACAAATTCGCCGGCAAGGATTACGAGGACAAGCGGCCGCTGGAACGCTACGTGGGCGAGTCCAAGCGCCTGCTCGGCGTGATGGAGGCGCATCTCGCCGGCCGGCAATGGTTCATGGACGACGACTTCACCATCGCCGACATCTCCATGCTCGGCTGGGTGCGCAATCTCATCGGCTTCTACGGCGCCGGCGATCTCGTCGAGTTCAGTCAGTTCAGCGCGGTCGGCGCCTGGCTCGAGCGCGGGCTTGCGCGCCCGGCGGTGCAGCGCGGGCTGAACATTCCGGCAAGGCCCTGACAAGACCCCTGAGGCTAGAACAGCCGTCCGCCGTTCGGCACCGGCTTGCTCGGCTGCACCAGCACGACCTTGCCGTCGGCATCGGGGAAGCCGAGCGTCAGCACCTCGGAGACAATAGGGCCGATCTGGCGCGGCGGGAAATTGACGACGGCCGCGACTTGTTGGCCCACCAGGGTTTCGAGCGGGTGGTTTTCGGTGATCTGGGCCGAGCTCTTGCGCACGCCGATGGCGGGGCCGAAATCGATCCAAAGCCGCCAGGCCGGCTTGCGCGCTTCCGGAAACGGCTTGGCGTCGACGATGGTGC
Organism: Bradyrhizobium sp. USDA3516; assembly: GCF_057651995.1. Taxonomy (NCBI): domain Bacteria; kingdom Pseudomonadati; phylum Pseudomonadota; class Alphaproteobacteria; order Hyphomicrobiales; family Nitrobacteraceae; genus Bradyrhizobium; species Bradyrhizobium sp. USDA3516. Next base: position 397,621 of record NZ_JBYGYN010000001.1, on the reverse strand, counting down.
CGACACGGATATCGACCGCGAGGAAAGTGCCGAAGTCGATGGTCGGTGCGGCGACCGCCGCGGGATCGTGGGTGACGTGCATGGGATGTCCGTTCGGAGGGTTGCCGCGTGTCGCGACATTGTCGCGCGACGCGGAGTTTCGTACAACGCCACGCACATCACCGATATGCCATGCGCGAGGACCGTCTTGCCCACCATCATCTACGGCATCAAGAACTGCGACACCATGAAGAAGGCCCGCGCCTGGCTGGATGCGCATGGCGTGGCTCACGCGTTTCACGACTACAAGGTGTCGGGAGTGGAGAAGGACAGGCTGAAGCAGTGGAGCGACAAGGTCGGTTGGGAGACCCTGCTCAATCGCGCCGGGACGACCTTCAAGAAGCTCCCCGACCCCGACAAGGAAGGCCTCACCGAGAAGAAGGCGCTGGCCTTGATGCTAGCGCAACCATCGATGATCAAGCGGCCGGTGCTCGAAATCGGCGGCAAGCTCCTCGTCGGCTTCAAGCCGGACATGTATGCCAAGGAGGTCGGCGGCAAGGCGCGGTGACGGCTAGTTCAGCTCGATGATCTCGTTGGAGATGGCCGGGCCCGGCTGGTCCGAGAACTCGACCGGCTCGGCAGGTGCGATGCGGCCGGGGGCGCGATGAAACAGCTCGCGATTGATCACGGCCCGCAGCTTCGGGCGCGGGAGCGCGTCATTTCCGCGCATCAGATTCTTGATCTCGAAGCCGCCGTCCTCGCAGAAGGTCTTCACTGACGCGATGACGTGGCTGACACTGCCGTCGGTCAGGAACGGCAGCAGCAGCCGTTCATAGGCGACGATGCGGCCATAGCTGTCGTCGACGTCGGCAACGCTGTAGACCGGAAGGCCGCGCGCGACGCATTCATGATAGATCGGCAGCACGTAGGGCGCGAGCCGCGGCCCGACGTAATCATCGAGCGAAACGCCCTTGCCGGTATGCCCATAGGCGCGCGAGATGCGCGTGCCTTCGCTCTGGATGACGAGACGCGGCTTCGGCGTCGACATCTCCACCGTATAGTAGATGAGATCCGACAGCTCCTCTTCGAGCCGCGCGGGCTGATACTCCCAGATCGCCGGAGCGATCTGCTGGCGCGCATAGAGTCGCAGCCACGTGTTCAGGAGATCACGCTGGCGGATCGACTTGACGACGGAGGGAGCCGCGCTCGCAAAATCCAAAACAATATTCTCCGCGACGTGAAAACCCTGGGATGATCGGGCTTGCGGGAAAATTTTTGATGAAGGCTGGCGCGGGAGACGAAAGACCGTTAACGACGGCTTGATGGCCGGTGCCTTGCGACCGGGGGCCGGGCAGGCACACATCGAAACATCTCCGACTAAGGGAGCATTTGGACCCCGGGGCGGAGGCCTGATCTGCTCAGCTTTCCGCCTTGCCTAACCCCCGTCACCTCCGGCATATTCCGCGCCCGGAGGCGGCGCCCCGGTGGGCTGCAAGTCCTCCGGACAGCCGAAGCAACAAGCACAGCCACGCGCGGAGCGCGGGCAGGGGGAAAACTGTTTGGCCGATGAGTTCATTCTCGAAACGGAAGGCTTGACCAAGGAGTTCGCGGGCTTCTTCGCCGTCCGCGACGTTGCGCTCAAGGTTCGCCGTGGGAGCATTCATGCGTTGATCGGCCCGAACGGGGCCGGCAAGACGACCTGCTTCAATCTCCTGACCAAGTTCCTCAAGCCGTCGGCCGGGAAAATCCTGTATAAGGGGCAGGACATCACCGCGATGGCGCCGGCGGACGTCGCCCGCTTGGGGCTGGTGCGTTCGTTCCAGATATCGGCGGTGTTTCCCCATCTCACCGCGCTCGAGAACGTCCGTGTTGCGCTCCAGCGCCAGCATGGCTCATCGTTCGATTTCTGGCGCTCCAAGACCGTGCTCAACCGCTTCAACGATCGCGCCCGCGAGCTCTTGAGCGACGTCGGCCTCAGCGAGTTCGCCAACACGCCCGCGGTCGAGATGCCCTATGGGCGCAAGCGCGCGCTCGAGATCGCGACCACGTTGGCGCTCGACCCGGAGATGATGCTGCTCGACGAGCCGATGGCCGGCATGGGCCACGAGGACATCGACAAGATCGCGGCGCTGATCAAGCGCATCTCCGCGAAATACACCATCCTGATGGTCGAGCATAACTTGAGCGTCGTGGCCAACCTCTCCGACATCATCACCGTGCTGACGCGCGGACAGGTGCTCGCGCAGGGCCATTATTCCGAGCTCACCAAGGACGAGCGCGTCAAGGAAGCTTACCTGGGAGCCGGTCATGCCTGACACTGCGATCGCCGAGGCCCCAGCCAAGGCTGCGACCGGCGGGAACATCCTGCAAGTCCGCAACCTGGAAGCCTGGTACGGCGAGTCTCACATCCTGCACGGGATCAACTTCGACGTGAACGCGGGCGAGGTCGTCACCCTGCTCGGGCGCAACGGCGCCGGCAAGACGACGACGCTGAAGTCGATCATGGGCATCATCGGCAAGCGCACCGGCTCGGTGAAGTTCAACAACCAGGAGATCATCCGCGCGACCTCCGACAAGATCGCGCGCATGGGCGTCGCCTTCTGCCCGGAAGAGCGGGGCATATTCTCCAGCCTCGACGTCCGCGAGAATCTCATGCTGCCGCCGGTGGTCCGCGAAGGCGGTTTGCCGCTCGAACAGATCTTCGAGCTGTTCCCGAACCTGAAGGAGCGGCTGAACAGCCAGGGCACCAAGCTGTCGGGCGGCGAGCAGCAGATGCTCGCGATCGCGCGCATCCTGCGCACAGGCGCGAGCTTCCTGATGCTGGACGAGCCGACCGAGGGCCTTGCCCCCGTCATCATCCAGCAGATCGGCCACACCATTGCGCGGCTCAAGAAGGAGGGCTTCACCATCCTCCTGGTCGAGCAGAACTTCCGCTTCGCTTCCACCGTCGCCGACCGCTATTACGTGGTCGAGCACGGCAAGATCATTGACGGGTTCTCCAATTCGGAGCTTGCCGCCAACATGGACAAGCTCCACACCTATCTCGGCGTGTAGCCGAGCTGGCCGGACGATCGAGAGTAACTATCAAAGGAATATTGGGAGGTCGGATTATGAAGCACGGCATTTCGGCAATGTTGCTCGGGACGGCCCTGGCGCTCGGCGCGGCAGGCGGCGCGGTCGCGCAGGACAAGAACATCAAGATCGGCGTGCTGACCGACAATTCGGGACTCTATGCCGATCTCGGTGGCGCCGGCTCGACCGTCGCCGCACAGATGGCGATCGAGGATTCCGGGCTCGCCGCCAAGGGCTGGAAGCTCGATCTGATCTCCGCCGACCATCAGAACAAGCCCGACATCGGCTCCACGATTGCTCGGCAATGGATCGACGTCGAGAAGGTCGACATCTTCATGGATGTCCTGAACTCCGGCGTTGCGCTGGCGGTGAACAATATCGTCAAAGAGAAGAATTCGATCCTCATCAACACCGGTGCGGCGACGTCGGATCTCACCAACGCGCAATGCTCGCCGAACACGGTCCACTGGGTCTATGATACCTATATGCTGGCCAACAGCACCGGGCAGGCGCTTGTGAAGGCGGGCGGCGACACATGGTATTTCCTCACCGCGGACTACGCCTTCGGCCATGCCCTCGAGCGCGACACCGCCGCGGTCGTGGTGAAGTCGGGCGGCAAGGTGATCGGCAACGTCAAGCATCCGCTGAATACTGCAGATTTCTCGTCGTTCCTGCTTCAGGCGCAGGCCTCCAAAGCCAAGATCATCGGCATGGCGAATGCCGGCGGCGACACCACCAACACCATCAAGCAGGCGGCCGAGTTCGGCATCGTCTCGGGCGGCCAGAGGCTTGCGGGCCTGCTGCTCTTCATCACCGACGTGCACTCGCTCGGTCTGAAGGTGGCGCAGGGCCTGAACTTCACCGAGACCTTCTACTGGGACCTGAATGACGGCACCCGCGCGTTCTCCAAGCGCTTCTCCGAGCGCATGAAGAACAAGGCGATGCCTTCGATGGTGCAGGCCGGCGTCTATTCGGGCCTGCTGCACTATTTCAAGGCGCTGGAGGCGATGGGCGGCAACCCGCATGACGGCGCCAAGGTGGTCGCCAAGATGAAGGAGATGCCGACGGACGATGCGCTGTTCGGCAAGGGAACGATCCGTGCCGACGGCCGCAAGCTGCATCCGGCCTATCTGTTCGAGGTCAAGAAGCCCGAGGAATCCAAGGCGCCCTGGGATTATTACAAGCTGATCGGCACGACCCCCGGCGACCAGGCCTTCCGGCCGCTGTCGGAAAGCGCCTGTCCGCTGGTGAAGAAGTAACGGTGAACGATGCAGGCCGGCGCGCAGCGGCGCCGGCCTGTTATTGAGGAATAGAAGGGACCGGGTGCGGGATCGATGCAGGCTCTCTACGCTCAGCTACTGGTGGGACTGATCAACGGCTCGTTCTACGCGCTGCTCAGTCTCGGGCTTGCCGTCATCTTCGGCATGCTCAACATCATCAATTTCGCCCACGGCGCGCTCTACATGATGGGCGCCTTCGTCGCCTATTTCCTGTTGAACCTCGGCGGCATCAATTATTGGTGGGCGCTGCTGCTGGCGCCGATCATCGTCGGCATCTTCGGCATGATCCTGGAACGGACCATGCTGCAATGGCTGACCGGGCTCGATCATCTCTACGGCCTGCTCCTGACCTTCGGCATCGCGCTGATCGTGCAGGGCGTGTTCCAGAACTATTTCGGCTCCTCGGGCCTGCCTTACGCCATTCCCGACCAGCTCAGGGGCGGCATGAATCTCGGCTTCATGTTCCTGCCGATCTACCGCGGCTGGGTCGTCGTGTTCTCGCTGGCGGTGTGCCTTGCGACCTGGTTCCTGATCGAGAAGACGCAGCTCGGCGCCTACCTGCGCGCCGCCACCGAAAATCCGACGCTGGTGCGCGCCTTCGGCATCAACGTGCCGCGCATGATCACGCTCACTTACGGTCTCGGCGTCGGCCTTGCCGCGCTCGCCGGCGTGCTCTCGGCGCCGATCAACCAGGTGCGGCCGCTGATGGGCGCCGACCTCATCATCGTCGTGTTCGCGGTGGTGGTGATCGGCGGCATGGGCTCGATCATGGGCTCCATAATCACCGGCTTCGCGCTCGGCGTGATCGAGGGCCTGACCAAGTATTTCTACCCCGAGGCCTCCAACACCGTCGTGTTCGTGCTGATGGTGCTGGTGCTGCTGGTGAAGCCGACGGGATTGACGGGAAGGGCGGCCTAAAGATGACAACCCTGACGGACGACACGCTTCCTGTGACGCCGCGCGCGATGCGCGACGAGATGATCGTGTTCGCAGTGATGGCGCTGCTGCTCGCAGCGGTGCCGTTCACCGGCGTCTACCCCTTCTTCGTGATGCAGGCGCTGTGCTTTGCGCTGCTCGCCTGCGCCTTCAATCTGCTGGTCGGCTATGGCGGCTTGCTGTCGTTCGGCCACGCGATGTTCCTGGGCACGGCCGGCTATTGCAGCGCGCATGCGCTGAAGGTCTGGGCGCTGCCGCCGGAGCTCGGCATTCTCGTCGGCGTCGCCGCGGCGTTCGTGCTCTCGATCGTCACCGGCTACATCTCGATCCGCCGCCAGGGCATCTATTTCTCGATGATCACGCTGGCGCTGTCGCAGCTCCTGTACTTCATCTATCTCCAGGCCCCGTTCACCCATGGTGAGGACGGCATCCAGGGCATCCCGCAGGGACGCATGTTCGGCGTGCTCGATCTGTCCAAGCCGACGGTGCTGTACTATGTCGTGCTGGTCGGCTTCCTCGCCGGCTTCCTCCTGATCTTCCGCATCATCAACTCGCCGTTCGGCGAAGTCCTAAAGGCGATCCGCGAGAACGAGCCGCGCGCGATCTCGCTCGGCTACCGCACCGACCAGTACAAGTTCCTGGCCTTCGTGCTGTCGGGCACGCTGGCCGGCTTTGCCGGTGCGCTGAAGGTGTTCGTGGCGCAGAACGCCTCGCTGACCGACGTGCACTGGACGATGTCGGGCGAGGTCGTGCTGATGACGCTGGTCGGCGGGCTCGGCACCGTTTTCGGTCCCGTGGTCGGCGCCTTCGTGATCATCGCCATGCAGCAATATCTGGCGGGCTTCGGCCAATGGGTGACGGTGATCCAGGGCGCGATCTTCGTGGTCTGCGTGCTCACTTTCCGCCGCGGCGTCGTCGGCGAAATCGCGCATTACTTCCGACGCTCGCTCTAAGTAACTGATATTGCATCAATTTCATTGATGCATGAAAGCGGTGGATGACCCGGCTCCGCGGGCGTGAGGCGACACGCGTGCGGATCGAAAATGGTTTATGACAGGTTTATGACAGCCCTCACGGGCCTGACCATTTCCAACCGGTAGCCTACCCCATGATGCGATGGTTTCGTGCGTTCCTGCCCAGGGAAGAGCGGTTCTTCGACCTGTTCGACCGGCATGCCCAGACCGTGATCCAGGGCGCAGTCGCGCTGCAGGGCATGCTCAACGGGGGTGAGGAGACGCCGGTCTATTGCCAGCGCGTCAACCAGTTCGAGAACGACGCCGACAACATCACCCGTGAGGTGCTGACGGCGGTACGCCGCACCTTCATCACCCCGTTCGACCGCGGCGACATCAAGAACCTGATCACGTCGCTGGACGATGCCATCGACCAGATGCAGCAGACGGCCAAGGCCGTGATGCTGTTTGAGGTGCGCAGTTTCGAGCCGCCGATGCGCGAGATCGGCGGCCTCTTGATCGAATGCGCCAATCTGGTCGGCCGTGCGCTGCCGCTGATGCAGGAGATCGGCAAGAACGTCGCCATGCTGACCGCGATCACGGAGGAGCTCGGCAAGCTCGAGGGGCGGGTCGACGATCTCCACGACATCGGCCTGAAGGAGCTGTTCCTCAAGCATCGCGACGGCAATGCGATGGATTTCATCGTCGGGGTCGAGATCTACGACCATCTCGAGAAGGTGGCCGACCGCTTCGATGACGTCGCGAACGAAATCAACAGCATCGTTATCGAGCAAGTGTAGGACCTCGCCGTGGATGCCGCGTTGGGTCTTCCCGTCCTGGTCGGCTTGATCGCCGTCGCGCTGCTGTTCGATTTCCTGAACGGCCTGCACGACGCCGCCAATTCGATCGCGACCATCGTCTCGACCCGCGTGCTGCGGCCGCAATTCGCGGTGTTCTGGGCCGCGTTCTTCAATTTCATCGCCTTCCTGGTGTTCGGGCTGCACGTCGCCCAGACCATCGGCACCGGCATCATCGATCCCGCAGTCGTCGACGCCCAGGTGATCTTCGCAGCCCTCATTGGCGCCATCGTCTGGAATCTCGTGACCTGGGCGCTCGGCATCCCGTCGTCCTCCTCGCATGCGCTGATCGGCGGGCTCGTCGGCGGCGGCCTGGCCAAGGCAGGGATCTCGGCCGCGGTGTGGAGCGGGTTGTCGAAGACCGTGCTGGCGATCGTGCTGTCGCCGCTGGTCGGCTTCCTGCTCGCAATGGCACTGGTTGCGATCGTGTCCTGGGCCTCGGTGCGCTCGACGCCGTTCGCGGTCGACCGCGCCTTCCGCATCCTGCAATTCGCCTCCGCCTCGCTCTATTCGCTCGGCCATGGCGGCAACGACGCGCAGAAGACCATGGGCATCATCGCGGTGCTGCTCTATTCGCAGGGCCATCTCGGCAGCGAGTTCTCGGTTCCGTTCTGGGTGGTGCTGTCCTGCCAGGCGGCGATGGCGCTGGGCACGCTGATGGGCGGCTGGCGCATCGTCCGCACCATGGGCCTGCGCATCACGAAATTGACCCCGATGCAGGGCTTTTGCGCCGAGACGGGAGGCGCGGTGACCCTGTTCATGGCGACCTATCTCGGGGTTCCCGTCTCGACCACCCACACCATCACCGGCGCCATCGTCGGCGTCGGCGCCGCCCGCCGCGTCTCGGCCGTGCGCTGGAACGTCGCCAGCTCGATCGTCTATGCCTGGGTGATCACGATCCCGGCCTCGGCCATTGTGGCCGCGCTGACCTGGTGGGTGGTCCAGCTCGTCAGGTGACGAGCTTCAGTCCGATGATGCCGGCGACGATCAGGCCGATGCTGGCGAGGCGGAAGGCCGTCGCCGGCTCGCCGAACAGGATGATGCCGAGCGTTGCGGTGCCGACCGCGCCGATGCCGGTCCAGACCGCATAGGCGGTTCCGACGGGCAATGATTTCAATGCAAATCCGAGCAGGATGACGCTGCCCGCCATGGCCGCCAGGGTGACCGCCGACGGAACAAGCTTGCTGAAACCCTCGGTGTATTTCAGGCCGATGGCCCAGGTGATTTCGAGAAGACCGGCGACGAACAGGATGCTCCAGGCCATGACGACCCTCCATTCAAGGCAGGGGCGTCCCCGCGGCTGAGGTGCTGATGGGCAGGGGAGGCCGTCCTCACCCAGGTCTGATGTCCAAGACTGATATATCCAAGCGCCGATATGGGGCTGGCCGGAAGCATCCGCAATCACCAAATGAGGCTTGATCAGGCCCGTTTTCCCTGCCACACGCTCCCGCCATGTCCGACATCGCCACCACCACAGCCGAATCGCCGGCCCGTTCCCCGCTTGCCGCCGAGGTGGCGCGGCGGCGGACCTTTGCGATCATCTCCCATCCCGACGCCGGCAAGACCACGCTGACCGAAAAGCTGCTGCTGTTCGGCGGCGCCATCAACCTCGCCGGCCAGGTCAAGGCCAAGGGCGAGCGGCGCAATACCCGATCTGACTGGATGAAGATCGAGCGCGAGCGCGGCATCTCGGTGGTGACCTCGGTGATGACCTTCGAGTTCGAAGGCCTCGTCTTCAATCTGCTGGACACGCCGGGCCACGAGGACTTTTCCGAAGATACCTATCGCACGCTGACGGCGGTCGATTCCGCCGTGATGGTGATCGACGCGGCCAAGGGCATCGAGGCGCGCACCCGCAAGCTGTTCGAGGTTTGCCGTCTGCGCGACATCCCGATCATCACCTTCATCAACAAGATGGACCGCGAGAGCCGCGACGTGTTCGAGCTGCTCGACGAGATCGAGAAGACGCTGGCGCTCGACACCACGCCGATGACCTGGCCGGTCGGCCGCGGCCGCGACTTCCTCGGCACCTATGACGTCGTCAATGGCGGCGTGCGCCTGCTCGAAGGCGGCGGCGCCAAGACCGGCGCGGCGCAGCAGATCGCGATCGAGGAATTGGCCAAGCTCAACGCCAATCTCGACGTCTCCACCGTGAAGGACGAGCTCGAGCTCGTCACCGAGGCGTCGAAGCCGTTCGAGCTGGACGCGTTCCGCGAGGGACATCTGACGCCGGTCTATTTCGGCAGCGCGCTGCGCAATTTCGGCGTCGGCGACCTCCTGGAGGGCCTCGGCAAGTTCGCGCCCGAGCCGCGCGCGCAGGACAGCGACCAGCGCAAGGTCGAGGCCACCGATCCCAGGATGAGCGCCTTCGTGTTCAAGATCCAGGCCAACATGGATCCCAACCACCGCGACCGCATCGCGTTCGCGCGCCTCTGCTCGGGCAAGCTCAGCCGCGGCATGAAGGCCAAGCTCGTGCGCACCGGCAAGAGCATGCCGCTGTCGAGCCCGCAATTCTTCTTCGCGCAGGACCGCTCGGTCGCGGACGAAGCCTTCGCCGGCGACGTCGTCGGCATTCCCAACCACGGCACGCTGCGCATCGGCGATACGCTGACCGAGGGCGAGGATTTCAACTTCGTCGGCGTGCCGAGCTTTGCGCCGGAAATCGTCCGCCGCGTCCGTCTTACCGACGCGATGAAGGCGAAGAAGCTGAAGGAAGCGCTGCAGCAGATGTCGGAAGAGGGCGTGGTGCAGGTGTTCCGCCCGCGCGACGGCGCCCCGGCGCTGGTCGGCGTGGTCGGCGCGCTGCAGCTCGACGTGCTCAAGGCGCGGCTCGAGGCGGAATACTCGCTGCCGGTCGAATTCGAGGTCAGCGAGTTCCAGCTGGCGCGCTGGGTGTCCTCCGAGGACCGCAAGAAGCTCGACAGCTTCATCGCTGCCAACAATTCGAGCATTGCCGACGACGTCGACGGCGATCCCGTCTATCTCGCCCGCAACGAGTTCTACCTCGGCTACACCCGGGAGCGCGCCGAGGGCATCGAGTTCAGCAACGTCAAGGACGTCAAGAAGAAGGGGTAGGAGCGAGCGTTGCGCTTACCCTGCGCGGCCACACCACCGCTGTCATTCCCCGCGAAGGCGGGGAATCCAGTACGCCGCAGCCCATCGATTCAGCCACTACCGTCTCGGAGTACTGGTCGCCCGGTCGAGCCGGGCGACGACACCGGAGGTTGAACGCGAGCATTTGAACGCACGTGGACTTGACGTGTTCGTCCGCGATGCCACGTTCGCATCATGTGGCGCTACATTCTCGTTCTGATCCTGCTGACGATCCCAACGATCGCCGCCGACGCGCGGCCGCGCCAGATCAACCCGATCCCGTTCGCGCACGAGCCTTGCAGCGTGCTCGACGGCGAGCCCTGCACGCCGTCCTATTGCAGCCCGCTCGAGCCCGGCCCCTGCATCCCCGAGATCGACTATCCTTACGGCCAGAACCTCCAGCTCACGATCGAGAGCGTGCCCGCCGAGGCCGACCGCGCCAAATACCAGAAGCCCGATCACGATCTCGACACGATCGGCGACTTGTTCGCCGCGCTGCGCAGCTGCTGGTCGCCGCCATCCGACCATGCGCGCGCGGGCATGCAGATCTCGGTGCGTTTCAGCTTCAACAAGAACGGCGGCCTGATCGGTCCGCCGCGTCTGACATTTGCGACCGCGGGCGTGCCGGCGGACATCCGAACCACCTATCTCGACGCGATCAATTCGTCGCTGAAGGCCTGCCTGCCGCTGAAGTTCACGAGTGGCCTCGGTGGGGCCTTGGCGGGGCGCCCGATCGCGATCCGCTATGTCGATAACAGGGAGCTCGGCAAGTAGACGATGCTCTCACCCCTGATCCTGAGGAGCGCGCTCCTCACCATGAGGGGAGAGAGTTGCGACCCGCGGCCGATCGATGATACCTCAGTGGCGGGGGCTGCTTTGCGGGGAGGATGTCGTGGGTCTGCTGGTCATGATCCTGGGGCTGGTGCTGTTTTTCGCGTCCCATATTTTCACAACCAAACGAGAGGCACGCGCGCAGGCGATCGCGAAGCTGGGCGAGGGGACCTACAAGCTCCTCTATTCGGCGGTCTCGCTCGCGGGGCTCGCGCTGATCATCTGGGGCTATGCCCATTACCGCAGCTCCGGCTGGATCGACGTCTGGTATCCGCCGAAGGCGATGAAGCACATTACGCTCGCGTTGATGCTGCCGGCTGTTATCCTGGTGGTTGCGTCCTACCTGCGCGGCCGCATCTATGCGACGCTGAAGCACCCGATGCTGACCGGCGTCAAGCTGTGGGCCGCCGCGCACCTGCTCGCCAATGGCGATCTCGGCTCCATCGTCCTGTTCGGCTCGTTCCTCGCCTGGGCGGTCTATGACCGCATCTCGCTCAAAGCTCGCACTGACGCTGGTGCCCCGCCGATTCCGGTCGGCGGCGTCAGCAACGATCTGATCGCGGTCGCGGTCGGCGTGGTCGCCTATCTGGCCCTGGCGTTCGCGTTCCATCCGGTGGTGATCGGTGTGCCCGTGATCGGGGTCTAGCCGGTCAGCACAAGACGACACTCGCCTCTCCATGCCGGGAAGAGAACAAGAGCAACAAGCCGAGGGCGTGCCGATGGACTGGTCGCAATCTCAGATCCCGCCGATGCGGCGCGAGGCGCGTTTTGGCGATCGGGTGGTGCCGGCATTCTGCGATCGCCCGTCGAGCCTCTGGGCGATGATCGCGGAGGCGCGCGGCCGCAATGCCGATGGCGAAGCGTTGATCTGCGGCAATGTCCGCCTGAGCTGGCGGCAAGCAATGGAGCGGGCCGCGCGGATCGCTGCGGGATTTCGCAAGCTTGGATTGCGGCCCGGCGATCGCGTCGCCATCCTGCTCGGCAATCGCATCGAATTCCCGCTGCTGCTGTTCGCCGCCGCGCATGAGGGTCTCGTCACGGTGCTGCTCAGCACGCGCCAGCAGAAGCCGGAGATCGCCTATGTGCTCGCCGATTGCGGCGCGAAGATCCTGATCCACGAGGCCGCGCTCGCCGAGCGGCTGCCCGATGCGCAGGATGTGCCCGATGTGATCCACCGCGTTGCCATCGATGACGATCCTGCCCGGTCGCGCTTCTCTTCGCTCGCCGGAAACGCTCCGGCATCGGCGCCGGTCGAGGTGAGCGAAGAGGACACCGCGATGATCCTCTACACCTCCGGCACCACGGGCAAGCCGAAGGGCGCGATGCTGGCCCATTGCAACATCGTCCATTCCTCCATGGTGTTCGTGTCCTGCCTGCAATTGACCGAGGCCGATCGCTCGATCGCAGCGGTGCCGCTCGGCCATGTCACCGGGGTCGTCGCGAACATCACCACCATGATCCGCTGCGGTGGCGCACTGATCATCATGCCGGAGTTCAAGGCCGCCGATTACCTCGAGCTCGCCGCGCGCGAGCGCGTCACCTACACGGTGATGGTGCCGGCGATGTACAATCTCTGCCTGCTCCAGCCCGATTTCGACGGCTACGATCTGTCGAGCTGGCGCATCGGCGGCTTCGGCGGCGCGCCGATGCCGGTCGCCACCATCGAGAAGCTCAAGGCGAAGATTCCGGGCCTGAAGCTGATGAACTGCTACGGCGCGACCGAGACGACCTCGCCCTCGACCATCATGCCGGGCGAGCTGACCGAGCGTCATATCGACAGCGTCGGCCTGCCGTGTCCCGGCGCGCGCATCGCCGTGATGGGCCCGGACGGACGCGAGCTGCCTGCCGGCGAGATCGGCGAGCTCTGGATCCAGAGCGCCTCCGTCATCAAGGGCTACTGGAATAATCCGAAGGCCACCGCCGAAAGCTTCACGGGCGGGTTCTGGCATTCTGGTGATCTCGGCTCGGTCGATGCGGAAGGCTTCGTTCGCGTGTTCGACCGGCAGAAGGACATGATCAATCGCGGCGGCCTGAAGATTTATTCGGCCGAGGTCGAATCCGTGCTGGCCGGCCATCCCGCCGTGGTCGAGAGCGCGATCATTGCCAGGCCTTGCCCGGTGCTGGGCGAGCGCGTCCATGCGGTGGTGGTGACGCGACAGAAGGTGACCGATACGGACCTGCGCGCCTGGTGCGCCGAGCGCCTGTCCGACTACAAGGTTCCCGAAACCATGGCGATCACTGCGGACCCGCTGCCGCGCAACGCCAACGGCAAGGTGCTGAAACGGCAATTGCGGGAGCCAAAGGGAGCTTGAGCCGGGCAGGGACATCCGGGCTGTCCCGGGTGGTTAACGCCTTGATCGGGCTCGCTTTGCCTTGCCACCGCCATATCGTTAGGCTACCTCGCCGCCACACGGGGACGGGATTCCTGACGCGAACGCCTTGGCGCGCGCACCCGGACGGGCATGGGATTGGCATAAGTGTCTGAATTATTTGACGAAGTCAACGAGGAAGTACGTCGCGAACAGTTCAAGAAGCTGTGGGACAAGTATTCGATCTACTTCATCGCGCTGATGGTGCTGATCGTCGCCGGCGCCGGTGGCTGGCAGGGTTATAGGTACCTGGAGGCCAAGAAGGCCGCCGAGGCCGGCGCCGCTTTCGAGAAGGCCGCCGAGCTGTCCGAGCAGGGCAAGCACGAGGACGCCGAGAAGGCCTTCACCGAGCTCGCCGCCAAGGCGCCGTCCGGCTATCGCACCCTGGCGCGGCTGCGTGCTGCGGCGGAGGCCGCGAGCCGCGATCCCAAGGCCGCCGCGAAGATGTATGACGACATCGCCGCCGACCGCAGCATTGGCGGCGAGTGGCAGGATCTGGCCAAGATCCGCGCCGCGGGACTCCTGCTCGACAGCGCCGGCTATGCCGACATCCAGCAGCGGCTGGAAGCTTCCGCCGCGCCGAAATCGACCTTCCGCCACACCGCCCGCGAGATGCTGGCGCTGGCGGCCTGGCGTAACAACGACATGAGCGCAGCCCGCAGATGGCTCGAGGCGATTGACGCAGACGGCGAAACGCCGCCCGGCCTGCGCTCTCGCGCCGAGGCGCTCCAGGCTTTGTTGCCACCCGTCGCCAAAAGCTGACGACGGTTCTCTGACGTAACGAGACACAAGATGCGCCGCACGCCACGCTTGATCGCAGCCGCCGTCCTGATCGCCTTCACCGGCGTCCTGGGCGGCTGCTCCAGCTTCGATCCGAGCGACCTGCTCGACTTCCTCGACACCAAGAAGAAGCTGCCGGGCGACCGCAAGCCGGTCTTCCCCGAGGGCGTGCCGGGGCTCGAGCAGGGCGTGCCGAGGGACCTGTACAAAGGCGCGCAGCAGCAGCAACCCGACCCGAACGCACCTGCCGTCGCGGCTCTGCCTGCGGAGCCGGAGCCGGTCAAGCCCGCGAAGGGGGCCAAGGGAAAGCAGACCAGGCAGCCCGCCACGGCCGCCGCGCCGGCGGAAGCACCCGCCGGCGAGGTCGACGGCGAGGCGCAGCCGGAGGCCGCGCCCGCGACGTCCGCTCCGCCGCCCAAGCACAAGATCGTCCGCAGGCGCACCACCGCGCCGGATCAGCCGGCCCCGCAGGCGCAACCCGCCCCCGCCACGCAGCAGCAATCGCAGAGCGCCTTCCCGGCGCCGCTGCCGAGCGGCAGCTTCTCGCGCTGATATTTTCACGTTGCATTGACAGGCGCAGCCCCGGCAGCGCACGAATGACCGATGTCCTTCACGATCGCTATTATCGGCCGGCCCAATGTCGGCAAGTCGACGCTGTTCAACCGCCTGGTTGGGCAGAAGCTCGCGCTGGTCGATGACCTGCCTGGCGTCACCCGCGACCGCCGCGAAGGCGAGGCCAGGCTGGGCGATCTCCGCTTTACCATCATCGATACCGCCGGCCTCGACGAGGGCGCCAAGGGTTCGCTGACCGCGCGCATGCAGGAGCAGACCGAGACCGCGATCGCGCAGGCCGACGCGCTGTTCTTCGTCATCGACGCCCGCATCGGCCTGACACCGACCGATCGCGCCTTCGCCGATTTCGCCCGCAAGGCCGACAAGCCGGTGCTGCTCATCGCCAACAAGAGCGAGGGCAAGCACGGCGATGCCGGCGCGATGGAATCCTTCGCACTCGGCCTCGGCGATCCCATCCAGATCTCGGCCGAGCACGGCGAGGGCATGGGCGAGCTCTACGATGCGCTCGCCAAGCTGATGCCCGAACCCGTCGAGGACGACGACGATGAGGACGACGCGCCGATCTCGGAGGAGGAGGCCGCGACGCGCCCGATCCGGGTCGCGATCGTCGGCCGGCCCAATGCCGGCAAGTCGACGCTGATCAACCATCTGCTCGGCGAGGAGCGCCTGCTGACGAGCCCCGAGGCCGGCACCACGCGCGATTCCATCGCGGTCGAGATCAACTGGAAGGGCCGCGATTTCCGCGTGTTCGACACCGCAGGCCTGCGCCGGCGCTCGCGCATCGAGGAGAAGCTGGAAAAGCTCTCGGTTGCGGATGCACTGCGCGCGGTGCGCTTTGCCGAAGTGGTCGTGCTGATGATGGATTCGCAGAACCGCTTCGAGGAGCAGGATCTGCGCATCGCCGACCTGATCGAGCGCGAGGGACGCGCGGTCGTGCTCGCCGTCAACAAATGGGACCTGATGGAGACCAAGGGCGGCGGCGCGATCTCGGGTCTGCGCCGCGATGCCGATCATTGGCTGCCGCAGCTCAAGGGCGTGCCCATCGTCGCCGTCTCGGGCCTGATGGGCGAGGGCATCGATCGCCTGATGCAGGCGATCCAGGACGCCTATGCGATCTGGAACAGGCGCGTGCCGACCGCAGCGCTCAATCGCTGGTTCGAGCAGGCGATCCAGGCCAACCCGCCGCCGGCGGTCTCCGGCCGCAGGCTGAAGCTGAACTACATCACCCAGACCAAGGCGCGGCCGCCGAGCTTCGTGCTGTTCTGCTCGCGCGCCGACGCCGTGCCGCAATCCTACTTGCGTTATCTCACCAATTCCATGCGCGAGACCTTCGAGCTGCCGGGCACGCCGGTGCGCATCACGTTGCGTGAGAAGGCCAACCCCTTCGCGCACAAGCGCAAGCGGCCGTCGTGAGCGACGGCGCCGGCGAGGCGGGGGTGCAGGACGCAGCGCCGGCCCGCCGCGGCGCGGTCGCCTTCATCTTCGTCACCATCCTGCTCGACATGGTCGCGCTCGGCGTGATCATGCCGGTCCTGCCGAAGCTGATAGAAAGCTTCGTCGACAACGACACCGCACATGCCGCGCGCATCTTCGGCCTGTTCGGCACTGCCTGGGCCTTGATGCAGTTCGTGTTCTCGCCGGTGCTTGGCGCGCTGTCGGATCGTTTCGGACGGCGGCCGGTGGTGCTGCTGTCGAATTTCGGGCTCGCGGCCGACTACGTCTTGATGGCGCTGGCGCCGTCGCTTGCGTGGCTGTTCGTCGGCCGCGTGATCTCCGGCATCACCTCGGCGAGCATCTCGACCGCCTTCGCCTATATCGCCGACGTCACGCCGCCAGAACGCCGTGCGGCGGTCTTCGGCCGGATTGGTGCGGCCTTCGGCGCCGGCTTCATCCTGGGGCCAGCGCTCGGCGGCCTGCTCGGCGATATCGATCCGCGCCTGCCGTTCTGGGCCGCGGCGGCCCTGAGCTTCGCCAATGCGCTCTATGGCCTGTTCGTGCTGCCGGAGTCGCTTGCGCCCGACAAGCGCGCGCCGCTGCGCTGGCGCAGCGCCAATCCGCTCGGGGCGCTGCATCTGCTGCGCTCCGATGCGCTGCTTGCCGCGTTGTCGATCATCAACTTCATCGCGCAGGTCGCGCACGTCGTGCTGCCCTCGACCTTCGTGCTCTACGCGACCTATCGCTACGGCTGGGATGCCAAGACGGTGGGCCTGACGCTCGCCATGGTCGGCATCTGCGCCATGGTGGTGCAGGGCTTTGCGATCGGCCCCATCGTGCATGCGCTCGGCGAGCGCAACGCGCTGCTGCTCGGCCTCTGCTGTGGCGCAATCGGCTTCGTGGTCCTCGGCGCTGCGCCGACCGGACGGCTATCGTGGCTCGGGATTCCCATTCTGGCGCTGTGGGGCATCTCCGGTGCAGCCTCGCAGGCGCTGATGACGCGGCGCGTCGCGCCGGATCAGCAGGGCCAGCTGCAGGGCGCGACCGCGAGCGTGCAGAGCGTGTCGCAGCTCGTCGGCCCGTTCCTGTTCACACTGACATTTTCCTATTTCATCGGCGCCGGCGCACCGCTGCATCTGCCCGGCGCCCCGTTCCTGCTCGCGGCGGCGCTGATGGTGGTGTGCGTTGCGATCGCGGTGCGGTCGCTGGGTGCGACCAGGACAGTCTCGTAGGGTGGGCAAAGCGAAGCGTGCCCACCGCTGTTTCGTCAATTCGCGGAGAGAGGTGGGCACGGCGCTTGGCGCCTTTGCCCACCCTACGAAGCGTTGGCTGGTTTACTTCTTTACCAGCGGGCAATCGCTGTCCTTGAGCGGCTTGGCCGCGTCTTCCGGCGCGATGGTGGCGACCAGCTTGTAATAGTCCCACGGCCCCTTCGACTCCTCGGGCTTCTTCACCTCGAAGAGATAAGCGGGGATGAGGCGGCGTCCGTCCTGGCGCAGCGGGCCCTTGCCGAACAGCGGATCGTCGGTCGGCAGCTCCTTCATCTTGGCGACGACCTTGGCGCCGTCACGCGGATTGCTGCCGAGCGCCTCCATCGCCTTCAGGTAATGCAGGATCTCGGCATAGAGGCCCGCAACCGTCATCGAGGGCATCGAGCCCTTGGGCGAGACCTTCTGGAAGCGCTTCGACCATTCGCGGGTCTGGTCGTTGAGGTCCCAGTAGAACGACTCGGTGAAGGTCAGGCCCTGCGCGGTCTTCAGGCCGAGCGAGTGCACGTCGTTGATGAACAGCAGCAGCGCGGCGAGCTTCTGGCCGCCCTGGACGATGCCGAATTCGGCGGCTTGCTTGATCGCGTTGGTGGTATCGCCGCCCGCATTGGCAAGGCCGATGATCTTGGCCTTGGAGGACTGCGCCTGCAGCAGGAAGGAAGAGAAGTCCGCCGTGTTCAGCGGGTGCTTGACGCCGCCGAGCACCTTGCCGCCTGTCGCCGTGACGACGGCGCCGGTATCACGCTCCAGCGCATGGCCGAAGGCGTAATCCGCGGTGAGGAAGAACCAGCTGTCGCCGCCCGCCTTGGTCAGCGCCTTGCCGGTGCCGTTGGCGAGCATGTAGGTGTCGTAGGTGAAGGACACGGTGTTGGGCGTGCAGGCCTTGCCGGTAAGGTCGGCGGTGGCCGCACCCGAATTGAGCAGCACCGCATTCTTTTCCTTGACGAGGTTGCTGACCGCGAGCGCAACGCCGGAGCTCGGCGTGTCGGCGATGGCATCGACCTTGTCGGAGTCGATCCATTGCCGGGCGATGTTGACGCCGATGTCGGGCTTGTTCTGGTGATCGCCGGAGAGCACCTCGATGGTCCAGCCCTTGGCTTTCAGCCCGGAATCCTCGACCGCCATCTTCACCGCCGCCACCGAGTTCGGACCGCCGATGTCGGCATAGAGGCTCGACATGTCGTTGAGCACGCCGATCTTGATGGTCTTGTCCTGCGCGAAGGCGGATGTGGCAAAGCCGAAAGCGGCACAGGCCAGAAGAGCCGCAGTGCGGCGTGCGGGCATCGTCATGAAAGGCTTCCTCCATTGTCAAATATGCGGACGGCTCTCTTCGGGAGCCTTGGTCCGATTGACGCTCTACCGTGTCCCACGGCTGTCGGCAATGCACCTAAAGCCGGATGACGCTGCGTCGTAGCGTCATCCATCGGTTAATTTTTGGGCAAAATGCGTTGAGACGCTATTTCAGCGCGTTCGATGCCGGCTCGAATTTCTGAATGCGCTTTCCGGTATCGAGCTCGGCGGTACGGACGTTACCGCCGGCATGACGTCCATGGTGTCGGACGGCAATCAGGCCGGCGCGCGGAAGCTCATCAGGGTGCGGGTCTTGTAGTCGTAGAATTTGCCGGTCTCGGTCCAGTCCGGCGCGCACAGCGGCACGATGAATTCGGCGACCTGCTCGGGCGTGTCGAGCGTCTCGGGGTCTTCGCCCGGCATCAGCGTGGCGCGCATGCGGGTGCGGACCGGGCCGGGGTTGAACAGATTGACGCGCAGCTTGGTGTTCGCGGTTTCCTGCGCCCAGGCGCGTGCCAGCGTCTCCAATGCGGCCTTGGAGGCCGCGTAGGGGCTGACATAAGCGGTGGCCTTGTTGGCGGCACCCGAGGTGATGAACACGGCGCGGCCGGCATCGGACTGCCTGAGCAGCGGCTCCATGCAGCGGATCAGCTGGAAGTTCGCGGAGACATTCACCGCCATCACGTCGTTGAAGGTCTTCAGCTCGATATGGCCGATCGGCGAGGAAGGGCCGAGCACGCCGGCATTGCCGACGAGGATGTCGAGTTTTCCATACCGCTCGTGCAGGCCGGCGCCGAGACGCGCGATGCCGTCGGAATCGGTGAGGTTGAGCGGCACCAGGGTGGCGCTGCCACCGATCTTGCGGATCTCGTCGTCGAGCTCTTCCAGCCCTCCTTGCGTGCGCGCGGTGGCCACGATATGCGCGCCGGCCTTGGCCAGCGCGATTGCGGTGGCGAAACCGATGCCGCGCGAGGCGCCGGTGACGAGAGCGATACGGTCGGCGAGGGGCTTTGTCATTGTCGAATACTTCCGTCATGCCCGGGCATAGCCGTCTGAAGGACGGCGTCGCTTCCGCTCGCCTATGTCCCGGGCATCCACGTTCTTTACGGCGGGTATTACAGACGTGGATGGCCGGGACAAGCCCGGCCATGACGAAAAAGAAGTCTCCGATGAGCCCCGGAGACGATCTTGCTCAGCTCGCCTCCGCCAGCAGCGACAATTGCCGTGGCTGCGGCTCGGTCTGGGTCTGGTCGGTGAGGTGGGTCGGATAGACGCCGGTGAAGCAGTGATCCGCAAACTTCGGATTGGCGGGGTCGCGGCCGGGCTCGCCCATGGCGCGGTACATGCCGTCAATCGACAGGAAGGCGAGCGAGTCGGCGCCGATGAGCTCGCGCATCTCCTCCAGCGAATGCGTCGCCGCCAGCAGGCCGCCACGGTCGGGCAGGTCGATGCCGTAATAGTCAGGGTAGAGGATCGGGGGCGAAGCGAGGCGGAAGTGCACCTCTTTGGCGCCGGCATCGCGCATCATGCGCACGATCTTCTTGGAGGTGGTGCCGCGCACGAGCGAGTCGTCGATCAGGATGATGCGCTTGCCTTCGATCGCGGCGCGGTTGGCCGAGTGCTTCATGCGCACGCCGGATTCGCGGATCGCCTGCGTCGGCTGGATGAAGGTGCGGCCGACATAATGGTTGCGGATGATGCCGAGCTCGAACGGCACGCCCGAATGCTGGCTGTAGCCGACCGCCGCGGGCACGCCGGAATCCGGCACCGGCACCACGACGTCGACCGGAACGTGGCTCTCGCGCGCCAGCTGCGCGCCGAAATTCTTGCGCACCTCGTAGACCGAGCGGCCGTGCACGATGGAATCCGGCCGCGAGAAGTAGATGTATTCGAAGATGCAGGGGCGCGGCGCCATCGGCGGGAACGGCTTGTGGATGTCCTCGCCGTTCTCGTCGAACACGATGACTTCGCCGGGCTCGATGTCGCGTACGAAGCGGGCGCCGATGATGTCGAGCGCGCAGGTCTCCGAGGTCAGGATCGGACAGCCGTCGAGCTCGCCGAGCACCAGCGGGCGGATGCCGCGCGGATCGCGCGCGCCGACCAGCTTCTTGTTGGTGAGCGAGACCAGCGCATAGGCGCCCTCGATCTCGCGCAGCGCGTCGATGTAGCGCTCGATGAAGCGGCTGCGCCTCGAGCGCGCCACCAGATGCAGGATCACCTCGGTATCGGAGGTCGATTGCATCATCGCGCCGTTCTTGACGAGCTCGCGGCGCAACGTCAGGCCGTTGGAGAGGTTGCCGTTGTGGGCGACCGCAAGGCCACCGGCATTGAGCTCGGCGAACAGCGGCTGCACGTTGCGCAGGATGGTGGCGCCGGTCGTGGCGTAGCGGACATGGCCGACCGCGACATTGCCGGGCAGGCGGTCGATCACCTCGCGGCGGGAGAAGGTGTCGCCGACGAGGCCGAGGCGGCGTTCGGAGTGGAAGCGGCTGCCGTCGTAGGAGACGATGCCGGCGGCCTCCTGGCCGCGGTGCTGCAGGGCGTGAAGGCCGAGCGCGGTGATCGCGGCCGCATCAGGGTGGCCGTAGATGCCGAAGACGCCGCATTCCTCGCGTGGCGTATCGCCTTCCAGATCGTCCTGAAGCTCGAGTGCGGCCGGGCCTGGACCGGCGTTTGGATCGAGATCAAGCAGGGCGTCCTGGTCAGGGTGTCGCATCTCGTTCTCGCCTCTCTTTTGGGGCCCTATCAACGCGCCGCAGGTTTCTCGATCAGCTTTTTCATGCCGTCACGAGCCGTTTTGCTGTACCCGTCGCCGCTGCCCGAAGGCGGCTGCTCGGATTCAGCTTGATCATCATCTGGTTTGTTTTTCTTGAATCTCTTCAAGATGGTGTTCTCGGGGTCGTCAGGCAAGAGGGCCATCAGCCAATCGCCGGTTCCCTGCAACACGACGCGGGACTTGGCCCCGGTGACCCAGTCGGGGCGCTGCTTGTCCGGCACCAGCCAGGTGAAGAACAGGAACGCGACCACGACGATCAAAAGCCCGCGAGCCAGCCCAAACAGGAAGCCGAGGGTGCGATCCAGCGCGCCGATGCGCGAATCCAGGATCATGTCGGAGATCCGGACGGTGATGACGGAGACCACGACCAGGGTGCCGATGAACACGCCGGCCACGACGACCACGCTCGCGACCGTGTCGTTGTTGAAATAGGTCTTGGCGGTCGGCAGCAGCTTCGAGAACGAGTACAGCGTCACGATCGCCGCCGCGCCCCAGGCCGCGATCGACAGGATTTCGCGCATGAAGCCGCGGACCATGGCGAGCAGGCCCGAGATCAGCATCACGCCGAGCAGGATCAGGTCGAGGATGGTTACTGGCATCGGCTGGTCTGGTCCGCTCGTACGTCTAAGGTGCTCTAGCGAATCGGTGCTTGGCCGCTGCCCTAAAAGAAGGGCAGACGGCGTTCCCGGCAAGGCCGCAACCACGCAATCCCATGCTGCTTTTGTGACGGCTGTATAGCGGCGGAGGCCTCCGGCGTCACCTCCAGCTAACCCTCTCCGCGGCGGAATCTCGCCGGTGTGGCATTTTTCTCTGGCTGCGCGCTGGATTCGCCCCGGCGGGAGCCCCTGGCTGCGATATCGGCCACCAATGTCGTCAGGCTGTTCACCGCGTTCAGGGACAGCCCGGCGTCTCCGCCCGCATCGCCCCGCGCCGATTCGGGCAGCATGGCGCGCTGGAAGCCGAGCTTTGCCGCCTCCTTGAGCCGGGCCGGGGTCTGCGCCACCGGCCGCACCACGCCCGACAGCGAGATTTCGCCGAAATAGACGGCATCGGTGGGTAACTGCGCATTAACCAGCGACGACACCAGGGCTGCGGCGGCGGCGAGGTCGGCCGCGGGCTCGTGGATGCGCAGTCCGCCGGCAACGTTCAGATAGACGTCGTGGCCGGACAGCTTGACCCCGCAATGAGCCTCCAGCACCGCCAGCACCATCGAGAGCCGGCTCGGATCCCAGCCGACCACGGCCCGGCGCGGGGTGCCGAGCGAGGTCGGGGCCACCAGTGCCTGCAATTCGACCAGAACGGGCCTGGTGCCCTCGATGCCGGCAAAGACCGCGGTGCCGGGCGTGCCGAGATCGCGCTCGGACAGGAACAGCTCGGAGGGGTTGGTGACCTCGCGCAGGCCGAGGCCCGTCATCTCGAACACGCCGATCTCGTCGGTCGGCCCGAAGCGGTTCTTCACGGCGCGCAGGATGCGGAATTGCTGCGAACCTTCGCCCTCGAACGACATCACCGCATCGACCATGTGCTCGACCACGCGGGGGCCGGCGATCTGGCCGTCCTTGGTGACGTGGCCGACCAGGATAATGGCAGCCCCGGTCTTCTTGGCGAAGCGGATCAGCGCCTGCGCCGAGGCGCGCACCTGCGTCACCGTGCCGGGCGCCGATTCCACGGTGTCGGTCCACATGGTCTGGATCGAATCGATCACGATCAGCCGGGGAACAGCGCCCTCCGACAGCGTCGAGACGATGTCTTCGACCGAGGTCTCGGCGGCCAGCTGCACCGGCGCATCCGACAGCCCCAGCCGCTCGGCGCGCAGGCGCACCTGGGCGACCGCCTCTTCGCCGGAGATGTAGACGACGCGGTGGCCGGCACGGGCGAGCAGGCTGGTTGCCTGCGTCAGCAGCGTCGACTTGCCGATGCCGGGATCGCCGCCGACCAGCAGCACCGAGCCGCGCACGAAGCCGCCGCCGGTGACGCGGTCAAGCTCGGTCAGCCCCGAGGACAGGCGCGGCGCGTCCGGGCTCTTGCCGGCGAGACTCTCCAGCGCGAACGTCCTTCCCTTGCGCTTGGAGCGGATCGACACCGGCACGCTGCCGCTGGTGTCTTCTTCGGCAAGCGTATTCCATTCGCCGCAGGACTCGCACTTGCCCTGCCAGCGGTTATAGGCCGCGCCGCAGTTCTGGCAGACGAAGGAAAGCGTGTTCTTGGCCATGGCAGTGTTGAGTCGCTGTTCCGCTGTGGGTGCTTAGCACGATCCGAGATGGGAGTGCGACGCGTTCCGCGCTAGCGTGCTTTCGGCAACTCGTCCTTGCGCTTGCACAGCAGATAGGGCTTCCCGTCGATCTTGATCGTGCCATTCGCGCCCGGCGCCAGCTTGATCGTGACCTTGCTGCCGTTCACGCCCTTGTTGTAGTCGTCCCAGAACTCGAAGCAGGTGGCGGACAGCACGAGGCCGTCGCCAGCCGGCGTCTTGCGGTCGATGCGGCAATGGTTCTCGTAGCGATCGACCAGCGGGGCCGGCTTGCCCTTGATGACGTTGTCGAGGTCGATCATCGTCTTGCTGTCGGGGCCGTCCCCGTCGCGGCAGTCTTTTTTCGTCGTGGCCCACAAGCCGTCGAACGGCTGCGCGGCGAATGCAGGCTGCATTGAGAAGAGAATGACGCCGGCGGCGGCAATCATGGCGATGGTACGCATGCATGGGGACCTTTTGCTCGGCGGTATGTCTCTTCGAGGTCAGAATGCGTTCAACAACATCGTCAGGCCCGCCGCCAGCATGATGCCGTCCATCAGCAGGCGAAACACCTCCGGTTTCAGATGCAGCACGAAGCGTTTCGCGATGAAGGCACCGATCATCAGCGATGAGCCCGCGACCAATCCCTTCAGGGCGACCTCGGCGGTCAGGGCCCCAAAACGCTCGAACGTCACCGACTTGCTGAGGTAGAGCCCCAGTGACGAGGCCGCTTCGGTGGCGAGGAAGGCGCCCTTGCTGAGGCCGTAGAACAGGAACAGCGGCACGCTGAGCGGGCCGGTCGAAACCACGATGCCCGTGAGATAGCCGATGATGGCGCCGCCGATGGCGAGGTGCCAGAGATTGGCCTTGAGGTCGTGCCGCGCCAGAAAGTGCCGCACCGGCACCATCGCGATCAAAAACAGGCCGATGGCGATATCGACGGCATGCGCAGGCAGCGCCAGCAGCGTCCGCGCGCCGAGCGCCGCCGCCGGAATGCCCGTCACCGAATAGGCCGCACAGGCCCGCCAATCGACCTCGCGCCACCACGCCAGGATCCGCGAAAAATTCGCCATGACGGAAGCGACCGCCATGATCGGCACGGCCTCCTTCGGTCCATAAGCATAGACCAGCACCGGCATCAGCATGATCGACGAGCCGGTGCCGACGATCCCTGAGATGGTGCCGGCGACGAGGCCGACGCTGAGGACGAAGAGAAAGGCCAAGACAGTCTCCACGAATCGGGAGAGTTTAGCCGCGGGCTTTGATATGGGCGATCGATCGCAGAGCGTTTTCAAGCGAAGTGGATACCGGTTCGCGTGAAGAAAACGCGCAAAAACAAGAATCTAGAGCATATCGGTTCTGATTTGATCAGAACCGATATGCTCTAGGCGAGGGAGCCCATGGCTCTGCGCATGGGCATGCCGGTCTGGGCGCCACCCTTCAGACATTTTAATGCGGCGGCTTCGCAGCTCACCTCGAGCGCACGCTGCAGCGGCACGCCTTCGTCGACCATCGCCGCAAACGCGCCGGCAAAGGTGTCGCCGGCGCCGGTCGTATCCACGGGCGTGATGCGGGGGGCGGGCGCGCGCAGGCTGGTTCCGTCAGCCGTCATGGCCAGCGCGCCTCGGGCGCCGGCAGTGACGATGCAGGCGAGGTTGCCGGACTTCGCGAGCCCGGCGGCTGCAACTTCGTAGTCGCCGGAAGCGAGGCCGATGGCGGCGGTGGCGTCGATCGCCTCATGCTCGTTGACGAGGAGATAGTCAGTCACGGCGAGAAGGTCTGTGACCATCTCTGCCGTCATCCGCTCCGGAACGGGCGCGAGATTCCAGATGACGGTGCCGGAGGCCACCATGGTTCTGCGGGCAGCCTCCATCGCCTGCGCAAAGGGCAGTTCCATCTGAAGCACCAATACCGTGTCGGAACTGAAAAGCGCTGCAGGAAGATCACTGGCGCTCGCGGACAGGTTGGCGCCACTTGCCACCGTGATTGCGTTCTCGCCGGCCTGATCGACCGTGATGAACGCGCAGCCGGTCGGCTCATCGGCCCTGACGACGAGATCGGCGTCGACGCCGTTCGTCCGGAGGTTCTCGATCGCGCTGTCGCCAAATCCATCCCGGCCGACCCGGCCTGCCATCCGGACCTGTCCTGCTCCAGCGATCCGGGCGGCGGCGACCGCCTGGTTGGCGCCCTTGCCGCCGAAATGTGTCTGGTAGGACGGCGCGAGCACTGTCCGGCCGGGACCTGGAATGACTGGGACCTGTGCGACCAGATCGATGTTGAGGGATCCGAACACAAGGATCATGGAGAGTCCGTCAGCCTTGCTCGTCCATGATGCGCAGCTTCTCGACGCGGCGGCGGAAATCCTCGTCTGTCGAGAATTCGGCCGTGAGATATGACGAGACGAGATCGACCGCGAGCCAGGCGCCGACGATCTGCGCGCCGATGCACATGACGTTGACGTCGTCGTGCTCGACGCTCTGATGGGCGGAGTGGACGTCGTGACAGACTGCGGCGCGAATGCCCTTCATCTTGTTGGCGGCGATCGAGGCACCGACGCCGGTGCCGCACACCATGATGCCGCGCGCGGCTTCGCCCGAGGTCACCTTCTGCGCCACGGCGCGCGCGATGTCGGGGAAATCCACCGGCTTGTCGTCATAGGAGCCGACGTCGATGACGTCGTGGCCGAGCTTGCGGATGTGGTCGATGACGGTCTGCTTGAGCGGCCAGCCGGCGTGGTCGGATCCGATGACGAGACGCATGTAATGTCCTTCTTGATCTTGCATATGGCCGTGACAGCCGCGTGCGGCTGTCACGTTGTCCGTTTGGTTCAGCTGCGCATGTCGGGCGGCAAATCAACCCCGTGGAACTTCTTGTAGATGGCGTTGAGCTTGCCGTTCTTGACGTTGTCGGTGATCCAGGCGTTGAGCTTGTCCATCAAAGGCTGCTCGCCCTTCTTCAGGCCGATGGCGAGGTCGAAGGTCGCCAGCGGAATCCGCGACTCGAACACGCGCGAGGGATTCTTCACGCCGATCTGGTTGATGATGGTCGCGGACGAGCCGACGCAGTCGACCTGGCCCGACACCGCCGCCGTCACCATGGTGGCGTCGTCGTCATAACGCGCGATCTTGAGGTCCTTGTCCTTCATGTTGGACAGGGTGGTATCCTGCGTGGTGCCGCGCGAGACGCCGATCGGCTTGTCCTTCAGGTCCGGCCAGTCCTTCACGGTCGACGATTTCAGGCAGCCGACGTCGGATTGCAGCGTCGCATAGCGCTTGGTGAAGTCGATCACCTTGGCACGCTCGGCCGTCACCGACAGGGTCGAGATGATGATGTCGGCCTTGCCGGTCAGGACGTTGGGGATGCGGGTCGCACCGGTGGTCTGGATGAATTCCAGCTCGAGGCCCCAATCCTTGGCGAGCATCTGCGCCACTTCGACATCGGATCCCGTCGGCTTCATGGTGGAATCCATCATGCCCGAGGGCGGGATGGCGAGGTCGGTCGATATGCGGATCTTCTTCGCCTTCATGATGTCGTCGAGCAGATCGGCCGACGCGGGCGTTGCCGCCATCATGATGAGGCCGCACAACGCGGCGGCAGTCCCCAGCACCATTCTGTTGGTCATCCCTTGGTTCTCCTCTCCCTGTTATGATTTTAGGTTCCCCGTCCCCACGAATTGCGTGAGTTCGGGCGTGGTCGGCGACGTCAGGATCGAGGCAGGTCCGGTCTCGTGGACCTTGCCTCGATGCATGAACACGATCCGGTCGGCGATTCCCTTTGCGAAGCCCATTTCGTGGGTAACCATCACCATGGTCATGCCGTCAGCGGCGAGCTGTTCGATCACCTTCAGCACTTCGCCGGTGAGCTCGGGATCGAGCGCGGAGGTGACCTCGTCGAACAGCATCACCTTCGGCTGCATGGCGAGCGAGCGGGCGATTGCGGCGCGCTGCTGCTGGCCGCCCGAGAGCTGCTCGGGATAGGCATGCAGCTTCTCCTCCAGCCCGACCTGCGCCAGCACTTTTCGTGCGAGATCCTTGGCCTGCGACGTCGCCATGCCCTTCACGGCGCAGGGCGCGAGCGTGATGTTCTGCTCGATGGTCAGATGCGGGAACAGATTGTAGCTCTGGAATACGATGCCGACGTCCTGGCGCAGTGCGCGCAGGTCCACGTCGGGCCGGTCGACGCGGTGCCCGCAGACGACGATCTCGCCGCCATCGACCTTCTCGAACCGGTCGATACAGCGCAGCGCGGTGCTCTTGCCGGAGCCGGAGCGGCCGATCAGCGCCAGCACCTCGCCGCGCGCGACGGCAAAGGAGACGCCATCGAGCACGCGGAGCGCGCCAAAACTCTTCTGCACGTCGCGGAGCGACACGATCGGTTCGGATGAGGAGGGGTTCTGCTGCATGTCAGGCTGGCGCGAGGTTGGACCGGCCACGCCCCATCCGCCGTTCCAGCTTCTGGCTGAACAGCGACAGGGGATAGCACATGGCGAAGTAGGTGACGGCGATGATGGCGTAGATGGCGAACGGCTCGAACAGCGAGTTGTTGACGATCTGCCCCGAGCGCATCAGCTCGACGAAGCCAACCACGGAGGCGAGCGAGGTGTTCTTGATGATCTGCACCATGAAGCCGACGGTCGGCGGCGTCGCAATGCGGATCGCCTGCGGCAGGATCACCTTGACCATGCGCTGGGTCCGGCTCAGCGCCAGACCTTCGGCGGCCTCCCATTGCGGCTTCGGCACAGACTCGATGCAGCCGCGCCAGATCTCGCCGAGATAGGCCGCCACGTAGAGCGTGAGCGATGCGCCGGCCGCGACGAGCGGTGAGACCTGCAAGCCGATGGCGGCAAGGCCGAAATACCCCAGGAACAGGATGACGAGTAGCGGCGTGCCCTGGATGAGCTGAACATAGACGGCACTGGCGATCCGGACCGATTTCAGCGGCGAGATCCGCGCCAGCGCAATCACGAAGCCCACGATGCCGCCGCCGATCAGCGCGATCAGCGACAGGCCAATGGTCCACAGCGCGCCTTGGCCGAGGAACATGAGATGATTGATGTTGAGATGTCCGCCCATGGTCATCTCACAACGGCGTTCCGAGCCGGCGCCGGCGCGGAAACAGGAGGAGCCCGAGGCCCCAGAAGCCGGCACGCATCACCAGCGACAGGATGACGTAGAGCACGGCGACGATGATGTAGGTCTCGAACGCACGGTAGGTGTCCGACTGGATATAGTTGGCGACTGCAGTCAGCTCCTCTGCCGAGATCTGCGAGCAGACCGAGGACGCCAGCATCAACAGGACGAACTGGCTGGTGAGTGCGGGATAGACCTTCTCGATCGCCGGCAGCAGGATGATGTGCCAGTAGATCTGGAAGCGCGAAAGCGCCAGCCCCTCGGCTGCCTCGATCTGTCCGCGCGGAATCGCCTCGAAGCCGGCGCGCATGATCTCGGCGGTATATGCGCCGACATTGATGGTCAGCGCGGCAACGGCCACGGTGAAGGCGGAGTATTTCAGGCCGAGGCTGGCGAGGCCGAAATAAACCAGGAAGATCTGCACCAGCAGCGGCGTGTTGCGAATAGTCTCGACATAAATCTTGCAGGCGCCTGCGATCAGCGCGTTATGCGCGCCGCGTCCGATCGCCGCCAGCGTGCCGAGCAGGGCGCCGAGCACGGTCGCGAAGAAAGCCAACTCCAGCGTGAGCACCGCGCCGGCCAGGAAACTTGGCCACCGCTCCAGCACTGCGGGAAAGTCGAGTTGGAGGCTCATCGTTTCGGAGTCAGCCGGTTGTCTGGTTGGTCATGCGGTCATAGACGCGGAACAGCGCCTGGTTGCCGTTGCTGCCTTCGCCGTGGGCGCGCGCATCGACATATTGGCTGGTGACGAGCGCGGTGCCGGGCAGGGGCACGTTCAGGGCCTGCGCGTGCTCCTGCACGAGGCGAAGGTCCTTGAGCTGGAGATCGATGCGGAAGCCGGCGGAGACGTCGCCCGCGATCATCGCCGGGCCGAGCTTGTCGAGCATCCAGGATGCCGCGGAGCCGCCAAGCAGCACCCGGCGCAGCAGATTGAGGTCGATGCCCGAAGCGCGGCCGAGCGCGAGTGCCTCACAGATCGCCTG
Source organism: Bradyrhizobium sp. USDA3516 (assembly GCF_057651995.1). NCBI lineage: Bacteria > Pseudomonadati > Pseudomonadota > Alphaproteobacteria > Hyphomicrobiales > Nitrobacteraceae > Bradyrhizobium > Bradyrhizobium sp. USDA3516. Next base: position 367,788 of record NZ_JBYGYN010000001.1, on the reverse strand, counting down.
GATGTTGATGCCGCAGATCAGCTGATTGCAGAGCTTGACGGTCTGTCCGGCACCGGTCGCGCCGACATGGATGATGGTCGTGCCCATCGCACGGAAGAACGGCTCGGCCTTGGCGAAGGCATCCGCATCGCCGCCGGCCATGATCGAGAGCGCGGCATTCTTGGCGCCCACCGGCCCGCCCGAGACCGGTGCGTCGATGAAGCTGACACCTGTCTTTTGCAGATCGGCATGGATGCGGCGGACGGCAACCGGCGAGATCGTGCTCATGTCGACGATGAGCTTGCCTGGAGGTGGGGATTTCAGCAGTCCCTGCTCGCCGTAAACGGTGGCCTCGACATGGGGCGTGTCGGGCAGCATGGTGATGACGATGTCAGCGCCTTGCGCGGCGTCGGCGGGGCTGCTCGCGCGGGTCGCTCCTTCCTTGACGCTGTCCGTCAGCGCAGCCTCGTTCAGATCGAAGACGCGGACCGCGTGTCCCGCCACCAGCAGGTTGCGCGCCATCTCCCGGCCCATCGTGCCGATGCCGATGAAGCCGACCTTGCCCTTGTCGTTCCGTCCCATGTCGTCAGTCCGTTTCTTGTATGGTTGGCGTCGTTGGTCGGGGTTCGCGGTCAGCCCGAGGCGCTGGCCTTGTCGATGTCGCCGAGGACCGCGCGCCTGCGGTACTCGTCGCCAATGGCGAAATGCTTGCGCAGCGTCGCATCCGCGCGCTCCGGATCTCGCGCAATGACCGCTTCGAAAATGCGGCGGTGATCGTCGATCAGATAAGTCTTCATCGACGGGAAGGCCTGCACCAGTTCGCGGCGGCTGCGGTGCGAATGCGTCAACAGACCCGCCATCGAAGCATGCAGCACCGTCAGCGTCTCCGAATGCGAGGCGACGACGATGGCACGATGGAAGTCGAAATCGGCCATGCCGCCCGCATCCGCTTCGTCGATCGTCTCCCCGATCTTCGCGAGCGCGCGCTGGAGGCGTTCGAAATCGGCGATGTTGGCGCGCTCGCAGGCGAGACGAATCGCCTGGCATTCGATCGCAACGCGCGCCTGCATGACGTCGTCGAGCATGTCCGCCTGCTGGGCGAGCGCGAAGGTGAAGAAATCGTTCAGCACCGAGACGTCCGGCCGCGTCACCACCGTGCCGATGCGGTCGCGGATCTCGACAATCCCGAGCACGGTGAGGGCACGCAGCGCCTCGCGCACGATCGGACGGCTGACGCCGAGCAGGGTCGCGAGCTCGCGTTCCGAGATCAGTCGGTCGCCCGGCTTGAGTGAGCCGGCAAGCAGGCGTTCGCGCAGGAAGGCAAACACCTTCTCGAACCCTTTTTCGCCGTCGGTCGCTCGCTTGAGCTCCATCCCTGTCTCTTTGGTCTGATCTTGGTCAGACCAGTATGCTGACCAGAGCGTTTGGTCAAGTGGCTTCGCGGTGAGAGATCAGCAGGGCCAGAGCATTCAGCCCAGGGAGAGCTGAGCACCGCGCGGTGCTGCTGGTTCCTCATCGCGAGTCCACGCAGCTGTACAAGCATCTCGGTTGCAGCTCGCGCTCCGAGTTGCCATCATCCTTGCAAACCGAGATTCCTCCAGTGACCCTCACGTCTCTCCGAAGCAGTGTCCGCGGCCTCTACGAGGGCGCGACGCCGGACGGCGTGCGCTTCCGCTATGCGCTGCTCGTCTTCGATATCGTGACGGTGCTGTTCATTATTGCGACCTCGTTCCTGCCGCCCAGTGACATCGTCGAGACGCTCGATGTCCTGTTCGGCGTTATTCTGCTTGCCGACTTCTCCGCCCGGCTCCTGGTCGATCGACATCCGTTTCAGAAATTCACCCAGCTCGCGACGTGGGCTGACATGGTCGCGATCGTATCCTTCCTGGCGCCGCTTGCCGGCGAGGCGGGCGGCTTTCTCCGGATTCTGCGGACGTTGGGCCTGCTGCGCGACTACCAGATGCTGGTGAGGCTGCGGATCGATTCCCCGTTCTTTCGTCGCAACGAAGAGGTCATCTTCGCCGTCACCAACCTCGCCGTTTTCATCTTCGTGATGACCGGGATCGTTTACGAGACCCAGAAATTTCGCAACGACGAGATCCGAAACTATGCCGATGCCCTGTATTTCACCGTCACGGCGCTGACGACGACCGGCTTTGGCGACATCACCTTGTCGGGCACGTTCGGTCGCCTGATCACCGTCGTGATCATGATTTTCGGCGTGACTCTGTTCTTCAATCTCGCCCGCGCGCTGCTCAGTCCTCACAAGGTGCGGTTTCCATGCCCGACGTGCGGGCTCCAGAGGCACGATGCCGACGCCGTGCATTGCAAGGCCTGCGGCACCGTCCTCAACATTCCCGATGATGGGGCCGTCTGAAGTGCGCCCGGCGCGGCGATTTGAACGCCTTCGATGCTGACATCATGCCAGTGTTTTGCCCGACGGATCAACCTTGATCTCGGTTTATCCGTAAGTCATTGATCGGACAGAGGTCGGCTACTGTGCATGGGGTTGTTTTTCAGGTTTTTGTCCGGCGCCCCGGTGCCGACTGCCGTTCGGGTCACCGCAACACCACCCACGCCGGCGCGTGATCGCTCGCGCCGTCCTCGCCGCGGATTTTCTTGTCGACGCCGGCTTTGGCGAGGCGCGGGGCGAGGGCAGGGCTGAGCAGGAGATGGTCGAGCCGCAGGCCCGCATCGCGCGGCCAGCGGTTCCGCTTGTAGTCCCAGAACGTGTAGATGCGCTTGTCCGGATGCAACTCGCGGATCGCGTCGCACCAGCCTTGCTCGACCAGCGCGGCAAAGGCCGCGCGGCTCTTCGGCTGGATCAGCGCGTCCTTGTCCCATGAGCGCGTCGGATAGATGTCGATCTCGGTGGGCGCGACGTTGTAGTCGCCGGCGAGCACCACCGGCAGGTCCTGCTTGATGAAGGTGTTGGCGTGGCGCCGCAGCCGCGCGAACCAGTCGAGCTTGTAGTCGAATTTCGGTCCCGGCTGCGGATTGCCGTTGGGCAGGTAGATGCTGGTGACGATGACGCCGCGCACCGCAGCCTCGATGTAGCGCGCTTCGAGATCGGCAGGCTTTCCCGGCAGCCGGTCGCGCGTCAGCACGGGCTCGGCATTGCGGGCGAGGATGGCGACGCCGTTCCATGTTCTTTGTCCACGCCACACCGCGCCATAGCCGGCCTTTTCGATGGCGGCCGCCGGAAATTCGCCATCACTTGCCTTCAACTCCTGAAGCGCGACGACATCGGGCTTCGCCATTCGCAGCCATGCCAACAGATTGGGCAGGCGGCGGTTGATGTTGTTGATGTTGAATGTCGCGATCTTCATCTAGAGCTACGGCTCCTGCTTTCGTCTCCGGAGATACAATGTCCAAACTGAGCTTTGCCGCTATCGCCTTCGTCGTCGCGTTCTCCGGGGCCACGGCACAGTCAGCCGAAACGCGCGGCGCATGCAAGGCGGACTACGACAAATTCTGCGCCGGCATCGCGCCGGGCAGCGGCATCGTCGCCTGTCTCAACGCCAAGCGCGACCAGCTCAGTGCCACCTGCAAAACGGCGCTGGACAGCAGGAAGAAGAAGTAGGTGCCGGTGGTTTAACTTGGCAGCGGCGGCAACGCCGACGGCTGTTCGATCGGCGGCGGGGCAGGCGACTGCCCGGCGTTCGACGCGGGCTCCGGCTTGACCAGCGGCTCCTCGACATTGCCACCCTTGTAGACGCGGGCATAGCGGTGGCCGAGGCTGGTCAGCACCTCATAGCCGATCGTGCCGAAATGGTGCGCGAGCTCGTCGACGGTGATGCCTTCGCCGAGCAGCGTCACCATGTGGCCGCGCCGCACCGCGTTCGGCGGCAGATCGGTGATGTCGATCGCGATCAGGTCCATGGAGATGCGGCCCGCGACAGGGCAGCGCTTGCCCGCCACGACGACATCGGCGCCGCGGGTGCCGTCATTGGAGCTGGCGGCGCGGAAATAGCCGTCGGCGTAGCCGACCGCGATGATCGCCAGCTTCGTCGGCCGCCGCGCGGTCCAGGTCCCGCCATAGCCGACGGTCTCGCCGCGCTCGATGCTGCGAATCTGCACGATGCGCGCCTTGAGGTCGACCACCTGCTGCATGGGATTGTCGGCCTCCGGCGTCGGGTTGACGCCGTAGAGCGCAGCTCCCGGCCGCACCAGGTCGAACTGGAACGGCGCGCCGAGGAAGATGCCGGAGGAGTTGGCGAGCGCCGCCGGCACGCCTGTGAACTCACTGGCGATGCTGCGGAAGGCCGCGAGCTGTCTGGCGTTGATCGGGCTGTTGAGCTGCTCGGCCGCGACCAGATGGCTCATCACCAGCGTGATGCCGTGATCGCCGGCATTGATGCGGGGAATGATGGCCTGGGCTTCCGACAGCGTCAGCCCGAGCCGGTTCATGCCGGTGTCGATGTGAACTGCTGCGCCCCCGTTCCACCCCGTGCGGCGGCAGAACACGTCCCATTCGGCGAGCTCGTTGAGATCGCCGATCACCGGACGGCAATTGATCTTGGCGTAGTGCTCGCCGGTGTTCTGGAAATAGCCGCCGAGCACGTAGATCGTGGGCTCCGGAACGGCGGCGCGCACCTTGCGCGCTTCCTCGATGGTGGCGACGAAGAAGGTCTTGCAACCGGCTTTGCTCAGCGCGTGCGACACCTGCTCGGCGCCGCAGCCATAGGCGTCGGCCTTGATCACCGCGGAACATTCGGCCGGCACCGCGGTCTTCTCGAGCTTGCGCCAATTGGCGATGATCGCGTCGAGATCGACGGTCAGCACGCCGCCGAAGGCGGCCAGCGCGGCAGCCTGGTTGGCCTCCGCGGAGAGTGGGCCGGATTGCGGGATCGATTTCGGAGCGGACGCCATTGTCATGGCGCCGTTTTACGCAAGAGACAGGCCCCGTTCAACCCGGGGAACAATCTAGTAGTCGCTGCGGTCCGGCAGCTGGCCGTCATGCGCGAGGTCGCCGAAGCGCGTGACCGAGGCATCGAAGTGCAGCTCGACGGTACCGGTCGGACCATGGCGCTGCTTGCCGATGATGACTTCGGCGCGGCCGACCGTGCGTTCCATGTCGGCCTGCCATTTGGCATGCTCTTCGGTGCCGGGGCGCGGCTCCTTCATGGCGAGGTAATATTCCTCGCGGAACACGAACAGCACGACGTCCGCGTCCTGCTCGATCGAGCCGGATTCGCGCAGGTCCGACAGCTGCGGCCGCTTGTCGTCGCGCGATTCCACCTGGCGCGACAGCTGCGAGAGCGCGATCACGGGAACGTTGAGCTCCTTGGCCAGCGCCTTCAGGCTGGTCGTGATCTCCGTGATTTCCTGCACGCGATTGTCGCTTCGCTTGCCTGAACCCGACAGCAGCTGGATGTAGTCGATCACGAGCAGGTCGAGACCCTTCTGGCGCTTGAGCCGGCGCGCGCGCGCCATCAGCTGCGCGATCGAGAGGCCGCCGGTAGCGTCGACGTAGAACGGCAGCGACTGCAGCTCGATCGAGACCTGCCGGATCTTCTCGAAATCGGCCTCCGTGATGCCGCCACGACGGATGTGGGAGGAGGGAATGCCGGTGCGCTCGGCCACGATACGGGTGGCGAGCTGGTCGGCCGACATTTCGCAGGAGAAGAAGCCGATCACGCCGCCGTTGGCGGCCTTCATGGTGCCGTCGGCCTGAAGCTCCGGCACGTAGGCCTGCGCGACGTTGTAGGCGATGTTGGTCGCCAGCGACGTCTTGCCCATGCCGGGGCGTCCCGCGACGATGATGAGGTCGGAATGCTGCAGGCCGCCCATCTTGGTGTCGAGGTCGCGCAGTCCCGTCGAGATGCCCGACAGCTTGCCGTCGCGCTGGAACGCCTTGGCCGCGAGATCGACGGCGACGGTCAGGGCCTGCGAGAATTTCTGAAAGCCCCCGTCATACCGGCCGGACTCGGCGAGCTCGTACAGCTTGCGCTCGGCATCCTCGATCTGCGCCCGCGGTTGGAAGTCGACCGGCGCGTCATAGGCGACGTTGACCATGTCCTCGCCGATGCCGATCAGGTCGCGGCGCAACGACAGATCGTAGACGGTGCGGCCATAGTCCTGGGCGTTGATGATGGTGGTGGCTTCGGCCGCGAGCCGCGCCAGATATTGTCCGATGGTCATGCCGCCGACATCGGTATCGGCCGGCAGGAACGTCTTGAGCGTGACCGGGGTGGCGATCTTGCCCATCCGGATCAGGCTGCCGGCGGTCTCGAAGATGGTCTGGTGCAGCGGCTCGAAAAAGTGCTTGGCCTCCAGGAAGTCGGAGACGCGGTAGAAGGCGTCGTTGTTGACCAGGATCGCGCCCAGAAGGCTCTGTTCGGCCTCGATATTGTGCGGTGCGCTCCGATAGGCGGGAGTTCCGGCATCGGGCGCGAGTTTGAGAACGTTCGAATCAGTCAGTGCCATGGTCGGACGTGCTTAGCAATTTTCTTGGGCGGATGCGGGGCCGGGATAAAGCGCCGCCGCAGGTCAAAGCGGAAGCAAAAGCTGACCGCTATCAACTGCTCAGTTAAAATGGTGGATGATTGGCAGCCGCAGCATGCGCCGCGCTTGACTGGATTTTGGCGGAACTCGCTCGTCCCAAGGGGGCCGCGGTCGCGCCATGGAAAAATCCTGAAACCCGTGAACCCTGAGGGCTGACGCGCAGACCTATCAAGAAGCGGGCGAAATGACGCACGCGGGCCGTATTCGGCTCGGCTTCAGACCAGCAGGAGGTAGACCAGCGCAACCAGGGCCGCCCCAACGCCGGTGACCATCAGGGCGTAATCGGTGCGGAGGTCGTCCTGCACGTCGAATGAGGTTTGGGTCTCTTTGCTCATGGCGACGGTCTAAGCCAGGCCGGACCAGATTTATGTGAAGCAGATCACATCTCCCCGGATTCTTTCGGGGTCATGCTGGGAACAGGCGAGCGGGCAGGGGATTGTTTCATTCCCGGCCGACAGGGATACGAGGCGAGCGATGCAGCCAGAATGGCAGCACCAGAATTGGCGACGCGAGGCAGGCAGCCGTCTGTGGCTGTCGGGGTTGATCGCGGCCATGAAGCACGCCGAGCAGCCTGAGGTCCGCCGCCAGCCGGTCGCACCCGAAATCCTGCTACAATTTCAGGCGCAATTGGCGTTAACGGCGTCTTTCCGGACGTCCGGGATTTCGACCCTGCGTCACTAAGATCCGGACCTATTCACCAGCCAGCTTGAGCCTCGGCATGGCCGCGCCTTCCCGGGCCCGCAGCCGGGCTTCCTCGCGCGGGATATAGTCGCGGGTCATCGGCACTACGCCTTGGCGGCGGGTGAGCTGGATCTGGAAGTTCATCATGGCTTGCTTGCGGAACGTCATCTCGCAGGCCGCGAGGTAAAATTCCCACATCAAGGCGAAGCGCTCGTCGTAGAGCTGCACGGCTTCCTCGCGCCGCGCCATGAACCGCTCCCGCCAGGCCTTCAGCGTCTCGGCATAGTGCAGGCGCAGAATCTCGATGTCGCAGACCAGCAGGCCCGCGCGCTCGATCGCCGGCAACACCTCCGAGAGGGCCGGGATGTAGCCGCCGGGGAAGATGTATTTGGCGATCCAGGGATTGGTCGAATCCGGGCCCTGCGAACGGCCGATCGAATGCAGCAGCATGACGCCGTCTTCCTTCAGCAGCTCGGCGCAGCGCTGGAAGTAGGCGTCATAGAACCCTGCCCCGACATGCTCGAACATGCCGACGGAGACGATGCGGTCGAACGTACCTTCGACGTCGCGATAATCCTGGAGCTGGAATCTGGCCGAGCCCCTCAGGCCCTTTTCGGCGGCGCGCGCATTAGCGACCTGCAACTGCTCGGTCGACAGCGTGATCCCGGTGACGTCGGCACCCGCGAACTCGGCGAGATAGAGCCCGAGGCCACCCCAGCCGGAGCCGATGTCGAGGACGCGCTGGCCATTGCTGACGAGAAGCTTCGCCGCGATGTGCCGCTTCTTGGCAAGTTGCGCGTCGTCCAGCGACATCTCGGGCGTTTCGAAATAGGCGCAGCTATATTGCTTGTCGGCATCGAGAAACAGCGAATAGAGCCGGCCGTCGAGATCGTAGTGATGAGCAACGTTTTGACGGGAGCGCGGGCGGGGATTGAACTGCTTGAGGTGCCGCGTCAGGTAGCGCAGGTGCCACCACGGCTTGGCCCACTGCGGCAATAGGTCGGGTTGATCGAGCAGGATCGCGAGGGCATCAGCTATGGTGCCGCGCTCGACCACGAATTCGCCGTTCATGTAAGCCTCGCCCAGCCCCAGCTCGGGATTGACGAGGACCCTCCGCTCGGCGTCCGCGCTGACGAAGCGGACCGCGACCGGCTCGCCGGAGCCGTCGCCGACGGTGAACTTCGAGCCGCTCGCGCTGGTCACCGTCAACGATCCGCGGCGGATGAATTGGGACAGGAAACGACGCAACAAACGGTCCATCGGCAATCCTCTCGAGCGAACCCGAAAGATGCGACTACCCGGCCTTCGCATCTGACGCCCAGGCGCCGCAGCGGTTCCTATGCGTTTGCATTCAAATCTAGCGAGCCGATTCCGGCTACGCTATTGCACTGTATTCAAAGTAGATATTCGAAAACCGCTTAATCACATCCTTGCGCGCGGACCTGCTTCCATTCGCGGCTCAATCGGTTAAAAGGTGACCGCCGCCGCGCCGGATGCCGGCTGCATTCGCAGTAAATTCAACGGAGATGATGGGAATGTCGAGCCGAGCGCTCAGCCTCGCGACGGTGTTGCTCCTGATTGGCTTCGGTGCGGCCGATTCCGTTCTTGCGCAGGCGACGAACCTCGAAGCCGGCAAGACCCCGTCGCAGCTGTTCTCTCAGACCTGCAATGCCTGCCACAAGAGCCCGCGCGGGCTGCTGAAGTCGGTCTCGCCCGGCTCGCTGCCGGGTTTCCTGCGCCAGCACTACACGACAAGCTCGGACATGGCGGGCGTCCTCTCCGCCTATCTGATCTCGAACGGTGCCACCGACACCCGCTACCAGGCCAAGGACGCCAAGAAGGACGGCGCTTCGCCAGAGCAGGGCCGACGTCCGCGCGCGCAGGAGGGCGTCAGGCCCGAGGGCGAGGCCGCCACTCCGGCTGCTGAGGGGACGCGCCAGAAGCGTGCCGCACGGCCGGCCGAGGAGGGCGCCAAGCCGGAGGGAGAGGCTACGCCCGAGGCACGCAAAGGCAAGCGGCGCGCCAAGCCCGGGACGGAGGAAGCCCCGAAGGTCGATCCCGCGACGCCGGCGACCGAGGACAAGAAGACCGAACCGAAGCCGGACGCCGTCAAGCCCGACAGTGCCAAGGTCGAGCCGCGCAGCAGCGAGACGCCGGCGCTGCGGTCCGATCCGGTCCCACAGGTGACGCCGGCAGCTCCAGCCGCGGCCAAGCCCGCTGAGCCGGCCGCGCCCAAGCCGGTGGAAGAGGCTGCTCCGAAGCCTGCGGAGCCGGCGCCCGCGGCCAAGCCGCAGGAACCGGCGCCGCCCGCGACTGCTGCAGTTCCGCCGCCGGCCCCGCCCGCGTCCTCCGGTCCGCCGGCGCCGCCGATCTCGCGCTAAGTCACCGGGATTTTCGATCGACGATGCAAAAGGCCGCGCCCATCCGCGGCCTTTGCATCGTCTTGACCGTCATTAGAGTAGTGCTCTAGAGTAATGCTCTAGGAGGCGACCATGACGGCGTCCGTGCGAGAGGATTTGTTGGCTGCCGGCCTTGCCGTGTTCGACCGCCTCGGCTTCGAAGCCGCGACGGTGGCCGCGATCCGCACCCGCGCGCGAGCCTCCAATGGCAGCTTCTTCCACGCCTTCGGCTCGAAGAAGGAGCTCGCCGGTGCGTTGTTTCTGGAGGTCTTGCGGCATTATCACGCCGCGATACTGGCCGCGCTCGATCCGCTCCCTGACGCCGAGCAGGGCATCGATCGCCTGATCCGGGCGCATCTCGACTGGGTCGTGACCAGCCGGCGCGAGGCGCGCTACCTCTTCGAGATCTCGCGCAGCGAGTGGGGCGAGGACTTCCGCGACGCGCAGCGGGCGCAGAATGCGCGGCTTGCCGAAGGCATCGAGCGCTGGCGCGCGCCGCTGGTCGCAAGCGGCGAGCTTCTGCCGATGACGCCGGTGATGTTCGTCAGCCAGCTGATCGGTCCGGCGCAGATCTTCTGCCGCGCTTTCCTGTCGGGTCGTGAGCGCACCGATCCACGCATCGAGGCGGATACGCTGATCGCCTGTGCCAAGCGTGCGTTGAGGCCGTTCGATCGCATCAACAAGCAATGAGGGAGAGACGCATGCGGGCCGACGCTGATCCGGAATTTGCGCCCATTGCCGAACGCATCCACGCCAATGTCGGCCGACAGGGTTTCATGAGCCTGGTCGGCGCCGAGGTGTCCGAATTGTCGCGCGGCACCTGCACCATCGCCGTGGAGCGCCGGCCGGAGCTGTTGCAGCAGCACGGCTTCTTCCACGGCGGCGTCACCGCCTTCCTGGTCGACAACGCCACCACGATCGCAGCCGCCACGTCGCGCGGTCAGCCGGCGCTGACGGCGGAATATAAGCTCAATCTGTTGTCGCCCGCGGTCGGCGAGAAGCTGATCTGCCGCGCCCGGGTGATCAAGCCGGGGCGCCAGGTCGCGGTGGTCGCCGCCGACGTATTCTGCGTCAGCGACGGCGTCGAGAAGCATACCGCAACCGCGCTGGCCTCGATCGCGATGCTGAGCGAGGACGTCGCTGCGAAAACGAAAAGCCCGGCCGCGTGAGGCAGCCGGGCTCGGTTGTTTCTTCGTCATTGCCGGGCTTGACCCGGCATCCATCACGAAAGCTTCTTTGACGATGGATGCGGGTCAAGCCCGCGCATGACGAGTTGTGGCTTACTTCTCTTCCGCAGCCGGCGCCGGCGCGACGTCGTCGTGTTCGGCTTCCGGATCGAAGAACTCGCCGGCGGCGGCGATCGCCTCGGCGGCCGCGTCGCGATCCTCGTTGCGGGTCGAGATGTCCTCGCCGCGGTTGATGCGCTCGGCCTCGTCCTGGCTGCGGGCGACCGTCACGGTGATCTCGACCTCGACCTCGGGGTGAACGGCAACGGTGACCGTGTGCTTGCCGATGGTCTTGATCGGCGCGTCGAGCTGCACCTGCGGGCGGTCGAGATGGACGCCGTCGGCTTCGAATGCCATGACGATGTCGCGCACCGTGACCGAGCCGAACAGCTGGCCGGCTTCGGAGGCCTGGCGGATCACGACGATGTTCTTGCCCTCGATCTTCTCGGCGATCTTGGACGCTTCGGCCTTCGAGGCGAGGTTGCGCGCTTCGAGCTCCGCCTTCATGCCGTCATACTTGGCCCGGTTGTCGGCGGTGGCGCGCAGCGCCTTGCCGCGCTTGAGCAGGAAATTGCGGGCGTAGCCGTCGCGAACCTTCACGACTTCGCCCATCTGGCCGAGCTTGTTGACGCGTTCCAGCAAAATGACTTCCATATTCGTTCTCCTCTTGAAGTGCTCTCTCAGGTTTCAGTTTCGGGTTGAACTCAAGGTGTAGGCAGTGGCGGCGGCTGCCGGCTGCGCAGGAAGCGTTCGCGCAAGCCGAACAAGGCATCCGCAAGCCCGAGGATCACCATCGCGACGACGGGCCATCCGAACACGACGACGGCGGCGTAGGTCGAGCCGAGCCAGAACGTGCGGCCGTTCAGCGCCAGCGTCAGCGTGTGCAATACGGCGAAACCGGCCAGCGCATAGGCCATCGTCAGCGCGGCGGTCGCGATCTGCGCCACGATGCCAAGCAGCCCCCCGGTGAAACAGAAGGCGATGGAGATGCACAGCGCCACCAGCGTCATCTGCGGAAGCTCGGTGGTCTTGAGGTCCGGCCAGGGACGGCGCAGCCGGCCCGACGTCGCGGTCACCTTGGCGCTGAGCCAGAGGTTGAGAGTGAGCGTCATGGTCGCGGCGATCGTGGCGGCGGCGGGCGCGATGCGCACCAGCGCGTCGACGAACTGGCTGGCTTCGCCCGAAGTTTGCGGGTCGGTGGTGCGCAGGAGGCGCGTCAGGCCCCGGCGCAATGTGCCAGTGATGGTCTCCGCGTCGGTCCCGAGCGTGAGCAAAGCGGCCATCGTGGTCAGCGTCGCGAAGCCGGCTATCCAGAGCAGGATGCGGCCGACCGGGTACCACTCGACGTCCGGCTCCGAGGCGGGAGCGGTGCCGGCGGCAGGCGCAGCGCTTCCCACCTGACGCCCGAGCAGGACGAGATGGCCGAGCCACCACGCCGGCAGCGCGACGGTGACGGCGAAGGCGATGCAATAGGGCAGGCCGAACAGGGCGCCGAGGCCGATCGCGGCGGCGATGCCGCCGAAGCTCGCGCAAAGCGGCCCCCAGCCGATCGCGGCGACCATCAGAGGAAGCGGAGCGAGATAGAACAGGACGAGCGAGATCAGCGCGCCCGATTTGATCGAGGCGAACATCAGGGCCGACGCGGCGCCGGCGATCAGGGCGATCAGTGCAAAGGCCATCATCAGCTGTCCCGCTCCCTTCGAGCGGTTAGAGGCGTCGTCTGCCCCAACCATCGGCGACCGGACGACCCGGAAGCCTTATGAGTTCTAGAAGTCGCGACCGGCGGAGCAGCGTCCGCCGGTCGAGTTGGTCGTATCAGCGAATGACGTAGGGCAACAGGCCCAGGAACCGCGCGCGCTTGATGGCGCGGGCGAGCTCACGCTGCTTCTTCGCGGACACCGCGGTGATGCGGCTCGGCACGATCTTGCCGCGCTCGGAGACGTAACGCATCAACAGCTTGGAGTCCTTGTAGTCGATCTTCGGAGCATTGGCGCCCGTGAACGGGCAGCTCTTGCGACGACGGAAAAACGGGCGGCGTGCACCAGCTTCAGCCATGATTCTTACTCCCCATCCGTGGTTTCAGCTTCGTCGCGCGGACGGCGCGGACCGCGATCGCCGCGGAAACCGCCCTCGCGGTCGCCACGGAAGCCGCCTTCGCGCTCGCCGCGGAAGCCGCCGCCGCGGTCGTCACGCTCGCGGTCGCGGTCGGCCTTGCGCATCATCGCGGACGGGCCTTCCTCGAGCTCCTCGACGCGGACGCTGAGATAGCGGATCACGTCCTCGCTGATGCGCTCCTGGCGCTCGATCTCGGCGATCGCCGCGGACGGCGCGTCGATGTTGAGCAGCACGAAGTGCGCCTTGCGGTTCTTGTTCATGCGGTAGGTGAGGGAGCGCACGCCCCAATTCTCGGTCTTGGTGATTTTGCCGCCGAGACCTTCGACGATACCGGTCATCTGCGCAGTCAGCTCTTCGACCTGCTGCGGGCTCGCGTCCTGACGCGCGAGAAAAACATGCTCGTAAAGAGGCATGGTCGTCCTTTCCTCATGTTGGCGCATCGCCCGGCGTCAAACCCTTAAGAGGCCTTCGGAAAGGACTCTGGGATCAAGCTCAGAAGGCGGAAACACGGGACGACGGGCCGACTGGCCCTGCCACACCAAAATCACGAATGATTTGCTGAGACCGTCCGTTCAGCTCCCGGCCGGGGTCTGCGGATCGGCGCCTTATACGGATTTTGGCCGGCTTTGCAAGGTTGGAGGGGCATCTTCAAGCCGACGGGAACAAAACCCATCCTCCAATACCAAGATTCGGCTTGATCTATTTGTTTGTATAACATACAAATAAATCAGCGGAGAGGATCCCATGGCAAAAGCGTCGGCCGATGCGCCGCTCGAAGCGGCAGGCGACCCCAAGCACACCGCGCGCGCAACGCGCTCGGCCGGCCGCAAGATGCGCTCGCTGCTTCTGGATGCGGCGAGCCCGCTGTTTCGGGAGCGGGGGCTTTCCGGTACGGCCATCACCGACATCGCGGCCGCCGCGGACGCGTTCCCGAGCCAGATCACCTATTACTTCCGCACCAAGGAGGCGCTGTTCGTCGAATGCGCCTGCCGCGATCTCTTGTATCTGGCACGCACCACCGAGCAGGCGGCGCTGAAGGCGCGCACGCCCGGGGAATACACCCGCGCGCTGGCCGAGACCGTGACGGCGAGCGATTCGGTCGCGTTCTTCGCCGAGGCGCTGACGTTGACGCGGCGTCGCCAGGATCTCGCGCCACTGGTGGAGCGAACCATCGAGCGCCTGCACAGCGAGGGTACGCGCGCTTATGCGGGGCAGGTCGAGCGGCACAGCTGGCGCTCGCTGCGCGCGCCCGACGAAAGCTCGCGGCGGTTCTGGGCCGTCGCCATCGGCGTCATTCTCGAGGGCTACGCGATGGGCCGCTCGCCCGAGGCGCTCTGCGCCGAGATGCTGCGCGTGCTGGGCGAGCAGGCGAAATCCACTGAAGACGCCGGGCGCCTGCGTCTCGTCGAGGCGCGCGAGGCATCCGACAATTCGAATGGAAAGGGTTAGGCCATGACCGCGCTTCGCATGCGTGCCCGCGATTTCCTGACCGACGATCAATTGGCCGAGATACGTCAGCGCGCGACCTGGAAGGGCGCTGCGCTGATCGCGCACGCCTGGGCGCTGATCATTGCAGCCATCGCGCTGGTCGCGTGGTGGCCCAATCCGCTCACCTATGTCTTCGCCGTCGCCATCATCGGCTCGCGCCAGCTCGGCCTTGCGATCCTGATGCATGACGGCGCACATGGCTGCCTGTCCGCCGACGAGAAAACCAATCTGGCGCTGAGCCAGTGGTTCTGCGCCTATCCGTTGTTTGCGGAGACGCGCAGCTACCGGCGCTACCATCTTCAGCACCATGCGCGTACCCAGCAGGACGACGACCCCGATCTGGTGCTGTCGGCGCCGTTTCCGATCACGGGGCTGAGCTATCGCCGCAAGTTCATCCGCGACATCACCGGGCAGACCGGCTACCAGCAGCGCAAGGCGCAGTTGCTCAACGCGCTCGGGCCAAAGGACTGGTCATGGCGGCGGCGTGCGGCGCACTTCTGGGAGATGCTCGGCCGGCAATGCGTGGTCAACGGGACCATGTTTGCCGCGTGTGCAGCGGCCGGCGTGTGGTGGGCCTATCCGCTGCTCTGGCTGGTGCCGCTCTTGACCTGGATGATGGTCATCACGCGCATCCGCAACATCGCCGAGCACGCCGTCGTCCCCGATAGCAGCGACCCCTTGCGCAACACGCGCACGACGCATGCCAATTTTCTCGAGCGCCTGTTCATCGCGCCGTATTACGTGAACTATCACCTCGAGCATCATCTCTTGTTCTACGTGCCCTGCTACAATTTGCCGAAGGTGCACCGGCTGCTGAGTGCGAGCCGGTACGCGGGCCGCATGGAGGTGCAACCGAGCTACGCTGCGGTCCTGCGGCTGGCCACGGCCAAGCCGAATCGCGAGGATCGGCCGGGGCAAGTCGTGAGCAGTGCGCGCCGCGCCCGGGCAGGCGCGGACGTCGATGCCGACCAGACCGCCGGCGGGTTTTGAGGGGCTCATTCCCCGTTGAATGCCGCTCCCAGTTCCCGTCTCGGCTTGACAGTGCGGCCCCGGACGGTGTCTACGGCCCCCTTTGGAGCATGATCCGGAACCTTGGCCGAGGGACTCTTGGTCCAAGGAACCACGGCCCAAGGAACCACGGCCCAAGGCCGGGCGTAAATCGGCTGCCGGTTCAGAACAGGATCATGCCTGACAGCAGGGAGCGCCGATGACGGCTGCATTCACATTTCCTGGGCAGGGTTCCCAGGCTGTCGGCATGGGCAAGGCCCTGGCCGACGCCTTTCCGGTCGCGCGCGCCGTGTTCGACGAGGTCGATGCCGCGCTCGGCGAGAAGCTGACGGCCATCATCTGGGAAGGTCCGGCCGAAACCCTCCAGCTCACCGAGAACGCCCAGCCGGCGCTGATGGCGGTGTCCATCGCGACCTTGCGCGTGCTCGAGGCCGAGGCTGGTTTTTCCGTGGCGCGAGACGCTGCCTTCGTCGCCGGCCACTCGCTCGGTGAGTATTCGGCGCTGGCGGCCGCCGGCAGCCTGACGGTGTCGGATACCGCGCGTCTGCTTCGCACCCGCGGTCTCGCAATGCAAAAGGCCGTCCCGGTCGGCGCCGGCGCGATGGCCGCGCTGCTCGGTCTCGACTACGAGGCCGCCATCGAGGTCGCGGGCGAGGCGGCACAGGGGCAGGTCTGCCAGGCCGCCAACGACAATGGCGGCGGCCAGGTCGTCGTCTCCGGCGACAAGGCCGCGGTCGATCGCGCCGTCGAGATCGCCAAGGCCAAGGGCGCCAAGCGCGCGATGCTGCTGCCGGTGTCCGCCCCGTTCCATTGCAAGCTGATGCAGCCGGCTGCGGATGCCATGGCGGAGGCGCTGTCGAAGGTGACGATCAAGGCCCCGGCCGCGCCGCTGGTGTCCAACGTGCTGGCGAGCGCCATCACCGATCCCGACGAGATTCGCCGCCGCCTGGTCGAGCAGGTCACCGGAACGGTGCGCTGGCGCGAGTCCGTGGCCTTCATGGCCGGGCAGGGCGTCACGCGCTTCTTCGAGATCGGCGCCGGAAAGGTGCTGACCGGTCTCGTCAAGCGTATCGCGGACGGTGCCGTCGGCATTGCGGTCGGCGGCCCGAACGATATTGCCGCCGCCAAGGATGCATTGGCCGCTGCGAAGCAGGCTTAAGGGAGTCCATCAATGTTCGATCTGACTGGCCGAAAGGCGCTCGTCACCGGCGCGACCGGCGGCATTGGCGGTGCGATTGCGCAGGCGCTACACGCGCAGGGCGCTACCGTCGCCATCTCGGGGACGCGCAAGGAGGTGCTGGATGAGCTCGCCGGCAAGCTCGGCGAGCGCGCCCACGTGCTGCCCTGCAATCTCTCCAAGGCCGACGAGGTCGAGGCGCTGGTGCCCGCTGCGGAAGCGGCGATGGGCCAGGTCGACATTCTCATCGCCAACGCCGGCATCACGCGTGACAATCTCTTCGTGCAGCTTCGCGACGAGGATTGGGACGAGGTCATCAACGTCAATCTGACCGCGACCTTCCGCCTGGCGCGCGCCGCGACCAAGCTGATGATGCGCAAGCGCTTCGGCCGCATCGTCGCCATCACCTCGGTGGTCGGCGTCACCGGCAATCCCGGGCAGGGTAATTATACGGCGTCGAAGGCAGGCCTGATCGGCATGATCAAGACGTTAGGGGCCGAATACGCCAAGCGTGGCGTGACCGCGAACTGCATCGCGCCCGGCTTCATCAAGACGCCGATGACCGATGCGCTCAACGACAAGCAGCGCGAAACGATTCTCACCAAGGTTCCGGCCGCCCGCCTGGGGACACCCGAGGACATCGCGGCGGCCGCCGTCTATCTGAGCTCGAACGAAGCAGCCTACGTCACCGGGCAGACCATTCACGTCAACGGCGGCATGGCCATGATCTGACGTGTCGTGCCGCCCGTCACGGCGGTGCGGCATGCGGCAAACGGCCGTTTCCGGAGCGAAATGAGGCTTGTAGTCAAGGCAATTGAAGTATGATAACCGGACCATCAACGGATGGGCAAAGAACGCCATTGCAGGTTTTTGAAACCCTGTATATTGGCGATGCGGAGCCTTTGGCCGTCGTTCGCCGGGGCCTTCATCGGTTAGGATGGGCCAAATCAAAGTTCGTAAGCGAAGGCAGTCAAACGACCACGACGGCTCGTATCGTCCCGGGGGGTCGGGTCTACAGGGAACAACACGAGGTTAAGCAATGAGTGACATTGGCGAGCGGGTTAAGAAGATCGTGGTCGAACACCTTGGTGTTGAACCCGAGAAGGTTGTCGACAACGCGAGCTTCATCGACGACCTCGGCGCCGACAGTCTGGATACCGTCGAGCTGGTGATGGCGTTCGAAGAGGAATTCGGTTGCGAGATTCCGGACGACGCCGCGGAAACCATTCTCACCGTCGGCGACGCCACGAAGTTTCTCGAGAAGAACGCGAAGAGCTAAGGCTCTTCAATTTCGCGGGGACAACACTGAAACCGGACGGGCCGCTTCGCAGCGGTCAGCCGGTTTCTTGTTATTGGCCGTGATTCTTTCGATGCGGAGTTTTCGGATATGAGGCGGGTTGTCGTCACGGGTCTCGGCATGGTCTCGCCACTCGGCTGTGGCGTCGAGCCGACCTGGAAACGCATCCTCAATGGCGAAAGCGGTGCGCGCAGGATCGAGAGCTTCGATGTCTCCGATCTGCAGACCAAGATCGCCTGCACGGTCGTGCGCGGCGACGGGTCGAACGACAGCTTCAATCCGGACAAATGGATGGAGCCGAAGGACCAGCGCAAGGTCGACGACTTCATCATCTTCGGCATGGCCGCGGCCGGCCAGGCGCTCGAGGACGCCAACTGGCATCCCGAGACCGAAGAGGACAAGTGCGCGACCGGCACCATGATCGGCTCCGGCATCGGCGGCCTCAACGGCATCGCCGACACCGCGATCCTGCTGAAGGAGCGCGGGCCGCGCCGGGTGTCGCCGTTCTTCATTCCTGGCCGCCTGATCAATCTCGCCTCCGGCTACGTCTCGATCGCGCACGGGCTGAAGGGACCGAACCATTCGGTGGTCACGGCGTGCTCGACCGGCGCGCATGCGGTCGGCGATGCCGCCCGCCTGATCGCGCTCGGCGATGCCGACGTGATGGTCGCGGGCGGCGCCGAGTCGCCGATCAGCCGCATCGGCATTGCCGGCTTCAACGCCGCGCGCGCGCTGTCGACCGGTTTCAACGAGACTCCCGAAAAGGCCTCGCGTCCCTACGACAAGGACCGTGACGGCTTCGTGATGGGCGAGGGCGCGGGCGTCCTCGTGCTGGAAGAGCTCGAGCACGCCAGGCGCCGCGGCGCGAGGATCTATGCCGAGGTGATCGGCTATGGTCTGTCGGGCGATGCCTATCACATCACCTCGCCCTCGCCCGACGGCGATGGCGGCTTCCGCAGCATGTCGGCCGCGCTCAAGCGTGCCGGGCTGACGCCGTCCGATCTCGACTACATCAACGCGCACGGGACCTCGACGCCGCTCGGCGACGAGATCGAGCTCGGCGCGGTCGAGCGTCTGCTCGGCAACGCCGCCTCCAAGGTCGCGATGTCCTCGACCAAGTCGTCGACCGGCCATCTGCTCGGCGCGGCCGGTGCGATCGAAGCGATCTTCGCGATTCTGGCGATTCGCGATAATGTCGTGCCGCCGACGATCAATCTCGACAATCCGTCGGTCGAGACCGCGATCGATCTCGTGCCGCACAAGTCGAAGCAGCGTGAGGTCAACGTCGCGTTGTCGAACTCCTTTGGTTTTGGCGGTACCAATGCGTCGGTGATCGTCCGGCGCCTCGTTAGTTAGTTTGTGTTTGAGACGAATCCACCGTTTTGCCGTATTCGGCGATAGTCATGGACGTGGGCGCGTGCGTTTTGGGCAGGGCAAGCGATTGTCGGGCCGCGATTAACCGGCAGGATTCAGGTTGTTTCGATGAGTGAAAGGCCGCCCATTTCACCCCGGAGTCCGCGGGCCGCGCTCGAGCCCGAGCAACTTCCGCCGCCGCCCAAGCGGTCGGACCGCGCGCGCAATCCGTTCGTCGTCGTCGGCAACGCCATCATCACCCTTCTGCTGATCGCCATGCTCGGCGCCGGCGGCGTCTATTATTACGGCCGCCAGGTGCTCGAGGCGCCCGGACCGCTGAAGGAGGACAAGACCGTCAACATCCCGCAGCGTGCGGGCAAGCGCGACATCGCCGAGACGCTGAACCGGGAAGGCGTGACCGACGTCAATCCCTGGGTGTTCATCGCCAGCGTCGCCGCGTTGAAGGCGAGCTCGGACCTCAAGCCGGGTGAGTATTCCTTCCAGAAGAACGCCTCGCTGCGCGACGTCATCGCCACCATCGTCGAGGGCAAGGTGGTGCAGCACGCCGTGACGATTCCCGAAGGCCTGACCTCCGAGCAGATCGTGGCGCGGCTGTCCGACAACGACATCTTCACCGGCAGCGTTCGCGAGCTGCCGCGCGAAGGCACGCTGCTCCCGGAGACCTACAAATTCCCGCGCGGCACGCCGCGCGAGCAGGTGGTCCAGCGCATGCAGCAGGCGCACAAGCGCGTGCTGGCGGAGATCTGGGAGCGCCGCAACCAGGACATTCCGGTCAAGACGCCGGAGCAGCTGGTCACGCTGGCGTCCATCATCGAGAAGGAAACCGGCAAGGCGGACGAGCGCAGCCGCGTCGCCGCGGTGTTCGTCAACCGGCTGAAGCAGCGGATCAAGCTGCAGTCCGATCCGACGATCATCTATGGTCTCGTCGGCGGCAAGGGCACGCTGGGCCGGCCGATCAAGCGCAGCGAGATCACGCAGCCCTCGCCCTACAATACTTATGTGATCGACGGCCTGCCGCCGGGCCCGATCTCCAATCCGGGCCGCGCCTCGCTGGAGGCCGCCGCCAATCCGGCCCGCACCCGCGACCTCTATTTCGTCGCCGATGGCACCGGCGGGCACGCCTTCACCGAAACCTACGACGCGCACCAGAAGAACGTCGCCAAGCTCCGCGCGATGGAGAAGCAGATCCAGAACGACACGGTCGAGCCGCCCGAGGACGCGCAGCCGCCCGCCGTTGCGGCGCCCGGCGCCGCCGACGCGCCGACCGCGACCGCGCCGGCACGGCCCAATCAGCAGAAGAAGTCGCCGGCGGCACGTCCGGCCGGTCCCGCCAATTCTGCCCCGGCCCGCCAGGGCGCGGTGCAGGGCTCGCCGCCGGTGGTCCCGCGCTGAGCCTTGTTGAACACCTTCTTGGCGCAGACCTGCTGGCGGGCATTGCGGATTCCACTTTCCGGCAAAATAGTCTTAAGATTCGCGTGGCTTGATGGCCTGGCGAATTCCGTGTTCCTGGAGAAACTGAACTGATGGCGCTGTCGTCCATGACCGGCTTTGCGAGAAGCCACGGCGCGAGCGGGCCGTACACGTTCGAATGGGAATTGAAGTCGGTCAACGCCAAGGGCTTCGACTTGCGGGTGCGGCTGCCGCAGGGGTTCGACGAGCTCGAGGCCCATGCCAAGAAGCGCGCAAGCGAGCTGCTCTCGCGCGGCACCGTCTACGCCAATCTCAACGTCAAGCGCACCAACGCCGCCGCCACGGTGCGCGTCAACGAGGACGTGCTCAACGCCGTGCTGAAGGCCGCCGCCCTGATCTCGGGAAAGATCGACGCGGTGGCGCCGAGCATCGACGGGTTGCTCGCCATCAAGGGCGTCGTCGAGATCGCCGAACCCGAGGGCGAGGAGGAGGAGGACAAGGCGGCGCGCGCCGCGGCCGCCGAGGCCTTCGACAAGGCGCTCGACGAGCTCGTTGCGATGCGCAAGCGCGAGGGCACTTCGCTCGGGCAGATCCTGATCCAGCGCGTCGACGAGATCGAGCAGCTGGCGAAGAAAGCGGAAGCCGCGCCCGGCCGCAAGCCGGAGGCGATCAAGGCGAAGCTCGCTGAGCAGATCGCGGCGCTGCTCGACACCTCCGACCGTTTCGATTCCGATCGCCTGATGCAGGAGGCGATCCTGATCGCGACCAAAGCCGACATCCGCGAGGAGCTCGATCGCATCGCCTCCCACATCGCGCAGGCGCGCGAGCTGATCGGCAAGGGCGGCCCGATCGGGCGCAAGCTGGATTTCCTGGCGCAGGAGTTTCACCGCGAGGTCAACACCTGCTGCTCGAAGTCGAACGACATCGAGCTGACCAACACCGGCCTCGCCCTGAAGAACGTGGTCGAGCAGTTCCGCGAGCAGGTGCAGAATCTGGAGTGATCGATGACGACGGGCGGTCACGGAACTGACGGTGTCGAGCGGCGCGGATTGATGTTCGTGCTGTCCTCGCCATCAGGCGCGGGCAAGACGACGCTGTCGCGTCTCTTGATCGAACGGATGCCCGGCCTGAAGATGTCGGTCTCGGCGACCACGCGGCCGATGCGCCCGGGCGAGGTCAACGGCAAGGATTACACGTTCGTCGACAAGGCGACCTTCGATGCGATGGTCAGGGCCGACGAACTGCTGGAATGGGCCACGGTGTTCGACAACAGCTACGGCACGCCGCGCGGACCGGTCGAGGCTGCGCTGTCGGCAGGCCAGGACGTGCTGTTCGACATCGACTGGCAGGGGACCCAGCAATTGAAGCAGAAGGCGCGCGCCGACGTCGTCAGCGTTTTCATCCTGCCGCCCTCGGCGGCCGATCTCGAGAAGCGCCTGCACTCGCGCGCGCAGGATTCCGACGAGGTGATCCGCAAGCGCATGAGCCGCGCCAGCGACGAGATGAGTCACTGGGCCGAGTACGATTACATCGTGATCAATCACGCGGTCGACGACGCCTTCGCCGAGGTGCAGTCGATCCTGAAGGCCGAGCGCCTCAAGCGCGAGCGGCGGATTGGCCTCGTAGGCTTCGTGCGAAGTTTGCAAGGTCAGCTTCAGGGCTAGGCTGCGGCAGCTGCGGCCCCTGCTTCGCCAGCCGTTCCAGCATCGCGGTGATCACGTCGACGTCGACGTCGATGGCGTCCGCGACCTGCACATCCTGGCTGCGGCGATCTTCATCCCGGGCAACCGGCTTGTGCTCGGTCTCCTCATCGGTCTTTTTGGCCGCCATGCGCGGCGTCGATGCCGCGATCTCGAACTCTCCGTTGAAGATGTCGGCCTTGTCGAGCTCTGCGGCCTCGTTGCGCATCGCCGCGGATTGGGCCGCGATCCTGCCGATCTCCTCCGTGAAGGCGGCGAGTCGCGCGGTCTGCGGTCGTGCCTCGTCGAAGTCGACCGGGCCCGCCGCTGTGACGGCGTTGGCACCGAGCCAGGGCGCGCGGCTTTCGTCATGGTCCTGCGGCGCCCAAGCGTCCCAATGCGGGCGGCGGTCGGCGGCCTGGACGCGGACGCGCCCGCCCGCGAAGCGGTAGATGACGCTGGCGAGAATGCCGGCGAGCGCCAGCGCACCGCCGATCACGAGCATCAGCATCTGCAGCGAACCGCCGGACTTGTCAGTCGTGCCATCGGCCGCGGGCGGGAGCGGAGCAGGGGATTTTGACGGCTTCGCGATTGGCTGCGCTGCTGCTGCACCCGTGCTCGGCACCGGTTGAGGCGCTGGCGCGGTGGACGCCGTGGAGACTTCGGGCCAGCGCGCGGTCACGGCCGGCTCCTGCGCGTTGGCCTCGGCGACGCCGCTCGGCGGCTGTTGCGCGACCGCGGGCGCATTCGCTGCGGCCGGCGCGGGCGCGGCCATGCTCGGCGTACCCGCTGCGGTACTCGTCTGCGGCGCGATATATTCGGCGCGCGCGTTCTGCACGGCCTGCGGCGGTGCTGCACCCGGCTCGGATGCGTCGGTCGTCGCCTGCGCGGTCTGGGCGGCTTTGCCGCCGGCTGCGCGCAGATACCAGCACTTGCGCTTCGTCGTCCGATCGAGGCGGTAGTACCAATGCTGGCCCTGCGGCGCGGCATCCTTCGGCGAAGCCAGGCAGTCGGGCGCTGCGGCAGCCGTGGCCGGTGGCGTCGGCGCGTTCTGCGATACCGCGGCGAATGGCGCGCCGGCAAGGATGCTGGCGACGAGGGTCGAAATGAACTTTGCGGCGCGGTTGCCCATCCTGGTCTCCCGGTTACGCATGACGCAACTCTCAACGAGCCCCTTCTCGTCAAAGACTTGGGTCGCAATGAGCCGCAAATCCGGAGAGGATGTGGCTTGAATCGGGCCTGCGCGGCATTCGTTCCGCCGCCAAATCGGGCGTCTTCGCGGCGCTATTGCTTCGTGGAACTCCAGGTCCCGCCGCAGCCGTCCGAGCGGCGCCAGGTTCCGGAGCCGCTGCGCGCGCCGAGACGGCCGGCGCTGGTGTAGGTCACGCCATCGCCTTGACCGACGGTGCTGACTGCGCCGCTCGGGCTCACCGTGCCGCTAACGCCCTGGCCGATGATCTTGC
The DNA here is from genome assembly GCF_057651995.1 of Bradyrhizobium sp. USDA3516. Classification (NCBI taxonomy): domain Bacteria; kingdom Pseudomonadati; phylum Pseudomonadota; class Alphaproteobacteria; order Hyphomicrobiales; family Nitrobacteraceae; genus Bradyrhizobium; species Bradyrhizobium sp. USDA3516. Next base: position 343,985 of record NZ_JBYGYN010000001.1, on the reverse strand, counting down.
CTGAGGAGACCACGACTGCGCCGCTGACCGTGCCGCCGCAGCCGACGCTGGTGACCATCCAGGCACCGTCAAAACCGCCACCTCCGCCGCCGCTTCGCCGCGACGAGCGCGTCTCCTCGGCCGGCTTGCTCCGGCGTGCCGACGGGGCGGGTTCAGCCGAGCGGTCCGACCGCGAGCCCGACAGCGATTTCTCGTCGTTGCCGATCGAGCCGCCGGCGCTGCCGGACTGCGCCAAGGCGGGTGTTAAGGCGGGAGGTGAGGCGACAACGAGGATGAGGACGAAGGCGAGGGCGGTCGCACGGCTGACGGAATCGCGCATGATCAAAAAATCCAAATGACCGGGTATCAGCGGCCGGAGCCGTCGGCACAGACGGATCCGATAATGCGGCAAGCTTTCCCAGCCTTGCCGCATTCGTCAAGCGCGGCGTCCCTGGCGCGCTGCACGCCCGCGCGCTGGACCAGCGACCACGATTTGTCGGAAATGGCGAAGGCGCCGCAGCTCTTGCCGTAGAACGAAAGCTCGATCGGGCATTTGGCGCCGCCGCAATTGCCGCGCGCATCCGCCACCGCCGCGCGCCGCGAGGCGTGATTCCACGACATGCCCCATTTGCTGCTGTCGGGCCCGTAGACGATCGAGCCCCAGGGCCTCAGATCCTCCATCTTGCGCATCCGCAGCAGAAGGCCCTCGGTCGCTTCGCCCGTCGGAGCCATCGCGATGCGCTGCTGGAGTTTGGTGATGGCGCGCGTCATCCCGTCCGGCGTATCGGGATCGAAATTGAGCTCGTAGAGCCGCTCGCTCAGTTCGCTGAGCAGCGCCGCATCGCGCAAGGGGACGCGGTCGGGATCGGCGCGCAGACGCTCCGCAGGCGAGGGATCGGGTTGCATTGCCGCGACCTGCGGCGGCGCAGCTTGCGTCGGCGGTACGAAGTAGAACGTGCCATCGATCGGCGAGGACGACACCCAGGGCTGCTGCGCGCCAGCGGTGGCGCGCTTCACGGCGAGGCCGACCTGGTTGAAGGTCTGAAACACGTCGAGGCCGGCGACCCGGATCGTCGTCGCCAGCGCCTTGGTATAGGGGCTGTGGCCGTCGCTGCCGTCCTGGGCGACGTTGCCGGGTTGGGTCGCATAGGAGATCAGTGTGCCCTCGGGCGCGCGCATCTGTGCGAGGCCGCCGTCGGAGGCACGCAGGCCGCGCGAGCCGAACGGGTTGTTGCGGCAGGCATCGAGGATCACCAAGTTGAGCCGCGTGCCGGAGCCCTGCATCTGGCGCAGGACGAGATTGACGTCGGTCATCTGGAAATCGACATCGGCCTCGCGGGTCGGATTGGCGCCGACCGGCACGAGATAGTTGGAGCCGGCGACCTGCACGCCGTGGCCTGCATAATAGAACAGCGCGACGTCCGCGCCCTGCACCTGACGGCCGAAGCTCTGCACTGCGATGTCCATCGCGCTCTTGTCGAGGTCGAGCTGCGCGCGTCCGCCGACCAGCGTGAAGCCGAGCGCGCCCAGCGTCTCGGCCATCAGGTTCGCATCCTTGGATGGATTGTCGAGCGGGGTGATGTTCTTGTAGGCGGAGTTGCCGACCACGAGCGCGATGCGCTTCTCGGCCGATGCAGGTTGCGCGGCGGCGAGCGTGGCGGCGACCAGTGCTGCCAGCTTCACGACGCGATTGAAAATTCTCGCGCGCATTGAAATTCCCCGAAGCAATGGCGCCAGTCTAACAGCTGGGTGCGCAGGCGAAAAGCGGGGTGACATTCGGTCCGGCACGGTTGCCATACCGCTCGTGTCCCGGACAAGCCGCAACGCATGAGCGTTGCGGTGCAGAGCCGGGACCCAGCGCGCAACCGAGCTCGCAGCGGCATGGGCCCCGGCTCAGCAGCGCACCGCCAAGGGGCGCTGCACTGCGTCCGGGGCAGGAGAGCCGACGCTCTCGCCCGCTCGCAATGACGGCGCCTGTCGCGCCGAGCTGGTCCCCAAGCGTTCTACGTTTCTCGCGAGCGCCGACCCCGCGTCCCGAAACTTCTCGCCTCCGCAGCCGTTGTTTCGCGGCTGAGGAGACGTCATGCCGGTCAAGGATCAGATCAAGAATTTTGCCAAGAAGCTGGTGGAGGAACAGCCCGATGCCGCGACGCTGCGGGGGCTGGTGCGGGCCCGCAAGCCGACCGCCATGCACTTTCGCGACGACGGCATCGTGCCGAACCATCCGCGCTTTCCGGCGCTGCTGTATCGCGGCGCGGTGAAGTTGAACGGTCGGCGCTTTCCGCCCGAGGTCGTCATCGATACGCTGTTCGACACCAACGGCTGGGGCCGGTCGTGGCGCGACACCGTCTACGACTTCGTCCACTATCATTCGCAGATCCATGAAGTGATGGGCGTGGCGCGCGGCACGGCGAGGATCGAATGCGGTGGCATCAAGGGCCGCATCCTGAAGCTGAAAGCGGGCGACGTGCTGGTCCTGCCCGCGGGCACCGGCCACCGGCTGATCGAATCGAGCCGGGATTTCCTGGTCGTCGGCGCCTACCCGCAGGACGGCACCTATGACGAGTGCACCGACACGCGCGAGCGTCCCGATGCGGTCAAGCGCATCGCCAAGGTCCGCAAGCCGAAGACCGATCCCGTGCAGGGGAGCGGCGGGCCGCTGCTCGCCGCGTGGCGGTCCGCTCAGCTCAGATAGTCCGGCGTGAAATCCGCGAGCTGGCGCAGATCGTCGGGCTGGAGCGGCTGTTCTGCCGCCAAGTCTTGCGACGATGCGGCGGCCCGACCGGGCAGGCGCGTCAGCGTTCCGCAAGTCGCGAACGGCCGCCCGCCCTCCACTCGTCATTCCGGGGCGCGCGCAAGCGCGAACCCGGAATCCATTTCACCGCACGACGTGCGGCCCAATGGATTCCGGGCCTGCGTGCTTCCGCACGCATCCCGGAATGACGACGGATGGAGCGAGCTCAGAAGGAGCAGCGGCAATCCCCTCGATGACACCCTTGTGACCATATCCACACGCGAGGCGTGCTCCCGATTCCGGTCCCGATTTTTCCACTTGCCGGTTCCAGGTTGTTTCCTCTAGCGTCACGCGCAGGGGTTGGGAATGGCGGACGAACCATAGGTCGGGAGCACCAGCGCGGCGAGCTTTGCCGCAGATGCTCCATTCATTCCACAACGACAGGGCTGACCAGCGCATCTCGGCCGCGTACTGGCCGTGCTGTGCACGAGGCAACGCGTGCTCTAGACTTCGGCCTTTCTCGGAGAAGCCGATGCCGGACACCGGGAAAAAGACACGTGGATGAAGCGGATGACGAAGACTGGAGCTGCAAAGCGGATCGAAGAGCCGACGCTTGGCGCAGCGGGGCAGGCGAGCGCCGGCCTCGGCGGCCCGCACGCGAACGGTGCCCAAGCCGCGAACGAGTCCGGTGCTTCTGTCGCGGGTACGCAAGCGGCCCCACCGCCCAAGACCGTGTCGCAGGTGCTCGGCGAGATCACCTGGCTGATGACGCAGTCGCCGCGCCACAAGGCGATCCCGCTCGGCGATCTCGAATGGCTGGTGATGCCGGCGATCCTGCTGCAGCAGTTCCGGATCTTCTACAAGGGTGAGCAGCCGGTCGGTGTCGCGTTCTGGGCGCTGGCGGACGAGATCGTCGCAAAGCGGATCGATGCGGGGGACGTGCGGCTGACGCCGGCGGAGTGGAAGAGTGGGGTGCACAGGAAGGTCGTTGACGTGGTTGCGCCGTTTGGGGGCGAGGCGGAGATGTTGGGGCAAGTTGGAGTTCGATGATTGGAGAAATGGACTCGGAGAAAGTGCACGAAGAATGTCTTGTACTTGGGGCAAGTGTCATGATCGACGCTAGTTCGTCGTCCTCCCGCCGTGACAGCTCGTTTCTTGTGCGTCGAGTCACTCCCTATCAGATTCTCCATGCTGCTTTGTTGGCGTGCCTTCTTTGTGCGTCCTCCGTCCACTCAGCCCGTGCGACTAGCTTCCTGTTAGAAGATTTCGTCGAAGCCAACGATGCTACCGTGGGGGCAATCGTGCCTCGGTGGACAGAGGCCTATCCGGGCGCTCGCTTTCTCATCTCCGGCTTTTCGACTCCTTCGGGGACTTGGAAATTTATCCGGGTCGAGAATACGAGCGCTTGCGAAAATGAAACATGTCCAACGCTTGTCGTTCACGAGCGGGTCGAATGGAAGATTCTCATCATGGCGAACAAAAGAGTTGAAGTATCGCATGGCTCTTTGAACGAGAGCGCCACTATCTGCAAGCTGTCCTCCAAGGGCAATTCTGCGATCGTCTTGCGATATTCCGACGACGAAAAGATACTGTCCGTAATTCAATAGCGGGGAGCGAAGTGCCGAGTCCTACATATCGATATGTCACCGTCGATGCGCAGCCCGTGGGATGGGTTGAGCCCTTGCCAAACCCATCGACCTCCCGGAATCCATCGGCGGTTGCCGAAACGATGATGGGTATCGCTTCGCTCCACCCATCCTCAGCGGGGCGAGCAAGCAAGCGGATCATCGATGTGGTTGCGCCTTTCGGGGGCGAGGCGGAGATACGAAGGGAGTTCGATAAACCATGAGCTTCCTTCAAGTTTGAAATTTGGTGAACGATCGTGGATTGCATTGCGGCCTCGGTGCTTGAGGGAATGAAGCAGTTGCGCCTGCTCAGTATTGTCTTCCTCGTTCTCTTTCTTTCAGTGAAGCTCTGCGTCGCGGCAGACGATGCCACTCTGATCAAGAAAGCCCAGTCTGCGCTACGGAATGGTGATTGTGAGGCAACGTGGAATATTCTTTGGCCATTGGCTGAGGGCGGGAGCGCTGAAGCCAGATATTATCTGTATGGAGCAGTTACATCCAGGCTCATTCCCCCGGGCATAAGCGGAGACGCCGCCTCTTGGTATCGTCATCTGATGACTCTGGGAGCATATGCTGCGATTGCGCCCAAGAGACAGATCTCGACTGAATTCGCTCCAGCCGAAAAGTTTGCTCGCACCGAGATCCCCGCCGCAATTGAGCAACTGGAGCTCGGGGAAAAGGGCGCGCGTGTCGCGGCTTGCTACAAGCGAGCTTCAAGATTTGACAGCTGCTTGAAGCTCGGAATTTCACTTGGCGTCATTCCGACGTTTGAGCAGTATGTCCAAGAAACGAACAAAGCTGCGGCAGCGATTGGCTCGCCGCCGCGGTGCGCGCCTCGACGCTCTTGATCTGGAGTGATAGCCCGTAGGATAGGTTGAGCCCTTGCGAAACCCATCGACCTTTGCCGAAATCCATCGTCGTTGCCGAAACGATGATGGGTATCGCTTCGCTCCACCCATCCTCAGCGGGGCGAGCAAGCGGATCATCGATGTGGTTGCGCCTTTCGGGGGCGAGAGTGAGATGCGTGAAGATTTGAAATCGCGCTCATGGTAGGGATTCATGACTCACGCAGATCGGACGGTTTTGTACAGAATGTGGCGCGGTATGGCCTGCGGCCACGCCTCCTCGATTGCTCGAACTCACTTTCCTTTCACGGCCCTGAGCAGTCAAATTGGTCGGTCGGCCTGTGTTGCACTTGTTGCTATTTGTCTGTTTGCGGGTCTCATGTCCCCGATCCTTGCTCAGATCATTCCTTCTAGTGAACAAGCATTGTCGTGGACCACTCTATGGACCATTCCTAGAGTGGCGATGCTAGGTCTCACTCAAGCTCCCGACGGAACGATCGTCGTCCTAATCCAGGATAGCGAGAGAGAACGATCTATGCTGGTCGGACCGAGCGCTTCTGGGCCTGGTGTTCGTGTTCCGATTGAGAACTCGAAGCTGCCTATTGTTTCGGGCATTCACGTCGCTGCAGGAACAGAACGCTCGCTGTGGATCGGCGGCACTAAGGATATTCGCAGGTCCATCGGCGGGGCGCCTCGGTCCAACGCGTATATTGCCAAGGTCGGCTCAGACGGACGTACGGTTTGGGATGTGGAGATAGCTCGAGATCGCGAAAACGTAATTCAAGACTTGGCTGTGATGCCTTCTGGCGACATCGCGATCGTAGGTAGGCAGGATGAGGTGACGTGGCTTGCACGAATATCAAGCGATGGGCGAGTCCTATGGGAGAAGACGTTCGGTCTTGGCAAGACAGCTTCGCTTGCTGTGTCCAATGGCACGATCGCAGTGACAGCATTTGAAGCCGTCAGTGGTCAAGTCAGCAATAGCGCCGGTCGCGTCGCCGTCTGGCGGTTCAATAGCGCGGGTGACCTGGTCGACAGTCAGATCGTTCGATCGGATATCGCTCAACGGCCAAGCTCTGCCTGGTTGATCAAGACCGCTTCGGCAGGGAACGCTCTCTATGCTATCTCTGCCTGGACCGAGTTTTGGACCAAGCCGCCATCAGCGAAGCCGCTGAGCGTCGCCAAAATGAATGCAGCGGGTCAAATCCTTTGGCAAAGAGAGTTGCCTGACACCCTGGTGCAGAGTCGTATAGGTCCCGTCCCCTGTCCACGGATAGTGACGAGCTTAGTGGATGGCGGTATTCTTACCTACTGTGTCACCGAGGCGGGGATCATCTTCATTTATCTCGAACCGATCTCGGGCGAAGTAACTCGCGAGCTTCTGCCGATCTCCGCCAAGCCCAGTTGCGATGGAGTGGCCGGAACGAGTCCATTTATCGTTCAACATGGAGAAAGCTCTGTCTGGTTGTTTGGGACTGGCAGAGATTGCAGTTGGCTCCAACAAGTAACGCTGAGGCACATGCGCCATTGACTTGGTACCTGACGCGAAAAAAAGGGTGGGCAGTGTTGGCATTCGATTCTAACGATAAGATTGGCGTCTATTGGTTCAACGTAGGAGGCATTGCTGGAGCCGCTGGGGCACACCACGCCGGGATGTTCTATTCTTTCCTTGAAGCACGCCAACGGCGCTCAAGCCGCCCGCCAGTCCGATGCCGCCGGAGTACAAGCGGCGCCGCCTCTCAAAACCGTGTCTCAGGTGCTCGGCGAGATCATCTGGCTGATGAGGCAGAGCCCGCGCCACAAGGCAATCCCGCTCGGCGACCTCGAATGGCTGGTGATGCCGGCGATCCTGCTGCAGCAGTTCCGGATCTTCTATAAGGGCGAGCAGCCGGTCGGAGTGGCGTTCTGGGCGCTCGCGGACGAGATCGTGGCGAAGCGGATCGATGCGGGGGATGTGCGGCTGACGCCGGCGGAGTGGAGGAGTGGGGCGAGCAGGCGGGTCATCGATGTAGTCGCGCCGTTCGGGGGTGAGGCGGAAATGCGAGGGCAGATCAGCGGGCAACCGGTGTGACCATGAAGAGTCCTCCGATCGTTCGCATTCTCCGGGTCCTCCTACTTCCCTTGATGGTGTTGGTCGCCTGGAATGTATCGGCCAAAGCACAACAACTATCTCTTGAAGTCGAGGAAGCAAGTCTCACAAGCACGATCGATAATCAGCAAGCGCTAAAGATCCGTCTCAATGAACATTCGAAGGCGGATTACGCAGAATTTTCCGCGCGACATGTCGGTCGAAAGATTGAATTCAGCGTTCATGGGCGTCCCTTGATGACTGCTCGCATGATGACCTCGGTTCTGGGTGGTGAGATTCAATTGGTGGTAGATCAGAGGGCAGCTCGGGATGAATTAGCTGCCAGCCTAGCTGCGGGAAAAGCGACCTTGGACGTGCGAGTTCTTGCTGAATGAGCCCAATGGAAGGCAAGTAAACCGATGGAGCCGCTAGCTTGGCTTCAAGATCGAATCGCCGATTTGATTGCGTGGATGTTTCCAGGAAGAGTCCGTAGGATGGGTTGAGCCCTTGCGAAACCCATCGCTCTTTGCCCGAAACGACGATGGGTATCGCTTCGCTCCACCTATCCTACGGCCGTGCTTGCTCGCCGCGTGGCGGGCCGCTCAGCTCAGATAGTCCGGCGTGAAATCCGCCAGCTGGCGCAGCTCGTCGGGCTGGAGCAGCTCGATCTCGCTGCCTTCCCAGGCGATCAATCCGCGGTGCCTCAGCTCCTGGATGGTGCGGTTGACGTGGACGATCGACAATCCGCAGGCGTCCGCGACGTGACGCTGCGTCATCGGCATCTGAAAGCAATTGTCCCTGACGAGGCCGACGACCTCCAGCCTCGCGGCGAGCTCGCAGATGAGGTGCGCGACCTTGGGCAGCGCCGCCTGGGCGCCGAGGCGGGCGATCCATCGCCGCGAGATCGCCGCGTCGATCAGCGTCGCGCGCCAGAAAGCGCGGGTCAGGTGGATCGAGCTGTCGAGCAACTGGCGGAGCTGGCTGTGCGCGACGGTGCCGACAATGGTCGGGCCGAGCCCCACGAGGTCCGAATCCATCGGCGGGACCAGCAGCGTGTGCAAACACGGCATGTCGCCGGGAACATGGAAGGCGAGGGTCTGGCTGCGATCGCCGACGATACGCGACTGGTAGAGGAAGCCGCTCACGACGAAGACACAGCGGCTCGCGGCCTCGCCCTGGCGCAGCACGATCTCGCCATCCGCGACCTGGCGCAGCGTGGACGGCAAGCCCGCGATCTCTCGGCGCTCGTCCTCGGACAGGCCTTCGATCACCTGGAGACGGGCGATGAATTTCGAATGTGGCATGAGCCTCGCGTGCCGCTTCAGCCGTCCCGCGGCACCGAGGCCTCGGCCAGGCGACGCGACAGTTTCGCAAGCGCCCAGTCGGAAACCGGCACGGAGCGGAACTCGCGGATGGCGCGGGCGAGTTCCTGATCCGACATCGGCCGGACCGACTCACCCAGCGTTCCCTTCAGCAAGGCGTCGCTAATGCTGTCCAGATGCTCCCCGGCATCGGACGCGAACAGGCGCCGGATGCGCTCCAGGAGAGTGGTGCTTTTCATGTGAAGGCCGGCTGGTCCGAATTCGGGGTATGGCGGGGCTGCGATCGATGCGTCGCAAGCCGGTTAGCAACCTGTGCTTCCGATCTGCGTTCTAGTCCGCTGAACGCAAGCCGGACGTATCATTTGATAGAACCGGCGCGATTTTTGGCGGCGCCATGGAAAAAGCTCACGACGTGCTGATACGGAACCTCTGCGAGCACACAGTGCTCGCAGAGGAGGATATCGCCGAGATCCGCGCGCTGACCTTCATGGTGCGCGATTTCGCACCCAATGAGGATTTCATCCGTCAAGGCGACGAACCCGAGCATTCCGCTCTGGTCGTCTCCGGCATGGTTGCCCGCTATCACCTCCTCGGCAGCGGGCGGCGGCAATATCTGGCGTTCCATCTCACCGGCGATCTTCCGGACGCACAGGGGCTGTTCATCGACCAGATGGATCACGGGCTCAGTGCGCTCGGGCCGGCGTCGGTCGCGTTCATCCCCCACCGCGAATTGTTCATCGCGTTCCGGCGGCGGCCGACCTTCGCCCTCGCGGTCTGGCGCGAGACGCTGCTCGATGCCGCGATCTTTCGCGAGGCCATCACCAACAACAGCGCCCGGACGATGCAGACGCGCATGGCGCACCTGTTTTGCGAGCTGTTCTACCGCGCCCGCGCGGCGCAGCTGGTGCGCGGCAATCGCTGCCGCGTGCCGATCAGCCTGGCGCAACTCGGCGAGACGCTCGGCATGGCGATCGCGACGGTGAACCGGACACTCGCCGATCTCAGGCGCAGCGGAGCGATGGATCTTCGTGACGGCGAGCTGGTCGTGCTGAAATGGCGCGAGCTGCAGCGGCTCGGCGATTTCAATCCGGCCTACCTGCACTTGAAGCGGCAGTTGCCGCGTCAGGCGTGATACGGAGGCATCAGGCTTCCGCGGCCGCCGCTCCACCGCGCACCTCGTCGAAATGCTTCTTCACCCAATCGTTGCAGCAGCAGGCTCCTGCTTCGAGCGCTGCTGCGTCGAGGATCAGGATGGCGCCGCGGCGGGTCGCGAGGATGCGCCGCGCCTTGAACATCTGGATGACGCGGCTGGCATAGCTGCGCGAGACGCCCAGCATGCCGGCGAGCTGCTCGTGGGTGAGGGGAATCTCGGCGCCGCCGATATGTTCCTGGGTGGAGATGATCCACTTGGCGGCACGCTGCTCGATGGAGTGCGCGGCGTTGCAGGCCGCAGCCTGCAAGAGCTGCGCGAACTGGCAGTCGGCGTAGCGCGCGAAGGCCCCCTGGAGCGTCGCCGACCTCTGCTGCGCCTGCTCGAGCGCGCGCAGCGGCAGCCGCATCAGCGTGCCGCCGAGCTTCACGATCATGCGCGAATAGGCCAGCGAAGGGCTGCGGCCGGCGGCGATGCCGACCGCACCCTCGCGTCCCACCAGCAGGCTTTCGACCTCCCGGTCGTCCTCGACCGGAACGGCGAACGACACCAGCGCGGGACCGCATGGAAAATGGACCGCGGCGACCTCGTCCCCGGCGTGATGCAGGACGTCGCTCGCCGCGAGTTCAACCGGCTGGAGGTGAGGCGCAAGCAGTTCGAAGTCCTGATGATTGAGCTGCCGGAGCAGATCGTTCTGGGGCCGACCGGTCACATTGTGTTCTCTTGGGCGGGCCGGGAATCGGCGCCAGCGGCAAACCTACGTTTCCGCGGCGGAACCGACGGTTCCAAAGTGCACACAACGGACGTTCGGGCGGTGAAAACCGCAGCAGGAGGTCATGGGACGTCCGCGGGCCCGACCGCAGCGAGGTCATCAGCCGCAGCGGGCTTCGCGATCTTCCGTCAATTGGCCTTGTGCCGCAGCGGCGCGATACGCGTCGATCGCCCTGTTGGCGAGCATCAATTGCCGGCGTTCGCCGGTTCGAAGCTGGGCCTCGATGGCGTCGAGCAGGAAGTTCGCGCTCGCGTCCGGCGGCCCGAGCTCGCCGCTCTTCTCGAGGCAGCTCCAGGCGATGAAGAATGCGCTTTCGACGGTGCAACGGATCGACATGCGCAGCCAACGCGGCGCGGCCGCAGGCGTTCCGTGCGGCGGGCGAGACTTGCGTTTGACCCGCCGCCGCGGTCAGTTCTTCAGCACGATGCGGCCGACGACCTTGCCGGCGCGCAATTCGTCGATCCATTTCTGCACGTCGCCCATCGGCTCCTCGCGCATCGGCGTCGGCTTGATCTTGCCGGCGCGGGCGAGCGCCATCAGCTCGTGAGCCTCCGCGAGCGTGCCGACCATGAAACCTTCGATGGTCATGCGCTTGTAGACCCATTGCACCATCGGCAGCGTGAACTGGCCGCCCATCAGGCCGGAGACCACGATCTTGCCGCCGCGCGCGGCGACGGCGACTGCGAACGCCATCGACTTCTCGTTGCCGGCGAAATCGACGATCTCGTCGAAGCCACCCTCGGTCTCTTTCAGGATGCGCTTGATCACGTCGGGCTCGGCCGGGTCGTAGGCGACGGCGGCGCCGTTCTTGAGGGCGGTCTCGCGCGCGGCCGGCGAGAGGTCGGCGACCGTGATCGGCTGCTTGAACATCGCCTGCGCGAACGACAGACCCATCATGCCGACGCCGCCGAGGCCGATCAGCAACAGATTGCGCTGGCGCGGACGGTCGACCAGGCGCTTGAGCGCGCCATAGGCGGTGACGCCGGAGCACATCAAGGTCGCAGCCTGGTTGACGGGCAGGGGATCGTAGTCGAGCAGGTACTTTGCGTCGGGGACCAGAACGTGTGTCGCGAAACCGCCGTCGATGGAGACGCCGAGGAACCGCTGCTTGACGCAGAGGTTCTCGTCGCCATTGGCGCAGTCGCGGCACTGGCCGCAGCCGATCCACGGAAACACCGCCTTCTTGGCGCCGACGAGGCTGGAGGGAACGTCGGGCCCGACCTCGTCGACGACGCCCGCGATCTCGTGGCCGAGCGTGAAGGGCAGCGTCATGCCGCGCGTGGTGTCGAGCTTCTTGCCGCCGCCGAGATCGGCATAGCCGTCCTGGATGTGGAGATCGGAATGGCAGAGGCCGCAGCGCTCGATGCGGACCAGGACCTCACGTCCCTGCGGCTTCGGCGTGTCGACGATGGTCTCGCACAAGGGCGCATCGAACTTGACCAGGGACTGCCGACGCATCAACGCCATTTTCTTTCCTCCGGAATTCTTGGTTACTCGGTTTCGCTGCGTATATCCGCCAATTCGCGCGCCATGGCAACAAAGCCGGAGATGGGAATGGTCTCGGCGCGCCGCGTCGCGTCGACGCCGGCGGCCTGTGCAAGCCGCGCCGGATCGACGCCGAGCGATTTCAGGCTTTGCCGCAGCATTTTCCGGCGCTGGCCGAACGCGGCCGCCGCGACCTGCTCGAGCAGCCGGCGATCACACGGCAGCGGCTCCGGGCGCGGCTTGAGGCGCACGACGGAGGAGGTGACCTTCGGCGGCGGCACGAAGGCGGACGGCGCAATGTCGAACAGGATCTTGGTCTCGCAGCGCCAATTGGCGAGCACGCCGAGCCGGCCATAGGCTTCCTCGTCCTCGCGCGCGACGATGCGCTCGCCGACCTCGCGCTGGAACATCAGCACCATCATCTCGTACCAGGGCGGCCACGGCTCGGTGGTGAGCCAGTTGACGAGAAGCTGGGTCGCGATGTTGTAGGGCAGGTTGGCGACGATCTTGGCGCGTTGGCCCGAGAGCAGCGGGCGCGGATCGAAGGTCATGGCATCGCCATGCACGATCTCGAGCCTGTCGGGGTAGCGCGCGGAAATATCCTGCAAGGCCGGGATCGCGCGCTCGTCGTGCTCGATGGCGATCACGCGCCTTGCGCCGAGTGCGAGCAGCGCCCGCGTCAGCCCGCCCGGGCCGGGGCCTATCTCGACGATGGTGGCATCCTCGAGCGGCGCCGCCGCACGCGCGATGCGCGCGGTGAGATTGAGGTCCAGCAGGAAGTTCTGGCCGAGCGATTTCCTGGCCGACAGCGCATGCTGGCGAATGACCTCGCGCAGCGGCGGGAGGTCGTCGATCGCGCTCATCAGTTCGTCGCAGCCGCCATGCGGCTAGCGAGCTTGAGCGCCGCGATCAGGCTCGCCGGATTGGCCTTGCCCGTGCCGGCGATGTCGAAGGCGGTGCCGTGGTCGGGCGAGGTGCGGATGAAGGGCAGTCCGAGCGTGACGTTGACGGCATCGTCGAAGGCGACGGTCTTGATCGGGATCAGCGCCTGGTCGTGATACATGCAGACCGCGCAATCATAGGTTCGTCGCGCCGCCTCGTGGAACATGGTGTCGGCGGGCAACGGCCCCCTGGCCTCGATGCCGTCGTTGCGCAGCGCTTTCAGCGCCGGGGCGATGATTGTCTGCTCCTCGTGGCCGAGCGAGCCGTCCTCGCCGGCATGGGGATTGAGACCGGAGACCGCGATGCGCGGCGTTACGATGCCGAAGCGGGACTTCAGCTCGGCGGCGACGATGCGGACGGTCGAGACGATCAGCTCGCTGGTGAGCTCTGCCAGCGCATCGCGCAGCGAGACGTGGATGGTGACGGGCACCACGGCGAGCTTGGACGACCACAGCATCATCACCGGCTGCGGCACGCGGCCGTTCTCCGCGGCGAGCTCGGCGAGGAATTCGGTGTGGCCCGGATGACGGAAGCCGGCGCGGTAGAGCACGCTCTTGGCGATCGGGTTGGTGACGACGGCGCCGGCACGGCCTGCGCGCACGTCGAGGACCGCCTGCCGGATCGAAGCGAGCGCGGCCGGCGCGCTGGACGAATCGGGCTTGCCGGGCTCGGCGGTGGCGCGCTCGCCGGTCGCGACCACCGGCAGGGCGTCCGTGAAGGCGGAACCCGCTTCACTGGGGCTCACCGCGGCGATCCTGATATCGGCGCCGAGCGCCCTGGCGCGGCGCGCGATCAGGGCGTCGTCGCCGAGCAGATAGAAGGCTGGCAGGTTCAGCTCGCCCCGCCTGAGCCAGGCCGCGATCGTGATGTCGGGGCCGATGCCGGCGGGCTCTCCCAGGGTGAGGGCAAGGGGCTTGGTTGCGGACTCGGTGGAGGGCTCTGAGAAGGGCTTGGCCATCAGCGGTTGCGATATTCGATCATCGCCGCCTTGCGCAGCTCGTCGAGATAGGCCTTCTGCGTCTTCTCGTACTTCTCCTGATACATCTTCTCGCGGACCTCACGCTTCTTCGGCGTGTCGATCATGGTCGGCTTACGCGAGCACAGCACCACCATCTCGATGCCGTTCTTGGTCATCTCGGGCGCGGTCAGGCGGCCGATCGGGGTGTCGTCGAGGACCTTGCGCAGCGGCTCCGGCAGCTCCGCGGTGGTCTTGGTGACGGTGTCGCGGATGGTCGCGTTCGGGGTCGAGCGGAACAGCGAATTGGCCTCCTCGCAGCTCCCGACGCGGGCGCGATAGGACTCGGCTTCCTTCTTGCGGGTTTCGAGGAACGCCGCCGACGAGCCGCGCGGCACGATCAGCACGATCGGCTGCATCTTGTACTCGGTGCCCTCGATCTGGAGCTTTTCTCCGGTCTGCGCCTGCACGGCCTGCGCGACGTCGCGCTCACCGACCAGCAGCTTCTCCTTGAAACGGCCGCGCACGAGGCTGCCCCAGACCATCTCGGCCCTCATGCGGCTCTTCAGCGTCTCCGGGCGGACGCCCTTGGATTCGAGCGACTTGGTGAGCTGATCCGGCGTGATGCGCATGCGCTGCGCCATGCCGTCATAGGACTGATTGATGTCGGAGATGCTGGGATCGACGCCGTACTTCTTGCCTTCCTTGATCTTGACCTTGTCGTCGATCAGCACGTTGATGACCTCCTGCCGGCTCGGGGTCTTCTGCGTCGACAGCTGGTCGAGCTTGGTGCGCTGCTCGATGTCGAAATCGGTGATGGGATCGCCGTTGACCATCACGACGATGTTTTGCGCGCGCGATGGCGAGGGCAGGACGGCCAACATCAGCCCGGCACCGATGGCGAGAAGGAGGCGGAAGACAGGCAATGGCGTCGTCATGATGTCGCTCGCATGTCGGCCGCGTCGAGATAGGGCAAACGCGGCCGGCACTTCAATCCATTCACTGGAGGCCGGCGGAACTGCTGGACGTCGACGAGTTCGCCAGCGTGCGCAGGCCGATTTGGAACATGAACGCATGGCTCAGCGTAGGCGGTGCGGTGCCCGCCGAATAGCTATACGAAGTTACGTAATTCGCCGCCAGCACGAAGCAATCGTCGACATAGCCGGCACCGAGCACATATTGGTTGATCTTGTTGGCCTCGAGGTCCCAGCGCGCCGAGCCCGACACCACCCAGTTGGTCGCGACCTTCAGCGAGCCCGTCGTCAGGATGCCCTCCCGGCGGGTCAGGTAGCCCAGCCCCGGCTGCTCCGCGTAATTGCCGTACAACACGCTGACCGACCAGCGATTGAAGTTGGCGCGGCCTTCCGCCTCGAAGCGCTGCACGTTCCAGGTCTGCTCGTCCATGCGGGAGCGGACGCTGAACGTGTAGGTGCTGTTCGGCGAGTAGTTGGCGCTCGCAACGTAATCCGACCGCGGCTTGTCGAGGCCGGAATCGCGGCCGGTATTGATGGCATCCTGCACCGTGAAGGAGTTCAGGCCGAACAGGTGGTAGGACTGGCCAAACAGCACCTTGACGGCGCCGCCCCTGTCGAACTGCGTGGTGGACTGCACGCCGACATTGGCGCGGCCGCCGCCCTCGACGCGATCGTAGCCGGAGAACTTGTCGACGCTGAACAGGTTCGAGGCGTCGAACACCATGCTCTGGGCGTCCTCGTTCGGCAGCCTGCCGGCATAGGTCTCGTTCGGCCGGATGATGATCTGCGCGATCGGCTCGAGGGTCGTCGAGCCCCACGGCTGAACGTTGATGAAGGGATAGCGGTACTCCAGGCCCACGGTCGGCATCAGGCGGAACGCCTGGGTGTCGCCGACGGGCAGGTAGTTCGACACGCCGGGCTGGTTGGAGACCGAGGACTTGATCGCGTCGGCGCGCAGGCTCGCGAACGGCGTCCAGATCTGGCCGAACGGGTCGGTGAAGGATTTGCGCCATTGCGCTTCGGCGGTGAGGCGGGTGTAGGTGCCGGGGAAGCCGCGCAGCAGGCACTGCGAGGGCATCCGCGCCAGCGGATCGGCCGACGCCGTGGAGCACAGGCCGTTGGTGTTGGCGAGCGTCGTGATCGGGTCGAACACCGCATCGTCGCGCGACAGGTTCACGAAATTGGTCTTGTAGCTGAACTCGCCGCCGAAGACGGGATAGTTGAGCACGTTGGAATAGTCGATCACGGGGTAGACGATCGGCACCTGGCTCTGGTTGCCCGAATAGCTCAGCCAGTACATCGTGCGCGCATCGAAGAAGCTGCGGTTGCCGACGCCGGTCAGATAAAGCTGCGACAGCGCTTCCGTCGGCAGCAACAGGAACGAGCCGAGCGGATCGCGGTACTGATAGAGCCGGTAGTCCGAGAAGAAATAGTAGTCGGACATCAGCACGCCGTCCCAGCCCCAGACCCATTTGTCGTTCAGTGCGAACTGACCCTTGGTGTCGATGGCGCCGCGGAACTCGCGGTCGCCGGGCAGCCCGGTGAATGCTCCGGGATCGAGCTGGTTGATGCCGTAGGCGCGGATCTGGTACGCGCCGTCGATCAGGCGCTGGCGGAATTCGGCCTGCAGCAGCACGCCTTGCCGCGACAGGAAGCGCGGGGTGATGGTTGCGTCCATGTCGGGGGCGATCGCCCAGTAATAGGGAACCTCGACGCCATAGCCCGATCTGTCCGTGCCGGAAATATAGCCCGGCATCAGGAAGCCGGATTTACGCTTCACGGTCGGGTCGGGCGTCGAGAAATAGGGCATGTAGGCGAGCGGCACGCCGAAGAACTCGATCTGTGCCGTCTCGAAATACAGCATCTTCTCCTGCTGGTCATGGATGATGCGGGCACCCTTGACCTGCCACAGCGGCGGCTTCTTCGGATCGTCCTTACACGGTGCGCAGGCCGTGTAGACGCCGTTCTCGAACACCGTGTAGTTGCCGCTGGAGCGGTCGGCGCGGCTTGCGGCCATGCGGGTCTGGTCGGCGGTGTCGACGCGCAGCGAATCGACGAAACCGTCGCGGTAATCGTCGGAGAGATCCAGGATCTCGGCATAGGTGATCTTGCCGTCGGCATCCGTCATGCGGATATTGCCTTCGGCATGCAGCCGCTTGGTCTTCTGGTCGTAGATGACCCGGTCGGCCTCGACGCTGGTGCCGTTGTAGAACAGCTGCACGTTACCGACCGCGGAAACGCGCGAATTGTTGTAGTCGTAGTCCACCTCGGTGGCCTGAACCAGCATCTGGTTGTCGTTGGGAGCCTTCGGCGGCTTCGGACGCGGCGGCAGCGGATTGTAGGTGAAGCTCTGGGCCTGCGCCGGCGCCACCGCGGCAACGTCGATCAAGCCGCCGAGCGAAGCAGCCGCGACGACGGCAATCAGGAGCCTGCGGACGGACAAGCCGCACCCGTTCGCGCGCACCCATGTGCGCCGCGTCAAACGAGACACGAGCCCTCGGCGGACGGCAGTCACTATCCGTCCTCCTGATAGAGCAAGGCCAAAAAGCCGGTGAGGCCGCCCACCACAACGGGCAACCACGCCGCAGCGATCGGATGCATCAACTCAGCCTTGCTCAAGTCCTCAGTTACTTTCGACAGAACGTAGAGCAGAAAGCCTGCGCCCACGCCACTCAAAACCATCTTCTGCACGCCGCCCATCCGGAAGAAGCGCAACGACACGGAGGCCGCGAGCATCACCATGGCTGCGAGCAAAAACGGCTGTGCCAGAAGCTTCTGATACTGGAGTCGGTATCCGGCTGTCGCGAAGCCCGAGCTTTCGGAGGAGCGGATGTAGCTCGGTAGTTGCCAAAAGGACACAGTCTCGGGGGTGGAAAAGCTGTTGCGGACCTGCGCCTCGGTCAGCGTGGTCGGAATCTCCAGGGTGGCCTGGTCGATCGGCGGTCCGTCCAGCGAGAAGCGGCGGACGCCCTTGAACAGCCAGCGGCCGGCATCCAGCGTCGCCTCGCGTGCCTCGACCCGCTCCTTGAAGTGCAGGTCCTGGTCGAACCGGAACAGCGTCAGCCCGGTGAGGCGGATGCCTTGTTGCTCGCTGCGCGCCGCATTGATGATGGTCTGCCCGTCGCTGGTCACCTGGTTGAGCCAGAAGCCGGAGGCGTCCTGGATGCCGCCACCGGGTGCCGAGCCGAACAGCTCGGCTTCCATGCGCTTGGACAGCTCGCGCAGATTGGCCGACATCGGATTATAGGCAACGGTGGCGATCACCCCGATCAGAAGCGCGCTGCCGAGCGCGGGCGAGATGAACTGCCAGGCGGAGATGCCCGCGGCGCGCGCGACCACGAGCTCGAGCCGGCGGGAGAGAGCGAGATAGCAGGTCATTGCGCCGATCAGCATGCAGAACGGCGTCAGCTTCTCCAGGAGCTGCGGCACCCGGAACAGCGAGGTCTCGGCGACCATGATCGCGGAGGCGGATGCAAGGCCCGAGGTCTTGCGCACCATCTCGATGTAGTCGACCAGCACCAGCAGCACGAAAATGCCGCCGAACACGCCGAGCGCCGCGACCACGAAGCGGCCGGCGAAATAGCGCCCGAGTGTGTTGGTGAGCATGCTCATGCGGTGGCCGGACGTCCGAACAGCCGCGCGATCCGTGCGTTCGACCTGTTGATGGCCTCCATCAGGCCGGGAGGCGGCTCGACCACGACGCCGCGGATGATCATCCACAGCCCGACGCCGATCGCGCCGAAGACCATCGCATATTGGGCCAGCACCGGCCCCGGCGACTTCACGGCCATCACCGAGCAGGCGAAACCGGCCATGCGCAGGCCGAACACCGCGACGATCGAGGAGGCGATCGAGAAGTTGCGGCTCTGGCGGGTGGTGCGCGGCGCTCCAAGAAAGGCAAAGGTCAGCACCGCAAAGGCGAAGGGATAGATCGGCGCGAGCAGGCTGTCATGCAAGGCCGCGCGGAATTGCCCTGGAATCTGCTTGTAGACGGGATCGTTGTCGGATGGCGAGAACAGCTCCCAGAGATAGCGCTCGCGGATGCCGAGGGTGACGTCGCGGCCCTTGGCGAATTTCGACATGTCGAAGCCGTAGCGGCCGAAGGCCACAAGCGCCGGATCGCGCTTGCCCGCCTCGAAGCGCTGGAGATTGCCGGTCTCCAGCACCAGGAACGAGCCGGTCTCGTTCTTCACGACCTCGCCGTGCTCGGCGACGATCGAGACGCGCTCGTTCGGATCCCGGCGGTCGTCGATGAAGATGCCGGCAAGGATGCCGCCCGGCAGGCGTTCGCGAATCCGGATCGTGAGGTTCTCGTCGATCCGGGCGAAGCGGCCGGGCTGCAGGATGTTGGTGAGCACGTCGGCGGTGATCTCGGCATCCCATTGCTTGATGCGCCGCATCCCGTCCGGGGCAAGGTAGGCCGCAATGAAGGCGACCAGCAGCGCCACCACGCAGGTGGCGTAGAAGAACGGAAAGAACAGCCGGATCGGCGAGAAGCCGGCGGCATTCATCACGATGATCTCGGAATCGGTCGCGAGCTTGTTCAGCGTGTGCGAGATCGCGATCATCAGCGCGATCGGCGAGATGATCAGGACCAGGGCCGGGATCACGAGGCTGGTGATACCGAGGAAGGTGAGGATGGTCTGACCCTGGCTCGTCATCAGGTCGATGCCGCGCAACGCCTGCGTAATCCAGATCACGCCGGTGAGGCTGACCAGGACCAGCGCGAACGACGCCAGCGTCGTGCGGAAGATATACCTATCGATCGACCCCATGCGCTACCGCACGAACCCACCAAGTCCCCAATTTCGGCCGGAATTCCGGCTGCCCGACCAATCCCCCGTTCAAGGGGATCCCCAAGGTCGGCCAACGGCTCTTCCGCCAGCTCATTCTCTCACTACCATCCCTTTGATCCGTCAACAAAATGGCTGCCCCGTGGCACCCTCATTACATGGTTAATATTTCGGTCGTTGTGGCCCCGCGGCCACGGCGGTGCTTGGCATCGCCCGGGCGGCTGGCCCATAGTGGGGGAAGCCTCAGTGAATCGCCGTTCAGCTCCGGTCGTGGCTGGAACTCCCGAACGACGAAAAGCCCCATGTTTTGGAGGAGTTAATCCATGTCCGATGCCATCAAGGTCGGCTTTGTCCCGTTGTCTGCCGCCCCTCGTGGCACCCTGGTCGTGTTTTGCGACGACGGCCTGAAGCTCGGTCCGGCGACGGCCAAGGCCCTCGGCGGCGCTGCCGAGATCGTGAAGCGCGCGGCGGCTGCGGCCGCCTTCAAGGGCAAGAGCGCGGCTGCACTGGATATTCTGGCGCCGGAGGGGGTGAAGGC
The DNA here is from genome assembly GCF_057651995.1 of Bradyrhizobium sp. USDA3516. Classification (NCBI taxonomy): domain Bacteria; kingdom Pseudomonadati; phylum Pseudomonadota; class Alphaproteobacteria; order Hyphomicrobiales; family Nitrobacteraceae; genus Bradyrhizobium; species Bradyrhizobium sp. USDA3516. The sequence goes on along the minus strand of NZ_JBYGYN010000001.1, from coordinate 323,803 downwards.
GACCCGGCTGATCGTGGTCGGCGCCGGCAAGGCGACCGGCCTCAAGGCCAACGATTTCCTCAAGTTCGGCGGGGTGGCGGCCAGCAAGCTGCCCGCCGGCACCAGCGCCATGACCATCCTGGCGGAGCTGCCCAATGGGGCCATGACGAGCGAGCAGGCGGTTGCGATCGCCTCGGGCCTGCGCTTACGCGCCTACAAGTTCGATCGCTACAAGACCAGGAAGAAGGACGGCGAGGAGGGCGGCGCGCGCGCCGACGTCTCGCTTGCGGTCGGCGATGCCGGTGCGGCGAAGAAGGCGTTCGCCGCAGCCGGCCATGTCGTCGACGGCGTGATCATCGCACGCGATCTCGTCAACGAGCCGCCGAACGTGCTTTTCCCCGAGGAATTCGCGCGCAGAGCGGGCCAGCTGCGCAAGCTCGGCGTCAAGGTCGAGGTGCTCGACGTCAAGGCGATGCAGAAGCTCGGCATGGGCGCGCTGCTCGGCGTCGGCCAGGGTTCGGCGCGGCCGAGCCGGACCGTGATCATGCGCTGGGACGGCGGCAAGAAAGGCGAGGCCCCGGTCGCCTTCGTCGGCAAGGGCGTCTGCTTCGACACCGGCGGCATCTCGATCAAGCCGGCCGGCAGCATGGAGGACATGAAGGGCGACATGGGCGGCGCGGCCTGCGTCGTCGGCCTGATGCATGCGCTCGCCGCGCGTAAAGCGCGGGTCAACGCGGTCGGCGCCATCGGCCTCGTCGAGAACATGCCCGACGGCAACGCGCAGCGGCCGGGCGACATCGTCACCTCGATGTCCGGCCAGACCATCGAGATCATCAACACCGACGCCGAGGGCCGCCTCGTGCTCGCCGACGTGCTCTGGTACGTCGCCAAGAAGGTGAAGCCGAAATTCATGGTGGATCTTGCGACGCTGACCGGCGCCATCATGGTGGCGCTCGGCACCGAGCATGCCGGCATGTTCTCCAACAACGACGAACTGGCCGACCGCCTGCTCACGGCCGGGATCGAGAGCGGGGAGAAGGTCTGGCGCATGCCGCTCGGCCCGGAATACGACAAGCTGATCGATTCCCAGTTCGCCGACATGAAGAACACCGGCGGCCGCCATGGCGGCTCGATCACCGCGGCGCAGTTCCTGCAGCGCTTCGTCGATAGTGTGCCCTGGGCCCATCTCGACATCGCCGGCACCGCGATGGGCGCGCCGAAGACCGACATCAACCAGAGCTGGGGCAGCGGCTACGGCGTGCGCCTGCTGGACCGCCTGGTCGCCGACCATTACGAGCGCAAATGACCCGACATGACTGAAGTGCTGTTCTACCATCTGCAAAACATGACGGTGGAGAATGTGTTGCCGCCGCTTCTGGAGAAATCGCTCGAGCGCGGCTGGCGCGTCGTGGTGCAGTCGACCTCGGAGGAGCGCGCCGACGCGCTCGACTCGCATTTGTGGACCTATCGCGACGATTCATTCCTGCCGCACGCGACATGGCGGGCGAACGATGTTGCCGACCAGCCGATCGTGCTGGCGATCGAGGGCGGCAATCCCAATGGGGCCAATGTCCGCTTCCTGGTCGACAACGCCGCGCTGCCCGAGGACGCACAGGGCTATGAGCGCATGGTGCTGCTGTTCAACGGCGACGATCCCGACGCGCTTGCGCTCGCCCGCACGGCCTGGGCGGATTGCAAGGCGCGGGGATTTGATGTCACCTATTGGCAGGCCGACGACCGCGGCCGGTGGCAGAAGCGCAATTAGGCGCAATTAATGATAATTTGCACTTTTCGGGCGATGCTGGCTTCGGCCACCTTCGTGCCGCAAAGGGATGTTGGGACAATCGCTTAGGGCTGGTCCTTCACGTGGGGAATTGGTTTATCGTGCGACATCAAAAGCTTCCCGGCTCGCTCTTGATTGCGTTGGCTGCCGTAGCACCGCTGGTCGCGGGCTGTTCGGGTGCGAGCGATTTGCTGTCGAAGGATGCCGAATGGTTCCAGAAACCCGGCCGTCTCTTCATCAAGAACATCTCGATCGAATCGCCGCCGCTGACCCCCGACAAGCCGGTACGGGCTGAGGATCTCGTCAGCGCCGATGGCGCCTGTCCCGGCATGGCGCCGCCCGGGCCGGCCGATGCCAACGCCTCGACGACCGCACCGATGGGCGGCACGGTCGCGCTCGGCCACACCGAATGCGACGTGGTGCGCGGCATCGGCGCGCCCTCGACCGTCAACCTGTCCAACGACGCTGGCGGCCGCCGCGTTGCCGTCGTCACCTGGACCACCGGTCCGCGCGCGGGCATCTACACGTTCACCGCGGGACGTTTGTCCTCGATTGAAGGCAATCCGGACCCGCAGCCGGTGCCGAGGGCGGCCAAGCCGAAGAAGAAGCAGGCGTAGGCGGGGATCGCCTCGCGCCCTCAGAGGATCGGCTTGGTGCTCAAGCGATCAGGCTGGCGAACGCGGAAACGGCCCTTCATCTTGAGGCCGTCACGCATATTGAGACCGAGCAGAACGATGTTCGCTCCTCCGGCGGCCAGTTCGAGAGCCTGCACGGCGTAGAACGTGGTGTCGAACTCCGCGGCCTTCGCCTTGGAGGCAAGAAACAACGCGGCGGGAATCAGAACCAGGATGCCGTTGCCGGCAATGAACGGCATGCGTCTGATTTTCGCACCAATCAGGCCGGCGCGCCGTTCCTTGGCCAGGACGAATCCCGAGCCTCCCGTCGCCGCAAGCATCGGAATGAGCAAGAGGAAGCCCCACGGTATGGCGGTCTTCACCATGGCGATGGTCTGGTGTGACGCAAATAGCTCGCTGAGAGCCGTGGAAAGCCAGAAGGTCGCAATGGTCATCAGTGCGACCGCTCCCGCCAATGGGTGGATGATCTTGGTCATGGGTCTGCCGTTTTCGAGCGAGCTACGCGACGCAAATGCCTGATACCGCGACTTTCTGGAACAGGTGCGGGGAGGCGACCGCGGATGCGGGGTAAGCCGAGATCTTCGACCTGAACTCGGGATGCGTGAACGCAGCCCTGAAGTCGGCGACCGTCTGCCAAACCGCATAGTTCAGATAGGTGGGGCTTTCGCCAATCGCTCGGTGAAGCTGGGTGGAGATGAAGCCCGGCTGCCGCTTCATGAAGGCGGCATCGTCCTGCCAGATATGGAGAAAGCCTTGTTCGTCGGCCTTTTCGAGCGTGAACAGATTCACCAGCACCACGGGGCCGGTGTCGATGCCAAGCTGACGCTCGATGGGAAAGTCCGGGTCGAGTGGGCGTAGGCGTGCCATGACGGACTCCGTCGATATGGTTTCATGATGTCAATATGGTACTATGCGCAATCTAGTAATTTGACATCATGATGTCAATAAATGTCTATGGTGACGAATGCGGAAATCCCTGCGAACGCCGGCCGGCGATGCTCTGACCAACCTCATGCTCGACTTGTTCCGGCTGAACAGCCTGCTCCTGACCGCAGGAGACCGTTTGGTGGCCCGGCTCGGGCTCACCAGCGCCCGCTGGCAGATTCTCGGCGCCATCGTGCAGGCGCAGCGCCCCCAGCCGGTGGCCTGGCTCGCCCGCGATCTCGGCGCCAATCGCCAGAACGTGCAGCGGATCGTCAACGACCTCCATGCGGAAGGCCTAGTTACCTTCGAGGCCAATCCGCATCACCGCCGCGCGCAGCTCGTCGTCCTCACCGACAAGGGGCGGCGCGCTTTCGATGCCGCCATGGCTTTGCAGGCGCCGTGGGTCAACAGCCTTTCGGAGGGCCTTGGGGTCAAGGATCTGCAGACGGTTCATCGCATCGTCGCGGCCCTGCGGACCAAGCTCGAGAGCGAAGCCGAGGCGCAGACGTAAGCGGGCGAATGGCAAGGTCGGGCGACGCTCCGAGCCGCGCAGGTCATCAAGGCGCTTTGCGGCCCTTGATCGCAGTCGCCGAAGCATGAAAGGTGATCGCGCCGCTCGCGCTTGCCGGCAGTCGCGCCTGGAGCCGACGTTTGAGCTCCGCACCCTCGGCTTGCGATAGTTTTCCCACGATGCCGGTCGGGCTGCTCACGACCATGGACAGCCAGTAGTCGTCGAAGTCAGAGAACGTTCGCTCGACCACCAGCTCGCGCGTTTCGACGTCGCGCAGACCGAGCTCCGCCCAGAGCGCCTTCAGCGCCTCGAACCGCGAGATGTCCGCACTCGGCGGCCGCGCTGCCGGGATGCCAAGCGCATCCAACTCCTCCCACAATGGTTGCGTGGGCGTGCCGCCGCGCAAAATGTCCCAAGTGTAGGACGCGACCAGGCCGCCGGGTTTGGTAACGCGGACCATTTCCGCGGCGCCCTTGCGCGGATCGGGGACGAAGAACAACACCAGTGCCATCACCGCGATGTCGAAGCGGTTGGGCTCATAGGGAAGGGCCATTGCGTCGCCGATCGAGAGTTCGACCTGCTTTGCCGCCAACTTTTCGCGCGCAGTGGCAATCTGGGCATCGGAGGGATCAATTGCGCAAACCGACGAAGGGGCCGATCTTGCAAGAAGGAGTTCGGTGAACGCGCCGTTGCCGGCACCGACATCCACCCAGGCCAGTCCCGGACGGGGCGCGAGCCAGTCGAGAAACAGATTGCCGGCCGACCGGCTCCAGGGCGACATGAAGCGCTCGTAAGCCGCGCCGTCGGTGAACTTGATCGGTTCGGGTGACGACATCCGCGATCTCCTTCAAAATTGGCGCTTCAAAATATGCTTTGGCAGAAAAGTCAGCGCTACATCGTACCATAAAGCCGCATGATGTGCGACGCGCCGCAACAGATGCGCCTCCAGCGCGTAGCGCTTTCGTGATGGCCGCGCGCCCCGGAATGCGCTTTGATGGCGCAAACAACAATCCGGAGGAAACGATGCGATTCATTGCCCTTGTATCGGCGCTGCTCTTGCCGTTTGGTGCGGCCTTCGCGCAGGACTATCCGACGAGGCCCATTACCATCCTGGTTCCGTTCGCCGCGGGCGGGCCCACGGACACCATCGCCCGCCTGACGGCCGCAGGCATGGCGAAATCCCTGGGCCAGCAGGTCATCGTCGAGAACGCGACCGGCGCCGGCGGCACCATCGGCACGACCCGCGCCGCGCGCGCGCAAGCCGACGGCTACACGCTGCTGGTCCATCACGTCGGCATCTCGACCGCCGCGACGCTCTACCGCAACCTCAGCTACGACACCAAGACGGCGTTTGCGCCGATCGGGCTCCTGACCAACGCGCCGATGACGATCATTGCGCGGCCCGATTTCCCGGCGAACACGCTCAAGGAGCTGTTCGCCTACGCCCAGCAGCAGGGCGACAAGATGACCTATGCCAATGCCGGCCTGGGTGCGGCCTCGCATCTGTGCGGCATGCTGTTCATGACGGCGATCCAGAAGCAGCTCACCACGGTGCCCTACAAAGGCAACGGCCCGATCATGAACGATCTGCTCGGCAAGCAGATCGATCTCACCTGCGATCAGGCCACCAACACCACCGGGCCGATCACGGCAAAGCAGGTCAAGGCCTACGCGATCACCACCAAGGAGCGGCTGAAGAGCCTGCCCGATCTGCCGACCGCCGACGAGGCCGGCCTCAAAGGCTTCGAGCTCGGCGTCTGGCACGGTCTTTACGCACCCAAGGGTACGCCGCCGGCGATCGTTCAGAAGCTCACCGCGGCGCTGCAGACCGCGCTTAGGGATCCCGCGCTGATCGCCCGGTTCAACGACATCAACACCGAGCCGGTCCCGCAGGACAAGGCGACTCCGGAGGCGTTAGGTGCGATGCTGACGAGCGAGATCGACCGCTGGGCGCCGATCATCAAGGCGGCCGGGCAATACGCAGATTGAGCTGATACGGCCCGCTTGGCTTGCCGGCCGAGCGGGTAAAAAGCAGTTTATTCAAAGGCTAGTGCGCCGGTGTGATAATGCCGGTACTGTGCATGGGGTTGTTTTGCAGCTTTGGTTGGAGCGCGGAGGAGGCGCTAGCCCGCCGCCTCGTCAAACTGTGTGCTCGCCTCGAGCCATTGCTCCTCGGCGCGTGCCAGCGCGTCGGCGGCATTGGCGCGCGCCTTCGACAGCTGCGCCGCCTGCTTGGGATCGCGCGTGAAGATGTCGGGCAGGGCCAGCGCCGTGTCGATCTTGGCGATGATCTCGCTGACGCGGGCGATCTCGGCCTCGGCTTCGGCGATGCGCTTTTTCAGCGAGCCGCGATTGTCTACTCTTTGGCGCTGCGTCTTCTCCGGCAGCGCGCTGCGCTCGCGCGGGGCTTCCGCGTTGCGCGTGGACAGAACCAGGCGGCGATACTCGTCGAGATCGCCGTCGTAATTGGTCACGGTGCGGTCGGCGACGATCCAGAGCCGATCGGCGCAGGCCTCGATCAGGTAGCGGTCGTGCGAGACCATGATCACCGCGCCGGGAAACTCGTTGATCGCTTCCGCGAGCGCGCCGCGGCTGTCGATGTCGAGATGGTTGGTCGGCTCGTCCAGGATGATCATGTTGGGGCCGAAGAAGGTCGCAAGCCCCAGGAGCAGCCGCGCCTTCTCGCCGCCTGACAATTTGCCGGCCTTGGTGTCGGCGGCCTTGCCGGAGAAGCCGATCGCGCCGGCGCGGGCGCGCACCTTGGCTTCGGGCGCATCGCCCATCAGCTTGCGGACGTGGTCGTAGGCGGAGGCGTCCTCGTTGAGCTCGTCGAGCTGGTGCTGCGCGAAATAGGCGATCGACAGCTTGTCCGCGCGCGTCACCTTGCCCGAGAACGGCGCGAGACGTCCGGCAAGCAGTTTTACAAGCGTCGACTTGCCGTTGCCGTTGGCGCCCAGCAGCGCGATGCGGTCGTCGTTGTCGATGCGCAGGGTGACGCGGCCCAGCACCGGGCTCGCCGGGTCGTAGCCGACCGAGACATTGTCGACGGCGATGATCGGCGGCGACAAGATCTTCTCCGGCGGCGGAAAGCTGATCTCGCGCACGTCTTCGGTGACCAGCGCCGTGATCGGCTTCAGCCGCTCCAGCATCTTGACGCGCGACTGTGCCTGCCGGGCTTTCGACGCCTTGGCCTTGAAGCGATCGACGAAGGCCTGCAGGCGGGCGCGCTCGGCCTCCTGGCGCTTGACCGCCTTGGCATCGAGCAGCTCGCGCGCGGCGCGCTGCTCCTCGAAGGAGGAGTAGCTGCCCTTGTAGAGCGTGAGCTTGCCGCGCTCCAGGTGCAGGATCTGGTCCACCGAGCTTTCCAGGAGGTCGCGGTCGTGGCTGATCACGATCACCGTGCGCGGATAATGCGCGAGGTGATCCTCCAGCCACAGCGTTCCCTCGAGGTCGAGATAGTTGGTGGGCTCGTCGAGCAGCAGCAGGTCGGGCGCCGCGAACAGCGTCGCTGCGAGCGCGACGCGCATGCGCCAGCCGCCGGAGAATTCGGCGCAGGGGCGGAGCTGATCGGCGGCGGAGAAGCCGAGGCCGGACAGGATCGCAGCCGCGCGGCTCGGCGCCGAATGGGCGTCGATGTCGACGAGGCGGGTCTGGATCTCGGCGATGCGGTGCGGATCGGTCGCGTGCTCGGCCTCGGTCAGCAGCGCGTCGCGTTCGAGGTCCGCCTTGAGCACCACCGAGATCAGGCTTTCGGGACCGTTCGGCGCTTCCTGTGCGAGGCTGCCGATGCGCCAGCGCGGCGGCAGGGTCACCGAGCCGTGCTCGGCCGCGAGCTCGCCGCGGATCACCTTGAACAGCGTCGACTTGCCGGTGCCGTTGCGTCCGACCAGGCCGACGCGCGAACCGGGCGTGATCTGCACGGAACTCTGGTCGATCAAAAGGCGTCCGGCGAGGCGGATTGAGAGGTCGGTGATGGCGAGCATGCGGCCTTGTCACCGCAAGCCGCCGCGAACGCAACTCGTTTTTCCGTTAGTGCGGCTCGCGCTCGCGCCGCTGCAGCTCGTTCAGGAGCTGCTCGAGATGGGTCGGAAGGCGCAGCTCGGGCCGGAGGCTCTGCTGCAGCCGTTCGCCCACGGCATCGCAAATCGAGCGGCTGGTGCGCCGGTCGATCTGTTCGCTGTCATCGGCAAAAAGCCCAGCCATCGCAAGGTTCCGTGTTTCTCGAAGCAAGGATACGGTACCAAGTCATTGCCGGCGAAATGGTTTCGCTGGCTGTGGGGAAAGCCGGGCATTCTCGTAAAAATTGTATGAGCGGCGCCTTGTGCGCTCAAGGCAAAGCCCCGGCGAGGGGGCGCCGGGGCTTCTCTTGGAAGGTACCTTGGGGGCTTAGGTAGCCTTCGGAAAGTGCTGACGGGTTCAGTAGCAGCGGTTGATCAGCCGCCAGCGGGGTCCCCAGGGGGTCGGGACCAGCCGGCGCACATAGCAGCCGCCGTAACCGTAGGAGACGGGGGCATAGAAGCGCGGGCCGCCCCAGCCGTAGCCGTGGCCGTGGCGCCAGCCGCCGCCGTGCCAGCCCGGGCCGCCGCCATGCCAGTGAGCGGAGGCCGAGGTCGGCGTCAGCGCGGCACCGAGCGCAACCGCGGCGACAGCGGCAAGCGAAAGTTTCCTCAACATGGTGATCTCCTCAAAACTGCCGGCGCGGGGCGATCCGCGTCGATGGAAAGGCCGCCGAAACGGTCCGCCTGATCATCAGGCTTCGGTTTCGATAGGCCCGACCTTACGCCGGCGAAGCTGAACCGAACCCTGACGGCGGTTTCAGATTGGGTTCATCTGGGTGAAATTGTTGTCATCCCAGCCGAAAATCGGGGCCTGCGGCGAACCCTGTGTGGCTGCTTCGGGGGTCGCTTGCCGTCCGGCCAAGGCGCCGATATAAGCCCGGCAACCCGCCAACCCCCGCTTTCCTCCCAAGGACAACATTATGGCCATCGAACGCACTTTCTCGATCATCAAGCCCGACGCGACCGAGCGTAACCTGACCGGCGCGGTCAACGCCGTGATCGAGAAGGCGGGCCTGCGCATCGTCGCGCAGAAGCGCATCCGCATGACCAAGGAGCAGGCCGAGACCTTCTACGCCGTCCACAAGGCGCGCCCCTTCTTCGGCGAGCTGGTGGCGTTCATGACCTCCGGCCCGGTCGTGGTTCAGGTGCTGGAAGGCGAGGGCGCGATCGCCAAGTACCGCGAGGTGATGGGCGCGACCGATCCGTCCAAGGCCGCCGAGGGCACCGTGCGCAAGCTCTACGCCAAGTCGATCGGCGAGAACTCGGTGCACGGTTCGGATGCGCCGGAGACCGCCGCGATCGAGATCGCGCAGTTCTTCTCGGGCAACGAGATCGTCGGCTGATACAGCCGACAGGTTAGAGGCGACGGGCGAAAGGACTCATTGTGGACTGGCTCTGGCAGATCTTCGATCCCGCTACGATCGGGACCTTCTTCACCCAGTTCCGCAACGAGATGGCCGCTCCGACCTTCTGGATCGCGGTCGGCAAGATCATCTGGATCAACATCCTGCTCTCCGGCGACAACGCGCTGGTGATCGCACTCGCGTGCCGCGGTCTGTCGCCGCGGCATCGGCTCTGGGGCATGATCTTCGGCGCCGGCGCAGCGGTGATGCTGCGGATCATCTTCACCGGCATCGTCGCCACCCTGATGGAGCTGCCGTACCTCAAGCTGGCCGGCGGCCTTGCGCTGATCGTGATCGCGGCAAAGCTCCTGGTGCCGGAGAACGAGGACGAGGACGGCGTCGACGCTGCCGCGCATCTGTGGCACGCCATCCAGATCGTCGTGGTCGCCGACATCGTCATGAGTCTCGACAACGTCATTGCGGTCGCTGCCGCCGCCAATGGCAGCGTGCCGCTGCTGATCCTCGGCCTTGCCATCAGCGTGCCGCTGATCGTTGCCGGCGCCGCGCTGATCATGGCACTGCTCACAAAGCTGCCGGTGCTGGTCTGGGCCGGTGCGGCGCTGCTCGGTTGGATCGCGGGCGAGGTGATGGCGACCGATCCCGGCGTCGCGCCGAAGCTGCACACGCTGTTCGACGGCCCGTTCGGCACCGCGCTGGACGGCATGCTCGGCGCCCTTCGCGTTCCGCCGCAATTCGCCCATGGCGGTGCCGGCGGCGAGTATTTCTGCGCCGCGCTCGGCGTCATCGTCGTGCTGGTGATCGGCACTATCTGGCGCCGGCGCAGTCTGATCCAGGCCGCGCTGGAATCGTCCGAGCGCCACGCTAAGGCCTCGGCGGAGTGACGTTGAAGCGCTGATCGGTGCGGCCGCCCCTCCAGCGATGAGAGGCGTCCACGTCACTGAGATGCTCCCGCGCTGGCAGGACGCGAGCGATCACCGGCCACGGGTTCGGCCGAATCCTCCCATCATTGCGTTCGCATGACCGCGCGCATGATGCTTCGCGAGAGCCCGCATCGCGCGCTCGTGCGCGCGGGCGTTGCGTCGAGTGTCGTTGTTCGCAACCCTCACGCGATTTAGACCTTCTCTTATTATAAAGTACGGAGATTCAAGGGCGCCTTCGTTGACTCGACGGAGGTCCCACGGCACGTCGCCCCGACGTTCATGTTCATGAATCGGAAAACTGGTGCGATGTCGTCGAAAGTGTTTTGCCGTCCTGTTGCCGTTCTCGCCACTCGCATCAAGATGCTTCTGTCGTGCGCCAGCCCGAGAGCCTTCGCGGTCTCCGTGGTCTCCATTGCCTTGTTCGGCGACGGCGTCCTGCACGGCGCCAGTGCGCAGAGCGCCGCCCCCGAGGCGGCGGGGGGAAGCACGTTGCCGGCGGTGACCGTCACCGCGGACGCGCCGAAGCCGCGCGCGCGTCCACGAGCCAATCCAGTTCGAAGGGCGGGCCGCAGCGCGCCCGCCAACGAGCGAGCCAAGTTGCAGGCGGAAGCGACCCCGACCGCTGCGAGGCCCGGTGCACTGCCGCCGACCTACGCAGGCGGGCAGGTGGCACGTGGAGGCCAGGTCGGCCTGCTCGGCAACAAGGATTTCATGGATACGCCGTTCAACGTCACAAGCTACACGGCGAAAAAGATCGAGGATCAACAGGCCGTCACGGTCGCCGACGTCGTCAGCAATGATCCCTCGGTCCGTTTCACGGGCCAGACCGGCGGCATTCTCGACTCCTTCTTCATCCGCGGCTTTCCCATCGGGGAGGGCAATGTCGGGGAAATCGCGTTCAACGGCGTCTATGGCGTTGCACCGAACTACCGCGTGTTCACCGATTACGTCGAGCGCATCGAGATCGTCAAAGGTCCGACCGCGCTGCTCTACGGTATGGCGCCGAACAGCAGTGTCGGCGGCACCATCAACATCGTTCCGAAGCGAGCCGGGGACGTCGATCTCACGCGGGTCACCACCGACTACGCGACAAACACCCAGCTCGGTACGCATCTCGACGTCAGCCGGCGGTTCGGCGAGAACCGCGAATTCGGCATTCGCGTCAATGGCAGCTATCACAACGGCGATACGCCATTGGACAATCAGTCCAGGGAGGCGCATGTCGGCTCCGCGGCCTTCGACTATCGCGGCGAGAAGTTCAGAGCCTCACTCGATTTCATCGAGCAGGAGGAAAAGTTCGATGCGCCCACGCGGCCGTTCCTGGTTGCAACCGGCGTCGCCGTCCCGACCGCGCCGGTCGGGCGGCGCAATGTCACGCAATCCTGGGAGTTTGCCAAGGTTCACGACAACTCGTTGCTGGCGCGCGCCGAATACGATGTGACTGACGCAGTGACGGTGTTCGCCGATGTCGGCGGCGGCAGGACCCAGGTCGACCGTCTGTTCGGGACGCCGACGATCCTGAACGCGGCTGGCAACACCACATCGACGCCGGGCCGGTTCAAATTCGACATCGAGAGGAACGTGGCCGACGCGGGCGTGCGGGCCCGGATCGAGACCGGCGCGATCAGCCATGCCGTGAGCTTGCAGGGCAGCTACTACATGGACGAAATTTCGCGCGGCTCGGTAAACGGCACGCCGGTGCTGTCCAACATCTATGCGCCGATCGCGCGTCCGCAGCAGCTCGTGCCGGCCCCCGCGACCGTGCCAAGGCTGTCGGATACCGAGTTGACCGGCATCGCGTTGGCGGACACCATGTCGGTTCTTCAGGAGCGGCTTCAACTCACGGTCGGCGTCAGGCAACAGGGCGTCAGGTCGAACAACTACAACACCACCACGGGAGCCGTGAACTCGGCCTACGACCAGACGGCGTTCACACCGATGGTCGGCGTGGTCGTCAAACCCTGGAGCCACGTATCGCTCTACGCCAACTACATCGAAGGGCTCAGCAAGGGCGATACCGCACCGACGGGGGCGGACAATCAAGGCGAGGTGCTTGCGCCGTATTTGAGCAAGCAGAAGGAAGCAGGCGTCAAGGTCGATTTCGGCACGCTCGCGACCACGGTCAGCTTGTTCGAGATCACCAAGCCCTCCGGACAGCTGGGTGCCGGCAATATCTTCCGGGCCGATCAGGAACAGCGCAATCGTGGTGTGGAATTCACCGTGTTCGGAGAAGTGCAGCCGGGCATTCGCGTTCTTGGCGGCGTGACGCTGATCGACGCGGAGCTGACGAAGACGAACACGCTGGCCAATCTTGGCAAGACCCCAATCGGGGTGCCCGAGGTGCAGGCCAATTTGTCCGCCGAATGGGACACCCCATTCGCACCAGGGCTGACATTGGTCGCCAACACCATCTATACCGGGCACCAACATCTGAATGGGGCAAATACGCAGGTTGTCCCGACCTGGACGAGGCTCGACCTGGGCGCGCGTTACAACACACGCATCAACAATCGGCCCGTCACGGTTCGCGCGCTGGTCCAGAACGTGTTTGACACCAATTACTGGGCAGGCGTGGCGAGCTTCTCCGCACTGGCGCAAGGCTCGCCGCGAACCCTGCTCTTGTCGATGTCGACAGATTTCTGAGTCGGTGGGCTAAGGCGTAGATCAGGCGCTGACGACGGGTGCTCTGAATGGACGAAACGGTCAGGGCGTCACGACAAGACGGCTCGGCGTCCGCCCGATCTAGGAGCGTGCCTGGACGCGCGCGGTGGGCGCTGCTCTGGACCCACCGTTGGTTCGGATTGATCGGCGGCATCGTGGTGGTGCTGATCGGTCTGACCGGAAGCTTCATCGTGTTCTATCGGGAGATCGATGTTGCGCTGAATCCGTCGCTCTATGCTCCTGAGGGTCCGGAGCAAAGCCTCACGTTGTCGGAGGTGATGCGCGCCGCCTCGGCAGCGGATCCCGCGCCGATTGCCACGATCCTGGCGCCGGACCGGATCTGGCCGGTCTGGATCGTGATCCATTCGCACGAGACCGCGCCAGGCAGCTACCCGAACCGGTGGACGACCATGGTCGATCCTTCGAACGGGAAGGTGCTAGGGCGGCGCGACTACGCCAACGCATTCGCGCTCAAGGTTTATCGTCTCCACTTCACGCTGTTGCTCTACGAGTTTTGGGGCAGGGAGCTGGTCGGCGCGGCCGGAATCGTGCTGCTCGGTCTCACGATCTCAGGCCTCTTCTTATGGTGGCCGAAGCCTGGACGATTCTGGCGATCGATCTCGGTCCGTAAGAATGTTTCGCTGCTTCGATTTGCTCTGGATGTTCACAGTGCAGCAGGCTTCTGGGCGCTGTCCGTGCTCATGTTGATCTCTATCACCGGCATCGGCATCGTCTTTCCCGCCGTCGTGCGTCCTATCGTCGGGCTTCTGTCGCAGCCGACGCCTGATCGCTCGCCGCGAGTCGAAATGCCGCCTCCGGCAGGGACTCCGCTGCTCTCACCTGACGTGATCATGCGACGAGCTCAGGAGGCCAAGCCGGGCGGCAGCACGGTCACGATGCTGAATCCGCCGACCGCAACGCGCAACACGTGGCGGGTGCAATTCCGTCCCGATGGGGCTGATCCCGCCGTGCGGTCGCGCGGGGCGATCTGGCTCGATCCATGGAGCGGTGCGGTGGTGCAGGACCGCACGCCGGGTACCATGTCGATGGGGGACCGCTATCTGGCTGAGCAGCTCTGGCTTCATAACGGCGCGACGTTCGGATTCGCAGGGCGTCTGCTGGTGTTCGCAGCCGGGTTCGCACCGCTTGTCCTCTTCGTCAGCGGCGCGATGATGTGGCTCAAGAGACGGCCCGGAAAGATGAGGCCCGGCTGAGAGGTCAGCGCCTGACGATTGAACCGGCGCGGCCGATCAGGCGGGCGAGCTGACGGAAGCGGCTGCCGACGCGGTCGGCGACGAGATCGCCGAGCCGGTGCTCGAACACCAGCATCAATTGGCGGCCCTGGCTGCGGAAATGCGTGGCGGGCAGCACGCCGGGACGTGCGGCCGAGATCAGATGCGCGACGCGGAACGCAGCGCCGAGGAGGCGCGCGCGTTCGAGCTGGGCCGGCGTCAGCAGCTCCTGCATCGTGACCGGCGGCTGGTTTTCCTCGCTGAGGCCGGCATAACGATAGAACACCGACAGGCCGACGAAGGCGCGTTCGGTGTGGGTGATCGCGCCGAAATTGCCGTTGACGACGAGGCTCAGCGTCTGCTCGCCGCGATGATCGGGATGCACGCGCCAGCCGATGTCGGAGAGCAGGCACGCGGTGTGGCGGAGGCGGCGGTCCTCTTCCGTCTCGCGCAGCTTGACGACGCGCACCAGGCGGTCGGTCCAGCCAATCAGCTCGCGCGCGTGCCTGGCCGAACGCGACAGCAGCTGGTTCAGCTCCTCGGCCGCGCAGATCAGCCCGTCCTTGTTGCGTTCGGTCTCGGGCAGCTTCTCGTGCAGCAGGCCCTCGCGCACGCCGAAGGTGGAGAACACGATGTTCTTCGGCTTCGCGACGCGGATGATGTGCTCGAGCACCAGCGCCGCATAGGTGAGCAGAGGGCGCCGCGCATCGGCGACGATCTCGATGTCGGCAAGCATGTCGGCGGCGGCGAGGCGCCGCAGGCGGCGCGAGAAGTCGAGCGCCTCGGCCGCCGGAATGGAATAGCCGTGCATCACCTGGAGCGGATACCCGCTCTGGATGATGTGGATGCGCGCGAGCGCGCGCCAGGTGCCGCCGACGGCATAGAAGGTGCGGCCACGACCGGCGGTCAGCTGCGGCACGGCGTCGATCTCCTCGCGCACGATGCGGTCGGCGCGCTTGAGCGATTTGTGGGCGAGGTCCTGCAGCGCGAGGCCGCCGAGCGGCAGCGTCACGCCGCTGCGCACCGCGTTCTTGCGCACGTCGATCAGCTCGAGCGAGCCTCCGCCGAGATCGCCGACGATGCCGTCGGGAAGGTGGATGCCGGAGATCACGCCGAGCGCCGACAATCGTGCTTCGCGCGGGCCCGACAGGATTTCGATCTTCACCGCGCAGATCCGCTCGGCCTTGGCGATGAAATCGGGACCGTTGGAGGCGTCGCGGCACGCCGCGGTCGCGATCGCGAACACGCGTCCGACCTGCATCACCCGGCACAGCGCGCGAAACCGTTTCAGCGAGGTCAGCGCCTTGTCGACGGCGTCGGGCGCGAGCAGGCCCGTGCTCTGCACCTCGCGTCCGAGGCCGCACAGCGTCTTCTCGTTGAAGATCGGTATGAGGCTGCGCGCCAGCGCCTCGTAGACGACGAGGCGTACCGAGTTGGAGCCTATGTCGATAACCGCGACACTCGAGCCGCGCTTGCGCGGCCGCTTCACGTCGCAAATCCCCGATCAGGATTGATGACGTTCGTTCCGGCGCGTGAGACGACGCGGCGAGGATTCCTTGAGCGACTTTCCACGGCCAGACAGACTCGGATTCGTCATGAAGTAGTTGTGGACGTTGAAGGGCTCCTCGCCCTTCGCGGTCTTCATACGCGTTGAAGACCCATCCGGCAACAACTGCCAGCTCTGCTCGTTGTCCTTCAAGTTCGCGACCATGATCTGTTCGAGAACCTGCTGATGCACCGTCGGATTTTGCAGCGGGCACAGCACCTCGACGCGGCGGTCGAGGTTGCGCGGCATCATGTCGGCCGACGAGATATACACAGCCGCTTTCGCGCTCGGCAGTCCCTGACCCATGCCGAAGCAGTAGATTCGGCCGTGTTCCAGGAAGCGGCCGATGATCGACTTGACCCGGATGTTCTCCGACAGGCCCGGAATGCCCGGCCTGAGGCAGCAGATGCCGCGCACCACGAGCTCGACCTGGACGCCGGCCTGGGAGGCTTCGTAGAGCGCATCGATGATGTCGGGGTCGACCAGCGCATTCATCTTCATCCAGACCGCGCCGGGACGGCCATGCCGCGCGTGCGCGGTCTCGCCCTGGATGTGCTCGATGATGCGCTTGCGCAAGGTCAGCGGCGACACCGCCATCTTTTCCAGATCGCTGGGCGCGGCATAGCCGGTGATGAAATTGAACACGCGGGCGGCGTCGCGGCCGATCGTCGGGTCCGAGGTGAAGTAGGACAGGTCGGTGTAGATGCGCGCGGTGACCGGGTGATAATTGCCGGTGCCGGTATGGACGTAGGTCGTCAGGCTGCCGCCCTCGCGGCGCACCACCATCGAGAGCTTCGCGTGCGTCTTCAATTCGAGGAAGCCGTAGACGACCTGTACGCCGGCGCGTTCGAGATCGCGCGCCCAGCGGATGTTGGCTTCTTCATCGAACCGCGCCTTCAGCTCGATCAGCGCGGTGACTGATTTGCCGGCTTCGGCCGCTTCGGCGAGCGCACGCACGATCGGTGAGTTGTTGGAGGTGCGGTACAGCGTCTGCTTGATCGCAACGACGTCGGCGTCGCGCGTGGCCTGCTGCAGGAATTGCACGACGACGTCGAACGACTCGTAAGGGTGGTGGACGATCAGGTCTTTCTGCCGGATCGCGGCGAAGATGTCGCCGCCATGCTCGCGCACGCGTTCGGGATGGCGCGGCACGTACGGGGTGAATTCGAGGTCGGGGCGGTCGAGGCGGGTGAGCTGCGAGAGCTCGTTCATCGCCTGCACGCCGTCGACCAGGAACACCTCGTCGTCGGCGGCCGAGAGCGCGTGCTGCACGAAGCTGCGCAGCTGCTCCGGCATCTTGGCGTCGATCTCGAGCCGGATCACCGATCCGCGGCGGCGGCGCTTCAGCGCGGTCTCGAACAGGCGGACGAGGTCTTCGGCCTCTTCCTCGATTTCGAGCTCGGAATCGCGGATGATCCGGAAGGCGCCCTGGCCGTGCAGATTGTAGCCGGGGAATAGGCGGTTGATGAACAGGGCGGTGGCCTGCTCCAGCGAGATCAGGCGCACGGTGCCTTCGGCCGGCAGGCGGATGAAGCGGTCGATCTTGCCGGGCATGCGGATCAGCGCATTCATCTGCCTGCCGTCGGCGGCGCGCGTGAGCTGCAGCGCGATGGTGAAGCCGAGGCTCGGAATGAACGGGAAAGGGTGGGCCGGATCGATCGCGAGCGGGGTCAGGAGCGGGAACACGTTGTGGAGGAAGTAGTCCTCGATCCAGGTTCGTTCCGCCTTGGTGACGTCCTTGCCGTCGACCAGCACGATGCCGACCTCGGCCAGCGTGCCGCGCAGGTCGCGCCAGATCGCCTGCTGGTCGGAGGCGAGCTGGGAGACGGTGCGGTTGATCAGCGCGAGTTGCTCGGACGGCGTCAGGCCGTCGGGGCTGCGCTCGGCGATGCCCTCGCGCACCTGGGCCTTGATGCCGGCGACGCGAACCATGAAGAACTCGTCGAGGTTATTCGCCGAAATCGACAGGAATCGCACCCGCTCCAGCACGGGGTGGCTCGGATTGACCGATTCCTCCAGGACGCGGCGGTTGAAATGCAGCCAGGACAGCTCGCGGTTGATGAACCGCTCGGGGCTCGACGCGATTGCCGGAAGGCTCTCGGTTTCCGGAGCTTTCTCTTTCGTTTCAACAGCTTGCGCAGAGTCCATCAGAAGTCGATCCATCCAGTTCACCCCAATTGCGACTTACGCGCAAAATCGGCGGGAGCATGTGTTAGCGCGATGACGTTTCGATGACATTGATGTTCCGCCGCCGCGTCGGTCAAGCGGGCTTCGGTCCGCCTTGGGGGAGGCGGCCGGTCAGGCGTCCCGGAGCAGCTCGGCGGCGAGCGCCCGGGTGACCGGGCGGCCAAGCCGCAGGGCTTCGCTGTCGAGCAACTCGACGGCCCGCCGGGCGGCGGCCGAGGACCGCTCCAGGCGAGTCGCGAGGTAGCCGACCACGCTCTCGTCTACACTGAGCTGGCGGTCGGCGCAGAACTTGACGATGAGGCCGCGGAACAGCTGGTCGTCGGGCGGCAGCAGAGTTACCACCGGAATGGCCCGCAGGCGCGAGCGCAGGTCGCGAAGCTCGATCGGAAGCACGGCCGGTGCCTCGCGGCCGGTGAAGAGGACGTAGGCGCCGTCCTCGCGGGCGAGGTTCATCAGATGAAACAGGGCGCGCTCGTCAAAGTCCCCCGCCTTGAGATCCTCGACCACCAGCGCGCCGGTGGCCAGCGCGCCGGGCACGCTTGCGGCCGTCAGCGCATTGGCCGTGGTCGAGCGGGCGCCTGATACCTCGGCCCAGATCGCGGCGAGATGGCTCTTGCCGCTTCCTTCCGGGCCCGCCAGCCACATGATCCGGTTCGGCCATTCCGGCCAGCTGTCGATGAGGCCGAGACCGGCCGCATTGGCGGGGCCTTCGAGGAAGTTGTCCCGGCTGAGGCTCTCCGCATGCGGAAGTGCAAACGCCAATTGTCGGGGATGAACGCGGCCTGCCACGCTTGCTTTGCTCCATGCCGGCGCGCCGGCCCGTTCCGAGAGAATGCGACTTGATCGAGCGGAGATGGCCTTTACGAGGCCGCTTCCACTTTCATTTGGCCTCGATCGTGCTCATGTGCCGCAGCCACTCGACGAGATAGAGCGACACGGAGGAGAGCGTGAAGACCGTGACGAGACCCATCAGGATGATATCATAAGGCGCGGGCTTGAAGCCGAAGGCAAGCGCCGCCAGCACCAAAGCTGCGAACGCCACTTGTGCGACCGTGTTGAGCTTGGACACTTTCGACGGTTTCATCTCGACCGGCCGGTCGAACAGCCAGGACACGATCACGGCGGCGACGATCATGATGTCGCGCGAGACCACCAGGATCACGATCCAGCGCGGGATCGCGCCCCAGATGCCGAGCGCCATGTAGATCGAGACCAGCAGCGCCTTGTCGGCGAGCGGATCGAGCAGGGCGCCGAGCTCGCTCGTCATGTTGAAGCGCTTGGCCAAAAAGCCGTCCACGGCATCGCTGATGCCGGCGATCAGGAAGACGGCGAACGCGACCTCCATTTGGCTCGATACGATGGCCCAGACGATGATCGGGACCAGCATGATGCGGCCCAGGGTAATGATATTCGGAATACTCACGAAAGCGCTTCCCGGCACCGGTTCTGACCTCAAATCCGGCCCGTTGCAGGCTGAACCGGTTGATATGTCTACATAGTATAGCGGGGAGCGCCATGCGAGCCATTGCGCGTCCCCGGAATTCGACGTAACCAGCCGCAAACCCACTGGAAATCGGGCATGACCGACCGCAAAAACGGCCTCACTTACGCCGATTCAGGCGTCGATATCGACGCGGGCAACCGCCTGGTCGACCTGATCAAGCCGATGGTGCGCGCCACCGCCCGGCCGGGCGCCGATGCCGAGATCGGCGGCTTCGGCGGCCTGTTCGACCTCAAGGCGGCCGGCTTCAAGGACCCGGTCCTCGTGGCCGCGACCGACGGCGTCGGCACCAAGGTCAAGATCGCGATCGACACCGGCCTGCATGGCGGCATCGGCATCGACCTCGTCGCCATGAGCGTCAACGACCTCGTGGTCCAGGGCGCCGAGCCGCTGTTTTTCCTGGACTATTTCGCCTGCGGCAAGCTCGACCCCGAGGCCACGGCCGCCATCGTCGCGGGCGTTGCGGAGGGATGCCGCGAATCCGGCTGCGCTTTGATCGGCGGGGAGACCGCCGAGATGCCCGGCCTCTACAAGGACGGCGACTACGATCTCGGCGGGTTTGCCGTCGGCGCGGCCGAGCGCGGTACCTTGTTGCCGCGCAAGGACATCGCCGCGGGCGACGCCGTGATCGGTCTCGCTTCGTCCGGCGTGCATTCCAACGGCTTCTCGCTGGTCCGCAAGATCGTCGAGCAGGCGGGACTCAGCTTCGATGCGCAGGCACCGTTTGCGCCGGTCATGACGCTCGGCGGCGCGCTGCTGACGCCGACCAGGCTGTACGTCAAATCCTGCCTGCGCGCGATCCGCGAGACCGGCGCGGTGAAGGGGCTTGCCCACATCACCGGCGGCGGCTTCACCGACAACATCCCGCGCGTGCTGCCGAAGCATCTCGGCGTCGGCATCGACCTGGCACGCCTGCCGGTGCTGCCGGTGTTCAAATGGCTGGCGGCCCAAGCCGGCATCGCCGAGCTTGAGATGCTGCGCACCTTCAATTGCGGCATCGGCATGATTGCGATCGTCGAGCCCGACAAGGTCGACAAGGTGATCGAGGTCTTCACCGACGCCGGCGAGACCGTGGCGCAACTGGGCACCGTGATCCCGGCCGAGGGCGAGCACCGCGTCGTCTATAACGGCCATCTCGACATGGCAGTATAATGACTGGCGCTGTGATGAAGCGCCGCGTCGCCATCCTGATCTCCGGACGCGGCTCCAACATGGCCGCGCTGATCAGGGCCGCCGCTGCCGCGGATTTCCCGGCGGAGATATCGCTCGTCATCTCGAACAAGGCGGATGCGCCCGGCCTCGAACGCGCCCGGGCGAACGGCGTGACCACCGAGGTGATCGAAAGCAAGCCGTTCGGCAAGGACCGCGCCGGCTTCGAGACGGTGCTGCAGGCCGCGCTCGACAAGCACGGCATCGAGCTGATTTGTCTGGGCGGCTTCATGCGCCTATTCACGGCCGAGTTCACAAAAGCCTGGTACGGACGGATGCTCAACATCCATCCTTCGCTGCTGCCGTCCTTCCCCGGTCTCGACCCGCATGGCCAGGCGCTGCGCGCCGGCGTCAAGCTCTCCGGCGCCACGGTGCATTTCGTGATCCCCGAGACCGATGCCGGCCCGATCGTGATGCAGGGCGCGGTTCCCGTCAGCGACCACGACACCGCGGAGACGCTGTCGGAGCGCATCCTCGAGGTCGAGCACCGCATCTATCCCGAGGCGCTGCGACTGCTCGCGACCGGCAAGGTCCGCATCGAGGGCGATGTCTGCAAGACGGCAGGAAGTGCGGCGTCGGAGAATTTTCTGGTAGCGCCGGTGGTGAGTTAGACAGCTCGGGACTCAGGAGCCGTAGAGCATTCGATCAACCAGTCTGCCGACTTGCCGGGGGTGGTCGAACACACCCGCGAACGCCTCGTCGGGAAGGTCCGAGCCGAAAACATCGAACGCCGTGACTGCCTTCTCGTCGCACGACGAACCAGGGCGTTGGAGTTCGTCGGCCGTCGTCTCTGGTCGATTGATGGTGATATTCGTTGCTCCAGCTAAACGCTGTTTTCCCGCAGTTCCAAACAAAATCCCCCGGCAGAGCCGGGGGCAACGTCATGATCGCTCGCATGCCGCGAGAGACATCAGGAAACCTTGAGGTTCTCCGCGGACGACTTGCCGCGGTTCTCCACGAGGTCGAATTCAACCACCTGGTTCTCGTTGAGGGTGGAAAGTCCGGCACGCTCGACGGCGGAGATGTGGACGAACACGTCCTTGTCGCTGCCGTTCGGCTTGATGAACCCATAGCCCTTGGTCGGGTTGAACCATTTGACGGTGCCCTTTTGCGGCATCGCTCGTCTCCTCCACTAGATATAAAAACGACGCGGCCGCTTTTTCGCGTGCCACGCCACAAACGGGCTTCCGGAAGTCTGTTCGAGTCTTGAGGCGCAATGTCGCGAAACGCACAGCAAGCGGCCAATTCCGATTGTGAACGTTATTGCAACATGAAATTCGCCGGCTAGCAAGCCGCGCGCGGATTTCAAGAGCAAGCCAGGTGCCTTCAAGCGCAATTTGCCATCTGTGGCAGCAGAACCACAATCGGTGCAATAGCCTCGGCCGTCATGCGCCAACCGGTTGACCCCTCGTGGCAGTTCGGCCCAAATCGCCGCAAGCGCCGCAGACATTGTTGCATTTTTGCGCGCCGCCACTTCGCTTTCGGGATTCATCGTCATGCGCCGCGCCGCGCAGCTCTCCGGGACACGGCAGACGATCGGGCTGGACCGCGTCCGCCGGATCGTGGCTGCGTTTGCTATGGCGTTTGCGCTGGTCGTGTCGATGGCGGCTGTGACGCCCGTCCTCGCGCAAAGCACGCCGACGCCCACGCCGACCCCGACGCCGACACCCACGCCGTCACCGACCCCGGTTCCGTCGCCGACCTCGACCAATCAAACTCAGTCGGCCGGCAACAGCATGCTCAGTTTCGGCTCGGGCTTCCTGGAGCGGCTCGGAAATCAGGCCTCGGGCGGCGTCAACCGGGCGTTCCGCACCAATCCGGGCGGCGGCGGCGCCTCGGCGGCTGCGGAAGATCCGCGCTACCGCACCTGGTTCGAGGGCTACGGCCTCTCGGTCCGCACCGATGCGCAAGGCGACTTCGTCGGCGACAAGCGCAAGACCTTCGGCGGCGTCGCCGGCTTCGGCGCGCGGCTCGCACCCGGCGTCAACATCGGATTCTCCGTCGACCACAGCCACACCGACATCGACGTGCCGCTGGCGCTGCAATCGGCGACCCTCGACCTGACCCAGCTCGGCTTCAGCGGCTCGGTCGACAAGGGCCCGTGGACCTGGGCGTTTGCGGTGGTGCACGGCTTCGGCAAGGTCCATTCCAGCCGCGATACCGGCTTTGGCCTTGCGACCGCGGGCTATCGCGCCGCCGTGGACGGCGCGCTGACCGAAATCAGCTATTACTGGACCAAGGACGAGATGCGCATCGTGCCCAAGGGCGCGCTGGAATATGTGCGCGCCACCAGCGCTGCGTTCCAGGAGACCGGCGGGCTCGATCCGCTCAACGTCGGCGCGTCGGCGCTCTCGCGGGCGCGCATCATGATCGGGGCCGAGATCGGCCGCTACTTCATCATCGAGCAGAAGATCCTGGACCTCTCGGCCTACGGCAAGTTCGTCGACAATTTCCACCAGGACCTCGGAACCATCCAGGTCAGCCTGGGCGCCCAGAACATCATCGTTCCCGGCATCGGCGAGAGCCGTTACGGCGCGGACGCCGGCGCCTCGGCTTCGCTCAGCCTGACTAATGTGGCGCGGCTCTACGTCAATTACGACGGCAAGTTCCGCAAAGAGCTCACTTCGCACCAGGGCACGCTCGGCTTCGAATACAAATGGTGAGCGTTCAGGTCGGCGCCGTCGCCACGTATCCCGCGAGGCCAAAGCCTTCGCGCGCCGCCGTCATCATCGGCACCAGCGCGTTCGGATGGATGAACTCGTCGCGGAAGCAGGGATAGGTCCTGGCATCGAAGATCTTCTTCAGCCAGTCGACCACGATCTTGTGCCGCTCGGAGCTGCGGAACTCCTTGTGATAGGTGAGCCAGAGATCGGCGTGGTGGCTGACGCCGAGATCGACCGCAACGAGCGGCGCACCGAGCGCGATCGACACCGTCGGCAGGAAGCCGATGCCGGCGCCGCGCTCGACCGCGTACAATACGCCCACCGACGAATTGGTCTTGATCCCGACGATGCCCTCGAGCGACTTCAGCCCGAGCACGCGGGCATAGGCGCCGTCGTCGACCTGCGGCGCGCTCTGCTTGACTATGCGGTGGTTGTTCAATTCGGCGAGCGTTGCCGGCACGCCGTAGAGGCTTTCATACTCCTTGGAGACGAAGGGATAGATGTGGAGGCGGCCGAGCTTGGCGACGATCAGATCGGGATTGGTTGGCGGCTCGAGCTGGATCGCGATATCGGATTCGAGCCGCGCGACGTCGGCCTGCTCCATCGCGCAGCGCAGATCGACCGTGATCTTGCGGTAGGTCTTCTGGAAGTCGATCAGCCGCGGCAGGATCCAGAAATTGCCGGGGCCTTCCGTCACCGCGACGCGAACGATGCCCGAGGTGTCGTTCGAGGACCGCGCGGCGCGGCGGAAGACGTTGAAGGCATGACGCTCCATATGCGTGACGTCGGCGATCATCGCGGCGCCTTCATCGCTGAGCGTCAGCCCGCTCTGGTCGCGCAGGAACAGCTTGCACCCGATGCTCTCCTCGAGCCGGTCGATGCGGCGCATCAGCGTGGTGGAGGTGAGGCCGAGCTCTTCGGCGGCATTGCGAAAACTTTTATACTTTGCGCAGGCCAAAAACAGCTTCAAGTCGTCCCAGGACGCATCCAGGGCTTCGTCACGGTGCTGCATCATAGCAGCACCCCGGTGCAATAACTGCTGCATACTCCTAATCCCCAACCGCTAAGCTCATGGCCATAGCGGGGCACGAAAGCCTCGAACGATAGAGGCGTGATATGAGTATGGAAAGGGGCTCGTTTGCCGCAAGACACGATTTCGATGCCTTGCCGCTGAGCCCGGACGTCGACGTCCGCTGTGCGCAATTTTCCGAAATTGCAGCGCTTTCGGAGATGGCGCAACGGCTGGTGCCGGGCGTGGAGATCGGCGCGGCGGAGCTTGCCAGATACTTCACTCTCGATCCCCAGAGCATCCTGACCTTCAGCCGGAAAGGCAAGCTCGTCGGCGGCATGGCCTTCCTGTTTCTCAATGACCGCGGACACGATGCGCTGCTGCTCGACGAGATCTGCCTCACCGCGCCCGAGACGCGTTATCTCGCATCGGCGAACGAAGACGTTGCAGCCATCTACATCTGGGCGATCGCAGCGACCGGCCGCGGTATCGCCGGTCTCGGCAAGGCTGCGGCTCATCTGCGGCAGATAAGGTTTCGCGGCGCGGATTGCTATGCGCAGCCGTCAACGGTGGCCGGACGCGACATCATGAAAGCGACAGGCTTTGCGCCCGTCCCGAGCTTCCAACCCGACCTTTGGTGCTACGAGCGGCCCTGGCACCGGCGGCCGATGCGCATGCCCGCGGCGATCATCCAATCAAGGAGCTTTGCAGATGCACGGTACTAGGATTCCAGTCGCCAAGCCCTGTTCCCGCGCCATCACCATCCGCCTCGCGCGCGACCCAGGCGATCTCATGCTGGTGACCGCGATCCGCTCGGCGGTCTATCTCGCCGAGCAGGATTGTCCGTTCGAGGAGGAGTTCGACGGCAACGACATGGTCGCGGCGCACTTCATCGGCTTTGTCGGCAACGAGCCTGCGGGCTGCCTGCGAGTGCGCTTCTTCGGCGATTTCGCCAAAGTGGAGCGGCTTGCGGTGCGTCACCAATATCGGCGCTCGCGCGTCTCGTTCAAGCTGGTGCAGGCCAGTGTCGATTATGTGAAGCGCAAGGGCTTTCGCAAGATCTATGGCCAGGCGCAGGACCGGCTGGTCGATTTCTGGGCCCATTTCGGCGCCAAGCCGCTCGGTCACAACCGCAAGATCACCTTCTCGGATTTCTCCTACACGGAGATGCTGCTGGAGATCGAGCCGGGCCCGGATGCCATCACGCTGGACAGCGATCCCTATGTGATCATTCGTCCCGAGGGCGATTGGGACCGGCCTGGCGTGCTCGATGCCTCGGCCGGGCGCGCGGTGACCTCGCCGCTGCGGGACCTCGCGATCGCCGACCGCTGAAACAGGTGCAGCTGCGCGCAACTCGATGCTGGTTTCAATGCAGGATGATCCGCCGATCCTGGTCTGTGCGGATCTTCAGGTCGAGTACCTGACCCCCGGCCGCCGTCACGTTATCCGCGACGGCGATGCGACGACGGCGCGCTGCCTGGAACTCCTGACGCTGTGGCGCAGCAATCTATGGCCGGTGATGCATCTGAAGCGCATCGCGCAGGCGGCCTGGTTCAATCCGTCATCCAGGCTGACCGATTGGATCGCGGAGACCAGGCCACAACCGGGCGAGATGACGTTCGAGCACCCGCTGCCGTCCGCCTACAGCTCGTCGCGGTTTGTCGGCCACATGTCCGCTATCCGCACCACACGCTGCATCCTGATCGGCTTTTCCCTGGACGAGACCATCCTGGCCACTGCCGTCGAGGGGTTTCACCGCAGTCATCGCTACCATGTGATCACCGACGCCGTGGCTTGCCGGCAGCCGGGCTCGGACGATGCCGCGGCCTACCGGCACGCGGTAGTGGATGTCATTGCGAATTTTGCTACAATCCAGTCCAGCGCCGAACTGATCAGAACCAGCGGCGCCGTTGCGGTGTAGGTGGCCGCGACCGGTCGATGGGGTTGAGAATTGTCGCGGGGAAACGAGCTCAAGGAGCTGGCGAGCGATCTGTCGCATGCCGCCGAGAAGGCGCGCAGGCTTGGGCTGCCCACGACGGTCTACTTGCTCTCGATGGCGCTGATGGAGGTGAGCGAATCCGTTGCCGCCACCGATGAGGGGGACGACGACGGCGCGGCGTGAGGCTGCCCAACCGGGTTCTGCCATCGGCGGTGCTGTCATGTGCGGCTTTGTGCAACGCTGCTGAGCGCTTGCCGCCGACGAATTGGCGTTGCAAGTTTTGCGTTGTCGCAATAGCCAAGTAGTCGAGCCAATACCTGAGACCAGTACTTGCCATCGAGTGATGACGCCGGCTGAGCCGGCGGCGTGACGCTTTCAAGGATCCATCGCAAATGTCCATGCTGCCCAATTCGCAAGAGGCCCGGGATGTGGCCTATCAGCTCCATCCCTACACCAATGCGCGCACGCATCAGCAGGCCGGTCCACTGGTGATCGAGCGCGGCGAGGGGCCTTACGTCTTCGACGCGTCGGGCAAGCGCTATTTCGAAGCGATGGCGGGCCTGTGGAGCGTCGGGCTCGGCTTCAACGAGAAGCGGCTGGTCGAGGCGGCGTACAAGCAGATGCAGGCGCTGCCGTTCTACCATACGTTCTCGGCCAAATCGCACGGCCCCTCGATCGACCTCGCCGAGAAGTTGGTCGCGCTCGCGCCTGTTACCATGAGCAAGGTGTTCTTCACCAATTCCGGCTCGGAAGCGAACGACACCGTGTTGAAGCTGATCGCCTACCGCTCCAACGCGCTCGGCCAGCCCCAGCGCAAGAAGGTGATCAGCCGCATGCGCGCCTATCACGGCGTCACCATCGCATCCGCCAGCCTCACGGGCCTGCCGAACAACCACCGCTCGTTCGACCTGCCGCTGCCGAACATCCTGCATACGGGCTCGCCGCACTTCTACAAGGACGGTGCCCCCGGCGAGAGCGAGGAAGCCTTCGCCACGCGCCGGGCCGAGGAGCTCGACGCGTTGATCCAGAAGGAGGGGCCGGATACGATCGCGGCCTTCTTCGGCGAGCCGGTGATGGGGGCGGGCGGTGTCGTCGTGCCGCCAACGACCTACTGGGACAAGATCCAGAAGGTCCTGAAGACGTACAACATCCTCCTGGTCGCCGATGAGGTGATCTGCGGCTTCGGCCGCACCGGCAAGATGTTCGGCTGCGAGACCTACGGCATCAAGCCCGATGCGATCGTCGTCTCCAAGCAGATCACATCGAGCTATTTCCCGCTCTCGGCGATCATCCTGAACGACCGCATGTTCGAGCCGATCGCCGACGAGAGCAACAAGATCGGCGTGCTCGGCCACGGCTTCACCGCGGGCGGCCATCCGGTCGGCTCGGCGATTGCGCTGGAGAACCTCAAGATCATCGAGGAGCGCGGCCTCGTCGCGCACGCGGCCGAGCTCGGGGGCTACATGCAGGGCCGCTTGCGCGAGCTCGCGAGCCACCCGCTGGTCGGCGAGGTCCGCGGCGTCGGCATGATCGCAGCGCTCGAGCTCGTGCTCGACAAGGGCCGCAAGGCCGCCGCGGCAACGCCGGGCGCCGTCGGCGGCATCGCCAGCCGCATGCTCCAGGAGCGCGGCGTGATCTCGCGCAACATGCTCGATGCCATCGCCATTTGCCCGCCGCTGATCACGACCAAGACCCAGATCGACGAGCTGGTGGACGCGATCTCCGGCGTCCTGAACGACATGAAGGGCGAAGTGGCGAAGCTGACGCCGGCGTAGGGGCCTTGCTTTCTCGTCGTCGTTGCGAGCCACCGGGTCCGCGCGAAGCACGGCCCGATGACAGGCTCCGCGAAGCAATCCAGAATCCCTCCTGGGAAGCAGTCTGGATTGCTTCGTCGCAAGAGCGTCTCGCAATGACGGTGGAAAGAGCGGAACGGCCGCCTACGCCCGCTGCACCCCGATCACGCGGCCCTTCTCGATCGCCAGCGCCAGCTCGCCGCGCTTGAGCTTCAAGGCGGCGTCGCCGAACAGCTCGCGTCGCCAGCCGCGCAGGGCGGGCACGTCGGCCTCGTCGTCCGCCGCGATCTCCTCTAAGTCGTCGACGGTCGCGATCACCTTGCTCGCAACCGCGTGGCGCTCGGCGGTCATCCGCAACAGCACCTTCAGCAGCTCGACGATGGCAGCGCCGTTGGAATTGTTGCGCGGCTTCTCCAGCTTGGGCAGCTTCGAGAAGTCCCGCGCCAGTCCGCGCTCGACCGCGGCGATGATGTCCGCGCCCCATTTGGATTTCTCGAACCCCTTCGGCACCGAGCGCAGATGGGCGAGCTTCTCCAGCGTGGTCGGCGCGTGGGTCGCGATGTCGGTGACGGCTTCGTCGCGCAGCACCCGGCCGCGCGGCACGTCGCGGCTCTGCGCCTCCTGCTCGCGCCAGGCTGCAACCTCCATCAGCACCGCGAGGTCCTTGGGCTTGCGGACCCGCGTCTTCAGCCGCTCCCAGGCGCGCTCGGGATGGAAGTCGTAGGTGCGGGGCGAGGTCAGCACCTCCATCTCGATGGAGACCCATTCGCTGCGGCGGCGCTTCTTCAGGTCGGCGTCGAGCGCGGCGAACACGTCGCGCAGATGGGTGACGTCGGAGACCGCGTAATGCATCTGCTCCTTGGTCAGCGGCCGGCGCGACCAGTCGGTGAAGCGGTGGGTCTTGTCCGGGCGGTGGCCGGTGACCTTCTCGACCAGCGCGTCATAGGCGATGCTGTCGCCGTAGCCGAGCACCATCGCAGCCACCTGGGTGTCGAACACCGGGTGCGGGATGATGCCCGCCTGGTGCCAGATGATCTCGATGTCCTGGCGGGCGGCGTGAAACACCTTCAGCACGCCCTCGTTGCCCATCAGCTCGAAGAACGGCTTGAGGTCGATCCCTTCGGCGAGGGTGTCGACGACCACGGCTTCCTCGGCGCTGGCCATCTGCACCACGCACAGCAGCGGGTAATAGGTGGTCTCACGGAGGAACTCGGTATCGACGGTTATGACGGGGTGCTTGGCCAGCCGGCTGCAGGCAGCCGCGAGGTCAGCGGTGGTGGTAATCAAATCCATGAACGGCCCATGACAAGTACATCAGCCGTTCTGCCGAAAGTGCTGTGATGTCAAGGGGCTCTAAGCGAATTCGAGCCTTGCATCGGGCCGGAATCGTCGCTTTCCGACCAAATTCCTATTCGTAGCGGACCCGCTGCGAGGATTTTCGCGCGCAGGGCAGCGCCACCACGAGGACGCACATGGCGACCAGCGCCAGCCCCAGGAACTCGATAACCAACAGATCCACGGCGAAACCTCCAGAAACATTGATAGATTTGTCGGGGGTGCGTTGAGGGTCTGTTAATTGCGATGGTTACCGGCGGTAGGCGCGGCCGGATGGTGGACGAGGGGTTAATGGGCGCCCCAAACGATTTCGGCGCCCCGCTTGGCGGAGCGCCGAATGATGTGCGTGTGATGGACAGCCGATTTTACGGCAGCTTCAGCGAGGTCTCCGCATTGTACGGCTTCAGCGTCTCGTCGGCGGCCTTCTGGGCGGCGGCGAGGGCTTCCTTCGGCTGCTTCTTGCCGTTGAGGACCAACATCACCTCGTCCTCGAGGTTCTTGCGGACCGGGACGGTCTTGTAGGTCGCAAACCAGGGCTTTGCGACGTCGAGCTGCTCGACGGCGGTCTTGGCGTCCGGGTTCTTGCCCAGGAATTCGACCATCTCAGGCGTCTTGTAGGCGGCCATGTTCGGCGCGAAATAGCCGGTGGCGCGGCTCCACCAGCCGCTCTTCTCCGGCGAGGTCATCCACTTGATCAGCGTCCAGGCGGCCTTCTGCTTGTCGGCCTCGAGGCCGGCCGGCATGATCAGCGAGGCGCCACCGATCGGCACCGCGTTGCGGACGTTGCGCGGGATGAAGGCGACCTTGTAGTTGAACTTGGCATTGTCGCGCACATAGGTCAGCGAGCCCGTCGAAAGCATCATCATCGCGGCGTTGCCGGAGATGAAGGACGTGCTGACGGCGGGGCCAGGCGTGGCGCCGGGCGTGTGGACCTTGTGCTTGTAGATGAGGTCGTTCCACCAGGAGAGCGCACCCAGCATCGAGGGCGTGTCGTAATAGACCTCGCCGCCGAAGTCCTCGTTGTAGTAGCGGCCGCCATTGCTCATCGTGAGCGTTTCCATCATCCAGCCGCAATAATCGTAGGCGCAGGGGATCGCGATGCCCCATTGGGTCACCTTGTCGCCCTCGCGCTTGGTCAGCTTCTTGGCCCAGTCGGTGAGCTCGGCCCAGGTCTGCGGTGGCTTGCTCGGGTCGAGGCCGGCTTCCTTGGCCTTGTCGGCGTTGATGTAGAGCAGCGGCGTCGAATTGTGGAACGGCACGCCGTAGACCGAGCGGTTGATCACCGCATTGCCGTGCAGCGCCGGGAAGAACTGGCCGAGGAACTGCTCCTTGGTGGTGCCGTCGGCCTTGATCAGCGCATCGAGATTGGTGAGCTCGTTCTCGATCTGCATGTCGAGTAGGAAGTTCGCCGACATGATCACGGCGGCCGGCGGCTTGCCGGCCTTGATCGCGGCGCGGGTCTTGATCAGCGTGTCGTCATAGGAGCCGGTGTAGACGGCAGTCGCCTTGATCGCCGGATGAGTCTCGTTGAACTCCCTGATCAGGGTGCCCATGTCGCGGGCAAGCTTGCCGTCGACGGGGACGGGGAAGAACAGGTCGACCTCGGTCGGACCTTCGGCCTTGGCCGGGACGGCGAGGGCGCCTGCCATGGTGCCTATCATGGCAAGGCCGAGCATGAGCCTGCGGGAAAACAGCATCGGAAATCTCCTATTTGATGCCTGAGGTGACGAAAGAGCTGATGAAGCGCTTCTGGAAGATCAGGAAGGCGACGAGCAGCGGCGCGATCACCATGAGCGTACCCGCGGCGATCGTGCCCCAGGCCTGCGTGCCTTCGGCGGTCTTGGTGAAGACGGAGAGGCCGATCGTGAGCGGGCGCTTGTCCGGCGAATTGATCACCATCAGCGGCCACAGGAAGTCGTTCCAGTGGCTGGTCACGGAGATGATGGCGAAGGCCGAGAAGCTCGGCATCGACAGCGGCACGTAGATGTGGCGGATGCGCTGAAAGAGGCCCGCGCCGTCGATCAGCGCGGCGTCTTCCAGCTCGGTCGGAATGGCCTCGAACGCCTGGCGCATCAGGAAGGTGCCGAAGGCCGAGGCGAAGAACGGCATCATCACTCCGGTGAGCGTGTCGTAGAGACCGAGCTGCACCACCAGCGACAGGTTCGGCACGATCAGCAGCACCGGCACCAGCATCAGCTGCATTAGGAACAGGTAGAAGAGCAGCGTCTTGCCGGCGAAATCCAGGCGCGCGAAGGCAAAGCCGGCCAGCGTGATCGTGACGAACTGCACCAGGAGGATGCCGGTGCAGATGATCGTGGTGTTGAGCGTGTAGCGCGGGAAGTCGCCGATCTCCCAGGCATCCCTGACGTTGTCGAGCGTCGGCTTCAGGCTCGGCACCAGTTCGGCCATCAGGTTGATGCCGTCGGAGGCCGGGCGCAGCGTCGCCACGACCATCCACAGGAAGGGGATGAGCCAGACCATCGCGAGCAGCACGGTCAGCGCGAAGCCGAGCTTGGGCGTGATCTCGCTGCGGGTGGCGAGCGGGGCGTCCTTCCACAGCCTGTCGATCAGCTTCATGGCCCGCCCTCGCGGCTCGCCATGGTGCGGAAGGACAGCGCGGTGAGGGCCATCAGCGCGGCCAGCGTGAGCAGCGTCGCGGCCGAGGCCTTGCCGATGTCGTAATGCTCGACCGCCTGCTGGTAGATGTAGAACAGCACGAGGTTGGTCGCGTTGGATGGCCCGCCCTGGGTCATGACGAAGACGTGGTCGACCTGCGTCACCGCGTTCAGCGTGGCGATGACGGTGACGAACAGGAAGGTGGGCTTGAGCTCCGGCAGGATGATGTGGCGCAGGCGCCGATACGGTCCGGCGCCGTCGAGATGGGCCGCCTCCATCACGTCCTCGGGCACGGCCTGGAGGCCGGCGAGGAAGAACAGCATGTAATAGCCGGCGTTCTTCCAGACGGTGATGACCATGATCGCATAGAGCGCGATGTCGGGATCGCCGAGCCAGTTCGGCAGCACCGGCAGCAGGCGGCCGATGTAATAGTCGAGCAGGCCGACATTCGGCAGGAAGATGAACAGGAACAGCGCCGAGGCCGCGACCATCGGGATCAGCACCGGCAGGAACAGCGCGGCGCGCAGCGCACTGTTCACGGCATGGGTGCGCGACAGCGCCAGCGCGAACAACAGCGCCAGCGCGATGCTCGGCACCGCCGTGCCGAAGGCATAGATCAAATTGTTGACGACGGCCCCGGTGAAGGCGGGGTCGGCCAGCACCGCGCTGATGTTCTCAATGCCGACGAAGCGGACCGGTGCCTTCGGTGTGGCGCGCTGATAGAGCGCATCGATCAGCACGCGGCCCATCGCGCCATAGGTGAACAGCGCTAGGAAGACCAGCGAGGGCAGGAGCAGCAGATAGGCCGGCAGCGAAGCCTTGAAGCGGCTCGTGAAGCGCTTCGGAAGGTGCAGACGCGGTGCCGCCGACGTCGCGACCGGGAGAGCCGCGGGTTCAGCGAGGCTCATCTCATCGCGCCGGGAAATTGAGTGCGTAGTCGCGGCCGTCCACTCCTGCCGGTGGCTCGAAGGGAAAGCGCAGACTCTGGTCGAGGAAGTCATGGCTGTGCACGACGATGTTGTCATCGTCGATCAGCACGACGCCATAGGCCGGCGGCTCGTGGCTGGCGAGATGCTCGCTGGCCGCAACGTCGAGCTCGAACCAGACCTGGTGGTTGGTGCCGCGCAGCGTCGAGAACGGGATCTTGCCGTAGCTGCCGAAGATCGGCCGGTGCACATGGCCGAAGAAGAGGTGGCGGATGCGCGCGCGATAGGGCGCGATGACGTCCGCGAATTCGGCGCTCTGCTTCAACGCGATCTCGTCCATGGCGTGGACGCCGACCGGGAAGGGCGGATGGTGCATGAACACGACGAACTCTTGGTCGGCGGGCGCGCCTGCGAGCGTGTTCGCCAGCCAGCCGAGCCGCCTTGCGCACATCTCGCCGGCATGGCTGGTCTCGTCCAGCGTGTCGAGGAAGACGAACAGGCCGTGCTCGGTGGTGCGCGTGCCCTGCACGAAGCCGTTGGCATCGCGCGGGGCGGCCTTCAGCGCATCGAGGCAGGCGACGCGCTTGTCGTGATTGCCGACCATGGCGATGTAGGGAATCGTCAGCGCAGCCATCGCCTCGGCGAAGTTGGCGTAGGATTCAGGCTCGCCCCAATGGGTGAGGTCGCCGGTCACCACAGCAAACGCAGCGTCGGACTGGTGCGCGTTGATATCGGCGATCGCCGCATCCAGCCGGGCGCGCGGATCGAGCCCGTAGAGCTTCAAGCCGGGGTTCGCCAGATGCGTGTCGGTGAGGTGGATGAACTTGAAGGGCATGGCGCGCCTAGATCGGGACGGTTGGAGGATCGGCGCCTCCGGCAAGACGGCGCTGTCAGCCGGTTAGAGCCGGTGTGTTTCAGTTTGATGACAGTGGTTCCCGTGGGCGGGACGTGTCCACAACGCTCGCGGGACAGGGATGGATCGCGCAAGGCGCAATCCATGTAGTGCATCAATTAGAGATAGTAGGGCGCGGTCGAGCCCGCCTCACGTCCCGCAGAACGTCTGCAACACGCGCTGGTCCGGCAGCGGCGGATCGGCGTAGGCGGCATATTCCGGCTGGTCCTCAAACGGCTTCGCCAGCACCTTCACCAATTCCCCGAACGGCGCGTAATCGTCGTCGTTGACCGCGGCCTGGATCACGGCCTCGACGCGGTGGTTGCGCGGGATGAACATGGGATTGACCGCGTGCATGGCGGCCCGCCGCTCGGCGGCACTCTGCGGCTCCAGCGCGATGCGCGCGCGCCAGCGGCCGGTCCATTCGTCGAAGGCTGCCGGCTCCATGAACTGCGCGCGCACGTCGGCGCCGTCATCGCCCGCGGCGTCGCCGAGCTTGCGGAAGGTGAGGGTGAAGTCGGCCTCGTTCTTGGCCATGGCATCCAGCAGGTCCTGGATCAGCGCCTCGTCGCCGTCGCGCTCCGTGAACAGGCCAACCTTCCTGCGCAATCCGGCCTGATAGGCGGCGCTGAACTGATCGGAGAACGCGCCGAGAATGTCCTGCGCCTCCGCGACCGCCTTCTCCTGCTCGTCAGAGAGCAGCGGCAGCAGGCATTCGGCAAGCCGCGTCAAATTCCACAAGCCGATGCGCGGCTGGTTGGCGTAGGCGTAGCGGCCCATCTCGTCGATCGAGGAGAACACCTGCGCGGGATTGTAGGAATCCATGAAGGCACACGGGCCGTAGTCGATGGTCTCGCCGGAGATCGAACTGTTGTCGGTGTTCATCACGCCGTGGATGAAGCCGACCAGCAGCCAGCGCGCGATGAGATTGGCCTGGCGCTCGACGACGGCGGCGAGCAGAGCGTGATACGGCCGCTGCGCCTGCAGCAGGTCCGGATAATGGCGCGAGATGACGTGATCGGCGAGGGCGCGGATCGCCTCGGTGTCGCGGCGCACGGCGAAGAACTGGAAGGTGCCGACGCGGATGTGGCTGGAGGCGACGCGGGTCAGCACCGCACCGGGCAGCGCAGTCTCGCGGATGACGTGCTCGCCGGTGACGACCGCCGCGAGCGAGCGCGTGGTGGGAATGCCCAGCGCATACATGGCTTCGCTGACGATGTATTCGCGCAACACCGGTCCGAGCGCAGCACGGCCGTCGCCGCGGCGGGAGAACGGGGTGGGGCCCGAGCCCTTGAGCTGGATGTCGCGGCGGACGCCGTCCCGGTCAATGACCTCGCCGAGCAGGATGGCGCGGCCGTCGCCGAGCTGGGGCACGAAATGCCCGAACTGGTGGCCGGCATAGGCCATGGCGATGGGGTCCGCTCCGGCCGGAACCGTCTTGCCGGCCAGGATCTCGGCGCCTTCGGGGGTCTCCAGCATGTCGGGATCGAGCCCAAGCTGGACCGCCAGCGGCCGGTTCAGCTTGATCAGCCGGGGCGCCGCGACCGGGGTCGGCGCAACGCGGGCAAAGAAGCTGTCCGGCAGCGCCGAATAGGAGTTTTGGAAGGGGAAATGGACAGTCATGGGCTCAAGATAGGGCTGGAACGCCTGATGGCAAAGCCTTGCCCTCTGATAAGCCAAAAATGGCCTTCCGGGTCCAAAACAGGCATTTCCCTTGGTTGCCGCCTTGGTCCTCCCGGGGTAAACCCTGCCGCAACTTCGGACCGGTCGTTTCAGGCCGTTCGATTCGCCTCCTTTCGACATCGATTTTGGGACGACCATGCATCGCTACCGGTCACATACATGCGGCGCGCTCCGCGAGAGCAACATCGGCGAGACCATCCGCCTCTCCGGCTGGGTCCATCGCGTCCGCGACCATGGCGGCGTGCTGTTCATCGATTTGCGTGACCATTACGGCCTGACCCAGTGCGTGGTCGATCCGGATTCGGCGGCGTTCTCGCTGGCCGAAAAGCTGCGCTCGGAATTCGTGGTCAAGATGGACGGCAAGGTCCGCCGCCGCCCCGACGGCACCGACAACGACGATCTGCCGACCGGCAAGGTGGAGGTCTATGTCAACGAGATCGAGGTGCTGGGTCCCGCCGGCGACCTGCCGTTGCCGGTGTTTGGCGACCAGGACTATCCCGAAGACATCCGCCTGAAGTACCGCTTCCTCGACCTGCGCCGCGAGAAGCTGCACCAGAACATCATGACCCGCGTCGCGATCATCAAGTCGATGCGCCGGCGCATGGAGGAGCAGGGCTTCTTCGAGTTCAACACGCCGATTCTGACCGCATCCTCGCCGGAAGGCGCGCGCGACTTCCTCGTGCCGTCGCGCATCCATCCCGGCAAGTTCTACGCGCTGCCGCAGGCGCCGCAGCAGTACAAGCAGCTCCTGATGATGTCGGGCTTCGACCGCTACTTCCAGATCGCGCCGTGCTTCCGCGACGAGGATCCGCGCGCCGATCGTCTTCCGGGCGAGTTCTACCAGCTCGACGTCGAGATGAGCTTTGTGACTCAGGAGGACGTGTTCGCGGCGATGGAGCCCGTCATCACGGGCGTGTTCGAGGAATTCGCCAACGGCAAGCCGGTGACGAAAGGCTGGCGCCGGATTCCGTTCGCGGAAGCGTTGCGCAAATACGGCAGCGACAAGCCGGATCTGCGCAATCCCATCGAGATGCAGGACGTCTCCGAGCACTTCCGCGGGAGCGGCTTCAAGGTGTTCGCGCGCATGCTCGAGGATCCCAAGAACCAGGTCTGGGCGATTCCTGCACCGGGCGGCGGCAGCCGCGCCTTCTGCGACCGCATGAACTCGTGGGCGCAAGGCGAGGGCCAGCCCGGCCTGGGCTACATCATGTGGCGCGAAGGCGGCGAGGGCGCAGGTCCCCTCGCCAACAACATCGGGCCCGAGCGCACCGCCGCGATCCGCGCGCAGCTCGGTCTCAAGGAAGGCGATGCCGCCTTCTTCGTCGCCGGTGATCCCGACAAGTTCTGGAAGTTCTCGGGTCTCGCCCGCAACAAGGTCGGCGAGGAATTGAACCTCACCGACAAGGGGCGGTTCGAGCTCGCCTGGATCGTCGACTTCCCGATGTATGAGTACAATGAGGACGACAAGAAGGTCGACTTCTCGCACAACCCGTTCTCGATGCCGCAAGGCGGGCTCGATGCGCTGACGTCGCAGGATCCGCTGACGATCAAGGCGTTCCAGTACGACATCACCTGCAACGGCTACGAGATCGCGTCGGGCGGCATCCGCAACCACGTGCCGGAAGCCATGGTGAAGGCGTTCGAGATCGCAGGTTACGGCGAGCAGGAAGTGGTCGAGCGCTTCGGCGGCA
The DNA here is from genome assembly GCF_057651995.1 of Bradyrhizobium sp. USDA3516. Classification (NCBI taxonomy): domain Bacteria; kingdom Pseudomonadati; phylum Pseudomonadota; class Alphaproteobacteria; order Hyphomicrobiales; family Nitrobacteraceae; genus Bradyrhizobium; species Bradyrhizobium sp. USDA3516. Next base: position 286,746 of record NZ_JBYGYN010000001.1, on the reverse strand, counting down.
TGTACCGCGCCTTCCAGTACGGCGCCCCGCCGCATGGCGGCATGGCCGCCGGCGTCGACCGCATCGTGATGCTGCTCTGCGGCACCACGAATCTGCGCGAGATCTCGCTGTTCCCGATGAACCAGCAGGCCATGGACCTCCTGATGGGCGCCCCGTCGGAAGCCACCACGAAGCAGCTCCGCGAGCTGCATGTGCGGGTGAACCTGCCGCAGAAGTGAGGTACTCTTCGCCTCTCCCCGCACGCGGGGAGAGGCCGGATCGCATCGAAGATGCGATCCGGGTGAGGGGGACTCTCCGCGAGTCCAACTCTCACCGTGATTTGCGGAAGCACCCCTCACCCCAACCCTCTCCCCGTAAGAACGGGGCGAGGGAGCGCACCGCCGCTGCGGCCCTACAGCCCCGTCGAAGCCTCGATCCTGAACTGCGCCAGCGCGATGATCGGTTCCTGGTCGAGGACATCCATCAGCTGAAGCAACGGCAGCGTGCCGAGCGGTGTCAGCCTGATGCTCAGCGTTTGCCCCGAGGTCGCGACGAAGCCGGCGAGTGCATCGACCGCGACCTTGGCATCGAGATTGGAGGCCGCGACCTTCTCGCCTTGGGCCCGGATCATCGCGACGATGGCGCTGCGCGCCGCATCGCGGCTGACATTCTGCATGCGAGCGAATTGGGCCACGACCAGATCGACCACGCCGCGGTCGCGCAACGAGAGCTCGATTGCGCCGGTCTCGACCTGCGCCAACTGACCCATCGCCTCGGACGGGTCCATCGTGGTGAAGAGCTCGCGCGGCACCTTGGCAAGCGCCACGCTCAGCTGCGCCCTGGCGAGATTGCCGAGATCGAGCGTGGCGGGAGCGAGTGCGAACGCGCCCGACGATTCCGTCCAGGCCGCGCCGAGATCAAGGTCGATCGCGAGCTTGTCCACGCCTGCCACGATCAGTGGCTGCAGCGCCGGATTGGCGGGATCGGTCGGCGTGACCATCTTCACGGCCAGACTGGCCTTGCTCGGGATCGATCCCACCAGCTGGCCCCAGTGCAGGCTGATCGTGTCGACGGTGATGGGCTGCCGCGCGGTGTTGTGGGGCGCCACCACGCCCTTGACCTCGGCGCCTTCGAGCACGCGGAACAGGCCCAACATCTCTTCGGGCGGGGGCGGCTGGCCGTGCCTGCTCACGCCGGCGGCCCATCGCATCAGGTTTGCCGCGCTGAACGATTTCAGCGCGAAGCGCTCCATCTTGAACGGCCCTTTCGCAGACGGCGCGTCGACGCCTTCGATCGCAAATTCGCCGTCCTGGTATCTGACCGCCTTGATGCTGGCCATTCCTTGCGGAAGGCCCATCGACGCCTTGCCGATCTCGATCCGACCAATGCGAAGACCCTCATAGTATTCGGCGAGCTTCTCCATCAGCTCGCGCGATTGCGCGGCGGTCGCGACTACCGACCGGTCGGTCGGCAAGAGCGCCACGATCTCGGCCGGCCGGAATTTGGAGGGCTGCAGCGCGATGTCCTCGAAACTGATCCCGTCGATCTCCATCCGCATGCCCTGACTGGATTTGAGCACATAGCGGCCCGCCGAGATCTGCCGGTAGATGCGGTGATAGCTGTCGTCGCCGGCCTTCAGCGGGGCGAGCGCCGCGGCAATTGCGGTCGTGTCGAAATCGTTGACGATGATGTTGGAGAGGTCGCCGGTCAGCTTGTCCGGTTTGCCCGGCTGCGGCACGTCGATGGTGAAGACGGCGCGATCGGCCTTCATCGCCTCCAGCTTGCCGCGCTTGAGATTCTGGATGGCCAGCCCGGAATAGGTGATTTCGCCGCTTCCAGCGGCGCTGCCGCTCGCGTCGAAGGTCATCGTCAGCGTCGGAGCCGCGACTGATGATGCCGTGATGCCTGCGTATTGTTCGAGCACATAGCGATAAATGTCGAACAAGGTGCCGCCCGCAGGCGGATTGCCGCCGCGAAGGGGGCCGGCATAGTCCCGCAGGGTGAACTGCGGGATCTTGTAGGATGCCTTCAGCTTCGCGGCGCCGACCTGGTCCAGGGCGACTTCGAAGCCGCCGATGTCGATACTGCCGGCCGAGAAGCTGGCATCGTCGATCAGGCGAACGCCGATGCCCTTGATGCCGGCGATCTTGACCTGCGCTTGCGGCTGGCCGGCTGGTGTGATTGCGATGTCCTCGATCGTCAGCGTCCGGGTCGCGAGCTCGAACGTGATCTTGCCATGGCTCGCCTTGCCGCCGCCTGCGCGGAGACGCTCGAACGCCGCCTCGACCTCGCTGGTCGCCCGATGCTGGACATAGAGGTTGAAGCCGAGCCATCCCCCCGCAGCGAGCAAGGCAGCCACGATCAGGCCGATCAGGATTCGCTTCATTCCCAGCTCCAGTTGCTCGTTTCGCACCGCGCAACCTGCCATATTCGCGAAAGGCCGCGCGGTCCAGAGAAAGCTATGGTTTCAAATATTTGACGGCGCGCCCTGTTAACGGGGACGCAATCCGATGTTGCCACCGGGCCTTCGGCCGTGCTTCATCCCGTTTCCATGACCCGGAAATACGGTCCGCTTGGGCCGTCGCTCCAGATCGTGCATTTTTGAGGCCGGTAACGCGAAGCGAGACACCGCATGTCGTCCTATTCTGATGATCTCCACCAGGCGGCGCTCGCCTACCACCGTCTGCCGCGCCCTGGAAAGCTCGAGATCCAGGCAAGCAAGCCGCTTGCCAACCAGCGCGACCTCGCGCTGGCCTACTCGCCGGGCGTCGCCGCGGCCTGCACCGAGATCGCAAAGAACCCGGCCGAGGCGGCCACGCTCACCACGCGCGCCAATCTGGTTGCCGTGGTTTCCAACGGCACCGCGGTGCTCGGCCTCGGCAATATCGGTCCGCTGGCCTCCAAGCCGGTGATGGAAGGCAAGGCGGTCCTGTTCAAGAAATTCGCCGGCATCGACGTGTTCGACATCGAGATCGCCGCCGACACCATCGATCGCGTGGTCGAGACCGTGGCCGCGCTGGAGCCGACCTTCGGCGGCATCAATCTGGAGGACATCCGCGGGCCGGAATGCTTCGAGATCGAAGCGCGCTTGAAGGAGCGCATGAAGATTCCGGTCTTCCACGACGACCAGCACGGCACTGCGATCATCGTCGCCGCCGCCATCACCAATGGTCTGAGGCTGAACGGCAAGAAGCTGTCCGAGGTCAAGATCGTGGCGTCGGGGGCAGGGGCGGCGGCGATCGCGACGTTGAACCTGCTGGTCTCGATGGGCGCGCAGCGCAAGAACATCTGGGTCTGCGACATCGACGGCCTCGTGCACGAGGGCCGCAACACCTCGATGGACCGCTGGAAGGCGGTCTATGCGCAGAAGACCGACAAGCGCACGCTCGCCGACGTCATCGGCGGCGCCGACATTTTCATCGGCCTCTCGGCGCCGGGCGTTCTCAAGCCGGAGATGGCCAAGGCGATGGGCGACAAGCCCTTGATCATGGCGCTCGCGAACCCGACCCCTGAGATCATGCCCGAGGAAGCGCGCAAGGTGCGCCCCGACGCCATGATCTGCACCGGGCGCTCCGACTACCCGAACCAGGTCAACAACGTCCTGTGCTTTCCCTTCATCTTCCGCGGTGCGCTCGACGTCGGCGCCAGCGCCATCAACGAGGAGATGAAGCACGCAGCCGTCGAGGCCATCGCGCAGCTGGCGCGCGAGGCGCCGTCGGATGCCGTCGCGCAAGGTTTCGACACCGGCGAGACGCAGGGCTTCGGTCCGGGCTCGCTGATCCCGAGCCCCTTCGATCCCAGGTTGATCTTGCGCATCGCGCCGGCTGTGGCGAAGGCGGCGATGGAATCGGGCGTCGCAACGCGCCCCATCACCAATTTCGACGAATACACCGCGCTGCTCGAGCGCTTCGCCTTCCGCTCCGGCCTCGTCATGAAGCCGATGTTCGCCAAGGCCAAGACCCAGCCGGTGCGCGTGATCTATGCCGAAGGCGAGGACGAGCGCGTGCTGCGCGCGACGCAAGTCGTGCTGGAGGAAAAGCTGGCACGGCCGATCCTGGTCGGCCGTCCGTCGGTCGTGGAGGCGCGCATCAAGCGCTTCGGCCTCTCGATCCGCGCCGGCAAGGATTTCGACCTCGTCAATCCCGAGGACGATCCGCGCTATCGTTCCTACGTGCAGTCCTATGTCGAGGTCGCCGGCCGCCGCGGCGTGACGCCGGATGCGGCTCGCACGGTGGTGCGCACCAACAACACGGTGATCGCCGCGCTCGCGGTCACGCGCGGGGAAGCGGACGCCATGCTCTGCGGCGTCGAGGGCCGCTACATGAGCCATCTGCGCCATGTCCGCGAGATCGTCGGATTCTCGCCGGGGATTAGCGACTATGCGGCGCTGGCGCTATTGATCACCAGCAAGGGCGCCTTCTTCATCGCCGACACGCAGGTTCGCCCCAATCCGAGCGCGGAGGAGCTTGCCGAAATCGCATCGCTCGCCGCGGTCCACGTCCAGCGCTTCAACATCAAGCCGAAGATCGCCTTCGTCTCGCACTCGGATTTCGGCAGTTACGACACCGATTCCTCGCGCAAGATGCGGCTGGCGACCCAGCTTCTGAAGGATAGGCATCCGGAGATCGAGGCCGACGGCGAAATGCAGGGCGACACCGCACTCTCCGCAGCTGCGCGAAGGATGGTGCTGCCGCATTCCAAGCTGGAGGGCGAGGCCAACATCCTGATCATGCCGACCCTGGATACCGCCAACGTCGCCTATCAGATGATCAAGTCGCTGGCCGATGCGCTGCCTGTCGGCCCGATCCTGGTCGGCCCGGCGCGGCCCGCGCATATCCTGACCCCCTCGGTGACGGCGCGCGGCATCCTCAACATGACCGCAGTCGCCGTGGTGGAAGCGCAGGAACGCGCCTCGCGGCAGCAGCCGACGTTGTTTACGTAAGGCACCAACGTTCCCACGAAGCGTCATGCCCGGGCTTGTCCCGGGCATCCACGTTCTTGGTGCGGTGGGACAAGTCGTGGATGGCCGGGTCAAGCCCGGCCATGACGCCGAGAGAGTGGTAGTCATCTCATCCCGGTGGTTCGATTCCGCTAGGGAGCGCCGCCCTGAATTACTTCAGTTCGCCATTTCCCCGTTTGAAAAGACCAAACGGACTCTCCATAATCCATTCGCGCGTTCCTTGCTTCGCGCTTTGCCAAGAGGCCGATCATGCCAGCGTTCGTGACTTTCGGGCGAATCCTGTTCGCCGTGCTGTTCATCTACACGGGCGCGACCAAGCTCTTCGCCATCCAGGCCACCGCCGACTTCATCGCAACCAAGGTCGTGGTGCCCGAAATCATCGCGCCTTACGCCAAGCAGGTCGAGACGGCGACCGCCATGACCACGCCGCAGCTCTTGGCGATCGCGATCGGCGGGCTCGAGATCATCGCAGGGCTGATGATCGCGCTGAATTTCGGCGCGCGCTTCTTCGCGATGCTGCTGATCGTCTACGTCGCCGTCGCGACGTTCCTGTTCTACGATTTCTGGAACATGGCGGCACCCGACAACGCCAAGATGCTGGTCGATGCGCTCAAGAACCTCTCGATCATTGGCGCGCTCTGCATGATCATAGGCTACGGCCGCACCACGCGCCCGGCTGAGGCGGCCTACGGCGACGTCTAGCGGTCACTCCGCTCGCGGCGGCGCGATCTCGCGCATCCAGCGGGAAATCGTCGCGCTGCTCGCTCCATCGCTGCCGCGCTGCCGGCCGAGCAATGCGGCCTCGCGGGCGGCTCATCCACCTCGAACAGTGTGGCGACGGCTTCCCGCCACGCCGCGACGTTCGCTTCCGTCTCCATCTGATCGGCGGTGAAGCCGAATGCCGGCAGCAGGGACGATATCGGGGCGTCATCGTCATTCAATCCGGAAGCGTCCGTCGGACCTGTCGTCGTGCTCTCGTCGTTCATTCCGGCCCTGGGTCAGTTTTTGCTGTTTTGTCTCAGTCTATTGATGCGGTGTGTCGCAGCCGTCGGCTCGTATTGACGCCGCGTCTCGGACGTTGGCTATAGCGCCACGACCGCCGTCGGGGCCGATTATCGGGTCTCGGCAAATATGCTAGTCGGCTTTGCGCTGGCCGGCGGCGGGACCAATTTTCGGCTGCCAGACCAGCAAGATGCGAAGCGGTATGTTGTTGCCGGTACTGTGCATGGGGTTGTTTTCGAGGTTTGAGTTGAAGCCGGCGTGAGCGCCGCCGCCACTGCAGGCAGGCTACCCCCGCCGCCACGGAGTCACGGTCACCTCATGCGCCGCGTCGAGAAGGTAAGGCGCGCCCGGCTTCAGCCCATGCGCAGCCAGCACCTCGTGCGGCGTCCGCTGGGGCACGCCGACGAAGCAGCCCTCGCCGCCGGGCAGCCGCACGTGCGGAGCCTCCGACAGCCAGAACGTGTCGTAGCGGTCCATGAACAGGTCGAACACGACCGGGCCGCCGATGACGGCGACCATGCCGGATGCGACGTCGGCGAAGGCGCAGGCCTCCTCGAAGCTCGCATGCTCCGGATTCCACAGCGTCGCGTTCGGCATCTCGGGATCGACGGTGAGGTCCCTGATCTTACGGGTCAGGATCAGCCGCTTGCGCTTGGCTGAATTCGGCTGCTGCTCGTGCGAGTTGCGGCCGTGCACGATCAGCGCGGCGCGGTCGAGCGCCTGCTCGAAGAACAGCTTGTCGCCTTCGAATTTCAACGTCTCAGGCATGATATGCGAGGGATCGGCGAGCATGCCGTCCGCGGAGACGATGACGTAGCCTTCGATACGGAAAGACAATTGCGACGGCTATTCGGAGACGGTGGTCACCACCGAACTGACCGGGCGCTGGCTCACCGTCGGCAGCTTGAGGTCCTTGACCAGCTCCTGGTCGTATTCCGGCAGCGTCGAGGCCGGGAACTTGGCGCGCATCGCCACCACCTTGTAGCCGCCGGCTTTCAGCCGCTTGAGCAGCTCGGGCAGGGCCTCGGCGGTGTGCTTCTGGAAGTCGTGCATCAGGACGATGCCCTTGCCCTTGGTGTCGAGCTTCTTCATCACGGTCTCGACGATCTTCTCGGGCTTGGAGGCCTTGAAGTCGAATGAGTCGATGTCGCAGGAGAAGCTCGCGACATTGCGGTTGCCGAGATAGGTGACCATCTCCGGCGGATGCTGCAGCGCCGGGAAGCGGAAGAACGGGGCGGGCGAGACGCCGCCGAGCGCCCACTTCACCGCCGCAAAGCCTTTCTCGATCTCGTCCTTGCGCTGCGCTTCGTTGAGCTTCTTGTTGTTGAGGTTGGCGTGCGACCAGGTGTGGGTGCCGACGGTGTGGCCGGCTGCGTAGACCTGCTTGAGGATCTCCGGCTCGTAGGTCGCGTGCTTGCCGATGATGAAGAAGATTCCGGTGGTGCATTCGTCCGCGAGCGCCTTCAGCACCGCGGGCGTGTTGCGCGGCCAGGGGCCGTCGTCGAAGGTCAGCACGACCTCCTTGTCACGCAGGAAGTCGAGCTCCTTGAAATGCTCGAAGCCGAAGCCGGGACCGCCCGTGGTGTCGATCTCGACGGTGCGGGCGACGCCGAGTGCGCCCGGCGTGTTGCAGGCCGCGCGGGCCGGCTGCGGCGGCTGTTTCGGCGGGGGCGGATTGACGAAGCCCGTCGGCGCCGCAGCCGCGGCTGCGGGCGCTGGAGCAGGGGACGTTGCAGCCGCTGGTGTTGTCGCCGGCGCGGCTTGCGGTGCGGCTGCGGGCTTCGCGGCCGGCGTCTGCGACCATCCAGCAGCGGTCAGCGCCACCGACATCGCACCTGCTAAAATCAGTCCTGCCGCCACACGCATAGTGATGTCCCTCGAGATTGATCCCGTTGTTCCGCCGCGGCTTTTCGCCTGCGGCAAAACCGTCCTGCCCCAAACCATCCTAGCCTAGATGGTGGGCCATCGCCATTGCAACGGCTGTTTGACCGTAGGTCGCAATTGTGCCCAGCCGGATGGCGAGCACGTGAATCAAGTGTCGGCCAGGGCCCTGGCAATGCCGGTCTTGATCCGCGTGTCGGCCGGCTCGACGGCGGATGGAAATACCTCGGCGATATAGCCGTCTCGGCCGATCAGGTATTTGTGGAAGTTCCAGCGCGGAACTTCCTTCGGTCGGGCGTCGGCCGCCCATTTGTAGAAGGGATGCGCCCGCGCGCCGACCACCGCCGCCTTGGCTGTGATCGGGAAGGTCACTCCATACTGGTGGTGTGCGGTCTGCGTGATCTCGCTGCGGCCGCCAGGCTCCTGGCCGCCGAAATCGTTGGAGGGCACGCCGATCACGGTGAGCCCACGCCCGCGAAACTCGTTCCAGACCTCCTGCAGGCCGGCATATTGGGGCGTGTAGCCACAGAGCGAGGCCGTGTTCACCACCAGCAGCGGTTTGCCGGTGAACGCGGCGAGGCGGATGTCGTCGCCTGACAATGCGGGGAAGGAAAAGGCGTAGGCCGAGATCCGGCTCATCGCGCCATCAGCGAGGGCGCGCGTGACAGGCGCGAACGCGCCCGCAAGAATGACGCTCAGCACGGTTCTGCGATTCATCATGACGGCGTCCCCCGAGACGTTCCGGGGGCAGATTACTCCGCCACTGCGACCTTGCGCGTCAACACCGCGTTATCGAGCGCTGCGTGGGAGCTAGTAAAGGCGGACGATGAAGTCGGTGCCTTCGCCGGTCTCGCCCTGGTTGATACCCTGGTCGGAGACGACGATGGAGCCGCCTGACGTCAGCATCTCGTTGATCTTCGCCATGGTCTCAGTGGGGACCGAGATGCGGTCGAGGGCTGCAGCCGGGCCGTCCGGCGTCACCACCGGTTTTGCGGCGACGGGGATCACGGCTGCGCCGCGCTGGCGACGCGCCACGCGGCCGTCGTCCTCGCGCGCCGCGGAGCGGGCGGTCATTGGCAGCGACACCACCGACCAGTGCAGCGTGTTGCCATCGGCCTTGTCGAGCTCGGCGGTGAAGACATGCGTGCCGAGCGGCCGGTCGCTTGCGGCGATCGTGACAGGCACCTCGAACAGCGGCGCGAAATTCTGCCGCACATAGAGCTTGGAATCCTTGCGGCTGATGAAGACGGCAATCTGGCCGGTCCGCTTGGGCACATCAGGTTTTGCCACCGGCGCAGGATCGGTGACGCGGCCCTCGTCCTTCTTTGCATCGGGCGCGGTGGCGAGCGCCGGCGCATCGGGTGCCTTTGCGGCTTCCGTTTTGACCGGCTCGACCTTGTCGGCGGGCTTATTCTCGTTCGCCGGCTTGGCGGCGTCTTCGGACGCAGGCTTGGCCGCTTCGGCCGTCTTGACCTCGCCCGTCGCGGCCGCTTCGTCGCGCACAGCCGCATTGCCGGTGGTCACGTCGGACAACACGGCGTGGCCGACCGAGGTGCGCAGCTCGATCACGCTGTCGGCGCTGGCCGTCTTGGTCTCGGCCGTCTTAGTCTCGGCCGTCTTGGCTTCTGCCGCGCCCTTGTCGGTCTTGTCGGCGACATTGGTCTGCGGCGCGAGGTTCGCCGTGGACTGCGGCGCCACGCGCATGGAGGCGAGCGCGGGATGGGAGAAACTTTGCGGCGACACCTGGCCGGGCGTCACGATCACGCGCGCGCCCATCCTGGTCCAGTTCCACATCTTCATCGCGAACGCCATGGGCAAGCGGATGCAGCCGTGCGAGGCCGGATAGCCCGGCAGCGCGCCGGCATGCATCGCGACGCCGGACCAGGTGATCCGCTGCATGTACGGCATCGGCGCGCCGCTATAGATGTTGGAACGGTGGAATTTGTGCTTCTGGATGATGCTGAACACGCCCGTCGGCGTCGAGTGGCCCTTCATGCCCGTCGACACCGGTGATTCCGCGAACACGCCGGTCTTGTCGTAGACCGTTACCTTCTGCCGCTCGATCGAGACGACGATGACGAGCGGACCTTGCGGCTTGGTGCCGGCTTCCTTCTCGACGACGACGACGTCCTTCTTGCTTGCGGCGCCACGCTTTTGCGGCTTCTGGCGCGGTATTTCGGGAAGCCGATTCGGCCGCGCGTAGTAGGACCCGTCGGAATAGTCCGTCCAGTAATAAAATGCTGCGTTTGCCTCGCTGGTCGCGCCGATCGCACCCGCCGCCGTCAATATGGCGACCTGCCACAGCCGTGCCGGCTTGGCAGACGAACCCCACCCGTTCACGCTGTTCATCCTCGAATCCATAATCCAAATCAAACGTTAGTCTCGCAAAGGGGATACGCGTTCACCAGCAGCGCGGTTCTGCCATCGGCTACTTTTGTCCAAGGCGTAGCAAAAAAGCCTCACGGAGCGGTAAACGGCGGCCGCGTCCGCTCGTCCGCCGCCTTCCTGAGCGTCGCTTGCGTTCCTACATTGCGGGGACTTGTTACCGGAGAGCTTCATGTCATCTCGTTTCCCTGGTCTTTCCAGCATCCGTCTGAAAGGCTTCGCTTTATTCCTCCTGGCTCTGACCGCGCCGATGGCGCCGGCAGCTGCGGCCGACGAGCCCGATCTGATCTTCCGCCGCTCCACGGTGTTCAAGTGGATGAGCCCGAACGACAAGCTCGCGACCTATGGTCTCGACGACCCCGAGGTCGAGGGCGTGGCCTGTCATTTCACGGTGCCGGAGAAGGGCGGCTTCAAGGGCTGGCTCGGCCTTGCCGAGGAGGTCTCGGACATCTCGCTGGCGTGCCGTCAGGTCGGTCCGGTCAAATTCAAGCACAAGATGGAGCAGGGCGACGACATGTTCCGCCAGCGCCGGTCGCTGTTCTTCAAGAAGATGCAGATCGTGCGCGGCTGCGACGCCAAGCGCAACGTGCTGGTCTACATGGTTTATTCAGATAGGCTGATCGAGGGCTCGCCCAAGAATTCGACCTCGACGGTGCCGATCATGCCGTGGGGGCCGGCGGATGCAAACGTCCAGAAGTGCGGCGAGTTCTTCACGCAATGAGGCGCTCCGCGTTCACTCCTGCGACGGGCCCGCGTTCAACCGGTGGCGATCGCGCGGCGTCGCAAGGCGCGACCCGGTCAGTCGCACGAACGTTTGCGGCGCCGCCTCGAGGCCGCGGCTCGATTGCAGCGCCATTGCGCCGGTGCTGCCGCGAATGATCGGTTGATCTGCGCGCTCCGTCGGTGGATTTTCTTCGCGCGGCGTTGCGCGATTTCCCGCCATCATGGCCATCCCTCACGTGAATGCGCCCGGTGATCCGGGCGTCTCGGTTTCGATGGCTTGGGTCGTTGTTGAACCAATTCCGGTTCGACCGGATCCAGCCTTCTTTTGCCGCCCTTTCAGCAGAAAAACGTAAAATGCATGTGAAGCGCGCGCGGCGGCCGCGTGACGACGCCTGGGCGGGTGCATGTCCGTGCCGGCGCCGGAACCTGGCAGGCGACTTTGGCCTGCCGCGCGACCTGTCTGAAATAATTGGCATTTTCCGAGAATTGTTTCGTCGCCGCGGCCGCGACGAAACAATTCTCACGAAGACGAAACCATTTTCAGGCTTTCGCGCATCACGCGCGAAACCGCCCATGGTTATCAGGCTCATAACGACGACGGCGCACCGCCGGCCACTGAATTGGGACACAGATCATGCGCGCGCTCAGCTTCATCATTGCTTTCGGTTTCGTGCTCGCGGGCTCCTCGTTGGCGGGTGCGCCCGACGGCAATCTCCCCGGTGTCGGCACCTTCCAGTACAGCGGCTCGCCCGTGGCGGTTCCGGCCGCTCAGCCAATCATGATTGCCGCGCGTTTCTGACGCACACAACAAAACAGCCGGCAAAACCCATCATGTTGCTTCGTCTCTGCGCCGCAGCGTTCGTGTCCCTTCTGACGATCAGCTCCGTTCAGGCGCAGGTCCGCTCACCCTCCAGGCTACCCGATCCGCGTGGCGAGTTCGTGCGCCAGTGTGCGCCGCGCATGCTCGGCCGCTGGGAGCATCCGGAGGAGGTCTGCGGCTGCCTGCACGATCACGCCGCCGCGGCCGTCGAGGATCGCGATTTGCGCGAAGCGCTGCTGCGCGGCATCAGCGAGACCGGCGTGCCCACCATCGAGACCGATTGGGTGCCGGCCTCCAAGCACAGCGAGATTGGCCCGACTTTCACCAAGATCGCCAAGCCGACCCTGCAGTGCATGTTCGATCCGGCGAAATAGTTTCCCGGATCCTTACTTCGTTTTCGGTCCGTGCCGCGGCACGCATGAGCTCGTGCGCGAGACTCCCTTGTCGGTCATCTTCGCGCCGCGCACTTCCCTGAGCTGACCGGCGGGGCAGGTTCCATCATCCACGAGCACGCGCTGGCCGAGCTTGAGATCGCCGATGTCCTGCTCGCGTCCGACTGTGGCGGCGCGTGCCGTCGAGACAAGCGCGATGGAGATCAGCAGCGAGAGGCAGGACGCACGGCGCAGCAGCATGATGTGAGTTCCCGGGATCGATGCCGCAATCTAGGGAGCGTCGGGCGATTCTGATAGGGAAGGTTCGTCAGGCCCGGCGGGCCGATTTTCGCCCGGCGGCCAACGCTGCGCGCGATTCCCTCGCGAGACTTTCGGCGGAGGCCACGAGCTGCGGCACGGGGTGCCCGGAAAATCACAGCACGAAACCGGGCAGCGGACGCCCGCGCGAATAAGTGTCGGCCAACAGCCAGCCTTCCGCGCCGGCCGCTTGCTTGGCCTGCGCCGCGACCGCCGGGTCTACGGCAGGATCGAAGCGAGCGACAAGATGCAGGCCTTGTGAGGGCACCGGCACCGCAAGCGCGCCATCGGATGCGACTTCCAGCGTCTCGGCCAGCACGTCGCGGGCCTCACGATAGAGTTTCCGCACGCGCTTCAGGTTCGCGGCAAAGGCGCCGGAATTGAGCATGTCCGCCACCGCGCCCTCCATCAGGGTACCGGGAAAGCGGTCTAGCGCCGCGCGCGCCGCGGTCACGTCCGCGATCAGGCATTCGGGCAGGGCGCAATAGCCGATGCGCAGGCCCGGAAACAGCGTCTTGGCAAAGGTGCCGAGATAGATCACGCGCTGGAGCCGATCGATGCCGGCGAGCGACATCAGCGGCGCGCCGTCATAGCGGAATTCGCTGTCGTAATCGTCCTCGAGCACGAATGCGCCGGCCTGTTTCGCCCAGTCCAGAAGCTCGAGCCGCCGCGGCATCGACATCTGCACGCCAAGCGGAAACTGGTGCGACGGTGTGACGTAGGCCGCGCGCGCGGACCGCGCTGCGATGCGGCCTTTGGCGACGCGCATCCCGTGTTCGTCCACCGGGACCGCCACGGTGCGATAACCACAAAGGGCGATGGTTTTTCGCGCGGCGGGATAGCCCGGGTCCTCGCACCAGACCTGGTCGCTGGATTTCAGGATCGCGCTGAGCACGATGCGCAGCGCGTGCAGCGTGCCCGAGGTCAGCATGATCTGGTCGGGATCGCAACGCAGCCCCCGCGCCGACAACAGATGGTCGGCGATCGCCACGCGCAACTCGCGGCTGCCGCGAGGGTCGCCATAATGCAGGTGCTCGGACCCGAATGCGCGCATGCGGCGGCCGACGAAAGCGCGAAAGCGCTGCACGGCGCGTTCGTCGATATGGGTGCGGCCAAGCGCAAACGCGCCCTGCTTTGGAGCTTCGAGAACGACCTTCGGCTTATTCGGCTCGGCGGCGCGCTTGGGGATACGCGCCGCGACGAACGTTCCGGAGCCGACCGTTGCGTCGGCAAAGCCGTCGGCGATCAGGCGCTCATAGGCGGTGACGACGGCGTTGCGGCGGAAGCCGGTCTGCCCGGCGAGCGTCCGCGACGGCGGCAGCGGCTCACCCGGCCTGATCAGGCCGGAGACGATCATCTCGCACAGCGCCTGATAGAGTCGGTGCGCGGCGGAAGCGCCGGCCGTGACGTGAGGGCCGGTAAGGTCGAGCGGAAGCTCAGGCTTGGCGCGGGACGACGAATTGGTCGGAATTTTTTGCATGGAATTGGAACTATCGCAGACCAAATGCGCCGCTACAACTGCTACCGGATTTCTTCCATCCGAGCAGGAGCGGCCGTGAGCCAGACCGAGACCTCGAATTCCTATCCGACAACGGCACGCAACCAGGTGAAGCGCAAGCACGACCGCGGCTTCTATGATCACGACACGGTTCATCGCATCCTGGATTCCTCGATGCTGTGCCACGTCTCCTACGCGATCGCCGGCCAGCCCTATTGCACGCCGACCTCCTTCTGGCGCGAGGGCACCAGGCTGTACTGGCACGGATCGAGCGCCAGCCGCATGCTACGCAACCAGAGCAAGGGCGAGCGCGTCTGCCTGACCGTCGCCCATCTCGACAGCCTCGTGCTGGCGCGCTGCGGCTTCAACCATTCCGCCGACTACCGCGCCGTGATGGCGTTCGGCACGGCCTATCTCGTCACCGACCCCGATGAGAAGGAGCGGGCAGTGATCGCGATGGTCGATCGCTTCTTCCCGGATCGTACCGCCGGCCTGCGACAGAGCACCACGCAGGAAATCAAGGCGACGTCCTTCATCGCAATGGAAATCGAGGAAGCCTCGGCCAAGATCCGCACCAAGGGTGTCGCCGACGACGACGAGGACTATGCGCTGCCGATCTATGCGGAGCGCATTCCGGTCCGCACCGTGCTCGGCGCCCCCGAACCGTGCCCACGCCTGCTCGAGGGTGTGAGCCGGCCTGCGACGCTGAACGGCTATTCCGAAGGCCGGTTGCTCGAAGATGCATTGCGGGATGCATATTTTCTGGAGTACCCGAACGGCTGAAATCGGCTAGTTTGCGCGCTCCATGGGACCATTGGAATGTCTGGAGTCGCCCGAATGAACGCCGAAACGCAGCAGAGGATTCTTGACGCCGTCGACAGCGGCTTCGAGGCTCAGCTGGCAACCACCCGCGATTTCGTCGCGATCCCTTCCACCCGCGGGGCGGAGGGACCGTGCCAGGACATGATCGGCGATCTCCTGCGCGAACGCGGCTACGAGGTCGACGACTGGCACATCGACGTCGAGGATTTGAAGGATCTGCGCGGCTTCGGTCCGATCGAGCACGACTTTTCGAAGGCGCGATCGGTGGTGGGAACTTACCGTCCGCAAACCAATGGCGGCAAGTCGCTGATCCTGCAGGGACACTGCGACGTCGTGCCGGCCGGTCCGCTGGAATTGTGGGATACGCCGCCATACGCGGCGGTCATCAAGGACGGCAAGATGTTCGGCCGCGGTGCCTGCGACATGAAGTCCGGAACGATCGGTGCGCTCTATGCGCTGGACGCGATCAAGGCTGCGGGCTTCAGGCCGACGGCGCGGATCCATTTCCAATCGGTGATCGAGGAGGAGAGCACCGGTGTCGGCGCACTCTCGACGCTGCAACGCGGCTATCGCGCGGACGCCTGCTTCATTCCGGAGCCGACCGGGGGCAAGATGGTGCGCTCCCAGGTCGGCGTGATCTGGTTCCGCCTCCGCGTGAAGGGGCACCCGACCCACGTTGCCTTCGCAGGCTCCGGCGCGAACGCGATCATGGCGGCATATCACCTGATCCAGGCGCTGCAAAAGCTCGAGATCGAATGGAACGAGCGGGCCAAGGCCGACCGTCACTTCAAGACGCTCGACCATCCCGTCAACTTCAACGCCGGCGTCATCAAGGGCGGCGACTGGGCCTCGAGCGTGCCCGCCTGGTGCGACGTCGACTGCCGGATTGCGGTGTTGCCGGGCTGGTCGATCGCCGATCACCAGAAGGAGATCATGGCTTGCGTCGCCGCCGCTTCGCGCAACCACCGCTTCCTCGCCAACAATCCGCCTGAGGTCGAATGGTCCGGCTTCCTGTCGGAAGGCTATGAGCTGACCAATGCCGCGGAGCCTGAGGCTGCGTTCGGCAAGGCCTTCAACAGGGTTTATGGCGGCACGCCAGAGGATCTCGTCTTCACGGCACTGACCGATACGCGCTTCTACGGCCTCAACCACGGCATCCCGAGTCTCTGTTTTGGTGCCAGCGGAGGCGAGATGCACGGCTTCAACGAGTTCGTTGATCTCGAGTCATTGAAGAAGGCGACCAAGGCGATGGCGCTGTTCATCGCGGAATGGTGCGGGCTGGAGAAGGCGTAGGCCTCTCCGCCGTCATTGCGAGGAGCCCTTGCGACGAAGCAATCCAGGCTGCTGCCGCGAAGACAGACTGAATTGCTTCGCTGCGCTCGCAATGACGGATGATAGTCCTGTAGGTGGGCAGGGGCGCCCACTTGTTCCTCGCCCGAATGAACTGGTGGGCAAGCCCCGCTTTGCCCATCCTACGACACCTTAACTCACAGCGGTCGCTGCCCAATCCACCGGCTCCCTCGATCCTTTAAGCTTAAAAGAAAGACTAGGATGCCGTCCTGACCGGTGGCAGACTGGCGTCCGGTTCGTCGGACGGGTCCTCGGGGAGCAACGATGCGCGATTGGGATGACGCCTACGCCAATTCGGCCCATATCCCGGGTTCGGACAAGCTGCCGGCGCTGTGGGCGGAGCGGGCGGCGGCCTACCGCGCCGGGCTGAAGCAACTTCGCACCGACATCGCCTACGGCGGCGGCGAGCGCCAAAAGCTCGATCTGATCCTGCCTGACGGCGACAGCAAGGGTCTCGTCGTCTTCGTGCATGGCGGCTACTGGATGCGTTTCGACAAGTCGACCTGGACCGACCTCGCGGAAGGTGCGCGGCATCATGGCTGGACGGTGGCGCTGCCGAGCTACACGCTGGCACCGGCAGCCCGCATCTCCGACATCACTGGGGAAATCACCGCCGCGATCGCCAAAGCGGCGTCGCTCGTCTCGGGGCCGATCCGGCTCGCCGGCCATTCCGCCGGCGGTCATCTCGTCACGCGCATGCTGTGCGACGACAGCCGGCTAGAGTCCGTAGTCTACAACCGCATCGCCGGTACGCTCTCGATCAGCGGCCTGCACGATTTACGTCCGCTCCTGAAGACGGGGATGAACGAGACGCTGCGCATGACGATGGAGGAGGCGACGCTGGAAAGTGCGGCGCTGCATCTGCCACGCGGGCATTCACCCGTGACGGCCTGGGTCGGCGGCAGCGAGCGGCCCGAATTCATCCGCCAGTCCGATCTGATGGCCAATATCTGGACCGGCTTCGACGTGCCGATGCACCTCGTCGTCGAGCCAGGCCTCAACCATTTCACGGTGATCGACGGGCTCAAGGACCCCTCGTCACAGATCACCGCGCGCCTGATCGGCCTCGACGGATGAGGCCAGGGGACGATCGATCGAGAGGGCCAGCCATGACGTCCAGCGATTACGATCCCACAAGCGATGGCGCCGAGACCGATTTCGCCCGGCGCATGTCCTACGGTGACTATCTCGCGCTTGACGCGATCCTCGGCGCGCAGCATCCGCTGTCGGAGGCGCATGACGAGATGCTGTTCATCATCCAGCATCAGACCACGGAGCTGTGGATGCGGCTCGCCATCCACGAGCTCAGCGCTGCGCGCCGTGCGATCTCACGGGATGAGGTGCAGCCCGCGATGAAGATGCTGGCCCGGATGTCCCGCATCTTCGAGCAGCTCAATGGCGCCTGGGACGTGCTGCGCACCATGACCCCGAGCGAGTATACCCGTTTCCGCTCGCAGCTCGGACAATCATCGGGCTTCCAGTCGCGGCAATACCGGCTGATCGAATTTCTGCTCGGCAACCGCAACCACGCCATGCTGAAGCCGCACGCGCACGATGCGGAGACGATCAAGCTGCTCGAAGCCGAGCTCGCGACACCGAGTCTCTATGACGAGGTGCTGCGGCTCGCCGACCGCAACGGGCTCGAGATGCCTGCGGCGGTGCTTGCGCGCGACGTCCGCGAGACCCACAGCTTCAACGAAGGCGTGCTGCAGGCCTGGCGTGTCGTCTACGAGGCGCCGGAAACCCATTGGATGCTCTACGAACTGGCAGAGAAGCTGGTCGATTTCGAGGACTATTTCCGGCGCTGGCGCTTCAACCACGTCACCACGGTCGAGCGCGTCATCGGCTTCAAGCGTGGTACCGGCGGCACCGGCGGCGTGAGTTATCTCAAGCGCATGCTCGAGGTCGAGCTGTTTCCCGAGCTCTGGCGCGTGCGCACGATTCTGTAGGGATGCCCATGACCAGGCTTCGCGTCTACGACGACACCAGAGCGTTGTTCCATTTGCCTGACGGCGTGATCTATCTCGACGGCAATTCGCTGGGTGCGCTGCCGCTGGGCGTCGCCGAGCGTGTCAACCGCGTGATCACCGCGGAATGGGGCGTTGAGCTGATCCGCGCCTGGAACACCGCGGGCTGGTATGTCCAGCCGCGCCATGTCGGCGATCGCATCGCGCGGCTGATTGGCGCGGAGGCCGGCTCGGTGATGGTCGGAGACACGCTGTCCCTGAAGGTCTATCAGGCGCTTGCTGCCGCGCTCGACATGACTCCGTCCCGCAAGATCGTCCTGTCGGACACCGGCAACTTCCCGACCGACCTCTACATGGCCGAAGGCCTGATCGCGACGCTCGGACGCGGCCACCAATTGCGCCTGGCGGCGCCGCAGGAGATCGAGGATGCATTGTCCGATGAGATCGCCGTCCTGTACCTCACCGAGGTCGACTACCGCACCGGCCGCCGCCACGACATGGCAAGGCTCACCGCGAAAGCGCATGCGCTCGGTATCGTCACGGTCTGGGATCTCGCCCATTCCGCCGGCGCGCTGCCGGTCGATCTCGCCGGGAGCGGCGCCGATTTCGCGGCGGGATGTACCTACAAATATCTCAACGCCGGCCCTGGCGCGCCGGCCTTCGTCTATGTCGCGCCGCGTCATGCCGACGGCGCCCGCGCCGCGCTGTCGGGGTGGATGGGCCACGCAAAGCCGTTTGCGTTCGAGCTTGCCTATGCGGCGGCAGGCGGCGTCGAACGCATGCGCGTCGGCACGCCGCCGGTGCTCGCCATGGCGGCGTTGGAGGCCTCGCTCGATATCTGGGACAAGGTCGACATCAAGGAGGTTCGTGCGCGCTCGCTGGCGCTCGGCGATCTCCTGATCGATGAAGTCGAGCGCCGTTGTCCGCAACTCAAGCTCGTCACTCCGCGTGACCATGAGCGGCGCGGCTCGCAAGTCTCCTTCGCCTTCGCCGGCGGCTACGCCGCGATGCAGGCCCTGATCGCCCGCGGCGTCGTCGGCGATTTCCGCGCGCCCGACATCATGCGGTTCGGCCTCACGCCGCTGTACATCGGCGAAGCCGAGGTACTGAAGGCGGCCGAGATCATCGAGGAGGTGATCACTGGCGAGGTGTGGCGCCGGCCGGAGTATCAGGTCGTCAATGCGGTGACGTGAGGGCTGTTCGGCGTGTGAGCCGCCTATTGATCGATCATAGCGCTCGCAAAGACACTCTCGGGTGCTTCGCGCAAGGATACCACGAGTGGCGAGAATCTCAGCGCAATGGACTTTGGTCCCAGGCTTTCATGTTGGACGTAAATGAAGCCATTCGCCGGCCGTGTGACGGCCTTTCCGTTTGAAATATTGAAGGCGACGCCTCGGACAAGGAACAGCTGTTGGTCAAGTTGCGGCTTCAATCCATATTTTCCTGCCTCGGCTATCGGCAGCGGACAATAGGATTGCTTTGCGAGAAGACGGATGGCTGTCGATCGGCCTGCCATGAAGCGATCTGTATTGGTTTGGTGCAAGTTCCGGGCTCTCGTCAAACATTCCATTCGGCGGATACGAGACCCATTCTCTTCGCGTATGTTCTGCCCCGGCATTCGAAGGCGTACATAGGGCCAACGTGATCGCCAGGACCATTGCCAGTCGATGCATGCTCACCTCCCCGCGTTGCCCTGTGATCCGCAGCCGGCCGTATCCCATAACGCCGCAACGATTGCATCAAGTCCATCCGTCAGTGCCGCCGGTCCCGGCTGCAGGATGATCGGTGACTTGATCTCGATGATGCGGTCCTCGCGGACGGCGGGAATCTCGCCCCAGCCGTCGCGTGCGCGGATGCGCGCAGGGACGACCTTCTTGCCGCACCAGGATGCGAGGATCACGTCCGGCGCAGCCTGGCGCACCGCCTCCGCCGAGATGATGCGGTCCTTCGCCGCCTGCCGATGTCGCAACTCCGGAAACACGTCCTCACCACCGGCAATCTCGATCAACTCGGAGACCCAGCCGATGCCCGAGATCAATGGATCGTCCCATTCCTCGAAATAGACTTTTGGGCGCGGTGAGGGGCGTCGCGTTGCCGCGATCGCGGCGAGACGCTTCTCCAAGCCTTGAGCGAGTTCCTCCGCGCGCCCGGCGGCGCCGACGAGTGCGCCCAGTGTTCTGATCATTGCAAGAATTCCAGCGACGTCGCGCTGGTTGAAGACGTGGACGTCGACGCCGGCGCGCACGAGGTCTGCGACAATTCCGGCCTGTAGGTCCGAGAACGCGAGCACCAGGTCAGGCTCCAGCGCCAGGACCTTTGGGATATCTGCTGAAACGAAGGCCGACACTCGCGGCTTCTCACGCCGCACCTGCGGCGGTCGGACGGCGTAGCCGGAGACACCGACGATGCGGCCCTGCTCGCCGAGCAGATAGAGCGTCTCGACCGTCTCCTCGGTCAGGCAGACGATACGGCGGGGCGGGAAGTGACGCATGGCGGGACCATATGCGCTCATGCGGCGGGCAATGTCACGGCGAGCATTACCTCGGACGTCATTGCTTTGCCGCGCGAAGCCATTCACGTTGAGACAACAATGATTTGGGAGAGGATTTGATGACGCCGCTCGAGAAACTCAAAGCGATGAAGATGCCGTTCGCCGAACTCAAGGGCGTCGAGTTCATCGAGGCCGGGAAGGATCGCGTGGTGGCGCGGATGACGGTCCGGCCCGATCTCTGCACGCTTCACCACACCATCCACGGCGGGGCCGTGATGGCGCTGGCGGATTCCGTGGGCGCGGCGGCGACCGTGATCAATCTGCCCGAGGATGCCAAGGGGACGACCACGCTGGAGAGCAAGACCAACTTCATCGGCGGGGCGAAGGAGGGGGCCACAATCATCGCCACCGCCACCCCGGTGCACAGGGGCCGGCGGACCCAAGTCTGGACCACCAGGCTGGAGACGGAGGACGGCAAACTGGTTGCGGTGGTGACCCAGACGCAGCTGGTGCTGTGAAACTCCAGGATTTTGATTTTGTTAACGAATTAGTCGCATCGATGCCCGAAACTTGGGCAGGTCTCCGTCTTGAAAATCATGGTGCGATGCACAATATAGGGGACCTAGGGATTCGAACGCCTCCTCGAGGGACACCAAGAGGAGTTCTGACGTGGTACTTGAAGACACCGTCCGTACCGTTCCCGGCTATGTACGGACCCTGAGCCAGCAGGAAGAATTGCCGCTCCTGCGCGATCACCTGCTGAGGCTTGATGCCGGCAGCCGGCATGACCGTTTCAACGGCTTTCTCGACGACAGCTTCATCGAGCGCTATGCCGCCCGCTGCGCCGAGGACGGCACCGTGATCGTTGCCTATATCGTCGATGGCGTGGTGCGCGGCGCGGCCGAGCTGCACCCGCCGGAGGACGATTCCTTGCCGGAGGTCGCCTTCAGCGTGGAAGCCTCCGCGCGCCGCCAGGGCGTCGGCACCGTGCTGTTCCGCCGCCTGATCGCAGAGGCCCGCTGGAAGGGCTACAAACAGCTGCGCATCACGACGGGCGCGGACAATCATGCGATGCGCGCGCTCGCCAGGAAGTTCGGGGCCCATCTGGCTTTCCGCCACGGCGAATCGACCGGAACGATCGACCTCGCCAAGACGCCCGAGGCCGAGCTTGCCGATCTCGCGGCCTCGCCGTTCACGGCCGGGCGCGCGCTGCTCAGCTTCAACAGCACGTGCTGGAAGCTGATCTCGAGCATGTACGGCAATCGCGCCGCATAACCCGGAAATTGCGACAGGAATCACAAAGCGGACCGGCAAGGCCGGTCCGCTTTCGTGTTCGGTGCGGTGAAAGGAATGCTCAGCTGCGCGTGCCGGCGCCGAAGCGGCGGACGACGCGGCGTTCGACCACGACGGAGCGCTGCGCGCCCTGTTCGCCGGCGATCACGCGCGTGGCCGTGATGCGGCTGTTGGTGCGGGCCTGCTTCTTCACCTCGGCCTGGACGACATCGAGCGGCATCCCCATCAAGGCTGCGGCGATCTCGGCCTGCTGCGCCTGGTCGTCGGTGATGCCGACAGCGGCGAAGATCGCCTCGTCCAGGGTCGGGGGATCGTGGCGGACGCGCCGCGTGCCATATTTGGTATTCCAGTCTGCGCTCATAACGGCCTCATCTTGATGCCGGGATACCTAGTGCTGCCAATGTTGCATTGCAATATGAAATCGGTGCGGCATCTCAGCTATGCACCGGTCAGGTGTCACAGCGGTGACGCAGCACCTGCGCCGACCTCCTCGCGTTGCTGAGGCCAACGTTTCAGGGCGGCGTGTCCGGCTTCGGTGAGCCGGTAGATCCCCCGCTCAGTACGTTCGAACCAGCCATACACATTGTTAAGCAAGATCTTGCCGGCATCGGGGCAGCGTTCGCGCAGCTCGCGCACCGGCTTCGGCCGCTCGGCAAGGGCCGACGCGCAGGCCAGCGCCTGCTGGCGATAGGCCGTCATGATCGGTGCGCGGGTGCTGCCGCCGAGCACGGGATCGCCCTGGCGGCGCTGATGTTCGGCGACGAGACGCGAGCGCACCTTCGGCTCGCGGCGAGGCGCCGCGGTCGGCGGCTTCACCAGCACTTCGACCTGGCCGCGATCGGTCACGCCGAGCATGCCGAAGCCGAGGCGGCGGCAGAGATTGCGATAGCGTGCGTCGCTCTCGCGTCCCTTGCCGCGCGCGGACATCTTCGCCGCGATCCAGACCTCGTCGCCGGCCGGCGCACGATCGACCGCTTGCAGGATCAGCTCGAGATTAAAGGCAAGCTTGAGCTCGCCGATCACCACCACCGGCGGATCGCCGGCGCTGAGGCCGACCAGATCGCAGCCGCCGATCTCGCCCTTGACCGTGAAGCCGAGCTCTTCGAGGAAGCGTTTGACGGGCAGGTAAAGCGCGGTTTCCAAGGGGGACGTCCGATCGGAGAATCAGTTGTGGGCAGTCTAGAGCCTTCTCGACCCTGATTGAATCCGAGTCGATGTCTCTAACGTTCCAATCGGAACGCGATTACATCCGTCCACCCACGGGGATCAGGGCGCCCGTGACGCCGCTCGCGGCATCGCTGGCGAGGAACAGGATGACTTCGGCGAGCTCCTGAGGCGTCACCCATTTGGAGAAGTCGGCTTTCGGCATGTCGGCGCGGTTGGCCTTGGTGTCGATGATCGAGGGCAGCACCGCATTGACGTTGACCTTGCCCTTCCACTCGCTGGCGAGGGCCTCGGTCAGGCGATGCACGCCGGCTTTCGACGCCGCATACGGACCCATCCCGTTGCCGGCCTGAAGCGCGCCCATGGCGCCGATATTGACGATGCGACCGGCCGTGGACTTGGCAAGGTGCGGCAGCGCCGCGCGCGAGGCGTTGAGCGCGGTCAGCACGTTCAGCTTATGCATGCGCTGCCACGTCGCGATGTCGCCGTCGGCCACGGTCTCGAAGGCGAACCCGCCGGCGATGTTGATCAATGCGTCGAGCCGGCCGAAATGCTTTGCCGCCGCATCGACGGCCGTTTTCGCCTGCGCTGGGTCGGACAGGTCAACGCCCGCGATGTCGATGTGGTCAGCGCTTGCGGCGGTTTGCGAAGACGCGTGATCGATGCCAGCCACGCGCGCGCCGCGTACCAGCGCCGTTTCCGCGACTACTTGGCCGAGCGCGCCGCGTGCGCCCGTCACGATCAAGATCTTGCCTTGCATGATCGTTCTCCCTGCACAGCCGCCCTATGCTTGCAGATAGCGCGCCTTCAGCGCGTCGCGCTCTGCCGTGCCGAGCTTGAGCCCGTCGCGCAAATAGGTTTCGAGATCGCCATATTCGCTGCCGACTGCTTCGAATGCGGCCGCAAGGTACGAGGCCTCGACGCTGCCGATCGCATCGAGGACATCGGCGGGCAGATCGGAGGCGTTCGACGGGTCGCGCTTGTAGTGCCGGTTGGTCAAGAGATAATCCTCGGCGATGACCTCGTCCGCCACGCCGAGCGCATGCAGGATCAGCGCGCTGGCGAAGCCGGTGCGGTCCTTGCCGGCGGTGCAATGGATCACGAGCGGCGCGCGATCTTCCAGCAGATGGCCGAACAGCGCGCGGAAGCTGTGCGTGTTGTGGCGAACATAATTGCGATAGGATTCGCGCATGAGCTCGAGCGCTACGGCCGCGGTCAGCGTGCCCTTAGCGAGCTCGGCTCGCAGCCCGGCCACGACGGTCGGCTCGATCGGCAGCGAATGCACCGTGATCTCGTTCACGACGCAGATGCCGGCCGCGCGCTCCTCCAGGCCACGGAAATCAAAGGCGCTGCGCACACCCAGCGTGCGGACGACCTCGATGTCGGCAGCGGTGAGCTGGCCGAGATGGTTGGAGCGGAAGATGTGCCGCCAGCGTGTGGTGCGGCCATCAATGGTCGGGTAGCCGCCGAGGTCGCGGAAATTGCTCGCACCCTCCAGGGCGAGATGACGGGCAGGGGAGTCCTTCAGCGAGGAGTCTTGCATGGGATCAGCTTGGGTTATGTTGCCACCGGGATGCACGTTTGGCGTCCTTGCGGTCTATTACAGGGGGCGATCATGGGCCGGCACAAGGCCATTGTTTTGACGGTCATCATGCTGGCGGGCGCAATGCTCGGTGTGCGGCAGGCCGATGCGCAGACCTTCCAAACCTACCGCTGCGCCGATGGTACGCAGTTCATCCTGGGCCTTTATGACTACGATAAGCGCGCCTTCGTCCAGATCGATGGCCAGCCGGTCACGCTCGCCAAGCGGCTGGCGGTGTCGGGGGCGCGCTATTCGGGGGCGGGAGTCACGTTGAGGATTCCCAAGACCGGGCCTGCCACGGTCAAGCACCTGAAGCGGCCGGTTACGGTTTGCGCGGTGGTCGAAAGGCCCGGGATCTAGGTGCGAGCGCGCCTGGAATTAAAAAGGGCCGAAACGCCGTTGTTTCGACCCTTTTTCAAACTGCCGCCGGCCGCTTGCGAAAGCCCGGCACTGTCAGACCAGCAGCTGGCATCAGCGTTCCCATTTGGGCTTGGCTTCGTCGACCGCATCCTGGTGATACCAGCTGTCGCTGCAGATCGAGACGTTCGCGGGCAGCGAAGCCTGATCGGCGGGAAGACGGGTCTCGCCATAGCGGCGTCCGGCGAGGGCCGCGCGGCCGCCGACGGGGAATTGGTAGATCTTTGCAGATCCGTGACTCAGACCATTGTTCATCATTGCGATTCTCCTTGGTCGAAGCGCCTTGGCCTCCATGGTGCGCCCGACTCGTTCGATTGTGGTTACTGGAATCCCCATATCGGCCGCTCACCCCGGATTGGAAAGTGCTGAAAAGGAAATCAGTTTCCGCTCAATTTGTAGGCAGTTAGCCTTCTGCATCCTCCAAGGCACGCTGTTGCTGACCAACGCGTGGGCCATTCCGAAGGTTGCTGGGGTGGGGTGGGGGAGTTTGCGAAAGTTACCGGACGTTGATGCGCGTTTCATCGGCAACGCGCCGGGTGGGTTCTGCTGCATCTGAATCAGGCGTTTTCCGCAGGATTTTTGCAGTGCAGCTTTGCGCCAAGGTGCGCGGCTATGACGCACGGTGCCGTCGAGGGGTCATCCGTGGCGTGGAGGAGCCGGAAGCGGTGGAAAACCGCCCATACTGCGGCCTTTTGGCACGCGAAATGCTTGGGAAGCGTCGGCCGATGATGGCCGGGTACAAACGTGCGGGGGCCCTCCCGGGCCCCCAACCTTTCGCATCATCTACAGAGAGGCTCAATGACCAAGTACAAGCTCGAGTACATCTGGCTCGACGGATATACGCCGACTCCGAATTTGCGCGGCAAAACTCAGATCAAGGAATTCGCGTCGTTCCCGACGCTCGAGCAGCTTCCGCTCTGGGGCTTCGATGGCTCCTCCACCCAGCAGGCCGAAGGCCACAGCTCGGATTGCGTGCTGAAGCCGGTCGCGGTGTTCCCGGACGGTGCGCGCACCAACGGCGTGCTGGTGATGTGCGAAGTCATGATGCCCGACGGCAAGACCCCGCATCCGTCCAACAAGCGCGCCACCATCCTCGACGACCCCGGCGCATGGTTCGGCTTCGAGCAGGAATACTTCTTCTACAAGGATGGCCGTCCGCTCGGCTTCCCGACCGCCGGTTATCCGGCGCCGCAGGGCCCGTACTACACCGGCGTCGGCTTCTCGAACGTCGGCGACGTCGCCCGCAAGATCGTCGAAGAGCATCTCGACCTCTGCCTCGCTGCCGGCATCAACCATGAAGGCATCAACGCGGAAGTCGCCAAGGGCCAGTGGGAATTCCAGATCTTCGGCAAGGGCTCCAAGACCGCAGCCGACCAGATGTGGATGGCCCGCTACCTGATGCTGCGCCTCACCGAGAAGTACGGCATCGACATCGAATTCCACTGCAAGCCGCTCGGCGACACCGACTGGAACGGCTCGGGCATGCACGCCAACTTCTCGACCGCCTATATGCGCGAAGTCGGCGGCAAGGAATATTTCGAGGCGCTGATGGCCGCCTTCGAGAAGAACCTGATGGACCACATCGCCGTCTACGGCCCGGACAACGACAAGCGTCTGACCGGCAAGCACGAGACCGCGCCGTGGAACAAGTTCAGCTACGGCGTCGCCGATCGCGGCGCTTCGATCCGCGTTCCGCACTCCTTCGTCAACAACGGCTACAAGGGCTATCTGGAAGACCGCCGTCCCAACTCGCAAGGCGACCCCTACCAGATCGCTTCGCAGATCCTGAAGACGATCTCGTCCGTGCCGACCGACAAAAAGGCCGCGGCCTAAGATCCTCCCGGCCCGGGCTGGGGGGCTGGCCCGGGTTGGTATTCAATCCGCCGGAGCGACAAGCTCCGGCGGATTTTTGCATTTTGATGACAGCTGTTCCTGTGCCTACCGACCCCGGCGCCGGGAGACTTGTCCATCGCCGCCGAAAGCGGGATAGAGTGCATCTGGATGAGCGCAGGGCCGGGGACACGGCTGGTGATTGAAGGCTTCTACAAGGTGAGATTTCAGCTCGGCGACGTCGTCGGCCGCAGCGTGATGCATGCCGGCGATGGCAAGATGCTCGGCGGCAATTCGGCCTTTGCCCATATCGGCAGCTACGAGAAGACGGATAGCGGCGTCGACATCGTGATCAAGACCGTCCGCCATAATCCCGATCCGAGCTACCGCGCCATGGCGGGCACCGACGATGCAACCCTGATCGCGAAGGGCTGGGCCGACGGCAATCTCTATCGCTTCAAGGGCGAGCTCAAGGAGCTGCCAGGCGTGCCGTTTCAGTCGCTGATGACGCCGATCACGGACGAGGAGGTGCCGATCGCCGGCGGCGTCGGCGAAGCCGGCATCAGCGACGGTCTCTACTCCATCCACCTGCGCATGCTCGACGGCATCGACGGCGGACTCACCGGTGTGATGCTGCTGAATCAGGGCCGCATCCTCGGCGGCGATGCGGCTTTCTATTATCTCGGCAGCTACACCGCCGCGAAGGGCCGGTGGAAGGGCCAGATCCTCAACCAGGAGCACACGCCGGCCAAGTACGATCCGATCTTCGGCGGCCATGAGGTCGGCATCGGCTTCTCCGGCAGCTATGACGCGGAACAGGCGGTGCTGGAGGCAACCGCGCTGGCCGGCAAGCGGAGCTTGCGCCTGACCGCAGCGCTCAAGCTGATGCATCGCGCCTGAGCCGCCCATGGCAGACGTGAACCGACTCGAGCCTTGAATTTGCCGGGCCACAGACGCAACGTGACGATCATGCGGACTTTCCTCCTTGCCGTGCTCTTGGCATTCGCTGCGCCACTGACGGCGCAGGCGCAATCGGCCGACCTCGTTCTGTGCGACCGTCTCGCCGCCGATCCCAGCGATCCCGACAAGCCGGCTGACGTGAAGGGCGTCGCGGAGATCGCGTCCGCCGACATCGCAACCGCGATCAAGTTCTGCAGGCAGGCGGCAAACGCCTCGCGCCGGGCGATGTTCGAGCTCGGGCGCGCTTACGCGGCGAACCGGCAGACGGCGGAGGCGATCGCCACCTGGCGCAAGGCTGCCGACAAGGGATCGAGTGCGGCGATGGTCGAGCTCGGTGTGACCTACGCCACCGGCTCGGGCGTCGCCAAGGACGAGGCGCAGGCGCGTAAGCTGTTCGAGAAGGCGGCGCAGGCCGGCAACCCCCGTGGCGTCAGCAATCTCGCAGCGCTCGGTGGCGCAGGTGGCGCCGCGCCGGCCGATCCCGCCCAGGCCCGTGCGCTGCTCGGCAAGGCCGCCGAGACCAATGCGGAGGCGCAGTACCAGCTTGGCCTGATGTTGTCTGAAGGCGATGGCGGCGCAAAGGACGATGTCGCGGCGCGCGCTCTGTTCGAGAAGGCGGCGGCGCAAAACCATCCCGGCGCGCTGGAGCGGATGGGCGCCTTTGCGCAGGAGGGGCGCGGCGGTGCGAAGGACAAGGACGCCGCAAAAGCCTATTACGAGCGCGCCGCCGCGCTCGGCGACGAGGATGCCAAGAAGGCGCTGGAGCGCATTCGCTGTCCCTATGCGATCAAGGACAAGCAGGGCAGGCTGGTCACCACCCTGTGCTTCTAGTTCACTTCATGGAGTAGGCGAGATCGAGAGCCTGGCGCCGATCGGCTGAAGAGCTTTTTTCGGGGGCGGCAAACGAAACGTCGAAAACAACCCCATGCACAGTAGCCAAGCCTCTGAAATCATTGACTGCGGGTTTTACGAAGTGAAGTTTTGACCCGTCGGGCAAAACAGGGGCATAATGGCATCATGGCGGGCGGCTCCCTGGGGCGGTGATGCGCGGAAAAGCCGGTGGCTTCGCCGTGGCGTCGATGCTAGGTAGCCCGCGATTGTTTTTCGGTTTTGCAGGTTCAGGACGTTGCTGGACGGGCTCTACAAGGTTGAATACGGCATCAACGATGGGTCCGGCTGCAGCATCATGTGTCTGCATGACGGCAGGATGCTGGGCGGCAATTCGGGCTTTGCGCATCTCGGCACCTATGTTGAGCGTGACGGCGAGATCATCGCCCAGGTCATCACCGAGCGGCACAACCTCGACCCCAGCTACAAGCCGCTGATGGGCGCCGACGTCGCCTCGATCGGGGCGCGCGGCCGGCTCTACGGCAACCAAATCCGCCTCGAGGGCGGCGCGGACACCATGCCGGGCGCCAGGTTCTGGGCCAATCTCACGCGCCTCGACGACCAGGGATTGCCGCCGAGCGGGACGGTCGGACCGGGCGGCATCGCCAACGGGCTCTATGGGATGCAGCTGAGGGCGCTCGACGGCGTCGACGCCGGACTGTCCGGCGTGATGCTGCTGATCGACGGGCGCATCCTCGGCGGCGATGCGTTCTTCTACTATCTCGGCGCCTATTCCTCGGCGGACGGCCGCTGGAAGGGCGAGATGCTGAACCAGGAGCACACGCCGGCGAAAGGCGAGAACCCGGTGTTCGGCGGCCTCGAGGTCGGCATCGGCTTCTCCGGGACCTGCACCGAAGACAGCGGCGAGCTCGAAGGCATCGCACTCGCGGGGAAGCGAAGCCTGCGGCTTGCGGCCTCGCTAAAGCTGATGCGAAGGGCGTAGGTTACCGATCATTCCGTCGCGTCTGCTCCGAAGGAGACATTCAAGTCACGCATCTGGATGTCAGCGGCCGGCGCCCCAGGTTTTTTCCAGAAACGCGAAGATTCGTCGCTGCGCCTCGTGGGTTGCGCTTGGGTCGTATCGGTAGATCACTTTAGTGCCACGAAAATCGATCTTTGAGAACCCGTTCAGGTGCTGACAGTCCCAACAATGCGTAGCATTCGGGAAAGTGTACCACTCAACGGGGGCACCTGCGTTCTTTGCCGCTTGAAGTTTGGGAATACATTCTTCAGGCGGCGTTTCGGTATCCTTATCGCCCATCAAGACCAGAGTAGGACGGTCAATCTTAGTCTGAACGATTTCATATGGAGGGCCTGCTTTGGGTTGGATTGAGAAGCAACCCGGATACACCGCCACAGCTGCTGTAAATGCTTCACTCCCTGGCGCGGCTGCTCGCCAATTGCTGCTGCTGCCCAGCAGCGCGACCATTGCACCCCAGGAGAACCCTACATGGGCGACTCGTTGCTTGTCGACGAATGGAAAGGCTCGTAGGTGATCAGCAGCCTGCAGAGCATCGCGTACGCCGCGCGGAAAATTAACGCCCTTCTTTGCTTCCAAACACACCATATCGACATCGCGAGGTCCCAGGGAATCTATCAAAAGCACTACGAAGCCTTGCTGAACCGCAGCTCGCGCCCAGGCCCCCATCGACCTGTTCGGCCCGCCTTTGGTGCGCAGACCGGCGCATTGGTGGTGCAGCACCATAGCAGGAAACGGTCCCGCTCCCTTCGGTTTGAGCAAGATCATACGTGAACCGTCTGCTGGGCTAGCAGACGGCGAATCGGGAAGCGTCAGATCCTTTGCGCCTGTAGCAGCAGCCAACAACCCCTGAGCGCTGGCATTATGTTGATTCAGCCAAACAACGGCAGCAATCACGCCGAGCCGCTTGGCTAGCGTACGTACTCTCTTGGGGTGAGATGGAATGAAATAATCCATGTTCGCTGGGACCAAAAATCTCCGCCGCCTCATGCCCATTTCCCCTGCTCGAACCGACATCATAGCGGGTCAGACGAGCGCTTCGATAGGGGCTGAAAGTGCTCGCGCATTCAAGATGACGGCCCGGCCATGTCGGCTTTAGGCCAAAGAGGTCCGGCCGCTCTGCTCGTCCGGTCCGGTTTCTCTCCGAGAGCAGGCTTCGCGGCGGTTCATGGGCAGTTCGGCGGAGGGCCAATGAGCTGACATTCGACGCAAACGCGCGCCGGTCCGCTCACGGCGGCGGAAGTGCTCTTGCTATTGATCCGACGACGTCGCGGCTGGCTGCCGGTCGATGGGGTCGAACGAAAATGAAACGAGATGCCACGGGTATCTCCGCTTCGGAGCGACCATCCTGGCCGATGAGGATCAAGCCGGCGCCGCCATTCGCCACATTCAGAATGATCGGCTCGCCGCTCCATGTCTTGATCGGGTCCATTCCGATGATGAGAAATTCACCGATAGGCTGGTCGAGATATTGGAGACGCAGTTGCGGGCCGACTTCGGCCGCAGCGAGTTCGAGGCCAAACCGCTGGGCGCGTGCGTAAACGCTGGCCAACGTCACGGTATCCGACGTGAATCCAAGCTGCGCGGGCGATAGATCGAGAAGCTCCACATTTGTCTTCTGAGAGCTGACGGTGAACGTCGGCCTGGCAAGGATTTCAGCGGCCTGACCGCCGACATTGCAACCCTTGCTGGCGAGTTCGTTGCGCAGCGCCAGAGAGTCGGAGAAGGTCCCTATTGTGATCGTCTTCCATGTCGCGACGTCGCGCACCGACCTGATGGGCTGTTCGGACGAAGGGGCCGAGCGTGCCTTGAGCTTCAGCTTGTTCTGCAACACGTCGCGGGCTGCGCATTGGGCGGACGCGGTGCCGGCAAAGGAAATGACGCAGGCCGCCGAGAGCATGTAGGCCAAGACGTAGAGGAAAAGTCGGCTTGAATGGTTATGACCTGCCGCGCACCGGGCTCGGCTTGTGAAAATACACATGGCAAATGACTTTTCTAAAAGCGTTGGACCGAAAAAGCCCGTCTCCGAGTGAGCGGAAGAACAGAGGGAAATGACGTCCAATCAACATTTCACTGCCCGCTTTTGCAATGCGTCCGGAGGCGGGGCTTATGGCTAAGTATTGCAACTTCCAAGATGGCAGGCGGCAGCCGGACGCTGCGCCATCGTTTCGATGCGATGCCCTTCTCTTATCGGCTTCTTCCGACCGTACTCCGCTATACCAATATAGCATGTGAACCAGCTCACAGCCTCCTTGGCTGATGGGCGCCGACGTCGTCTCGATCGGGGCGGGCGGGCGGCTCTACGGCAACCAGATCCGCCTCGAGGGCGGCGCGGACACCATGCCGGGCGCCAGGTTCTGGGCCAATCTCACGCGACTCGACCAGGCCTAGCTCTGAAGATGGTAGAGCGCCAACGAAACCCGTCGCTCCCTCCATATACGACGAAGCATGATGGGTTTCGCAAGGGCTCAACCATCCTACGCGCTACGTCTGACGATCGCGGAGAACTCTTGTCCGAGGTCTTGCCGCTCTGGGCGCGGGCATGCTGCCGACGCGATACGGCAAGCGGCACGAAGACGAGGAACAGAAAGATGAGCAACGGCTTTTCAAGGGAGCGGTACGGCGGCTGCCACCTCGGCTGGACGGGCGCGAGATCGGTCGAGTTGTTCCGCAATCGTATCGGATGGAGCACACGCATGGATATGAAGGAAGCCGGGGCAATGACCGAAGCCTCCGGGCTGACGGACGATCAGGGCGGCGTAGAGCGGACTTCAAGCCGGCGGCCGGGTTCCGGAGTGCAAGGAGGCGCTTTCACTGCGCAGGTCCGCACGCCGTCGTCCGACTCGGCGAAGCGATGGGCTGAGCAGTTGCGCGAGGTGACGGTGAGGGCGCCGTTACGTTCCTTGCTCGTCGCTTTCCTGGCCGGAGCATGGATCGCTCGGCGCCGATAGGAAGCGTGACCAAGAAGCTAGCGGTTTCAAGCGCTGGCACATGGAGGGTGGAAGATGAGACGTATGGTTCTGACCGCGACTGTCCTTCTAGGCACCATTTCGTTGTCCAT
This sequence comes from Bradyrhizobium sp. USDA3516, assembly GCF_057651995.1. Lineage (NCBI taxonomy): Bacteria > Pseudomonadati > Pseudomonadota > Alphaproteobacteria > Hyphomicrobiales > Nitrobacteraceae > Bradyrhizobium > Bradyrhizobium sp. USDA3516. Next base: position 254,005 of record NZ_JBYGYN010000001.1, on the reverse strand, counting down.
GGCCCAAAGCTCAGGCGGGGGTGCAGGAGGTGCTTCATCCGCGGGAGGGGCGGGCGCAACGGGTTCGGCCGGCACGGCCGGCTCGACGCTCTCGAACGGGACGACGCTGAGCGGAACCGGCGGCTCGCCGGGGCCCAACACTCTCAATGCAAAAGGCCAGGGAACGACGGGCCAGAGACTCGGCGCGACCCCGTCCGGTCAGGAAGCCGGCGGATCTCGGCCGTCTTACAACACGCCAGCCGCCAAGGCCGCCGTCCAGCAGCTTGGAAACACCAACACGGGAATCCTGAAGAAATAGCGACGATCAACGCGGCGTGGAATTGCCGCACAAGGGCAGTTGGCATTCATCGTTCAGCGACGCCAATGAGTGCGGTCGAGGTGATCGGCAGCACCGGGCGACCATCCGCCCTGCGCCGCACCTCGGCAACCACCGCGGCCTTTTCGATGTCGTCCAGGCCGGTCCAGTCGGGCGACATGCCGAAGAGCGTGTCAGGCGCGTCGAGCGCCGCCACATCGAGCAAATAATCATGCGTCACCGCGTCGATCCGGGGATTGCGATAACCAGCAGTGACGAGGGCGCGCGCGAAATCTTCCGGATCGCTCATGGCCTGGACGGCTTCAGGCATTGTCATGCCGGGCCGATCAGGAAACAGTTTTTGCCGGACTTCGCCCAACAGAAGGAAGGTCGCCGCGCCCCGGTTCTGCCAGGTCGCGACCACACCATGCCCGCCGGGTCGCGTCACCCGTCGCATCTCTGCCAAACCCTTGCGCCAGTCGGGGAACATGATGACCCCGAAGATCGAGAAGACGGCATCGAAATGCGCGTCGGGCAGATCGAGCGCCTGTCCGTCCATGACCCGCGCCTCCACATTGGGCAGACCAGCGGCGGCGATGCATCTGACCATGCCGGGCGAGAAGTCGGTCGCCAAGACGCGTGCGCCGGTGCGCGCGGCCGCCAGCGCGAGCGCGCCTGTGCCGGCTGCGACGTCCAGAACACGGCTCTGAGGCGTCAGGGTCACGCGCGCCAGCGCCGCCTCCGCAAACAGCGCGGTGAACGGGTGGGCGGTCTTCTGATAGTAGCTCGCTGCGCTGTCCCAATGGTCCGGGTTCTCAAACTGTCGCACGTCTAATCCCTCACGAGTCATGTAACTTTACATGTATCATGATTGCGTGCCCCTTGCCAATGGTAGGATGCATGCGAAAGATCAGCCGATGCGAAACGACAGCCGCCTTTCCCGAATGCTGCATGTGCTGCTCCACATGGCGCGCCATGACGGCCCCATGACCTCGGAGGCGATCGGCACGATGCTGGGGACCAATCCGGTCGTCGTACGCCGCACCTTGGCGGGGCTGCGGGATGCGGGCTATGTCCGGTCGGACAAGGGGCATGGCGGCGGCTGGGTCATCGCGTGCGACCTGGAGCGCGTGTCACTTCTCGATGTCTATCGTGCGGTTGGTGGTCCCCGGCTGTTTGCGATCGGGAACGAGCATTCCAATCCAGACTGCGCGATCGAGCAACTGGTCAACGCAGCGGTGGACGATGTCCTCCGCGATGCCGAGGCATTGCTGGTCGAGCGGCTGGGCGCGGTGAGCCTCGCAGACCTGAGCCAAGGTCTCGACGCGCGCTGCGCAGGCGAACCGGCAGTCAGCGAGGCGCACCGTTCGTCCGCAGGGATCGCACGAAATCGATCACGGCCAGTATCATCACGAAGACAACGATGATGATGAGCGGGATGGCCTTGATCCAGGCCACCAGGATTCCGAGAAATGTCAACACCAGCGCGAGGCCGATGAGTCCGGTGATCAGATTGGTCATCGCACTTTCCTTTTCTCCGCGCCGGGAGCCGATTTCGACCCGGCGCTCGGGACGTTGCGCCGACCGCTGCCACGCGTGCGCCCGACCGTCTTGATCAGCCAGTGCGCCGTGCGCAAGAGGCGGGCGTCGTTGCCGCGGCGGCCGACGAGCTGAACGCCCAGCGGAAGGCCGGTTTCGGAGCGCATCAACGGCAGGCTGATGGCGGGCACGCCGAGATAGGTCCAGAGCGAGCAGAAAACCGGGTTGCCGGTCGTCTCGATGCCGGGCGCCGCGCCCGGTGCGGCGGGCGTCAGGATGGCGTCGTATTCGTCGAAGATCGGGTCCAGCGCCTGGTTGAGCGGCGCAATCCCGGCCAGAGCGTTGCAATAATCCATCGCAAGATGCGCGCGGCCGCGCTCGATCGCCTGGCGCAGCCGCGTGCTCAGCCTGTCTGCGCCGCGCGCGTGGTCGCGGCGCAGATTGTGCGCCATGTCGACTTCCATGATGATGCGGTGCATGTCGACGGCCCCGTCGAAGCTCGGCCCGAGCTCGACTTCGCTGCACGCTTCGCCCAAGGCGTCGGCGAGCTCGGCGAACGCTTCACGCGTCTCCGGCTCGGCCTGATCCCAGATCGGAGATCGCACGAAGGCGAATCGCGGCGGTAGCGGCGGCTCGCTCGCCGCGACCGCCGAGAATGGCGGGCGCGCAACAGGCCGGGTGTCCGGATCCTCCGGGTCGAAGTCGACCATGACCTCCGCCAGCAGGGCCGCGTCCTCGACGCTGCGCCCGAACACGCCGACATGATCGAGCGTGCGCGACAATTGGAGCGCGCCGCTGCGTGGAATGAGGCCGTGCGTGGGCTTGAAGCCGACCACGCCGCAGAAGGCGGCGGGACGGATCACCGAGCCGTTGGTCTGCGAGCCGATGGCACCCGGCACCATCAGCGCCGCAACGGCCGCGGCGGATCCCGAGGATGAGCCTCCGGGCGTGTGCTTTGGATTGTGCGGATTTCGGGTCTTGCCCGGATTGTAGTAGGCGAACTCGGTCGTCACCGTCTTGCCGAGGATCACGGCGCCCGCCATCCGCAGGCGCGCCACGGCCGCCGCATCGCGGCGCGGCGTGCGTCCGGCCCACAATTCCGATCCGAATTCCGTCGGCATGTCGCCGGTGTCGAAAATATCCTTGATGCCCAAGGGGACGCCATGCAGCGGGCCTGTGGCCTTGCCCTGCTTGCGATGATCGTCAGCAGCCTCGGCCTGCCGCATCGCGTGGTCGCGATCGAGGAACGCCCACGCCTGGATGTCGCCATCGACCTCATCGATGCGCCCAAGACAATCGGCGACGAGCTCCACCGAGCTGAGCCGGCCGTCGCGGATGCCGGCCGCAGCCTCCGCAAGGCCGAGCGCGTTGAGACTCATACGCAGCCTTTCGTCGGTTTGCCGGGCGTGCTCATCGCGATCCATAGAGATAGCTCGGCAGCCACAATGCGATCCCCGGGAAGATGTAGACCAGTGCCATGGTGAGGAAGACCAGGCCGACGAACGGAAGCGCGCCGGAGAAGATGTCGGTCAGCTTCACTTGCGGCGGCGCCACGCCCTTCAGATAGAAGGCGGCCATCGCGACCGGCGGCGTATTGAACGCCGTCTGCGTGTTCAGTGCCACCAGGATGCCGAAGAAGATCGGATCGATGCCGTACTGTGGCAGCAGCGGCAGGAAGATCGGCACGAAGATGATGATGATCTCGGTCCATTCCAGCGGCCAGCCGAGCAGAAAGATGATCACTTGGGTCAGCAGCAGGAACTGGATCGGCGAAAGATTCATCGAGGTGAAGAACTGCTCGACCACCGTCTGTCCGCCGAGCACGGCGAACACCGCCGAAAACGTCCAGGATCCGATGAAGAGGTAGCAGACCATCGCCGTGGCGCGCACGGTCAGATACACGGATTCGCGTATCATCTCGTAGTTGAGCGAACGATAGGCAGCCGCCAGCACGATGCTCATGAGGGCTCCCACCGCGGCCGCTTCCGAAGGCGTCGCCAGCCCAAACAGGATCGCGCCGAGCACCGAAACGATCAGCAGCGCGAGCGGCAGGAACGACGTGACGAGCGCCCAGATGACCTTTGAGGTCGGCACGTCGGTCTGCTCGCGCGGCAGCTTCGGCGCGAGCGCGGGATTGATGATCGCGCGTGTCATCGCGTAGAGGACGTAGAGGCCGGCCAGCAAGAACCCCGGAAAGAACGCCGCCGCATAAAGCTTGACCGCCGAGACGCCGGCGGTCGCCGCATAGACGATCAGGAGAATGCTCGGCGGAATCAGGATGCCGAGGCAGCCACCGGCGCAGACGACGCCAGCCGACAGCTTGGTGTCGTAGCCGGCTCTAAGCATCGCCGGCAATGCCAGCAGCCCCATCAGCGTGACGACGGCGCCGACGATGCCGGTGGCGGTCGCGAACATCGCGCAGGTGATCAGCGTGGCCACCGCAAGCGCGCCCGGCACGTTCTTCATCGACAATTGCAGCGAGTAGAACAGGCGGTCGAGGATGTTTGCGCGCTCGATCAGGTAGCCCATGAACAGGAATAGCGGGACTGCCACCAGCACGTCGCTGGATGTGACCTCGAACGTCTTCTGCACCAGAAGCGTGAAGATGCGGTTCTGGAAGAAGTCCTGACCGGGGGTGTAATAGGCATAATAGCCGAACGAGACGCCCATCGCCATCAGCGTGAAGGCGATCGGGAAGCCGAGCATGATGATGAAGATGAAGAGGCCCAGCATCAGCATGCCGAGTTGAGGATCGGTCATGCGCCTGGTCCTTTCTCGTTCTGCGGCTCAGCCGCGTGCTGCTGATGTTCGCGGATGACGAGGCTCTCGGTCTCCTCGACGTCGTGCAGGCGTTGCGGCCATCGGCCGGTGCGGATGCACAGCACACAGCGGATGATTTCGGCGACCCCTTGCAGGAACAGAAGGAAACCGGTGAGCGGGATCAGCGCCTTCAGCGGAAACACCGGCACGCCGGCCGGACTGAAGATGCTGACTTCGCGGAAACGCACCGACATCTGGGCGTAGTTCCAGCCCGAATACATCAGCGCCGCGATCGCCGGCAGGAAGAACAGGATATACAGCACGAGGTCCATCGTCGCCTGGGTCCGCGGCGACCAGAGGCGGTAGACCACGTCGGCGCGGACATGGCCGTTTCGCGAGAGCGTATACGCGCCGGCCATCAGGAACATCGCGCCATAGGTGATGTAGCTGATGTCGAAAGCCCAGGTGGTCGGCGCACGCAGCACGTAGCGCACGAACACCTCGTAGCTGACACCCAGGGTGAGGACGAGGATCAGCCAGGCGAACGCCTTGCCGACCCATGTGCTGAGCTCATCGATGAAGAACAGGAATTTCGTCATGCGAGCCGAGCTCGCTGCGAGCAGTACATCCGGATGTCCCCCTCTCAACCCGCGGGCGGCGCTTCAATTGCGCCGCCCCTCACGATACGGCCTCACGCATGCGCCGCGACAGCCGTCAGACCTTGAGCACGCCCGGGAAGTGATGCTCGAAGGCGCCGCGGTAGTCCGTCGCGTTGTTCATGTTGTAGTAAACCACGCGGCGCACCCATTCCTTCTGCGAGTCCATGACCTTCTTCATGAACGGGTCCGAGCCGAGCTGGGCGATCAGGCCATCCCATGCCTTGATCTGCGCGTCGAACACCGACTTCGGTGTGCGCTGGACGTTGACCTTGTCCTTGTTGATCAGCTCCTGCAGGTCCTTCGAATAATAATCCATGGCCTTCCATTCGTTGGCGGAGGACACGGCTTCGGCGGCGTATTGCAGGATCGCCTGCTGTTCCTTCGGCAGCGAGTTGAACTTCGTCCGGTTGAACATGATCTCGAAATATTCCGTCGCCTGATGATGGCTGCCCATCATGTAGTTCTTGGCGACATCCTGCGCGCCGAAGCGCCGGTCCGAGGTCGGGTTGTTGAACTCGAACCCGTCGATCACGCCGCGCTCCATCGCGGGCACGATCTCGCCGCCGGGCAGCTGCGCGACGGATGCGCCCATCGCCTGGAAGAGATCGGCGGCCAGGCCCACCGTGCGATATTTCAAGCCCTTGAGATCCGCGTCGCTGGTGATCGGCTTCTTGAACCAGCCGAGCGGCTGGGTCGGCATCGGCATGGCGAAGAAGCTCTTGATGTTGACGTTCATGATCTTGGTCTGGAGCTCCTCGAACAGCTCCTTGCCGCCGCCGTTGTGGATCCAGCCGAGGCCTTCGTTGGCGTTGAAGCCGAAGACCGGACCCGTGCCGAACAGCGAGGCGGCCTTGTGCTTGCCGTACCAGTAGACCGTCACCGTGTGTGCGGCGTCGATCTGGCCGCCATGAACGCCGTCGAACACCTGGAACGGATGCACGACCGAGCCGCCGACCAGATAGTCGATGCGCAGCCGGCCTCCAGCCATATCGTTGACGCGCTTCACATAATCTTCGGCCATCTCGTTGAAGACATCGGCCTTGCCCCACGAGCCCTGCATCTTCAGGGTCACTGTCTGCGCCCGGCTGACTTGCGGCATGGCGATGGTGGCGGCGCCGGCCGCGCCGGCGGTGAGCAGGAATTTGCGACGAGTTGTTCTGGTCTTTTCAGACTTTGCAGTCATGGACGTCCTCCCTGGCGGCCTGGTTTTTCGAATGCGCTTCAGTGCGCTTGTCGTTGTTAACCGCTGGAGGTATGCCGCATTCCAGCGACTTTGATCACAGTTTGGACGCATTGTCGGCATCCGACAAGCCCCGGTGACGTACTATTGGTCTTAGACGTTCGACGCCGGCATCCCGATATTCACGCCCCTGTCGCGGCGCAGCAAAGATGGAGCCGGACTCCTGCGAGTGGGCCGCGTCCATGCTAGTCGAAGAAGGTTCATGCGAGGATAGATTAATTTCGTAGCTCCTCAGCGCCGGCGTGCAGTCGTAAGATCGGATCAACCGGGCGACGAGGCCCGAGCTTCGATGGCATCCTGTTTGTTTCGGAGGTCGCGCTGGTCTCCGATCCGCGCGTCAAGATTGGCCTTATCAACGAGCAAAATCACAGAGGGGGGATCATCATGCCTGCGTTGTCACGCCGCGATTTCCTGGCACTCTCGACGTCAGCCGCAGCCGTCGGCCTCGCCGCGCCCGCGCGCGGGGCGATGGGGCCGAACGACAAGTACGATCTGGTGATCCGCGGCGGCGAGGTGCTCGACCCCAGCCAGTCGCTGCGCGGCAGGCGCGATATCGGCATCCGCTGGGGCACGATCGAGGCGGTCCAGGAGACGATCCCGGCCGAGCGCGCGCTGAAGAGCATCGACGCCGCGGGCAAGCTGGTGATGCCCGGGCTGATCGATCTGCATTGTCACGTCTATCCCTACGGCTCCGCCATCGGCATTCCCGCCGACGAGCTGGTCCAGTTCCAGGGCACGACGACCGTCGTGTCGGCGGGCGACGCGGGCGTCAACAATCTGGCGGCGTTGCGCCGCTTCATCGTGGCCCAGACGCGGGCGCGGATGTACGCCTTCGTCCACATCGCGAATAACGGCCTGTCGGCGTTCCCGGTCGCCGAGCTCCACAACATCGATACCGCGCAGACGGAAGCGTGCGCCATGGCACTGGCCGAGAATCCGGACTTCCTCCTCGGGGTCAAGGTGCGCATGTCGGAAAACGTGATCTTCAAGCACGGGCTCGAGCCGCTCAAGCGCGGCATCCAGGCGTGCGAGATGTGCGGCTGGCCGGCGAAGATGATGGTGCATATCGGCGGCGTCGAATCCAAGGAGCTGATGTCTGAGATCCTCGACCTGATGCGCCCGGGCGACATCCTGACGCATGCCTATTCGGGCGCGCCGAACATGTCGAGCGTCTTCACGAATATCGTTCAGGACGGCAAGCTGCTGCCTGCGGCTCTGGCGGCGAAGCAGCGCGGCGTCATGTTCGACGTCGGGCACGGCGGCGGCAGCTTCGATTTCACCGTAGCGGAAGTGGCGATCCCTGGCGGATGCGCTCCGGACACCATCTCTTCCGACATCCACGTCTTCTCAGGCAATTCGCCGGGCATTCCCTTCCTGCCCAACGTGATGAGCAAGTTCATGACGCTCGGTTTCACGCTGGAGCAGGTGGTCGCAATGGCAACGACCGCGCCGGCGAAGATCATCAATCGCGCGCCGAAGATCGGCACGCTGCAGGTCGGTGCGCCCGCCGACGTCGCGATCATGGAGCTGGCGGAGGGACCGGTCAGCTTCGTCGACACGCGCAATAACAAGAGGGAAGGAAAAGCCCACCTCAAGCCGATCCAGACCGTCATCAACGGCGTGCCGTTCGGGCGGCCATACCAGGCGCCGTTCTCGGTGAGGTAGGGAGCCGGTCTCATGCCGTTTTGAGATTTCGGCGGAAGGCTCTTACAGGCCGGGCGCCACTCCGAAGCGGCCGAGACCAGGCAGTTTGAGCGCGGGGCGTCGGATGTCGAGCCCGAGCACGGCGCCGAAGAAGTTGATCTCCAGGCCTTCGACCCAGCCAATGGAAAAGCCGACATATCCGGCGAGCGAAGCATAGACGCCTGTGCCGGACGCCGTGAGGCCGACCCACCTGCCGGTGTACGGGAAATCCTTGCCGATTGCGGTCGGCGGCAGCACGGCTCGGAGCTCGGGGACGGCGTCGAGCGCCGCCTGCACGAAGGTGTTCGAGTTGGGACCGGGCCAGACGCTGTAATCCCCATAGGACCGAAACCTGTAGTTTTCGATCACATGTCGCATCTTCGGGATCAGCGCCTCGGCGCGCTCGCCGTTGACGGCGACAATGATCTCTGGTGCAGCGCCGAACCATCGCCCGTCCGGCGCGAAGCCGTTGGTGCGGATCGGCTCGCCCCACGCCGTGTAGTCATAGCGGGTGTAGGTCGGCGCATTTCTCTCCTTGACGACGATCCAGGTGTGAACAGCGAAAATGCTGCGCCATCGCACCGTTCGCGCCCCGAATACCCGTATCACGGCCTCGGGATGATCGGCGGCGGCAGGCAGAAGGCCTGCGCTCGACCGGTCGGCGGTTTGCCAGTTCTGGCGGCTGTCGCTCAGCCAGAAATATCTCGCCGCCGACGCGGCGAGCGGCGCAAAGACAAGGAACAGAAAGATCAGCAAGGGCTTCTTCAAGGGAGTGGCACGGCGGGCGTTTGACAGACCATATAGTTCGCACAAAAGCCGCCGCCAGAGCCGAAGGCGCTGAGCGGCCGAGGTCTACGCCCTGAAGCTGAGCGGCAACATGCGAATGGGCCGGAATCCCGGCCTGTCCCGGGCTTCCCCTTGCGGCCCGCATGCCGTATGACGCTGCAACGCAAAAATCCCCCAAAAAGACCTCATGATCCGCCTCGACAACGTCAGCAAGCAAGCCGGCCATCAGATCCTGTTCATCGAAGCCTCCGCGGCCCTCAACAAGGGCGAGAAGATCGGGCTCGTCGGCCCGAACGGCGCCGGCAAGTCCACCCTGTTCCGGATGATTGCCGGCGAGGAACTACCTGACGAGGGCCAGATCTCGACCGACCGCGGCATCACCATCGGCTATTTCAACCAGGATGTCGGCGAGATGAGTGGCCGCAGCGCGGTCGCCGAGGTGATGGATGGGGCAGGGCCCGTCAGCGAGGTAGCGGCCGAGCTGCGCGAGCTCGAAGCCGCGATGGCCGATCCTGACAAGGCCGACCAGATGGAGGAGATCATCGCCCGCTACGGCGAGGTGCAGCACCGGTTCGAGGAGCTCGACGGCTATGCGCTCGACGGCCGTGCGCGCGAAGCGCTGGCGGGGCTCGGATTCAGCCAGGAGATGATGGACGGGGACGTCGGCAAGCTCTCCGGCGGCTGGAAGATGCGCGTGGCGCTGGCGCGCATTCTCCTGATGCGCCCCGACGTCATGCTGCTCGACGAGCCGAGCAACCATCTCGACCTTGAAAGCCTGATCTGGCTCGAGAAGTTTCTGCACGACTACGAAGGTACGCTCTTGATGACCTCGCACGACCGCGAGTTCATCAACCGCGTGATCTCCAAGGTGATCGAGATCGATAGCGGCTCGCTCACCACCTACACCGGCGACTACGAATTCTACGAGCAGCAGCGGGCGCAGAACGAAAAGCAGCAACAGGCGCAGTTCGAGCGTCAGCAGGCGATGCTCGCCAAGGAGATCAAGTTCATCGAGCGCTTCAAGGCGCGCGCCTCGCACGCTGCCCAGGTGCAGAGCCGGGTCAAGAAGCTCGACAAGATCGAGCGGGTCGAGCCGCCGCGGCGCCGCCAGAGCGTCGCGTTCGACTTCCAGCCGGCGCCGCGCTCGGGCGAGGACGTCGTGGCGCTCAAGAACGTGCACAAGGGCTATGGCTCAAAGCGCATCTATGACGGGCTCGACTTCATGATCCGCCGTCGGGAGCGCTGGTGCGTGATGGGCGTCAACGGCGCCGGCAAGTCGACGCTGCTCAAGCTGGTCGCGGGTGCGAGCGAGCCCGATGAGGGTACCGTGGCGCTCGGGGGCAGCGTCAAGATGGGCTATTTCGCCCAGCACGCGATGGATCTGCTCGACGGCGAGCGCACCGTGTTCCAGTCGCTGGAGGACGCGTTTCCGACCGCGGGGCAGGGCTCCTTGCGCGCGCTCGCCGGTTGCTTCGGCTTCTCCGGCGACGATGTCGAGAAGCGCTGCCGCGTGCTCTCGGGCGGCGAGAAGGCGCGCCTCGTGATGGCCAAGATGCTGTTCGATCCACCCAACTTTCTGGTGCTGGACGAGCCCACCAACCATCTCGACCTCGCCACCAAGGAGATGCTGATCAACGCACTGTCGGATTTCGAAGGCACCATGCTGTTCGTCTCGCATGACCGCCACTTCCTGGCGACGCTGTCGAACCGCGTGCTGGAGCTGACGCCCGAAGGCATCCACCAATATGGCGGCGGCTACACCGAATATGTCGCGCGTACCGGACAGGAGGCGCCGGGGCTGCGGAGCTAATCTCTGCTGTTGCCGGTGAGCCTGGCGATCGCCTCGATCTCGTTGGTCCAGATGCCGCCGGAATAGCTTTGCGGCAGCCGCGCAAGCAATTCCGGCGTATCGATGCCGGTGGAGAACTCGCCGCCGCTGTAGGGGCCGAGCGCGAACACAGCGCTGTTGACGGCGTTCATGCGCGCGAGAAAGCGATCGGGCCAGCCCCATAGCCAGGGGGCGACGTTGATTGGCACCAGCACCATCGCGTTGCGGCAGGCCGCCGGGACGAGGCCGGTCCAGCCGTATCCGATATAGCGTGCCAGGCAGCTCTTGATAGACTTCCGCGAGATCGTGCGGACATCCGGGGCGAGGCGACGGATCACGTCGATGGGCTCGTCGCCGCCATAGACCATGATGGTGCGGCGCCGCCCGGCCGGCAACGTGGTCAGCACGCCGGCAAGTTTCTCGCCTTCGTCCGGGTCCCGGCTCTTCACGTTGATGAGCAGCTGCTTGTCGGGGAAGGCGGCGAACACCTCCGACAAGGTCGGCATCATGCCGACGCCCTTGCCGCGGAACGGGAAGGTCTTGCCGCCGTCGGCGGTGTAGCCGTAGCCGATATCGAGCGTCTTCAGCTTCGCCATGCTCTGCGCCCGGGTGACGCCGAGGCCGTCGGTCCGGCACTCGAGCGTCCAGTCGTGGAAGACGGCGAACTCGCCGTCATTGGTCGGGTGCACGTCGAGCTCGACGACGTCGGCACCGGCCGCGAAGCTCGCGCGCATCGAGCGCAGCGTGTTTTCGAGGTAGTCGTGCGCCGGCGGCAGCATCCGCGTCGCGGTGCAGGTGTCGTTCTCCAGGTCCCGCTCGTCGAATCGCTGCGCCATGCCGCGATGGGCGAGCAGCACCGGCTTGCCATCCGGATGCGGCGCCATAAGGCTGGTGTTGTTGATGTAGATGCCAGCTGCGACGGCAACCATGATTGCCGCAGTTATTCTCGATTTCCTGCCCACCGGACATTCCTCATTCCACCGTCATTTTCTCCGCTATTTGAGGTTGATTTGCGGCACGCCCGCCGAAGCTCTTTGCGTTCGGCGCCTTGTATGCGCTGAGCCCGTTCGCTACGCTTTCACAGAAAAGGGAGCGAATACCCATGAAGAAAATCCGGATCGGCGACATCACCATCGATGCGGTGATCGAGCGGGAGGGGCCGTGGCGCCGGCCGCAGGATTTCTTCCCGGCCTATGACGAAGATGTGTTCAAGCGCCATTTACCGACGATGGAGCCGGAGGTGTTCGACGCCGCGCGCGGCATGATGGTGATCACCTATCAGACGTTTGTGGTGCGCACGCCGCGCTACACCATCCTGGTCGACACCTGTACCGGTGAGGACAAGGGCCATCCGCCGCCGTTCGATTTTCCCGGTAAGGCGCGCTGGCGCAACGAATTGTTCGCGCTCGGCATCGGCTTCGAGCAGATCGATTACGTGTTCTGCACGCATCTACACATCGACCATACCGGCTGGAACACGACCTTGCGCGACGGCCGCTGGGTGCCGACGTTTCCGAACGCGAAATATGTCTTCCATAAGGGCGAGTATGCGGCCTGGGAGGCCGAGCATGCCAAGGGCAACAATCCGCCCGGCACCGTCTTCCGCGACAATTGCCTGCCGATCGTCGAGGCCGGGCAGGCGCTGCTGGTCGACGACGACTACGCGCTCGACGATACCGTGACGCTGACCCCGACCCCGGGGCATTCGCCTTGTCATTGCTGCGTGAATATCTTTTCGAAGGGCCAGCGCGCCGTGGTCGCGGGCGACCTCATGCACCACCAGATTCAGTGTCGCGAGCCGGACTGGTCGGCGAAGCCGGATTGGGATGCGAAGCAGTCGGCGATGTCGCGACTAAAGTTCTTCGCCTCTGTTGCCGACACGGACACGCTGATCCTGCCGATCCATTTTCCGGCGCCGACGGCCGGGCTGATCAAGCCGTTCGGCGCCGCTTTCGATTACCGTTTCAAGCGCGAGTAGCCTCTAATAGGCGTAGAACATCCGCTGAATGTCCTTGGTGTCGGTCGTCTTGGTCAACGCCAGCATCAGCAAGATGCGCGCCTTCTGGGGATTGAGCGTATCCGAGACGACGAAGTCGTGCTCATCGTCCTTGGCCTCGCCATTGCGCGCGACGATACCGTTGCCGACACGGCTGCTGCGAACGATCACCACGCCCTTCTTGCGGGCTTCATCGAGCGCCGGCTCGACTGCGGGCCGCGCCAGGCTGCCGTCACCCACGCCGGCATGCACGACCCCCTTGGCGCCGGCGGCGACAAAGGCGTCGATCGCGACCCGGTTCATGTTGGCGTAGCCGTAGACGATATCGACCTGCGGCAGGACATCGAGGTTGGACACGTCAAATTCGGAATCTGCCGTGTGCCGTCGGGTTGATTGCCGATAGAAATACGGCTTGTTGCCCTGCATGTAGCCGAGAAAGCCGAGTTCAGGCGTGCGAAAGGTGTCCGCCGTGGACGTGTTGTTCTTGGTGACGTCGCGCGAGGCATTGATCTGATCGTTGAGGGCGACGAGCACGCCCTTGCCGACGGCTTCTTCGCTGCCTGCGAGGATCACCGCATTGAAGAGGTTGATCGGGCCGTCCGCGCTGATCGCGGTCGATGGCCGCATCGCACCGACGACGACCACAGGCTTCTTGCTCTTGACGACCAGATTCAGGAAATAGCTGGTTTCCTCGATCGTGTCGGTCCCGTGCGTGATCACGATCCCGTCCACGTCGTCCTGCGCGAGGAGCGTATTGACGCGCTTGGCGAGCTTCAGCCAATAATCATTGTTCATATTCTCGCTGGCGATCTGGAAGACCTGCTCGCCCTTGACGTTGGCGACCGCTTTCAACTCCGGGACGGCGTTCAGGAGGGTCTCGATGCCCACCGTGGCTGCGGTATACCCGACGACGGTGGTGCTGGTCGCTCCGCTGCCGGCGATCGTGCCGCCGGTTGCGAGAACCATGACGTTCGGCAGGCCAGGACCTCTTGCGCTCGCAACGTCAAAAGTCATGAGCAGCGCAAAGAGCACGCTCATTATCGCCATCATGTGATCACGCACGCGGAACTGCAACATCTCGCCCATCCTTTGCTGGAAGCCTCATTGATGCGCCCCGGTTCGCTCAGCGCTGCATCATCTGTCAGCCGCTGCGTTCTGTCCAGGGTCGCGGCGAGCGCGCCTTACGCGCTCGGCGCGTGTCGGAAAACGGCGGCGGGGAGGCACAAAAGCAAATGGCCGGGACATCTCGCGCGAAGACGCGCTTCTGCCCGGCCATGACGGCATTTCGTTTGTGATGGCTTGCTGAAAAGCCGCGAACGGACTGCGGCTTACGCGCTGGTCTCGCACTTCTTCATGAAGCTGTTCTTGGCGGCGCCGGCGAGCGGCTTGCCGTCGGCGCTGACGGCCTTCGGCGTGCAGGCGTCTTCCTTGCACTTCTTCAGGAACGAGGTCTTGGCGGCGCCGGCCAGCGGCTTGCCGTCCTTGCCGACGGCCTTGCTCTCGCAGGTTTCTTGCGCAAGGGCCGAGCCCGCTGCGAAGCTGGCAACGATGGCAGCGAGGAAAATCCGTTTCATCATGGGGGGTCTCCTGAACCAGAAATGGCCGGCAGATTGGAGCCGGGAATCGTGGCGCAATCAAGCAGGATGAGCACTGGGCCGCCCGGTCGCCCGCTGATTTTTGCGCTTCAAGCGCGGGAGATGTCGCCTCTGTTGCAGTGCTCGCTGACCGCATCGGGCGATCCTGCTAGCGTTGGTCCTTCGAGATGGAGAGGAAGCATCGTGATGGACGCCGCGATCCCGCACGACCAGGCCGCCGCTGAGCGGCATTCCCACCTGGTTCGCCCCCAAGACATGGATTGGCAGACGACTCGCTTTCCGGGCTGCGAGGCCAAGACGCTGCTGTTCGATCGCCGCACGGGGCTGATGACCGCCTTGATGCGCTTTGCGCCGGGATCGGTTCTGCCCGATCACGAGCATGTCGGCATCGAGCAGAGCTGGGTCATTGAAGGCGCGCTCGTCGACAAGGAGGGCCCGGCCAAGGGCATTGCCTGCAAGGCCGGCGAATTCATCTGGCGCGAGGCGGGCAGCCGGCATGCCGCCTGGTGCCCGGACGGCGCGTTGATCCTGGCGATCTTCCAGGTGCCGAACAAGTTCTTCGAAGCCGACGGCCGCATCGTCGACGCCGCCGGTCAGGACTGGGACGAGACCTGGGGGCACACCGCCGCGCAGCGGGCGCAGAGGGCCTGATCGGCTTCATGCGCCGCGCATTAGCAGTGCCTTGAAGTCGGCCCGTGCGCGCTGTGCCTCAGTGCGCGCGACGTCGGAAGCGTCGCCCATGCCGAAATAGCCATGGATCAGACCGGGGCCCTCGTGATGCTTGACCCGGACGCCGGCCGCCTCCAGCGCCCGCGCATAGGCGGTGCCTTCGTCGCGCAGGGGATCGAACCAGGCGGTGGTCACGATCGCGGGCGCGAGGCCGGCGAGGGATGGCGCGCGCAGCGGCGATACGCGCCAGTCGCCGGCCTGCGCGGGATCGGCGAGATAATGGCCGCAGAACCATTCCATCGTTGCGCGCGTCAGGAAGTAGCCCTCGGCGTTCTCGCTGCGCGAGGGATAGCGGGCGTTCTCGCGCGCATCGGCATAAGCGCCGACGACGTCGGTGACGGGATAGACGAGCAGTTGCGCGGCGAGCTTGATGCCGGCCTCCCGGCAGGCGATCGCGCTCGTCGCCGCGAGATTGCCGCCGGCGCTGTCGCCGGCAACGCCGAGGCGCTTGGCGTCACCGCCAAATTCCGCGACGCGGCCAAACACGTCGCTGACCGCGGCGAAGGCATCCTCGAAGGCGCCGGGGAAGCGCGTCTCGGGCGGGCGGCGATAGTCGACGGAGACGACGACCGCGCCGGTTTCGATCGCAAGGTTGCGCGCCTGACGGTCGTGGGTTTCGAGATCGCCCGCAACCCAGCCGCCGCCATGGAAGAACACCACCGTCGGTGCGGGCGTGGCGCCAACCCGATAGACCCGTGCGGGAAGCGGACCGGCGCCACCCTTCACCTTGATATCCTCGATGCTATCGACCGGCGGCGGCGGAATGGCGGCACGCGAGGCAGCCAGGGCGCGCAAGGAATCGCGGGCGCTCTGTGGCGTCATGACCGCGATATCGCGCATCGGCATGAGCGGAATGATCTGGGCGATAACGGGATCGAGCGGCGCGGCCATGGTGGCTCCTCCAGGGTTCTTGGTCTTGCTTGGTCAATAGCATAGGTTTTGCGGGCCGCATCGGCAACCGGCGTGCGTCGCAACGCCGGACGAACGGGCAGGGAGGTTCACGAAGAGGAATTCGAGACGCTGGTCCGGTCGCGCAGCAGCGTGTGTGGCTTCAAGAACGAGCTGGTGCCGCGCGCCCGTGTCGATGAACACCCAGAGGACGAGGTCATTGACTTGCGTTGCGAGGGGCGATCCCGCCGACAACTCTGTAGCGAACGCAGTGCGCTCGGAGCGCGAGCACAACCATGAGTTCGTGCGTTACGTGGGATCTGCCGATCAGCGCAAGCAAGAGGAGATTATTCTCTGGCGAAACTTTTTTGGTGTGGCGTCGCGAGTGGCCTCTTGCAATCTCGAAATTGCGGGAGGAACATTATGCGGACTGAGAGGTTTGTTGCTGGCGCGAGGGAATTGACATGCGGCGGCTGGCTAGCCTGGTTCGGCGGTTCTTCGGTCCGCGACTGCGGCACACGATCGATGATGATCCAAGTCTTCCTTTCACACCCGAAGAGTTCGGCCGGCTGATTCGCAGCGGCCGGCACGAGGACATGAAGCTGCTGGCCGATGGGCTGGCCTGCCGCTCCATCCCGCGCCGCGCCAGCCATCGCGCGACGCATTAGGCCGAGTGCGAGACGGGGCATGCCGCTCACCGCGTGAGTGCGACCTGCTTGAAGGAGCGGACCAGCGCCTTTTCCAGCTTGCCATTCATCCCGCACAGAACGTCGTAGGCCTCCGCGCGCGGCATGGTCGGCTTGTAGTGCCGGTGCTCGATCAGTGCCGCGAAGATGTCCGAGATGGTGAGGATCCGCACGATGTCGCCGATGCTCTCGCCGCAGAGCGCATCGGGATAGCCGCTCCCGTCGAGG
This sequence comes from Bradyrhizobium sp. USDA3516, assembly GCF_057651995.1. Lineage (NCBI taxonomy): Bacteria > Pseudomonadati > Pseudomonadota > Alphaproteobacteria > Hyphomicrobiales > Nitrobacteraceae > Bradyrhizobium > Bradyrhizobium sp. USDA3516. Next base: position 237,093 of record NZ_JBYGYN010000001.1, on the reverse strand, counting down.
TATTCGTGATGATGGCGGACGGCATCGAGGATCTCGGCCGAGATCCCGTCATGGTCCTTGAGAAATGCGTGGCCGGCGACGGGATGCGTCTCGATCAGCGCGCGCTCGGCGGCATCGAGGCGGCCCGGCTTGTCGAGGATGGCGAGCGGAATCTGCGCCTTGCCGATGTCGTGGAACATGGCCGCCGAGTAGAGGCGTTCCAGGTCGGCCCTGCCGACGCCGAGGCTCAGTCCGAAGTCGATGGCAACGCCGGTGACGAGCAGGCAATGCTGATAGGTTCCCTCGTGGTGCGCCCGCACCGTCATGAGCCACTCCGTCAGGCCACGCCGGGTGATGCGATCGGCGATCTGGCGGCCGGCCTCCCTGGTGCCCTCGACATCGAGCGGCTGACCCAGGGTGACAGCTGTGAACATCGATGCGATCGCGGTCGCCGCGGCCTCGACGGCGTTGTCGGATTGCGCCGCATCGCCTGACGAAGCGGAGGGCCCGTCGGCCGGATCAGTCAGTGCCGCCAGCAGCTTGGTCCGGCCGACCGTGCCGGGAAGGACCAGCGTCGCCCCGAGGGCATAGGCCTGCGCAATGCAGACGTGGGAGCTGTGCTCGAGCAGGAAGATGCGCTTCTTCGCTTTTGCGAGCTTGCCCGCCCGTTTCTTGATCGCCGCAATGTTGTCGACATTACGAAGCTCCGCGCGAATGACGATGGCGGACGGCACCTCCGACAGCCTGGCTTCGGTGTCGAGTCGCTCGCCCGCGAGGGCGAAGCGTTCCTCGAGGATCGAGCAGACACCCGCCAGCCTGGCGGATGAGTCGGCCAGCACGTGCACAAGGGGGCGCGCCGCTGCAGAGACGACGATGCCGCTGCGGTTGCTGGCCCTGGGTGTGGTTGGCGCGTTCTGCACGGATGTGGCCTGGGATGTCGCGGGCTCCGGTCGGTGATTGCCTATTTGGCTTGAGCGGAGGTCTGCGTTGTTCCGGCAGCCGGCGCACTCGACGGTTTCTTCTTGCTATGTGCGGTGACGAAGTGGACGCCGGCCGTGGTGCCGTCGATCCAGACCAGCTCGCAGCGCCGGTATGCGAGGCCCGTCGACGACAGCAGCAGGAAGAATTCCTTGGCCTGGAGCACGTCAAGTGTGCCCTCGACCTCCACCTTCGCGCCCGTCTGCGATACGTCGAGCAGGACGCAGCTGCGCCGCCAGGTGCCGTCGGATCCCATGAGATTGACCGGCTGCCTGTGGTCCATCTTCACGCGGGCGGCTTTACGACCGTCGAACTTCATCGATTGACCCCCATCTTTCTTGCATCGCGATGTCCCCGGCTGCTGTCCCTGGCGTTTGCGGCAATTTCTCCCCAACGCACCGTCCACTGGCTGGTCGACAGCAGCAGCGTCTCGAAGATGTGCTGCGCGCGTTCGCGCTCGGCGAAGGACAGCCTGTTGCCGGAGCGGTTGCTCAGGATGGCGAGGGTGGTCTGCCAGTTCAGCCGCGAGGCGCGGCAGGCCATGACGAGAGCCTCGCAATCCTCGTCGGTCATGACATGCTCGACGATGTCGATTGGAGCGCCTGAAAGCACTGACAGCGCGGTGATGAGGTTGGCGGTCTCGCCGCGAATGGCGAAGCGGTTCACCGTGGAATCGTTGAGCTTGCCGATGCGGCTGAGCGCGACGATCTCCGGCCGCGCGCTTGCATAAGCGGCCGCGGAGGGGAGCTTGGCCATGCTCGGAGCGGCCGTTGCGGTTTGATGCGAGCCGATGGCCTTCGGCTCCTGGCCGGGCTTCGGAGCCGGCGAGGCCGACAGCAACGCCCGCATGACCGTGTCGGGCGTGTCCGGCCTGAGCGCCAGAGCTTTGGTCAGTCCGTCATCCGACAGGCACTTCTCGATCAGCGCAGCGTAGGCGGCATCGGAGAATTTTGCATCCCTGTTGCCGATCAGCGCAAGACAGGCGCCGGGGCTGCCAAACTTGATCAGCGTCACGATCACCATTGGATCAATCGGCGCACGGGCGGCGATCGCACATTGCTGTCGCTCGCCGCTCGCGATTGCGATCGACTCGAGGTCGGCCGCGGACAATGACTGCGCGCGGAGCAAGACAGGGCAGGCGACTTCCGGATCGCGATGCGATGCGAGACGTCGCACGGTGTTCAGTGGAGCTACGTCGAGCTCTGCGAGTGACGTGCTAGCATCGATCAGCGTGCTGATCTCAACCCGCTCGATCAGGCGCAGCAGAACGCCGTCGACCACGTTGGCGAGCAATTCCCGGGATCGGCCGCGGCTGCTTGTGAGCAGTTGCACAATGCCGGAGAGGATGCGAGCGCAGCGGTCCAGCGGACACGTTGCAACCGCGTTCTCCAACTCGACCAGATTTTCAGCAGGCGAATTTGCCGTCATGGCAGGGCCTGAAATCAATGGAAACAAATGTCACGATCGAACGACGGTCATTCCGCCGTAAAGGCGTTAATTTGAATCTTAAAGGTCGACTGTCTCGGTATTGGTGCACCGCCTCAATCGCAGGAAACGCTATCGAAATTCGGCGACACCGAGATATCCCGGCTTGTTGTTTCAATCGAATGCTCTCCAACTGGTCAGGACACGTTTGAATTGATTCTTTCGGGCCGACGGAAAAACCGAAGGGGCGGATGATCCGGCACCGCGGCCGGACACACGTGTAACGCGACGCGGCGTTTCGTATTGCCATGAACAGCATTGACGACGTGCCGAGGTCGGCACTCAAAACATTTCGTTTTTCGGACGTCGACGAATTTCGAAGCGCCATACGCGGGTTGAATTTCGAGTTCACCCCTTTTGTGCGTAAGATTTCGGCCGAGCAGACGATCCTGTCGTTGCCCAGCTGCGACGTGAACTTGACGCGCGCGTTTCCGCGGGTGGTCGACGCACAACTCGTCGAAGATTGCACGGGGATCGGCTTCACGATGGACGATCTCAACGTGCCAATTCGCTTCAACGGCTCGCAACGGGCGGGACCAGCCGTGGTCATCGGCAACGGCGGGGCGGCCTACACCATCATCGAGGAGGTACAGCGGGAAATCGCCTCGGTGGTCTTCCGGCCGGCGGTCAGGGATCGGGGCTGGCCGCCCACTGTAGCGAGCTTTAAGATTTTCGAAATCTCCACGGCCGGCATGCAGCGGTTGCGCGCCGTCGTTCGAGAGGTGCTGGCCGAAGCGTCCGGCCCGGTCGAGGCACCGGAGTTCCTGTTGAAGGCCGCGGCAATGAAGGAGTCCCTGCTCGCAGCCGTCGATGAGGCCTTTGCGACGATCGTTTCGGCCCGCTGGACCCTGGGTCCCAACGACGAACGAAGTTTCAGGATTTTCCGGGACATCCGCGCGCTGCTGTCCGACGACCTGTCGGAGCCAATCTATAGCGATGAGATCGCGCGCAAGCTCGGGCTGTCCGTTCGCACCATGCATGATGTCGTCCGGCGCTATCGCGGCATGAGCCTGCACCGCTATTTGCGCCTACGCCGGCTGTGGCTGGTGCGCCGGCGGCTGCTCGCCGGGGCCGACAGCGTCAAGGCGGTCGCGCTGGCGTATGGCTTCTGGCATCTCAGCGATTTTTCCAGAAGCTACCGCGACCAGTTCGGCGAGACGCCGTCGCAAACGCTGGACCTTGGTCGCGGACGGTAGTGCGGCAAATCGAGTAGGGTCGGACGCCGGTTTCGTGCTACCATCCGGCCATGGCAAATCGCATTCTCGTTCTCTACGGTTCCTACCGTTCCGACCGCATGGGCATCCGCCTTGCGAGTTTCGTCATCAACCGGCTGCGCGGGCGCGGCGACGACGTCGAGTTCATCGACGCCAAGGCGATCGGGCTGCCGATGCTCGACCGCATGTACAAGGAATATCCCAAGGGCGCGGCGCCGGAGGCGCTGGAGAAGCTGGCCGGGCAGATCCGAGGCGCCGACGGATTCGTGTTCGTCACTGGCGAGTACAATTGGGGCATTCAGCCGGGCCTGAAGAACCTCACCGACCATTTCCTCGAAGAGTGGTTCTGGCGCCCGGCTGCGATCGTGAGCTATTCGGCCGGCCGGCTGTCCGGCGCGCGCGCAGCGACCGCCTGGCACGGCACGCTCTCGGAGATGGGCATGGTGGTGGTGTCGAGCACCATCGGCGTCGGCCCGATCGCGCAGACCCTGTCCGAGGACGGCGAGCCGATCGGCGACGGCGGCAAGGCGCTGGAACGCTCGTTCCCGCGCTTTGCGGATGATCTGACGTGGTGGATCGAAGCGGCGAAAGCCCAGCGGGCGCGCAAGGCGCCGCCCTATTGACGTCGCGCTACGCCGCCCGGACCTCGCCGAGGAAGCGCTCGAATTGGCCGGCGAGATCGCGCGACTGGGTCGATAGCTGCTCGGCCGCGCCCAGCACCTCTCTTGCCGCGGCGCCGGTGTCGTCGGCGGCGCGCTGCACGCCGGAGATATTGCTGTTGACCTCCTGGGTGCCGCGGGCGGCCTCCTGAACGCTGCGGGCGATCTCCTTGGTCGCCGAGCCCTGTTCCTCGATCGCCGCGGCGATGGCGGTGCCGATCTGGTCGATCTCGGCGATGACGTCGGCGACGTTGCGGATCGCCGCCACCGTCTCGTCGCTCGCGGTCTGGATCGCGGTGATCTGCTCGGAGATCTCCGTCGTGGCCTTGGCGGTCTGGCCCGCCAGCGACTTCACTTCGGAGGCGACCACGGCAAAGCCGCGGCCGGCCTCACCGGCACGGGCGGCCTCGATGGTCGCGTTCAGCGCAAGCAGGTTGGTCTGCTCGGCGATGCTCTGGATCAGCGTCACGACGTCGCCGATCTTCTGCGCGCCCTCGGCGAGCGTGCGTGCCGTGTCGCCGGTGCGGCGGGCATTGTCGACGGCGCGGGCCGCAATCTCGGTGCTTTGGGCGACCTGACGGCCGATCTCCGCGATCGAGGAGGTCAGCTCTTCGGTGGCGCTCGCGACCGTCTGCACGTTGGTCGAGGTCTGTTCGGAGGCGGCGGCAACGACGGCGGCCTGGCTATTGGTCTGCGCCGCCGTCGAGGTCATCGACTGTGCCGTGCTTTCCATCGCAGCAGAGGCTCGCGACAGGCCGCCGACCAGCTCGGTGACCTTGGCCTCGAAGGCACGGGTGAGATCGTCGAGCGCCTGGGCGCGGCGCATCTTGCCGTCGTTCTCGGCCTGCTTCTCGGCCGCGAGCCGGTCGGCCCGGATCATGTTGTCCTTGAACACCTGAACGGCCGCCGCCATCGCGCCGATCTCGTCGGAACGCTCGGCGCCGGGAATCTCTTCCGCAACCTCGCCCTCGGCGAGCCGCGACATGCGCGTCGTCAGGCCGACGATCGGCGCGCAGACGCGGCGGCGAACCGTCACGATGAGGCCGGCGCTGGCAATCAGCACGGCGACGAGGCCGACGAGGGCGATCGTGAAGCTGGTGCGCGCAGCGGCAGAGGCGCCGGCCAGGATCTGCTCCGCGTTGTCGTAGAAGGCGTCGCGGACCTCGATGATGGTGCCGAGGCCGCGCTGCGTGGCGGCGTAATAGGTGTCCATGTCGTGCTCGTACTTGCCGGTGACGGCGCCGTCCTTCACCAGCTTGAGCTCGCGGCCGAACTCCTCGACATAGACCGAATTGAACTTCTCCAGCGCCGCGGCGACGTTGGCGGGCGTCGCCGGATTGCCGCGCAGTTCCAGCAGCGCCATCACGAGCTGGTCGTTGCGGCCCTGCGAGCGGCCGATGTCGGCCTTCTCGGCTTCGGTCGCCGGCTTTTTTCCGCCGACGAGGTTTTTGTGCAGGCTGGAGTTGAAGCCGCCGACGTCGCGCAGCGTCATCGCGACATTGGCGTAGCTGGCCTGCCGGTAGACGTCACCGTTGAGGATCGCCATGCGGCGGACCTGCTCGTTGAGCAGCGCAGTCACGCCGCCGTTGAGCACGGCATTGTCGGCGACGATCTTCTTGGCCGCGTCCTTGCGCGCCTCGGCGGGACCTGCCAGCGCCTTGTCGATGGCCTCGCGCAACGCGGTGAACTTCGCGTTGATGCCGTCGATGTTGCTGCCGATCGTGGTGCCGTCGTCGAACGGGCCGGGCAGCTCCTTGCGCAGTGCGTTCATCTTGTCGCGGGCGCGGTCGGTCTGCTTGCGCAGCTTGTCCTGCTCGGCCAGCAGCGCCGGGTCGATGGCCGCAGGTCCATAGAGGATGTTGGTGGAAAAGCCGCGCTCCGGATTGAGATAACGCGGGATGTCGCTGACCGCGCGGACGATCGCGAGGCGGCCTTGCGCCTCGCTGATCAGCTCCATGGTCTGGTATTTCGTCGCGGCGACGTAGACGGCGAGGCCGCCGCCGACGGTCGAGAGCGAGACGATGGCGCTGGTCAGGAGCGTACCGATTTTCATGGTCTGTCCGGCAAATAACGGAGAACTATTTTGCCCGGACGATAGAGCGGCCGTGTTAACCCGTGGTTTACGCTGATGGGCCGGTCAGCTCAGGCGGATGCCCGATCGCGCCTTTCGAGGATCTCCAGCGTGGCGCCGTCGCGTTCGCCTGCGAAATATCGGGCGAGCGCCCGATCGAAGACGGGCTCGTCGGATACAGCGCCGAACAGCGTCATCGACGAGCGGAATTTGGCGTCATCCGGCGCGCCGAGGATCGCGTTGATGGTCCGGCCCTCGACCGCGAGCACCAGCTTGGTGCATTCGATCAGCCGGCCCCCGAGGACGGGGTGGGCGAGATAGGCCTCGGCCTCGGCCCGGGAGCCGATGGCGTAGCGCTGCGACATGGCGCTGGCGCCGAGACCTGCGACCTGGGGGAAGATGAACCACATCCAGTGAGTCTGCTTCCGGCCCTGGGTCAGCTCGCCCAGGACGTCGCGGTAGACCGGATCCTGGGCCCGGACAAAGCGATCGAGATCGAACGGATCGGTCATTGGATACCGTAGGGGGATACGTTTGGAGGGTCTTGGCGGCCCCGATTATGCCTAACTTTTGGCTCCCAATGTGGTAGCTGGTATAGAGTCTCCGGGTGGGGTGGGTAAGCCCCCGGAGGTCGATTTGGGGATCTGATGGTTTCCGACGCAGCACACGCCGAGAGGCTGTTGTCGCGCCGCCGTGTCGGGCGGGCTGAAACGATTCTGCTTTCTGTGGCAGCGATCGCGCTGGCGCTCGGCGCCGCTGCGTGGGTTGCCGATATCAGCGATTCGACGCCGCTGGTCTCCGCCGCCTTGCCGCCGGCCCCCTCATTCGAGGACCGTTTCGCCTCGGCCGGCCCGGCGCCCCGCGAACTCGGCCTGCGGGTGCTGGAGCGTTCCGCGGTGAATGCGGCCCAGCTCAAGCTGCGCGATGCCAAGGCGATGCTGGCCCAGAAGCTCCAGGGCGACGAGTGGCGCTCGCTCCTGACCGAGGACGACCGGTACATGACCGAGGAGGCGAGGCGCTCGCAGCGCGCCGACGCCATCCCGATGCCGCGCGCGCGTCCGGTCCAGGCGGACTTCTCCGCTCAGATTGCCTCCAGCCAGGCCTATGCGGACACCAATCTCAGGGTCGACAACCGCAACTTCTTCGAAAAATTCACCGACAAGATCAGGCTGGCCTCGCTGACGCCCAGCGACGGCCTGCTCGGAAGGGGGCCGGACCTCGCCGCGCTCGGCTACGATTCGCGCACCGCGGTCTACGACATCTCGGCCAAGGCGGTTTACCTGCCGAGCGGCGTGGCGCTGGAAGCCCATTCCGGCCTGGGCGCGCTGATGGACAATCCCGACCATGTCGACCGGCGGATGGTCGGTGCGACCCCGCCGGCGATCTACGACCTGAAGCCGCGCGAAAAGCCGTTCCACGGCGTCCGCGCGCTGCGCATGACCCCGGTCGAAGGCACCAGCGCGCTCGGCCGCGTCGGGCTGCTCACGCACAATTACCTGCTCGGGCCGCGCGGCGATTCCAACGGCTGCGTCTCGATCAAGGACTATGATCGGTTCATCAAGGCCTACGACAATGGCGAGTTCAACCGCCTGGTCGTGGTGCCGAGCCTGCGCGGAGCGGCGACCGCCTCGCAGCGCGCGAGCACCGATTCCTGATATTCGCCTGAGACGGCGGGGCTGCCGTTTCCCCTTCGTTAAGCCGTCCTCGTCCAGAAGCAGCCCATGAGCGATCCATCCAGTTCCGAAACCCCGCTGCGCACGACGTTCAAGATCAAGCTGAACGGCGACACGCTGGCGATCGCGACCGTCGGGCAAGCCTATCAATTCCTGACCAACTTCAAGTCCGTCGAGTGGATGGAATTTCGCTCGTTGCACGAGGACGCCGTCGCGGCCCTGGAAGGCGCCGCCGGTAACGCCATGCTGGCTGTGCAGGCAACCAACGCCGTGCGCGCGTTGTTCGTCAGCGCCAAGCTGCTTTGAAGCGGGCTACAGGCCTTTTCACATCTTGAACTCCGCCGTGGGAAGGGGCAAACGGTCGGCAAAAGACCGTTGCCGCACAGCCATACTTTTGAAACCTGCTTCAAGGGAGAAACCTCATCATGAAACGGCGTACATTCCTGCAAGGCGGCGCGCTCGCCGGCGCGACCACGCTGGTTGCTGCACCTGCGATCGCGCAGAGCGCGCCCGAGATCAAATGGCGGCTGACCTCGAGCTTCCCGAAATCGCTCGACACCATCTTCGGCACGGCGCAGACCTTCGCGAAATATGTTGCTGAAGCCACCGACAACAAATTCCAGATCCAGACGTTTGCCGCCGGCGAGATCGTTCCGGGCCTGCAGGCGCTGGATGCGGTCAGCACCGCATCGGTCGAGATGGCGCAGACCCCGCTCTATTTCTACATCGGCAAGGAGCCGGCGCTGGCCTATGCCACCGGCGCGCCGTTCGGCATGAATCATCGCCACCAGGAATCGTGGTGGCATTTCGGCGGCGGCGCAGACCTCACCAACGAGGCGCTCAAGCCGTTCAAGGCGCACGCCATCCTCTGCGGCAATTCCGGCACCCAGATGGGCGGCTGGTTCCGCAAGGAGATCAAGACCGTCGACGACCTCAAGGGACTCAAGTTCCGCATCGCAGGCATGGGCGGTCATGTGCTGGCAAGGCTCGGCGTGGTGCCGCAGCAGATCGCCGGTGGCGACGTGTATCCAGCCCTCGAGAAGGGCACGATCGATGCTGCCGAGTTCGTCGGTCCCTATGACGACGAGAAGCTCGGTTTCCAGAAAGTCGCCAAGTACTATTACTTCCCCGGCTGGTGGGAAGGCGGCGCCATGCTGCACATGATCGTCAACGACGAGAAATGGGCTTCGCTGCCCAAGCATTATCAGGCGATCGTCAACCAGGCGGGCGCGGCGGCCGGCGCCTGGATGGTCGAAAAATACGACAGCGTGAATCCGGCGGCGCTCAAGCGCCTGATCGCAGGCGGCGCGGAGCTGAAGGCATTCCCGCAACCGGTGCTGGAGGCCTGCTACAACGCGACCCAGGACCATCTGAACGAGCTTGCCGCCAAGAGCGATCTGTTCAAGCGGACCAAGGAGAGCCACGACGCGTATATGAAGGAGCTGCTGTTTTATACGCAGATCGCGGAGAATTTCTACGACAACTACCTGCTCAGCAAGATGCGCAACAAGAGCTGATGGTGAGGAGGGCGCGGCTGCGATTTCGCCGCGCTCTCGTAGGGTGGGCAAAGGCGCCCTTGAGCCGTGCCCACGTTCTTCTTCATTGGCAATGGTGGGCACGCTTCGCTTTGCCCACCCTACGGCACCTATCGTGTGGCCGTCTTACGCAGTACCCAACCCCAGCTTCGCATAGATCCTTCGCGCATAGACGCCGAAGGCGTCCGTGGTCTTCAGCGGCAGGTCGCGTGGGAAGGGCAGGTCGATCGGGAAATAGTCGGCCATCTTCGCAGGTCCGGCCGTGAGCACGGCGCAATGCGACGACAGGAACACCGCCTCCTGGATCGAATGCGTGACGAAGATGATGGTCTTGCCGCTCTCGCGCCAGATCCGCAGCATTTCCAGATTCATCTGCTCGCGCGTCAGCGCATCCAGCGCGCCGAACGGCTCGTCCATCAGGATCAGTTTTGGATCGTGAATGAAGGCGCGCGCGATCGCGGTGCGCTGCTGCATGCCGCCGGAGAGCTGCTGCGGATATTTCTGCTCGGAGCCGGCGAGCCCGACGAGGTTGAGCAGATCGCGCGCCCGCTCGCGCGCAGCCTTCATCGGCAGACCGACGATCTCGGCCGGCAGCAGCACGTTGTCCAGAATGGTTCGCCATTTCAGCAGGAGTGCCTGCTGGAACACCATGCCGATGTCGCGGGTGGGATCGAACGGGCTGCTGGCATTGCCGATTTTCACGGTGCCGCCGTCGGCGCCGTGCAGCCCGGCCAGGATCTTCATCACCGTAGTCTTACCGCAGCCGGACGGGCCGACCAGCGAGACGAGTTCACCCTCAGCCACGTCCATGGTGACATCGGATACCGCGAGAAACTCGGCGCTGCCGCTACGATAGACCTTGCGGACGCCTTGCAGGCTGATGAACGGGTCTGAGCTCATGCCAGCCATTTGTTCAAGTTCGCCGCGACGAATGCGTCGTCGCTGAGGTCGGCGTGCTCGCGCGTGACGCGGTCGATCTCCTCCTTCTGGCCCGGGCTGAGGCCCTCGTGCGGATCGAGACACCACAAGCCCTTCATCAGGCCCTGGCGCCGCAAGACCTCATGGCAGCCTGCAATGCAGCCGTGAAAATTGTTGGCGACGTCGAAGAAGGCACTGTTGCAGTCGGTGACGCGGGCATCGAGCGCCAGCAGGTCGGCCGGCACGCTGTCCTTGTGCCGCGCCGCCTTGCAGCGCTCGAACTGCTGGATCGCGCTCGCCGTCCACACCGACCAATGGCCAAGCAGACCGCCTTTGAAATAGGTCCGGGTGGTGACGCCGTTGTCGCGCAGGTCGAACGGCAGCGTCAGGTCGAGCAGGATGTGGTCGTCATTGCCGGTGTAGAGCGCGACGCGGTCGAGCGCGCCGGCGGCTGCCACGCCGCGCAGGACGTCGAGGGTGCGGTAGCGGTTGAACGGCGCGATCTTGATGGCAATGACATTGTCGATCGCGGCGAAGCGCTGCCAGAAACAGCTCGACAGGACGACGCCGCCCACGGCCGGCTGGAGGTAGAAGCCAACCAGCGGGATTTCGGCGGCAACCGACGTGCAATGGGCGATGATCTCGTCTTCGGAGGCGCTCTTCATCGCGGCGAGGCTGAGCAGGCCGGCGTGATAGCCGATATCTCGTGCCGTGCGGGCTTCGGTGGCCGCCTGCTCCGTCGGACCCGCCAAGCCCGCAACCAGCGCCAGCGGACGCTTCGTCCAGTTCGCGGCGGTCTCGGCGGCAAGCTCGAGCACGGGACGGTAGAGGCCGACATCGCGGATCGCGAATTGCGTGGTATGCACGCCGACCGCAAGGCCGCCGGAGCCGGCGTCGATGTAGTAGCGCGTCAGCGCGCGCTGGTGCGTCTTGTCGAGCTGGCGCTCGGCGGTGAGGGCTAGGGGGTGCGCCGGCAGCAAGGTGCCCTCGGCGATCAGTTTGCGGACGTCGCTGTTGATCTGGCTGTGGTGCATGATGTCCTATCCGAATTCGGGGCCGGCGACGGCGAATGGCGTTTCGTCCGCGGCGGTGGTGGCGGGGCCGAAGCGCATGCGCTGAAACGGCCGCTCGATGGTCCAGCCGGAGGCGGTCAAGCCGTCCAGGAACGCTGATTGCGATGCGACGACATCGAGCAACAGCGGGCCAGTCTGGGATCGCGTGATTTCGCCCACCAGGGCCAGAGCTGCTGCGGCATCATCGGCCAGTAGCGGGCCGATGTGGCGGGCGGTCCGGCCGTCGCGCACCAGCGCGATGGCGCCGTTCGCGGCGACGATACGCGAGCCGGAGCGTTGCACGAAGGCGGAAAGAAGCGCGGCCCGGTCGAACCCGGTGGCCCGTCGGTCGCGCGCACACAGTGCATCGAGCGTTGCGGATGACGAGGGCGCCGCTTCGGCACGTCCAGGCCTCGCCAGCTTCAGGCGGCGCAATTGCTGCGTCGGCGTGAACCCCAGCGGCCCATAGACGGCAGCGCCGTCGGGCGTGGCATCGAGCCAGCTCGTCAGGCCGTTCTTGCGCGCCGTTTCCAGGCAGGCATCGACCAGGCGCGTAGCAAGGCCGCGGCGGCGGTGGGTGCCTGACACCAGCACCATGCTGATCCAGGCGTTGTTGCCGGAATAGGGCAGCAGTGCTGCGGTGGCGACCAGTCGCGCGCCGTCGCGGATCCCGAACACCACACCATCGCGCAGGAAAACGCGCCAGTCCTCCTCGGTCTGGTTCCAGTGCGCTTCCGTCGAGAGCGCCAGGGCGGCGATCGCATCCTGGACGCCGAGCTTGAGGATGGGCGGCCCGTCAATAGCGTCCATCGCGCACCTCGTATTTGGTGGGCTTGCCGAGGCTCGGCATGGCACGAGAGACCCAGTCCGCGGTCCAGGCGATCAACTGCTCGGTGTCGACGACGGGCAGGCCGAACAGCGCGACCGCCTTAGACGTGTCGGTCAGCCACGCCGTCGGCTCCTCCTTGCCCATCAGCACCGGCGCAAGGCCGAATCTGGCCCCGAATTTCTGGGCGAGGTCGCGCACCGCCAGGATCTCGTGGCCGCTGACGTTGATCGGCGAGGTCGGCGTCGTGCAATGGGCAAGACAGCGAAGCGCCTGCGAGGACGCATCGCCCTGCCAGATGAAATTGACGTGGCCCAGGCTGACATCGATCGGGGTGCCTGTCAGCACTTTCGTGGCGATATCGTGCAGCACGCCATAGCGCATGTCGATCGCGTAATTCAGGCGGAATAGGCGGCCGGGCGTTTCGAACTTGCGGGAGAAATATTCGAACATGCGCTCGCGGCCGACGCAGGATTGGGCGTATTCGCCGGGCGGGTTTGGCGCCAGGTCCTCGCTCGAACCCTTGCCGTCGACGGGAACGAACGGATAGACGCAGCCGGTCGAGAACGCCACGATGCGCGAGGAGGGAAAGGCCTGCGCCACCAGCGCCGGCACATGTGCGTTCATCGCCCAGGTCAGCGACAGATCGCCCTCGGCGCCGAACTTGCGGCCGGCCATGAAGACGATGTTCGGCGCCTTCGGCAGTGCTGCGATCGCCTTCTCGTCCATCAGGTCGCAATTGATGGTTTCCACGCCGCGGGCCTGGAGCCAGTCCTTGACGCTGGCGTCGCTGAAGCGGGCGACGCCGATGATGCGGCGATGCGGCACGGCGGCTTTCGCGAGCCCCGCCAGCGTCGGGCCCATCTTTCCGGCGACGCCTAGGATCATGATGTCGCCCTCGACCTTGGCGAGGTCGTCGATCAGCGCCTGGCTGGGCCGGCACAGGAGATCGTCGAGCGCGGCGATGTCGGGGATCGTCTTCGGCAGATTCTGGCGGGTCAGGAGCATGGATCTGGTCCTTTAGTTTTGCCTGGCGTCGCCGACCACGAACATGCGTTCGAGGGCCAGGACCAGGCCGTAGAGGGCGACGCCGAGCAGGGTGAGCAGCACGACGGCCATCACCATGGCGGGCGTGTCGAGCGAGGACTGCACCTGGATCATGAGATAGCCGAGCCCGCGCTCGGAGGCGATGAACTCGCCGACGATGGCGCCGGCGACGGCGAGGATGGCGCCGACCTTCATGCCGGAAAAGATGTAAGGCAGCGATCCCGGCAGCTGGATCTTGCGGAACAGGGTCCAGCGCGAGCCGCGCAGCGATTTGACGAGGTCGAGCAGGTCGGGCTCGACCTCGCGCAAGCCGCGCGCCGTCGTAAGCAGGATCGGGAAAAAGCAGATGCTGAAGGCGATCAGGATGTTCGGGACGATGCCGTAGGAGAACCACACGATGAAGAGCGGGCCGAGCGCGACCTTCGGGATCATGTTCAGCGTCACGAACAGCGGCAGCAGCACGAGGCTGAGCAGCGGTGCCCAGCTGAAGATCACCGCGAGCGCCACGCCGACGAACGCACCGAGCGCAAAGCCGCCGAGGATCTCGACTGCAGTCACCAGCGTGTTGGCGCCCCAGGCATAGCTCGCCGTTCCCAGCGTCTGGACCGTCGCGAGCGGCGAGGGCAGGATGAATTTCGGCACGTGGAAGGCGTCGACTGCGACCTGCCACAGCACGAGCACGGCGAGGTGCACGACCAGGATGATCGCGAAGCTGCGCGAGGGGCGGGCCCTGTCTCCTGCCACCGATGGCTCCCTGTTGGCGGCAACGAGGCCGCTGGTCGCAAGCCTAGCCGTCCTTTCGGGAAGTTTCAACCAGCTGGTTGATTAGGGCCGGAGCGACTGCAGCACGAGGTCGGCGACATGCCGTCGCCGGGCGCGCCGTGCGCTGCGGCTGGACAGATCCTTGCCGAAGATTGCCGACAGTGTCGGGGTGTTGGAGAAGAAGAAATAGCTGAGGCCCGCGATGGAGATATAGAGCTGGATGGGGTCGATCCCCTTGCGGAACACGCCAGCGCGCACGCCCTCGTGGAGGATGTGCGAAACGCTTTTGACCAGAGGTGAGTGCATCGCCTCCAGCCGGGTCGAGCCGCGGACATGGCGGGCGCCGCCGCGGTTCTCGTCGTTCAAAAGCACGATGAAATCAGGGTTCGCCGCCAAGTGATCGAACGAAGCTTCGATCAGCTTGCGGATTGCCTTCTCCGGCGGCAGGCCCTCGAGATTGAGCTTTCGCTCCTGCTCGCGGATGTCCTCGTAGACCCATTCGAGCACGGCGAGGTACAGCGCGTCCTTGTCGCCGAAATAATGGTAGACGAGCTGCTTGTTGACGCCGGCGCGCATCGCGATCTCGTCGACGCGGGCGCCCGCAAATCCGTGCCGGGCGAATTCCTGGCGCGCCGCGGTCAGGAGCTTCTTGCGGGTGGCGACGGGGTCGCGGCGTTGCGGCACGGTGTCGCCAGATCGTTTTGCGGGCATTTCCAACCAAACAGTTGACAATTGAAGGACAGGCTTGTTGCATTGGTATCCTCACAAGGGGAGAGCGACAAGCCGGGTCGCGGCAACGAGGAGAGATGCGATGAAGCGTTTGCAGGCGGCGGGCTCGGCCCTGATGTTTGCCTTCGGGCTCGGTGTGGCGGCCGCGCCCGCGCATGCGGGAGAAGCCGTCAATCTGATCCTGAACTGGACGCCGACGGCCGACCACTCGCCGTATTATTTTGCCAAGGCGCAGGGCTGGTACGAGAAGGCCGGTATCGACCTCACCATCGAGACCGGCAAGGGCTCCGGGGTCTCCGCAGCCAAGGTCGGCTCCGGCGGCTCGCCGTTCGGCGTCGCCGACCTCGCCACCATGCTGGTGGCCAAGAGCAAGGGCGCCGATACCGTTGCGGTGATGAGCGTCTATGCCAATACCGGCCAGACCTTCTATTGGCTGAAGAGCTACGGCGTGAACGGCGTGAAGGATTTTGCCGGGCACAAGATCGGCAATCCGCCGGGTGATGCCTCGCGCGTGATGTGGCCTGCCTTCGCCAAGGCCGCAGGGCTTGCGCCCGACTCCGTCGGCTTCGTCAACGTCGGGCCGACCGCGAAGATCGCGGCGCTGAAGAGCCACACCGTGGACATCATCAGCGATTTCTACAACGAGCACGACCTCAAGGTCATCGAGTTCGGGTCCGATCTCGGCTACGTCAACTGGAAGGACATCGGGCTCAACCCTTACGGCAATTCGCTGATCGTCAACGGCGCTTACCTGCAGAAGAACCCGAAGGTCGTCGAAGACTTCGTGCGCGTCACGCAGAAGGCCTTTGCAGCCTGTGTCGCCGACGTCGAGCCGTGCCTGAAGGCGCTGCTCGATCAAGTCTCCGGTCTCGACAAGCAGAATCAGGAGCGGCAGTGGGAGCGCATCAAGTTCCTGATGACCGACGAGTTCACGACCACCAAAGGTCTCGGCTGGATCGACGGCGAGCGGATGAAGAAGGACTACGAACTGGTCCAGACCTATCTCGGCATGGAGAAGCCGTTCGACGTGACGAGCGCGTTCACGACCAGGATGCTGGATCCCAGCATCAAGATGGATGCGAGCAAGGTGAAGAAGTAGGGGGGCAGTAGTCACCCCATACTCCGTCAATGCGAGCCAACGGGTCCGCGCGAAGCGCGGCCCGATGACGGGCTCCGCGAAGCAATCCAGACTGTTTCCGCGGAGGCAGCCTGGATTGCTTCGTCGCAAGGGGTCCTCGCAATGACTCCTCGCAATGACGGTGTGATAGCCGCGCACGCCTTTCTTATCTCGTGCCCCGGACGCAGCGCAGCGTCTCTTCTCGACGGTGCGCTGCAGAGCCGGGGCCCATCCCTCCGCGTCTTCCCGTGCCGCTTTCTGGATTCCGGCTCTGCGCAGCAGCCGTCGCACGCTGCAGCGCGTCCGGGACACGAGACCGGCGCCAACCGGCCTCCAACTCACCCCCACGTAACCGCCGGAGAAATTAACCAGCCATTAACCATATCGGCGGCATCGTTAACCATTCAATAACGGGGAACGAGTCGGCCGCCATGGAGGCTGCAGCAAAGGTCCAACGTCAGATGGTGCGCCTGCGCGGGCGCTCCTACGTGGCTTTCGTATTCACGCCGACGGTTCCGGTGCAGGACTGGCTGCAGGAGATCGATGCCACGATTGCGCGCTCGCCCGGCTTCTTCGCCGGCCGTCCCGTGGTGATCGATCTGTCGTCGGTCGATCTCAGCCAGGCCGGCATCGGCCATCTGCTCACCAGCCTGCAGGACCGCAACATCCGCGTGCTCGGCATCGAGGGCGTGGAGGAGGGAAGGCTGACGCCGATGATGCCGCCGCTGCTGTCGGGCGGACGCAGCTGCGTGGTCGAGCCGAGCGCGCCGAAGAAGGCCGAGGTGAAGGCCGAGACGAGGCCGACGTCGCTGCTGCTCGAAAGCCCCGTGCGCTCGGGCCAGACCGTGATCTTCCCGGAAGGCGACGTCACCATTCTCGGCTCGGTCGGCTCCGGCGCCGAGGTCGTCGCCGGCGGCTCCATCCACGTCTACGGCGCGCTGCGCGGCCGCGCCATGGCGGGCGTCAATGGACACACCAGCGCGCGCATCTATTGCCAGAAGATCGAGGCCGAACTGCTTGCAATCGATGGGTTTTATCAGACCGCCGAGGACATCGACGACGCTTTGCGCGGCCGGCCGGCCCAGGCCTTCCTGCAAGGCAACACCATGCGAATTACAGCGCTGAACTGACCAGAAGGAGACAATCGAGATGGCCAAGGTACTGGTCGTGACATCAGGCAAGGGCGGGGTCGGCAAGACCACGACCACCGCGGCGCTGGGAGCGGCGCTCGCACAGCGTGGCGACAAGGTCGTCGTCGTCGATTTCGACGTCGGCCTGCGCAACCTCGACCTCGTGATGGGCGCCGAACGCCGCGTCGTGTTCGATCTCATCAACGTGGTGCAGGGCGTCGCGAAGCTTCCGCAGGCGCTGATCCGCGACAAGCGGCTGGAAAATCTCTGGCTACTGCCGGCGTCCCAAACCCGCGACAAAGACGCGCTGACGGAAGAGGGCGTCGGCAAGGTCATCGCCGATTTGCGCAGCCGGTTCGACTGGGTGATCTGCGACAGCCCGGCCGGCATCGAGCGCGGCGCCTCCATGGCGATGCGCTTTGCCGACGAGGCCGTGATCGTCACCAATCCGGAAGTCTCCTCGGTGCGCGATTCCGACCGCATCATCGGCATGCTCGATTCCAAGACGGTGCGGGCCGAGAAAGGCGAGCGCGTCGAGAAGCACATCCTGATCACCCGCTACGATCCCTCCCGCGCCGCGCGCGGCGAGATGCTGACCATCGACGACATCCTGGAGATCCTCGCAACGCCGTTGCTCGGCATCATCCCGGAGAGCCAGGACGTGCTGCGCGCCTCCAATGTCGGCACGCCGGTGACGCTATCGAATGCGGACGGCGCGCCCGCGCGGGCCTATATGGACGCCGCGCGGCGGCTGTGCGGCGAGACCGTCGCCATGCAGGTGCCGGCCGAGCGCAAGGGCTTCATGGATCGGCTGCTGCGACGGAGGGCTGCATGAGCATGGGCTTGCTCCGGCTTCTCCGCGGCAACAAGGCCACAGCACCGGTCGCGCGCGAACGGTTGCAGATCCTGCTTGCCCATGAACGCGGCCTTCGCGGCCAGCCCGATCTGCTCGGTGTGCTGCGTGAGGAAATTCTCGCCGTCGTGTCCAAGCATGTGACGCTGGACCCGACCAAGGTCATCGTCCGGCTCGAACGCGGCGACGAGGTCTCGACCCTCGAGGTCGATATCGAAGTGCCCAACGATTTCGAGCGCAAGAAGGTGGCGGTCGCGTAGGGGACGCGGCCGCAGATTCCCGTTTTGGGGTGGGTGAGAAGGCGGTCCGCCGGGCATGGCGGGCCGCCTTTGTCTTGCAGTTCATGGATGGACGGAACGCGCCCCGCGCCTCGACCGTTGTGAACCAGCCGCGGCAGCGTTGCACCGCGGCTGGTCAGACGGGAGAGCGCCCATGATGTCCGAGGTCCAGGTCCATACACTTGCCCGGCAAATGCTCGAACAGCACGGCTTTGCTGCGATCGCGAAGGCCGCCGAGCAGGCCCAGGCCTGCGAGGGCCGCGGCGAGGCCGATGAGGCCAGGGAATGGCGTCACATCGTGGACGCCATGAAGATCATGCGCGGCCCGCATCAAGGCTGACGTCCGAAGGCGCAAATCTCCTCAGCGCTCGCCGCGATCGGCGCCTTGCGACGAATTGCGGTTCTGCGTCTGCGGCTGCGCGCGCTCGCCCGATTCCTTGCAGGGCAGCGGTTCCCACGAGCCGTCCGGCGCCTGCTGATAGGCACTGCAGGACGGCGAGGTGGACTTTTCCCCGCCCTTCTGGGCGTCGGAATTTCTCGCCAGTGCGGGCGCAGTCAGCACCGCGGCGGCTGCAATCGCGCCGGCGAAAACGAAATGGAAACTCCGCATGAGGACCTCCTGTTCGAATTCGAAAAGAGGGCCGCATGCTTTCGAGGATTGTGACGATTTTGGGCCGCGGCAGAGGTTCCGTCGCGGCGTGCTTAACGGGACAGCGCGCTAGCCGCCCTTGCTGCGGATCAGGCCGGCGAGATTGGTCTTCTGGGCTTCGCACCAGCCGGACATGCCGAGGCGGCGCTGGTCCAGGTCGGTCGCCTGGGTCGCGATCGCGACCTCCGCCATCAGGTCATCGTCCTGCTTCTCGCCCATCTTGCCGCCGGTATGCATCCAGGCGATCGCCTTGCGCACTTTCTCGGTGGTGCCCTCGGGCAGATGCATCTGCTGTGCCCTCTGCACGAGGTCCTGATAGGCGAGATCGGTGTTGGGGCACTCGACCTTGGCGGCGAAGGCCTGCAAGACCATCGTCACATAGGTCGATCGCGGCGGCGCCTCGCCCGCGAGGGCCGGCGCGGCCAACAGCAACAGGCCCGTCATCAGAAAACCGGTGCGCATGCTTGGGACCTCCCTTGGGACCTTCTCCGTTTTTTCGAGAGGCTAGCGTCCGGCGCGCCGCTCGGCAATGGGACCGGGATACAATTGTCGCCGCTCGGCCGAGTAGGCTAACCTGCGCTCCCCAGCGTCGGAGCGCGACATGAGCCTGTTCAGCACGCCGTTCGATTCCACACGCGACACCGCGCTCGTCACCGGCGCGGGCAACGGCATCGGCCGCGCGATTGCGCTCGGCCTGGTCGGCGAGGGGGTCCGCACCGTGTTCGCGGATGTCAGCGCGGAGCGGGTTCGTGCCGCGATCGGCGCGAGCGAGAGGCCAGATCTCGCCGTGCCCTGGGTCGGCGATCTCGCCAGGCTCGAGGCGTGCGATGAGCTGCTGACGTTAGCACATTCCGCCTTGGGCGAGGTCACGCATTTCGTCCATAGCGCCTCGCCGCCGCGACGCGAAGCGGATCACTTGCTCGCAGTCGATCGCAAGACCTGGCAGGAGATGCATGCCGTCAATCTCGATGCCGGCTTTCACCTGGCGCGCGAGCTCGCCAAGCGACTGATCGCGGCGAAGCGGCCGGGCTCATTCCTGTTTCTCACCTCGCTACATGCGGGTACGCCGCGCAACCTGGCGCATTACTCGACGGCAAAGGCCGCAATGGCGATGCTGGTGAAGGAGCTCGCGAAGACGCTCGGGCGTTACGACATCCGCGTCAACGCTCTGGTCCCCGGCGCGATCGCAGCCGGCGGGTTCGTCGCCGATCCCGCGCTGGCGCGGCACATTCCGCTCGGGCGTCTCGGCGAGGCCGGAGATCTCGCACCGATGGCGCTCACGGTGCTGTCGAACAAGCTGTCCGCTTACGTCACCGGCGCGGCCTTCGTCGTCGACGGCGGATTGTCGCTGACGAACTGGTTCGAAGCACCAATGCTGGATTAGCCTAGCGCTGCCAGGCCGGCACCGGATCGAGCGGCGTGCGATAGAGCTCGTTGTGATCGCGATCGGTAACACGCACCGCGCAACCCTTCTGCTGCAGCTCCGGCTTCACCTGCGACAGCTCGCAAGCCAATTGATCGGCGCGATCGGAGGCAACCTCGATGTCCTCGAGGATGATTCCACCCTGGTTCTTGAACTCTTCACCAACCACGAGATCGAAATAATAGTAGGGCATCCGAATTCCCCGGTGTGACGATCTGAGCTTCAGTGCAAGTCTCAACACATGTCGGATGGTACCACTGAGTCGACATCTATCGAATGAACAGAGCGCGGAATCTCTGGGCTTATGGCGCAGAAATGATGTGCAGCGTGCGGGCTCGTTAAGAATTTATTAAATATGCCCGCGCGATCATTAGGCATGGAATTGCAGCAGAACCGGGCTCCGGGAACCGGCAGCTGCAAGAGAAGGCCGCCGGCATAGATCCCGACGGCCTTTTCTCTTGAGCGAGACGCGCGAGACGTCGCTCACCGTAATCGCCCGGAGTTAACGCTTCACATCGACTCGGACAGCGTGGGTGAGCGCGTGACGGCCGCGTATTCTAACGCAGCGGCATCGGCGGACGCACGATAGGTCCGTCGTCATCGGCAACGGCTTGCGTCGTCGTGGTCGGCGCAGCCGGCGGCGCCGCGGCGGCGGCCTGCGATGGCGGCGGCGGGGGTGCGAGCGGCGCGGGCGAAGAGGCCGGCATGTAGGTCCGCGTCACAGGGGGCTTGGGCTTGCGGGCCGGCGGTGCCGCAGGCTGCGCCGGGAGCGCGGCTGCGCGTGCGCGCGGATCGATCGGCGGCCTCGCTTCGGTGACCGGCTTCGGTGCGGGCGGCTTGGCCATCTCACGCGCCATCTGCTCCTGTCCGGCCTTCAACTCGGCGATGTTGGCCTTGAGCTGCTCGATCTGCTGCGCCATGGCGGCGAGATCGCGTGTCATCGATTGCACCGACTGCGCCGCCTCGATGGGCTGTGTTGCCGCAGGCGCGGCCGCAGCAAGCTGAGCCGCGGGCGGCGTCGCAGATTGGTCTGCGGCTTGGTTGGGTGTGGCTTCCGCTGCGACCGGCGCACCTTGCTGCGGTGTCGCGGACAGCAACGAGGTCGTCGGGAGCAGCGAGGTCAGCGCGGGCGTCCATTCGGCCAGCAACTGCTTGGCTGTGTCGCCGTGCTTCTCCCAGGCGATGCTCGCGGCCACGCTGGCGCCGGCAAGCAGGAACGTGACGAACGCGCCGCGCAGCCACTTGCCGACCGAGGATCGCTTCTGGATTACGGGACCATCGCTGGACGTGACGCGGACAGAAGTGTCGATCGATGGTGCGGCGGCAGACTTTCCGTAGATGACATTGATGCTGGGCTCCGCCGCCCGCGCCGGCTCGAACTTCGGCGTGAGCTTGGGCTCCGGGGCAAACTTGGGTTCCGGGGCAAATTTGGGCTCCGGACGCGGCGCGATCTCCGGCGCCAGCGCGGGCGACACGCTGGTGGGGCGCGAGGCCAGCACGATCTCGGGCGAGATCTGCACCGCGTCGTGCGGATCGTTGTCCTTGACCGTGTCCTTCACGATCTCATCGACGATTTGCTTGGTATTCAGCGTCGCGAGCATCGCAGCTCCTTTGAAGGCTCAGTGTTCGACGTCAAGTGACCCGCATTGGCGCGGGGTGGTCCGAGATGAGCCCATGCCGGTCCCCAGGCCGCACGAGTCCAGCCGGGTTTGACCAAAGCAAGGCGAGGGGATGGAGATGGTGCGACACTCTTCCGCCTTTTGTGGTGATGGAACCCGATTGGCCGAACACGCGCATGTGTTCCCGCACCGCCTTGTTTTCAGCACGATTTTGGCGATATCTGGCGACGTTGGGGGCGGTGTTGTTCCGCTATTGGGGGGCCGGCGGTGCCAAGATCTCTACTCATTTTGTTCGTCGCAGCCCTGCTGCCGCTGGGCGGCTGTATGCAGACGACACTTTCGCCATCGACGGATGCGAGCATGACGCCGCGCGACCGTCAGTTGCTCGCGCACGCGCCTTACGCGAAGGCGAACGTGCCTGAGCAATACCTGCGTCACATCGTCGATTATCACCGCAAGGAGCTGCCGGGCACGATCCTGGTCGATACCGACGCGCGCTACCTCTATTACGTGCTGCCCGAGGGCAAGGCGATCCGCTACGGCGTTGCGGTCGGCGAGGAAGCCATGGCGTTCTCCGGCGTCGCGCGAGTCGGCCGTTTGGCGGAATGGCCAGACTGGGTCCCCACCGCGGATATCCAGGCGCGACTCGGTCCCTATCCCGCGCGCGTTCCCGGCGGTCCCGCCAATCCGCTGGGCGCGCGGGGCATCTATCTCTATGTCGGCAACAAGGACACGCTCTATCGCATCCACGGCACCAACCAGCCCGAATATATCGGGCAGGCGATCTCGTCCGGCTGCATCCGGATGCGCAATGAGGACGTCATCGACCTCTACGAGCGGGTGAAGCTCAATTCGATGGTCGTGGTGCTGCCGCCGGGGCAGGGCGCGCAGGCCGCGGCGGGCGGGCGCTGGCGCGGGTAGTCGTTCGGCCAAGAGACGCGCTTGTCGACAATTTTACCCATTGTCTTGCGCGCGCCGTAACACCTCGCGTCTAGCGTGCAGCGAGCAAGGGGTTGCTCGCATGTATCTCGTGAAGAATTCGCCGCGCGCGCTGTGTGCTGCGCTGATTCCGCTGGCTATCGTCGAAGCCGTGCTGCTGGTCTTCGCCCTCGCAGGCGGGCAAGTGACCGATCCCGTCGGAGTGCCGCAACCGGACCAGATCCTGGTCATGTATGCGGGCCGCATGTTGATGAATGCGGCCTTCCTGTTCGCCGGTCACACCGTGCTGCGGCAGTGGGCAATATCGAGTCGGTTTGCCTACGGCCTGATGGGCGGGGTCATGGCGGCGCTGAGCTACGGCATTGCGATCCGCAACCACATCCAGCTTGCAGCGCCTGGCGACGGCACGGTGGTGACCATCGGCTTGTTGCCCACCGTCGCGGGAATGATTGGTGGATTTCTCTACGGCCAGTTCGCCGGGCTAAGCGTGGTTGCGCAGGCAGCCACGGAAGCTTCCGTTGCCACGGCACCAGCGAAGCCGCCCCTGGTGTTCAACGGGCCCGTCCGCGTCCGGACGTCGTTTGCGGGCGTCGTCATCGCAGCACTGATACCGACGGTGCTTGCAACTCTGCTGCCCTATACGCTGTTGCCGCTGCTGATGAACGGTTTTGCGGACAAGAGCACCGCACATATCTTCGCTGCAGTGATCCCGGCGCAGACCTTCATGGTCATGATGACGATCTCGGTCATCCCTTCGAGCATCTTCGTGCTCTGCGTTCACCACGTCGCGCGAGCTATGGGCCGCCGCAATTCGTGGGAGTATGCGGTGATTGGCGCGGGTGCGGCATTCTCCTGTGCTGTGCTGCTTGCATTCGCGCTGCCGCTGCTCGCCTTTTTCGTGGTGCCGGCGGCCTTTTCCGGAGCGGTGATGGGCGCGCTCTATCGCCGCTTCGCCGGCCTGGAGCCGATGCCATTGCCGGAGGTCGTGATCGCGGCCGATCCAAATGCGTTGGTCGATGCCGATCATCCGTCGCGGCACCAGCACGGCGTCATCCTCAACAATTGATCGCAGGGACTGAACCATGAAAGAGCTGGCGGCGCTTGGCGCGGGACTCGCGATCGCGGCCGTGGCGGCGCTCTGGTTCACGACCGGTCCCGTGGTCGTGGATGCGGAGCTCAAGCCGCTTCAGCCGATCGCGAACATGCCGGGCTTCAGACCCGTCTCGACCGAACTGGCTGGTCCGGCCGATCGAGGCGATCGGTGATGTTCTTGCTCTAGTTCTCAGGCCGGGCGACCCGCCATTGCAGCGTCGTGGCATTGCCGTTGGCGTCGCCCGGCGCCTTGTCGGCGGGTGAAGTGTAGAGCGGGCGATAACGGTAGGCCCACATCTTGCTGCCGTCGTTGCGGCTGATCACGGTGAAGTCGCCGACGGCCCTGGCGTCGGCCGTTGCGGCGAGCGGCACCCAGCTCTCGATGCATTTGCCGTTGCAGTTCGACGTCTTTCCCGTGGTGTCGCGCTCGTAATAGTAGAGCGTCATGCCCTTGAGATCGACCAGCTTGGGCCCCTGCTTGGTCAGGATCACCTTCGCGGGAGCCGTTGGCGCCTCGACCTTCGGCGGAGGAGGATCGCCGCCGCCATGGCCCCCTGCAACCGCCTGAACGGTCGAGAGCGCGACGGCCGCGGCCACAACGAGGAACCTGAACATCCGAAACTCCGCCCCGCAAAGTTAATCGCGCGTTAAGCGCCCCAATGCGGTCGACGATAGCAGCCGAAGGTTAGTTCCTGGTTTCGTGCGCTGCGACAAATATGGACATGGTCCGGGATCAGAGCTGCGCTTCGCGCAGCGGCGCGCGGCTCAGCTCGTTGCCGGCGGCGATGGCCTTGTGCAGCAGCCGCATCAGCTCCTCACCCTCTTTCGCGCTGAGGCCGCGCAGCATCTTGCGCTGCGCGGATTCGACGGCCGGGGTGATCTTGCGCAGCGTGCGGCGGCCATCATCGGTGATCTCGAGCTCGCGCGCGCGGCGGTCGCGGCTGGACGGGCGGCGCTCCACGAGGCCCTTCTGGACGAGGCGATCGATCACGCCGGTGATGGTCGTGCGATCGTAGGCGATCAGTCCGGCGAGCGTCACCTGGTCGAGCCGCGGATTGGCCTTGATGGTCGCAAGCGCGGCGTATTGCACCGGCGTGAGATCGAAGCCAGCGTCCTCGACCTCGGCCAGGAACACCGCGACCGCGATCTGCTGGAAGCGGCGCGCCAGATGTCCGGGCATGTCGTTGTTGTCTTTCACCGAAATCTCTCTCTGGGAGCAGGGGTGATGCGGATGATTGACAAGTATACTGATAGTCAGCATACTGAGCAATATCCAAGGCATAGATTGGCGGGGAGGCGCTCATGCAATTCCATCTCAATGGATTTCAGCCGGGCGACCCGGAAATCGCCGATCCCGCCGCGCGCGTGACCGCATCGGGAGCAACGGGCGCCGTGCCTGGCGAGGTCGATGTCCTCATCGTCGGCTGCGGGCCGGCCGGCCTGACGCTCGCGGCGCAGCTCGCGCAATTCGCCGACATCAGGACCTGCATCGTCGAGCAGAAGCCGGACCGGCTGCTGGTCGGTCAGGCCGACGGCATCGCCTGTCGCACCATGGAGATGTTCCACGCCTATGGCTTCAGCGAGCGTGTGCTGAAGGAAGCCTGTTGGGTCAACGAGACCACGTTCTGGAAGCCGGACGAGGCGGCGCCGGAAAAGATCGTCCGTAGCGGCCGGGTGCAGGACGTCGAGGACGGACTGTCGGAATTCCCCCACGTCATCCTGAACCAGGCGCGCGTCCATGATTGCTTTCTAGACGTCATGCGCAAATCGCCGGCGAAGCTCGCGCCGCATTACAGCCGACGCGTGCTTGATGTGAACGTCGATCCGGCCGCCGGCGCCGACGATCATGCCGTGACCGTGCGCCTCGAACGCGCCGATGCCGCGAACGAGGGCAAGGTCGAGACCGTCAAGGCGCGCTACGTCGTCGGCTGCGACGGCGCCCGCAGCACGGTGCGCAAGTCGATCGGGCGCGAGCTGCACGGGGATTCCGCCAACCACGCCTGGGGCGTGATGGACGTGCTGGCAGTGACCGATTTTCCGGACGTCCGCTTCAAGTCGCTGATCCAGTCGGCCGGGGACGGCAGCCTGCTGATCATTCCGCGCGAAGGCGGCTACATGGTCCGCATCTATGTCGAGCTTGCGAAGCTCGATGTCGGCGAACGCGTTGCCAATCGCAACATCACCGCCGATGACGTGATCGCGAAAGCGCAGCGGATCCTGAAGCCGCATCGGCTCGAGGTGAAGGAAATCGCCTGGTGGTCGGTCTACGAGATCGGCCAGCGCCTGACCGACAAGTTCGACGACGTGCCGGAGGACGAGATCGAGACGCGCCTGCCGCGCATCTTCATCGCCGGCGATGCCTGCCACACCCACAGCCCGAAGGCCGGGCAGGGCATGAACGTCTCGATGCAGGATGCCTTCAATCTCGGCTGGAAGCTCGCCGCCGTGCTGCGGAAGCAGTGCGCGCCAAGCCTCTTGCATTCCTATTCGGCCGAGCGCCAGGCGGTCGCGAAGGAGCTGATCGATTTCGATCGCGAATGGGCGGGGATCCTCGCCTCCGCCGCCAAGGCCGGCGGCGCCGATGCCGCCGAGACGCAGGACTATTTCGTCCGGCACGGACGCTACACCGCGGGCACGGCAACGCATTACGGGCCATCTATGCTCACCGGCGCGGCCACGCATCAGCACCTGGCGCAGGGCTTCGTCATCGGCACGCGCTTCCATTCCGCGCCGGTGATTCGGCTGGCGGATGCCAAGCCGGTGCATCTCGGCCATGCCGCGCGGGCCGACGGCCGCTTCCGCATCTACGCGTTCTCGCCCGCTGAGAACCCCGCAGCGTCGGGCTCGGCCATTCGTGCTTTGTGCAATTTCCTCACCGAGTCCCGGAAGTCACCTATCCGTCGATATACGCCTGTTGGAGCTGATATCGACAGCGTGATCGATCTGCGCGCAGTGTTTCAGCAGGACCATCGCGAGCTCGCCATCGAGGCGATGCCGCCGATGTTGCTCCCGAGCAAAGGCCGTTACGGCTTGTACGACTACGAGAAGATGTTCTGCCCGGATCTCAAGAGCGGCCACGACGTGTTCACGATGCGTGGCATCGATCGGGCGGCCGGCTGCATCGTCGTGGTGCGGCCCGATCAGTATGTCGCGACTGTGCTGCCGCTCGCCGATTTTGCCGGGCTGGCCTCTTACTTCGATGCCTTCATGCTGCCGGTGAGCTGACGGCGAAAGCGGCGCGCGCCGTCGGGTTCCGGGCGCGGACAATTTAAGAAAGTTCTTCGCGGGCAGATTTCATCGATCGTAATATGTCTACTCAAAGCTGTAAGCATCCACTCGGGGCAGCGGGGCACCGGAGGATGATGATGAGACAGAGCCAAGCGGAGACGCGCCGTCAGCACAATGTCGCCAAGCGATCGATGACCAAGGAGGCAAGGCAATTGGCCGGCCTGATTGCCGGCCTGCGCGAGTCCCTGGAAGCGATCCACAAGGAACGGGCGAGCGCAAAGCTCACCGGCGCCGAGATGGGACTGCTCGACGAGCGTCGCAACAATCTGCTGCTGACGATTGCAGCCCTGGACGACCGCCTCTCGGCCGTGCAGGGGCTGATCAATCTCGGCCGCCCGCACATTATCCGCGTGCATTAGCGGCTCGAGCACCGAGATCGGCTCTGTGGCGGCGGCCGCAAGGCCATGCTGGTGGCACCAAATTGCCACGCTCCCGGCGAATTGCCGCCAAAGCCCGCTGCCACGACAAGGCCGGGTGCAGGGCGACGCAAGGGGATGCGAATTGGCCTACAAGATGGTCGCAGAACGCGACAACGAAAAGTACAGTTTCGCTCGCGAGAGCCGGTTGCTCATCGTGGCGAAGGCGAAAGTGTGGGCGAGCGAGGGGTGGCGGGTGGTCATCACCGACCAGGATGGCAAGGCCTACGCGCCGTCCGAACTCGATCAGCCGTCCGCAGCGTGATGGTGGGGCACGACCTCACCACAAAGCCGGTACCACGCGCATCAACGCACGGTGGTCTCCGAGAACAGGTTGATGATCACCACCCCTGACACGATCAGCGCGATGCCGACGCAGGCGGCGGCGTCCAGGATCTGGCGGAACAGGACGAACGAGACGGTGGCGGTCAGGATGATGCCGACCCCGCCCCAGATCGCATAGGCGATGCTCAACGGGATCACCCGGATGGCCACCGAGAGCGCGTAGAACGAGGCGACGTAGAACAGCACCATCGCCAGCGTCGGCCAGGGACGGGTGAACTGCGCGGACTGCTGCAGGAACGCCGACGCCGTGACCTCGAACACGATGGCGAGGGCGAGAGCCGTATAGGCGTTGAAAGCGGAGGTCATGAGCCTCTTGGCGTGAGGAAGATACCGCGGGTGCCGCGAATATCACGTGCGAATGACGAACCTGCGACATTGCCGACGAGCCGACGGAGGCCGCCGCGCGACGATCGGGCGGCGGCTCGCAACGCCTCGATTCTTCGACGCGGCCCTACCTGATCCGCACCGAGAGCTCGACGTCTTCGGCAAAGGGCGTGGACAAGTAGCCGCTGCCGGGCGCGCGCACCCGCGCCAGATAGTCAGGACTGTCGTCGGCGTTGTCGGCGACGATGATCGCCCCCGGCCGGAGACGGCCTTCGACCAGATCCAGGATCTCGGGGTAGAGCGCCTTGGCACCGTCAAGCAGGACGAGATCGATCGTATTGGGCAGATCGGTGCTGAGCGTCTTCAGCGCGTCGCCTTCGCGAATGTCGACGAGATCGATCAAGCCGCCGGCCGAGAGGTTGTCTCGCGCCCGCGCCGCCTTGGACGGCTCGAACTCGCTGGTGATGAGACGCCCCCCGCCATTGTCGCGTAGGCCCGCGGCAAGGTGCAGTGTCGAGATGCCGAACGAAGTGCCGAACTCGACAATGGACCGGGCGCAGGAGCTGCGCGCCAGCATGTAGAGCAGCGCTCCGGTTTCGCGCGAGACCGGAAGCGGTGCGTCCTTCAGGCGTCCATAGAGATCGCGATATTCGGACTTGCTCCGCATCATCCGCTCCCGCTCTGCGTCGGACAGGTCTGCCACTGCGGCTTCCGTTGCCTCGCTTGCTGCCTCGGCTTCGCCGAACAGGCGATCCAGCAGCGGCGCAAGCGAAGTGATGGTCGGGATGGTCATTCAAGGTCTCCAGAATTTGGCGAAAGAAGCGCGTGCTTGCGCGCCGATTGAAATACGACTAATTCATCGCATTTCCTATTCGCGTTGCCCGAGCGAGCCATGGCCGACCGTCGAAGCCGTTCAATTTCCTCGCGAAAACAGCCGCAACAGGCCCGCTCGACGGAGCTGGTAGCGGCCATTCTGGATGCAGCTGTTCAGGTTTTGGCGAAGGAGGGCGCGCAGCGTTTCACCACGGCCCGGGTGGCGGAGCGGGCCGGGGTCAGCATCGGGTCGCTCTATCAATACTTTCCAAACAAGGCCGCGATCCTATTTCGTCTTCAGAGCGACGAGTGGCGGCATACGAGCGAGCTGCTGCGCGGTATCCTCGCGGATCGCGCCAAGCCGCCACCGGCGCGGTTGCGCGCGCTGGTCCATGCCTTCATCCGCTCCGAGTGCGAGGAGGCTGCGATGCGCACGGCCCTCAACGACGCCGCGCCGCTCTATCGTGACGCGCCCGAAGCGCGCGAGGCCCGGACGGCCGGCAAGGGTATCGTCGATGCCTTCATGCGGGAGGCGCTGCCGAGAACGTCCGATGCGACGCGCAGCCTCGCCGGCGAGCTGATCACGACGACACTCAGCGAGGTCGGCAAGCGATTTTCGGAGACGCCGCGCAGCGCGGCCGACATAGCGCGTCATGCCGACGGGCTGGCCGACATGTTCTGCGCCTATCTCGGGGAATTGGCCCGACGCTGAAGCGCGAGATCCGGGCTACACTTGCGTCGCCCCACGTTTGTTCGTACGGACCTCTTTCATGCTCGTCATCTCCATCCAGAGCCAGGTGGTCCACGGCCATGTCGGCAACAGCGCGGCCGCCTATGCCATGCAGGCGGAGGGCGTGAACGTTGCTGCGGTGCCGACGACGCTGCTGTCCAACCATCCGCGCTATCCGAGCCTGCGCGGGCGGGTGCTGGAGACCGAGCTCGTCGCCGAACTCCTCAAGGGCGTGGAGGAGCGCGGCCTGGTCGACGAGGCCGCGGTGCTCGTCACCGGCTATCTCGGCTCGCCCGGCAATGCCGCCGTGATCGCCGATTTCGTCGAACGGTCGCGCACGCGGAATGGAAAGCTCATCTATCTCTGCGATCCCGTGATCGGTGACGACGGCCGCGTCTATGTCGCGGACGGCATCCTGGACGTGGTCCGGCACCGGCTGCTGCCGGCGGCGGACCTGACGACGCCGAACCAGTTCGAGCTCGAGCTGCTCTCTGGGGCCGCAATTGCCGACACCAAGAGCCTCAGCGCGGCCTGCGGGGTGCTGGCAGCGGCAGGCCGCACCGCCGTCGTGGCCACCGGCTGCACCCTCGCTGACACGGCGGCCGGCCAGGTGGAGACGATCCTGTGCACTGATGGACGATTGGCGCGCTTTGCGACACCGCGCCTGCCGATCCGCCCCTACGGCACCGGCGATCTCCTCACCGGGCTGATCGCGGCGCATCTGGCCAAGGGCGATGCGATGGAATTGGCGGTACGGCGCGCGGTCGACACCGTCTTTGCCGTGCTGGTGCGCACGCAGGACGCAGGCTCGGCCGAGATGCGGCTGGTGCCGCTGCCGACGGCGGAGCGCAAGCCGTAAAGCGTCAGGTCGCGCGCTTGCCGGCCGATTGCGCCGACTTCTGCGGCTTGGCTGCGCCCTTCTGCTCGCGCGCGACGTCGGCCTTCGGCGGCTTGGCGCTCGCAAGGCCCTGTGTCTTCTTCGGCTTGGCGGCGGCAACGTCCTTGCGGTCGGAGGTGCCGCGCTTCGAGATATATTCCTGGCCGTCAATCGGGCCGACATGGGGCGGATCGCGGCCGAGATAGGGCCGGCCGATGCCGAACGCCTTGCCGTTGGCATCGACCCACTTCCACAGGATCTCGGTCGAGACCCAGCGCTGTGCCCGGGTGCTGCCTTGCGTGCTGACGATGTCGGCGGCCATGCCGTGGCCGTAGCCACCGCGCGTGCTGCCGCCGTGATAGGAGCGGTTGGAGGCGGCCTTCAGGCCGCTCGCGATCGACTGGCGATAGTCGTCGCGGAACGCGCTGGTGATGCCCGGCGAGAGGCCGGCGGCTTCGGCCGCGAGCATCATGCGGAACAGCTTCTGCTTGAAGCTCTTGTCCATGCCGCCGATGACGTAGTCCATCATCGACATGCCGGCGCGCTCGGCCGCATGCGGATCCTTCCAGGTGAAGTCCTGATCGACCAGCTTCGTGAAGCTGCGCATCACCGTGACGGTCTTGCCCTTGCGCTTGATGGTGACGGCGCGCCGCTCCTGCACCTTCATCGTGTCTTCCTTGGCGGTGCGCTGATAGAGCGCCCAGAGATAGCGGTCGATGCAGGCCTCCATGACGAAGCATTCGTCGAGCACGGCGATGGTGTCGGCCGGCGGTGACGCCTTGCGCGCAGGCGCGGCGGGGTCGCTCGCAATCGCCACGGCGGACAAGGCGTCCGTCGTCACGATCTCCGTGGGATCGGCGGATGCGAGCTTGACGGGCTCGGGCAGAGGGGCGGGGGCAACCTCGCTGACGACAGGCTCCGGTTCGGGCAAGATCGGCGGCGCGGGCACGGCTTCCGCCGGCAGGATCAGCGCCGGGTCGGCCGAGGCAAGCTTGATCGGAGCGGCGGGCTCCTCGGGTGTTGCTTCTGCCGGTGTCGCAGGGGCGGAAAGCGCAGCAACCGCGGCGGCGATGTCGGCGGTCGAGGCGCGGTCATCCTCGATGGTCGCAGCGCGCGGCACGTCGGCGAGGTCGATGCGGCTGAGATCCTTGGCACGCGAGATCGCGGCCGCATTGGCGGCGCTGTTTTCGATGAGCGCAGGCGCATAGGCGGAGAGAGACAATGCCAGCCAGCCGGCGAGAACGGCCGAGGGACACGATACCGCCACCAAAAGAGACCGCCGATCGTTCATGATCCCTGCCTCCAAACGGTCTGCTCGAACGATCTTGCCCCAGCAGTGATGATGCAAACAGTCTGACGAAACAATCTTGCACGGAAAGGCACGCAGCACGTCGATTGTTCGGGGCGCGGTGTGGCGGCGCAATGGCGTAAATCGGGGAATGGGGGCTTTTCGGGGCGAGTGTGGCCGAGGTGCAACGCCCGGTTCCATTTGCCAATGCCGCAACTTTGTCGCGGCTGGTGCGTTGGAGGCGCCATGACGCATCCCTCGCTTCGTCCCATGGACGCCTTCGATCCCACCGAGCCCGCCATCCTGCACGATCGTCTGTCCGACGCGATCATCACCTGGACCGCCGATCAGGCCGAGGACTACCGGCGCGCCAGCCGGCCCGGTGCGGACGGGGCCGTGGCCTGGAAGACCTATCTCTTCGATGGCTGGGGCAACGTGCTCGGTGGCTGAGCACCGCCGTAGAGGCTCCACGTCGCAGCCGGCGCCAACGCATTTCCAGTTTCGCCGCTTCAGGTGCGCGTGCTCGGTGCCGCAGATGTCGAGCATCAGGCCGCAGCGCCCGCCACGATCGCCTCGGTCCATCAGGCAAAGGTGCTCAGCCCGGTCAAGGTGAAGACTGCGGACGTGACGGGGCGCCGCCCGCTAGGAGTGGGTGCGCCAGCGGCCGATCGGCCTTCGCGCACCGCATGCGCATTGCGCGTGCGGCAGTCACGGTCCCCTTCGGCATCGTCGCGATGCCTGCGTGCCTGATCTGCAACCGCGTGGGTTGAGCGGCTCGGCGCGCCGACATATCGCTTGATCCATGGATCAGCGGGCGAGCGGCGCCGACGCTCTCACTCAAAAGAACGATGCAGCTCCGGCGATGCTCGGCGTGGCCTGCGGTCTTGCCGCGGCGCTGTTTTGGGCGCTCGGCTTTGCCGCCACGCGCCACGGTCTCAAGGTCGGCTACACGCCGGTCGATCTCCTGATGCATCGCTATGTCTGGTCGGGGATCGCGTTCTTGCCGCTGGTCGCGCGTGCGGGCATCTCCGATCTCTGCGGCATCGGCTGGAGCAGGGGCCTCGTGCTGATGGCGCTCGGCGGCCCCGTGATGTCGCTGATCTCCTACACTGGCTTCCTGTTCGTGCCGCTCGGCCATGGCAGCGTGATCCAGCCCTCGTGCGCGACGCTGGGCGGCCTGCTGCTCGCGGCGGTCGTGCTGAAGGAGCGGATCTCCGCCTCGCGCCTCGCCGGCGCGGTCGTCATCGTCGGCGGCCTCGGCGTGATCGGTGCGGAATCGATCGGGCATATCGGGACCGACGGTGTGCAGGGCGATCTGATCTTCGTGCTCACCGGCTTCATGTTCGCCGGCTTCGGTGCTGCTTTGCGCCGCTGGCGCGTCTCGGCGGTGTCGGCCGCGCTGGTGATCAACGTGCTGTCGCTACTGCTGCTGCCGGTCTACATCGCGAACGTCGGCGTCGCCCATGTTGCGGCGATCGGCGTGACCGAGAACGCCATCCAGGCGCTGGCGCAGGGCGTGCTCGCCGGACCGGCCGCGCTCTATCTCTACGCCGTCTCGGTCCAGCGCCTCGGCGTTGCCCGCGCTGCGGTGTTTCCGGCCTGCGTGCCGGCGCTGACGCTGCTCACCGGCTGGGTGCTGCTCGGCGAGCCGCCGACGATGTTGCAGACGGCAGGGCTCGTCACGGTGCTGTGCGGGTTCTATCTGGCGCAGCGGCAAAGCTAGTGGGCGCTACGCCTTCTTCACGAACTCCGACTTCAGATTCATCGCGCCGATGCCGTCGATCTTGCAGGCGATGTTGTGGCCGTCGCTGGCGTCCTGCAGGCGGATGTTGCGCACCTTGGTGCCGCCCTTGACGACCGAGGACGAGCCCTTGATCTTGAGGTCCTTGATCACGATGACGCTGTCGCCGTCGGCGAGCGCGTTGCCGTTGGCATCGCGCACGCCCGCATCCTGCGCCGTGTCCGCGACCGCGTCCGCCGCGCCGCTCCATTCATGGCCGCATTCCGGGCAGACCCAGAGATCGCGGTCCTGATAGGCGTGCTCGGAATTGCAGGTCGGGCATTTCATCGTGTCGGGCATGACGGGGCTCATCTCGCGCTTCGTTCGCGGCGCGACCGTAGGGGCGGGAACCGGGAAAGCTAGGAAAAGCTGCGAACGACGCGGGCCGAGCGTGATCTGCCGGTGCGATATCACCGAGCGGTGCCTGCCGACGCCAGCGCGGGCGCATGAGGCAACGTCGCCGTCGCACGTTTGAGCTGCATCAACGGCACTGCGCGCGCGGGTCGTATCGTGTCTTCAGGAACGACCGGAGGCCGCGATGGACGACACGCTCAGACGAAAGATCCAGACCTTGCTGGACCAGCACCGCACGATGCGGATCGCGACGCTTCGCGCCGATGGCTGGCCGCAAGTGACGACGGTCGGCTATGCCAACGAAGGTTTCACCATCTACTTCCTCTGCGGCCCCGACAGCCAGAAGGCGCAGAACATCGCGCGGGACGAGCGCGTGTCGCTGGCGATCGACGACGATCCGGCGCAAGTGATGGAGATCACCGGCCTGTCCATGGCGGCGCGGGCGGTGGCCGTGACCGATCCGGCCGAGGCCGAGAAGGCGATCACACTCGTGATGGCGCGCTACCCCGAGCAGAAGGCCATCGGCCTGCCCATGCCGAAGCCGTCCAAGGTGCGGCTGATCCGTCTCACGCCGACGGTGATCTCGCTGCTCGATTATTCCAAGGGTTTCGGCCACACCGACCTTGTGACGTGTTGAGGCGCCTTGGCAAATGTTTTTCGAAAAACAACCCCATGCACAGTAGCCATCCCCATGGAATCGTGGGGCTTTGGCTTTGATTCGGAAATCCCGACGAAAATTTGACCCGTCGGGCAAAACAATGGCATGATGCTATTGTGGCGCTCGTCCGATGGCGGGGTGCTTCCCGATAGAAGCGGCTGGAACGCAGTCGGGTGCGGCACCATCCCGGATTACGCTGGCGCGCCATCCGCGCTACGCTCGCTCCGCAACGTGCGACGAGCCCCTCATGACCTTCCTCCTCAACATCGACGTTCCCGACGCGGCGAAAGCCACGACGTTCTACACCGAAGCGTTTGGCCTGACCGTCGGCCGCCGCTTCGGCGCCGACTTCGTCGAGCTCAACGGCTGGCCCGCGCCGGTGTATCTCCTGACCAAGCCGGCCGGCACGATCGGCGCCGGCGGCGACCGCCGCCGCTATGAGCGGCACTGGACGCCGGTGCATATCGACGTCGTCGTCGACGATGTCGACGCCGCCGTCGCGCGTGCGCTCGCCGCGGGTGCGATCCTCGAGGCAGCCGCGCGCGATGCGCCCTATGGGCGGATCGCGATGCTGGCCGATCCGTTCGGGCACGGTTTTTGTCTATTGGCGTTCAGCGCACAAGGGTATGACGCGTTGCTGGGAAGCTCGTAGTCCGGCCTACATCGCAGGCAGTCGGCGGGCAACAATCGTGGCGAGATGGCAAAGAAACTGAAGACATACCAGACCTCGCTCGGCTTCCACGATCAGGCGATCGCCGCGCCCTCGATGAAGGCGGCGCTTGCCGCCTGGGGCGCCAGCTCCAATCTGTTCCATCAGGGTGTCGCCAGGGAGACCGACGATCCCGATGTCGTCGCCGCCACCATGGCGAAGCCGGGCGTGGTGCTGAGGCGGCCGGTCGGCTCGGACGGCCCGTTCACCGAGAGCGCGGAGCTGCCGACCGATCTCGGCGAGGGCGAGACCAAGACTACAGGCAAGACCAGGTCCAAAAGCAAGACGAGGTCAAAGAAGCGTCCCGCCAAGACGGCCCGGAATGCATCCCGCGAGATCGATGATGCGGCCGCCCGCAAGGCCGCCGCAGCTTTCGAGAAGGAGGAGCGACGCCGCGAGGCAGCGCGTGCCAAGGAGGAGGCCGCCCGCGCCAAGGAACGTGCGCGCCGCGACAAGGCGGTTGCCGCGGCGGAAGCCGCGCTCGACAAGGCAAGACGCGAGCACGACGCGAAGGCCGGGGCGATCGAAGCCGAGCGGGCCGCGCTGGAGGCGCGCGCCGAAGCCGAGCAGGAGCGCTGGGACAAGCAGAGGAAGAAGCTGGATCAGGCCGTGCGCCGCGCGCGCGAGTGAGAGGTACGCCGATAGCCGAAAGTTCTGTTGCGCATCCAGACCACTCTTGCGTCATATTCGCCGTCATTGCGAGGAGCTCTTGCCGACGAAGCAATCCAGACTGCCGCCGGGGTGACAGTCTGGATTGCTTCGCTTCGCTCGCAATGACGGCGGAGGCAGCGGTGCAAAAAATCGGCAGCGTCCATCTCCAGACCTCGCGCGAAATTTGCTTGCCTCGCCTGGCATCCTTTTGCACTCTCCGCGCGAAGGAGACCAACGCATGACAAAGATGACCGCCGCCTGCGCCCTCGGAACCGCCCTGGTGCTGAGCAGCCTCGCAATCTCGGATGCCGAAGCCCGGACGCGGAGAGCCGTCGTCGTTCGCGCGCCGCAAGAGCGGCTCGTCGTCACCGCGCCGGTGCTGAGGCCGACGCCGTGGGATTACAACATCGTGCCACGCTATCGCTATCGCCCCGAGGACGACCGGGTCGATCCCTACGGGCCGCCCCTGGTGCCGTCATACGTGCGCTATGAGGGATGGCGCTGGCCGTATTGGTGGTGAAGGCGACCGACGCCGAGCTGCTCGGCGCACGAGGTCTGTGGGCTGGGCAGATGCACGACGTGCATCCGCTCGTCACGATTACTGCTCTATCGGCGGAGAAGCGAAAGGGGTAGGCCCGTGCTCCTACGGCCGCCCGGGTCCTTGCCTCTGATAACCAGGGGTTGTACGCTGCACTGCAGAAAAGTGCATTGGCATAAATGGGATCGGCTGGAATGAGCGTGGTTGAGAGCGTGGCGTCCGAGCAGCTTTCGGAGCCGAAGATGCCGCCGGGCGTGCTGACCGAAGGTCCGGTGGTCGACGCCAAGTTTCGCGATTCCTACATCTCCTTCGCGCTCATGATCGGCGGCTCGATCGGCGCGCTGGTCTGGGCGTTCTGGCAGGGCATCGGTTGGGTCGAAGTGTCGGTCTTCGCCGGCACGTTCATCATGTCGACGATCGGCATCGGCTTCATGCATCGCTACTTCGTGCACCGCAGCTTCCGCTGCGGTCCGGTGATGCGGACGATCTTCGCCGCGCTCGCGACCATGGCGGTGCAGGGCTCGATCCTGAAATGGGTCAGCAACCACCGGCGGCACCATCTGCACTCCGACCGGCCCGGCGACGTCCACAGCCCCTATTACGACGGCGGCGGTCATCCCTACACCAGCTTCGCCAAGGGCATGTCGCATGCGCAAGGCGGCTGGGTGTGGGACCGCGAGACCACCGACGCCAGCTACTACGCCAAGGACATCCTGGCCGACCCGATCGCGATGTTCTTCACCAGGACGCGCTGGTACTGGTACGCGCTGTCGGCGCTGATCATTCCGGGCGCCATCGGCTACGCCTTTGGCGGCGTGCACACGATGATCGGCTGCATTCTGTTCTCCGGCCTGTTCCGCAGCTACCTCATGACGATGGCGACGTCACTGGTGAACTCGGTCTGCCACAGCGACGGCCGCTGGGGCTACCGCCGCTTCGAGACCCATGACGGCACCACCAACGAGCTGGTGACCACGCTGCTGACGTTCGGCGAGGGGCTGCACAACAACCATCACCGCTTTCCGCGCGATGCGTATCTGTCGCACGCCTGGTACGAGGTGGACATCAACGGACTGATCATTCTGGGGCTGGGAAAGCTCGGGCTGGTGCATGATGTTTTTGCGGCCAGCGATGCCGGCCGTGATCGTGTGGCGGATGCAGGGCCGGGCGACCCTGCGCCGGCCGCCGTCGGGAATGCCTTCGACAGAGTCGCCAACGACATTCGCTCTCCCGGAACGTAATCGTGACCGGCATGGCTCGGCGCCGATGCGGATCTCCTCTGCGCGGGCGGTTCGCCGGCCATTGTTTTGTTGCGGTGCTGGTTGCCGTGCCGACGGGAGCGCTCGCGCAATCGACCGATTGCAGCAAGGTCAAGTCGACGACAGTCCCGGTCGAACTCGTTGCCAGGTTCGGGCGCTTCGAACAGACCTATCAGGTCTATAGGGGCCCCGGGCAAACGGCAGTCCTCTGGAGCCGGCAGATCGCGCCAAATGGCATCAACGTCGCCAAGGCGAACACCATCAACGGGTTCGCCGTCGCGACGTCGACGACAACCAATGTCGAGGGCGTTCCGGACCGCGATGGGAAGCTCAGCTACACCGGCATCGCGATCGAGGACCATGATCACCGGAACAGCGTGTCCTTCAAGGTCCTGTGGACGTTCACGTACCCGAACGGTACGACCCAGCAGGCCGAGCAGAGCTTCGACCACACCTTCGTGTCGGCCGGGAGGTGACAGCCGGTTCGTGCAGGCTTGCCGTATACCAAAAGGCCGTCAAGTTAACGGCTGGCGGCCGGACGCAAAACCTCTTTCAAACCTATTTCCCCGAACTCAGAGTGGGCGTCACAAGCCTGACGTCGGAGGTGGCGTTCGTCAGCCTGAGCACCTCGTTCGAGCCGATGCGCATGCTGCGGTAGCCTTCGGTGGGCCGTGCGCGGTCCGCCTAGGTTAACACATTGGTCATTTCTTTGCGGTCATTTTCACGACCTCAGTCAGCAAAGAGGCACCATGTCCGACATCACCATTCCCGGCGGCAAGATCCGTTCCTTCGTCGAGCGGATCGAGAACCTCGACAGTGAAATGCAGGAGTTGAGCGAACAGAAGAAGGAAGTCTTCGCGGAAGCCAAGGGCGAGGGTTTCGACGTCAAGATCCTCAAGGAGATCATCAAGCTGCGCAAGGAAGACAAGAACGAGCGCGACGAGCGCGAAAGCCTGCTCGACCTCTACATCCGCGCGATGGAGACGGCCTCGCCGGAGCAGGCGAAGGCGGCGTGAGACGATCGGGTTGATTGGTGAGCAGAGATGGCCGCGATCGCTGGGATTGCGGCCATCATGCGGTGGCAACCACGAAGAGGTGGAGCGCAGCAGACTCGCCGTCATTCCGCGGCGCGCGTCAGGACAATCGTATTTGAATTTTCAAGAGGTCGTCATGCCCGGGCTTGTCCCGGGCATCCACGTTCTTAGTGTCGCGTAGAAAGACATGGATGGCCGGGACAAGCCCGGCCATGACGACGTCGTTACCCATACCCACATCGCATATGCGATAGCCCTGCCGGGCTCGCGCCCAAGCGGGCGCGCCCCGGAATGACGGCGCGTCTTCGTCGGAACGGCTGCGTGTGAGGAACCAACGCGAAAGCACTCCATTGAGTGGCATCGCCTCACACGCAATGGAGACACGGATGGAACTGTCCGGAAAGAAGATCGCGATCCTCGCCACCCACGGCTTCGAGCAATCGGAACTCGAAATGCCGCGTGATACCCTCAAGGCGGCCGGCGCGACAGTGGAGATCATTTCGCTGCAAGCCGGCGAGATCAAGGGCTGGGACGTGAAGGACTGGGGCCGCCCGGTCAAGGTCGACAAGACCCTCGACCAGGCCGCGCCTGCCGATTATGACGCCCTCGTGTTACCGGGCGGCCAGATCAACCCCGATCTGCTGCGCGTCGAGGCCAAGGCGCTTCAATTCATCAAGAGCGTCTTCGACGCCAAGAAGGTCGTGGCCGCGGTCTGCCATGCGCCCTGGCTGCTGATCGAGACGGGCATCGCGAAGGGCCGCCGGATGACGTCCTACAAATCGATCAAGACCGACGTCGCCAATGCCGGGGCGAAGTGGGAGGATTCGGAGGTGGTCGTCGACCAGGGCCTCATCACCTCGCGCAACCCCGGCGACCTCAAGGCCTTCAGCGCCAAGATCATCGAAGAGGTCAAGGAAGGGCGCCACACGCAGCGTAGCAACGCGGCTTGACCGTGATTGCGGTGACGGTGCAGTCCGGCGCCGTCACCGTAAATTCTGCAGCAATCAATAGCGGTCGCCGCTGCTCTTTTGCTGCGTGATCCAGGCCGACAATGATTTCGGTGCCGATTTCGCAGCCCGGCCCGGCGATGCCTTCGGATTGTCGCGGCCGGCTTTCGCCGGACGGACGCGCGGCGCTTCCGCCTGCCTGATGCCCCTCAAGGCAGAAGCCGATGCCTCCGTGGCCTCCTTCTCAAGACGCAACTGTTTCAATCGCGCCATTTTGAGCCGCTCCGCCTCGACTTCGGGTCGCTCGGCGAGCAGCGGCTTGTGTTGAGCAAGCTCGGCCGTAACAAGGACACCGAGAATGGTCGTCTCGCCGAGCGCCTTGCAGGCCTCGAGCCGATGCAGTCCCTCGACCAGCACGAGGCGGTCTCCGTCGCGCCTGATGGAAATGGGGGTCTGTTGCCCGATGTCCAGAATGCTTTCCGCGATCTCGGCGACAGTGGCGGGATTGAGGGCTTTCTTCTGCTTCGTGGGAACGAAGATGGTCTCGATCGGGAAGCTTTCCGGTTTGGGCATAACGCGACTCCGCTTCTACCGGGGCCGTTGGAACCTATGCCGGTGAGGGTGGGAGTTTAGGAGGGATGGGCTCGATCGCAAAGGCAATTCGGAGAGAGTTGGTAGGATGGGTAGAGCTCTTGCGAAACCCATCAACGGTCATGGTGGAAAGACGGGTTTCGCAAAGGCTCTACCCATCCTACGGGCTGTGCGTTGCATTCAGGTACCATACAGCTTTGCCCCAGTCGGGGTCGTCGTCCATGCGATATTCGAATGCACGGGGATAATCCCTCGTTTCGAGAATTCGGCGCAAGATGGCGTGCGCAGCTTCTGGCGCGCGGACGCGCCACATGATCTCCCTGTTGGCGTCGTGCGTCACGCGGGCGAAGAATGCTGCGTTCTGGTCCGCCTTGAGAAGCAGATCGAGCTTGTCT
Source organism: Bradyrhizobium sp. USDA3516 (assembly GCF_057651995.1). Lineage (NCBI taxonomy): Bacteria > Pseudomonadati > Pseudomonadota > Alphaproteobacteria > Hyphomicrobiales > Nitrobacteraceae > Bradyrhizobium > Bradyrhizobium sp. USDA3516. Next base: position 196,068 of record NZ_JBYGYN010000001.1, on the reverse strand, counting down.
TCGAATTCGTACAGCAAAGTCTGTTCGTCACAGGATGGTAGCCGATCTTCGATCAATTCCTTGCACTGAACGAGGACAGAGAGATGCCATCGAAACGCCTCTCTTCCTGAAAAGTCTCTCAAGGCGACGTTGACCGTCGTGACACCCGGCAGATTGCGTTGACGAAAGCTGGAAACGGCGTGGGTTTCCTCGGGGATCACGATTGCACCGATGCTCAAGCCCACCCTCTCCAGGTTTCCGTGTCGCCGCTGCTTCGCTGACCCGACACGCTAGGGATCGATTGGCATTACCGCGACAGTATGTAGGATGGGTTGAGCGATAGCAAAACCCATCAATACCCGTCGCGGCATGTGGGTTTTCGCAAGCGCTCAACCCATCCTACGGGCTGATGATCCAAAGAGCGTTCGAGGCAACCCAAACCTCTACGCAAAATTGGCTCGCGCTCTTAAGGAAGCTGGCGTGCCAGGCCCCGATTTCGACGCGACCGAAGCCAGCTCTGTATAGCTCACTGCGCACAATCGTGGAGAGCGGAGCGCACTATCGTTCTGGGATCGTGCTGTCGCAAGACTCTTTTATTCAGGAAAGGCGTCTTTGACGTTGATGAGTCTGGTCGCCAGCTATCAGATCACCTGATGCGATAGTTACAGAAATGACTTGTGCGCTGCGATCAAACTAAAAAGAAGGTCGCCTTGTGGAGCGACCTTCTTGTTGCGTCCAATTGTGTTGTTCCTACCGCCTCACGAACACCCCGTCGTGCTGCCGCACGTATCGCACTTCATGCAGGTCCCATTCCGCACCAACGTGAAGTTGCCACACTCGCTGCACATCTCGCCCTCGTAGCCCTTGGCCTTTGCCTCCGCGCGGCGCTCAGCCTTCGTCGGGGCTGCGACCGCGGCGGTGCCGGCCTTGCTCCACTGCAGGGCTTCCAGCTTCTCCGTCGGCGAGAGGTCGTGCTGGACTTCCTGCTTGAGGGCGACGGCGCCTTCGAGGGCGTCGCCGAGGCGGGCGCTGGTGGCGTGGGCCGCCATCGCCGTGACCTTGCTGCCGCCGCTAGGAGCGCTGTCGTTGCCTTGGCTGATGGCAGCCGAGCCGCCGCGCATCACGACGAGGTTGTCCGTGCGCGAGCGGGTGAGGCCGCGCGAGACCAGCTTGGTGGCGTGGTGGCCGCCGTCCTCCTCCGGCTCCTTGCCTTCCTCGACGCCCTTGCCGAGCGCGTCGAAACCCGTCTCGTTGGGATCGACGTGGGCGAGGTCGAAGCGGCTGAGGTAGCTCACCGCGAGCTCGCGGAAGACGTAGTCGAGGATCGAGGTCGCGTACTTGATGCTGTCGTTGCCCTGCACGGGACCCGCCGGCTCGAAGCGGGTGAAGGTGAAGGCGTCGACATATTCGTCGAGCGGCACGCCGTATTGCAGGCCGAGCGACACCGCGATGGCGAAGTTGTTGATGAAGGAGCGCAGCGCCGCGCCTTCCTTGTGCATGTCGATGAAGATCTCGCCGAGACGGCCGTCATCGTATTCGCCGGTTCGCAAGTAGACCTTGTGGCCGCCGACGACCGCCTTCTGGGTGTAGCCCTTGCGTCGATCAGGCATCTTCTCGCGCTCGCGCATCACGATGATGCGCTCGACCAGCTTCTCGACGACCTTTTCGGCCACGTGCGTGGCGCGCGCCGCCATGGGTTTCTCGTGCAGCAGCTCGACCGCATCGTCCTCGTCCTCATCGTCGCTGATGAGCTGCGAGTTGAGCGGCTGGGAGAGTTTTGAGCCGTCGCGATAGAGCGCGTTGGCTTTCAAGGCGAGCTTCCACGACAGCATGTAGGCGGACTTGCAGTCCTCCACCGTGGCGTCGTTCGGCATATTGATGGTCTTGGAGATCGCGCCCGAGATGAAGGGCTGCGCCGCCGCCATCATGCGGATGTGGCTCTCGACCGAGAGGTAGCGCTTGCCGATCTTGCCGCAAGGGTTGGCGCAGTCGAACACCGGATAGTGCTCGGCCTTGAGGTGCGGGGCGCCTTCCACCGTCATCGCGCCGCAGATGTGGACGTTGGCCGCCTCGATCTCGCGCTTGGTGAAGCCGACGGCCTGGAGCAGGTCGAAGCCGGGAGCCGCAATGGCTTCGGCGCCGATGCCGAGCTGGTCGCGGATGAAGTCCTCGCCGAAGGTCCACTTGTTGAAGGCGAACTTGATGTCGAAGGCGGTCGGCAGCGCCTTCTCGACCTTGGCAATGGCTTCATCGGTGAAGCCCTTGGCCTTCAGGGTCGAGGCGTTGATGCCGGGCGCATTGGAGAGCGAGCCGTGGCCGACGGCGTAGGCCTCGATCTCGGCGATCTCGCTCTCGCGATAGCCGAGCGCGCGCAGCGCGGCGGGGACCGCGCGGTTGATGATCTTGAAGTAGCCGCCGCCGGCGAGCTTCTTGAACTTCACCAGCGCAAAGTCCGGCTCGATGCCGGTGGTGTCGCAATCCATAACGAGGCCGATCGTGCCGGTCGGCGCGATGACGGTGGTCTGGGCGTTGCGATAGCCGTGCTTCTCGCCGAGCTCGAGCGCCGCATCCCAGGCCGCCTGGGCATGGCTGACGAGGTCGGCTTGCGGGCAGGAGACGAGGTCGAGCGGCACCGGGTTGACGCTGAGCGCCTCGTAGCCGTTGGACTGGCCGTGCGCCGCGCGGCGGTGGTTGCGGATGACGCGCAGCATGTGCGCGGCGTTCTTCTTGTAGCCGGGGAAGGTGCCGAGCTCGGCGGCCATTTCCGCGGAGGTCTTGTAAGTGACGCCGGTCATGATCGCGGTCAGCGCGCCGGCGATGGCACGGCCTTCCTTGGAGTCATAGGGCAGGCCCATGGTCATCAGCAGGCCGCCGATATTGGCGTAGCCGAGGCCGAGCGTGCGGAACTCGTAGGAGAGCTCGGCGATCGCCTTCGACGGGAACTGCGCCATCATGACGGAGATTTCCAGCACGACGGTCCAGAGCCGGCAGAGGTGCTCGTAGCCTTCGACGTCGAAGCGCTTGGTGTCGGTGTTGTAGAACGTCAGCAGGTTCGCGGAAGCAAGGTTGCACGCCGTGTCGTCCAGGAACATGTATTCCGAGCACGGATTGGACGCGCGGATGTCGCCGGACGCCTTGCAGGTGTGCCAGTCGTTCATCGTGGTGTTGAAGTGCAGGCCGGGATCGGCCGAGGCCCAGGCGGCGTAGCCGATTTTTTCCCAGAGGTCGCGCGCCTTCAGCGTCTTGGTGATCTTCTTCGTCGTGCGTCCGACGAGATTCCAGTCGCCGTCGGTCTCGACGGCGCGGAGGAAGTCGTCCTTCAGCGAGACCGAGTTGTTGGAGTTCTGGCCGGAGACCGTGAGATAGGCTTCGCTGTCCCAGTCGGTGTCGTAGGTCTCGAACTGGATGTCCTTGTAGCCCTGCTTGGCGAACTGGATGACGCGCTTGATGTAATTGTCAGGCACGAGGCTGCGACGCGCGAGCTTGATCTCGCGGCGGAGCGCCGGGTTCTTCTCGGGGTCGAAGCAATCGTCGCCCGAGCCTTCGCAGTTGACGCAGGCCTTCAGCACCGCCTTGAGGTGCTTCTGGTTGATCTTGGAGCCCGTGACGAGGGCGGCGACCTTCTGCTCCTCCTTCACCTTCCAGTCGATATAGGTCTCGATGTCGGGGTGATCGACGTCGACCACGACCATCTTGGCGGCGCGGCGCGTGGTGCCGCCCGACTTGATCGCGCCCGCGGCGCGGTCGCCGATCTTGAGAAAGCTCATCAGGCCCGAGGAGCGGCCGCCGCCGGAGAGCTTTTCGCCTTCGCCGCGCAGGCGCGAGAAGTTGGAGCCGGTGCCGGAGCCGTACTTGAACAGGCGGGCCTCGCGGACCCAGAGGTCCATGATGCCGCCCTCGTTGACGAGGTCGTCACCGACGCCCTGGATGAAACAGGCATGCGGCTGCGGGTGCTCGTAGGCCGACTTGGACTTGGTCAGCTTGCCGGTGAAGGGATCGACGTAATAATGGCCCTGGCCGGGGCCGTCGATGCCGTAGGCCCAATGCAGGCCGGTGTTGAACCATTGCGGCGAGTTCGGCGCGACCATCTGCATGGCGAGCATGTAGCGGAGCTCGTCATAGAAGGCCTGGGCGTCCTCGTCGGTGGAGAAGTACTTGCCCTTCCAGCCCCAATAGGTCCAGCAGCCGGCGAGGCGGTCGAACACCTGTTTTGCGCTGAGCTCGCTGACGTAGCGCTCCTTCTCAGGGAGAGCATTGAGCGCGTCGGTGTCGGGCACGGAGCGCCACAGGAAGGAGGGGACGGATTCCTCTTCGACCTTCTTCAGGCGCGCGGCAACGCCGGCTTTGCGGAAATACTTCTGGGCGAGCACGTCGGAAGCGACCTGCGACCACTCGCTCGGCACCTCGACGTTCTCGAGCTTGAACACGACCGAGCCGTCGGGATTGCGAATCTCCGACGTGGTCAGGCGGAAATCGATTCCCGCATAAGGTGACTGTCCTACCGTGGTGTGGCGCCGCTCAATCCGCATCGTCTTGCCCCGTCCTTTTCTTTGACCGGTCCCGCCCCTCGTTGTGGGCGTGCCGGGTCGTCATTGCATCTCGCGGGCCTTCAGCCTTACGGCCTCGGGGCACCGCAGTTCAGCCGGTGGATCCGGCCCTGTTTTTTCCCGGCGCGAGCCCGATGCGTCGCATCGATCGTCCCGCCGGCATGTCCACACCCATCCGCCCCCAAGGGGATGTCTGCGACATGCGTTCAACGCCCCACAACGTCACTTCGTCATCGATGCCATCCGGGCCTGTTGCCGGCCCGTTCTGGCGCCCCGAAGAGCCTCTCATTCCGAGGGCAGACACGCCCTCATTCCGCAGCCTTTGGCCGGCTGGCGGAGATAAGATTTGCGAGACCCTTTGGGGGAGTGCCGGCGGGACGCAAACTCACTCGCGCCGAACGGACCGAAAGCTAGGACTCTCCGTTGCGCCCGTCAAGAACTAGTGCGAGTTCCTGAATCAAATACTAAATATGGTGGATTGTGGGGGATAACAGGGGTCTTCGCCGCGCCTGTCGTGGAGCCAAGTATCAGTGAGTCCTCAGGGATTCCCAACTGAAAAAATTTGCATGCCGTGATGATGCGGAGCTTCATCCCGCTGTTCACAGGCCAGGTATATTTTTGAGCAATGGGATTGCGTCAGCAGGACTCACGTAGCCCTACGGAAGGTGAGGGCAGGCATGCCCGCCAAAGCGGTGGTGGCACCGGCGAATCCGGTCCAAGCTGGCCCTCTATTTTGCCGGACTAGCCGACATGCTTGATTCGACGACGCCGGGCGTGCGGCCGCGCATCGCCCCGGCCGGCCTGATGTTCCTTGCGATCACCTCGATCGGCTGGGGCTTCAACTGGCCGGTGACGAAGTTCCTGCTCGCCGAGCTGCCGCCTTTGACGCTGCGCGGGGTCACAGGCATGCTCGGCGCGCTGCTGCTGGCGCTGCTTGCGGTGACCCGCCGGCAAAGCCTGCGCGTTCCCGGCGCGGTCTGGCCGCGCCTGCTCACTGCAGCGGCGCTCAACGTCACCGGCTGGATGGTGCTGATGGGCCTTGCGCTGCTCTGGCTGCCGGCGAGCGAGGCGGCGCTGATCGCCTATACGATGCCGGTCTGGGCCTCGATCATCGCCTGGCCGGTGCTGGGGGAGCGGCCGACGGTGCTGCGCACGCTCGCCCTGGTGCTGGCCTTCGCGGGGCTCGGCTCGATCATGGGCGGCAATGGCATTGCCGACAGCACGGAGAAAGCGCCTGGAATCATCATGGTGCTCGTCGGCGCGTTCGGCTTTGCCCTCGGCACCGTGCTCTCGAAGAAGTACCCGATTCACCTGCCGCCGCTCACGGCGGCGGCCTGGCAGATCGGGATCGGCTGCCTGCCGATCTCGATCGTCGGCCTGCTGATCGAGACCACGGATCTGGGAAAAGTGACGCCGCTCGGCTGGTGGCTGCTGGTCTATTCTGTCGTCGGGCAGTTCTGCATCGCCTATGTCAGCTGGTTCGCAGCGCTGGCGCGCCTGCCGGCCTCGGTCGCCGCGATCGGCACCATGGCGGTGCCGGTGATCGGCGTCGTGGCCTCGGCGGTCGCGTTGGGCGAGCCGCTCGGGGCAGGGCAGATCGCGGGGCTGATCTTCACGCTGGCGGCGGTGGTGATGGCGACGCGCTAGCCGTCCGGACGCCGGGGTATCAGTGGTCCTGGGCCTCTTTCTCTCGCATCCGTCGTGCCGAGCCCGGCGGTTTCGACGGAAGGTCAGCAGGTGCGACGGCAAAGACCTCGAGAGCCCGGTCGTAGCCTTTGATAGTCCGCTGTCCCAGCGATGCCATCGGCACGCTACCCCTGACCCTTCCAGCGATCGTGGGATCAGCCAGGATCTGCGCGTCCTTTGCGAGATTGCAGAGCCGCGACGCGAGATTCACCACGGCTCCCATCGCCGTGTAGTCCAGCCGACCATTATAACCAACGGTTCCTACCGTTGCCGGTCCCATGGCAACGCCCACACCAAAGCCGATCGCGTGGCCGGCGTCACACCATTTGCCGGCAAGGGACTGCACCGTCGTTTGCAGGTCGATCGCGAGCCGGACGGCTTGAGTTGCCGGCTGTTCGCATGCGACCGGGGCATTGACCAGGAGCATGACTCCGTCGCCATCAAAGCCGATGAGCGTTGCCTCGTGACGAGTGGTCACGGCGCCGACGGCCTCGTAGTACTCTCGCATGACGGCCAAGATGACATCGGGTTCATTGCGCGTGGAGAACGCCGTGAAGCCACGCAAGTCGCCAAAAATGACAGCCACCTCGCGTCGCTGCCCTTCGAGCAGTTCATGAGAATGCTCGACCAACTCGGCGACCTGTGACGGCAGGAACTGCTTCAGCCGTTCGATCCGCGCAGATTTCTGCTGCGAGATCGCCAGTTCAGAAGCCATTTCATTGAAGCGCAACGCCAGCTGCTGCAACTCGTCACCGCTTAAGATTTTGATGCGATGCTCGAATTGTCCGGTTCTGATCCGCTCCACGCCCTCTTCCAGTTGCTTGATCGGACCGGACATTCTGTGCGCGCGCCAATAGGCGAGCGCCAGCGCGACAAGAACACCGAAGGCAATGAGGATCGACGATCGCCACAACGCCGCGCGAATTGATGCAAAGGCTTCCGAGGTCGGCAGCATCGCGATCACCGTCCATCCCACATCGGCGGCCTGAACGGAAAGCGCCACCACCGGGTTGCCTTGGTCCCCGGTTATCACCGCCCCTCCACTCGCCGCGCCAACGAGATGCTTGATCCGGCCGAAACTGCCCGAGCTGGCGCGACCGCGCAGAACCAGACTGATATCGGGATGTGCGATCAGATGACCGGAGTTATCGACAACAATGGCGTAGCCGGTCTCGCCAATTCTGATGGCTGCGATGACATCCCAGATCAGCTTCAGATTGACCTCGGCGATCGCAACCCCCGCTTCCGGCAGGCTCCCGGCAACCGCGATCCTCATGTAGGGCTCTGAATCTCGCTGGTACTGAACCGGTCCGTACCAGACTTTGTTGGCGCGAGCGCCCAGAACAGCGGGATCTGCAGACATATCAATGCCGCGTCCGGTCCTGTTCAGATGCAGCCTGGAGACAAAGACCCGTTCGGTGCCGGTCTCATCCAGGAGCGAAACCGAAACGATAGCAGGCACCTGCTGGAGGAGACGCAAGGCATCGATCTTATGTTGCGCATCGCCTCCGGCAGCCCAGGGAAGCTGCACCATCCAACCCAGCTGATCTCGGATGCCTTCGCTGAACGCCTCGATCCTGTCGGACGCCGCGCGAGCATCGGCCTGCAGCACCGCGCTGATCTGGCGGCGCTGGTCTCGGTAGCCGAAAGAAGCCTCGACGGCCGCGCCGAGTATCAGAGGCACGACCGCAGCGACAAACAACGTCGCGAAGTACTTGCAGAACAGCGAGCGACGCTGAGGCATCTTGCAAGAAGAGGACTGCGCAGCAGCGTCCGTCATTGATTAATCTCAGGAGATCACCTTGCTGGCGCGAAACAGGATCGACGACACATCAAGGTCGATGCCCACGAGCCTGGCTGTCTTCAGATTGACCGCCAGTTCAAACTTGTCGGGACGCATCACGGGAAGATCTGACGGATCTTCACCGCGCAAGATGCGATCGGCATAAGTGGCAAGCCGAAAATAGGTCGTGCGCTGGTTTGCGCCGTAGCTCAAGAGACCTCCAGCGTCACAATATTCAGACCAGCCAAACATCGAAGGCAGCCGGCGCGCGATTGCAAGCTCCGTAATCTTCGCGCGATGCACCAGCGTCACAGCATCGGGAAACACGAGGAGAGCTTCTGCGTCCACCTTGCCGGCAGCCATCAACCCATTCTCGATTTCGCGAGCGCCAGAGAACGGAACGTAGGTTGCCTCAATGCCGAGATTTCGGCACGACTCCAAGGTCGCGCGCCATTCCAGTGGCTCTCCCGGATGATCCGTGTTCGAGAAGACCGCCAGTTTTCGCAGCTTTGGATAGATGTCCTTGAGCAGCTCAACGCGCTTTCCTGCCAGCTCGAGTGACAGGAATGTGCTGCCGGTGAAATTGGTGCCGGGGTGAGAAAGGCTCTTCACCACACCCAAAGCGACGGGGTCACCGCTCAATGCAAACAGCACGGGGACGTCGGTGACCGCAGTCATGGCGCGTGTCGCCGGACCGCTCGAGACCACGAGGTCGATATCCCCTAGCTGCAACTCGGAGACGATCTTGCGCAGTGCCTGCGGATTTCCAGGAGCATAATGCGTCTCGAAGGTTACGTTCCTGCCCTCGACGTATCCCAGCGCGCGCATTCCCTCGCGAAAGCCGTCCAGGAAGGGATCCGGTTCGGACTCAGTCGAGACCCAGAAGATACGATGCAGCTTGGTTCCGCCCTGCGCCCGTGCGATCGCAGGCCAGGCCAGTCCTCCACCGATCAACAAGATGAACTCTCGTCTTTTCATGCGAGCACCTGTCGAAGCTGCGCCGGCAGTTCCGGCCGCAGACCAAGATCCTAGCTGTGCATCTGGTGACTGCGCTTGGTATCGCGCTCCGCAAGCAGACTCTCGCGACACCGACTCCAACATTTGTCGCCGAGAACATGCTCAGAGACTGGTCTGGTGAGACATTTGTCCTTGAGGTGGGCTTGATTTTTGCTTGAGACTGACCTGATCAAGATCAAAACGGCCTTATTCCCGGCATTGCGCGGTGTCGGAACACCTCCGGCGCGGATGCGGGCGAGCTACGGCGTCTCACAAGGACAACCGGAACTCACGTCCGGAGCCAGTGTCCTCGACCTCCTATATGGTGTGACTGCAGCATATATGGTGTGATTGCAGCGCGCCTTCGGCAGGTTACGCGCTAGCTCGGCGCCATCCCGCCGCCGTTCAGCGCCTTGCGGATCATCTCGGCGAGCTGGTTTCTCCGATAGGGCTTCGTCAGCAGCAGCACGCCGTCATCGAGCTTGCCGTGATGGACGATGGCGTTGTCGGTGTAGCCGGAGGTGTAGAGCACCTTCACGCCGGGCCGGCGCCTTGCCACCTCTTCGGCGAGCTCGCGGCCGCTCATGCCGCCGGGGATGACGACGTCGGTGAACAGCAGGTCGAAGCTCTGCCCGGCCTCGATCAGGTCCAGCGCGGCCTTGCCGTCCGGCGCGGCGACCGTCTTGTAGCCGAGGCTCTGGAGCTGCGTGGTGACGAAGTTGCGGACCAGCGGATCGTCCTCGACCACGAAAATGGTCTCGGCGCCGCCTTCGGCCGTCGGCATGACGCTGGTCGCGATGTCCGCTGCGCCTTCGCCCGGCGGCAGATAGAGCTTGATCGTGGTGCCGTGGCCTTCCTCGCTGTAGATCTTGATGTGGCCGCCGGACTGCTTGACGAAGCCGTAGACCATGGAGAGGCCGAGGCCGGATCCCTTGCCGACCTCCTTGGTGGTGAAGAAGGGCTCGAACGCCTTCTGCTGCACCTCGGGGGGCATGCCGGTGCCGGTGTCGCTGACCGCAAGCATGACGTAAGGCCCGGGCGTCACGTCCGCATTGGCCTGCGCATAGGCTTCGTCGAGTACGACGCGGTGCGTCTCCAGCAATAGCTTGCCGCCGCCCGGCATGGCGTCGCGGGCGTTGATCGCCATGTTGAGCACGGCGTTGGTGAGCCTGGACGGATCGATGTGCGTCGTCATCGGCCCCTGTTCCAGCACGGTCTCGATCTGGATCTGCTCGCCGAGGGTGGGGCGCAGGAGCTTGGCGATGTCCGAGATCGCGGTGTTGATGTCGACGTTGCGCGGCTCGAGGGGCTGGCGGCGCGCGAACGCCAGGAGGTGCTGGATCAGCTCGGCGCAGCGCTCGGCGGCATCGTCGATCAGGCGCGCGGTGCGCTGCAGCTCGGGCTGGTCCTTCAATCTCTCCACCAGCGTCTCGGTGTTGCCGGAGATGACGGTGAGCATGTTGTTGAAGTCGTGGGCGACGCCGCCGGTCAGCTTGCCGATCGCATCCAGCTTCTGCGACTGGTGCAGCTGCCGCTCGGTCTCGCGCGAGGTCGTGGCGTCGTGATAGACCAGCACCGCGCCGGAAACGTTGCCTTGGCCGTCCCGCATCGGCCGGCCGCTGACCATGAGCTGGCGCGGCGGGTTGCCGCTGTGCGGGCGGACGATCATCTCCAGCTCTTCGAACTGCTCGCCGCGCAGCACGCGGGTCGACGGCAGCTCGTCGGCCGAAAGCGGGGTGACGCCGTCGCCGTGAAACACATCTGACAGCGCGCGCAGATTGCCGACGTTCATGCCGGTACGATGCAGCAGCATGCGCTCGGCGGCCGGATTGGACAGCAGCACGTTGCCCTCGACGTCGATGACCAGCACCGCCTCCGCCATGCTGCGAAACGTGCTCTGAAGCACGTTGACCGACAGGCGCAATTCGTCATGCGCGGCGACGAGGTGCTCGGTGCGTTCGGCCACCGCCGCCTCGAGCGCCGCCTTGGCGGCTTGGGTTTGCACCAGCGAATGCTGGAGCTCACCCGTGGTGCGGCGGCTTTCGCGCATTACCAATGCGACCAGGAGCAGGATCAGCACGGCGCCGGCGACGTCGATGCCGAGCAGCACGATGCCGGTGCGGCGTGAATCCTGGGAGCGGGCGGCGAGCAGGCGTTCCTCCTCCGCGCTCAGACGGTCGAGATCCCCCATCACCGTGTCCATGAGGCCGCGGCCCTCGGCCTTGCGGTTGAGGGCGGCAATGCCGGCCTCGTCGTTTGCCGCGCGCAGGCGCATCGCGGTGGCGGCGATCTCGATCCGGCGCAGCGCTAAGGGCTCGGTGCCCTCCAGCAGCGCGACCTGATCGGGAGTGTCGCGCACGTCGCGCTTGAGCTCGGCGAGGGCCGGTGCGATCTTGGCGTGCACCGCCTGGAACTCGTCGCTGAAGCCCTGGCTGCGATAGAGCTCATAACCGCGCGCGGCGCTCTCGGCCCGGCGCAGCAGCACCCGCAGATCGGAGATCTTCTTCTGCACCTGGACGCTGTGGTTCACCGACGCCGCATCGGACCGCGACTTGACGTCGAGGGCGATCGAGGCCGCGGCGATGATCAGGAGGATGGCAAGTCCGGCACCGAGAATGACGCGCTGCGTTGGAATCAAGGGGCTTCTTTCTTGTCCTTCGGCGGCGCGCTCTCGCCGGCGCCGGCAAGGCATTCCCGGATCGTCGTCAGCAGCGCGTCCGGCGTGAACGGCTTGCGCAGGCAGCGCGTTGCGCCGAGTTCCAGCGCCATGCGGAGAAAATCGGGAGAGGGCGAGGCCGACGAGGCGAAGGCGTAGCCCGACATCGCGATCAGCGGCGTGGCAGGGGCGCGCTCGTGAAAGATGCGGATGGATTCGAAGCCGCGCATATGCGGCATGAAGATGTCGACCAGCATGACGTCGAAGGCTTGCGATTCCAGCGCAGCCAGTCCTGTTTCGCCGCCGTCGGTCAACGTGACGTCGAAGCCCTGACGTTGGAGGAGGACCTCGATGGTCGCGCCGACCATCGGATCGTCATCAACCACGAGAATACGCGGCATGACACTTCCCAGAAGATCGAAGTCCCCACTGTGGTTTGTGATATCCGCGAATCGTGGGTCCGGTCAATTTGGGATTGGATCGCGCAGGATATGCACGGTTTGGTGCATAAAGGTCCATTTGCATCGATTTGTATTTATCCGCGAGTGTGATCGAGCCGAAACGGGTGAGGAAGGCGCCGATTGCAAAAAAAAGGCGTCGCATCGCTGCGACGCCTTCCCCTCTCGTCTCCGCGATCTGCTTACGGGCAAGGATGCCGCCGGCCGTCATATCCCAGATAGGTGCCCGAGGCCGGGTCGTAAGATTTGAAGCGCCGCGCGCAAGAGGCGGGGTCGCCGTCGCCATCCTGCACCACGGCAACCGACGGCTCGTCATAGTAGCCGTAGTAGTAGGGATCATCGTAATAGCCGTAGCCGCTGCCGTAATAGGCGTAGGAGCCGAGGCCGCCGATCGCGGCGCCAGCCGCGAAGCCCGGCCAGAAGCCGCCGTGGCGATGGTGGCGGCCGTGCCAGTGACGACCGCTCCAATTGCCACTGCCGCCTTGCCAGTTACCGCCTTGCCAGTTGCCGCGTTGCCAGTTGCCCGCGACTGCAGCGCTGCGGGTTCCGCTGAAGCTCGGCGAGATCGCGGCACGGTCTGCCGCGCCCCCGACGAAACTGCCACCACCCGGACGGACCGTTCCACCGGCTGCGAAATTCCCGCCGCCCGGGCGCATTGCGGCTCCGCCCCCGACACCGCCGCCCTGGAACGCGGCACCGCCGCCGCCCATTCGGGCGCCGCCACCGAAGCCGCCGCCTCCGCCACCGACCGCGGCACCTCCGCCACCGACCGCGGCGCCACCGCCCGCTCCGACCGCGGCGGCACGGCTCTGCTGCGCAAAGCTCGGGCTCGCCAAGGGAAGAACCAACGCCACCGTCGCGGCGGCACTCAACAATTTCAGACTGTTCATGGTAAACTCCTTTCCCGGAAAGCAAACCCTACGAAAGCGCGGGGGTTCCTGGGATCACGCCGGTTTGCGCGCGAAGGGAGCCTTCCGGTCCGGCCGCTGTACCGGGCATGAATGAATCGCGTCCGCTTTGCGGCAGGGCGTGCGCGGCAGGCGGATTTGCGGGGCCACGACGGCGCCTGCCGAACTGGACATTTCGTCCACCGGATGGCATCAGGACCCGACGAAGCAGGGCCCTTGCCGCATGAAACAATTCTTCCTCAAGTTCTTCACCTGGTGGAATGGCCAGACCTTTGGCACCCAGCTCTGGACCAAGCGGTACGGCGAACTGGTCGGGGAGGACGAGCAGGGCAACCGTTACTACCGCACGCGCGGCGGGGCGATCGATCCGGCGCTCGGCTTCGAGCGGCGCTGGGTGATCTATAACGGCTACGCGGAAGCGAGCCGGATTCCGCCGTCCTGGCATGGCTGGATCCATCACGTCGTCGACAAGCCGCCGACTGAGGTCAATTATCAGCCGCGCGAATGGGAAAAGCCGCACCAGCCGAATCTCACCGGCACGGCCAAGGCCTATCGTCCCTCCGGCTCGACGCTCGCCAGCGGCAGGCGTCCCAAGGCGACCGGCGACTATCAGCCCTGGACGCCTGGCTAGCCGTTTCGGCCCAGCCACGAACCTCCATCGTCCGAGGCGGATGCATTTGCATCCGCGCTACGCCGCTGTGGACAACGGGAATAGCGGGGACGCCGCGTGCGCAGGCATTGCCTCGCGGCGAGCGATGCGGCTCAATGATCCCATCTTACGGAGATGGGAGACCATCGCGTTCGGTTCGGGCAACAGTTCGCGACTGTCCCGAGATGCAGCGGCCGCCGAGGAAGGGACTCGATCGGGAGATAGGCCCCCGGTCTGGAAGCTCCGACATCGCCCGATGTGAATGTGCAGCCACCGTGAGACAGGAAAGGCCGCTTGGGAAACCGAGCGGCCTTTTTCTATTGGCGTTGTGTGTCCCGGACGCGGTGCAGCGCGCAGCGCTGCGCCGCTGAGCCGGGACCTAGCAGCGATGGACTCCGCTGATCCATGGGCCCCGGCTCTGCAGCACACCGCTGAAGGAGCGCTGCGCTGCGTTGGGGGCACGAGCGAGCCCGATCCGTTACGCCACCCGCTCAGCTGCGCGCTTCACCGCTTCGAGCCGCCGCGCCTGGTTCTGCGCGCCGCGCTCCCGCAGCAGCGCCAGCACCTCGGCGGGCGCGGTGTCGGGCGATCCTGCATTGAACGGCGGGGCTGGATTGTATTCCATCTGGAGCTGGATCGCTTCGGCCGTGGTGCGATCGACCATGATCGAGACCAGCGTCAGCGCGAAATCGATGCCGGCGGTGACGCCGCCGCCGGTGATGCGGTTGCGATCGACGCAGACGCGGGTCTTGGTCGGCATCGCGCCGAACTGTGCGAGCATCTCCATTGCGCTCCAATGGGTGGCGGCGCGGTAGCCCTTCAGGAGACCGGCCGCGCCGAGGGCCAGCGATCCCGTGCACACCGAGGTGACGTACTTGGCGCCTGCCGCCTGCTTGCGCAGGAATTCGAGCACGTCCTCGTCGTTGAGCAGGTCGTTGGTGCCCTGGCCGCCGGGCACGCAAATGACATCGAGCTGGGGGCAATCCGCAAAGGTCGCGGTCGGCGTCAGCGTCAGCACGGAATCGCTCGGCACCGGCTCGATCCGCTTCCAGATCAGGTGCAGCTTTGCGTCCGGAACCATGGCGAACACCTGCAAGGGGCCGGTGAAGTCGAGCTGGGTGACGCGCGGAAATACCAGGATTCCGATCTGGAGCGGTGACGACATGGGAGCCTCCGACAATGCGCTTGACGTCGGCAGAATGGCATGGTGCCGTCATGTCATAAATGGCATAATTCCCTCGCTTTCGGACATGCGTTACGGGGTGGCCCATGATCGGCATTCTGATCTTTCCGGACTTCCAGCTGCTCGATGCGGCAGGCCCGATCTCGGCGTTCGAGGTCGCAGCGCGCTGCACCGGCCTGGCGCCAGCCATCCGCGTTCTCGCTGCCAAGCCGGGGCCGGTGCGCAGCTCCTCGGGCGTCGAGATGATGGCGCGTGACTTCAAGACCGCGAACGCGATCACGACGCTCGTCGTGGCCGGCGGTATGGGCGTCGCAGAGGCCGCGCGCTGCGAGATCACGCGCGTCTTCGTGCAGCGGCTGGCAAGGCGCGGCGTGCGGGTTGCGAGCGTTTGCTCGGGCGCCTTCGTGCTCGCCGAGGCGGGGCTGCTCGACGGCCGCCGCGCCACCACGCATTGGGCGCGGACGCGCGAGTTCGTCGCACGCTATCCCAAGGTGAAGTTCGAGCCGGACCAGATTTTTACCCGCGACGGTAATGTGTGGACATCCGCAGGTATCACTGCGGGGATCGACCTCGCGCTGGCGATGGTCACCGAGGACCATGGCGAGGAGATCGCGCAAGCGACCGCGCGCCAGCTCGTGCTGTACCATCGCCGCAGCGGCGGCCAGTCGCAATTCTCGTCGCTGCTGGAGCTGAAGGCGCCGAACGGGCGCTTCGGTGCACTGCTATCCTGGGGGCGCGAAAATCTCGATGCGCCGCTGACGGTGGAGGATCTCGCCGATCGCGCCGGCATGAGCGCACGGCATTTTGCCCGCGCCTTTGCCGCCGAGACCGGCACGACGCCGTCCAAGGCGATCGAGCGGCTCAGGCTCGAAGTCGCGCGCGAACGCGTGCAGTCCTCGCGCGAGGCGATCGAGCGCGTGGCGGAGCTGACCGGCTTCCGCGACCCCGAGCGCATGCGGCGCGCCTTCATCCGCGCGTATGGCCAGCCGCCACAGGCGCTGCGGCGCGCGGCGCGGGCGGGGTAGGGGCGCCGGCACGAGCTGGCGCAAGTGCGCCCTGCTCAAGCGGAGTGTGGCGATGCTCACTTATCCGGCTTTTCGCTCACGATGGTGCCGGTTCTGGGATCGGCGTGGAATTCCATCTTCTGGCCGTTCTTGACGCCTTCGCCCTCCCACTGGCCATCGTCGGCTTCAAGCTTGGTGACCTGCGAATAGCCGGACTCCATGACCTTGGCTTTCACTTGTTCCATCGGCATCCAGTCAGGCCCGGGTTGATCGGCCTTCGCTGCCGAGCCCAGGGCAAGCGAGCCGAGAACCAGAATCATGGCGAACTTCATCGCGAACCTCCATGCGGTTGGAAGCTTCAACCGGGGTCCTGAACTGATGTTCCTCCCGTGCGTCGGTGCGACGCGAACGAGCGAACGTCAGTCGTGGTTGCCCCGTCGTCCGCATTTGCGCGCACTATCACCCGTCGCGCGATCGGCATCAGCATGTACGGCGCAAGGTGAATTGGAAACTGCGTCAGCGCGAAATAGAGCCAAGTGCTGGGCGGCAAGGCGCCGGCGGTGGCCGCCAGCATGAGGCCGAGGTTGCGCTGTGATACCATCAGGCCGATGGCAAAGGCGCGCTCGGTGCCGGCGCGGCGAAAGATCAATGCCGTGACCGCGAGCAGGGTGAAATAGACAGCGAAGGCGAGCAGTGCGACGGTGATCGCAAACAGGGGATCGGCGACGAAATCGTGCGCCACCTCGCCCATGACGGCGGATGCGAACACCAGCAGGATGAGGATGTTGAGGCCGTCGATCGGCCGCTTGTGGCGCTGGATCGCCTCGGTGCCGAACAGGCGGCGGATGACGGTCGCGGCTAGCAGCGATGCGGCGAGGATGCCTGATAGCTTCAGGCCGAGCGCGAGCGGCGAGATGCTGAGCATGCCGCCGAGAAACAGGCTCGCGAACAGCGAGGCGGTGAAGGGCACCAGCGCGGTCGCGGTGACCAGCGTGACCAGCGGCAGCGTGGCGTCGAGGCCGATCAGCGCGGCGAGCGCCGGCGCTGCCATCATCGGCGAAGCCATGCCCTGGAGCATCAATGCGAGGAAGAGACCGGGCGCGCTTCTGTCGAGCCCGCTGCCTTGGGCGAGCAGGACGACGATTAGCGGCACACCGATCGTGGTCCAGGCCGTGGCGGCCGCGACCAGCGCCGGCCGGCGCAGATGCCCGTACAGCGCGACGAGATCGACGCGCATGAAGGAGATGCAGAGCAGAAGGAAGATCGCCTCGGTGACATAGGGGCGCAGCAGCGCGCCGAGCGGCGGCACCGCGACCGCGATGAAGGCGATCGCCGCCACCGCGCGCGTGCCCTGGCCGCCGAGCCAGGCGAGGGCACGCAGGGGAGGGGCGAGGACGGCTTCGAGGAGGAAGGGCATCTTCTGTCGGGATTGTCGGTTCGGGGGCATACCCGCCTTCGGCCCCGGGGAGGGGCCCCCACGACTATCCCATCTGGATCCCGGCCTGGCCAGACCGGGCCGGGACGGGCGGGGATGCCGCCCTTCCCCCGCCGTATTCGGCGTGTTAACCGGAGGGCCTGCGAGCGGCGGTATCCCCTGTAGAATGTCCAACGAGCCCGATTCGCTGTTGAAGCCGCGCGAGATGTTCAAAACCTTTTCCCTGACCGGTCTTGCGGCGCTTTTGGCCGCCACCGCACTGACGGCTGCGACGCCGGCAAATGCGCAGATCGGCACGATCTTCTCCGATCCGCCGCCGCTGCGGCCGCCCGGCAGCATTCCGCGCGGCCAGCCCCAGCCGCAGCAGATGCCCGAGGACGACGAAGAGGTGCCGGAGCTGCCGCCGCAGGGCCGGGTGCTGCCGTCGCGCCCGATGCCGCCGCCTCCGGGCCGGCAGGGCAACGTGATGCCGGGGCCGGTCGAGACCCAGCCTTTGGCGCCGCCGCCGGGCTCGACCCTCGCGCCGCCGAACCAGCCGCCTTCCGCCGCGATCGCTCCGCCGGGCGCTCCTGCTGCGCCCGGTCAGCGCCAGCCGCAGCAGAAGGGCGGCGTGCCCCAGGCGCCGGCCAGCCTCCAGCCGGGCGACGAGGTCGTGACCGAGCCGCCGGCCCAGAAGATCGTGAACAAGAAGGCGACCTTCTCCGGCCTCGACAAGATCACCGGGCGCATCATCAATTTCGACGAGGAGATCGGCGAGACCGTCCAGTTCGGTGCGCTCCGCGTCAAGACCAACGCCTGCTATACGCGTCCGGCGACTGAAGCGGCCAACACCGACGCCTTCGTCGAGGTCGACGAGATCACCTTGCAGGGCGAGGTGAAGCGGATCTTCTCGGGCTGGATGTATGCGGCGAGCCCCGGCCTGCACGGCGTTGAGCATCCGATCTACGACATCTGGCTGACCGACTGCAAAGAGCCGCAGCAGACCGTCGCCACCGCGGCACCGGATCCGGCCGCGGCCAAGCCGCCGCCACCGCCGCCCGCGCAGAAGAAGGCCGCGCCCAAGCAGGTGCAGCAGCGCCCGCCGCAGCCGCTGCCGCCGATCCAGCAGCAGCAACCGGCGCCGCCACCGCCGCCACCACCGGAGCAGCGCCCAGGCCTGTTCGGCATCCCCGGATTTGGCCGTTAACCGAGCTGTCCGTTATTGCCGCGAGGCGATGATCTCGAGGGCGCGTGCGCCCGGGATCGCTTCGCCGGCGGAGAGCTTCAGGAAATCGCCGGGCGCGCCGGCCAGCGCCTTGTCGAGCAGGGCGGTGTAGCGTCGGCGCGAGATTTCGACGGCGCCGAAGCTCTTCAGGTGCTCGGTGACATATTGGGTGTCGAGCAGCTCGAAGCCGCCGTGAATGAGCCGAGCGACCAGATGCACCAGCGCGACCTTCGAGGCATCGCGCACGGTGTGGAACATGCTCTCGCCGAAGAAGGCCCGCCCCAGGCTGACGCCGTAGAGACCGCCGACGAGATCGTCGCCCTGCCAGGCTTCGACGCTGTGGCAATGGCCGAGCTCGAACAGCCCGCCATAGAGGTCGCGGATGCGCTTGTTGATCCAGGTATCCTCGCGGCCCACCTGCGGCGCCGCGCAGCCGGCGATGGTCGCCTTGAACGCGCTGTTGACGGTGACGCGAAACTGATCCGAGCGCACCGTGCGCGCGAGGCGCGAGGCGACGCGGAAGCCGTCGAGCGGGATGACGCCGCGCAGCTCCGGCTCGACCCAGAACAGGGTCGGATCGTCGGCGCTTTCCGCCATCGGAAAGATGCCGCAGGCATAAGCGCGCAGCAGCACGGCCGGCGTGATTTCAGACGGGGCGGAGTCGCGCGAAGTCATGGCTTGCCATCATAGCAGGATCGCAACGCGGTTGCGATGGGTGCGGCCGGACCGCTCAGCTCGCGGCGGCGGTGCTGGTCTTGCCGACGCTTGCGGGCATGCGACCGAACTTCAGCACGACACGGGTTCCGGAATGCGCGGGGTCGCGCTCGACCGTGGCGTCGAGCTTGGTGGCCATGGCCGCGACGATGCGCTGGCCCATGCCGGTGGAGCGCGGATCGGCCTTGGCGTTGTCGCCGACGCCGTCGTCGGTGATCGAGAGCAGGAGGACGTCGCCTTGCGAGATCAGCTCGACATGGATCGGGCCGGCGCCGTCGGGATAGGCGTATTTCACCGCGTTCATCACCAGCTCGTTGACGATGATGCCGACGGCGACCGCACGGTCCGGATCGATCTCGATCGGCTCGGCCTTTAGCGTCAGCCGCGACATGCGGTTGCCCTCGGCCGACCGGCGGAGATCCTCGAGCAGAGAGTCCAGATACTGATTGAGGACCACGCTCTTGAGATCCTGCGAGGTGTAGAGGCGGCGGTGCACCTGCGCCACGGCGGCGACGCGGCCCATCGCATTGGTCAGCGCCGCCTTGACCTCGTCCTGCGCGGCGGAGCTTGCCTGCAGGTGCAGCAGCGAGGCGATGATCTGGAGCGAGTTGCCGACGCGGTGGTTGACCTCGCGCAGCAGCAGCTCGCGTTCGGCGGCGAGCGCCGCGTAGCGGTCGCGCGAGGCATGGATCTCGGCCTCGGCTTCCTCGCGTGCGCGCTGCAGCTCGGCCTGGCGTAGCGCGCCTTCGGCGGCGACGTGGAGGAGCGGGATGAAGTCGCCCTGGACGTCCTTGACCAGATAGTCGGCCGCTCCCGCCTTGAGCGCCGTCACCGCAATGCTGGAATCCTGCGACGCCGTGACGAACACGACGGGCGGCGCGTCCGGGATCGCCATGATCTGCTCGAGCGTCTCGAGCCCGTCGAGGCCCGGCATGTACTGGTCGAGGGCGACGACGTCGATGCCGCCTTCGGCGCCGTTCCGGGCGGCGGCGCGGCGGATGCGCTCGAGGCCTTCCTCGCCGCTCGCGGCATGCACGACCCGGAAGCCGCGCCGCGTCAGGCCGCGATCGACCAGGCGGGCCAGCGCCCCGTCGTCGTCAATGTAGAGCAGTGTTGGCGTGCGCTGGTTCATGTGGCGGCGGGCGGAACCTGGATGACCGAGAAGAACAGACCGAGCTGCCGGATGGCGTTGGCGAAATTCTCGTAGTTGACGGGCTTGGTGATGTAGACGTTGCAGCCGAGCTCGTAGCAGCGCTTGATCTCCTGGGAATCGTCGGTGGTGGTCAGAACCACCACGGGCGAGGCCTTCAGGTATTTGTTCTCCTTGATCTGCTTCAGGATGTCGATCCCGGTCATGTCGGGGAGGTTGAGGTCGAGCAGGATCAGGAGCGCGTTGCCCTTCTGCACGAGCCCGGAGCCGTCGGCGCCGAACAGGTGCAGCATGGCGTCAGTGCCGTTGGTGAAGGAGACGATCTCGTTGTTGACGCCCGAGCGGCGGATATTGCGCTCGATCAGACGGGCATGGCCCTCATCGTCCTCGATCATGATGATGGTGACAGGCTGAGTCATCGATCTCGGTTCCGGTTGCTCACGTTCCAGGCGATCGGCAGCGTGATGGTGAAGGTACTGCCGGTGTTGAGTTCCGATGATACCGACATGGTGCCGCCGAGGCGACGCACAAGTGCACGCACATGCGCAAGACCAATGCCCTGGCCGGGCTTGTCTTGGGTTCCCGCGCGGCGGAACAGGTCGAATATCCGCTGGTGGTCCTTGGGATCGATGCCGCGGCCGTTGTCGCTGACCTCGAAGATAGCGTAGCCGAGCTTGGTCCGCCCGCGAATTCTGATCTCGCCGGGCACGCCGGGCTTGAGATATTTGATGGCGTTGTCGATCAGGTTGGAGAAGATCTGCTCGAGGGCAAGACGGTCGCTCACGAGGTTCGGCAGGGGCTCGACGGCAATCTCGGCCTGCGCCTCGGCCGCCTGGTGCGCCAGGGTCGTCACGATGGCCTCGATCAACTCGCGCGTGTCGACCTTCACCGGCTGGAATTCGCGCCGACCCTCGCGGGTGAGGTTGAGGATGGCCGAGATCAGCCGGTCCATCTTGGCGATCGACGATTTGATGAAGCCGAGCGCTTCGGAGAAATCCTCCGAGAGCTGCTTGTCGGCGCCCTCGAGCGCGATCTCGCCCGGCGCGGTGGGCGCGAGCGGCGCTCCCTCCACGTGGACCTGCGCGAGGCTGCCGACGCGGCGGAAGATGTCGCCGCCGAGCTCTTCGAGCTCGCTGGTGAAGCCCATGATGTTGACGAGTGGCGAGCGCAGATCGTGGCTGACGATGTAGGCAAAGCGCTGGATCTCGTCGTTGGCTTCGCGCAGGTCCGCCGTGCGCTCGTCGACGACGGCCTCGAGGTTGGCGTAGGCTTCGCGCAGGCGGCTCTCGGCCTCGTCGCGCGCGCGGGCCGACCGCCGCACCAGCCAGATCGAGATCAGCGCCAGCACCACGACGAGGCCGGAGCCGATACCAGTCATCGAAGCGGCCAGGGTCTGGCTGCGGTCGGAGTTGACGGTACGAAGGCGGAACAGCCGTTCCTCTTCCTGAAGCATTCCCGTCGCGACTTTGGCGATCGCGGCCGTGGTATCGGCGGACGCCAGCTCGCTCACCAGCGCTGCGGCCTTCTCCGGCTGATCCTGGCGGATGAAATCCATCTCCTGCGCGAATTGGCCGAGCCGCGTCTCGATCGCCGAACTCAGCGTTTCGATGCTCTTGCGCTGTTGCGGATTGTCGCCGATCAGGCGTGTGAGCCTGTCGAGCGCAGGCACGACCGCAGCGACCGCCTTGTCATGGTCTGCCTTGAAATCCGATCGTCGGGTCAGCAGGTAGCCGCGGGCGGTGCTTTCCGCGCGCCGGATTTCCAGCAGGAGGGCGTTGATCTGGTTTTCAGCCTCGATGGTGTGAATCACCCATTTGTTGTCCTCCCGCGCCTTGTTGACGAGATACACGGAACCGGCGCTGATGCCGGTCAGCACAAAAAGACCCGCTGCGAACAGCAGGATCTGCCAGAACGCGCGCCGTCGCTGGCCTTCAGCGGTCACGACGGTTCACCTGTCTGCAGGCAATGGAGTTCAAAACGCCCCCTTGGAACTGGCCCCAACCGTCCAGAACGCGACTGGAGGTAACGGGTTCCATAGAGGATGTGATTATCGCGGCGCTGGTTCCACCTTGCCGGCCAGGTACTGTTCCAGCCAGTGGATGTGGTAGTCGCCGTTGATGATGTCGTCCTGGCGCACGAGGTCGCGGAATAGCGGCAGCGTCGTCTCGATGCCGTCGACCACCATCTCGTCCAGCGCCCGGCGCAGCCGCATCAGGCATTCGGCGCGGGTCTTGCCGTGGACGATCAGCTTGCCGACCAGCGAGTCGTAATAGGGCGGAATGGTGTAACCCTGATAGACGGCGGAATCGATTCGGACGCCCAGGCCGCCGGGCGGGTGATACTGCGTGATGCGGCCCGGCGAAGGCCGGAAGGTTTGCGGATTCTCGGCGTTGATGCGGCACTCGATTGCGTGGCCGATGATCTGAACCTCATCCTGCTTCGCGGGCAGGTGGCCGCCGGCGGCGATGCGGATCTGCTCCAGCACGAGGTCGATGTCGGTGATGCTCTCGGTGACCGGGTGCTCCACCTGGATGCGGGTGTTCATCTCGATGAAGTAGAACTCGCCGTCCTCGAACAGGAACTCGATGGTGCCGACGCCGAGATATTTCATCTCGCGCATCGCTTTGGCGCAGGTCTCGCCGATCTTCGCGCGCGCGGCGGCCGCGAGCACGGGCGAGGGGCCTTCCTCCCAGACCTTCTGGTGGCGGCGCTGCAGCGAGCAATCGCGCTCGCCGAGATGGATCGCGCCGCCGCGGCCGTCGCCGAGGATCTGGATCTCGATGTGGCGCGGCTTCTGCAGGTATTTTTCCAGGTAGACGGAGGCATCGCCAAAGGCGGATTTGGCCTCGTTGGCCGCCGTCGATAAGGCGACCTGGAGGTCGGCTTCGCTGTGCGCGACCTTCATGCCGCGGCCGCCGCCGCCCGCCGCCGCCTTCACCAGCACGGGGAAGCCGATTGTCCTCGCGATCGCCATCGCATCGTCGTCGGGCCCGACGGCGCCGTCGGAGCCGGGCACCACCGGGATGCCGAGGCGCTTGGCGGTCTTCTTGGCCTCGATCTTGTCGCCCATCAGGCGGATGTGCTCGGCCTTCGGGCCGATGAAGTGCAGATTGTGCTCGGCGAGGATTTCCGCAAAGCGCGCGTTCTCGGACAGGAAGCCGTAACCGGGATGCACGGCATCGGCGCCCGTGATCTCGCAGGCCGCGAGCAGGGCGGGCACGTTGAGATAGCTGTCCTTGGACGCCGGCGGCCCGATGCAGACGCTCTCGTCCGACAGCCGCACATGCATGGCATCGGCATCGGCAGTGGAGTGCACGGCGACGGTCGCGATGCCGAGCTCCTTGCAGGCCCTGAGGATGCGAAGGGCGATCTCGCCGCGATTGGCTATGAGGATCTTGTCGAACATGTTGTCCTGTCGCGAATGGCGAGTGGCGAATGGCGAGTAGGGAAAGGCTGACGCCATTCGCTATTCGCTATTCCCCATTCGCGTCACTCAATGATCACCAGCGGCTCGCCGTACTCGACCGGCTGGCCGTCCTCGACCAGGATCTGCGTCACCGTGCCGGCGCGCGGCGAGGGGATCTGGTTCATCGTCTTCATGGCTTCGATGATCAGCAGGGTCTGGCCGACCGAGACCTTGGTTCCGACGTCGATGAACGGCTTTGCGCCGGGCTCCGGCGCCCAATAGGCGGTGCCGACCATCGGCGAGGTCACGGCGCCGGGATGCTTCGACAGATCGGCCGCGGCAGGGGCGGCCGCGGTGGCGCTTGCGGCTGCCGGAAGCGCGGCCGGAGCGGCCGCCATCGGCATCGGCATGGTCGCGGCAACGCTAATGTTGCGGGCGACGCGCAGGCGCAGGCCCGCCCGCTCGATCTCGATCTCGGTGAGGCTGGTCTCATCGAGCAGAAGTGCCAGCTCGCGGACGAGCGCGGAATCCTCGCTGGAAAACTTTGCGGCTGCTTTGTCGTCTGGCTGGCGCGCCATGTTGTTTGATCCGAATGTTCTGTTGGAAGGGAGCGTCAGGCGCTTGGCTTGATGCCGAGCTTGGCGGCAAGGCCCTGGATGGCGAGGCGGTAGCCCTCGATCCCGAAACCGCAGAGCGAGGCGAAAGCCGCGCGCGCGGTGTAGGAATGGTGGCGAAAGCTCTCGCGGGCGTGGATGTTGGTCACATGCACCTCGACGGTCGGAATTTGCGCTGCGAGCAGCGCATCGTGCAGTGCGATCGAGGTGTGGGAATAGCCGCCGGCATTGATGATGATGCCCTTCATCTTGCGCCGATGCGCCTCGTGGATGAAGTCGATCAGCTCGCCTTCGCGGTTGGACTGCCGACAGTCCGCCTTCAGGCCGAACGTGGCGGCCGTGTCCCGGCACAGCGCCTCGACGTCGGCCAGCGTCGCATGGCCATACTTGTCGGGCTCGCGGGTCCCCAGCATGTTGAGGTTCGGCCCGTTCAGGACGAGGATCGTGTCGGTTGCAGGTTCGGCCATTCCAATCCCGGAAAAGAGGTGTTTCGGCGTGGCGGGGGTTATAGGTAACAAAGCGCGTGAGGGGAAGCCTTGAACGGCCTCGAGGGCAGGTTCAAGCACCTCATCCAGTGCGCAAAAACCTGTGCGGAAACCACGGAAATTGCTTGTTAACCGGTCGGAAGCATGGCTGCAGGGCGCATGCAAAGGGGGCGGGCATCGCTGCCCGCCCCTAGAGCTTGCCGGTGTCCGGCCTTAGACGTTCAGGACGGCCACGATCTCATAGGTGTCCGGATTGATGATCACGATCTCTTCCCGGACCAGCACGTACTTGTAGGCCCGCCACTCCGGATAGATGGTCACGACCCGCGACGGCAGGGCGTGCAGGGTAATGCCCTCGCGCGGGATGCGGGTGCCGACCGAGATCGAGAAGTTCACGTTCGTCACGGGGGCGACACGCTGCTCGCGGATCACGGACGTGATCTGCGTGCGCTGCTCGGTCGAAAGCTTGGCCGCGGCGCCAGCCTGGCCGACCGTGGTCGAGCTCTGGCCCTGCGCGTTCTGGTTCGTGCTCGTGCCGGTCTGGCCCTGGGCATTCTGGTTGGTGCTGGTGCCGGTGCCCTTCTGGGTCTCGGCATTGTTGGTCGAGGTGCCGCTCTTGCTGCCCTCAGCCTTCATGTCCTTCTGGTCCTTAGCTCCAGACTTGCCGGTGTCCTGGCTCATGCTCTTGGACTTGTCCTGCTGGGACTTGTCCATCTGACCCTGCGCGCGTTCGTCGGTGCGCTGGCCCTTGGTGGTGCCAGACTTGTCCTCGGCCGCGTTCTTGTTCATCGCGCCGCCCGAAGGGCGCTCGTCCTTCATCGCGCCCGACTTGTCTTCAGACCTCATCGAGCCGGCCTGGCCAACGGTCCCCTTGTCATGGCTCTCGCGACCCATTGACCCGCCGCGCTCAGCAGCGCCTCCGGAAGGCTGTGAATGCTGCATCTGCGTGCCACCGGCGCCGCCGCCGCTGTCGCGGCCCATATTGCCTTGCGCGTTCGCGAGGCCCGTGCCTGCGACGAGCGCGACTGCGGCAACCGAAATCATAAAGCGGTTCAACATCGAAATTCTCCTCAGGTGTTCATTCGCGTCATTGCCCGCGCCGACAACGAAAGGAGATTTGAGTTGTTCCGGAACTTCGACTGTTCCGCGGCATTTGTTTGTTGAACGCCAGATGAATGACTTTGCACGAAGGCGCCAACGTTCCGCGCAAGAAAAAAGCCGGCATGTCTGCCGGGCTTTTCTGTTCTCGCTATCGTAAAACGTGTGATCAGCAAGTCGCCTTGCCGCAACGGGCAATGCCGATCTTCTCCTTGAGGCTTTCGACGCCGACGGCGCCGATCACGATCTGCTTGCCGATGACGTAGCTCGGCGTCCCGTTCATGCCCATCGCTTCGGCGAGCTTGAAATTCTCCTCGAGGGTGGCGCGGACCTCGGGGCTGGAAATGTCCTTTTCGATGCGAGCCGTGTCCAGGCCGGCCTCCTTGGCGGCCTGCATCGCGCGGGCCTTGTCGGCGGCGCCGCGGCCGCCGAGCAGCTTCTGGTGGAAGTCGAGATATTTCTTGCCGGAGGGATCCTGCATGCGCACCGCGACCCCGACCTGCGCCGCTTCGACCGAGCCCTGGCTCAGCACCGGAAACTCCTTCAGCACCACCTTCAGCTTCGGATCGCCCTTCATGATGGTCATCATGTCGTCCATCGCGCGTTTGCAATAGCCGCAATTGTAGTCGAAGAACTCGACGAAGGTGACGTCGCCGTCCCGGTTGCCGAGCACCACCTGGCGCGGTGAGTTGAAGATCGCCTCGGCGTTCTGCGCGATGCTGGCTTCGTGCTTCTGCGTTTCAGCCGCGGCCTGGCGCTTGCTGAGCTCGGCCATGGCCTCCTCGAGCACCTCGGGATGGCTGACGAGATAGTTCTTGATGATCTTCTCGATCTCGGTGCGCTGGCTGTCGGAGAAACTGTCGGCCGAGGCGGGCACGGCTGCGCCGAACATGGCGAGCGCGAACAGGGCAGGGGCGAGCAGGCGCAGCGAAGGCATAGTCAAATCCTCTTTATCCAAAGCAGGTTTCGAGAAACGTCCCGGCGGAGTGAGGCCCTGTGTCGTGACGTCGTGGTCGGGCGTCGTTCGAGTTGCGTCAGTTGCGCGGCGGCTTAGCCGCGACGATGTCGTCGGCCTTGACCCATCCGGGCGTGCCGACGGCGAAACGGGTTTTCGCGCGCGTGGCGAGCTCGCGGGCGGTCTTGTTGTCGCCGCGCAAATAGGCGGCCTGGGCCGAGGCGAGATCCGCCTCCGCATAATCTCCCTTCCGGCCATAGGCCATCGCGAGCTGGGTATAACCGAGCGCCGCCTCGGGCTCCCGGGCCACCGCGGCGCGGAGAATCCGAACGGCCTCGTCGGTGTAGGCCTTATTATCGGTTCCGACCAGAGCCTGCCCAAGTAACATCTCGATGAGGGGGGCGTTGCTCGAGAGGGCGGCGGCCTTGCGCAACGGAGCCACCGCTTCGGCCGCCTTGCCGCTTTCGAGGAGCGCCTGGCCGCGCACCTCGTAGAAATACGGGTTGTTCGGCTGCACCTGGATCAGTGCGTCGATCTGGGCGAGCGCGCTGCGCAGATCGCCGTGCAGATAGGTGCTGATGGCGCGGGCATAGCGCGCCGGCAGGCTGTCGTTGCTCTGGGGATAGCGGCGGTACACCGTCTCCGGACGCTCCATGAACGCTGAGATCTTGGCGCGGACCATGTCGTGCCGAAGCTGGAGCGCGGGATCGTCCTTCTTGTTCCAGTAGGGGCTGGAGCTTGCGAACTCCTGCAGCGCGGCGACGCGCTCGGCCGGCATCGGATGCGATTGCAGGTAGGGATCGGCACCGCGCGCGGCGAACAGGCTCTCGCTGCTGAATCGCTTGAACGTCTCGTACATGCCCTTGGGCGATTGCTGGGTCGCCGCCAGGAATTTCACGCCGGCACGGTCGGCGTTCTCCTCCTGCTGGCGTTGGTAGGACAGCAGCGTCCGGCGGATCACCTCCTGCGGAGCGGCGATCGCGGCGGCGCCGGCATTGGCGAGCCCGTTGTTGCCCGTGCTGCTGCGCTGGGTGCTGCCGGCCGCAATCGCGCCGGCGCCGAGCAGCATCGCGATGATCATCTGGGTCTGGGCGGCGGCGAGCTGCTCGCGCAGCTTGGACAGATGGCCGCCGGCCAGATGTCCGGTCTCGTGCGCGAGCACGCCGATGATCTGGTTCGGCGTCTCCGATTGCAGGATCGCGCCCCAATTGACGAAGATGCGGCGGCCGTCCGCGACGAAGGCGTTGAACGAGCCGTCGTTGATGATCACCATCTGGATGTTCTGCTTCTCCAGACCCGCAACGCGCAGGATCGGGCGCGTATATTCGCGCAGCAGCTGTTCGGTCTCGGTGTCGCGCAGGATCGGCGGCCCCTTGGCCTGCGCACGCGCGGCCGAGAACGGCGTCAGCGCGATCGCCGTGGCGGTGACGAGGGCGGTGAGGACGGAGGCCTTCTTGCGCAATGCGATCTGGAGCGACATCAAGCGGTCTTGGTCAAAAGGGGCTCGGTCAAGTGATCTTGGTCAAGCAGTTCAGTGATTGGTTTTGGTGATTGGCGGCGGACCGGATACGCGATATGCCCTTGTGAGCGGTGCCCTTATGAGCCGTACAATGCGGCCAGTCTGGGGCACAAGCGCCCCATTTACGGACCGGTTCGCCAGCCAATAGCAGAAATCGATGCACGACGCGACATTGAGGAACCGGTTGGGGCAGTGGCTCGAGCCCTCCCGCCGCAGCGATGTTCCCCCGTTCATGGTGATGGATGTCATGGCCGCGGCGGCCCGAATCGAGGCCGCCGGCGGTCATGTCATCCACATGGAGGTCGGCCAGCCCGCGGCCGGCGCGCCCAAGAGTGCGATCGCGGCCGCCCATGTGGCGCTCGAGGCCGGACGGATCGACTACACCTCGGCGCTCGGCATCCCCTCCTTGCGCGCGCGCATCGCACGCCATTATCGCGACACCTATGGCTGCGATGTCAGCCCCGATCGGATCGTGGTGACGACGGGCTCGTCCGGCGGCTTCATCCTGGCCTTCCTGTCGATGTTCGAGCCCGGCGATCGCGTCGCCGTGACGGTGCCGGGCTATCCGCCGTATCGACACATCCTGACCGCGCTCGGCTGCGAGCCGGTGCTGATCGAGACCACGAACGAGACGCGTCACGCGCTGACCGGCGAGGCGCTGCTCGCGGCCCATCGCAAGGCGCCGCTGAAGGGTGTTCTGGTCGGCAGTCCCGCCAATCCGACCGGCACGATGATGTCCCGTGAGGCGCTTGCCGGCCTGATCGCGGCGGCGGAAGACGCTGGCATCCGTTTCATCTCCGACGAGATCTATCATGGGCTCGATTACGCGTTTCCGGCCGTGACGGCGGCCACGCTGTCCGAGCACGCGCTCGTGATCAATTCGTTCTCGAAGTATTTCTGCATGACCGGTTGGCGCGTCGGCTGGATGGTGGTGCCCGAGATCCTGGTGCGGCCGATCGAACGGCTGCAGCAGAACCTCTCGATCTCGGTGCCCTCGCTGTCGCAGATCGCAGCCGAGGCCGCCTTCGACGGTGCGGCCGAGATGGAAGCGATCAAGCACGGCTACCAGGAAAACCGGCGTGTCCTGATCGATGGTTTGCCCAAGGCCGGACTGACGAAATTCCTGCCGGCTGACGGCGCCTTCTATCTCTATGCCGACGTCTCGGACTTCACCTCGGACAGTTTCGAATTCGCCAAGCAGATGCTGGAGCAGGCGCGCGTGGCGGCAACGCCCGGCCTCGACTTCGATCCCGTCCATGGCCGTTCGTTCATCCGCTTTTCCTATGCACGTTCGCTCGACGAGATGCGGGAGGCAGTTGACCGGATCGCTCACTGGCTTAAATAGCGGCCAGTTTTCGACAGCCTTCCGGAGTTCGACGTGCCTGACCGTTCCACCCCGTCCGCCGCTACGCCACATTCTTCTCTCGCCGCATTGATGTGGCCGACACGACCGGGCGAAGCCGTCGGCGGCTTTCGTGCCGTCGTGCTGATTGCGCTCGGCACTGCGTTGATGGCGCTGTCGGCCAAGGTGAACCTGCCGCTGCCCTACGTGCCGATGACGCTGCAGACGCTGGTGGTGCTGATGATCGGTGCCGCCTATGGCTGGCGCCTTGGCAGCGCAACCATGATCGCTTACCTCGCCGAGGGCGCGATCGGGCTGCCGGTGTTCGCTGGCCCTGTGGGCGGGATAGCGCCGCTGGTCGGG
The DNA here is from genome assembly GCF_057651995.1 of Bradyrhizobium sp. USDA3516. Taxonomy (NCBI): domain Bacteria; kingdom Pseudomonadati; phylum Pseudomonadota; class Alphaproteobacteria; order Hyphomicrobiales; family Nitrobacteraceae; genus Bradyrhizobium; species Bradyrhizobium sp. USDA3516. Next base: position 165,934 of record NZ_JBYGYN010000001.1, on the reverse strand, counting down.
CCGACCGCAGGCTATCTGTTCGGCTTCGTGCTGGCCGCGTTCGCGACCGGCTGGCTCGCCGAGCGCGGCTGGGATCGCAGCGTGATGCTGCTGTTTGCAGCGATGGCTGTTGGCCACATCGTCATTCTCGCGGCCGGATTCGGCTGGCTGGCATTTGGCCTTGGCCTCGGCGCCGCCAAGGCCTGGCAGGTCGGCATCGTGCCGTTCATCGCGGCCTCGCTGGTCAAGAATGCGCTCGGCGCGACCCTGATGCCGGCGGCGCGCCGGATTGTCGAGCGCCGCGGGTAAAGCGCGATACAACCAGCAGTTTGAATTGACAGGGCCGGCCAAGTTGATCTTGGCTGGCCCAAGCGTTTGAGGGGAGTGAAGCGATGACGACGACAACGATGGCGGGGGCGCCGGTCGCGCCGCCCGCCGCCAAGCCGTGGTACAAAGTCCTCTACATCCAGGTGTTGATCGCCATCGCGCTGGGCGCCATCGTCGGATGGCTGTGGCCGTCCGTCGCCACCAACGAATGGATCAAGGCGCTCGGCGACGGCTTCATCAAGCTGATCAAGATGGTGATCGCCCCGATCATCTTCTGCACCGTCGTCTCCGGCATCGCCCACATCCAGGACGCCAAGAAGGTGGGGCGCATCGGCGTCAAGGCGCTGGTCTATTTCGAGGTCGTCTCGACCTTCGCCCTGGTGCTCGGCCTCGTCGTCGGCAATCTCGTCAAGCCGGGCTCCGGCTTCGGCGGCGGAGCGGCAAACGAAGCGGCCGTTGCAAACTACGCCAAGCAGGCGGCGGGCCAGAAGTCCGTCGACTTCGTGCTGCACATCATCCCGGACACTGTGGTCGGCGCCTTCGCGCAAGGCGAGATCCTTCAGGTGCTGCTGTTCGCGATATTGTTCGGCTTCGCCTTGATGAGCCTCGGTGAGCGCGGCCACACCATTCGCAGCTTCATCGACGATGCCGCGCACGCGGTATTCGGCGTCATCTCGATCGTGATGCGCGCGGCGCCGATCGGCGCGTTCGGTGCGATGGCCTATACGATCGGCAAGTTCGGCACCGGCGCGATCCTCAATCTGATCGGCCTGATCGCGACGTTCTACGTCACGGCTGCGCTGTTCGTGTTCGTCGTGCTCGGCCTCATCGCGCGCATGGCCGGGTTCTCGATCTTCAAGTTCCTCGCCTACATCAAGGACGAGCTCTTGATCGTGCTCGGCACCTCGTCCTCGGAGAGTGCGCTGCCGTCCTTGATGGAGAAGCTGGAGCGGCTCGGCTGCTCCAAGTCGGTAGTCGGCCTCGTCGTGCCCACGGGCTACTCGTTCAATCTCGACGGCACCAACATCTACATGACGCTGGCGACATTGTTCATCGCGCAGGCGCTCGGCGTCGATCTCTCCTTCGGCCAGCAGGTGACCATCCTGGTGGTGGCGATGCTGACCTCGAAGGGTGCCTCCGGCATCACCGGCGCGGGCTTCATCACGCTGGCGGCGACGCTCGCCGTGGTCGATCCGCGCCTCGTGCCGGGCATGGCGATCGTGCTCGGCATCGACAAGTTCATGAGCGAGTGCCGCGCGCTGACCAATCTGTGCGGCAACGGCGTCGCCTGCGTGATCGTCGCCTGGTGGGAAGGCGAGCTCGACCGCGACAAGCTCAACGCCAATCTTGCCAAGGAGATCGATCCGACCGACATGGAGACGGCGATCACGACGGACTGATCGGGCTCTGGCAGCGCGGCGCGAGCTGCGCTGTCAGGTCTTCAAGGAATAGGGCTGATCGAGCTGCTCGATCAGCCCTTTTTCTTTTGGCTAAAACCGCTCGGCCCGATACGGCGTGGGATCGACCGCCGGCGTTTCGCCGCTCATCATCTCCGCGAGCAGGCGTCCGGTCGCCGGTCCCAGCGTGAAGCCTTGATGGCCGTGGCCGAAATTCATCCAGAGGCCGGGGTGGCGCGGGGCGGGGCCGAGCACCGGCAGCATGTCGGGCGTGCAGGGCCGCGTGCCGAACCACGGATCGGGCTCGACCCGCTTGCCGAGATCGATCAGCTCGCGCGCGGAGGCTTCGGCGCTGGCGAGCTGCACCGGTGTCGCGAGCGCGTCAGCGCCCGTCAATTCGGCGCCGGTGGTGATGCGGATGCCCTTGGCCATCGGCCCCATGGCGTAGCCGCCGCTTTTGTCGATGAGAGGCAGGTCGAGCGAAGCGCCGCCGCTGTAATGCATGTGGTAGCCGCGCTTGCGCACCAGCGGGATGCGATAGCCGAACTTGTACAACAAATCGGGCGACCACGGCCCGAGCGTTACGACGGCGTTTGCAGCGTCGATGCGGCCCTGGTCGGTGTCGACCGACCAGCCGGTCGTGGTCTGCTGCAGCGACTGGGCATCACCGAGCACGATCCTGCCGCCGAGTCGCTCGAACAGCTCGGCATAGGCCGTGACCAGCGCGCCGGGGTCGGACACGGTCCAGGTGTCGAGCCAATGGATCGCGCCCGGGAGATCGTCGCGCAGGATCGGCTCGGCTTTGGCAAGCTCGCTGCCCGACAGCACGCGATAGTTCACGCCGAATTCACGCTGATCTTCTTCCGCCGCCTTGATCGAGAGATCCAACGAAGCGCGATCGCGAAACAGCGCCCGGTAGCCGGCGCGGCGGATGAGATTGTCGGCATGCGCCTCGCGGATCAGGGTGTCGTGCTCGGCCGTTGCGTAGGCGATCAGCCGTGCCCAGGCCTCGATCGCCTCGCGATGCCGCTTCGGCGCCGAATGCCACCAGTAACGGAGCAGGGGCTCGACGTGGAGATGCAGCGACGAGAGGCTGTAGCGCACGTCGTTGGTGCGGCCGGTCGCGATCTTCAAGAGCGAAGCGAGGTCGCGCGGCATCGGATAGGGGCGTACCGCCTCGGCCTGGATCATTCCGGCATTGCCGTAGCTGGTCTCGCGGCCCGGCTCCCTGCGATCGACCAGCGTCACCGACCAGCCGCGCCGCTGCAGATGCAGCGCGGCGCCCACGCCCACCATGCCGCCGCCGAGAATGATCGCGCTTTGCATCGCAACTGACCTCTTCAAATCAAAACCGCCCGGTTGGGCCGGGCGGTTTCAATTCCATTTGTCCCTCTACTCGCCGCCGCCGAAACGGCGTGACCACCAGCCGGCACGACGCGGGGCGGCCGGGGTTTCGCTCGCCGCCTCCGGCGCGGGCTCAGGTGCCGGCGCGGGTGCCGCGACCGGCTCTGCCGCCTGCGCCGCCGGCGTTGCGGGCTCCGCCTGGCTGTTCGCCAGGAAGCTCACCTTTTCGCGCACGGTGGAGCGGCGCCGCGCGGCCCTGTCGCCGGCTGGCTCTTCGTCCGGCGTTGCGGTCGTCGCGGCGGGGGCGGGCTCCGGCTGGGCCGGCGCCTCGGTCCGGATTTCGGCGTGCGGCTCGGGCTCCGCAACTTGCGGCTCGTCGGCCGGCTCGGCCTGCACGATCGAAGGCGAAGCCTGGCTGCCGAGGCCGTCGAAATCGGCCACTGCGTCGGCAGCTTCCGGCGGCGGGTTGGTGCCGAGTTCGTCGCTGATGGAGCCGGCAAGACCTTCCTCGCCGCCACCGCGACGGCGGCGACCGCCGCGGCGACCACGCCGGCGCCGGCGATCACCGCTGCCCTGCTGTTCGCCACGGGCGGCCTGTTCCTCGCCTTCCTCACCGTCCTGCTCGGACTCGGTCTCCTCCTCGCTTTCGCCGGCGATCATCGCGGGCTCAGGCAAGGTCGGCGCCGTATCCTCGCGCAACTCACCTTCGCGCTGGCTACCGCGACCGCGCCGCCGACGACGGCGCTTGCGGCGCTGGCCGTCCTGCTCCGAGGCTGCCTCGCCGCCAGCCTGCTCGTCGGCAAGGCCTTCGGTCTCGTCGGTTTCGACTTCGGATTCGGTCTCCAGGTCGAAGCCGTCCTCGTCGTCATAGGCTTCTTCGGCCAGTGGCGGCGGGCTCGCAGCGGCTTGCGCAACGAGCAGCGCCTTGGCGGCTTCGAGCGTATGCACCTGCTCGCCGCGGTCGATGACATAGGCCTGCGGGCCGCTGACGCTCGCGTCGGCGATCACCGACAGCGTGACCTTGAAGCCGTTCTCGAGATCGCGCAGATGGCCGCGCTTGTGGTTCAGCACATAGAGCGCGACGTCGGTGCGGGTGCGGACGACGAGATTGTGGGTCGCGCCCTTCATCAGAATCTCTTCGAGGCCGCGCAGGAGCTGCAGCGCCACCGAAGACACCGAGCGGACGTGACCGGTGCCGCCGCAATGCGGACACGGATCGGTCGAAGATTCCAGCACGCTGGCGCGGATGCGCTGGCGCGACATCTCGAGCAGGCCGAAATGCGAGATGCGGCCGACCTGGATGCGCGCGCGATCCTGCCTGAGGCAGTCGGACAGCTTGCGCTCCACCGCGCGGTTGTTGCGCTTCTCGTCCATGTCGATGAAATCGATGACGATCAGGCCGGCGAGGTCGCGTAAGCGGAGCTGGCGGGCGACCTCTTCGGCCGCTTCCATGTTGGTCTTGAGCGCGGTGTCCTCGATGTGGTGCTCGCGCGTCGATCGTCCCGAGTTGACGTCGATCGAGACCAGCGCCTCGGTCTGGTTGATCACGATGTAGCCGCCGGAGCGCAACTGGACGGTCGGCGAGAACATCGCATCGAGCTGGCTCTCGACGCCCATGCGCGAGAACAGCGGCTGGCCGTCGCGATATTGCTTCACCGCGCCGACATTGGCGGGCATCAGCATCTTCATGAAGTCGCGGGCCTCGCGGTGGCCGGCTTCGCCGGCAACCAGTATCTCGTCGATCTCCTTGTTGTAGAGGTCGCGCAGCGAGCGCTTGATCAGCGACCCTTCCTCGTAGACGAGGGTCGGGGCTTGCGATTTCAGCGTGAGGTCGCGCACCGTCTCCCACATCCGGATCAGATATTCGAAGTCGCGCTTGATCTCGGGCTTGGTGCGGGCGGCGCCCGCGGTGCGCAGGATGATGCCCATGCCCTCGGGCACGTCGAGGTCCTGCACCACTTCCTTCAAACGGGAACGATCCTGCGCGCTGGTGATCTTGCGGCTGATGCCGCCGCCGCGTGCGGTGTTCGGCATCAAGACGGCGTAGCGGCCGGCGAGCGAGAGATAGGTCGTCAGCGCCGCGCCCTTGTTGCCGCGCTCTTCCTTGACGACCTGCACCAGCATCACCTGGCGACGCTTGATGACTTCCTGGATCTTGTACTGGCGACGCGGACGGAAGGTGCGTTCCGGCACTTCCTCCAGCACGTCGTCGCCGCCGACGGATTCGACGACTTCCTCTTCGGCATCCTCGCCGTCCTCGTCCTCGTCGTCCTCGTCGGCTGCTTCCACGGCGTCTGCATGTGGGGCTTCAGTGCTTTCGCCGGCGCCGTAGACGGCATCGGCCGGCTCGGCGGCCGAAGTCACGACTTCCGCCACAGGCTCGGCCTGCGCTTCAGCGGCATGAGCCTCTGGAGTGGAAGTCTCGAAGCTTGGAGCCGGCTGGGGCTCGGCAATTGTCGCGACCGCGGGCTCGGCGCCGACCGCTGCAACAGGCGCGGGCGTCTCGTCGGCGTGGTCATGATCATGATGATCGCGCTCGTCCTCGCGGCCGCGGGCATCATCGTGAGCGTGATGATGCTCGTCATCGCGGGCATGACGATGTTCGTCATGATCATGGTCGCCATGATCGTGATCGTGGCCCTCGTGCTCGCCGTGATGCTCCGTATCGGCGTGCAGATGCTCGCCCTCGTGCAAGGCACCCTCGGCATGCTCCGGCAGTGCGGCGCCTTCGACCGGCTGGGCGGCGGGATCGGCGCCAGCTTCGAGACCTTCGACGATGTCGCTGCGCACGCGCTCGCCGTGACCGCGGCGGCGGGCGTTGCGGTGCCGCGAGCGGCGACGGCCGTGCGAGCGGTTCTCGCTCTCTTCCTCGGCCTCGCGATGGGCCTGTTCCTCGGCCTCGATCAGCGCCTGCCGGTCTGCGACCGGGATCTGGTAATAGTCGGGATGGATTTCGCTGAAGGCGAGAAAGCCGTGGCGATTGCCGCCATATTCGACGAAGGCGGCCTGGAGCGAGGGTTCGACCCTTGTGACCTTGGCGAGGTAGATATTCCCGCGCAGTTGCTTGCGTTGCGCGGTCTCGAAATCAAACTCTTCGACGCGATTGCCGCGGACCACGACGACCCGGGTCTCCTCCGGGTGGGTGGCATCGATCAACATCTTGTTGGGCATGTCTTAACTCTTGGCGGCGGCGGACGCGATAAGCCGTGGGCGCGTATCGCGCCGGCGGGTGACGCGACGGTCCACCTGATTCGGGGGTGAGGGGAAGGCCGAAACGCCGTCTCTCGCGCCTCGCCGAATCGGAAGCTTCAGGACCATTGCGACGCGCGGGATTGTCACTCCGCAGCGTGGCGAATGCTCCTTCAGATTTCGTCGGCACAGTCTGGCGCATCAAGCGTCGGCCCGTATGAAACACTGGGCGGCGAGGCCGCCCTTCAATCAGTTGCTGCTGGCCAGGCACGGCGCGAGCGCGCTCGCCTTGGGGATCACGAACCGCCCCCTTGGGATCAAGGGACCGGGTTAATGGGTTACGCCGCTGTCAGAACAGTCCCGGCAACATGAGTGGTAGCCCGAGACCGTCCGCCGCCGGGGGCTTGACCCGCTCCACCTCGCTGCCGCGCACCGCGCTGGTCATAGAGGGAAGCGGAAAACGCTGGAATTCTCAAACCTTGAGAGTTCCGGCGCTGCACCGGGAGGCTGAATGCGACACAACCGGAAATATCGGCCGTCAGCATTCCGTACATACGAGGAATGAGCCATCCGTGCAAGGGAGCGTCGCACGGCGGTCACAGTCGCCGAGTTTCGCGTTTCCGTCATTAAGGATCGATTAACCCTGTGGTTCTATTGCGTTAAGAGAGCTGCTCGGAGGCACGGAATCGGTGGCGAGCCGCACAAATCGACGGATTTTGCTGGGAGGCGTGTTGCTGTGCATCGCGGCATTGCCATGTGCTGATTCCTCGCGCCTCATCGCTGCGGAAAGCCGGCTGCAACCTACTGCCGTCGCAGCTAGTTTTCCGGTCGCCTCGGCCGCCCGCCTGGCCGGCGACGGCAAGCAGACCCGCTTCATCCTCGACCTCGACCAGACCGTCACCTTCCGCGCCGTCACGCTGGCCGACCCCTACCGCGTGGTGGTGGACGTGCCGCAGGTCAGTTTTCAGCTGCCCGCCGGGACCGGAAGCGGGGGGCGGGGGCTGGTCAAGGCCTTCCGCTACGGGCTGGTCATGCCCGGCGGCTCGCGAATCGTGTTCGACCTGACCGGGCCGGCGAAGATCGCCAAATCCTACGTGCTGGAGGCGGCCAACGGCCAACCGGCCCGGCTCGTCCTCGAACTGGAGGAGGTCGACCGCACCGCCTTTGTGTCCTCGCTCGCCCCCGAAAACCGTCCCGAGCTGCGGCCCGCGATCGCGGAAGCGCCGCCTGCCACGGTTTCCAACGCGCCGGCCCCGAATGCCGCGCAGCAGAAGCCCGATGGTCGTCCGGTGGTGGTGATCGACCCAGGCCATGGCGGCATCGACAACGGGACGCAGTCGAGCGGCGAGAGCGAGAAGAACCTGGTGCTGGCTTTTGGCCTGGCGCTCCGCGATAAGCTCGAGAAAGCCGGCAAGTACCGCGTGGTGATGACGCGGGACGACGACACCTTCGTTCCGCTCAATGACCGCACCAGGATCGCCCGCAATCTCAAGGCGGCCTTGTTCGTCTCGATCCACGCCGATGCGCTGCCGCGGGCGGAGGGCGATGCGCAGGGCGCGACCATCTATACGCTCTCCGACAAGGCCTCCGACGCCGAGGCCCAGCGGCTGGCCGATGCGGAGAACCGGGCGGATGCGATCGCCGGCTTCAACCTCGCGGAGGAGCCGACCGACGTCGCCGACATCCTGATCGACCTCACACAGCGCGAAACCCGCACCTTTTCAAACCGTTTCGCCCGCCATTTGATGAGCGAAATGAAGCAGACGGTGCGGATGCACAAGCATCCCCTGAAGTCCGCCGGCTTCCGCGTCCTGAAGGCGCCCGACGTGCCTTCGGTGTTAGTCGAGATCGGCTACGTCTCCAACAAGGGAGATCTCGAGCATCTGGTCTCCGAGGGCTGGCGGTCCCGCGCCGTCGGCTCCATGGCCCAGGCGATCGACGCATTTTTGACCAAGCGGATGGCCACGGCCGGCACCCCGAACTGAACCTGTTTGTTCCTCCCGGCCCAAAGGCCCTAGTTTGGCCACAGCGGACGCTTTATAGAAATCCGTATGGGGTTCCGGAATCGGCGAGAATCCTGTTCGGCAAGCGTCTCAAGTCCGGCCTCGATGTGATTGCGTAAGCCGGTGAATTCGCGACGTGAGGTTGGCGCCGTTTTCGAGGTGCCAGTTTTTGGGTCCACTGGGGCTGATACTGGGCTGATCCAGAGTTTGAACGGATAAACAGATAATGCGCTTGCTGGTGCGGTTCATGGGCTTCCTGTTCGCCGCGGGAACAGTGGTGTTCCTTGTCGGTGTCGGGGCCGTGGCAGGCCTGATCTGGCATTTCTCCAAGGACTTGCCGGACTACTCTCAGCTTCAGGATTACGAGCCGCCGGTGATGACGCGTGTGCACGCGGTCGACGGTTCGCTGGTCGGCGAATACGCCAAGGAGCGGCGGCTGTATCTGCCGATCCAGGCGGTGCCGAAGCTCGTGATCAACGCTTTCCTCGCGGCCGAGGACAAGAATTTCTACGAGCACGGCGGCATCGACTACACCGGCATGGCGCGCGCGGGCCTGCTCTATCTGCAGAACTACGGCTCCAACCGCCGTCCGCAGGGTGCGTCGACGATCACCCAGCAGGTCGCCAAGAATTTCCTGCTCACCAACGAGGTCTCCTTCGCCCGCAAGATCAAGGAAGCCTTGCTGGCAATGCGCATCGAGAAGACCTATTCGAAGGACAAGATCCTCGAGCTGTATCTCAACGAGATCTATCTCGGCCTCGGCGCCTACGGCATCGCGGCCGCCTCGCTGGTCTATTTCGACAAGTCGGTGAACGAGCTGACGGTGGCGGAAGCGTCCTATCTGGCGGCGCTGCCGAAGATGCCGGCGACGCTGCATCCGGTCCGCAACCGCGACCGCGCCGTCGAGCGCCGCAACTACGTGATCGACCGTCTCCTGGAAAACGGCTGGATCAAGCAGGCCGATGCCGACAAGTCGCGCAAGGAGCCGCTCGCCGTCACCAGCCGGTCCAACGGCGCCCACACCTTCGCCGGCGAATATTTCGCCGAGGAAGTCCGGCGCGACATTTTCGAGCGCTACGGCGAGAAGAAGCTCTATGAGGGCGGCCTGTCGGTTCGCACCACGCTCGATCCGAAGATCCAGGTCATGGCGCGCAAGGCCATGGTCGCCGGCCTCGTGAACTATGACGAGCAGCAGGGTTATCGCGGCGCCATCAGCAAGCTCGACATTTCCGGCGATTGGGGCGTGAAGCTGGCCGAGATCAAGTCGCTGTCCGACATCTCGCCGTGGCGCATGGCCGTCGTGCTGGAGACCAGCGACCAGTCGGCGCGGATCGGCTTCCAGCCGGGCCGCGAACTCGGCGGCGCCGTCAGCAAGCAGCGCGAGACCGGGATCGTCACGGTCGACGGCGTGCGCTGGGCGCGGGCCGTGCAGGGCGGTACCAAGGGCAAGACGCCGACCGCGGTGTCGCAGGTGCTCCAGCCGGGCGATGTGATCTATGCCGATCCGCTCTACAAGGACGGCCACCCGGTCGAGGGCCAGTACCGGCTCCGCCAGATTCCGGAAGTCTCCGGCGCCATGGTGGTGATGGATCCCTGGACCGGCCGCGTGCTCGCGATGGTCGGCGGCTTCTCGTTCGACCAGAGCCAGTTCAACCGCGCCACGCAGGCCTATCGGCAGCCGGGCTCGTCGTTCAAGCCGATCGTCTATTCGGCCGCGCTCGACAACGGCTATACGCCCTCGACCGTCGTGCTCGATGCGCCCATCGAGATCGACCAGGGCCAGGGCGCAGGCGTGTGGCGGCCGGAAAACTTCTCCTCCGGCAAATTCCAGGGACCGGTGACGCTGCGCAATGCGCTGCGGCAGTCGCTCAACACCGTGACGGTGCGCCTCGCGCAGGACATCGGCATGCCCCTGATCGGCGAATATTCCCGCCGTTTCGGCGTTTATGACGAGCTGCCGAACTATCTCTCCTACGCGCTCGGCGCAGGCGAGACAACGGCGATGCGCATGGTCACGGCGTACTCGATGCTCGCCAATGGCGGCCGCCGCGTGAAGCCGACGCTGATCGACCGCATCCAGGACCGTTACGGTCGCACCATCTTCAAGCACGACCAGCGCGAATGCCGCGGCTGCGACGCGCCGGGCGGCTGGAAGAACCAGCCCGAGCCGCAGCTGATCGACCGCCGCGAGCAGGTGCTGGATTCCATGACCGCCTATCAGATCACGGAGCTGATGGAGGGTGTGGTGCAGTCCGGTACGGCCACGGTGATCAAGGAGGTCGGCAAGCCCGTCGCCGGCAAGACCGGCACCACCAATGAGGCCAAGGACGCCTGGTTCGTCGGCTTCTCGCCGGATATCGCCGTCGCGGTCTACATGGGCTATGACAAGCCGCGCCCGCTCGGCAAGGGCAACGCCGCGACCGGCGGCCATCTCGCTGCTCCGATCGTGCGTGACTTCCTCAAGCTCGCGCTCGCTGACAAGCCCGCGGTTCCGTTCAAGGTGCCGGCCGGCATCAAGCTCGTCCGCGTCGTCGCCAAGACCGGCATGCGTGCCGGCCCCGGCGAGACCGGCGGAACCATCCTCGAAGCCTTCAAGCCCGGCACGGCGCCGCCGGACAATTATTCGGTCATCGGCGTTGCCGACGCCGACGGTCGCGGCATGCCGGTGCAGCAGCAGCAGCCGGATTCCGGCTTCCTCTTCCGGCCGGGCACCGGCGGGTTGTGGTAGGCCGCGGATAAGGCCGGCGATCACGGTTCGGGCGGTTGCGCTTTGCGGCCGCCGCCGCTACATCCCCTCTCGAACTGCACGCGGGATTCCGCAAGATAGAGAACAGCATGCGCGCCGAAATCGAACGGTTGGTAGAAGAGATCAAGCAGTCGGTCGGGCTGCTGAGGAGGCATCTTTGACGTCGAGAAATCGACGGCGCGCCTCGCTGAGCTGAACAAGCTCGCAGAAGACCCCAACCTCTGGAACGACCCCCAGAAAGCCCAGAAGCTGATGCAGGAGCGCACCTCGCTGGAGGATTCGCTCTCAGGCATCGGCAAGGTCGAGCAGGAGCTCGAAGACGACATCGGCATGATCGAGCTCGGGGAGGCCGAGGGCGATGACGGCGTCGTCGCCGAAGCCGAAGCTGCGCTGAAGAACCTCAAGAAGGAAGTGGCGCGGCGCGAGCTCGAGGCGCTGCTGTCGGGCGAAGCCGACCGCTTCGATTCCTATCTGGAAGTCCATGCCGGCGCCGGCGGCACCGAAAGCCAGGACTGGGCGCAGATGCTGCTGCGCATGTACACGCGCTGGGCCGAAACGCACGGCTTCAAGGTCGAGTACCTCGAAGAATCCGAGGGCGAAGAGGCCGGCATCAAGTCGGCGACCATCCAGGTCTCCGGCCACAACGCCTATGGCTGGCTGAAGACCGAAGCCGGTGTGCACCGCCTCGTGCGCATCTCGCCGTTCGATTCCAACGCGCGGCGGCACACCTCGTTCTCGAGCGTGCAGGTGTTCCCCGTCATCGACGACAGCATCAAGATCGACATCAAGGAATCCGACGTCCGCGTCGACACGATGCGTTCGGGCGGTGCCGGCGGCCAGCACGTCAACAAGACCGAATCCGCGGTGCGCCTGACGCATATCCCGACCGGCGTTGCCGTGGTCTGCCAGGCCGGCCGCTCCCAGCACAAGAACCGGGCGCAGGCCTGGGACATGCTGCGCGCGCGGCTTTACGAGATCGAGCTCAAGAAGCGCGAGGAGAAGGCCGCCGCCGACCAGGCCGCCAAGACCGACATCGGCTGGGGCCACCAGATCCGCTCCTACGTGCTGCAGCCCTACCAGATGGTGAAGGATCTGCGCACGGGCGTGCAGACCTCCGACACGTCCGGCGTGCTCAATGGCGAGCTCGACGAGTTCATGGCCGCGACGCTGGCGCAGCGCGCCTTCGGCACCACGACCGGCGACATCGAGGACGTGGACTAGCCATGCCCCGTGTCGCCTTCATCGGGCTGGGGCGGATGGGCCACGGCATGGCCGGCCGCTATCTCGATGCCGGCTTCACGGTGACAATCTGGAATCGCAGCAAGGCAAAGGCCGAGGACCTGATCGCGCGCGGCGCGATCTGGGCGACCTCGCCGGAAGATGCCGCGATCGATGCCGACGCCGTCGTGACCATGGTCGCCGACGACGAGGCCTCGCGCGCGGTCTGGCTCGGGCCAGACGGGGCAGCCAAGACGGCGAAATCAGGCACCATCGCGATCGAATGCTCTACCGTCTCCTATGACCATGCCTGCGAGATGGGCCGTGAGCTCAACGCGCGCGGACTGATCTATATCGACTGCCCCGTGACGGGATTGCCGGACGCGGCGGCGGCCGGGAAGCTGACGCTGCTGGTCGGCGCCGACGCGGCCGATCTCGAGCGCGCGCGGCCGTATCTGACGCCGATCGGCTCGACCATCCGCCATTTCGGCGCGGTCGGCTCCGGCACGGTCTACAAGCTCATCAACAATCTCATGGGCGCGATCCAGATCGCCGGCCTCGCCGAGGGCCTTGCGATTGCCGAGCAGGCCGGGCTCGACATGAACCTGGTGCTGGAATCGATCCAGGCAGGCGTCGCCGCGAGCCCGCAAGTTCAGCGTCACTCCAAGCGCATGGTCGCTCGCGATTTCACCGGCGCGACCTTCACCGCAGCGCTGCGGCACAAGGATGCCGCCTACGCCGTGATGCTCGCCGAAAGCCTGCTCGCGGGCAAGCCGCTGGTCGCACGCGCCGCGGTCGAAGCCTACGCACAGGCAAAGGCGGCGATGCCGGACGAAGATGAAGGCAGGATGATCGAACTGGTGTCGCGGCCGAAGAAGCCTGGCTAAAGCGCGATGAGGCGGCCAACTTGCCCCAAACGCCAAGTTGAGAGAACTCGTGATCTCGCTGTCATGGAACGCCTGCTTTTGCGAAACATAACGGGCGCGTCGCGAGTTGCGCACAGAGCGCTTATGAAACTGTGCGCATAATTTGGTCGCAAGCAGGATGTTGTTGCCGCGCGCCAGCTTCGGGGCGCGCGGCAACCCTCGGTATCAGGGCTTGAAGACGAAGCCCGGCTTAATTGCCACATCTGCAGGAATGGGCTGCAGATCGGAAAACAGGTCCGGGTGGGTATTCATCACGTTGAGGATGAATTTGGGCTCGATGTGCTTGTTCACGTCGAACACCGACTTGATGACGCCAAGCCGTTGCAGCGTATCCTGCGCCTTCCAAAGCGCGCGATAGTTGTGCGCGGAAATGCGGCGGTCCACCTGCTGGATGTTGTACTGCATCGCGGTCTCTGCCACGTCGAGCTTCAACCCCGGAATCCAGCGCGTACCGATGGATGCGGCCTGCTTGGGGTTCTTGCGCATCCACTGGTCGGCCTCCGATACCGCCGCCAAGAACTTCTCGATCGTCGGCCCGTTCTTCTCCACCCAAGGCCGCAGCGCGACATTGAATCCAAGATAGGAGATGACGTCACCCCCGCGAATGACCTCGACAGCACCCGGCACGTCCTTCATCGCGATCACCGGTGCCGGGTCCCAGCACACAAATGCATCCACGCCCTTGGCAAGCAGCGCCACGCTCATTTCCGGCGGCGGCGTGTTGATCAGCGTCACGTCGGTCACCGCGAGGCCAGCCTTTTCGAGCAAGCCAAGAATGTAGAGATGGTTGATCGTGCCGAATGAGGTCGCAATCTTCTTACCCTTGAGACTTTTCAAGTCGCCTTTGACGATTCCGGAATCGCCGTTGGCAATGAGGGCGAGCGTGGCATCGGATCCAAGCTTCGTGGCACTGCCGCTGAAGTTGCCGAAGAAAACCAGGTCCATGTTGCGCAGGATCGCGCCGATGGCCGGAACGCCAGCTTGCACCATGTCGGTTTCACCCGCCTGCAAGGCATTGAGCGCATCGACGCCGGTTGCGTAGGGGCGGGCGATGGTCACGTCGAGCCCGTACTTCTCGAAGAAGCCGCGCTCCAGCGCGATCGGCAGCGCCAGCATGTCCACCGCTGCCACCATGCCGACCTTGAGTTTTACGGGATCCTTGGCTTGCGCCATTGCAAGTGACGGCAGCAGCAACAAGGCGCAGAGCAGCATCGCAAGTCGTCGCATTTGGGTCATCCCCCTGGTTGGAGCGGCTCGATGCGCGTAACCCAGTAAGGCCGGGCGACGGTCGTCAAGTCCGCTCGTTTCACTCCTCGAACTTCAACGGATTTTTCTTGTGTTCCGGATACCCGGCCGTACGTCTGCATCAGCTGAACGTGGAAACGTTCAGGTTCGAACGGCAGCACGACGAGGATATTCACCTTTTCCGAGCCGCCGGCGAAGTTCGCGATCTTTCGCGGTGCGGCGATGGTCAGCCAAAGCTGCCAAGCCAGATAGCCAGCCGCCACCGCTATGAGGATATGCGCCTTTCGCGATCGAAGGGCATCTTTCAACATGGTTCACGCCGACCGCACGAGTTGGAGAACGCGTCCCGATAATTCCTTGAACCGCGCATCATCGTTCAGCGCGTCCCATGATCGCGGCCGTGGCAGGTCCACGGCAATGTCATCGAGCACACGTCCCTTCGACAGCGCGACCACCCGGTTGGCGAGAAACACGGCTTCTGCGACGTCATGCGTGATGAAGATGACCGTCGGCCGTTTCTCCTGCCAGATGCGCGTGAGTTCTTCCTGGAGGGTCATTCGGGTCTGGGCGTCGACGCTCGCAAACGGCTCATCCATCAGCAGCACGTCCGGCTCGTTCGCCAGCGCACGCACCACGCCGACACGCTGCTGCATGCCGCCCGACAATTCGGTGGGATAACGCCCGGCCGCCTCGGTCAGCTTGGCGAGCGCCAGATATTCATGCGCGATCTTCTCGCGCTCGACCTTGCCGACGCCGCGCATCTTCGGACCGAAGGCGACATTCTCGAGCACGGTTCGCCACGGGAACAGGGCAAAAGATTGGAACACCACACCGCGGTCGGGGCCGGGCCCCTTGACCGGACGGCCGCCAACCAGGATCTCGCCGCCCGTGTGCGGGATGAAGCCCGCGATCATGTTGAGGATCGTCGTCTTGCCGCAGCCCGAAGGACCAACGATGCAGACGAACTCCCCCTGTTCCACCTTCAATGACACGTCATGCACTGCGGTGACGTTGGTGCCGGCATAGGGATCGAAGTACGTCTTCGACAGATTGCGGATGGTCAGATCCTTCATCGCGTCACCAACCCCCACCGCTGTCCCGTAGCCCGCTCGATCGGTGCCAGTATCCAGCTATCGACGATGTACCAGAGAATTCCCAGGATGATCATGCCGAGCAGGATCTCGACGACAGACCCGGAGCGGCGCGCGTCGAACATGAGAAATCCGATGCCGCTGGTGCCGACGATGATTTCGGTCGCGATCAAAGCTCGCCAGCCATAGCCGAGCCCGTTGCGCAGCCCGGTCACGATGTTGGGCAGCGCTCCCGGCAACACCACTTCCCACAACATGCGAATGCGCGAGGCACCAAGACTCTGAGCCGCGCGGTGCAGGGTGATGGGGATCGAGCGCACGCCCAGCACCGTGTTGAAAACCACCGGGAAGATGACCGTGTAGACGATGACGACGGTAATGGTCGTGAGGCCATAGCCGAACCAGATGACCAGGATCGGCAGCCATGCAATATCGCCAATGGCCTGAAAAAACAGTATGAGCGGCCACAGCGCCGTGCGGGCGCGCTGGCTAAGGCCCACCAGGATTCCGAGAGGAATGCCAAGGGCGATGCCCCAGAACGCACCGACGGCCAAGCGCACGATGCTGTCCTGCAGGTACTCCGGCAGGATCCCCATATAAACGAGCGATCCGAACGAGCGCACGACCTCCGCTGGTCCCGGCAGGAACACGCGGGGAAATATCTGCAGCTCTGTGACGATCCACCAGGCCGCGATCACCGGAATGAAAGGCGCGATGGAGAGGATTGACGGCCAGCGTGCGGTCAGGCGCACGCAGTAGCTCCAAAGCTTGAGAAGGAACTGCTTCATGCGCGCTGCACCATGCCCCAGCGTTCGATCGTGGCGCGCTCGATTGGTGCCAGGACCAGCCGGTCCAGGAGCAGCCAAAGCACGCCGATTACAATCATGCCAAGCACGATCACCTCAGTCCGATAGAAATCGCGGGCCACAAACAGCATGTAACCAAGGCCGACGTTGGTGGCGATCATCTCGGCTGCGATCAGCCCACGCCAGGCAAAGCCCAAGCCGGTGCGTATGCCAGTGACGATGTTCGGAAGCGCGCCCGGCAGAAGCACTTCAGTTAACATCGCCCATCGCCCCGCACCGAGCGATGCGGCCGCATTGCGGACGTGAATGGGAATGGTCGATACGCCGAGCAGGGTATTATACGTCACGATGAAAAACACGGCATTGAAGATGACAAAGGTGATGGCGCCGAAGCCGTAGCCAAACCAAAGCGTCGCAATCGGGATCCAGGCGATGCCAGCCAGCACCGAGAAAAACCTGAACAAAGGTGTCAGGAAGCTGGAGACGATAGGACTGACGCCCATCGCGATGCCCAAGGGAATGGCGATCAAGAGCGCGAGCACTGTGCCGACGGCGACGCGTAGCAGGCTCGCACCGATGTGCTGAACGAGGGTGCCATCTTGAATTCCCTCAATCCCGGCCTGGACCACAGAGGAGAGATGAGGAAACAGCCGAGGATTGACGCCGAAATACGGGATGAAAATGGCCCATAGTACGATAAGCACCACAAAGGGAGCGCAGAACCAAATTGCGGATGAGAGCCTGTGCAGCATCACGCTTTCCTCAGGCTGCGGGTGCCGCTCGGCCGCGCGGTTCGCCGGACGGCACCGGCATTCTTTCTGGCCAGCATGGAGTGGGTGTAACCAAGGACTTGCTCCATGGCTTCACGAGCCCTTGTTGCATCACCTTCTTCGATCGCGCGGGCCGTGGCAGCGTGGTTGGCGAGATTGTCCTCGAACCAGCCAGCGGTGCTGTCGACGGCAACGACGAATACAGCGCTCAGAATCGTGTCGATCGCGCCGCGAAAGCCCTGCAGCACCGGATTGTGCGTGGCATCAAGAATGGCGAGGTGAAACGCCTTGTCTGCGGCCGTTGCGGAAGCCTGATCATTCGATGCTTCCATCGCCGCCAGCGCCGCATTGATGCGTTGCCGGTCCTGCTTGGTGGCGCGCGTCGCAGCCAGCGCGGCAGCAGCGGGCTCGATGATTGAGCGCACTTCCTGAATGGCCAACAGCAATTCGCGGTCGGGTTTATCCTGACCGACCAGCCAGTTCAGGACGTCGCGGTCGAGCAGGCTCCAATCGCGACGCGGCAACACGTTGGTGCCGTGGCGCGGCCGTACGCGGACCAGCCCTTTCCCTGAAAGCATTTTGATTGCTTCGCGGATGACGCCGCGGCCGACACCGAAACGGGCTTCGAGTTCGTTCTCGGGCGGCAATACTGCGCCAGCAGGGATGATCTCCTGGGCGATCTCACGGCCGAGTGTCGTTAGAACCGCGTGGATGCGGCCTGGCTTCAAACGCTTCTCGGCGGATTTGATGCGCTTGGCGCTCAACGACTGTTCACTCCCGGCCGCGGGCTCTGAGGCCAGCTGGCATATTGGAGCCATACACTGATTTCATTGCCGTCGCAATCATCCGATGTTAAATATCCGATGAATAAGCCGTTTCGGCAGCGCAGCAAATGCGTCTTCGATTGGGAGGAGATAACCGTGTCGACCATTGGCTATCTGACGACGACGATATTTGATTTCGGCGCTATCAAGAGCTTGCCGGCTGAGTTGGAAGCTCTTGGAATTCGTCGGCCGCTGCTCGTCACGGACGCCGGCGTACAGGCTGCCGGCATAGCAGCGCAGGTGCTGACCCAGCTCGATCCGACAACCGTTTCGGTATTCGCCGGCACTCCCCCGAATCCGACGGAGGAAGCCGTGCTCGAAGGCGTTGTCGCCTACCGCGACGGCGGTTGCGACGGCGTCATTGCACTCGGCGGCGGTTCTCCCATCGACCTTGCCAAGGGCGTAGCTTTGGCCGCAACCCATGAAGGACCATTGGAGCATTACGCGGCAATCCGTGGCGGCGTCGGCAAGATCACTGCGGGGGTCGCACCTGTGATCGCTATCCCGACCACTGCAGGAACCGGTAGCGAGGTCGGCCGCGGTGCCTTGATCAATCTGGCCAACGGGTCAAAGCTGGCGTTGATCAGTCCCTATTTAATACCGAAAAGGGCGATCTGCGATCCTGAGCTCACGCTGGGACTGCCGCCGTTGTTGACGGCGGCGACCGGCATTGATGCGCTGACGCATTGCATCGAAACGTTCCTGTCACCATTGGTCAACCCGCCGGCGGAAGCGATCGCGCTCGACGGTGCAAAGCGGGCATGGCACTTCATCCAGCGCGCCGTGACAAACGGCGCGGACCGCGAGGCGCGTTGGGAGATGATGATGGCGGCACTCGAAGGCGGGCTGACGTTTCAGAAAGGGCTCGGCGCAGTGCACTCGCTTTCTCACGCCGCCGGCGCATTGCGCTCGCCGACCCTGCATCACGGTATGCTGAACGGCGTGTTCCTGCCGCACATCCTGCGCTTCAGCGCGCAAAGCGTGGGGAACAAATACGAGAAGCTTAGCGACATATTTCGCATCTCGCGTGGAACCGACCTTGCCGAGGCGGTGTCCGATCTCGTTCAATCGTTAAAGTTACCAGTGACGCTCGGTCAAATGGGCTTTGAGGCTCGGCATATCCCTCAAACGGTCGTCCGAGCACTAGCTGACCACTCCAATGCGACCGCTCCGCGAAAAGCGTCTGCACAAGAGTTTGAGAACTTGCTGCGTGCCGCCCTCTGACAAAGCTTGGTTCTTTGGCGCACAGATCTTCGTCTATCCCTTAAAAAGTTCGATCAACTCCGCCCGTCACTCTCGAATGTCGAGGTCAGCTATGGCCCCTTCGCCGTCCAGCTGGGGCGTACCTCGCCATGTCCGCTATTGAAAACTGAGCGGACGAAGCGCCGCATTCGCGCGGGCAGATCGGGTCATGGGTTCAAGTCCTGGTCAGCCAGCATCGCTTGGGACAATTGGATCACCCCATTCATTGCCGGCATCAGCTTCGTAACCCGGCTTTGCATCGGAAATCGGGTGGCGCTGTTCGCCCCGTCGCCCTAGGTCAGCGGGCTCGGCCAAGGGATGTAAGACCCCATGCTCCCAAGCGACCAAAGGATCGACGCGCGCGACTGGTCGCTGCTCGCTGTGCTCTCGATCCTCTGGGGCGGCTCGTTTTTCTTCAACGGCGCGGCCTTGCGAGAATTGCCGCCGCTGACGCTGGTGTTTCTGCGTGTTGTGCTTGGCGCAGCCATGCTGCTGCCGCTGCTGCGCGCACATGGCATCGGCTTTCCCAAGAGCTGGGCGGCCTGGGCGCCGTTCATCGCGATGGGGCTGCTCAACAACGTCATTCCGTTTTCGCTGATCGCGATCGGCCAGACTTTCATTCCGAGCGGGCTGGCCTCGATCCTGAACGCGACCACGCCGATGTTCGCGGTTGTCGTGATGTTTGCAGCAGGCGAGGAGGCCTTGCAGATGCGCCGGCTGGCCGGGGTCGCGTTGGGGCTTGCCGGCGTGATCGTTCTGCGCGGATGGGGCTTCGAGACGAGGGCGGGGCAGGGGCTCGGCATCCTGCTCTGCCTCGGCGGCGCGTTGAGCTACGGCTTTGCCGCTCTGGCGGCGCGCCGATTGCTGAAGGACGCAGCGCCGCTCGGGGCGGCGGCGTTTCAGTTGATGGCATCGACGGTGATGATGGCGGTCGTCGCCGGCGGCATGGAGCAGCCGTGGCTCTTGCCGATGCCGAGCCTTGCGACCTGGCTTGCCGTGCTTGGCCTCGCCGCCCTTTCGACCGCGCTCGCCTACATCGTCTTCTTTCAGATCGTGCGGCGCTCGGGCGCGAGCAATGTGATGCTCGTGACTCTGCTCATTCCCGTCACCGCCATCCTGCTGGGATGGCTGGTGCTGGGTGAGCCGATCTCCGGCCGCGAGATCGCCGGCGCAATCGTCATCGGCAGCGCATTGCTGGTGATTGACGGGCGTGCATTCGGCTTGCTGCGTCGGGGCGCGTAAGCCTTAGCCCGCGCTGAGCCGCACGCCGGCGCGCAGGAATTTTTGCGGATCGACCGCTTCGCCTTCGATGCGGGTCTCATAGTGCAGATGCGGACCGGTAGAGCGGCCGGTCGAGCCGACGAGGCCGATGACCTGGCCGATCTTCACGACTTCGCCGACCCTGACGTTGATCTCGGAGAGATGGCCGTAGCGGGTCGAAAGCCCATTGCCGTGGTCGACCTCGACCATGCGGCCGTAGCCGCCGGACCAGCCGGCGGAAACCACCTTGCCGTAAGCGGTGACGCGGACGGGGTCACCGCTGGCGGCGCGGAAATCGAGGCCGGTGTGCATCGCGGGCCGACCGAGGAAAGGGTCGCTGCGCACGCCGAAGCCGGACGTGAACTCGACCTCGCCGATGACGGGCTTGCGGTAGGGCACCAGCGCCAGCGTGCGGTTGAGACGGTCCATCTCGGCGCGCGTGGTGTGGATGCGGTGGAGCTGCTTCTCGAACGGTCCGGCATTCGCCGTCAGCTTGACGGGGACGAACGGTCCGCCCATCGCACTGCGCGGCACGGCGGCTTCGAGATGGGAAAGGTTCAGGCCGAGATCGCTGACCACGCTGCGCATCCGGCGCATGCGCGAATCCATGCTTTCCTCGACCGCGCTGAGCGCCGCCATCTGGCGCCGCTCGACCTGATCAAGCGAAGTCGTGAGCCGGACCAGCACGTTGTCGAAGCCCTGGTTCTTGGCGAACTGGCTGGTCGGCGCTGCCGCGACGCTCGGCGCGCGCGATTCGAGGCGCGCTTCGCGATCCGGAGGCGCCACGAAGATTACCGTGTCGCTGATCGGCGACGGTTTTGGCGTGGTGGGGCTTGCATCGCTCCGCTGCGGGGCGGCGCGGGGAATTGAGCCGGTCACGTCGGGCATGGCGCCGAGCGCCGTGGCCCTGGATTCCAGCGCCGTCTGGCGCTTCATGATCTGGTCAAGCTTCTGGTCGAACTGTTCCTGGTCGAGCAATTGACGGCTGGTGGTGCGATCGACCTTGGCGCGCAGCTCGGCGATGCGATCCTCATAGGCGTATTGCATCTCGGCCTGGCGGGCGATCAGCCGGGTCAGGACGTCGTCACGGAAAGCGAAATAGGTGGCTGTGGCGGCCGACCACAGCCCGAGCAGCACCACGGTGCCGACCACGATCCAGAACACCACGGGTCCGAAGCGGACCTGCTTACCGGCATGGACGATGGTGTAGGCATCGTCGGTGGCGGGGAGGGGAATCGCGGTCACCGCCGCCGGGGCACCCAGAGGGCGCCGGAAGGCCCGTCCGTGGTCGTGAGGATGATGTTGGGGGTACTGCGAGTATTGGGCAGAACTTTTCGACATCGGCACTCCCGCGCCGGTCGGATGGGTTCCTTGCGGCTCAATTGCCGCAGCAATCTGGGCCGCTCATGGTTAATTTTCCGCAAATGGGAACGCGCGAATTTAAAGGATTGGTTAAAGGCTCCTTGCCGCCTCCAGCACCTCCTCAGCATGGCCATCGACCCGGACATTGCGCCAGATCCGCGCCACCTTACCGTCGGCCCCGACCAGGATCGTGGTGCGAAGAATGCCCAGGAAGCTCTTGCCATACATGGACTTTTCGCCCCAGGCGCCATAGGCTTCCAGCATCTCATGCGTCTCGTCCGAGATGAGGGGAACGCCGAGCTTGTGCTTGTCCCGGAACTTCTCCTGAGCCTTTAACGGATCGGCGGAGATGCCGACCACGGCGGTGCCGGCGGCAGCGAAGGCGCCCGCCAGGCGCGTGAAGTCGATCGCCTCGCGCGTGCAGCCGGGCGTGTCGGCGCGGGGGTAGAAGAACAGGACGAGCTTTCGGCCGGCATAGTCGGCGAGCGTAACCACGTCGCCGCCATCGCGCGGCAGGCAGAAAGCCGGGGCCTTTTGGCCCTCGGCCAAGCCGGACTTCAAGCCGGACTTCAAGCCGGACTTTGCCGCAGCTGGCGCGGAGACGGATTTGGAGGATTTTAACTGTTTCGATGCCGCCTCATGTGATCCTGCTTTTGCTATGGTCGCGGTTGATTTGCGTGCCGGTGTCCGCTGCGTTTTCGCGGACCTTGATTGAGTCGATGCCCGCGTTTTTGCGGACTTCTTTTCAGCGGTCGGACTGCCGGAGGGCGTTTTGGACGATTTCTTTCGGGATTTCTTGGACATACGCCTTCCTTTCGACGCTTTCGGCAGGTCAACCGAAGCGGTATTGCAGCTCTTGTCCGGCGAGCCGGAATCGTGCCCTCAGCTGGGCAAGTCTGGCGACGCCGGAGTATGGTTACAAGGAATTCCACGCACCACCCCACTGCTCGTTGAACGCGCTCCCGGGGCGAAATGACGAACAGCAGGAATATTCGAGGTATGGCGGCAGTGCCGGCGCAGGGAGTTTCCCTTCCCGCGAACGGCTGCGGTCCCGGCGGCGCTCAATCCTATGATGGGCGCCTGTATCGAGAGGCAATGGCAAGGAATACGTCGCCCCAGGACCACAACCGGGATTTTGATCGGCGCGGCGGCCAATTTGAGCCGCAGGAATGGGACGACGCCGACTGGGATCCGGATCAGGAAGCGGCTGCGCGCAATCGCGCACGCCGGTTGCTGGCGCGTTCCGGTTCGGGCTTCCTTCGCTTCGGTGGCGGCCTAGGCGCGCTGCGCCGCTGGGCGGGTGGGGGTCGGTGGCTGAAGCGCATGGCCGTCGCCGTCGCCACTGTCATCGTCATTTTCGTCGGCTGTTTCGGTGCGCTGTGGTGGCGGCTCGGCGCCGGTCCCATCAATCTGGACATCGCAACGCCGTGGCTCGCAGCCGCGATCGAGGACAATATCGGCCACGGCAATACGGTCGAGGTCGGCGGCACCCAGATCGAGCGTGCCGGGCGGATCCGCATCGCTGTTCGCATCCGAGACATCATCGTTCGCGACCGCGATCACGCCGTCGTCGCCAGCGCGCCGAAGGCCGAGGTGAGGCTGTCGGGTGCAGCCCTCCTGATGGGGCACCTGCGTGCCGAGAGCCTCAACCTGGTCGATGCCGAGCTCGCCATCCGCATTGCGCCTGACGGCACCGTCACCGTGTCCGCCGGCGACACCGCAAAGCCGCTGGCGACCGGTGTCGCGTCCAAGAAGGACGCGGGCCTGCCGCCGACATTCCCGCGCAGCGGTGTCCCGCCGCCGCCCTTCGCGACCGCGCCGGCGAGCCCGGACGCCTCGCAGACCGCGCCGCAGGCGACCGCGCAGAGCGGTATCCTGCAAGGCCTCGACTGGCTCGACAGCCTGAGCATGACCGGCCTCGACGGTCAGAACCTCAACGAGATCGGTCTGAAGAACGGCGTCCTGATCGTCGACGATCAGCAGCGCGGCAGCAAATGGTCGTTCGAGAACATTACGCTCAGCCTGCGCCGCCCGAGCCGCGGCGGCGTCGCGCTCAGCCTCGGCGAGCAGGGCGCGCGCCCGTGGCTGCTGCGCGCCACGATCGGCCCGGCCGAGAACGGCGTGCGCTCGGTCGACATCAAGGCCGACAAGGTTTCGACCTCCAACATCCTGCTGGCGCTGCGGGTGAAGGACCTCACCTACACCGCCGACCTGCCGCTGACGGGCGAGCTCAAGGGCGAGCTCGGCCGCGACGGCGTGCCGACCTTCTTCCGCGGCAAGATCGCGGTCGGCGCCGGCAACATCATCGACACCGACACGCCCGACTACCCGATGGCAATCGACTCGGCCGAGATCAATGTCGAGTGGGATGCGAACCGGCGGGTGCTGGTTGCGCCGTTCAAGATTCTCTCGGGCGCGAACCGCCTGACGCTGCTGGCCCATGTCGAGCCGCCCAACGGCAACATCAACGACTGGCAGCTCGGCTTCAGCGGCGGCTCGATCCTGCTCGGCGGCATCGACAACGAGCCGCCGCTCGTCTTCAACCGCATTGCAATCGGCTTCCGCTTCGACACCGACCACAAGCGCATTCTGCTGACACAGGCCGACGTCTCCAACGGCGAGATCGGCGTCGCCGGCACCGGCGCCCTCGACTATTCGGGCGAGCCGCGGCTCACCCTCGGCTTTGCGGGCACGCCGATGTCGGCCTCCGCCTTGAAGCGGATGTGGCCGCCGCTGATCGTCCCGGAATTGCGTCAATGGGTGATCGAGCGGATCGAGCGCGGCACGCTCCAGCGCATCGAGATCGGCGTCAACTCGCCGACCAGGAACCTGCCGCGCAAGGGCCCGCCCATTCCGGACGACGGCCTCTCGGTCAACATCGTGGCGAGCGGCGTTGCGGTCCGGCCCGTGGACGGCATGCCGGTGGTGCGCGATGCCGATCTGAAGGCGCGCGTGACCGGACGGACCGCGACCGTCAACATCGGGCAGGGCATTGCCGATACGCCCGCGGGCCGCAAGGTCACGATCTCCGATTTCGTGTTCGAGGTGCCGGACATGGCGCCGAAGCCGTCGCCGTCGCGGAGCCGATTCCGTGTCGAGGGCCCGGTGCCCGCGGCCGCTGAAATGCTCGCGAATGATCGGCTGAGCGACCTTTCGGCGACCGTCGTCGATCCCAACACCAGCAAGGGAACGTTCTCGGCCAACATCCAGCTCGGCATGCCGGTCAAGGGCGAGCTGACCAAGTCCGACACCACCTACGCCGTCACCGCCGACCTCAACGGTTTTGCCGCCGACAAGCTGGTGATGAACCAGAAACTGGAAGCCAACAACCTCAAGATATCGGCCAACAACCAGGGCTATCAGGTCAAAGGCGACGTCAAGATCAACGGCCAGGCGGCCTCGCTCGATTATCGCAAGCCAGCCGAGGGCGACGCGGACGTCAGGCTGCAGGCGATTCTGGACGATGCCAGCCGCTCACGGCTCGGTTTCGATCTCAGCCCCGCCGTCAGCGGATCGTTGCCGATCAAGCTGTCGGGCAAGATCGCGAGCGGCGCGGATCAGACGACGAAGCTCGGCGTCGAGGCCGATTTGACCGCGGTCAGGCTCGACAACATCCTGCCCGGCTGGGTCAAGCTGCCGGGCAAGTCCGGCAAGGCCAGCTTCAAGGTGGTGCCGACGGCGCAATCGACGCGTTTCGAGGACATCGTCATCGAAGGTGGCGGCGCCTCGATCAAGGGCTCGCTCGAGCTCGACGCGAACGGCGATCTCATGAACGCGAACTTCCCGACCTACGCGCCGTCCGACGGCGACAAGGCCTCGCTCAGAGTGGAGCGCAGCCAGGACGGTGTGGTGCGCGGCACGATGCGTGGCGACGTGTTCGACGGCCGCGGCTTCCTGAAGTCGGCGATCTCAGGCAATTCCAAGGACGACAAGAACAAGCTGAAGAACGTCGATTTCGACATCGACGTCAAGCTCGGTGCCGTCGCCGGCTTCAACGGCGAGGCCATGCGCAGTCTCGATGCCAAGATGTCGAAGCGCAACGGTGCCATCAAGGCGTTGAC
Source organism: Bradyrhizobium sp. USDA3516 (assembly GCF_057651995.1). Lineage (NCBI taxonomy): Bacteria > Pseudomonadati > Pseudomonadota > Alphaproteobacteria > Hyphomicrobiales > Nitrobacteraceae > Bradyrhizobium > Bradyrhizobium sp. USDA3516. The sequence continues at coordinate 140,144 of NZ_JBYGYN010000001.1, read as the reverse complement.
GCTGAGCGGCAAGATCGGCCGCGACACGCCTGTCGCGGCAGATCTGCGCGGTGGCCGCGCCCAGGGCAGCCGCGAGGTGATCTACCTGCAGACCAACGATGCCGGCGCGCTCCTGCGCTTCACCGACACCTATACCAAGGCGGTCGGCGGCCAGATGGTGGTGGCGATGGAGCCGCCGTCTTCCGAGCCGAACGCCGCGCGCGAAGGCCTCATCAACGTGCGAGACTTCACGGTGAAGGGCGAGGCGCAGCTCGAACGCGTTGCCGCCGGCGCGCCGAACGGGACCGGGAATGGCGTCTCCTTCAGCGCACTTCGCGCCGAGTTCACGCGGCAGAACGGTGCGCTCACGGTCCGTGACGGCGTGGTCAAGGGCCCGATGATCGGCGCCACCATCGAGGGCTCGATCGACTATCCCGGCAACCAGGTCTGCATGAGCGGCACCTTCGTGCCGATGTACGGCGTCAACAACATCTTCGGCCAGATCCCGCTATTCGGTATTTTCCTCGGTGGCGGCAACAATGAGGGTCTGATCGGCGTGACCTACGAGGTCGTCGGCACGCCGGCTGCGCCCGTGATGCGCGTCAATCCGATCTCGGCGATGGCGCCGGGCCTGTTCCGCAAGATCTTCGAGTTCAACACCGGCAAACAGAACTCGCCGTTCGATGAATTCCCATCGCATTCGAGCGACGGCTCGACCGGATCGACGCGCCAGCTGTCGAGCGGTTGCACCCTCGCGCGGCGGTAGGGGCGGGCCTTCTTCTCACGAAGAGTAGCAGACGATCGTCATGCCCGGGCTTGTCCCGGGCATCCACGTTCTTCGTGCGGCGCGGCCAAAAACGTGGATGGCCGGGACAAGCCCGGCCATGACGCAAGTGGAGATATTGGGCCTGAAGGCTACGCCGCGCGCACGCCCTTCAGGAATGTGCCGACTTCGCCGGAGAGCTGCTCGGCCTGCTTGGAGAGGTTGCTGGCTGCCGCGAGCACCATGCCGGCGGCATTACCGGTCTCGTTGGCTGCCGTGCTGACGCCGCCGATATTGGTGGTGACCTCCTTGGTCGCCTCCGCGGTCTGCGAGACGCTGCGGGCGATCTCGGCGGTGGCGGCGCCTTGCTCCTCGATGGCCGCGCCGATCGAGGTGGCGATGCGGCTGACCTCCTCGATGGTGGCGGTGATGCCGCCGATCGCATCGACCGCTTCCTTGGTCGCGCCCTGGATCTGGGCGATCTTGTCGCCGATCTCGCGGGTGGCTTCCGCGGTCTGGCTCGCCAGCGACTTCACCTCGGAGGCGACGACGGCGAAGCCGCGGCCGGCTTCGCCGGCGCGCGCGGCCTCGATGGTGGCGTTGAGGGCAAGGAGATTGGTCTGCGCCGCGATGTTGGAGATCAGCTCGGCGACGTGCTCGATCTGCTGGGCGCCGTCGGACAGCGCGCGCACGATGGTGTCGGTGCGGCGGGCACTGTCCACCGCACGTCCCGTGACCTCGGCGGATTGGGCGACCTGGCGGCTGATCTCGGTGATGGAGGAGGAGAGCTCCTCGGCGGCGGAGGCGACGGTCTGGACGCGCTGGCTGGCCTCATTGGCGGCCGAGCCGACAACGGCGGCGCGGCGATTGGTGCCTTCGGCGGTCGAGGACATCGACTTGGCGGTGGTCTCCAATTCGCCGGAGCCGGAGGCCATCAGGCCGACGAGCTGGCCGACGGAAGCATCGAAGCGGTCGGCAAGGGCGATCAGGGCCTCGCGCTTCTCCTGCTCGCTGCGGGCCTTGGCCGCGACCTGCTCGGCCTCCAGCGTGCGGGCCGTGAGCGCAGTCTGCCTGAGGATTTCGAGCGTCTCGGCCATGCGGCCGATCTCGTCGCCGCGGTCGGTCTCCTCGACCGGCTTGTCGATGGCGCCTTCGGAAATCGCCTGCATGCGGTTCTTCTGACGGTCGAGCGCGCCGAGCACGTCGCGGGCGATCAGCCAGGACAGCGCCGCCATCAGCAGCATCAGGCCGACGCCGATGGCGCCAAGCTCCAGCGTCAGCGCGCGCACGTCGGCGTCGATGTCGTCGACATAGAGGCCGTAGCTGATGGTCACGTTCCAGGGCGCGAACTTGCGCGCGAACACGGTCTTGCGGAGCGGCTCGGTCTGGCCGGGACGGGGATAGAGATAGGAGGTGACGCCGCCCTGCTCAGTCGCGCTGCCGGCCTTGATGATGGCGTCGGCAATCAGCACGCCGTTGGAATCCTTGGCGCCGGTGATCTTGCCTTCGAGCTGCTGATTGGCGCCGTTCACGACCAGGGAGCCGTCCGGATTGTAAACCACCGGATAGCCCTGATTGCCGTTGAAGTTCATGCGGCGGCCGCGCTGGTGGAACAGGCTCTTGGCCTCGGCCGGTGTCAGCTTGCCGGCAGTCACCTCGTCCTGCAGCGCCTGGGCGTAGTTGTAGAGGAGCTCGACGGCGGTCCGCATCTGCTGGACGCGGTCCTCCATCATCCGGCTCTTGCTGAGCACGGCCGATACGCCGATGATGGCTGTGACCGTGAGCGCCGCAAGGCAGACCATGCTGGCAAGCTTGGTGCGGATCTTCAGATGACTCAGCAGTTTCATCACGGCCCCTACGCAATGGTTGTTATTGCTCGCACCGGTAGCATGAAGTTCTTACCAATCATGAATGGAGGCATGCGGCCTGCCACGCGGACGGCATTTGCAAGCGCGTGCGCATTCGTGCAGGCAAATCGCCGTGCAGACGGGCTCCAGCCCGTCTGGGAAAGGGGATCGATCTCGGATTTTGGCAGCTAGACCGTCTGGATGGACCTGCAATGAATCGATTCGGTCATCGCATCATCATGTCTCTGCTGCTCGTCGCGGCCATCGTTCTGATCTGGAACGTGCTGGGGGCGCGCTGAGACGGCACCGGAGATCTGCCGGTGCCGTCGTGCTTAGCGGACAGGGTGTTGTCAGCCGGGCGCGGATGCGTCGGCGGTCCGGCTGTTATTTCTTGCCCATCGCTGCGTCGGCACTGACCGAGCCGCCGCCGGCCGCGGAGAGGTACAGGCACGAAAAGCAGAACAGAATCGCCGCGGTGCCGCCGTTGAGCAGCGGCAGGAACACCGGCGTCTCACCCTTGAACATGTGGCCCATGAAATAGGCGAACGCCATTTCACCTGAGAGGATGAAGGCGGTGAGGCGGGTGAACAAGCCGATCATCAGGAGCGCGCCGAGCACGAGCTCCAGCGCACCGGCCGTCCAGATCAACGGCGGGATGTTGGCGAAGTAGGGAAGCACCGGAAACTTGAAAATCTTCGCGACGCCGTACTGGAACAGCAACAGGCCGGTGATGAAGCGAAACAGGCTCAAGAGAACCGGTTGAAAGCGAGTGAGATAAGGAAAGTCCATTGGTTTTGCCCTCCATCCAATGCTGGACCCAATGTTGCGACTTGGACCGTATTCAGTTTCGTCTCGCAAGCCACCCGAGATCAATTCCACGCTGACATTTTCGTCATGTCGGGCAAAACAGCGCAGACCCCCGTTCTACCGCGCGCGCCCCGTATCTTTGCGTGTGTACTGCTCCGCGTCTGCCCGTACTATTCCGGTGAAGCAAAGGGATGCAGGTTACGTCGGGGAGACCTACTCCCGCAAAGCAGGAACGATCAGGAACGGAATCATGCCGAGGATCACGCTCGCAAGTGCGAAGGCAAGCAGGAGATCGTAGCCGTGCGTGGCGTCGTGGATCAGGCCGCCGCTCCATGAACCGAACGCCGAGCCGAGGCCGCTGCCGATCGAGATCGTGCCGAAGATGGTGCCGACGCGCCTGCCGCGAAAGATCTTCATCGCAGTGGCGCTGATCAGCGGTCCACGCGAGCCCATCATGCTGCCGAAGCAGACGACGAAGCCGGTGAGCAGGACGACGTTCGGATAATATTGCAGCAGCCAGAGCAGAACGATGCCGAGAATCGAGATCGCGTAGCTGAGCAGCACCGAAGGCCGGCGTCCGATCAGGCCATCCAGCGCGGAGACGCCGAGCATGCCGAACACCAGCACGACCCCGGAGAAGCCCCAGGCGGTCGCAGCCTGGAGCGGCGGAAAGCCGGCGTCGATCAGGTAAGCCACGATCTGGGCCGCGATCGCATACATGCCGACCGCGGTGAAGAAGAAGGTCGAGAACAGCGCCCAGAAGGCATGGTGACGCATCGCGCTCGCGAGCGTCCAGCCGCTGTCGACGAAGGCAGGATCGCTCTTCTTGGCGATATGGGGCGAGCCGGCCGCGAACATGCGCCAGGGCAGCAGCAGCAGCGGCACCAGCAGGGCGAGCGCGGCGAGGCCGTAGACCTGATAGGTCTCGCGCCAGCCAAGATGATCGATCAGAAGCTGCGAGGCCGGGAGCAAGGCCAGCACGCCGCCGCCCATTGCCGAATAGACCACCGCCATCGCGGTCGGCAGGCGCGGTCCGAACCAGCGGCCGAGCAGGATCGAATTGGGCACATTGCCGATGAAGGCAACGCCGATGCCGACGCAGATGCCGATCGAAAGCTGGAATTGCCAGAGCGCTTGCGCGTGGCTGGCGATCAGAAAGGCCGAACCAAGCAGGAGCAGGCCGAGCGCATAGACGAGGCGCGGGCCGGAATGATCGAACAGGCGCCCCACGAAGGGTGCGGTCAGGCCGCTGACGAGCCAGGTGAGTGAGTAGATCGAGACGGCCTGGGCGCGATCCCAGCCGAGGCTCTCGGAGATTGGCTTGAGGAAGACCGTGAAGCTCTCGCTCAAGCCCCGGCCAAGAACAGCCAGCGTGAAGCACAGGCCGAGCACGACGAGTGCGGTGCGCACCGCGTTCTGCCGGGTGCTACCGATCCGTTCCTTGCTCGTTTCCGCTTCCTTGGGCGTGTTCTGGTCCATTGCCGTCAGGGAGCGCGCATCCATGCGGCCTGACAAGCAGTGAAAACCTCATACGCCTATGCAGGCTTGATGAGCACGTGCTTCTTCTTGCCGAAGGACAGCTTGATCACGCCTTCCGGCGTCAGATTGCCCGCCGACAATGCCATCTTCTCGTCGGTGACTGATACGTCGTTGACGCGCAGGCCACCGCCCTTGATCTGGCGCCTCGCTTCGCCGTTGGAGCCGACGAGGCCGGCCTTGACGAAGGCGTTGAGCACGCCGAGGCCGACGTCGAGCTCGCCGCGCGGAATTTCCACGGTCGGCAGGCTTTCGGCGAGCGCGCCTTCCTCGAAGGTGCGGCGCGCGGTCTCGGCGGCTTCGTTCGCGGCGTCGCGGCCGTGCAGCAAAGCGGTCGCTTCGGTTGCGAGCACCTTCTTGGCCTCGTTGATCTCCGAGCCGCCGAGCGCCTCGAGCTTTTTGATCTCGGCCATCGGCAGCGTCGTGAACAGCTTCAGGAACCTGCCGACGTCGGCGTCCTCGGTGTTGCGCCAGTACTGCCAGAAATCGTAAGGGCTGAACTGGTCGGCGTTGAGCCACACCGCGCCTTGCGCGGTCTTTCCCATCTTGGCGCCCGAGGCGGTCGTCAGCAGCGGCGTCGTCAGCGCGAACAGCTGGTGGGTGCCCATGCGGCGGCCGAGATCGACGCCCATGACGATGTTGCCCCACTGGTCCGAGCCGCCCATCTGGAGGCGGCAGCCGGTGCGCTTGGCCAGCTCGACGAAGTCGTAGGCCTGGCAGACCATGTAGTTGAACTCGATGAAGCTCATCTCCTGCTCGCGCTCGAGTCGCAGCCGCACCGAATCCATGGTCAGCATGCGGTTGACCGAGAAGTGCCGGCCGACGTCGCGCAGCATCTCGATCCAGTTCAGCTTGGTCAGCCATTCCGCATTGTCGAGCATGACGGCGTCGCTCTTGCCCTCGCCGTAGCGCAGCACCTTGGCGAACACGCCGCGGATCGATGCCTTGTTGGCCCCGATCTCGGCGATGGTGCGCATCGCGCGCGTCTCGTCCTTGCCGGAGGGATCGCCCACCATGGTGGTGCCGCCGCCCATCAGCGTGATCGGCTTGTTGCCGGACTGCTGCAGCCAGTGCAGCATCATCATGGTCAGGTAATTGCCGATGTGCAGCGAGCGGGCGGTGCAATCGTAGCCGACATAGGCGGTGGCCTCGCCCTTGGCGGCGAGCGCGTCCAGCCCCTCGAAATCGGAGCATTGGTGGATGAAACCACGTTCCTGCAGGGTGTTGAGGAAATCCGATTTAAATGCAGTCATCTGTCGGCGTGCCTGACAATTCTTGGTTTACCGTTTGGGGCGCAATTTAAGGGTCTTCCGCCGGAACCCGGTTGGCCGCCCGCCACTTGCCGCGTTGGCATTATAAGATGTGTCCCTCTGGCACAAGATCGGCATGCCCGGGCGGGTTTCTTGAGGACGCTGGTCCATGATGTTGACGGCACTCGGTTTGATGAGCGGCACCTCGCTGGACGGGGTGGACGTCGCGCTGATCGAAACCGACGGAAAGCAGGTGAAGGCGCTCGGGCCGTCCGGTTACCGGCCCTACGGCCCCGCCGAGCGCAACCTGCTGCGCCAGGCGCTGAGCGAGGCCGTGCATCTGCAGCAACGCGACGCCCGCCCGGGTAGTCTGGGCGATGCCGAGCGTGCGGTGACGCAGGCCCATGCCGAGGCGGTTGCCGCCTTCCTCGCCCAGAACCGGATGAGGGCGGAGGACATCGACATTGTCGGCTTCCACGGCCAGACCGTGCTGCACCGGCCCGAAAGACGGCTGACGGTGCAGATCGGCGATGGGCCGGCGCTGGCAAGGGCCATCCATATCCCCGTGATGCACGACTTTCGCGCCGCCGACGTCGAGGCCGGCGGGCAGGGCGCGCCGCTCGTGCCGGTCTACCACCGCGCGCTCGCCCATTCGCTGGAGCGCGAAGGGCCGATCGTCGTGGTCAATATCGGCGGCGTCTCCAACATCACCTATATCGACGGCAACGATGCCTTGATCGCCTGCGACACCGGCCCCGGCAACGCGTTGCTGGACGATTTCATGTACCGCACCATGAACCAGGCCTTCGATGCGGAAGGCAAGTTCGCCGCGCTCGGCAAGGTGGACGAAGCCTGGATCGCGCGGGCGCTGGAGCTGCCGTTCTTCGCAAGCCCGCCGCCGAAATCGCTCGACCGCAACGATTTTGCGGCCCTGCGGCTCGGCGACGTGCTGCCTGCCGACGGCGCGGCGACGCTGACCGCCTTCACCGCCGCCGCGATCGCCCGAATCATTCCGCTGTTGCCGCGGCGGCCGCGGCGCTGGATCGTCTGCGGCGGCGGCGCGCGCAACCTCACCATGCTGCGGATGCTGCGGGAGCGGGTGGGATCGGCCAGTGTCGAGGCCGCCGAGACGCTCGGCTGGGCCTCGGACGCCATCGAGGCGCAGGCCTTCGGCTTTCTCGCCGTCCGCGGGATGAAGGGCCTGCCACTGTCCTATCCGGCGACCACGGGCGTGCCGATGCCGATGACCGGCGGGGTAATCGCCAGGCCCTGAAGATGACTACCTGAGGATCACGCTCGGTTGATGCAAATGCATTGATCTTGACGGGTGGATGCAATTGCATCTATGTTGGATGCAATTGCATTTAACCGTCGGGATCGTTGCCATGACATCTTCGCTCAATACGCCCGCGTCACTGAAACTGATCAGCCACAAGCTTTGTCCCTATGTGCAGCGCGCGGTGATCGCGCTGAAGGAGAAGAGCGTCCCGTTCGAGCGGATCGACATCGATCTCGCTGACAAGCCCGACTGGTTCTTGAAGCTCTCGCCGCTCGGCAAGGTGCCTGTGCTCGTCGTCACCGGCGATGACGGCCGCGAGGTCGCGCTGTTCGAGAGCAACGTAATCTGCGAGTACATCGAGGAAACCCAAGGCGGCGCGAAGCTGCATCCGGTGGATGGGCTGAAGCGGGCCGAGCACCGCGCCTGGATGGAGTTCGGCTCGGCGATCCTCGGCGACCTCTGGGGCCTGGAAACCACGACCGATCCGGCGACGTTCGAAAGCAAGCGCCAGGCACTCGCGACAAAATTCGCGCGGCTCGAGGCCGCGCTCGGCGCGGGCCCGTACTTCGCCGGCGAAGCGTTCAGTCTGGTCGATGCGGTGTTCGCACCTGTCTTCCGTTACTTCGATCTGTTCGACGAACTGACCGAGCACGGCATCTTCACGGATGTTCCGAAGGTCCGTGCGTGGCGCGCCGAACTGGCGAAGCGTCCAAGTGTCCGCACTGCCGTCGGCGAAGACTATCCGCAACTGTTGCGCGCCTTCCTCGTTCGCCACGACGCGCACCTCCTCAAGCTCGCGGCGTGAGCGCACGCTGATGTCGCAATCCCTCGCGTGGCTGATGCTCGTGATCGCGGGCCTGCTCGATGTCGGCTGGGCGATTTCGATGAAGTACGCCGAAGGCTATACGCGCGTCGGCTGGAGCATCGCCTCGCTTGTGCTGCTCGCTGCCTTCGTCTTCCTGCTCGGGCGTGCCTTGAAGGTGCTCGAGGTCGGCGTCGCCTATTCGGTGTGGACCGGCATTGGCGCGGCCGGCACTTTCATCATGGGCGTCGTGTTGTTCGGCGAGACCTTGAGCGCGATGAAGCTTGCCGGCATCGCGCTCGTCTTGATGGGGATCGTCGCGCTCAAGCTGGCGTAGTCAGTTGCTGCGATCAGATGCACCCATCCGCGAGCAGCAGCCTGCTGGTCGTCGTCGCCTGACGCAGTTTGAACAGGGGTTGAATGTCAGGATCATCCAAGAAGGCCTGAGCCTTCTCGCGGTCCGCAAATTCGATGATGACGAGACGCTCGGGCGCCCAGTCGCCCTCAATCGTTGTCGGCTCGACGCCGCGGACGAGGTATCGCCCTGCGTGCTTGGCGATGAACGCCGGAACTTCAGCGATGTAAGTCTTGAATCCGGCGTAGTCGTTCACCGAGAGATCAAGAACCAGATACGCCTTCATCGCTCGCAATCTCCAACGTGATGGGTCCGCAGCCATGCCGCGAACCCATCCACGTCGGAAGATACTACCGCACGTTGGCGAGGCGCATGTCCAGATACGCCGTGATGGTTTCCATCAGCGGCTCGAGCTTGGAATCGAAGAAGTGGTTGGCGCCGGGGATGATCTGCTGGTCGATCACGATGCCCTTCTGCGTCTTCAGCTTCTCGACCAGCGTGTTGACGTCCTTGGGCGGCACCACCGCATCCTTCTCGCCGTGAACGATCAGGCCTGAGGACGGGCAGGGCGCGAGGAACGAGAAGTCGTAGAGGTTGGCCGGCGGCGCGATCGAGATGAAGCCCTCGACCTCGGGGCGGCGCATCAAGAGCTGCATGCCGATCCAGGCGCCGAAGGAGAAGCCGGCGACCCAGCAGGCGCGCGCCTCGGGATTGATGGTCTGCGCCCAATCCAGCGCGGCGGCCGCATCCGACAATTCGCCGGTGCCATGGTCGAACGAGCCCTGGCTGCGACCGACGCCGCGGAAGTTGAAGCGCAGCACCGAGAAGCCGCGATGCGCAAAGGCGTAGTAGCACTGGTACACGATCTGATGGTTCATCGTGCCATGGAACTGGGGATGCGGATGCAGGATCATCGCGATCGGTGCGTTCTTCTGCTTGGCCGGGTGATAGCGGCCTTCGAGGCGGCCGGCAGGGCCGGTGAAAATGACTTCAGGCATCGATGATCTCTGATCTAAGTCCCTTGGAGGTGATCCCTGCGCAATCGTCCGATTGTGGCTCTCGCAGCGTTGCCGCCGACGAGAGCGCGGATGAAAGGTGGAAAGGCGCGCCCTCGGATGATGTGCGAGTGGCGCGCAGGTGAACTGACGCGCGCTTCTAACACAAGGCCAGGGTCAAAAAGCAAGCTTCTTCGACATCTCTCAATCAGCTCAAGAGCTTAGCCAGTCATTGCAATGTCATCTCCGGCTTGCCTCTCGCGACCTGGACCTGCCTGAATCAACCGAGCGCGGCAAGAGCCGGCCGTCCCGCCGGAGGGCAATATCCAACCCATTGAAATCATGACTTTTTAGGGATCGCCGGGGGCGCTTCCCGCCGGCGCGGTTCGGCTTCCGAGCGCGGCGACTGCCGGCCGGTAGCGCCGGCTGCCGCCGAGCGTTTGCCCGTTGTCGAAGGCGAGCTCGAAATCTCCTGATGGCTTCAGGTCCACGCCGCGCACCCGGCCGAGATTGGCAAGCTTGGTCCGGTGGACGCGAACGATGGAAAAGCGCGCCAGCTCGCTTTCCGCCGCCGCCAGCGTGCCCCGAATGAGGTGCCGGGTGCCGTCGGCGAGGCTGTATTCGATGTAATTGCCGGCGGATGCGACCCAGAGGATCTCGCGCGGCACCACGCGAATGCGGCTGGTGCCGTCGCGCAGCCAGATCAGATCGGGTGATGACGGCAGCGGCGGGGTGGGCGGCGGCGACGATCCGACTGCCGCGCTCTTCAGCTCCCGCCGGCTTTCGAGCAGCCAGATCGTGGCAGCGATCAGGACAAAGGCCACGGCGTCTTTTCGGAATTCGTACAGGACCGTCGCGAGCGAGAAACGGAAATCGTAGGCGCCGCCGGCGAGCCAGAGCGCGAGCTTCCGCACCCAGACCATGCCGGTGATGTGAAGGGTGGAGAAGCCGAGCAGGGCGATCGCCCCGATGGCAACCTGTGCGGCGAGGCCGGGTGTCCGGCGCATGCGGCGGACCGCCAAGACCAGGATCGGCAGCAACAGCAGGATGACGGCGATGCTGGACATCTCCCAGAACAGCCGCCGGCCGATGTCGTACCTGTCGCCGCGCCAGGCCGCGTCCTGGGCAAACGAAAACGCATTGACTACTCCGATCACGAGCGCGACGGCCGCGATCGCTGCGAACATCATCCGGTCGCCGCCGCTGATCCCGAAAGACCCACGACTCGTCCCAGCTGCCGGCGGCTCATCCCCTCGGGTCCGATTCTGATCCCAAACCGGCTCGACGCGCGCCGCAGGCGGCGCATTTTCGGTGTCAGCCATTTCGGTGTCGCCCTGACCCCAAAACCGCGTTCGTCGTCCCGTCGAGGAGCAGAAAACCATGACAACACCACAGCAATCCCAAAGCTCGGACAGGCGTATCGACCTGGATTGGGTGCGGATTTTAGCCTTCGGGCTGCTCATCTTCTACCACGTCGGCATGCTCTACGTGTCCTGGGGATTTCACATCAAGAGCGCGCACCGGCTGACCTGGCTGGAACCGGTGATGCTCTTCCTCAATCCGTGGCGGCTGTCGCTGCTGTTCCTGGTGTCAGGGGTTGCCACCCGCTTCATGCTCGGCAAGTGGAGCCTCGCCTCGCTTGCTGGCGCGCGATCGGCGCGGCTCCTGATCCCGCTGATCTTCGGAATGCTCGTGATCGTGCCGCCGCAGGCCTATCTGCAGATCGTCGAAAGCCTCGGCTATCCCGCCGGCTTCTTCGATTTCTACGCCAGGCACTACTTTGCCTTCGGCGCGCAGTTCTGTCCGAAGCCGTGCATCGTGTTGCCGACCTGGAACCATCTCTGGTTCGTGGTCTATCTGTGGGTCTACACGATGGCCCTGATCGGCGTTCTCGCGCTGTGGCCGGCCGGCGCTGACTGGCTCGGCCAAAAACTGGCCCGCTTGCTCGCCGGGCCATGGCTCCTGATCGCGCCCTGCCTGCTGTATGCGGCCTGGCGCCTGGTGCTGTTCCCGGCTTTCCCGTCGACACACGCGCTGTTTGGCGACTGGTACAACCACGCGGACCACGCCACGGCCTTCCTGATCGGTTTCCTGCTGGCCAAGCAGGAGGAGGGGATCTGGCGCGAACTCGAACGCCTGCGCTGGGCGGCCCTGCTGGCGGCCGGCGCCTGCTTCGCTGCCTTCATCCTGGTACGCGCCGGCCTGCTTGCGCCGTCGCCCATGCTGAAGTGGTTCGCCGCCTCGGCCTATGGTTGCTATCAATGGCTTGCGATCGCCGTCGTGCTGGGCTTTGCGCGGCGCACCTTCACCGCCGACAGCCCGGCGCGGCGCTACCTGACCGATGCGATCTTCCCGTACTACATCGTGCATCAGACCGCGATCATCGTGATCGCGCATCAATTGCACGACAGCGGTCTGTCGGCCGGCATCGAAGCGTCCATTGTCATCGTCGGGACCGCGCTCACATGTGTGGCGAGTTATGAGATCGTCCGGCGCGTGGCCTGGCTGCGGCCGCTGTTCGGGTTGCGGGCGGTGCCGCGAACCCTGCGGAGGGTGGAGCAGCAGCCGGCCTGACGAGCGCACGCCCTCCGATTGGCCGGACGACAAAAGGTGCTAAGAGGGCCAGATGCCGAACCGTGTCTATCTCGACTGGAATGCGACCACGCCGCTGCGCCCCGAGGCGCGGGCGGCGATGGTTGCGGCCTTCGACCTGGTCGGCAATCCATCCTCGGTCCATGCCGAGGGGCGGGAGGCGCGGCGCTTGGTCGAAGAAGCCCGCGCGACGCTTGCGGCCGCGGTCGGGGCGCAGCCGCGCAACGTCGTCTTCACCTCCGCTGGAACCGAGGCCAATGCGCTCGCGCTCTCGCCGGGTTTGCGGGGCGCCTCCGGCGGCCCTGTCGAGCGGCTGCTGGTCTCGGCGGTCGAGCATGCCTCGGTGCTAGCCGGCGGCCGGTTCCCGGCGGACAAGATCGGCCTGATCGAGGTGACGCGCTCCGGCGTGGTCGACCTCGATCATTTGCGGGCGCTGCTGAAGGGAGGCCCACCAGCCCTGGTCTCGATCATGGCCGCCAACAACGAGAGCGGCGCCCTTCAGCCGGTCACAGAGGCTGCAAGCATCGTCCATGAGGCAGGCGGCCTGCTGCATGTCGATGCGATCCAGGCGCTCGGCAAAATACCCTTCAATATCAATTCGATAGGCGCAGACCTTGCGACGTTTTCTGCGCACAAGATCGGCGGCCCCAAGGGGGTCGGCGCCCTGGCGATGACCGATGGGATAGCCGGCCTGGAGCCGGTGCTGCGGGGCGGCGGCCAGGAGCTCAGCCGCCGGGCCGGCACCGAGAACATTGCCGGGATCGCCGCCTTTGGGGCAGCGGTGAAGGCTGCGCTTCAGGCTCTGCCGGAGGATGTGAAGCGTATGGCAAGCCTCAGAGATCATTTGGAAAATGGTCTCTGCGACGTTCCCGGGACGACAGTCTTTGCGGAAGACGTAGCGCGGTTGCCAAACACCGTGCTCTTCACGGCGCCGGGCTTGAAGGCCGAAACCGCCGTGATCGGCTTCGATCTGGAGGGCATCGCGGTCTCCTCCGGCTCCGCTTGCTCCTCCGGAAAGGTCCAGCCGTCTCACGTCCTGTCCGCGATGGGTTATGATCCCGCGGTGGCCCAGGGAGCGGTGCGTCTCAGTCTGGGCTGGTCCACGGAACCGGCGGACATCAATAGGGCGTTAGAGGCTTGGCGAAAGCTTGGTAATACCCTACTTAAGGCTTGAAGCGACGAAACACGGCTTGAACGGTTCTAAGCCCGTGCTTTCCGCAGAGAAATATCGTAATACTCGTTCGAGTTTGATCCACCGCGGTCCTTGAAACCGCGAGCGGAGGATGGAATGCCAGCCGTACAAGAGACGGTCGAGCGCGTGAAGCGCATCGACGTCGACCAGTATCGTTATGGGTTTGAGACCCTGATCGAGTCCGACAAGGCCCCCAAGGGGTTGTCGGAAGATACCGTCAAGTTCATCTCTGAGAAGAAGAACGAGCCCGCCTGGATGCTGCAGTGGCGGCTGGAGGCCTATCGGCGCTGGCTGACCATGCAGGAGCCGACCTGGGCCCGAGTCGACTATCCCAAGATCGACTTCCAGGACCTTTATTACTACGCGGCGCCGAAGCCGAAGAAGACGGTCTCCTCGCTGGATGAGATCGATCCGGAGATCCTGAAGACCTACGAGAAGCTCGGCATTCCCTTGCGGGAAGTCGCCATGCTCGAAGGCGTCGAGCCGAAGCCCGGCGAAGAGGATCCCGCCCGCCGCAAGATCGCGGTCGATGCTGTGTTCGATTCGGTCTCGGTTGCGACCACGTTCAAGGCCGAGCTGAAGAAGGCCGGCGTGATCTTCATGCCGATCTCGGAGGCGATCCGCGAGCATCCCGAGCTGGTGCAGAAATATCTGGGCTCGGTGGTTCCGACTTCCGACAATTTCTATGCCACGCTGAACTCGGCTGTGTTCTCCGACGGCTCGTTCGTCTATGTGCCGCCGGGCGTGCGCTGCCCGATGGAGCTGTCGACCTATTTCCGCATCAACGAGCGCAACACCGGCCAGTTCGAGCGCACGCTGATCATCGCCGACAAGGGCTCCTACGTCTCCTATCTCGAAGGCTGCACCGCGCCGCAGCGCGACGAGAACCAGCTGCACGCCGCCGTGGTCGAGCTCGTCGCGCTCGACGATGCCGAGATCAAATATTCGACGGTGCAGAATTGGTATCCCGGCAATTCGGAAGGCAAGGGCGGCATCTACAATTTCGTCACCAAGCGTGGCGACTGCCGCGGTGCCAATTCCAAGATCTCCTGGACCCAGGTCGAGACCGGCTCCGCCATCACCTGGAAATATCCGAGCTGCATCCTGCGCGGTGACAATTCGCGCGGCGAGTTCTACTCGATTGCGATCTCGAATGGCTACCAGCAGGTCGATTCGGGCACCAAGATGATCCATCTCGGCAAGAACACGTCGAGCCGGATCATCTCCAAGGGCATCGCCGCCGGCAAGTCGCAGAACACCTATCGCGGCCTCGTCACGGCACACCGGAAAGCGACCGGCGCGCGCAACTTCACCGCCTGCGACTCGCTGCTGATCGGCGACAAATGCGGTGCGCACACCGTGCCCTATATCGAGGCCAAGAACTCCTCGGCGACGTTCGAGCACGAGGCGACGACCTCGAAGATCTCCGAGGACGTGCTGTTCTACTGCATCCAGCGCGGGCTTTCGCAAGAAGAGGCCGTCGGCCTCGTCGTCAACGGCTTCGTCAAGGACGTGCTGCAGCAGCTGCCGATGGAATTTGCGGTGGAAGCGCAGAAGCTGATCTCGATCTCGCTTGAAGGGTCGGTCGGCTAATTGCCGACCCTCGCGGTGCGCACCTCGCGCTCCAACATCAATTGAATAAACTGGATACCAAGATGGCTTTGCTTGAAGTGAAAGACCTCAAGGTTCGTGTCGAGGAGCGTGAGATCCTCCATGGGCTGACGCTGACCGTGAACGAGGGCGAGGTGCACGCGATCATGGGGCCGAACGGCTCCGGCAAGTCGACGCTCTCGCACGTCATCGCCGGCAAGCCCGGCTACGAGGTCACCGACGGCCAGATCCTGTTCAGGGGCGAGGACCTCCTGGAGATGTCGCCGGACGAGCGCGCCGCTAAGGGCGTATTCCTGGCGTTCCAGTATCCGGTCGAGATTCCCGGCGTCACCACCATGAATTTCCTGCGCACCGCGCTGAATGCACAGCGCAAGGCGCGCGGCGAGAGCGAGCTGATGGTGCCTGATTTCCTCAAGAAGGTCCGCGAAGTCTCGAAGTCGCTGAACATCCCGCAGGACATGCTCAAGCGCGGCGTCAATGTCGGCTTCTCCGGCGGCGAGAAGAAGCGCAACGAAGTGCTGCAGATGGCGCTGTTCGAGCCGAGCCTGTGCATCCTCGACGAGATGGATTCCGGCCTCGACATCGACGCGCTGCGGATCGCGGCCGACGGCGTCAACGCACTGCGCTCGCCGGGGCGCGCGATGGTCGTCATCACCCACTATCAGCGGCTGCTGAACTACATCGTGCCCGACGTCGTGCACGTGATGTCCAGGGGCCGTGTCGTGAAGAGCGGCGGCAAGGAATTGGCGCTGGAGCTGGAAGCCTCCGGCTACGCCCAGTTCGAGGATGCCGCGTAAGGAATTTTTGAGATGAACGTTGCTGTGGCAAAGACCGGGAGCGGCCGCGCGGTGAGCGATCTCTTCGCAAGCGCCGAAGGCCGGCTGCCGGGTTCGTCCGCGGTCACCGCCGTGCGCCGCGAGGCGTTCGAGACCTATGAGCGTCTCGGCCTGCCGCACCGCCGGATCGAGGAATGGAAATACACCGATCTGCGCGCGCTGGTCGGCGAGGTGCTGCCGCTGGCCGCCGTGCCCGATGCGACCGCGCTGAAGCGCGCCGCGGACGCGGTCAAGGCGCATGCAATCGCGGGCGCCCGCAAGCTGGTGCTGGTCGACGGCATGTTCGCAGCCGAGCTCTCGGACGTGAAGACGCTTGCGTCCGAGGCCGGCTTCAAGGCTCTCCGTGAGACGCTGGACAAGGATGCTGGTCTCCTCAAGACCGCGTCCACCGATGCCGTGATCGCGCTGAACGCGGCGCTGGCGACCGACGGCGTGGTGCTGTCGATCGCGGATGGGACGCAGCTCTCTGCGCCGATCCAGATCATCCATGTTGCGACCGCCGCATCGGCCTCGGCTTTCACCCGCTCGCAGGTGGTGATCGGGAAGGGCGCCCGCGCCACCATCATCGAGAGCTTCGTCGCCGCCGGCGCTGCGACCTACCAGGTCAACGACGCCGTCATCGTCTCGGTCAGCGACGACGCCGACGTCGCGTTTGTCCGGCTGATGGACGATGCGCCTGACGCGGTGAACATCACCTCGCAGTTCGTCACCGTCGGCGCAAATACCAAGCTCAACTTCTTCAACATGACCAGCGGCGCTGCGGTCAGCCGCCTGCAAGGGTTCATTACGCTGGCGGGCGAGGGCAGCGAGCTCTCGGTCAACGGCGTCAACCTTCTGAAGAAGACCGAGCACGGCGACACCACGCTGGTGGTCGACCATGCCGTGCCGAATTGCGTCAGCCGCGAGACCTTCCGCGCCGTGATCGACGAACGCGGCCATTCGGTGTTCCAGGGCCGCATCATCGTCCGTCCCGACGCGCAGAAGACCGACGGCAAGATGATGACCCGGGCGCTGCTGCTCTCGGACGAGGCCGAGGCCGACAACAAGCCCGAGCTCGAGATCTTCGCCGACGACGTCTCCTGCGGCCACGGCGCCACCGCCGGCGCGCTCGACGACAGCCTGCTGTTCTACCTGAAGGCCCGCGGCCTGCCGGAGAAGCAGGCCCAGGCGCTGCTGATCCAGGCCTTCGTCGGCGAGGCGATCGAGCAGATCGCCGATGATGGCTTGCGCGAGCACGTGATCGGCATCGCCGAGCGCTGGCTGGAGCGGCGGTCATGAGCACGCATCCGGCGGTCAAGAACGGCGCCTATGACGTTGCGCGCGTGCGCCAGGATTTTCCGGCGCTCGCGATGCAGGTCTACGGCAAGAAGCTCGTCTATCTCGACAACGCCGCCTCTGCGCAGAAGCCGAGTGCCGTGCTCGACCGCATGACGCAGGCCTATACGAGCGAATACGCCAACGTGCATCGCGGCCTGCACTACCTCGCCAATGCCGCGACCGAAGCCTACGAGGGTGCGCGGGCAAAAGTTGCGCAGTTCGTCAACGCCCGTCGGACAGAGGAAATCATCTTCACCCGCAACGTCACCGAGGCGATTAACCTCGTGGCGTCGTCCTGGGGCGAGCCGAACATCAAGCAAGGCGACGAGATCGTCCTCTCGATTATGGAGCACCATTCCAACATCGTGCCCTGGCATTTCCTCAGGGAACGCCATGGCGCAGTGATCAAATGGGCGCCCGTCGATGACGAGGGCAATTTCCTGATCGACGAGTTCGAGAAGCTGCTGACGCCGAAGACCAAGCTTGTCGCCATCACCCAGATGTCGAACGCGCTCGGAACGTTCGTTCCGATCAAGGAGGTGGTACGGCTGGCCCATGATCGCGGCATTCCGGTGCTGGTCGACGGAGCGCAAGGCGCGGTGCATCTGCCCGTCGACGTGCAGGATCTCGACTGCGATTTCTACGCGTTCACCGGCCACAAGATCTATGGCCCGACCGGCATCGGCGCGCTCTATGCCAAGCATGAGCACCTCGTCGCGATGCGGCCCTTCAACGGCGGCGGCGAGATGATCCGCGAGGTTGCGAAGGACTGGGTCACCTATGGCGATCCGCCGCACAAGTTCGAAGCTGGCACCCCGCCCATCGTCGAAGCCGTCGGCCTTGGCGCCGCCATCGACTACGTCAATTCGATCGGCAAGGAACGCATCGCCGCCTACGAGGCCGACCTCACCGCCTACGCCCAGGAGCGCCTGCGCGAGATCAACTCGCTCCGGCTGATCGGCACGGCGCGGGGCAAGGGCCCCGTGATCTCCTTCGAGCTCAAGGGCGCGCACGCCCACGACGTCGCCACCGTGATCGACCGCCAGGGCATCGCAGTGCGCGCCGGCACCCATTGCGTGATGCCGCTTTTAGAGCGGTTCAACGTCACGGCCACATGCCGGGCCTCGTTCGGCATGTATAATACGCGGGAAGAAGTCGATCATCTGGCACAGGCGCTGCTGAAGGCGCGGGATTTGTTCGCATGAGTGACACGGCCGAAATCAAAGCCAATCCGATGGAGACCCATTCGGCATTGCCGCCGGAGGAGACCGAGCGTCTCACCACCGAGATCATCGCCGGGCTCAAGACCGTGTTCGACCCGGAAATCCCCGCCGACATCTACGAGCTCGGCCTGATCTACAAGGTCGAGATCAAGGACGACCGTTCGGTCGACGTGCAGATGACGCTGACGACGCCGAACTGTCCGGCCGCCGGCGAGCTGCCGACCATGGTCGAGAACGCGGTCGCCAGCGTGCCCGGCGTCGGCGTGGTCGACGTCAAGGTCGTCTGGGAGCCGCCGTGGTCGCCCGAACGCATGAGCGACGAGGCGCGCCTCGTGCTGAACATGTGGTGACGCCCCCCAACGCGCATTGAATTCGCTTCGCAACGGACCACATAGGCAACATGACCCAAATTTCGTCCGGCTCGACACCAGCATCCACTCCGAAGCCGCGGCGGCCGCGCCCGCAGGTGATGCGGCTGACGGACGCCGCTGCCCAGCGCATCACCGAGCTGACCCAGCGCGCGGACTCGGAAATCGTGGGCTTGCGCGTCGGCGTGAAGAACGGCGGCTGCGCCGGTCAGTCCTACACGGTCGAATACGCCCACGACATCCGCCCGACCGACGAGGTCGTCGAGGACAAGGGCGTCAAGATCCTGATCGATCCCAAGGCCGTGCTGTTCCTGCTCGGCACCGAGATGGACTACAAGGCCGACAAGATGCAGGCCCAGTTCGTCTTCAACAACCCCAACCAGATCTCCGCCTGCGGTTGCGGCGAATCGGTCGAACTGCGGCCGGCCAAGATCGACGGGTAATTTCGGCCTACGCTCTGCTCTCTTGTCCCGGACGCGCTGCAGCGCGCTTGCGCTGCTGCGCAGAGCCGGGACCCACGCTATAGTCTTCGCTGTGGAGTGGCTGGGCCCCGGCTCTGCAGCGCACCGTTACACGCTGCGCTGCGTCCGGGGCACGAGAGAGCGCCATCATGGACCGCGAATTCCTGATCGACCTGTTCGCCGATTTCGGCCCGGTCACCATCCGGAAAATGTTCTCCGGCTACGGCATCTCAGCCGACGGCGTCAATTTCGCGCTGTCCCTGCGCGCCGGCCTGTTTTTTCGGGCCGACGAGACGACCATTCCTGACTTCGAGGCCGAAGGCTCAAAGCCGTTCCAGTATTCGACCCGTGCCAAGACCGTGGTGGTGAATTCCTACTGGGAATTGCCGGCGCGCCTGTTCGACGATTCCCAGGAGCTTGCGCAATGGGCGAGGGCGGCGCTCGCCGCCGCCCAGCGGGCCAAGGTGAAGAAACGACCGAAGGCGAAGAAGGCGGCGAAGCCGACGAAGAAAGCGCAGCCGAGAAAGGCCGAGGCTAGGAAGCGGCGGACTAAGAAAATTGGGACCGAGCGACGCATCCGGCGCACGTCGTAGCGCGGAGGCGGACCCGCCAATGAAGCCAAACTACGCTCCATTGCCGCCGTCATTCCGGGGCGCGGCATAGCCGTGAGCTATGATGCGCAATTGCGCATCTGAGAATCCATAACCACCGTCGTGAGTATGGATTCCGGGCTCGCACCAAGAGGTGCGCCCCGGTGGTGGATGAATTTGGCGCTACGCCACCCGGCCGTGGGTCTCGATCGCAAATTCCGGATCGGCTTCGCAGATCACGCGATTGCGGCCGTTGCGCTTGGCGGCGTAGAGGCAGGCGTCGGCACGCTCGATCAGCGCGTCGGTGTCGTCGCCCTCCCTCAGCATGGAGACGCCGACGGAGATGGTGACGCGGCCGAGGATCTCGCCGGTCGATTTCTTCTTCAATTCCTTCGCCATCACGGCGCGGCGGATGTGATCGGCGACCGTCAGTGCCTGGCGCATCGCGGTGTTGGGGAGAACGACCGCGAATTCCTCGCCGCCGTAGCGCGCGGTGATGTCCTGGCCCTTGATGGTCTGCTTCAGCGAAAGGCCGACGAGCCGCAGCACCTGGTCGCCGGTGAGATGGCCGTAGGAATCGTTGAACGACTTGAAGTGATCGATGTCGAACAGCAGCAGCGACAGCGGCTCGCCCGAGGCGAGCGCGCTCTGCACCGCCATGCCGATCATGCGGTCGAAATATTTGCGATTTCCCAGGCCCGTGAGCGGATCGGTCAGGCTCTCGGCCCGGATCGCCTCCAGGCTCTGCTGGAGATTGCTGATCTCGTTCTTCGACAGCGTGAGCCGGTCTTCCAGCGCCTTGTTGGTCTCGCGCATCTCGCTGGTGGAGCGCAGCAGCGCCTCGACGATCGCCTTGATCTGGTCGCGGCTCTCGGCCGACGACAGTTTCTCGGTCGCACCCGACAGGCTGGCATCGTAGGCTCCGGTCATGCCGAGCGCCTCGCCCAACACCTTCACCACGTCGTCGATCTCGCCGACGACGCGCGCGCCGACCTTGTCGATGCGGTCGGTGGTCTTGATGTGGGAGAGATAGGTTTCGTAGATCTGCTCGAGATCGGCCTCGGTCAGCCTGCCACTGCGCGCCAGCGTCTCATTGATGATCTTGTTGAGCGGTGCATTGTAGCCTGTGGCGTAGACGTACCAAATCTCGTAATTGCGGGGAATGGCCGTCTGCCTGAGCGATCGGATCTGACCGAGCGCCACCTCGGCGAACGCCAGCGTGCGTTCGTGTTCGTCGAGTACCTTGATCACTGAACATCCCCACAGCGGTCGACGCGCCACCGACCGCAGCAATCCTTAAATTATGTTCGTAGGCTAACGGACGATCGTGAACACCCCGTAAATATACGTTCACGGGGTGTCCAAAAAATTGCAAATCGACGTTCTTCAACCGAAAAAGCCGGGGCGCCGGAGCGCTTCAGGCCCCGGCGGGGGAGCGCACCGGCCGCAGCAGGAACGCCGGCAGATGCGAGTGATCGCCCGGCTCGCTGTCGCTCTCGCGCTGACGGCGCGGCTCGGGACGGCCGATCGAGGGCACATGCGACGGATTGGCTTGCTGGCGGGCGTCGTGTCGCGGCTCCGTCCTGCGCTTGTCGCCGGAACGATGCCTTGCTTCAGCGGGCTGTCGTGCCACCGAAGGACTCTTGGCTTCGGACGCATGTCCGGCCTCGGAAGCAGATCTTGCTTCATGTCTTGCCTCACCACGCGCCTCGCGCGGTTCGTGGCTGCGCTCACGGTCGCGACCACGCTGCGGCTTGCCGCGCCCGCCGCGTGAACGTTCGCGGCCACGCGACTCGCGCGGACGCTCGGTCGCATCGGAGGCTTCGGTGTGGATCTCAAAATCGCCCTCGGCGAGCGGAATGCTCTGTCCGATCAGCTTCTCGATCGCTGCCATCGACTTCTGGTCGAGCCGCGTCACGATCGAGATCGCGGTGCCGGTGCGGCCGGCGCGGCCGGTGCGGCCGATGCGGTGAACGTAATCGTCGGCGTGATGGGGAACGTCGAAATTGTAGACGTGACTGACCTCGGGAATGTCGAGGCCGCGGGCTGCGACGTCGGAGGCGACGAGGAGGGGTAGCTCACCCTTGCGGAACTGGTCGAGTGCGGCCGTGCGAGCCGACTGATCCATGTCGCCGTGCAGGGCTCCGACGCTGAAGCCGTGCTTCTGCAGCGATTTGTGAACGATCGCGACTTCACGCTTGCGATTGCAGAAGATGATCGCGTTCTTGAGATCCTTGGCTTCGCGCAGCAGGCGGCGCAGCAGCTCGCGCTTCTCGTGCGCCTCGCGCCCGGCGGGCACCTGGACCTGCGTGACGGTCACCGCAGTGGTCGCGGGCTTGGATACCTCGATCTTCTGCGGATTGTGCAGGAAGGTCTCGGTGATGCGCCGGATTTCCGGCGGCATGGTCGCGGTGAAGAACAGAGTCTGGCGCGTGAACGGGACGAGCTTGCAGACGCGCTCGATGTCGGGAATGAAGCCCATGTCCAGCATGCGGTCGGCTTCGTCGATGACGAGCAGCTCGACGCCGGTGAGCAGCAGGCCGCCGCGCTCGGTGTGGTCGAGCAGGCGGCCGGGGGTCGCGATCAGCACGTCGACGCCGCGCATCAGCTTGGCATCCTGGTCGCCGAAGGAGACGCCGCCGATCAGGAGCGCGACGTTGAGCTTCTGGCCGGCACCGTACCGGTCGAAGTTTTCCTTCACCTGGGCCGCCAGCTCGCGGGTCGGCTCGAGGATCAGCGTGCGCGGCATTCGCGCCCGGGCGCGGCCCTTTTCGAGGATGGTGAGCATCGGCAGCACGAAGGCCGCGGTCTTGCCGGTGCCGGTCTGGGCGATGCCGAGGACGTCCTTGCGTGCGAGGACGTGGGGGATCGCCTGTTCCTGAATGGGGGTGGGGGTGGTGTAACCGGTGGCCGCCACTGCGGCGAGGACTTTTTCGGACAGTCCGAGATCTGAAAAGGACATTGAGCCTCTGGTCGAAACCGCCGTTCGGAATCGAGGGTAATAAGGCTGTCGCGTTCCACCCCGAAACGGCGCGCTCTCGAAGAAGCTGGGGGTGCTGACTCACGCGAACAAAGCGCAAGGCTCAGGAATCGCTCTTCGATCTGAGCCGCGTCGACCCGGAACATAGGCGGGAATTGGCCAAAGTCAATGGAGCGGCGCGGGAAGAGCCTAAAAAACCTGAGGTTTTTGCCCAAATTACGGGCGCTTCTGGGGTTTTTCCCGGAAGCCCCTCAGCCCGGCCGCAGCCACCCAAGACGGCAGCTAACACTCCTCCGAGCTTTTTGCCCGGAAATCACCGGGGGCCATGCCATAGGCGGCGTTAAACACCCGGTAATAGGTTGCCAGGCTCTCGAAGCCGCACGAGGACGCGATGTCGGCGATCAGCCGCTCGGGCGCCTCGCGCAGCAGGCGGCGGCTCTGCTTCAGGCGCTCGTCGGTCACCGTCTGGGAAAAGCTCTTCTCCGCCATCTCGAACAACATGTGCAGGTGACGTACGGAGACGCCAAGCAGGTCGGCCACCATGGCCGGCGCAAGATTGGGGTCCTGAAGGTGGCGCGCGATCAGCCGCCGGGCTTGCGAGAGGCGGGCGGTCCGCAGTGCCTCCTGTCCCCGCCGGCTGCCGGGCCGCACGACGCCGCGCTCGATCAGCGCCAGATGGGCCAAAGCTTGAACCAAGGAGGTCTGTACCAAGGGGGTCTGGACGGCCGAGGCCGCATCGTCCGCGGCGATTTCGCCGAGATCGGCAAAGCAGGCCGCGAGCAGCGGCGCCAGGGCCGGATCGTTGAAGGTCCGGGGCGCAAGCTCGTGCAAGCGCCTGTCCTGCACCGGGATGCTGCTCACGGGGATCTTGAGGATCCGCAGGTGGAAGCCCGCGGTGCCCAGCGGGGCGGTGCGGTACGGCAAGTCGGTATGGCTGGTGGCGAAGCTGCCATTGGGAATCGCAAAGTCGCTCGTGCGCATGCCGCCGAACCAGCCGCCGCTGCCGAGCTGCTGGTAGACGCAGATCGCCTCGCCGGGGGCGTAGGCGATGTCCGACGCGCTGCGCTCGACCGCGTAGGGCGAGGCCTTCAGCTCGACGAGGCCGGCGCCGCCCAGCTTACGCAGCGAGAATTCGCCGAAAAAGTCCGCGCGCCGCTCGCGCGCGAGCTCGGCGGTGACGCCGAACAACCCCTTGGCGCGCACCTCGCGCCAATAGTCGAAGCGATCCTTCGGGTCGACCTCGTCCGTACACCAGTGCAACACGGCAGCCCCTCGCTTCCGGCGAAATTGTTCAAAAGGAACCAGATTCCAGCGGAATCAGCCATAGTGGGATCGTACAATCGCCAGCCCCGGGTCCTTGAACCGTGGTCAGGCCTGGGCCGACTATCACACAGCGGCAGGGGGTCCCATGAACTGCCGCTCCAATGGATCGGCGACAGGGCCGATTCTGCAACGGGAAATTTTGCGATGACGCGTCGGCTTTTCAGAATTCTGGCGGCCCTTGGCCTCGCGGCGGGCCTGAGCGGTTTCGCAGCGCCCGCCTGCGCCGAGAAGCGCGTCGCGCTCGTCGTCGGCAACAACGACTACAAGAACGTGCCGAAGCTGCTCAAGGCGGTCAACGACGCCCGCACCATGGGCGATACGCTGAAGCAGCTCGGCTTCTCGGTGATGGTCGCCGAGAACCAGAGCCGGCAGCAATTCTCCGAGACGCTGCTCGCCTTCGACAAGGCGATCGAGCCCGGCGACACCGCGTTCTTCTTCTATGCCGGCCACGGCTTCGAGATCGCCGGCCAGAACTATCTGCTGCCGACCGACGTGCCGGCAGCGACGGAAGGGCAGGAAGAATTGGTGCGCGACGCCTCGATCCTGGCCGACCGCATCGTCGAGCGGCTGCAGAACAAGAAGGCTCGGACCTCGATCCTGGTGTTCGACGCCTGCCGCAACAATCCGTTCGAGCGCAAGGGGACGCGCGCCGTCGCCGGCGGTGCCGGTCTCGCGCCGATGACGCAGCTGCCCGAAGGCGTGTTCTCGGTGTTCTCGGCAGGACCCCGGCAGACCGCGCTCGATCGCCTGTCAACGACGATAGCAATCCCAATTCGGTGTTCACGCGCACCTTTGCCAAGGAGCTGCTCAAGCCCGGCGAGAACCTGGTGCAGGTGGCGCAGCGCACCCGCCGCGCCGTCAGCGAGCTGGCCGACACCGTGAAGCACAGGCAGGTCCCTGTTTATTTCGACCAGATGGTCGACGATGTCTTCCTCAGCGGCCTCGCCAAGGACACCGCCGCGCGTTCGGACGATCCGCCGCCCACGAAGCTTGCGGCGCTGCCGCCGGTGTCGGTGCCACAGATGCCCAGGGAGGAGACCCTCAACGCGCCGATCGCGAGCTTCTCGCGTCACAATGGCGGCTGGAGCGTGACCTTCTCCTTCGCCGATCCGACGCTCGGCATTTCCTGGCGCATGGCCGGCGCGGGCGATTTCCGCGAGACCGGCTTCATCGACACGCTCGATCCGCGCACTCGCAAGCGGATGCCGAACCCGTCGATCGAGCTGCCGCCGGATGCGCAGGCCGGGACCATCGAGGTCCGCTACGTCGATCAGTCCGGCGACATGCAGGGCCCGTTCCCGATCAGGTTCGACCCCGAGGCCGCGCTGATCCGCGACCAGCGCAAGATCCTCGACATGACTTCGACGAGCTGGCTGTCGTTCCGCGAGTTCAACGGACTGCTCGTCTACTACACGCATCTCGTGTCCTACCGCTGCGCCATCCGCGAGGTGCGCATCGGCGTCGACAGCGCCGTGCCCAACCAGGTCCTGAAGATGCCGCCCTGCGACCTGCGCGACCCCAGCGCGGTCAGCGCCGGCATGCCGCTCTACATGAAGCTCGCGCCGAGCACGAAATCCGTCTCGGTGGAGCTGACCTATCGCGACGGCAGCGTCTCGGAGATCAAGAGTTTTCGGAGCGCGAACCGGAGTAACAATTGATGCGCTGTTCGATTGTGACGGGATGATCTTGCGCAGCGGCCGAACTTAAATCGGACAAGCCAAGGTGAAAGTGCTAGAGCCGGGAATGACAAAATTCATTATTGTCGCGCTCCTTACGACGCTTCCGGTTCTGGCTCAAACGAATCCAGTTCCCACAGCCCCACCTCTCACCGATCGCGAACGCGTCCAGGCGGACCGCGCGAAGGCCGCCGAGGATGAGAAGGGGGCTCCGGCCACGCGACCATGGGATCGCGACGCCGAAGGCAAACGGCCATGGGACCGCAAGTCGCCAAGGTCCTGAGACGAGAGGCTCGCTTCCCCTGCGGAAGGAACAACCCCTGCCGGACTGGATTGTCTGCCAAACCAGGGAGACGATCCATGATCCGTAAATCCATCCTCGTCACGATCGCTTGTGCTGCGCTTTCGACGGCCGTCCTTGCTCAAGGAGGCGGTGGTGGCGGAGGCGGTGGTGGCGGAGGCGGTGGTGGTGGCGCGGGTGCCGGTGCCGCGGCAGGCACGGGGACCGGCGGAGCCAGCGGCGGATCTGCGGCCTCATCGGGTGCCGGAATGGGGACGTCATCCAGCAGTGCCAATTCCGGGCCGTCGGCTCCCTCTGGCATGGGAACGCAGGGCACCACCACAGGCGCCAACATCAACACCAATAACAGCCCGACCAATCCCAACGTTCAGGCGCCGACTGCCGCCGGCAAGTCGCCCACGGCAGCTCAGGCCGAGCGAAACATGGGTGCCGGGCGCGCTCCGAATGGGGTGCCGATCGGCAGTCCGGGGTCCGGGACGAGCAGCGAGGATCAGAAATAGTCGAACGCGATTGTCACGGAAGGCTCGCACGAAACGGGCCTTTCATTTGACGCCGGTCTGCTGCTCCGAATGGCATTGATCCACCTGCGCCCTGCATAATTAGGACTGTCTTTGACCTGAATCGCGCTAGTATCGGCGGACATCTCTTCATCGATACTCACCTCGCGGATCTCGTCTGCAGTGACACCCGACCAACAACCTGCGAGGCGCATGAAAGTCCGCTGCTGCATCGTCGGCGGCGGACCTGCCGGCATGATGCTCGGCTACCTGCTGGGACGAGCCGGCATCGACGTCGTGGTACTGGAGAAGCATGCGGATTTTTTCCGCGACTTCCGCGGCGACACCGTGCATCCCTCGACGCTTGAAGTGATGGATGAGCTCGGCCTGATCGACGGCTTCCTGAAGCTGCCGCACCAGCGCCTGCAAAAGATGGACGGCCTGTTCGGCGGCACGCCGGTGCGCATTGCCGATCTCAGCCGGCTCCGCACCAAATACCCCTTCATCGCCTTCATGCCGCAATGGGACTTCTTGAATTTCCTGCGCGAGGCAGGCCGGCGCTTTACCTCGCTCGAGGTGATGATGAACACCGAGGCGATCGATCTGATCCGCCGCGGCGAGGCGATCGCCGGCGTGCGGGCGAAGACGCCTGACGGCATCATCGACATCGAAGCCGATCTCACCATTGCCTGCGACGGCCGGCATTCGACGGTGCGCGAACGCGCCGGCCTTGGCGTCGAGGAGATCGGCGCGCCGATGGACGTGCTCTGGTTCCGCGCCGGCCGCCGACCCGACGAGACCGAGAACGTGTTCGCGCGGGTCGAGCCCGGCAGGATGATGATCACCTTCGACCGCGGCGATTATTGGCAATGCGCCTATGTCATCGCCAAGGGGCAGTACGATGCGGTGAAGGCGAGGGGACTTTCGGCGCTGCTCGACGACGTCGTGCGCATGGCGCCGATCCTTCGCTCCGGCATCCGTGAGGTGAAGAGCTTCGACGACGTCAAGCTGCTCACCGTCGCGATCAACCGCTTGACGCGCTGGACGCAGCCGGGCCTGTTGTGCATCGGCGACGCCGCGCATGCGATGTCGCCGATCGGCGGCGTCGGCGTCAATCTCGCCGTGCAGGATGCGGTCGCGACCGCGAACCTGCTGGCGGACAAGCTGCAGCATGGCTGCCCGTCCGAGCACGAGCTCGATGCGGTGCGCCGCCGTCGCGAGTTCCCGGTGAAGATGACGCAAGCGATGCAGGTGGTGGTCCAGAACAACATCATCAGCGGCGCCTTGCAGGGCGGCGATCGGCCGCTGAAGGTGCCGCTGGTCGTGCGCCTCATCACCGCGCTGCCATGGCTGCAGGGCATTCCGGCGCGCCTGCTCGCGCTCGGCGTGCGGCCCGAGCACGTGCATTCGCGCGCCGCACGCAATCCTAGCGCAGGACTTCGGTAGGGATAACGCTACGTGAATTCGCGCGCGACGCGTTGCACGCTTGCAACAACGCCACCGGATTCACGGCGCGGTGTGTGCCCAGCCGTCCCGTTAACCGTGTTGATTTCAATTTTAGTAAGAGCCTGATGTGACCGTGCGCCCATCCAAGGACACGGGGTGTACCATGCGTAATAAGTTGATTGCCGCCTTCGCCTGCACGACGGCTCTGGTTTCGACCGGTGCGGCCTCCGCCGCCGATCTCGGTGCGCGCTACACGAAGGCGCCCGCTTATGCCGAGCCGCTGTTCAACTGGACCGGCTTCTATGTCGGCGGCCACATTGGTGGCGCATGGACCAACCAGCAGTTCATCAACAACGGCACCGGCGCGGCGTTCGGCGATCTGCTGCCGGGAGAAGGTTATCGCCAGCGCAATGCGGGCGTCATGGGCGGCGCCCAGATCGGCTACAACTGGCAAGCCAACAACTATGTGTTCGGCGTGGAGGGCACGATCTCGGGTCTCGACAACAAGGGCTCGTTCGTCAACACCGCGTTCCCGCCGGCGAACGACGTGTTCTCCTGGCGTGCCAATGTGCTCGCGACGGTCGTCGGCCGTGCCGGCTTCGCCGTGCAGAACAACCTGTTCTACATCAAGGGTGGCTATGCCGGCGTCAACAACCGGCTCTCGGTTACCGATCCGGTTGTGGCCGGTACGGGTGGACAAACGCACTGGCACAACGGCTGGACCGTCGGCGCCGGCTGGGAATACGGCGTCACCCGCAACTGGATCGTTGGCCTCGAATACAATTACGCTGCCTTCGTCAGCCAGACCTATCAGCTCGGCGGCACAGCGGGCAATTACACCTTCGACACCAAGCCGCGCGACATTCAGTGGGCCGTGGTGCGCGCGAGCTACAAGTTCGACGCCCCCACCATCGCCCGCTACTGAGCACGTCGACGCAACGCGACCAACGATCAAGAAAAGCACTGTCTCAATTCAAAAGCCCCGGCGTTGTCCGGGGCTTCTTTTTGCGTTGATGGATCGCAGGCCGGCCGGCCTCAGGCCATCACCGAGAATCCGCCGTCGACCGGGATCGCCGTGCCCGTGACGAAGTTCGACGCGGGCGAGGCCAGGAACACGGCGATGCCGGCGAAGTCGTCGATGTCGCCCCAGCGCCCTGCGGGCGTGCGCGCCAGCACGCGCTCGTGCAGCCCCGAGACCTGCTGCCGCGCTCCGCGGGTGAGATCGGTGTCGATCCAGCCCGGCAGGATGGCGTTCACCTGGATGTTGTCGGGCGCCCAGGCATTGGCGCAGGCGCGGGTGTACTGCACGATGCCGCCCTTGCTGGCCGCATAGGCGGTCGCGAAGCTCGCGCCGAAGATCGACATCATCGAGCCGATGTTGATCACCTTGCCGTTGCCGGACGCCTTCAGCGCGGGGTAGGCCAGCTTCGAGCACACGAAGGCGCTGGTGAGGTTGGTATCGATCACCTTGTTCCACTCGTCGAGCTCGAGCTCGTGCGGCGGCTTGCGGATACTCATGCCGGCATTGTTGACGAGGACGTCGATGCGGCCGAGCTCCTTGACGACGCGGTCGATCATGGCTGCGACCGCCGCCTTGTCGGTCACGTCGGTGGGAACAGCGATCGCCTTCACGCCGCGCTGCCTGAGATCGGTCACGGCGGCGGCGGACTTGGTCTCGTTGCGTCCGACCACGGCGATATCGGCGCCGGCATCGGCGAGGCCGCGCGCCATGCCGAGCCCGATGCCGCCATTACCTCCCGTGACGATCGCGACCTTGCCGCGGAGATCGAACCGGCTGGATGTCATGCTTGGATTCCCTGGTTTCTTCTATTGGTTGCTCTGCCAGATCAGCACCAGCCCGAAGCCGGCCATGGCTGCGCCATAGCCGGCCCATTGCAGCTGGTTGACCATGAAGCTCGATCGCGGCCACGGAACCGTGCCCGTGCCCTGTCCGATCCAGAGCAGCCCGAGAGCGGTTGCAAACAGGCCTGCCACCAGCAGAAATCTGCGCATGCCTTCCTCCCATCGGTCCGCTTCTGTCGCGCTCCACGGCATCACGATTGCCGCAGCCACGAAAAACTTGGCGCCAGACTAGCCGTAGCTCCGGTGCCGATACAATGGGTCGTGGCTGCAAGAACGCTGCGCCCAAAACGAAAAAGCCCCGGCGATGCCGGGGCTTTGACGCTTGATCGTGAGATCAGATCAGTACTTCGCGACGACCGGACCGGTCCAGTTGAAGCGGTAGACCAGCGAGGTCGAGATCGTCTGGTTCCAGCTGTTGGCGCGGACGCTGTTCACGCCCGTCGGCAGGCCGGTGGCATCGACGATCTCATTTTGCGTCTTGGCATTGTAGAAGGCCGAACGATACTCGGTCTTCATGAACCAGCCGGGCGAGGTGATGCCGAAGATGTTCAGGCTGTTCTCGACGCCGCCGCCGACGAACCAGCCGTGGCGATCGTAGCCGTCGAGGTGGAGACCGACGGGGGTACCGCCCAGCGTCGTGAAGTTGGTGCGGCCGAAGTGGGCACCGGAGTAGCCGCCGTTGACGTAAGAGAGAACGTTCGGGGCGACCAGCCAGCCGAGGCGCACGCCTGCGGCCCAAGAGGTTTCCAGCTTCTGGCTGCCAGTGATGCCGAGGAGCGGATCCTGGATGGTGGAGCGGATGCTGCCGAACTGAGCGTCGCCGAACACACCGGCAACCCAGGTTCCGCTGAACTGCCAGTCGTAACCAGCGCCGACCGTACCAAACCAGCCGGAACCGCCCTGACGCTGAGTGATCGTCAGCGGGGTACCCGTGGCGGTGCTGACAATCTGCTGGTCAGCGTTGGAGAGACCGCCGCCGCCGCCGCCGAAGGCGTAGAAGCCGGTCCAGTTGGCGACGGGCGCCGGCATCGGGGCCTTCGCGTAGGGACGGGCGCCCAGGTCGGCCGCCGAGGCCGAGCCGGTCATCGCCGCGATCGCGGTCAGAGCGAGCAATGTCTTCTTCATTTTAAATCCCCAAACCTTGTCGGCGCGAGCGCACTGAAGTCCGTGTCATCTGATGCCCGAACTATAGACGGTTCTCGCCGAAATGCTGTTGCCGGACAGGCACAGTCGCCGGAAAACGCCGGTGCGGGGGTATTTGCGGCGGTGTCGCTGAGATTCGTAATACTGCTGAGATTTCAATGTGTTGGTCAAAATCTGGCGGCTTGGTTTTTGGTAACGTTTCGTTAGCAAATTCGGCTTTGTCCGAAATGGAGGCAATTCTGCCTCCGCCGCGGTACCCGTTGAGTCGCTGGCCGAGTCGCCGCGAGACGAATCCAGGCGCGCGCTGCCCCAAAGACACGGCCCCGGCTTTGGGCCGGGGCCGTGGTGGCGTAGGGCCGGTTTGGTTGCCGCCTCAAACGTCCAGCAGCTCGTCGCTGGCAAACTCGGCCTTGTCCGAGATGAAGGCAAAGCGCGCCTCGGCCTTGGTGCCCATCAGCCGCTCGACCGAATCCGCCGTGGTGTCGC
Source organism: Bradyrhizobium sp. USDA3516 (assembly GCF_057651995.1). Lineage (NCBI taxonomy): Bacteria > Pseudomonadati > Pseudomonadota > Alphaproteobacteria > Hyphomicrobiales > Nitrobacteraceae > Bradyrhizobium > Bradyrhizobium sp. USDA3516. The sequence continues at coordinate 108,626 of NZ_JBYGYN010000001.1, read as the reverse complement.
GGTCGTCGGCCAACAGCACCACCTTGAGCAGCGTCCGCTTGGCCGGGTCCATGGTGGTCTCCTTGAGCTGCGCCGGCATCATCTCGCCGAGACCTTTGAAGCGGTTCACCTCGACCTTGGCGTTGGCATTGAACGCGCTCTTGAGCAGCGCCTCCTTGTGGGCGTCGTCGCGGGCGTAGACCGACTTGGAGCCGTGGGTCAGCTTGTAGAGCGGCGGCACCGCGAGGAAGAGATGTCCCTCGTCGATCAGCCGCGGCATCTGGCGGTAAAAGAAGGTGATCAGGAGCGAGGCGATGTGGGCGCCGTCGACGTCGGCGTCGGTCATGATGATGATGCGCTGGTAGCGCAGATCCTCCTCGCGATATTGCGCGAGCGTGCCGCAGCCGATCGCCTGCACGAGGTCGGAGAGCTGGGCATTCGCCGTCAGCTTGTCCTTGCCGGCGGAAGCGACGTTGAGGATTTTTCCGCGCAAGGGCAGTACGGCTTGCGTCTTGCGGTCGCGCGCCTGCTTGGCGCTGCCGCCGGCCGAGTCACCCTCGACGATGAACAGCTCCGAGCCCTCGGTGCCGGCATCGGTGCAGTCGGCGAGCTTGCCAGGCAGGCGCAGCTTCTTGCCTGCGGTCTTGCGCGCGGTCTCCTTCTCCTGCCGTCGCCGCAGCCGCTCCTCGGCGCGGTCGATGACGAAGTCGAGCAGCCGGTTGGCCATGTTCGGATTGCCCGACAGCCAATGGTCGAACGGGTCCTTCATCGCCTGCTCGACGATGCGCTGCGCTTCGGCGGTGGCGAGGCGATCCTTGGTCTGGCCCTGGAATTCGGGCTCGCGCACGAACACCGAAAGCATCACGGCCGCGCCCACCATCACGTCTTCCGAGGTGACGGAGGCGGCGCGCTTGCCCTGGCCGACGCGCTCGGCGTGATCCTTCAGGCCGCGCAGCAGCGCGCTGCGCAGGCCGGATTCGTGGGTGCCGCCGTCGGGCGTCGGCACGGTGTTGGTGTAGGAGGAGAGGAAGCCGTCGGCGTCCGCGGTCCAGGCCACCGCCCATTCGCAGGCGCCGTGCGCGCCGTTGCGCCCCGATTTGCCGGAGAAGATGTCCGGATGGACCAGCGTATCGGCGTGGATCGCGGCAGCGAGATAGTCCTTGAGCCCGCCCGGGAAGTGGAACGTCGCTTCCGCCGGCACGTCCTCGACGCCTTTGAGCAGCTCGGGCGCGCAGTTCCAGCGGATCTCGACGCCGCCGAACAGGTAGGCCTTCGAGCGCGTCATCTTGAACAGGCGCTGCGGCTTGAATGCGGCTTTTTGCCCGAAGATGTCGGTGTCGGGCTTGAAGCGCACGCGCGTGCCGCGGCGATTGTTGACCTTGCCGAGGTCCTCGAGCTTGCCCTTCGGGTGACCGCGCTCGAAGGTCATGCGGTAGAGCTTCTGGCTGCGCGCGACCTCGACCTCGAGACGCGAGGAGAGGGCGTTCACCACGGAGATGCCGACGCCGTGCAGGCCGCCGGAGGTCTCGTACACCTTGCTGTCGAACTTGCCGCCCGAATGCAGCGTGCACATGATGACTTCGAGCGCCGACTTCTTCGGGAATTTCGGATGCGGATCGATCGGGATGCCGCGGCCGTTGTCGGTGACGGTCAGGAAGCCATCCGCGCTCAGCTCGACTCCGATGAAGGTCGCATGCCCAGCCAGCGCCTCGTCCATCGAGTTGTCGATGACTTCGGCGAACAGATGATGCAGCGCCTTCTCGTCGGTGCCGCCGATATACATGCCCGGCCGGCGCCGCACCGGTTCCAGCCCTTCGAGCACCTCGATGTCGGCTGCCGTGTAATCGGCTTCCCCACCACTGCGCGGCGCTGCCTTGACGGCGGCGCGGGGCTTCGGTTCGTCACCGCCGAAAAAATCGTCTTTTGCTTTTGGCTTCAACTGTTTGGACATATATCTTGATGCGTTTTGAGGGCCGCAGAGGCAGCGAATCGGTTAGGCCGACTATGCCACTTCTGACTAGGAAAGGTTACCGTAGGGCGGGTCGGGCGCTGTGGGTTGGGAGGCAATCCGGGCGATTTTACGCCGCAGCCTCGCCATTTCCCGGCAATTTGACGCTCCGGCCTGGTGATGTCGGGTTTTGTGACTTGATGTCACACAAGTCCTTGGCTTACCAGTCCTTTTCATCGAGCAGCACCTTGAGACGGGGCGGGAAGGCTATTTTGGATGGAGCAGTTTGCGCACGCCCTCGCTGACTTCGTGCGCGTTCACCAGGCTTGGGCGGCGCCGATAGTATTCCTCCTGGCGTTCGGAGAGTCGCTCGCCTTCATCTCGCTGCTGGTCCCGGCCTGGGGCGCGCTGGTGGCGATCGGTGCGCTGATCGGGGCCAGCGGCATCGACTTTTTTCCGGTCTGGATCGCCGGCGGCCTCGGCGCTGCGCTGGGCGACTGGGTCTCCTACTGGTTCGGCTACCGCTACAAGGAGAAGGTCGCCGAGATGTGGCCGCTCTCGCGCTATCCCAACCTGCTCCCCAGAGGCGAGGCCTTCGTGCGCAGCTGGGGCATCCCCAGCATCTTCATCGGCCGCTTCTTCGGCCCGTTGCGCGCCTCCGTGCCGCTCGCGGCCGGCATCTTCGAGATGCCTTACTGGAGCTTCCAGGCGGCCAATTTCGTCTCGGCGCTGATCTGGTCGGCCGTGCTCCTGCTGTTCGGCGACGTGCTTGCCAAGATCATGGAATGGATCTGGCGGGTGATCTGACCGGGCAACCGGCCGCCCGCCCGGTCAGGGCGTCAGGCCAAGCCTACAGCTCAAGCCTAGAGCGATGCGTTCCAGATCGCGGGGATCCAGCGATAGCCGGAGCCGTCCTTTTCCTTCTCGACCCGGACAAGACCGGGGAAGGCGGCGTGGAAGGCCTGGATCGGCATCTTCTCGGCGATCGCCATGTCATAGAGCTTGCGGCGCGTCTGCTGGGCCAGCGGTTTGTCGACATCGGATGCGATGTTCCATTCGGGATGTTTCACGAACAGGAACGCTGCGCCCGCGGTGATGTCCACCTGCACCAGCACCTTCTCGGCGCCGGAGGCGACGATGAAGGAATTGTGGCCCGGCGTGTGGCCGGGGCTCGCCACCGAGGTGATTCCGGGCGCGACTTCCTTGCCGGCTTCATATTGCGTGACCTTGCGGCCCAAGGCATCGAACACGCGGCGGATGTTCTTGAAATTGTTCTCGAGGATCGGATTGCCCATCCCCTTGCTCATCTCGCCGTCGTCCATCCAGAACTTCCATTCCGCCGCCGGCACCATGATCTCGGCATTGGGGAAGGCCGGCTTGTTCTCGGCTGCCAGCAGGCCGTTGATGTGGTCGCCATGGAAATGGGAGATGATGACGGTATCGACCGCCGCGCGGTCGATACCGGCGGCGGCGAGATTGTTCTGGAATTGGCCGACCTTGCCCTTCGTCTGGGTGAACTGGTCGGGGCCGAGGCCGGTGTCGATGACGACGAGCTTGGGTCCGGTGTTGACCACGACCGGGTTGAAGGTGTGGGTGACCTTGTCGGCCGGCAGGTGGTGCTCGGCGAACACTTTGTTGATGTCGTCCCTGCTGGCGCCGGCGGCGTAATTGTCGGTCAGATTGACGGTTGAAACGCCGTCGCAGACCACCGTGACCTGGTGGGTCCCGACATTGTAGCGATAGAAGCTCGCATTCTGTTTCTCGGCCAGCGGCGCGGCGGCGCTCGCGGGCGAAATCTTCACGAAAGGCAGGAGCGCCGATGCGGCGGCGCCGGCTAGCGTTGCGCGGCGAGTAATCTCGGTCATGGTGATTTCCTGAGGCTGGGTGCGAACGGCTCGGATCCGGCGGAGTAGGTTGTTTCTCGCCGGTCGTTCTCGAAAACCCCCATTGCTAGTGGAAATTCCACGGCGGCACGATGACATCTGTGCGCATCCTGCCATGGCGCGTGCGGCATCCTGCCGTCCCACTCAACCGATTTGCTCTTGACCCTGGGACCTGCTGGCATTATAGCCGCGCGCCATGATCAACGCCGCGACCATTCTGTTCGCCCGTCGCCGCCGCCGCAGCTTAGCGGTTTGGGCGGTCGATCGCGTTTGAGATCATCGTCTTTGCCGCTGGACCCGATCCGCGGCATCCTCTCTCCTGTCAGCGCGATCTGATCCGGCGGCTCCCTTGGGAGGCCCAGCAGGAGACCACGATGTACACGCCACCCTTTTTCAAGCAGGACCGCGCCGCGAGCCTGAAATTCGCCGAGGACCGCGGCTTCGGCACGATGTGCGCCTTCGACGGCAGGAAGCCGATCGCCTCGCCGTTGCCGTTCTATTTGACCTATGCCGCGGACGGCACGCCGCAGGCCGCCTTTCATCTCGCCCGTCACAATCCGCTGCTAAAGCTGGCGGCCGGCGAGGCGTCCTGGCTGCTCGCGGTCAACGGCCCGGATGCCTATGTATCGCCAGACTGGTACGTTTCGCCGGATCAGGTTCCGACCTGGCTCTACCAGTCGGTGCATCTGAGCGGGCCGGTGCGGCTGTTGTCGGACGACGAACTGGCGGAGCAGATCGAGACGCTCAGCGCCAAGTTCGAGGCCTGGCTGCTGCCGAAGCAGCCCTGGACGTCGGGCAAGATGACGGCGGGTCGGCTGGAGACGATGAAGAAAGGGATCGTTGGGCTGGTCATGACCGTTGAGGAGGTCGAAGGCAGCTTCAAGCTGAACCAGCACAAGTCCGATGCGGACTATGCAGCGATCGCGAATGCGCTTGACGGCGGCGATGCCGATGCCAAGCGGATCTCACGATTGATGCGGCAGACAAGGCCGCAAGCCTTCGCAGAAGAAGTTTTCGCAGACGACACCAACATGCTCGAAGGGAGCGCATCATGAGCCTCGCTGACACCACCAACGCCCCGGCCAGCAGCGCGGCCAAGAAGCCGGCCACCGTCTTCGTCGATGGCGGCTCCGGCACCACTGGCCTTGGCATCAATGAGCGGCTGAAGCACCAGAAGGACGTCGTCGTGAAGACGCTTCCCGACGACAAGCGCAAGGATCCCGCCGCCAAGAAGGCGCTGATGGAAGAGGTGGATCTCGTCATCCTCTGCCTTCCCGACGATGCCGCCAAGGAAACCGTTGCCCTGGTCGACAGCATGGGGGCTCACGCGCCGAAGGTGCTGGATGCCTCGACCGCCTACCGGGTCGCGCCGGATTGGGCTTACGGCTTTGCGGAGCTGACGCCGGACCAGGCCGGCAAGATCAAGGCAGCGAAGAAGGTGTCCAATCCCGGCTGCTACCCGACCGGCGCGATCGCGTTGCTGCGGCCGATCGTCGATGCCGGCCTGCTGCCGCCTGACTATCCCGTCACCGTCAACGCGGTGAGCGGCTATTCCGGCGGTGGCAAGTCGATGATCGCAAGCTTCGAGGACGGCAGCGCGCCGTCGTTCGAGCTCTACGGCCTCGGCTTCGAGCACAAGCATCTTCCGGAGATGCAGCTCTATTCGAACCTGACGCGGCGGCCGATCTTCATTCCCTCGGTCGGCAATTATCGCCAGGGCATGCTGGTCTCGGTGCCCCTCCAGCTCGACACGCTGCCGGGCAAGCCCGGCGGTGCCGACCTGCAAGCCGCGATGGCAAAGCGTTACGCCGGCTCGAAATACGTCAAGGTGATGCCGCTGCAGAACGAGGCGAGCAAGGGCGGCCGGCTCGAGCCGGAGGCGCTCAACGAGACCAACATGCTCGAGCTCTACGTCTTCGCCAGCGACAAATATCACCAGGCGCTGCTGGTCGCCCGGCTCGACAATCTCGGCAAGGGCGCCTCCGGCGCGGCGGTGCAGAACATGCGGCTGATGCTCGGCCTGCCGGACTGAGAGAACTCTTGCTCGTCATTCCGGGTTCGCCCTTCCGGCGCCCCGGAATGACGAGACAAGAGGGTGGGGCCCTCGTACCTAAACCACCCTGAAGATCGCCAGCACCAGCACGGCCTGGGCGAGGAAGCCGACCGTGAAGGCGAGGGTGCGGAACACCGGAATTCCGAGCGCATAGACGATGGTGTGCGCGACACGGGCCCAGAAATAGACCGCGCAGGCGAGCACCGTCCATTTCGTGGAATAGTCGATCGCGTTCAGGATCAGCACCAGCGGTGCGAAGACGATGAGGTTCTCGACCGCGTTGTCATGCGCGAACATCAGCCGGTTCGCCCATTCCGCCTGCGGCTTGTCGCCGCGCGAGGGGTTGGCCATGGCACCGCTCAAGCCGCGAACCTGGCAGCGGTTGATGGTGTAGGGAATCCACAGCACTCCCGTCAGGATCACCGTCAGTGTCAGCCAGAACAATTCGCGTGTCATAGTGCCGGTCCCCTGTGTCGTCGCTGGATTGAGGCCAGAGCATGATCCGGAAAAGTGAGCAGCGGTTTTCCGAAAAGATCATGCTCAAACAAACAATTGGTCTATACGAAAGCGCGCCGGATTCCGCTACGCGCGAACTCTGACATAGCTGCCGGGTGCGTCCTCGATCGGCGGGAATGCGTCGCTGCCGACCGCCCGCGCCGGGACTTCCTCGGGATCGAGCTCGCCCAGCCACTGCCGCCAGTCCGGCCACCACGAGCCCTTGTGCTCCACGGCGCCCTTCATCCACTGGGCGACGCTGACGTTCTTGATGTTGTCGTTGGTCCAATACTGGTACTTGTTCGCGGCCGGCGGATTGACCACGCCTGCGATGTGGCCCGAGCCGGACAGCACGTATTTCACCGGGCCGCCGAAGAACTGCGAGCCGTAGAGCACCGATTCCGCGGGCGCGATGTGGTCCTCGCGGGTGGCGAGATTGTAGACCGGGACCTTCACCTTGGAGAGATCGAGCAGGGTGTTGTCGAGCGCCATCGTGCCGGTGGAGAGCCGGTTCTCCAGGTAGCAATTGCGCAGGTAATAGGAATGGTTGGCCTGGGTCATTCGTGTCGCATCGGAGTTCCAGTGCAACAGGTCGAACGCGCTCGGCTGCTGGCCCTTCAGATAGTTGCTGACCACATAGGACCAGATCAGGTCGTTGGAGCGCAGCATGTTGAAGGCCATGGCCATCTTCGAGCCTTCGAGCACGCCGGCGGTCTTCATGTCCTGCTCGATCGCCGCGACCTGCTCCTCGTCGACGAATACGAGGAGATCGCCGGCATGGGTGAAGTCGACCTGGGCGGCGAAGAACGTCGCGGACGATACGCGCTGGCGGCGTTTCTCGGCGAGCCAGGCCAGCGTGGTCGCGAGCATGGTGCCGCCGACGCAATAGCCGGCGGTGTGCACCTTCATCTCGCCGGTGACCTTCTCGATCACGTCCATCGCCGTGAGCGGGCCTTCCTTCATGTAGTCTTCCCAGCCCTTGTTGCCGAGCCGCTTGTCCGGATTGACCCATGAGATCACGAAGACGGTGATGCCCTGGTCGACGCACCACTTGATGTAGGATTTCTCCGGCTTGAGATCGAGGATGTAGAACTTGTTGATCCAGGGCGGCACGATCAGGAGCGGGGTGCGCAGCACCTTCTCCGTCGTCGGCGAGTACTGGATCAGCTGCATCATCTCGTTCTGGTAGATCACCTTGCCCGGCGTCGTCGCCATGTTGACGCCGACGACGAGATTGTCCGGGTTGGACTGGCGGATCTTCAGCATGCCCTTGCCGGCGGCGATGTCCTCGGCCAGCATCTTCAGGCCGCGCGCGAGGTTCTCGCCGCTGGACGCCACCGTCTCGCGCAGCACCTCGGGATTGGTCAGCACGAAGTTCGACGGCGAGAGCGCGTTGGTGACCTGCTGGACGTAGAACTCGGCCTTGCGGCGCGTGTGCGGATCGAGACCTTCGGCGTCGCGCACCAGCTCCTGCGCCCATTTGGTCGTGAGCAGATAGAGCTGCATGACGAAGTCGAAGAACTGGTTCGACTTCCATTCCGGATCGGCAAAGCGCTTGTCGCGCGGCGAGGGCGCGATCGCAGGCTCGGCGTCCTGACCGGCCATGCGGCGCACCGCCGAGCCCCACAGGTCGAGATAGTCCTTGGCGAGCTTGGTCTGGAGATCGGACGAGCGGGAGGTGTCCGACAGCCAATATTCGGCGACCGACGTGAACGTCTTGACGACCTCGGCAAGCTCGGCCGGCGGGCGATCCTGCACCTCGCCGCTTTCGCGCGGTTTGAGATAGGCGGCGAGCGCCTTGCCCCCGCTCTCCATCGCCCGCGCGACGTTCATCGCGAAGGCCTCGGCATCGAACTTCGTCTCGGATTTCGGCGTATCGGTGGTGGCCATACTCATAAGCAGAACAGTAACGATTCATTCCGTATTCGTCACCGCGAAGCTCGCATGTTTGACGCTAAACACTCTCGAAGATGTGTTGCACTGCGCCAAATCTTCTTGGTTCCGTCACAATCGGGCCGCACGGCTCGGCTTGTTGGGCATCGGCTGTTTTCTCGCTCGCACCATTTTGGGCAGCAATGGTTTGAGCTTGGGCGCGGTCTTGGGTAAGCTCGCCCGGGGCCGTGCTTTGGGACGAGTAGGGGATTTCCCAAGTGTTGGCGTTATGGGACCTGCAAAAGACGCTGCCGATCTGCAGCGTGGTGCTGATCGCGGCACTCGCCTTGGGCGGGTGCTCGAGCCAGTTTGCGGATCTGGCGCCCGGGGATGCGCCGCCGCGCGCCAGGGAGCCCGGGACCTATCTGCCGGTGCATGATCTGCCGCCGGATCGCGATCAGGCGATCATCCCGTTGGAGCAGCGCGCCAAGATCGAGGCCGAGCTTGCCGCCGCGCGCGACCGCCAGGCCGCTGCCGCCAAGGACGCCAAATAGGCCTGTGACCGCGAGACCGGCAACGTAATCGCTGGCGCCTCCGCTTTGCCGTGCTAAAAGACCTTGGTTCAGCCAAAAGTCAGGGCGAACGACTTCAATCTCCGTCGCCGGCGATTGCTCTAAGTGTTTGATTTTGAGTAATTTTCGCGATGGCGCCTGAGTGCTTTCGAAACGGTCCTCGCGGCCCGTCGATTCTGTCCTGACCGGTTGCCCGGAGCGCAGAGAGCCATGGAAGAATTTTACCGCATTCGCCGCCTTCCGCCTTACGTGTTCGAGCAGGTCAACCGGGCCAAGGCGGCTGCGCGCAATGCCGGCGCCGACATCATTGACCTCGGTATGGGCAATCCGGACCTGCCGGCGCCGCCCCATGTGCTGGAGAAGCTCAAGGAGACGCTCGGCAAGCCGCGCACCGACCGCTACTCGGCCTCGCGCGGCATCCCCGGCCTGCGCCGGGCCCAGGCCGCCTATTACGCCCGCCGCTTCGGCGTGAAGCTGAACCCCGACACCCAAGTCGTGGCGACGCTGGGCTCGAAGGAAGGTTTCGCCAACGTGGCGCAGGCGATCACCGCGCCGGGCGACGTCATCCTCTGTCCGAACCCGAGCTACCCGATTCACGCCTTCGGCTTCTTGATGGCGGGCGGCGTCATCCGCTCGGTGCCTTCGGAGCCGACGCCGCAATTCTTCGAGGCGGCGGAGCGGGCGATCGTGCATTCGATCCCCAAGCCGCTCGCGCTCGTCGTCTGCTATCCCTCGAACCCGACCGCCTATGTCGCGAGCCTGGACTTCTACAAGGACCTCGTCGCCTTCGCCAAGAAGCACGAGATCCTGATCCTGTCCGATCTCGCTTATGCCGAGGTCTATTTCGACGAGAGCAATCCGCCGCCCTCGGTGTTGCAGGTGCCCGGCGCGATGGACTGCACCGTCGAGTTCACCTCGATGTCGAAGACCTATTCGATGGCGGGCTGGCGCATGGGCTTTGCGGTCGGCAATGAGCGCGTGATCGCCGCGCTCGCCCGCGTCAAATCCTACCTCGACTACGGCGCCTTCACGCCGGTGCAGGTCGCGGCGACCGCGGCGCTGAACGGCCCGGACGATTGCATCAAAGAGATGCGCGACACTTACCGCAAGCGCCGCGATGCGCTGGTGGAATCGTTCGGCCGTGCCGGGTGGGAAATCCCGCCGCCGGAGGCCTCGATGTTCGCCTGGGTGCCGCTGCCGGAAGCCTTCCGCAGCGTTGGCAGCATGCAATTCGCGACCCTGTTGGTGGAGAAATCCGGCGTCGCGGTCTCGCCCGGCGTCGGCTTCGGCGAGCATGGTGAAGGACATGTCCGCATCGCCATGGTGGAAAACGAGCAACGGATCAGGCAGGCCGCGCGCGGCGTGCGCCGCTTCCTTGAAAGCGGGATCGAAACGTTGCACAACGTCGTTCCGCTCGCCAATCGGCGTTGAGTTCTCTTCGGCAGGTTTTCTAAGACATCATGGTTGCACCCCTGAAAGTGGGCATAGCGGGGCTCGGCACCGTGGGTGCCGAAGTTGTCCGTTTGATCGAGACGCAGGCGCGCGTGCTCGCGGGCCGCAGCGGCCGCGGCATCCGCGTCGTTGCCGTCACCGCGCGCTCGAAGGCGAAGAAGCGCGGCATCGATTTGCGCGGCGTCGAATGGGCGAAGGATCCGATGGCGCTCGCCACGCATCCGGAAGTCGATTGCTTCGTCGAGCTGATGGGCGGCGCCGGCGATCCCGCGCTGTCGGCGGTGGACGCAGCGCTCGGTGCCGGCAAGTCGGTCGTCACGGCCAACAAGGCGCTGCTCGCCAAGCACGGCCTCAAGCTGGCCAAGGCGGCTGAAAAGCACGGCGGTGCGCTGAATTTCGAGGCAGCGGTCGGTGCTGCGATCCCCGTTATCAAGACGTTGCGCGAAGGTCTTGCCGGAACCGGCGTCAACCGCGTCTACGGCATCCTCAACGGCACCTGCAATTACATCCTGACCCGGATGGAGGAGGAGGGCCTGTCCTTCGCCGAATGCCTCAAGGACGCGCAACGGCTCGGCTATGCCGAGGCCAATCCGTCCTTCGACGTCGACGGCCACGATACCGCGCAGAAGCTCGCCATTCTCGCCAGCCTCGCTTTCGGCACGAAAGTTGCTCAAAGCGCCGTGTATGTCGAAGGCATCTCATCCATCGCGCCGGAAGATCTTCGCGCCGCCGCCGATCTCGGTTATCGCGTCAAGCTGCTCGGTGTTGCCGTTCGCACCGCCAAGGGCATCGAGCAGCGCGTGCACCCGACCATGGTGCCGAAATCCTCCTCGATCGCGCAGGTGATGGGTGTCACCAATGCGGTCACGATCGATGGCGAGGGCATTCCCCCGATCACCCTGGTCGGCCCCGGCGCGGGCGGTGCCGCGACCGCATCCGCCGTCGTCGCCGACATCGCCGACGTCGCGCGCGGCATCCGCGCCAATCCGTTCGGCCGGCCGATCGCGCAGCTGCGCGACACCAAGAAGGCGCCGATGGAGCGCCACGAGGGCGGCTATTACATTCGCCTGCTCGCGCGCGATTTCCCCGGCACTGCGGCCGCGATCGCGACGCGGCTTGCCGAGCAGAAGATCTCGATCGAGTCGATCGTGCAGCGTCATCCCAATGGCGGCGCCGCGCCGACTGACGGCAAGGCGGTCCCCGTGCCCGTCATCCTGATCACCTATGCCACACACGAGGATGCCGTGCGCCGTGCGCTCGCCGCCGTGCAGAAAGACAAGGTGATCAGCGGACGGCCGCAGGTGATCCGGATCGAGAAGAACTAAGGCATGCAATGACACGGTTCGAACGAACTGTGGGTGTTACGAGTTGATGCGGGCAGGGCGTCCTGTCCCAAACCGTTTCGAAGGAGTAAGCCGATGTCGACCCATATTGAAGTCCCCCCGCACGCCTTGCTCGAGCGCATCCTGACGCTGGAGATCGTGCGGGTGACGGAGCGGGCGGCAGTGTCGTCGGCGCGGTTGCGCGGCCACGGCAACGAGAAGGCGGCCGACCAGGCTGCCGTCGACGCCATGCGGCGCGAGCTCAACAAGCTGCCGATCCAGGGCACCATCGTGATCGGCGAGGGCGAGCGCGACGAGGCGCCGATGCTCTATATCGGCGAGCAGGTCGGGCTCAAGGCAGGTCCCGAGGTCGATATCGCGGTCGATCCGCTCGAAGGCACCACGCTGTGCGCCAAGAACATGCCGGGCTCGATCGCCACCATGGCGATGGCCGACGGCGGCACGCTGCTGCACGCCCCCGACGTCTACATGCAGAAGCTCGCGATCGGCCCCGGCTACGACAAGGGTGTCGTCGATCTCGATGCCTCGCCCGCCGACAATGTCCGTCGCCTCGCCAAGGCCAAGGGCGTCAAGCCCGAGGGCATCACCGTTCTCGTGCTCGACCGTCCGCGCCATGCCGACATCATATCGAGCGTGCGCTCGACCGGCGCGGCCGTGCGCCTGATCACCGACGGCGACGTCGCCGGCGTGATCCACTGCGCCGACCCCGACAACACCGGCGTCGACATGTATCTCGGCACCGGCGGAGCACCGGAAGGCGTGCTCGCGGCCGTGGCGCTGCGATGCATCGGCGGCCAGATGCAGTGCCGGCTGATCCTCGATTCCGGCGAGAAAATCGAGCGCGCCGCCAAGATGGGCGTCAACGATCCCAAGATGATCTACGGCATCGAGGACATGGCGCGCGGCGACTGCCTGTTCGCCGCCACCGGCGTCACCACGGGCTCGCTGCTCTCGGGCGTCAAGTTCCGCAAGGACGGCGTGATCGAGACCGAGACGGTGGTGATGCGCTCGGTCACCGGCACGGTGCGCTATATCAAGGCCGAACACCGCGAACTGGCGAAGTTCCATCTGGACTGAGCGAGGCAACACCAACTGCCGTCCTTCCGAGGCGACGGGACCGCGCGAAACGCTCGGCCCGGAGAGCCCGGAATCCATCGGGCGGCAGACTCCAACGCGAAATGGATTCCGGGCTCGATGCTGCGCATCGCCCCGGAATGACAATAAGAACAATCGGAGGAAACGCCCATGTCCGATCTCTCCGCCGTGAAAGCCCTCGTCTTCGACGTGTTCGGCACGGTCGTGGACTGGCGCACCAGCCTGATCACCGACTTCATGTGGTGGAGCAAGCAGCGCGGCATCAGCGCGGATTGGACCGCGCTCGTCGACGGCTGGCGCGGCATGTACATGGCTTCCATGGATGACGTGCGCAAACATCCCGAGCGCGGCTATGTCATGCTCGACGATCTGCACCGCCGCTCGCTGGAGAAGCTGGTCGCGCAGTTCGCCATCAAGGGTCTCACCGAGGCCGATCTCGATTACCTCACCAAGGGCTGGCACCGCCTGCATCCCTGGCCCGACAGCGTCGCCGGCTTGAGGCGTCTGAAATCAAAATTCGTGATCTCGCCGCTGTCCAACGGCAACGTCGCGCTGCTCACCAACATGGCGAAGTTCGCCGGCCTGCCGTGGGACCTCATCATGTCGGCCGAGCTGTTCGAGCATTACAAGCCCGATCCGGAGACCTATCTCGGCGCAGCGCGCCTGCTCTGCCTTAGGCCGGACGAGGTGATGATGGTCGCCGCCCACAATGGCGATCTCGCCGCCGCCCAGAAAAACGGATTGAAGACCGCCTTCGTGGCGCGGCCGACCGAATACGGTCCGCATCAGAAGGTCGATTTCGAAGCAACCGGCAATTGGGACATCGTCGCGAAGGACTTTGGCGGCATCGCCGACAAGCTCGGCTGCTAGCATGGGCCAGCAGATCCCCGAACAATATCGAGATCTGCGAACCTTCGCGTTCGGCGACAGTCCTGCGCTGGCCGACGAACTGGTCGAGCTCGTCGTCAAGGGCATCAAGACCGCGACGTGCAGCACCGAGGACGAGCCGAACACCTCTACGCCCGGTGAGCGCTGGGTCGTGCTCGACGGGGGAGGAGAGCCGCGCTGCGTCATCGAATCCATCGAGGTGACATATCGGCGCTTCAATGAAGTCGATGCAGCCTTTGCACATGATGAGGGAGAAGGGGACCGGAGCCTGGCTCATTGGCGCCGTGCCCATCAATCTTATTTCGGCCGGCTCGGTCGCTATAGCGACGACATGATGCTGATGTGCGAGCGTTTTCGCCTGGTCGAGGTCTTCGGCGATGCCGGGAACGATCGATAGCTTCCAAGCGGCGATCGGCAGTTCGGGATTGCTCGATGAGCTGCGGGAGTTCGATCCACGCGTGGTCGGGACGCTACCCTTAGGGCTTGCGACGCCGACGAGCGACATCGATGTCGTCTGCCACGTTCCGGACGCGGTAGCTTTCGCCGAAGTGCTCTGGCGACGGTACCGCTCCTGTGACGGGTTTGCGCTCTACCAATGGTGCTCCGGCCGGCGCCCGGTGGTGGCCCGCTTCCAATGGGGCGGCTGGCCGTTCGAGCTGTTCGGGGATCCGAGGCCGGTCGATCAGCAGGAAGGCTGGCTGCACTTCGAGATCGAGCGCAGATTGCTCGCGCTCGACGACGGGCGTCTGGGCAAAGCCGTGGCCGGACACAGGGCGCGCGGGACGAAGACCGAGCCAGCGTTCGCCGCCGTGCTCGGCATTGCCGGGGATCCGTATTCTGCATTGCTTGCATTGGGCCGTGAAAGCGACGCTCAGCTGCGGGTCCGCCTCGAATGCCTGTAAGGATCGCCGCGTGGGACTGCACAGATCCGGACGACTCGCGCCACCCGGATCTGAACTGATGGCTACAACGTCATCTTCATCGGCTCCGGATAGTAGCGGAAACCATCTCCGGCCTTGGCGACGTGGCCATAGCCTGGCCAGGCGAAATGATAAGACATCACCGGGATCTTGTTGGCGGCCAGCATCGTCAGCAGCTTGACGCGCGATTCGGCCGCCTGCTTCGGGTCGGAATCGTAGGAGAACTCCATCCGTGGCTTCTCCAGCAGCAGCACCGAATGGTGCGAGAGATCGCCGAGGAAGGCGAACGACTTGCCTGCCGACGAGACCATGAAGATGGTGTGGCCGACGGTGTGGCCGGGCGCCGCGATCGCCTGCACGCCGGGCAGGAATTCCTCGCCGTCCTTGAAGAACTTGAGCCGATCGCGGACCGGCAGCAGGTTCTTGCGGGCGTGGACGACGAAGTCCTTGGCGGCGCTGCCGAGCTTGCCTTCGTCGGTCCAGAAGTCGAAATCGCTCTGGGCGATGTAGACTTGCGCGTTGGGGAACAGCGGCTTGCCGCCCTCGTCGACGATGCCGCCGATATGATCGATATGGGCATGCGAGCACACGACGGCATCGATGTCCTCCGGCTTGATCCCGGCCTCCGTCATGCTCTTCTGCTGCCGCCCGGTGCTGGTGCCGAACATCTTCGATGAGCCCATGCCGGTGTCGAACAGGATGAGCTTGTCGCCGGTGTTGACGATCGGAGAGTTCTGTTCGAGCACGACATTGTCCGGCGACAGAAAATTGTCGGCCAGCATCTTCTTGACCTCCTCCTTGGGAACGCCGGTGAAGGTCCCGGAGGGATCGCCGAGCGGCAGCGGGCCATCGGAGACGACGGTCACCTCGGCATCGCCGAGAATGAAGCGGTGCCAGTAGGGCGTCTGGGTGCCGAGCTTGGGCGCCCGCGCCATCGCGCTGCTGCCGAGCATGGCGCTGGCGCCGAGGCTAGCACCAAGGCCCGCCCCAAGTGCGAGCAGGGACCGACGAGAGACATCGATTGTCATGCGTTTCCTCGCTTCTGTTTTTCACAACGCGATTGTGCGCGCGTTGTGTTCGGCACGCGCCGATAGGCGGATGCTGCTCCCGTTCAGATGAGCTAGCAAGTGGAATTGGTTTTGATGATGAGTGCCGCTTGCCGAAGCGAACGCCATTCCGGCCGCCCGAAGGATTGTGTCACCTTTGTGTCTGGTGTGTCTGGTGATCGTGCGCCCGCGGCATCACCAGGTGTATCGGACCACGCCCTTGCCGGCATAGGAGCGCGTGACGTTCGAGAACTCACCCTCGAACGTTCCGGCAGCCGACCAGCCCGTGAGCCACTTCTTCTCGACCGATCCCGTCACCAGCGCGGAGTCCGAGGCCATCGCCGCACCGTTTACGACAAAACTCGCGCCGGGAAGAGCTTGGAACGTGGCTCCGATGGCGCGGTCCGGATTGAAGTCGTGCGCCCACGCGAGCCGCCCGCGCAAGGTGACGATCCCGTCAGCCTGGGCGAAGGATTTGTCGGTGCGCAGGCCGAGCTCGGTGCGGGTGTTAGTGACGCTCTTGGCACCATAGGCCAGCGCGAACAGGTTGCCGCCAACGATGGCCTGTTCGGCGTAAGCCGGCAGGTCGAACGTCGTGAACTGCGCTGCGGCGTAAGGCGTAAGGCCGACGCCCTGCGTGACGAAGCGGTAGCCGCCCTCAAGGCGGCCGGAATAGGCGTTGGCGTTGAACTCTGCGCGCAGGCGATCGACGCCGGCAACCGTCACGGTGCGATCTGTGGTGATGTCCTGCCATCCATAGGCCAGCGCACCGGTGATGTAGGCAGGGCCGACGATGTGCCGGAAGAAGCCGCCGGCCTGGAACAGGTCGGACCGGCCGCCGCCGAGCGCGTTCGCCACGGTAAAGTTGGTGCCGCCGCCGGCGAGCGCGAAGCCAACCAGCGTATCCCGCGAGATGCGATAATCCGCACCGACGGCGGTGCCGTAGAGGTTGCTGGTGGTGGTGTTGGACCCGACGACTGTGCTGCCGTCGGTCTGCTGCGCGCCGCCGAAGCCCGCCGCCCAGACGCTCCAGCGTTGCTCGAACGACGGCACAACCGGCGCCTTGGTGTAGATCGCAGCCAATGCGTCGTCCGGCCTGCGCTTGCGCGCGTACGCCAAGGCGGTCTCGTCCGCATAGGCATTTGGGACGCCGCCCGTACTGACGGGATCGCCGCGGCCCGCGATGAACGGGTCCGTCATCACGCCCATGAACTGGTTCATCGCGTTGAAGGTCGCCTGCTGCGGCGCGCTGCCGACCTCGCCGGAGAGCTGGGTCAGGCCGGTTGGCGTCAGGCCGCCAAACGCGATGGGGATGGTGCCGTTGGTGTTGAAATAGTTGATGATCGCGTTGCCGACGCTCTGCTGATTGGCGTTGAGACTGCCGGAGGGAGGCAGGAAGTTCAGCGCGAGGTTGAGGTAGGCATGGGTGGCGTCATAGCTCAACGACGTATGGAAGCCCGACGGCAGGCCCGAATTGGCGACCGTTGGGTCGAACGTGCCGGTGATGCTGCCGGCATTCAGGATCGTGTACTGCTTGGCAACGTAGGAACCGGCTGCAAAGAACGCGACGACGCTGGCACCGCCAAGGGTGGCATTGCCGGTGACGTTGGCAAATGTCGAGGCCGCGGGATTCGCGTAGACATAATACGTCGCCCCCGACTGCATCGCGAGACTGGCCAAGGTCATGGACGTTCCCGGCGTAACGCCACCCGGCGTCAATGCTCCGCCCGCGTTAACTTGGGTGGCGCCCACCGTTCCGCTGCCGGCCAGCGTACCATTCGCGTTCACGGTCGTGAGGATCGACGACGCAATCGAGCCATCCACGGCGAGGCTACCGGCATTGATGGTCGTTGCCCCGAGATAGGTGTTAACCGCACTGAGCACCGTGATGCCGGTGCCATTCTGCTGGAATTGACCAGTGCCGCTGATGACCCCTCCGAAGGCCATAGCGTTCGAGCGATTGACGGCGAAAGTGCCGTTGTTGACGACGTTGCCGACGATCGAACCCGTCGTCCCGCCGTTGCCGAGCTGCAAGGTGTGGTCGGGGTCGATGATGGTCCCGCCTGTGTAGGTGTTCGCTCCGGTCAACTTCACGGTGTCACCAGCGCCGTAGGTGTTCAGGATCCCGCCGCCCTGGATGACACCGCTGAAATCCCCGACGTTGACGGTGACGATGGTCCCGGCGCCCATGTTCACCGTTCCGGCGCCAAGCAGGTTGCGGACGTCGCCGCCCTCATTGGCGAAATCGAGGGTCGCACCTGCCGCCACGGTCGTTGAGCCGGCGTTGCCAGTAAGAAACGACACGGCACCATCGACCGCCTGCAACGTGCCGCCGTTGACGGCAACCGTCGAGAGAATACCTGCGGACATCATAGGTCCGACCTGCAATCGCACCGTACCGGTGTCCGTCGCAGACCCGAACTGCGCGTGGGCGTTCGCCATGAGCAGCTCGCCGGAGGTCGTCAAAATTGTGCCCGATGCGGCCGACAGCGTCGAGGTGGTACCGGGCGCAAAAGTGACGTTGTTCGCTAGCGTCCCCGTGACGGCCGTGCGCAACGTGCCGCCGCTCAAGGTGATGTCGCCGGCCCCGAACGAGTCGATCGTGCCGGCGGTGGCGTGACCGCCGATCAGCGTACCGCTCGTGACCGTGGTGCCGCCGGCGTAGGTGTTGGTACCATTCAGCTTAACCGTGCCGGAACCGGCGACCGTCAAGCTGCCCGGACCGGTCACCACGCCACCGTTGTCAACCCAGAACGCCGCGGTCGCGGACGCTGTCGTGATGACGGTGTTGGAATTGAGCTGGAGGACTCCGCCAGCCGCAATGTCGCCGGCCAGGATCGGATGAGGATTCGATTGCACGTTGATCGCAGCCGAGCCCGCACTGGTCTGCATGATCAGCGTGCCGCCGGTGAACCCGAAGTTGCCGTTTGTAACCGAAGCGTTCAGGTTCAGTGTGCCGATCGTGAACGGCCCGCCAGCCAAAAAGACGAAGACGGTGGCGCCTGAGCTTACCGCGTTGAATGTCGCAACAGCGTCAACCGCATTTGGAACAGTAGCCGGCGTCCAATGTGCGCTATTTCCCCAGTTGCTGGACGCGCCATCCCAGGTCTGCGCGACCGCCTGCCCGGAGATCGCCGTGAGCAGAATTGCCGCCACGGCGGGTAGCGCCGCCGTCGATGCGGTACTCGTCAACAGCGCCTTGATTAGACTCGTTCTCCGGCTTGCCAATTCCACAGGGCGCCCCGATGCAATGCGTGGCCAATGTTCCGAGCGAGAAATACGTAGCTGTTTCGCCGCCGGCGGACCACCGGCGCCACTTCTAGTCGCCCGACCTCACTGACGATTTCGGGGCGGTGTGATTGCGGGGCAACAGAAGGTTGCTTGTTTTCCGGGCAGCGCGACCACCCGCCGGCGTCTCGCTACTCACGCAATACGCAACGTGGGCTCACTTCCTTCCATCTCGGCAAAACCCGCCTGCAAGACCTCTTCGCGCTTATGACGCAGATGCGCCCGCAGGATATGGGCGAGGCCGACGCCGTCGCGGCGCTGAAGCGCGTTGAGGATTGCCTCGTGCTCCTTCACGGCGAGCGCCCATCGCTGCGCCGTCATCGGCGTGACATAGCGCGCGCGCCGGATCCGCGCCGTCACCGAGGCGTAGAGCCCGGCGAGCACGGGATTTCCTGCTGCGGTCACGATGGCTTCGTGGATGGCGCGGTTGCCGCGGTAGTACTGGATCAGGTCGCGCTCGCGATAATGCTGCACCATGTCCGCATGCGCGGCGGCGATCGCGTCGATCTCGGCGTCGCTGATGCGCTCGCAAGCGAGCTCGCCGGCGAGGGCCTCCAAGCCCTGGCAGACCTCGAACAGGTCGCGCATGTCCTTGTCGGTCAGCTTTGCGGCGCGCGAGCCGCGATGCGGCAGCAGCTGCACGAGTCCTTCCGCGGCCAGCACCTTGAGCGCCTCGCGCAAGGGCGTGCGCGAAATTTCGAGCCGCTCGCACAGCTCGCGCTCGGGAATCCGCGCGCCCGGCGGGATCTCGCCGTCGAGCAGGATGGCGCGGATGCGGTTGACGACCTCGTCGTGAAGCATGGCTCTGAGCTCAATTTGAATGCAAAATCGAACTTATATGCAAGAATTACCAAGTTCCAGCTTGAAAATCCCAAATTTTGCATTCAAAAATGTAACAAACAGAAAGGTGTGAGGAAATGGACCTGCAAGTGGAGGCAGAAGACCTCGTGTTCGAGCGCGATGGCGGCATCGGGCGGATCACCTTCAACCGCCCGCAGGCCCGTAACGCCTTCACGTTCGCCATGTACGAGCGGCTCGCTGGGATCTGCGAGGAGGCGAACCGCGACCATGCCATCAAGGTGCTGGTGCTGCGCGGCGCCGGCGACAAGGCCTTCGCCTCGGGCACCGACATCAACCAGTTTCGCGAATTCAAGTCGCCGCAGGACGCTATCGACTACGAGAACCGCATCGACCGCGTGCTGACCACGCTCGAGCAGTGCCGGGTGCCGACGATCGCGGCGATCAACGGCTTCTGTACCGGCGGCGGGGCGGGCATTGCCGCGGCCTGCGACCTCCGCATCGGCACGAAATCTGCGAAGATCGGATTCCCCATCGCCAGGACGCTCGGCAATTGCCTGTCGATGTCCAATGTCAGCCGTCTTACCGCGCTGATCGGCACCGCGCGCGTCAAGGATCTCATCTTCACCGCGCGCCTCGTCGACGCCGCGGAGGCCGCAAGCGTCGGGCTGCTCGGCGAGGTCGTCGACGATCTCGCCGCCCTTGAACGACGTGCAGACGAGGTCGCCCGGCTCGTCGCGAGCCATGCGCCGTTGACGCTGAACGCGACCAAGCAGGCTGTCGGCCGTCTGCAGCGCCGGCTGACGCAGGACGAGGGCGAAGACCTCATCCTGATGTGCTACACGAGCCAGGACTTTCGCGAAGGGCTCGATGCTTTCCTCAACAAGCGCGCGCCGCAATGGCGCGGCCAATAGGACGCGCCGATGCAAAGTTCGCAATCCACCTCTCGCCGTTCGGGACCGCTGGCCGGCCTCAAGGTCATTGATCTCACTCACGTCATGGCGGGACCGACCTGCACCCTGATGCTCGCCGACATGGGCGCCGACGTCATCAAGATCGAGAAATGGCCGAACGGCGACGACACCCGCCATTCGGTCCCGCCGAAGATCGGCGACGAGGCGGCCTCGTTCCTGATGATGAACCGCAACAAGCGCGGCATCGTGCTGGATCTGAAGACCGACGGCGGCAAGGAGGTGCTGCGCCGGCTGATCGCCGATGCCGACGTGCTGGTCGAGAACTTCGCGCCGGGCGCGATGGAGCGCCTCGGCTTCGGCTACGAGGCGCTGCACGCGGAATTCCCGGCGCTGATCTATTGCTCGCTGTCGGGCTTCGGCCGCACCGGCCCCTACAAGCACCGCAGGGGATTCGATCTTGTCGCCCAAGCCATGAGCGGCATCATGAGCTTCACCGGCGAGCGGCCCGACGGTCCGCCCGTCAAGTGCGGCCCGCCGCTGTCCGACATCACCGCCGGCCTGCTCGCGAGCATGGGCATCCTGGCGGCCTACACTCATCGCCTCAAGACCGGTGAAGGCCAATGGGTCGAGACCTCGCTCTATGAAGCCGCCTTGGTGCAGACCTATTGGCAGTCGACCATCGCGCTCGCCGCGGGCACTGCGCCGCGCGCGATGGGCTCGGCCCATCCGCTCAACGCGCCGTATCAGGCGTTCGAAGCCTCGGACGGCTGGCTCGTGGTCGGCGGAGCCAACAAGAAGCATTGGCTGTTGATGCTGGAAGCGCTCGGCGCAAGCGAGCTTGCCGACGATCCGCGCTTCGTCACCGGTGCCGATCGCATGGCCAACCTGAAGGAGCTCGAAGGCGTCCTGAGCGAGCGCTTCCGTACCCAATCGCGGGCGCATTGGCTGGCGGCGCTGGACGAGAAGGGCGTGCCGTGCGGCCCCGTGCACGACATGCTGGAGGCCCTCGGCGATCCGCAGACGCTGGCGCGCGAGATGGTCGTCGAGGTCGAGCACTCCACGCTCGGTCCCGTCAAGACGATCGGGCTTCCCATCAAGTTTTCGGAGACCCCGGGCAAAGTGCGGTCAGGCGCGCCGGTCTATGGTGAACATACGCGAGAGGTACTGGCCGAGCACGGCTTCGACCAGTCACGAATCGAAGCGCTCGAAAAAGAAGGCGCAATCGTCTCGGCCCAGGAAAGACGCGAGGAACACGTCGCCTGACCGGACGTCGACACGACAACGACAAAAGACAAAAAATCAGCTGGAGGAAATCATGGGTCGGACGTCAACATTTCTACTCGCCGCAGCCGCAGTCGTGCTCGCCGGCACCATGCCGGCGCGCGCCGCCTGGCAGCCGCAAAAGCCGATCGAGTTCATTGCCACCGCCGGCCCCGGCGGCGGCACCGACAATCTCGCCCGCGCGGTGCAGAATATCATCACCAAGCACAAGCTGATCGAGCAGCCGATCGTCGTCGTCAACAAGGGCGGCGGCAGCGGCGCCGAAGGCTATGTCTACGGCAAGGCCTCCGCGGGCGATCCCTACAAGGTCATCTTCGGCACATCGAACGCCTGGCAGCAGCCGCTCGTCTCCAAGGTCGCCTTCAACTACACCGATCTCACGCCGATCGCGGCGATGGCGCAGGACGAATTCCTGCTCTGGGTCAAGCAGGACGCGCCGTACAAGACCGCAGGCGATTATCTGAAGGCGGCCGCAGCGGGCGAATTCAAGATGGGCGGCGCGCAGTCGAAGGACACCGACGAGGTGCTGACGCGCATGATCGAGAAGACCGGCAAGGTCAAGCTGACCTACGTCCCCTTCAAGAGCGGCGCCGAGACCGCCGTGCAGCTCGCCGGCGGACATCTCGACTCCCACGTCAACAACCCCAGCGAAAGCCTCGGGCAATGGCGCGGCGGCACGCAGCGCCCGCTCTGCGTCTTCAGCCCGAAGCGGCTGCCGCAGGGGCCGAAGGTCACCGCGACCGAGGGCTGGAGCGACGTTCCGACCTGCGTCGAGCAGGGCCTCGACATCAAGCAATACGAGCAGCCGCGCACGGTGTGGCTGCCGGGCAAGGTCACGCCGGAACAGGCCGCGTTCTACGTCGACCTCATGAAGAAGGTGCAGGCGACGCCGGAGTGGAAGGACTACATCGAGAAGACCTCCCAGGTCGACACGTTCCTCACCGGTGCCGAGCTCGAAAAATTCATCAAGGAGGACCTCGAGCACATCAAGCAGGTCGCGGGCGAGCAGGGCTGGCTGGTCAAGTAGGGCATTACGCCATGATCTCTCGCCGCGCGCTCGAACTTGCGACAGCCGTCCTCACCGGCGGCTTCGGCGTGGCCGTCGTCGTCTCCAGCCTCGACAATGGTATTGGCTGGTCGAGCGCAGGCGTCGACGCCGGCACGTTCCCGTTCCTGACCGGGACCATCGTCGTGCTCGGCAGCCTCTACAATCTGGTGCGAGGCGTGGTGCCGGCCGCGACGCTCGCAAACGTTCCCATCGCGATCACGTCGATCGAGCTGCGCCGGCTCGCCGGCCTGTTCGTGCCGGCTGCGATCTTCGTCGCCGCGATCCCGCTCGCCGGGATGTACGTCGCCTCCGCTCTCTATGTCTTCGCGGTGCTGGCGATCCCCCGGCATCAATCGGTGCCGCGCGCGCTCGCCATGGCAGGAGCCACGGCGCTCGCGCTCTACCTCGTGTTCGAGCGCATGTTCCAGGTCAGCCTGCCGCACGGCGCGCTCGCTTCGGCGCTCGGGTTCTGAGGGAGCAGCGGTATGGACAATCTCCAGGAGCTCCTGCACGGCTTCACCATCGCGGTCACGGTGCCGCATCTGGTCCTGATGGTGGTCGGCGTGCTGCTCGGCATTCTCGTCGGCGTATTGCCGGGGCTGGGCGCGCCGAACGGCGTGTCGCTGCTCCTGCCGCTCACTTTCGGCATGCAACCGGTCTCGGCCATCATCCTGCTCTCCAGCATGTATTGGGGCGCACTGTTCGGGGGATCGGTGACCTCCATCCTGTTCAACATTCCGGGCGAGCCGTCGTCGGTGGCGACCACCTTCGACGGCTATCCGATGGCGCGCGACGGCCGGCCGACCACGGCGCTCGCGACCGCCTTCGGCTCGGCGGCGTTCGGCGCGCTGGTCGGCGTCATCCTGATTACCTTCCTCGCCTCCTGGGTGGCGCAGGCTGCGCTCGCGTTCGGGCCGGCCGAGTATTTTGCGGTCTATTTTCTCGCCTTTGCCAGCTTCGTCGGCATGGGCGGTGCGGCGCCGATCAAGACCGTCGTGGCGCTGGCGATCGGCTTTGCCATCGCCGCCATCGGCATCGACACCGTCTCCGGCAGCGTGCGCCTCACCATGGGCGTGGATGAGTTGGTCAAGGGCGTCAGCTTCGTCGTCGCGGTGATGGGCCTGTTCGGCATCGGCGAGCTGCTGGTCGCCGTCGAGGAGGAGTTTCACGCCCGCGCGGTCTCTTCCAAGATCGATTGGCGCGAAGTGTTCCGCGCCGTCGGCCGCCTGCCGCGGTACGGCGTTGCCCTGTTGCGCAGTGCCGCGATCGGCTGCTGGATGGGCATCACGCCGGGCGGCCCGACCGCGGCCTCCTTCATGAGCTACGGTATCGCGCGGCGCTTTTCACGGCGCGGCCGACATTTCGGCACGGGCGAGGTCGAAGGCATCATCTCGCCGGAGACGGCCGATCATGCCGCCGGCACCAGCGCGCTGCTGCCGATGCTCTCGCTCGGCATTCCCGGCTCGGCGACCGCGGCCGTGATGATGGGCGGGCTGATGATCTGGGGCCTCAATCCCGGACCCATGCTGTTCGTGGACCAAAAGGATTTTGTCTGGGGCCTGATTGCCTCGATGTATGTCGGCAACATCGTCGCCGTGGCCCTGGTGCTGCTGACCGTCCCGGTGTTCGCCGCCCTGATGCGGATTCCCTTCGTGGTGATCGCGCCGCTGATCGTGATCATCTGCGTCGTCGGCGCCTATTCGGTGTCGAACTCCTATCTCGACGTCGTCATGATGCTCGGCTTCGGCGTCGTCGGCTACCTCTTCAAGAAGCTCTTCTATCCGCTGGCGCCGCTCGTGCTCGCGATCGTCATCGGTGACAAGGCCGAGGACGCGTTCCGGCAGTCGATGCTGATCTCCAAGGGATCTCTCGGCATTTTCTTTGCGAACAAGCTGGTGACGTGCCTGATCGTGGGCGGCATCGCGCTGCTGCTGCTTCCGCTTCTGTTGCAGCTGCCGCGGCTGTGGCGCAAACCAGCATCGCCCGCGACCGATGCGCCAGTCCAGGAAAGGGCGATCATATGACCGCAAAGCCGCTGATTGCGCTGGCCATGGGAGATCCCGCCGGGATCAGCCCGGAGCTGACGGCCAAGCTCGTGGCGCAGCACGACATCCGCGCGCGCTGCCGGCTCGTCGTTATCGGCGACCGCCGCATCTTCGACGAAGGCGCGCGCATTGCCGGCGTCAAGCCGGAGCTGAAGATGATAGAGCAGGGCGCCGACCTTCGCGCGGCGCAGGAAGATGCGCTGTTCGTCGATCTCCGTCACCTCGACCCCAGGGAGGTCGAGCCCAAGACCGCGACCCTTGCCGGCGGAAAATTCGCGCTGGCCAATTACAGGCATGCACTCGAGCTCGGCCGCGACGGCCATGTCGACGCGGTCTGTTTCACCCCCTTCAACAAGCAGGCGATGCGCCTTGCCCGTGCCGAGTATGACGACGAGATCGCGTTCTCCGCCGAGATCGTCGGTCTCAAGACGCCGGCAAGCGAATTCAACGTGCTCGACCGGCTCTGGAACGCACGGGTCACCTCGCACATCCCGCTCAAGGACGTCGCTGCGAAGCTATCCGGCGAACGCATCCATCGCGCGCTCGAGCTGACCGATTCCTGCATGCGCAACGCCGGCTTTGCGCGGCCGCGCATCGCGGTCGCAGGCCTCAATCCCCATGCCGGCGACGGCGGCAATTTCGGCCGCGAGGAGATCGACGTGATCGCGCCGGTGGTCGCAGCAAGCCAGCGCGAGGGCATTGCCGCGGAGGGACCGTTTCCCGCCGACACCGTGTTCCTGCGCGCCAAGGCCGGCGCCTTCGATGCCGTGCTGACGATGTATCACGACCAGGGCCAGATCGCGATGAAGCTGATGGGTTTCGATCGCGGCGTGACCTTGCTCGGCGGCTTCCCGTTCCCGATCTGCACGCCCGCGCACGGCACCGCCTACGACATCGCGGGGCAGGGCATCGCCTCGATCGGCGCCAGCCGCGCCGCGGTGCTGCTCGCAGCGGAGATGGCGCGGCGCACCGGCTGATCATGCAGAGGCCGCTGGAAAAAAGCTAATGAAAACAACCCCACAGGCTACTGTGCATGGGGTTGTTTTCGCAGTTTGATTGGACGGGCGGCCGCTGCTCGCCTCACGCCCCGCAGACGATCACGCCGTACCAGCCGAGCCCGCGATAGGTCTCGTAGCCCGGGGTGGCATGAAACGCGACCAGCGTACCCGTGCGTTCCTGATAGAATCCGGAGCGCTGGCCGTTCAGCGACAGCGAGATGCGTTCGCTGAGGATGCCCTGACCGTCGGACGCCGCAATCACGCGGAAATTGGAATCGACCAGCAGCACGCGCGCCTTGTCGCCGTCGCCGACGCGCACGCCCTGCACGATGGCGCGGGCCTGCGGCTCCCAGTCGAAATGGATGGCGAGCACCCCGATCGGCGCGCCATTGGCCTGCCCGCCGGCGCGGACGCTTGCGCAATAGGTCGCGACCTGCGCATTGCCGAGCAGCGGCTGGTTCTCGACGTCGCCGGCGACATAATCGTCCCCGGAGCGCAGTGACCGCGCGTCGCGAAACCATTTGGTGTGGGCGACGTTCTGGCCGACGACGCGGAAGCGGTCGGCGCGGCCATTGGCGATGACGTTGCCGTCGAGGTCGCAGAGCCAGAGATCGAGATAGACGGTGTAGGCCCCGAGGATCACGCCGAGGCGCTGCGAGGCATGGGAGACGGCCGCGGCGCTGGGCGAGGCCGCGCAATCGACCACAGCGGAATCGGTCGCCCACCAGCGCACGTCGCAGGTGCGCTCATAGAGATTGCGGTCGATCAGCTCGATGGCGTTGAGCGACAGGTCGACCATCCGCTCGCCGCGGGAGCGCTGGCTCATGCGGTCGATCGAGGCGACGAGATCGCCGGTGCGTTTCGTCAATTGGGTCTCGAGCTCGCGGGCGATGGTCTCGACCTGCTGGCCGACGCCGCGCACCTCCTGTGCCACCACCGCAAAGCCTGCGCCCTGCGCGCCGGCGCGAGAGCTCTCGATCAGCGCGTTCAGCGCCAGCATCTTCATCTGGTTGGTGATCTGCTGGATCGACTTGGTCTTGTCGACCGCGATCTGGTTGACCTCCGCGGTGAGGCGGTTGATCAGCGCGGAGATGTCGGAATCATCGTCCGCGGGTTCGGTGGCGATCGGCTTGGCTTTCAGACCCAGCGCAGCAGACATCGGGAACTTCCCTTGGCAATGAGGCCTGATCTGCAATGAACGGGGAACAACGACTTACAGATCGAATACGATTCTTTTTCGAGGATTCCGACTAACGCCTGCTTAATTTGCTGTTTGGCGGGATGCCTAAATAATAGTCATTCGGGGCCGGCTATCCTCCGTTTCGTAAGGTCAGCGTTGGGGGAGGCAGACAACGGCCAGCTCATGGACCAAGCCGACCGAGCCGGGCAGCGGCCAGATCGTCCCATGTCCGCAATATTCGATCGCGGCCTGCCATTGCGCGTCCGTCGGGGCGGCGAATCTGTAGCCGGTCGCTTGCTCGAACAGCCCCAGCTTGGACCAGGGCGAACCGAGGCCGGATGTATTCATGTCGATGGACGATGTCGCAAGCGCGAGGGGATGCGCCTTGCGGCGGCCGACGACAGCCAGCGATGTCGCCTCGCCAAAGGCGGGATCGGTTTCAAGTCGCGCGATGATGCGGTTTGCTTCCTGATGGTCCCACAAGTTCATGCGCCGCTGGTCGAACAGGATCGAGGCGTCGGCACCAATGTAACCCGCGACGACGATGGCGAATGCGGCAACGAGAGTAAGGTTCAGTTTGGCGGAGGCGGATCGAAAGCCGATCACGCCGACTGCCGCAATGCATAACGCGATCGGCGATAGCAGTCGCGGCGCCAGCCAGCGGATATCGCCGATGAGTGGAGCAATCAGCGCGCATCCCATCGCGGCCACGACGGCCGATGCGGTAACGAGTGCTGCGATACTGTCCCGCCGTTGCAGGGTCGTCCACAGCAGGAGGACGACGCAGAGCACGGCCGCAATATTTGTCGCGATCGACGTTGCGGGGGCGATATCCTGCGACGGCAAAAAGGAAAGCCGCATCGCGGCGCCGAGCGTCTGAAGCTTCTCGAAGAAGTCTGGTGAGCTGGCGCGAAAGGCTCTCCCTGAGGCTATCGCGGGGAATAGATATTTGGTCGACAGCAGGCACAGGGCGTAAACGGCAAGGCCGGCCAGCAGGACAGCGGTGCGGCCGAGGAAACGGCGGAGCAGAACGGAAAGGGTGGACCACGAGGCATTGCCGCAAATGCAGAGGTCGGCCACCAGAACGAAGAGGCCGCCTGCCGCAATGTGGCCGATCACAACCTGATAGTTCCCCAAAGCAAGGACGACGGCTCCGACAGTGACGGAACGCCAGAGCCACGATGACGGCGCACGATAGGCACTCCACACGGCCAGTGCCGCGAAGACGACCGCCAGCACCGTCGCCAAGGTGACCTCACCGTAGTAAAAATACTCGGTCGCGAACGGATGCAGGGTGAATAGCGCCGCAAATGCGAATGCCTCTTGCTGCCTGATGTCATCGATGATCGCGGTCGCGAAGATGAATCCGGCGATGATGAAGAGCGGTATCGACAGGCACATCGATGCGGACATTGATTCGATCGGCAGGAATCCGATCTGCGCCTGCAGCCACCACAAAGCTGCGCGAACGAAACGCCCGTCACTGAGCGAATAGGCGATTTCGCCGCTGAATGACTTCCGCGCGACGTCATAACTGTCAATGGAGTACATCGGCGCAAACAGGGCCTGGCCGCGCGCAATGATGTTGAGACTGAGCACTGCCCAGAACGGCGCGGCAAACCGCGAGACGGCGTCCCTTGCGATGCCAACGTTCAGCACCTCGACCTGCACAGGTTGCCTCTGTTGCTATCGGCGGATGTCGCCGAGGGACAACAGCGCGTTCGAAGAGGCCAAAATGAGAGCCTTTTCAGCTCTCCCTTGAATGCGGAAAGGGACCATGGCTCCGTTGTGCAAAACCGCCCGGCCGAGGCACCGGGCGATTGCCCAATGTGCTACCCTCGTCGTAGGGACTGAACGCAATATGGCTCCTCCCGCATCCGCGCTCCCCGTCGAAGCGCCCCAGGCCTTCCTGGGCGTGGCGCGCTCGCTCACCGACAAGCTGTGGCGCGACCGGCTTGATGCCCGCGGGGCAGCCCAGGCGCTCGCCATCGTGCAGCGGCACCAGTTGCCGGAACTGCTGGCGCGGGTGCTGGCCGGCCGCGGTGTCGACATCGACGCCGTCGCCGACTTCCTCGATCCGACCATCCGAAAGCTGCTGCCGGACCCGTTCACGGTGACGGAAATGGAGGCCGCCGCCAAGCGCATCGCGGATGCCGCGACCAGGGGCGAGAGGGTCGCGATCTTCGGAGACTACGACGTCGACGGCGCGACCTCGGCGGCGCTGCTGGCCTGGCATCTCAGGCATTGCGGGCTCGATCCGCTGATCCATATTCCCGACCGGATTTTCGAGGGCTACGGCCCCAACACGGAAGCGGTGCGTGCGCTGGCGGCGAAGGGCGCGACGCTGCTGATCACGGTCGATTGCGGCACCACCAGCATCGAGCCGCTCGCCGAGGCGAAGCGGCTCGGCATGTCCGTGGTCGTGATTGATCATCACCAGGCTGGCACGGAGCTGCCGGTGGTGGATGCGCTGGTCAATCCGAACCGGCTCGACGATCTCTCCGGCCTCGGTCATCTCGCCGCCGTCGGCCTCGTGCTGGTGACGCTGGTCGCGGTCAATCGCGAGCTGCGGCAGCGTGGCTTCTGGACCAGCGAAATGCCGGAGCCCGATCTCCTGGGCATGCTGCATCACGTCGCGCTCGGCACCGTCGCCGACGTCGCGCCGCTGATCGGTCTCAACCGCGCCTTCGTCGCCAAGGGGCTGATCGCGATGCGTCGGCGCGACCATGTCGGCCACACCGCGCTGATGGACGTGGCGCGGCTCAACGGCCCGCCGGAGGCCTGGCATCTCGGTTTCATGCTGGGGCCTCGCGTCAACGCCGGCGGCCGTATCGGCCGCGCCGATCTCGGCGTGCGGCTGCTGCTCGAAGGCGACAGCGTCGAGGCGGCGCGGATCGCGGCCGAGCTCGACCGTCTCAACAGCGAACGTCGTGTCATCGAGCAGGCGGCGGAGGCCCAGGCCGAAGCCGAGGCGCTGGCCTCGATCGGGCTGGAGGACAAGCTCGCCGTGATCGTCACGGCCTCGGAAGGCTGGCATCCCGGCGTGGTCGGCCTCGTCGCCTCCCGCCTGAAGGAGAAGTTCTCGCGGCCCGCCTTTGCCATTGCGCTGGAGCCGGGCGGGATCGGCACCGGCTCGGGCCGCTCGATCGCCGGCGTCGATCTCGGCAAGGCAGTGCGGCAGGCGGTCGCCGACGGCCTTCTGCTCAAGGGCGGCGGCCACGCGATGGCCGCAGGCGTGACGCTGCGCAAGGAGAAGCTCGCCGAATTCCGCGCCCATATCGAGACCGCGCTGGCGCGCGACGTCGCCGAGGCGCGCCACGTCAACGAGCTCTATATTGACGGCGCGGTCACCGCCCGTGCGGTGACGCCGGAGCTGGCGACGACGCTCAACCGCGCCGGTCCGTTCGGCAGCGGCAATCCGGAGCCGGTGCTGGCGCTGCCGGCGCATCAGCTCGTGTTTGCCGACGAGGTCGGGCAGGCACATCTGCGCCTGCGCTTCAAGGCGGGTGACGGCGCCATCGTCAACGGCATCGCGTTCCGTTCGATCGGCCAGAAGCTCGGCAATGCGCTGCTCGCCAATCGCGGCCAGCAGATGCATGTCGCGGGCTCACTCTCGGTCGATCGCTACCAGGGCGCCGAGCGCGTGCAATTCCGCGTCGTCGACATCGCGCTACCGGACCAGGGGCCAGCCGTGATTAGATGACGCATGATCCGGAAAAGTGCGAAGTGGTTTTCCGACAAAGATCATGCGCAAAGACAACGGGCCCAAACAACAAAAAAGGGAGTGAGCATGGCAGGGCAGGTTGAGGGCAAGGTCGCGCTGGTGACGGGCGGCGCTTCCGGCATCGGCGAGGCGACGGTCGAGCTGTTCGCGCGCGAAGGCGCTACGGTCATCGCGACCGACATCGACGAGCTGAGAGGCACCGAGCTCGTCAAACGCATCACGAGGGACGGCGGCAAGGCGGTATTCCTGGAGCAGGACGTCACCAGCGAAGAGCGCTGGATCGAGATCGTCGCCGAGGTCGCAAAACGCTTCGGCCGCCTCGACGTACTCGTCTCCAATGCCGGCATCGGCATTGCCGTGCCATCGATCGTCGACATGACGCTCGCTGATTGGCGCAAGCAGAATGCGATCAATCTCGATGGCGTGTTTCTGTCGGTCAAGCACTGCCTGCCCCTGATGCGCAAGACCGGCGGCGGCTCGATCATCATGATGTCCTCACTGGCGGGCCTGCGCGGCTCGCCCGGATTGTCGGCCTATTCGGCCACCAAGGGCGGCGTGCGGCTGTTCGCCAAATCCATCGCGATGGAGTGTGCGGCGGCGGCCGACGGCATCCGGGTCAACTCGGTTCACCCCGGCATCATCGACACCCCGATCTGGGGCAAGATCCCGACGGGGGCGGCCGGCGCCGGTCAGAATGCCCCAATCGATCCGGAGGAGCGCGCCCGCGTCGTCACGCCGCTTGGCCGCGCCGGCCAGGCCGCGGAGATCGCCTCGGGCGTGCTGTATCTCGCCTCCGATGCCTCGCGCTACGTCACCGGCAGCGAGCTGGTCATCGACGGCGGCATGAACGCCGGCGCAGTGCCGCGGCGCGCTTGAGCTGCGCAGGGCAGGGTGGCGGCCGCAGGGGCTGACGCGCTGGCGCAGCCCCTGTACAAGATGGGCAACAGCCAACCGACAGAGGTACTCCTCGCCATGGCGCATAGCCTTCACGCGTCCTCACCCGCGCCCGCGACATTCCGCTCGAACCGGCCGGATCTCGCCACCGACGCGATCCGCGCCGCGCGCGAGGATCTCGCCGCCTGCTTCCGCATGGCCGCGCGCAACGGCTTCGAGGAGGGCATCTGCAACCACTTCTCGGCGGTCGTGCCCGGCCATGACGACCTGTTCCTCGTCAATCCCTACGGCTACGCCTTCCGCGAGCTGACCGCCTCGAAGCTCTTGATCTGCGACTTCCACGGCAATGTGCTCGACGGCGAGGGCGTGCCCGAGGCGACCGCGTTCTACATCCACGCCGAGATGCACAGGCTGCTGCCGCGCGCCAAGGTCGCCTTCCACACCCACATGCCCTATGCGACGGCGCTGTCGATGACCGAGGGCGATCCCCTGATCTGGGCCGGCCAGACCGCGCTGAAATTCTACGGCCGCACCGCGGTCGACCGCGACTACAACGGCCTCGCGCTCGACAGCCGCGAAGGCGCGCGTATCGCCTCCGCCGTCGGTGACGCCGATATCGTCTTCATGAAGCATCACGGCGTGATGGTGCTGGCGCCGACCATCGCGGAAGCCTGGGACGATCTCTATTATCTCGAGCGCGCCGCCGAGGTGCAGGTGCTGGCGATGTCGACGGGGCGGAAGGTGCTGCCGGTCGATCCCGCCGTTGCGGCCGAGACCTACAGGCAGATGCGCGAAGGCGATTCCGAATCCGCGCGGCTTCATCTCGCCGCGATTCGGCGGCAGCTTGATGCGGAGGAGCCGCAATATCGGCACTGAGGCAGACTGTCATTCCGGGGCGCGCTTGAGCTGCGCTGCGTATCAGCGGGCCGCGTCGAACTCCGACTTCAGCCAGTGTCGTACAGCCTCGACCGGCTCGGTGAGCGGCCGGTCGCGGCTGCGGACCAAGTGCAGCGAAAAGCCTTCCAACTCCGGCCCGAATGGTGCGACCAGCGTTCCCTGCGAAAGTTCGTCGGCGACGAGCACAAGACTGTGCAACGCGACACCAGCGCCGGCGACGGTTGCCTGGATGGCATGGGTTTCATCGTTGAAACGCACGCCGGCGCGCGCATCAACGTCGTTAATGCCGGCCGTCTTGAGCCAGCGCCGCCAGGTCGGATTTCGGGCATCACGACGGTGCCAGTCGAAATGTAGCAGCGTTGCTGAGCGCAGGTCGCTCGGTCTTCGGATGCCCAAGCGCGGACTGACCACCGGCGCGAAACGATCGACCGTGAGCGGCTCGGAAATCAGATCGGGATAGGGACCGGAACCGTAGCGAAGTGCGAGGTCCGCGGTCGATTTGAGATCGACCACCTCCAAGCTCGCCAGCAACGTGAGATCAATGTCGGCTCTGCTCTTTCGGAGCCCAGGAAGACGCGGCACCAGCCATTTGGCTGTGAAAGCCGGCGTCGCCGAAAGTGTGACCACCGCCCGGCGCCGCTTCCGGCTCAATCCCTCCAGAACACGCGCAAACGCATCAAAGCCGTCGCGCAGGACCGGAAACAGGACCTGACCTTCCGCGGTGAGCAGAACCTGCCGCGTCCGGCGCTCGAACAGCCTGACCCCGACGGTCTGCTCCAGCTGCCGCACCTGATGGCTGATCGCGGTCGGCGTGACGTGGAGCTCATCGGCGGCGCGCTTGAAGCTGAGGTGACGTGCCGCCGCTTCAAATGCACGCAATCCCGCCAGCGGAGGAAGCCTTCTCATCGCGAACTCGTGGATGAATGCAGTTCATGCATAAGCTGAGCAACTTTCGTTTGTCAACGACGGGGCCTGAGCCGATCTATTGGGCAAACAGATGAGAGGAGTTCTGCAATGCAACTGCTACAGATCGATTCAAGCGCGCGGTTAGAGCCTTCAGATGCAAATCCGCGTGGTTCGCATACCAGGCGTCTCACTCGGCGTTTCGTCCAACGATGGCTGCAGTCGCGGCCGGGGGATCGCGTCGTCAGCCGCGACCTCGGTCGCTTCGCACCGAGGCCGGTGACGGACGACTGGGTCAAGGCGGCCTTCGCGAAGCCCGATCGGCGCGAGCCATGGATGAGAGAGGCTTTGGCGGAAAGCGATGCGCTGGTCGACGAGCTGATCTCAGCTGATCTGATCGTCGCGGGCGTGCCAATGTACAACTTCGGTGTGCCAGCGCAGTTCAAGGCCTACATAGACAACGTCGTTCGGGTCGGACGCACGTTCGGCTTCGACCGATCATGTCCGGACGATCCATATTCGCCGCTGCTTGCGGGCCTGGACAAGCGTCTTGTCCTGGTCGGTTCGCGCGGAGACTACGGGTACGATCCGGGCGGACGTATGGCCGCCGTCAATCATGTCGAAGGAGCCGTCCGGGACGTGTTTGCATTCATGGGGATCACGGCGTTGCACAGCGTCGCAGTCGAGTACGACGAATTCGCCGACGATCGGTTGCAGGCGTCGATTGCCGCCGCCGAGCGTGCCGTGGATGACCTTGTCGACGAGCTGCTGAAGCTGACAGAACAGCGAAACGCGGCTTGAGGGTCGGCTGCAGCTGCAGGGAGGCGCCAGCGCTGGCGCTTCCAGCCGCGCTAGTTGGTTTGCCGCAGCTTGGCCAGCACTTTGAGTCCGCCGTAGCCATCGGCGGGAACGATCCCGACCTTCTGCTGAAACTCCTTGACCGCCTTCATGGTGTCGTTGCCGACGCGGCCGTCGGTGCCGCCGGTGTCGAAGCCGGCCTTGGTCAGGCGCGTCTGCATCTCCTGCACCTCGGCGAGCGTCAACGCACGCTCGGAGCCCGGGAAGGGCTGGATGAAAGGCGGGGCTCCCAGGCAACGATCCCCGAGATGGCAGATCGCAAGCGCGTAGTTCATGGAAGGGTTGTAGCTCTTCACCGAGTAGAAGTTCGGCCCGAGCAGGAAGGTCGGCCCGCCCGCAACCGGCGTCCACATCTGCGCGGATGCGGAGGCTTGCGGGAACGGCTGGCCGTCGGCCCGGGTGACGCCGGCCGCCTGCCAGGCCGCATAGGTCCGGCTGCCGCTCATGTTGGCGGGCGCGCGCACCTCGTAGCCCCAGTGCTCGCCGCGGTGCCACTTGCCGCGATTGACGAGATATTTCGCGGTCGAGCCCAGCGCATCGTCGGGCTTGCCGAAGGGCGAGACCTTGCCGTCGCCGTCATAGTCGATGCCGACATTGAGCCAGACCTCCGGCATCCATTGCGAATGGCCCATCGCGCCGGCCCATGATCCGCGCATGTCCTCGGGCGTGGACCAGCCCTTGTCGACGATGCGCAGTGCATTGATTAGCTCGGTCTCCCAATAGGCCTTGCGGCGCGGCTCGTTCCAGGCGAGCGCGGCGAGCGAGGGAAACACCGGCCTCATGTGGTTCTGCTGCACCAAGGGATCGCCATAGGCGGACTCGACGCCCCATAGGGCCAGCAGCGTGCCGCGCTCGACCCCGAAATCGCGCTCGATGCGGGCGAGCAGCGCCTCGTTGTTCTTCAGCGCGATCTTGCCGTTGATGATGCGCCAGTCCGAGACGCGGCGGTTGATGTACTGCCAGACCTGCTCGCGGAATTCGGGCTGGTTGCGCATCTGCGCGAATACGCTCATGTCGGGTTCGACCCGTCCCATCGCGCGCTGCCATGTCGCGGCGGAAATGCCCTTTGCCATTGCGCGCGCACGAAAGTTCTCGCGCCATTCGTCGAAGCGGGGAGGCGCGGCGAGCGCACGGGTGGGAAGCGCAAGCAAGGCGGCTGCACCGAGCGTCGACTGGAGCAGGGCGCGCCGTGTGTGACGGGGCGAGGAATCAGTGTGCTTCATGGGCGCATTCTAGCCGGAAACATGGCCAGCGTGAGTCGGTTCCGAAACGGCCAAGTGCGTCAACGCGGCCCGATCCCGTGGGTCGTTCCCACCGGAACAAGTGCCGCACTCCCGCATTCCCTCCACACCAGGACGAGGAGAAGAGCCGGCCGTGGTCGGGCCGTCCCTCCTGTTCATCGAAACATCGGGGTGGAATGAAGATACGCGCACATGCCGAAAGCCATATCGTCGAACTTGACGACGGATCCCAATGGAAGATCTTTCCCGGCGACCTCGCGACGACGCTGAGCTGGAAGCCCGAAACCGATCTGCACCTCGAGCCGAGCGGTGAGCGGGTGCATTCGCACGTGCTGGTCAATCCCGCCGACCGGACCCGCGTGCGGGTGATCGCGGCCGACGAGAGCTGGCCGGACGGCGCGGTCAGGAACGCCTTGAAAGGCGGTTAGCAGCCGTGACAGCCGGCGAATGCCGGTCGCCTAGTCCTCCTGAAGGTCAGCCGCG
The DNA here is from genome assembly GCF_057651995.1 of Bradyrhizobium sp. USDA3516. NCBI lineage: Bacteria > Pseudomonadati > Pseudomonadota > Alphaproteobacteria > Hyphomicrobiales > Nitrobacteraceae > Bradyrhizobium > Bradyrhizobium sp. USDA3516. Next base: position 72,528 of record NZ_JBYGYN010000001.1, on the reverse strand, counting down.
AGTCCGGCGAGCCAACGCCGGATCGTGGTTTCCGCCTTTGGATCCAGATTGCGAGCGAGCCGCTTCTCCAGTTCGAGCACGCGCTGCCGGCACGCCTTCAGAAGCGTCGCGCCGCGCGCCGTCAGCGTCCATTGCTGGATGCGGCCGTGAACGGGATGAGGCGTCATCGCAATCGCGCCGTCGCGCTCGAGATTGCGAATGATGACGCCGACGGTCTGGGGTGTCAGGAAGGTGAGGCGGGCGACATCGGCCCCCGACAAGCCCGGATAGGCATTCAGCATCGTCAGCACCGCGAATTGCGGCGAGGTCACGCCGAGATCGGCGAGCGTGCGCTCCATCGTCAGGCGAACCGCGGCGTGAGCCTGGCGCAGCAGATAGCCGAGATAGCCTTGCTCGCCGCGCTTGCCTTGGCCCGCTGCGGGGACATGCACCGCGGCCGCAACGGCCTTGCGTCCCGATTGCGATTTCGTGACATTCGTCTTGCGCGACATATAAGAGCTCTTATAAGATATCTGAGCTCTTATAGTAAGCCGAGGTGAATGGCAATGGCACACGCCCGCAGCGAATACGAAGATTTCAAGCGGATCGCGCCCGATGCGTTTGATCTGGTGCTGGCGCTGGGCCAGCTTGCGGCCAAGGCCGGCCTCGACAAGCAGCTTCTCGAGCTGGTCAAGCTGCGCGCCTCGCAGATCAACGGCTGCGCGTTCTGCGTGCAGCACCACGTCCTGCTGTCAGAGCGGATCGGCGTCCCCCTCGACAAGCTCCATCTGATCGCGGTCTGGCGCGAGGCGCCGATCTTTTCGCCGCGCGAGCGGGCAGCGCTCGCCTGGGCCGAGGCGCTGACCTGCCTGCCCGACGGCGTCAGCGAGGAGGTCTACGCGGAAGCGTCCGGCGAATTCTCCGAGACTGAACTGACATACCTGACCTCGGCGGTCGCCTCGATCAACGTCTGGAACCGGTTTGGCGCGGCGTTTCGCTGGACGCCGGCACGACGGCCGGCGACTGCCGTTGCAGCTTCGTCCTGACGAAGAGAGGGGAAAATCACGATGACAGCCATGAGCCTTTCTGTGGTGCAGTGTCCGGCGCCGTCACGTTCGGCGGCGTTCGCCGTCGTCGCAGGACTTGTTTGCGCGCTGGCGATCGGCAAAGCTCTGCCGGTGACGATCGACAGCGTGTCCAGCGTCCTCGCGCCGCTCTGCGCGACGGCAGCGGAGGGCTCGCCGCTCGACAAGGTCGAGCCGATCGGCTCCTACGCGCTTCCGAACGTGCCCGGCAAGCGCGTGACCATCGTGCGCGTGTCCTATGGTCCAGGCGGGTTTTCGCGGCCGCATCGTCACTCCGGCTCCGTCACCGCCTACATCACCAAGGGCGAGATCCGCTCGCAGCTCGGCGGCGGCCCGGTCGAGACGTTCGGCGTCGGCCAGTCCTTCTTCGAACCGCCGGGCTCGACGCACCTGATCTCGGCCAATGCCAGCATGACCGAGCCGGCGGAATTGATCGCGGTGTTCGTGGCGGATGAGGGCGCGCAGCTGACGACGTTCCTGGAATAGGCTGCACGCGACGGCCGCGCTCAGGCCGACCGCGGTCGCCTCAAACGCTTCCAGACCGGCGCGAGTCCGTATTGGACGACCGGAATCGCAACCGCGCCGACGAGCAGTCCAAGCGCGCCCGAGATGGCTGCCTCGACCGACCATTCGACGATGCCGGCAACGGATGGAACGAGATGTGCGGCAGCCTCGGTTATGGCATGGACCGTGTGGCCGATCGCGGGTGGGCCGTACTTCTCGATGCCGTGCAGGATGATGCCGCCGCCGACCCAGATCATGGCGGCGGTGCCGATCGTGCTCAGCACCGCCAGGAAAGCGGGCATGCCGCGGACGAGCGCGCGTCCAAGCAAGCGGATCGCGCCGCCGGCGAGTGAGGCGCCGTCGTAGCGCGCGAGGGCGAGGCCGGCATCGTCCGCTTTCACGATCAGGGCGACCACGCCATAGACGCCAACGGTGATGAAGAGGCCGACCAGCGCCAGCACCAGCGCCTGCGTCCAGATGCTGCCCGCAGGGATAGCCGCCAGCGTGATCGCCATGATCTCCGCCGACAGGATGAAATCCGTCTTGATGGCGCCAGCGACCTTCTCGTCCTCGACCGACTGTGCATTCAACGCAATCGGCTCGAGCTGAGCTTCGTGCTGGTGCGCATGATGCGGCATCACGGCTTCGAGTACCTTTTCGGCGCCCTCATAGCAGAGAAAAGCGCCGCCCAGCATCAGCAGCGGCGTGACCGCAGCGGGAAGGAAATAGCCGAGCAGCAGGGCAATCGGCAGCAAGATCAGCAGTTTGTTGCGTAGCGATCCGACCGCGATCTTGCCGACGATCGGCAGTTCGCGTTTCGAAGCGAAACCGATGACGTAGTTCGGCGTGACCGCCGCATCGTCGATGACCACGCCGGCCGCCTTCGTGCCTGCCTTGGCTGCCTGGCTGGCGACATCGTCGAGCGAGGCTGCAGCCACCTTTGCGATCCCCGCGATGTCGTCGAGAAGACCGATCAGTCCGACACTCATCAACCCATCCTTCTTCGTTCGAGCGGGGGGAGAGCGCGACCAGATGCGTCCTGCCCGCTCCGGCAACGAACGAGTACGCTCTCAGTTCTCCTCGCCGCCTGCTCCCTCGCGTAAGTCAGGCTTGAGCACGTCTTCCGGCAGCGCATGGGCCACCGGCTGCGCCGTGACCGCGATCTCCGGGCCGATCTCGCGGCCGCGCGCGCGGATGAGCCGTTCATAGGCCGAGACCAGCGTCACGTAGGGGCTGACCCAGATCCAGCCGTCGCGGGTGAACACCTGGACGTCGAAATGCAGGTGCATCGAGGTGCCGGCGGGACGGTCGAGATAGTTCGAGATCATGCCGATCTTCTCGCCTTCGGTGACGATGCGGCCGTTGAGCACGCCATCGGCGTTCATCGCATGCGGGTTCATGTGCATGTAGCGGAAACGGATGTGCTCGGTTCGGCTATTGACCTGAAGCGTCGCGGCCTGATCCTTGGCTCCACGGATGACGATTGCGTCACGCACGGCGACGACGCCGCGCCGCTTGGGATCGCAGGGCTCGCGGCCTTCACCGGGCGGCGGGCAGTCGGCGGCGCGGATGTCCTCGCCCTGGTGGCCGTAACCCCCGCCGCATTGCCATACCTCGAAGCTGCGCGACTCGCAGAAATTGTCGCGCCAGGGATAGGCGGTCGGCCCCTCGCTCTTGTCGCGCTTGCCGAAGGATTGCGAACGCACGAAGGCGGGCGCCTTCTCCAAGGGAAAGCGGATCTGGGCATAGGCCATGGCGTCGGGATGGCCGCCCTGCTTGCGGTAGCCGGTGTTCGGAATGATGTCGCCGCTCGGCCGGTAGCTGAAATCCGGTGAACGCACCGCGGGGCGGTCGATGATGTTGGACGCAACGTCCGCCAGGGGCCGCATGCGCTGGCCGCCTGCGACGCGCAGTGCCTTCAGGAAGCGCTCGGCGACCGGATAGGCCTCCTTGCAGGCGAGCCGCCGTGGCCTCGCGACACTGTCGAGGCACTGGATCGAGACCACATAGGCGGCGCCGAAGCGGGTGAAGGCATAGCGCACATAGCCTTCCCGGATGAACCTGCGCAGATCCGGGTAGGTTGCGGCGAGCGGCTTGACTGGCTCGCCCTTGCCCCCGGCCGGATCGGCGATGTCGTAGACCAGCGCCGAGCCCGTGATCTGCACCTCGACAGGCTTTGCGTACACCCGGCTCGGCATGCCGTCACCGGCGCCGGGCTCGAGCGAGAAGGTCGCGCTGTAGCCGGCAGGACCGGCATCGAACATGTCGACGGGATTGAAGTCGGCCTGGTAGCGCGACAGCGCGAGCGTCGCCGGCGCGCCGCTGCGCTGCGCATCGAGATACGCGGCGGCGTCGAACGGCAGCAGCACGGGGACGGGACTTCGGGTAATGCCGGTGAAGAAGCGAGAGGAGATCGCGTTGAGCTGCACCAGTGCCGGCATCGCGCGCGGATCGTAGCGCGGCACCGAACGGCGCGGTGCGAAGATGAAGTCGCCCGCAATCTGGGGACGGCTGTTGATCTCGCTGCGCATCTGGTCGAGCGCCGCGCGCCACTCGATGCGCAGCGCCGTCAGCGAGGGGCTGCGGAATTCATCCGCCGCGAGCGGTGCAGCAACGAGGAGCGACGGCAACGCCAGGAGAAGCGAGACGTAGCGGAGACCCTTCCTGCCCACTGCCTCGCCCCCCGGCGGTACCTGTTCCGATCCTCGATGGCTCGCTTAGTCCTTGGCACGCTCGGAGTAGGAGCCGTCTTCGGTCATCACCACAATGCGCGTGCCGACCGAGATGTGCGGCGGCACAGTGGTGCGCACGCCGTTGGACAGCACCGCGGGCTTGTAGGAGGAGGAGGCGGTCTGGCCCTTGGTCACCGGCTCGGTCTCCACCACTTCCAGCGTCACACGCTGCGGCAGTGCGATCGACACCGGATTGGTGTCATGCATCGACAGTTTGACGGTCATGTCCGGCTGAAGATACGCAGCCGCGTCGCCGACGACGTCCTTGGAGACCTGAACCTGGTCGTAGGTCTCGGGGTTCATGAAGTGGTAGCCGTCGCCATCTTCGTAAAGGAAGGTGTAGTTGCGCTCTTCGATCGTGGCCTTTTCGACCTGGTCGGTGGTCTTGTAGCGTTCCGAGATCTTTACCCCGTCCGAGATTCGGCGCATTTCGATCTGGCTGACCGGGGTTCCCTTGCCGGGATGGATGTTCTCGGCGCTCACGACGACATAGAGCTTGCCGTCTTGCTCGATCACGTTGCCCTTGCGAATAGAACTGGCGATGACTCTCAAAGCTGTATTTCCTGCTTGCTTGGCCCGGCACCAGCCAGGACGTGGTCGAATTGCTGGGGGACTTGGGGCCTCAAATCGGACCTCGGCACCCGTTTCGGGCCGCAACATACTGATTTTGCCGTTGGATGCCAGCATTTTGCTGCCGGCCGGGACGGCCGGTTGATGGCTGGGGACAAGCCGATGTCGCCGTTTTGGTCGCCCGCCCGTCACCTCGACCGGCAGCCGTTCCTCCGGGCCAGGGGCGCCGTGACCGGAGCTTTGCGGGGGTTTTTCGCCGAACAGGGGTTTGTGGAGGTCGAAACCTCCGTTCTCCAGGTCTCTCCGGGCAACGAGACCCATCTGCACGCCCCCCGGACCGAGATCATGCGGCCCGACGGCAGCCGGGCCAGCCGATACCTGCGCACCTCGCCCGAATTCGCCTGCAAGAAGCTGCTGGCGGCGGGCGAGACGCGGATTTTCGAGTTCGCACGGGTGTTCCGGGACCGCGAGCGCGGCGACCTGCATCTGCCCGAGTTCACCATGCTGGAATGGTACCGCGCGGGAGCGCCCTATGATGCCATCATGGCCGATTGCGTCGTGGTGATCGCCCGGGCGGCGCAGGCGACCGGGATCGGGACCTTCTCGTTCCGCGGCCGAACCGCCGATCCCTTCGCCGAGCCGGAGCTGCTGACGGTCGCGGCCGCCTTCGCACGGTTTGCCGGCATCGACTTGCTGTCGACAATCTCGGGCGGCGAGGGTAACCGTGCGGCGCTTGCCGATGCGGCAGCCGGGAAGGTCCGTATTGCCGAGGACGACACCTGGTCCGACATCTTCAGCAAGGTCCTGGTCGAGCACGTCGAGCCGCAGCTGGGGCAGGGGCGTTTGACCATCCTGTTTGAATACCCATCTCCAGAAGCGGCGCTGGCGCGGGTGAAAGCGGACGACCCAAGGGTCGCCGAACGTTTCGAGGTCTATGCCTGCGGCGTCGAGCTTGCCAACGGCTTTGGAGAGCTGACCGATGCCGGGGAGCAGCGCAAACGCTTCGCGGAATCCATGACGGAGAAGCAGCGTCGCTACGGCGAAGCCTATCCACTCGACGAGGATTTTCTGGCGGCGGTCGCCGCAATGCCGGAGGCGAGCGGTGTCGCACTCGGCTTCGATCGGCTGGTAATGCTGGCGAGCGGCGCCACACGAATTGATCAGGTGGTGTGGACACCGCCTGCGGATGAGAGATGACAAAGACGAATCTTGCACGCACTCTGCGCGAGCCTGCCGAGCTGGTGGCCGCGGGCCTGGCACCCGCCTCGGCGCTGCCGGCGCTCGAACGCGTCGCCGCGCGCTATGCCGTGGCGATCACGCCTGATCTGGTCGGGTTGATCGACGCGACGGATCCCGACGATCCCATTGCGCGGCAGTTCGTTCCTGTTTCAGCCGAGCTCGAGGCGCAGCCGGGCGAGAATGCCGATCCGATCGGCGATCACCCGCATTCGCCGGTCGCGGGAATCGTGCACCGCTATCCCGACCGCGTGCTGTTCAAGCTCGTGCACGTCTGTGCGGTCTATTGCCGCTTCTGCTTCCGCCGCGAGATGGTCGGGCCCGGCAAGGACAACGCGCTGTCGGACAGTGCCTATCGTGCCGCGATCGACTACATCCGGTCGCATGGCGAGATCTGGGAAGTGATCCTGACCGGCGGCGATCCCCTGATGCTGTCGCCGCGGCGGATGAGCGAGATCATGGCCGACCTTGCGGCCATCGATCACGTCAAGATCATCCGTCTGCACACCCGCATCCCCGTGGCCGAACCCGCGCGCGTCAGCGCGGAGATGGTTGCGGCCCTGAAGGTCGCGGGCGCGGCCACCTGGGTCGCGGTACACGCCAACCACGCGCGCGAACTGACGGGACGCGCGCGTGATGCCTGCGCGCGGCTTGTCGATGCCGGAATTCCGCTGGTGAGCCAATCCGTGCTTTTGCGCGGCGTCAATGACAACATCGCCGCTCTGTCGGATTTGATGCGAGCTTTCGTCGAATGCCGGATCAAGCCGTATTATCTTCATCATGGCGATCTCGCCCCGGGCACGGCACATCTGCGAACGACGTTGGCGCAGGGGCAGGCCTTGATGCGGCAGTTGCGCGGACGGGTGTCGGGTCTGTGTCAGCCGGACTATGTCATCGACATTCCCGGCGGTGCCGGCAAGTCGCCGGTGGGTCCGAATTACGTGTCGGCGGTGCCAAATATCGCAAACGAGACGAGTGAAGCCGAATCGGAAACGCGCTATCGTATCGTCGACTATTGCGGCGACGTTCATCTCTATCCGCCCGAGGCATGAGTGGACGCTGGTTTGAGAATGGAGAAATGGACATGACGAAGATCATGCTGGCAGTATCGCTCGTGGTCTTGCTTGGCGGCGCGGCCGTGGCACAGACCGGCGGCTCGAAAGGATCGACATCGAGCGGCGCATCGTCCGGATCGGTGTTGCCGGCGCCGGTCGGCCATCGCCAGCCGCGTGCCAGCGATGTACCTAGTGAAAAGAATCTGAGCGATGCGAACGATCCGCTCAGCAAAGAAAACCAGGCGCTCGACAAGAAGATCAAGAGCATCTGCCGCGGCTGCTGAGGCTTTCACCTCTCCCCGTCGGGGAGAGGTGAGGAACGAGCCATCCTAATCGTCATCCGTCAGGCCGACCTCTCATGCAGTCCGGCGCGCTGGATGTTGCGGCGGATTTCGACCGCGTCGGCGAGCTGCTCGAGCGTTTTCGCCGTCGTTGCCCAATCAATGCAGCCGTCCGTGATGCTCTGCCCATAGGTGAGCGGCTTGCCCGGCACGACATCCTGGCGGCCGGCGACGAGATTGCTCTCGATCATCACGCCCATGATGCGGCTCTCGCCGCCCGATACCTGGCGGGCGATATCGGCCATCACCAGCGGCTGGTTCTCCGGCTTCTTGCTCGAATTGGCATGGCTCGCATCGACCATCACCAGCGGGGCAACGCCGGATCTGGTCAATTCATTGCAGGCCGACGCAACGCTTGCCGCGTCGTAGTTCGGCTCAGCTCCGCCGCGCAGGATGATGTGGCAGTCCCCGTTGCCGGCGGTCGAGGCGATCGCCGAGCGGCCGAGCTTCGTGACGGCCATAAAATGATGGGGATGCGAGGCTGATTTCACCGCATCGGCCGCGATCCGCACATTGCCGTCGGTGCCGTTCTTGAAGCCGACCGGGCAGGACAGGCCCGAAGCCAGCTCGCGATGGATCTGGCTCTCGGTCGTGCGCGCGCCGATCGCGGCCCAGGAGACGAGGTCGGCGATGTATTGCGGCGTCGTCATGTCGAGGAATTCTGTGCCGGCGGGCAGGCCGAGATTGTTCACCGCCGCGAGCACGTTACGCGCGAGCCGCAGGCCCTTGTTGATGTCGAAGCTGCCGTCGAGGTCGGGATCGTTGATCAGGCCCTTCCAGCCGACCGTGGTGCGCGGCTTCTCGAAATAAACCCGCATCACGATCTCGAGCTGATCGGCGAGATCCTCGCGCAGTTTTGCCAGCCGCTCGGCGTAGTCGAGCGCCGCCTTGGGATCATGCACCGAGCAGGGGCCGACGACGACCAGAAGGCGGTCGTCCTGATTGCTCAGGATGGCATGGATGGCGTTGCGCGCGGCCATCACCACACGCGTCGCGGTGAGCGTGCGCGGGACTTCCCGCATCACCTCTTCCGGCGTGCTCAGCTCTTTCAGTTCGCGGATACGAAGATCGTCGGTCGTGCTCAGCACGGCGGGCTCCTGTCTGTTTTAGAACCTGCCGGCAATAAAAAAGCCGCCAGGTCTGGCGGCTGTTCGGACGTTTGCTGCAATGTTTTAGATTGAGCGCGATCCTCCCGCCGCCAGCGAGCTGTCGTAGCAAAAGTACCAAAAAAAGCTGGTGGCGACGGTGATCATGGGAAGGCGATATAGCGTGCCGCTGGCGCCTTGTCACCCCCCAATCAGGATGTGGGGCGAGGAGGCGCCTCAACTGTTGCCTTTGCGTGCCGCCAGCGCCATTCCGATCAGGGTGGCGCCGCCGAACAGCAGGTTGATACCGACGAGGACGCCAATGGCCCACTCCGCCGAGCTCGGCAGCCCCGTGATCACCATGAACGAGATCGCGATGTCGACGAGGCCCGAGATCAGCAGCCACGACCAGCGGCCGCTGAGCTCACGGCGGTGCTCCAGCGCGTACATGATGGTGGCGACGCCCTCGGCGAGGAAATAGGCGCCGAGCACGATGGTCAGCGTCAGCACGGCCTGCATCGGCCGGGCCAGCAGCAGCAGGCCGGTGAGCACGGCGAGCGCAGCCGAGATCAGCGACCACCAGAAGCCTGGCGTGCTGCGCGCCCAATAGGTCGCGATCAGTCCGCCGATGCCGCCGATCAGGAACATCCAGCCGAGGAAGATCGCGGTCGCAAGACTGGCGAGCGGCGGCACGACGAGCGCGGCGATGCCGAGGACGGCAAGCAGGATGCCTTCGAACAGAAAAGCCCTCCAATGCGCCTTGACCGCCTGGTTCATCTCGGATTGGAGGCGGGCAAATTCCTCGGGCGATGTCATCGTCAGGCTCCGGAACGAGAAGGTTGCGTCCCAATCTAGTGGGCGTGTCGCGCATTCGCCATGCGTTGGATCAAGTGCCGCCGCGCGCCGACGAAAAGCCTTCTGCGTTGGTGCGAATGCGGTTGCGGCCGAGAATGTAGATCGCCGTTGTGACAATCAGAAGCGCAAGGCCGAGCAGGATCGAGACGAAACCGATCGGAATCAGCGCCAGCGTCAGGTTGCGCTCGGGGTTGATCAGCCAGTGATGGATCGAGGTCAGGACGAAGGCGAGCCCGACGAAGCCGATGCCGCCGCCGGCGAGCAGCATCGCCCACATCCGGCGCAGTTGGCTGAGCCGCTCGCGCGCGACGTCGGTTCGCGGCGCATGATGGCGGGCGACGCGCCGGACCAGGCGGATGGCGAACGCGATCGAGCTGAAGCCGATCAACAGGCTGGCAGCGCCCAGCCACATGCGCAGTGTCGGATCGAGATCGGGCATGCGCTGGAGCGTCAGGAGCGGGAAGTCGAAGGCCGAATGCAACGCGAGCGGGCCGCCGAAGATCAACAGCCGGCTGGAGAGACGCGCCCAGTCGCGATGGTGGCGGTTCGCGCCCAGCGCCGTGCCGGCGCGCGCAATGGTCAGGTAGGCGCCGGCGATGATGCCGAGCGCGCCGTGGAAGGGCACGGTCAGGACGCTGCGCAGCGCGGCGAGCGAGCGCCACATGTCGGCGTGCTGGACGAGGTAGGCGAGGTTCTCGTAGGCGGCGAAGCCGAGGCCGACCGCGGCGCCGTAGACCACGGTGTCCATCGGATTGGCAAAGGTGCGCCGCTTGGTCGAGGAGACCAGCACGATGGCGATCACCTTGACGGCCTCCTCGGGCAGCGCGACGCCGAAGATCGAATGCATGGCCAGCGCCGCCCAGGGGTCGTCGGGGGCGGCGACCATCTTGGCGAAGGGGGCGCGGGCGAGTCCCAGGAGGGAAATGCTGGCCGCCCCTAACAGGAATGCGGTCCAGACCTGGGCCGGCGGCCCCGGGCGTTCCTCGGCGGCGATGACGAGCCAAAGCAACAGCAGCGCCGGGGCGATGGCGGCGGTTCCAACGACGGTGGGGAGCGCTTCGATCAGGTACATTGGCGCCGAAAATAGGTTCCCTTGATCCGCTTATCTACGTTCTCCGATGCGACCATGTGTCATGCGCCGGCTGTCGGCTCCCTGAAGGCGCGCGACAGCTGCCGTTCATCTCGGCTCACTGCGGGGAGTAGAATGCGAGCGCAATCAATCGCATGATGGCAGATGCTCGCCAATCACGGCAACGATTGCCCGGCGCGTGCGGGAACGAGCTCAGTGCGTGGTGATCGCGGCCGGCGCATCGGGTGCGACGTCGAAGGCGCCGAGATGGAATTCCTCGCCGGCGGACTCGGGCGACTCGGAACTCTGCGCCAGCAGCGTGAACGCGGCCTGCGGGTATCGCTTCCAGATCTCGAGATCGCCGGCGGTGATGGTGAGCCAGCCGAACGTGTACATGTAGCGTCCGGGCTCGGTGACCCGGCCGACCCTGTCCCAGGTGATCTTGCCAACTTTGATCTTATCGACCGTGATCTTGTCGACTGCCATTCGGTCCCCCGATCGCAAGTCTGCAAAATGACGTCCGGCCCAAGGCAAGACCCAAGGCACAGACCCGCAAAAGCTGATCCGGCATTGGGGCCGCCATAGGGCGGCGAGATCAGGCCGACTTCAGCAAGGGCGCGCGGACGATCAGGCGGTCGACGTCGTCCCGGTCCTGCTTTTCGGCGAATTTGACCGCGAAGCCATGGTCGAACTTGCGGATCACCCGCCCGACGCAGGCGCCGACCGCAAGCGGGGTTCCGATCGCCGGATCGTACTCGGAGGACACCGCGACGCCGGCCGTCGAGACGTCGATGATGAAGCAGGTATGGCAGCTGCCGTCCGCGAGGGTCAGCACGGTGTGCGAGACCTGCGGAACGAACCGCGCGTCACGCCGCAGCTCCCGAACGCTGGCATCCTTCTGCTTCTTCTCGAGCCAGGTCAGCTTTTCCGACATCCAGGCGCGCCGCGCCCGCGGCATCTCGAGCTCCATCAGGAAGCCTGCCTTCAGTGTCGCGGTGATGGTGCCCTGGAATTCGCCGAAATCCTGGAAGTAGGAGGTCAGGCGCTCGCCGACCTTGCCGACCACGGGCACGTCCACGATCATCCGGAAGGGTGAGACGCGCTTGGTCCGGCAGGCGAAGCTGCGGAGCTTGCCCTCGCAATCGTACCAGCGCGGCAGCGAGTAGCTGCCGCTGACCGCAACATCCACTGCTCGCTGCCTCAGGAACTCTGCGACGGACATGAGCGCTGACCGGGGGTTCGGGTAATTTCCGTACTTCCACGGTAGCGAACAAATTCTAAGCAAATGATACCGCTGCCCAAGAGCTGGGGTAAACTTTCGGTAAATGGCGCCGGGCAATGTTGTCCCGGACTACGCGGCATAAGGTCCTTGGCAGGCGCCAAGCGACCGCATGAGCTACTACGATCCGAAGAACGCCAACAGCAAAGCCAGTGCGCCGATCACAGCCGCAAGCTTGGTCGCCATCCAGATCAAACCGTCCGGAACGATCTCAAAGCCGAACCATGGGGCGGAGCGACGCATCACGTGCACTGCGGCGGATTCGGCCAGGGTGAGCGCGAGGGCGACGCCGGCGAGAAAAGACCAGGACTCGGCCGGGGGCAGCCATGGCGCGAGCCAGGCTGGGACGGAAGCTCTGACGGAGGCGAGCAACGCAAACCATCCGAACGAGAATGCGAAGCCCTTGATGATGTATGGGCCGATCGTTCCGGGCTCGAAGCGGATGCCGATGTGGCCGAGCGCGCTTTCGATGCGCTCGCCATCGGTCAGGAAGATAAAGGCACCGAGGTAGAGCGGAACGCGCGACTGGAAGAGCAGGGCGATCGCACCGAACAGGATGATGTAGCCGATGGCCTCGCCGAGAATGTCCGCGCCGGCTTTGCCTGACCGCTCGGGCGCGGGCGGCGTCGATGCCGCCTGGCGCTCCGGCAGCGATTGGACGCGGGCCATGTGCGCGAGCATCTCGGCGCGGCGGCCGGGGGCATGCCGGTCGGGGTGGCGCAGCCATGTGGGAAGCGCCGGCATTGGGGATGCGTCTGCAATGTCGGCTTTGTGCTGCGGCATCGGCCTCGACCGTTTTCGACCTGACATTGGTCGCACACGAGGGGCGAGGAGGTTCATGCTGCCACGGCGGCTTTGCGCCTCTGGCGCTCCCTAGCGGAATCGAACCGCTCTCTCCACCGTGAAAGGGTGGCGTCCTAACCGATAGACGAAGGGAGCAAACGCAGGGCCCTGCCGATTTCCCGGCACGGCCGCTGGCCGGCCGAACAGCGCCCGGCGGCTTGCAGCGGGCGAACGTATAGTGGCCTTTGCGCTCCCGGGCAAGCCGTTCGGGAACGGTCTTTCGGCTCCGGTGGATAGCCCCGGGCGCGGGAACATTCGGAGGCGATTTCAACGGTTTGTTAGCGTTCCCTGCGTAGCGCTGGAGGCGGAGATTTTGCCGATGCCACCGCCGAAGAAGCGCGCAGCCCGCAAGCTGCTGTCGCAGCACGCCTGGATCACGCTGGACGGCGGCTTCGCCGCGCGACACTGCCTGGTCCAGGACATCTCGGATTCGGGCGCCAGGATCACCCTGGACGAGGACGCGAGCCAGCTCCCCGGCGTGATCCGGATGGCTTTCGCACGCGATGCGCGCACCGGGCGGAGCTGCCAGGTGGTCTGGCGCCGCGGCAAGTCGGCCGGCGTCAAGTTCCTCTAGCGGCAGCCGCCCGTGGCGCGGGCGGCCGGTCCGGGCTACAAGGCGGCGATGCGAACGCCGCTCCTCATCCTATTCTCCCTGCTGGCCACGTCCGCGACCGCGGCGGAGAGCCTGCGCCTGCCGCCTGCCGAGCCGCCACAGGCGGGCAAGGCGCTGCCGCCGACCGGCAGCACGGCCGGCGAGGCGCGGGCAGGCGCCTGCGCCGCCTACGGCGCGGGCTTCGTGATGGCCGAGGGGACCTGCGTCAAGCTCGGTGGCTCGACCAGCCTCGACACCGGCATCCGGCGCTGAAGCCCATGCCCGCGGATCTGGTGCGGCTCGACATCATCGTCCCCGTGCTGATGTATTGCGCGCTCTTGTGGTGGATCGGCCGCGGCCTCAGCTGGACCGCGCGGCTGGCAACGGCCGCGGTGACTCTGGTGCTGATCGTCGTCGTGCTGCTGGTCGAGCGCGGCTGGCGCTAAGCCCTCGAGACAAAACCGCGAAAACAACCCCATGCACAGTAGCCGTCAAGCGCGGCCGTGACGCCGCGCCCGGCGCTCCGGAACGCGGATTCCCCGCGCGGTCGCCGCGGCTTGACCCGCGCGAGGGGCTCACGACATCGGCGGTGCGACGAATTGCGCAAATCCCGGCCGCTTGCCGAGCTCGGCGAGCCAGCGGGTGAGGTGCGGCTGGGCCGGCCGGCTGATACCCTCGACCCCGAGCCAGCGCCGCGCATAGGATCCGACCGCGATGTCGGCCAGCGTGAACGTATCGCCATCGATGAAGGGACGCGTGGCGAGCAGGCGGTCGGCGATGGCCCAGACCTCGGCGGCGGCATCGGCATCGCGCTGCACCTGGATCATGTCGCGCTCGGCGGGCGCGGTGCGCACGATGCCCCAGAACACCGGGCGGTCGACCGGCTGCACCGTCGACAGCGTCCAGTCGAGCCAGCGATCGACCGAGGCGCGCGGCTTCGGCGCCTCGGGATAGATCGGCGTGCCGCTTCCATGCGCGAGACAGAGATAGCGCATGATCGAATTGGATTCCCACAGCACGAAGTCGCCCTCGACCAGCGTCGGGATCCGCGCGTTGGGATTCATCGCCAGATACTCGGCCTCGCGCGTCTTGCCGTATTGCATGCCGGCGTCGATGCGCTCGTAGGCGAGGCCGAGCTCGGTGCAGCACCACAGCACCTTCTGCACGTTGACCGAATTGGCACGGCCCCAGATCGTCGGCTTGGCGTCAGGCATGAAGCGTCTCCCCGCATGGTCGCTTGCCGCGGGTGATAGCGGAATTCGGCGCACGGAGCGATGCGCGATTGCATCGCGCCCGTCATGCAAAAAGCTCCGCACGCGGCGGAGCTTTCCTTGCAAAGTTCAAACTGACGCTCAGCGGCCGAAGAACAGCCACAACAGAATGATCACCGGGATCGGCACGCCAAGCATCCACAGCAACAGCCCTCTCGCCATCGCATCCTCCTCCAATCGGTTTCGTGAAAGGAGAACGCCGGGCGAGGGGCCTGGTTCCGGCCGGCGTGCTTACCAATGGCCGGTGTTCGGCATCGAGGCCCAGGGCTCCTGCGGCGGCTTCGGATCGCCCTTCTGCAGCAGCTCGATCGAGTGCAAGTCCGGCGAGCGGACGAACGCCATGTTGCCGTCGCGCGGCGGACGGTTGATGGTGACGCCCGCCTTCATCAGCTTCTCGCAGGTGGCGTAGATGTCGTCGACCTCATAGGCGAGATGGCCGAAGAAGCGGTCCTCGCCGTACTTCTCCTCGTCCCAATTCCAGGTGAGCTCGACCAGCGGCGCCCCCCGCGTCGGCGGCTGCTTTTTCAGCGCCTCGAGATCGTCCGCCGAGCACAGGAACACCAGCGTGAAGCGCCCCTTGTCGTTCTCGATCCGCCGCACCTCCTTCAAGCCCAGCGCATCCTGGTAGAACTTCAGCGCGACATCGAGATTGCGCACGCGCAGCATGGTGTGGAGGTATCGCATGGTTGTTGCTCCCTGGGTGGTGGAGGGTTTTGTCTTGGGGCCGGGGCGGCGGGTAGGAAATAGCAGGAAATGGGGAGGAGGGGCAGGGGGACGAGGCAAATGTGCGTGAAGGTGGGAGTCCGGCTCGCACTGCATCACGTTGGAAGCAGTGCCGCCATCTCTTTCCAATGATAGATTCGCACCTTCTCGGTTTGATGCCGCGCGGCTTTGGCGATGGCGTGCGCGATGTCGTTGCCGGCGAGGCCGCGATATCGGTCGGCCGGGCCGACGAGCAGCGGATTGAGCGCGCTCCATATCGCGATGATGAGGCGTTCACGCGGGCGGTCCTCCTTGCGCGCGCCGAGGATCATCGACGGGCGGAAGATGTGGGTGTGCTCGAAATCGAGCGCGAGAATGTCCCGTTCCACCTCGCCCTTGGTCCTGAGATAGAACACGCTGGACCCGGCGTTGGCGCCGACGGCCGTGACCAGAAACACCGACCGCGCGCCGTTCGCTTTGGCGATCTCGGCCGCGAGCAGCGGATAATCATGATCGATCTTGTAGTACTCGGCCTCGTTAGGGGTGTGCTTGCGCGTCGTCCCGAGCGCGATGAAGATCTCGTCCGCAACCAATTGGGATTTAAGTGCGGGCAGGGAGGCGAGATCGCCGATCAGCACCGTCAGCTTCGGATGGTTCACCGCCAGCGGCTTGCGGGTCACCGCGACAACCCGCGAATAATCGGGACTGTCCAAGAGGTCGCGCAGCAAATGCGAGCCGATGAAGCCGGTGGCGCCGAAGACAAGTGCGGTTTTCATTCAAGCCACCGGTTTGAGTTGATTGCGTGATCGCTTGTTGAAAGCTCGTAGATGGGCAGAGGACTTGAGAAACCCATCATGGTTTGTAGCGCAACAATTACTCTTCTCCAGGAAGCTCATCGCGCCACTTCTGGGCGCCGTGCAGGATGCGCAATATCCGGATCGAGCTTTCTGTTACGGTGTAGGCAGCGACATAGGGCGTGCCGACAATGACGGGCTCGCGTGTGCCGGCCACGCGGCCAGGGCGCCCACTCTCGGGAAACTCGACAAGTCGATGCACAGCGGCAGCGATCCGCTCGTCGAGTGCGATGGCTGCCCGAGGATTTTCAACCACGATGTGGGTGAAGGTGCCGTCGCGGTCCGACAGCGCGAAGGCGGACCAAACGAGCTTCACGACTTTGGTTCGCCCGCCCTGCGCCGGGCCGCCGCGCGCCGCTTTGCGAAATGCGCTTCAGCCTGTTCATCGGAGACATCGGGCCGGGTATCGTTCAACGCCTCCAGCACCCTAGCGCGGAACCAGGCGTCATGAGCCTTGCTGTTCGTGAGGAGCTCGAGCGGGAGCGCGCCCTCATTGGCCGTCCGGGTCAGGAGGATGCGGACCGCGTCCGAGACCGTTAGACCCATCTCCTCAAGGACGGCGGAGGCGCGATCACGGATTTCGGCGTCGATGCGGGTCTGGACAAGGGCATTTGCGGCCATGTTCGCCATCCTCGGATGCGATATGGTAATGTAATTCAATTGAATGACGGGCGCAAGGGTGGCCGGTGCCAGCGGCGCCGGCGCGCTGAGCGCACGTAACCTCGTAGCGGCTCGCGCTTGGCCGATCGAGACACCGCAATTGCGGTGCCGGTGCACTCAATTGGCGCTGCAGATATTCCCTACCTGCACTCAAAACTTGCCGCGCTCTCGGGATCGCCTTGCCCCTTGTACCGCGCATGTTGCGGATAGGCGCAAAGCGGCCGGCTGCGGCCGGGGAAGGCTGGTCCCGTCGCGACCACCGCATCGGGCGCCTTGCCGTCTTCCACCCAGTTCACGACCGCACTGAGGAGATCGAAACGATCGAGCGCTGCGCCGCTCGAGCAGTGACCCATGCCGGGCACCAGGAAGGCCCGGCTCGATTTCTCCCGCACCAATTCCATGCCGCCGGAATCGGCCGCCATGCGCTCGTAGTAATTGACGGTGTCGTTCGCCGAGAACCAGGGATCGCTGACACCGTGGTAGAACAGCAGCTTGCCGCCATGGCCGAAGTAGCTCGACAGGTTGGTCCAATAGGCGGTGTTGGTGAGGCGATCCATCCCGCTCGCGTTGACCCGGTCTTCGAGCTGATCGACGTTGATGCTTTCCCAGACAGGCGGTCCGACCGGACTGCGCGCGCCTGTGGTGAGGATGCCGGGAATGGCAACGCCTTCGGCTGCCACGCCGCTGTCCCACGGGAACGGCGGGTAGACCTGCGTGCCACGTGAATTCTGCGGTCCGGCGAAAGCCTTCTTCAAGGCATCGACCTGCGGCGGCGCCAGACAGGAATCCGTCTTGTCGCCCTTGCAGGTGAGGACCGCGGGATCGAATTGACAGGCCTTGCCGTCGAAGATCAGGCCATCCTTGACGCCGTCCTTGGCGTCGCAGGCATCGAGGATCGCGTTCGTGATCAGCTTTCGCTCGGCCGGAGAAAACGTCTTGGCGGGCTCCGGCTTGCCGGACGCATCCTTCGGCGCGATCTGGCTGAAGGCAGCGTTGGCCCAGGCGAGACCGAGGTTGGAATTGCCGGTGCGCATCGCAGGCGCGCCGGCGACGATGCCGTCGAATTGTTCGGGATAGCGCGCCGATGCCAGCATGCCTTCGCGGCCCCCGGTCGAGCAGCCCGTGAAATAGGAACGCTTTGCGGGCTGGCCGTAGTAATGCGCGACCATCGCCTTGGCGGCGATCGTCACCTTGCCGACGGACGCATGGGCGAAGTTGAGCGCGGCTTCCTGGTCCTTCAGGAACGAGGCATCGAACACCGCGCCTTGATGACCGCTATCGGTCGAGACCACGGCAAAGCCGCGCGCCAGCGCCGGCACCTCGCCGGCCGCCTGGTAACCCAGTGGCGGCCGGATCGTGCCGTTCAAGCCGCCGCCGCCCTGAAACAAGAAGCGGCCGTTCCAGCGATCGGGCAGGGCAACTGCAAAGCCGATCGCGTAGGACTTGCCCTCGACGCCGACGCGCTGATCGATCACGCCATCCGCGCGGCAGTTCGGCGGCAGTGCCACCGAGACGGTGGCCGGCGCCGGCGGCGACGGCTGCACCGTCCCCGGCGGCGCCTCCGGCACGATTTCGGCCTTGGTGATCGTTGCCGTCGTTCCCGGCATCTTCCAGCCGGTCAAGTCAGCGCATTTGAGCGCAGGTGGTATGTTGGCGGAAGCGTCAGCGCTTGCCGGCGAGATCGCAATCACCGTGATGGCCGCTATTAGACCCAGGCCAGCCATCGCATCATCAAGCGCCACATTTCTTTTTCGCTGCATCGTTGCTCCCTGCCACTTTTCTGAATTTTTCTTGCGGTGCACTCGCTGGCCGCCGGCCAATCTGATGCACCGACACTGAAACTATCTTGTGGTATTCGGCAGGTGCAGTCCAGCGGCGCAGGCTTTCAACCGCTCTCGTCATTGCCTTCGCGCTTGAACCCCGCCAGAGCTGGCGGCGACCAAACGCCATGGCCGCATTCGTTGCAGGACTCCTGTTCGATCTCGTCAGAACCCTCGTGGGCAACTGGCTGAGGCAGGCTGTGGTCGCCACGTGTGCGTGGCTCGATACAAAGATTCACGGCCGCGCGGGACGCTTTGTCGTGGGCGGGCTGCTCGGGATCGCCGCCTTTTTCCTCATTCCTGTTATCGCTGGCTTGCTGGGTCTTTGATGCCCTGGCTGAGGACGCACCTCGTCATCGCGTTGACCGTTGGGACGCTCATCTCGACGGTGCTCCTCGTTCTGGAGCCGCTGACCGACTTCGCGTTTCTTTGGCTGGAGTGGCCGGGTATCAGCGCAGCGTATTTTTTCCGGGGAGCGGTCGGAGGATCGACCTTGCTCGGCATCGCCATGTCCTGGCTCGTGAATGCACTGACCTATGGTCTCGGTGCTTTCGTCATTCTCAGCGCTATTAAGGTGCTGAGGGACGCATGATCCCTCACGCGGTCTCCTCGTCACCCTTGGCGACGATCTCGACTTCGAAATAGCCCATGTCGCGGAGCTCGGCGGCTTTCTTCTCCGCCGCTTCCCTGGTGTCTCGCTTCAAGATGATCTGGCCCGCTCCGTCGCGGGCACAAACGAAATAAGGCATTCTCGATTCCCAATTTCGTTTGCATACGCACGGAGCCGGGTTCCCGCAATCGACGGCTCACTGCTCCAGCCCGGCCTTTTGCCGCATCTTGTCGATCAGCTCGGAGGCCTCGGCCTTGGTCAGATCGTCCGCCGGCAGGTCCTGGTGAGCCTGCTCGGCCAAGGTCTTGAGGTAGGATTCCTGGGCTCCGGTCATCGGATCGTCGCCGGAAACCCAGTCCTTCGGGTCCTTTTGGGTGTTGTCGGCCATTGCACATCTCCTATTCCATTGTCCGTAGAACGTCGGACTCGACTCTTCGTTCCGTTTTTGTTCTCATGGGCCATCTCTAGAATTCGTGAGGCGGAACAATGCCGGACCTGGACTTTCTCAGGCGGGAGATCGAACGGATGCGCATCCAGATGGGCAGGCAGAGGAAGGAGATCCTCCAGCTGCAGCGGGCGGGGATCGGGACGGCCTCGGCCGAGGCGCTGCTGTCGCGGATGGAGGCGAAGGTCGAGGGCCTGTGCGCGGAACGCGACGCGCTGAAGGCGGCAGAGCCGCGAAAGACCAAGGGCCGGGTGCTCGGCGGGAGGACATGGTGAGCAGGCGATGGTTCGACGACGAGCGAGATCTGTCGCCCTTCCTCACCGCGCTCGAGGACGTTCGCCGCCGAGCGACGCGGGAAGGGTGGTGCTATGCCCACGTCCAGGCCATCATCGTCGCGATCGACCAGTACGCGGAAGCCGCGACCGGCAACCGCGAGTATTTCCTCAACAAGCCGGTTTCGATCGGGGACAACCGGAAGGCCGCGGACATTCCGTGAGCGTGCAAGCGGACCCCGGGCGTGCGCAGCTATCGTTGCGATCAGCGCGGTGAAACCGAGGAGGAGGGCGCTGACCTCGTGCGTGCAGGCGAAGCGTTCTTGCTTCGCGGCGCGGCAGCCTCACGGGTCTTGCCGGACTTCGGACCAGCTTTTGGTGTGATCCCGTTCTGCTCGTCGAACTGCTTGAGCCAGGCCGCGATGTAGCGCGGGTCGTCCGGACAAAGCCGCTCGAGCAAACGAAGGTTCTGCGCTCTGAATTCCACAAGGGTTTTCGGCATCACGGCTCCTCAAAAACCCTGCCCGTCGCAAAAATTGCGTCCGGACGGGCGCGGGGTCAACGGCAAAGAGCGCTTGAAATCCCGGACGAGCTGATGCAGCGCGAAAAGCGAAAACCCCGCCCTTTCGGGAGCGGGGTTCTCTGTCGAGGTGAAGCTTAGGGACGCTTCAACTGTAAGACGCGCGAGGGCCAAGAAAGTTCAAAACAACGTGCGCCGCCCCGCTTGCAAGCGGATGCACGCGCGCCGGGCAATTACAAATCCGTAAGTCGGTTGAAAATCGACGCCCAAAAACTATCTCTGCGTCAGGCGGCAGCGTAACAAGCCGCCCTTCAACTGACACCCAGCCGCCGCGCTCAGAACAGGCGAAGCTGGGTCCTTTGACATTGTCCCGCTTAAGGTCCCGCCTCATTGGCCTCAGAGGCAAACGTCCATGGCTGCCCGCACCTACAACCACGAACGCTGGTCGGAAGACGACGACCGGCTGCTCCGATCCATGTGTGAAACCGGCAAGAGCCTGACGCTGATGATCGTGAAGCTGAAGCGCCCGATTGCATCGATCAGGTCGCGCGCGATCGAGCTTGGCATCAATCTGCCGGGCACGCGCATCGGCCTGCGACGGAAGCGGCGAACCGCTTGAGCCCGCGCGCACGTCATGCCCTTGCGGCCGGGCTAGGCTGCGATCCGCTGTTCGACCGGCGCCGTCAGGAATTTGAGCGCTTCGGCATGGGCGAGATCCGGGACCGCGATCGCCGTGTGGCTGTACATCGCATGCGTCCGAGACGTCGCGATCTGGTCCAGGATCGCCTTGCCCTTGATGACGTGGAGGCCCATGCCGTCATCGACCGGGAAGATCGCCAGCACCACGTCGTAGGCCGCGATCACGGCCCTGAGTGCCTCGGCCTTGTCTTCGGCGACATCGACAAAGATACGAACATCCGCCGCGAGTTCACGCAGCTCGTTAAAATCCAGCACTTTGAGGATACTCCAACGCAACCAACCTGACTGAAGCTTGGTCGCGTTAGGTTACTGAAGCGTCAACAACGGATCGCCGAGCCACAAGTTTCGCGACGAGGTGACGCCACGCGCCAAAGCGCGATCCGATCTAGCGCTTGGCGTCCTGCTTGCGAAGCCTGGCCTCGGCGGCCTCGTCCACGAGAGTGAGGCTGGCGCCGTCATAGCTCAGCCTGAAACCGCGACCGACGATCCAGATCCAGCCTTCCCGGTCCTTGATGGCCGAGGCATTGAACTGCTCGGAGATCGATTTGACGGCAGCTTCCTGCGATCCCGGATTGTTCAGCGTCGCATTGACGCGCCAGATCGGATGCCTGGGGTCGGTCTCGTCGCCGTCAACAGCGACCTTGGCGCCGTTGATCTCGCAGGCGAGCGTGTACGGACCTCGGCTCGGCCGGCAGAGATAGTGGCGTTGAGCGACGAGCCTGCTGGTCTCGTCGAATGTCATTCCGGGCGAGAAGCCGAAGATGTCGGACTTTTTCACGATGGCGAAGGACGCCGGCTTCAAGAAGCCTGGCTGGATCGCGACGAGGGCTGCGACAGCGACCACGATCAAACCTGCGATGACGATAGCGACCTTCATCAGAACCCCATCAGATACCTTTCCCGGCTTATAACAGCCGCGGTGCTCTGAAAGGTTCGAGAAAATTGCAGACCCTAAAATTGCAGGTCCTGCAACGTCTTGCACAGGAAGTGGGGAACCTCGCGGCCCCCGTGCTTGCGTTTTCGGCCTCGATAGGGTCTAAGCCCGGTCGCTTCATGACATCCGGCATGAATCAGCAGCGCGCACTCGCGGGTCCGGCCGCGTCCCCAGCAGCAGATTGCTCCGCGCACCCATTCAAAGGAATTCAGACCATGGCGAAGATGACGAAGACCCAATTGATCGATGCAATTGCCGAGGGCACGCAGCTTTCGAAGAACGACGTCAAGTCGGTGATCGAGTACATGGCGACCGTCGGCTACAAGGAGCTCAACGAGTCCGGCGAGTTCGTCATTCCCGGCTTCGTGAAGATGTCGGTCGTGAACAAGCCGGCGACCGAAGCGCGCATGGGCATCAATCCCTTCACCAAGGAGCCGATGCAGTTTGCGGCGAAGCCCGCCAGCAAGTCGGTCAAGGCCTCGCCGCTGAAGGTCGCCAAGGACGCCGTCTGACGTTCCCTCACGATCGTCATTGCACGAGAAAAAGCCTCGCGCTTTCGCGCGAGGCTTTTTTGGCTGAAGGCGTTGGGATTTCAGCGCCTGCCGACAGCCATGGCCTTAACCTAAAGTTGAAATCGTAAAAAGCAACAGCGCCGCCGTGACGGAATATGTTCGTCAGGCGGCGCTGCCGTGTAACTGGGCGCTGAAATCCCCAGCTTTCATGGGTGCTTGCCGCGCCGGAAAGGTTCAACGCTGCTCCACCAAAAATTTACGTGCGGGGCTGGACTTTTTGTTCTCATTTTGTTCTAGTAGAGCGCCTTGATAGACCGTTGGAGGTGACTCATGACCGTCGAAAAGCAGCGCGAAGTGATCAGGCTCTGGAACCAGCTCAGAAAAGTCGAGGGCCCTGCCGCGGAGGAGCTCCGCATCCAGATCCTCGAATGCTTCTCGAAGGAGAAGCCGAAACGGGCGGCCTGATTTTTGTCGTCGCGGCGGCAACGCGCAAGCGCGTCGCAGAAGAGTCTTGTCGCAGAAGCGTCTTGTCGCAGAAGAGTCTCACCACCGAAGCGTTTCACCATCGCGGCGGCGTGCCGCGTCGAACGCGCGAGCGTGCAGACTTCATGGATCGTTAGGAGTTGCTCTCCGCACATTCCTGCGACTCCGATTCGTTCTTTGCGAACGAAACGGAGTCGAAGCTGGAACAAAGCCGGTCGTTGTGGCGCCGCTCGCGCCGCGAAGGTGCGGGTGAGGCCTGGCTAACGATAGCTTACGCGGATGCCGATAACCCTATTCGCTTAGGTTAAAAACCCAATCGCGTTGCGCTTGCTGCGCGTTGAGGTAGGTGTCCGGCAAAGCCAAGCAAGAAACGCCCTTTCCAAGAAGCGATTTGCCAAGAAGCGATTTGTCATGACGCCCTTTTCAGCTCCGTCCTTTTTTCAAGGCGATCGGCACACCTACCGGCGCGTCGCCGTCGTCGGCACGCTGTTCTGTCTTGCGTTCGTCGTGATCAGCTTTTCGCTGCGGCCGCAGGCCGAGGATATACGCGTTGCGGTCAAGGCCGACCGTTTGGTGCGCACAGCAGGCCAAGCCGCGCGCGCCAATTAACACCGCGCGCGCCAATTAACGCTCGTCGCCGCAGCCGCGGTCATCGGCCCGCGCCTGCGAGCAGCCGGCGCCGCGCGAGGCGAGCGCCACGAAGCCGGCATAGCCGGACAGATTGAGCAGGACTTCGAGCCAGGCGGGCATATCTCTTCTCTCCGCTCAGCGGGGGATGGACTCAACGTCCGCGCGCATTCCTCGTTCCATGCTCCCGCAAACAAACTCAGAGCGGGGTGGAGGGGTCGAGCCGGCGGCCGAGGGTCGCGACGGATTCGCTCGAGGGCTGCTCCTTGAGGAACTCGGCGATGGCCTGCGCCAGCTCGCGGTCGCTCATCGGCGTCGGCGGCGGGCGTAGCGCGCCGACACCGAAGCTGCGGACGATCTCGTCGTAATGGTCATCGTCGGATCTGGGAACCAACTTGCGGATACGGGCCAGCAAAGCGGATAACGGCAAACTCTCCTCCATGATTGTCCCCACTGGCAACCGTCATGGTCTGCTGCCATCTGCTCCCTGCAAACTGAAAACCCCGCCAGCACCGCGGAGATGCTGACGGGGTCTTCGTGCTGTCGCCTCAACCCGGATGGCGGAGGCTCCCGCACTTGAGAGGCTGACCTCCGTCCCGCCGTTTCGTTCCCCGCTGCATCGACATTTATTGACTGCGGGCGGTTCCATCCACGCGCAACCATCGCAGGCGCTCGCCGTTGTCTCCCCGACACGCGAAGGAGGACAAGCATGACAAAGACACTGGCAGTTCTAGCCACCATCGCGGCGGTCGGTGTGACCGCGGTCGCGGCGCCCGCGCCGGCCGAGGCGCGCGGTCGCGGCGGCATCGGCCCGGGCCTCGCGTTCGGCCTCGCCGCCGGCGCGATCACCGCGGGCGCAGTCGCGGCTTCCCAGCCCTATGGCTACTACGGTCCCCGCTACCGCTATTACGACGGTCCCGCCTATTACGGACCGGGTCCGTACGCCTATTACGGCGGGCCGTATTACCGTCACCACCACTACCGTCATTGGTAGTCGGTGATAGCGAAAAGCCCGGAGCGCTGCTCCGGGCTTTTTTCATTCGCAGGTCTTGTTTCATGCGCACGTCGTCGCGCCCGCCGGCGCGGTGACGCTAGGGCCAGAGCGAGGGCCGCTCGACCTTGCGGGCATTCTCCAGTGTCGACACGAAGTATTCCTCGCGCTCGCGCTTGAACTTTTCCTGCGTGGCACGGAAGGCGGCGACACGGGCGGCGATTTCTTCGCGTTCGCGCTCTTTGCGTTGTTCGTCTTCGGTCATGTCAAATCCCCTCTACACCTGAGTATGTGCACATCCGAACTCAAGCACTGCCGCCGCAATCACGTTGAGTCGCGTCAACACATCCATTGGCACTTCCGAATGGGGCGTCAATGGGGAGGAGGCATTGCAGGATTGTGATATGCGAAGGTCGGAAGAAATTGCCGAGCGCATCGCG
The DNA here is from genome assembly GCF_057651995.1 of Bradyrhizobium sp. USDA3516. Lineage (NCBI taxonomy): Bacteria > Pseudomonadati > Pseudomonadota > Alphaproteobacteria > Hyphomicrobiales > Nitrobacteraceae > Bradyrhizobium > Bradyrhizobium sp. USDA3516. The sequence continues at coordinate 47,463 of NZ_JBYGYN010000001.1, read as the reverse complement.
TTGGCGCTTTGATAAGAGGGTCAACGATCTTGCCGCTTGCGCAGATTGCCGTCAGGCCAGACTATTCGGGAGGCGCGATTGATCGCATCGGATCTGCAGAGCGGTATCGAGCGGCTCGGCGACATGATCGCCGAAGCCAGGACCATCGTGCCGTTCACCGGCGCCGGCATCTCGACCGAATGCGGCATTCCCGACTTCCGCTCGCCGGGCGGAATTTGGACGCGCAACCGTCCGATCCCGTTCGACGAGTTCGTCGCGAGCCAGTCAGCGCGGGACGAATCCTGGCGCCGCCGCTTTGCGATGGAGGAGGTGTTTGCCGCAGCGAGGCCCGGCCGCGGCCACCTTGCGTTGGCATCGCTCTACCGCGCCGGCAAGGTTCCCGCCGTCATCACCCAGAACATCGACAACCTGCACCAGGCCTCCGGCTTCGCGCCGGAGCATGTGATTGAACTTCACGGAAATACCACTTATGCGCGCTGCATCGGATGTGGCCAAGCCTATCCGCTCGACTGGGTGAGGCGCCGTTTCGAGGACGATGGCGCGGCGCCCGACTGCACCGCCTGCGACGCGCCGGTGAAGACCGCCACGATTTCCTTCGGCCAAATGATGCCGGACGAGGAGATGCAGCGCGCAACAGCGCTGTCGCAGGCCTGCGATCTCTTCATCGCGATCGGTTCCTCGCTGGTGGTCTGGCCGGCGGCCGGCTTTCCGATGATGGCCAAGCGCGCCGGTGCACGTCTCGTAATCATCAATCGCGAGCCGACCGAACAGGACGACATCGCCGACCTCGTCATCCACCACGACATCGGCGAGACGCTCGGGCCCTTTGTCGGCAATTGAGGCATCAATTTGATTCGCGGCTGTGCAAGCTGTTCATAGGTTCCGGCGAATCTCTTTTTTGTCTATGCGTCGCAACCGGGAGTGTTATCTTTTGAGTCGAAAGATTCGCGTCGCGTCGAATCGGGAACATTCTCTTAAGACGCGTGATTCGAGCGCCGCCAATGTGGCGGGTTGCATGGCAGTGTGGGGTCCGGGGTTATGGGGTCGTCGGACGGATTTGAGTCCAAGAAGCTTGGAGTTCCCGGACAGGGCACCTCGCCGGGGCGCTTGACGCCGGGCGAGCACGGCAGCGCCGGCCGCGACAATGCACTCAATCCCTTCACCGGATTGGGCGAAGCCAGCGCCAACCTCGTCGAGGTCACCGGCGTCATCAAATGGTTCGACGCCTCCAAAGGTTACGGTTTCATCGTTCCCGATAACGGCTGGCCGGACGTCCTCCTGCACGTTACCGTGCTTAGGCGCGATGGCTTCCAGACTGCCTATGAGGGCGCCCGCATCGTCGTCGAGTGCATCCAGCGCGCCAAGGGCTATCAGGCTTTCCGCGTCGTCTCGATGGACGAGTCGACCGCGATCCACCCGGCGCAGATGCTGCCGCCGCGGACCCATGTCACGGTCACCCCGACCAGCGGGCTGGAACGGGCCCAGGTCAAATGGTTCAACCGGCTGCGCGGCTTCGGCTTCCTGACCTGCGGCGAGGGCACCCCCGATATCTTCGTGCACATGGAGACGCTGCGTCGCTTCGGCATGACCGAGCTGAGGCCGGGCCAGTATGTGCTGGTCCGCTTCGGGCCCGGCTCCAAGGGCATGATGGCGGCCGAGATCCATCCGGAGACCGGGTCGCCCGGATTGCAGTCGCACTAAGGATCTTAGTTCCCTCAATCGTGAGCAGAGGCGTGCCGCAAGTCCGGCGCGCCTCTTCCTTTTCCGGCGGTCGCCGCGTAAGGACAGACTTAAAGTCCCACGCCACGAGAGCCCCCATGAATTGTGATCGAAAGGCCGTCTGGTCCGCTCTGAAGGGCTGGCTTGCCGCCATCCTCGTCATCGCCGGCTGGGCCGTCGCCGGCACGCCGGCCGGCGCCGCCAGCTTCCAGCCGCTCGAGATCGTCACCAAGAACGGTGTGCAGGTGTTCTCGGTCGAGATGGCGACGACCCCGGAGGAGAAGGAGACCGGCCTGATGTACCGCAAGGAATTGGCCGACGGCAAAGGCATGCTGTTCGACTTCAATCCCGAGCAGGAAATCTCGATGTGGATGAAGAACACTTATGTGTCGCTCGACATGATCTTCATCCGCGCCGATGGCCGCATCCTGCGCATTGCGGAGAATACCGAGCCGTTGTCGACGAAGATCATCTCCTCCCGGGGGCCCGCCAGGGCCGTGCTGGAGGTGGTGGCGGGGACGGCGCAGAAGTACGGCATCCGCCCCGGCGACCGCGTCGGTCACCCCCTGTTCGGCGGCAAATAGGGCGGGTAGAGGCGATTGCGGCCCAGGCCGGCGGCTTTGGAAAGCTTGCTGGCGCTCCGGGAAGCGTGTATCGACGGGGCTCGCCGGACATTCGGGGTATAGCGCAGCCTGGTAGCGCGGCAGTTTTGGGTACTGCAGGTCGTTGGTTCGAATCCAGCTGCCCCGACCATTGGCAATGTTATTCAATGAAATCAGGTAGTTACGTGGATGCAACCAAGCAAAAATGGTGCAACTCGTAACAGTCGTTAGTGTGTCTCCGACGTAGCAAATTGGGCCCATGGTCGCCCCGGTTGCTCAAGCTTCGCAATGATATTTCGGTGGCTTTCTGCACGCCGTTTTGTCATCGATTTGTCGGGGTGCATCCGAGCAACTTTGGCGTCCGACGCCTTGGCGCCGAACCGCTTCCGGGCGCACTGCTGCACAACCCATGCGTCCGCCAGCTCAAGCTCGCGGCCTCGAATCCGAATCAAAAACTTGTCGCCGGACGGGTTGGCCGTTGCCGCGATCAGCGCGTTCAGGCGGGCCTTGTATTGGCGCGACGACCGCCCGGGCGGGGGCTTCTGATCGGGTGTGGCTTCCAGTTGAGTAAGGACCTGATCCAACGGAATTACGCGCTTGGCCGCGCGATGCTTTTGCACCCGGGCAGCCGTAAGCTTTCGCTGATGGGCCTTCTTTGCAGCTAGGCGCTGCTCTAGCTTCCGATCGGCATCCGCCGCCAGTAGGGCCTTAAATTTGGTGAGGGGCAACGGAACGTCGGCGGCTTCGCCTAGGCGCTCGCTCATGACGTAGTGATTCGCCGCGAGAACCATTTCATCATGGCTAGGTTCGCGCGTGGCTTTAGGTTCGGTGCGCTCTTCCGGTGATGCCTCCGAAACGGGCGGCGGTGCTTCGCTGTCGAGCGCATCCAGCGCCGCCATTAGGTCTTCAAGAATGGTATCAGGCGCAACGTCACCGCCGCACGCGGCGACCCGCCCCGGCTGGCAACTGTCGGGGAAAAGACTACGGTCTAGTTGTTCGTCTGACATTCCCGCCATAGCGGGCTCAGACCAACAAGCCTTCGAATAGTTGCTATACTCCAAGTATGGTTCTGACGCTGACACGTCGGAAACTCCTTCTGTTGAGCCTCAGGGATGCGGGTCCCTGAGGCTCTTATTTTGCGTTCAATTGGGAATATAGCGTTCGGCGGAAGGTTCTGACCAAAGCGGGCCTGTTGGCCATTCTCCATCCGTGCTTCTGTCATGGTTCCTCAGTGGCCTTAGGGAACCGAAGGTCGATCCCCGGCATATCAAGAATCGGAAGTTCAACCCCGCGGTTAGGACCCGAGGCATGCCATGCAGAAGCGCCGACGATTCAAACAAACTGTCTCCCTTGAAGAGCGGCTAGCCGAAGAAGCCAGACGGCTTCGCGAAGAAGTCGAACTCCTCCCCCATGGACCGGTGCGCGATGAAGCCATACGCAGGGCCCGCCAAGCAGAAACCAGCTCGCACATCAGCGAGTGGCTGCAATCTCCCGGCCTACAGCCGCCGAAGTAAAGCTTGGATCATCTTTAGCGCTTCAACATGCCGCCCGGGCGCATCTGCGTCCGCAGTTCCGAGCCAATCATCTGCTTTGCGGCGATCTGGACTTGCTGGGCGATTTGCTGGGCGAGGGCGCGATTATCGGCTGGTGATCCATTGGAGGCGCCGCCGTTGACGTGGATGTCGCCCATGATGAAGTTGCCGCCTTGCCCGCCGAACATGGGCGCCGCGCCACCGCCAACCATGCCGCCGTCCGCGAACCGGGGCGCCCGGTTGATCTGCTCCAAAAGCGCCCGGTGCTTCGCGGTCGAGGCCGCGTTGACGACGAATTCACCGGGGCTGAGGCGGGCCACAACCCGGTCATCCCTTGGACCGCCAGGGCCGGTCACAGCGCCCCCATCGGCGAACTTTGGAATGACACCGCCGTCCGCGAAGCCAAGGCCGCCGGATAGCCCACGCATCAGCGGCTGAACGATCAGCATCTTGATTGCGGCCTCTTCGATCGCCCGGACGATGTTCTTAGCCATAGACGCGAAGCCATCGCTTACGCTCTTGGTGCCGTCCAGAATGTCGGCAAGGCCGGTGGTGAGACTGCTCGACATGGTGTTGCCGATCGACCGCATAGCCTCATTGGTCCGCATCGCTTGCGCTTCAACGCTGTTGAGGGCGGTGGCAACGTCCGGATAGAGGCCCCTAAGCTGTTCGGCGATCTGAACGTCTTCCGAGTCGAGCAGGGCGGTCTGACTGCCCCGTTTGATCGACAAGGCTACGCTGGCCTTTTCTACGGCCTGGGTCGCTTTGCTGTAGGCCTCAGTGACTTCCTCAATCCGCCTGCGCTGTTCGTCGGTAACGACGCCTTCGCCCTTGCCAGCCGCAGCATTGGCTTGCATGGCGACTTCCTGTAGCTGAGCCGCGATCTTGTTTTTCTCGCGGGCGGCGGTGCTCAGGTCCAGGCTCCGGGCCTCCGCGTTCAGGGCAGCGGTGCGCTTGTCGATGCCGTCAGCGGCCGAATTCAGCTTATCCACATTGCTGCCGGTGCTGATCTTGGTCGGTGCCGCGCCAGTGCCGCGCGATGTCGGCGCCTCAGGGCCTTCCGGAACGCCGCGCTCCGAAGCATCGATCTCAGCCTGTAGCTTGTCACGGCGCCGCCGCAAGGCGTCCTGGGGTTTCTCAGCGCCGATCGCTTCATAGATCGACGCCACTCCGGGAATGTTCGTAACCTGGGGCAGGCCACCAAGCGCGGTCCCGTTCTTGATCGCGTCATTGATGGCCGCAAGCTCGCTCCTCTTGCGCGCTGTCTCGGAGGTCAAGCCCAGCTTGTTGGTAAATTCGACCGCCTTGGCAATCAAATCGACCGTGTCGGACCAATGCCCTTTGATCGTGAGAAGGATCGACGCGAGATCGTCCCAGCTAGGCTTGAGCGCTTGAGACAGCTTCTGATGCGCCAAGTCCAATTGCAGGTCCATCTCTTTGGCGCGCTGAACCAAGGCGTTGCTGAAAATGCCATCCGAATTCGCGGCGGCCTCTTTGATGGTCGCAAGCATGCTGTCGGCGGATGTTTTGCCTTGCCGCATGCGGTCAATGAGCTGACTGCCGAACATCTTCTCACCCAAGTCATAGGCGGCGGCGTTCTGGCCGATGCTCTGCAACTGGATCATGGCCTTGAGAACAGCCTGAATTCGATCTTCCTGGGTCTTGGCGTCCCGGAACAGGACCAACCCTTCAAGGCGTTGGCCCGCCGTCTTCGCCAGCGTCTCGTTATAGACCCGCAACGCCTTCTCAACGTCGCTGATCTTGTCTTCGCCAACGGTCCATTCCGACACGTCGATAGGCGAGCGTTCCTTGGTCGCGTTGAAGGCATGATCAAGGGCGGCCTCTAGCTCGCCAGCCCCAAGCTTGAGCTTCAGGGCCTCCGCTGTGAATGCTTGAAAGAATGCGGGCGCAACGCCGACGTTTTGGGACTTATCGGCAAGATCGACCATGGTTTTAAGCTGGTCGCGCGCGCCTTCGATCGCCGCCGACATGAGCTTGAAAGATCCGACGACCAGCGCGACCCGACCGGCAACCCCAAGGGCCATCCGGGCGGCGCTGCCAACCATGGATGCGCCGATCGCTTCGTTCATGTCGAGGAATTGCTTCGCGATGTTGCGCGTCGCGCTCTGGGTGAGCGAGCTGGTCTGTTTCAGCCCTTCCTTCAATTGATCAAGGTTGACGCTGATGGGGATATTCAGGGCAGGCGTGGTCACTGGGCGTCTCCGGAGAACAGGGCGGCCAAGACCGCATTTGCAAGCAGTACATTGGGATTGAGCGGCTTCCCGCGAACGTGGGTGTCGAGGAGCGCATCAACCTCCCTTTCCGGGACGCCGCCGCCCAGCAAGCCAAGCTCAATCACTCGCTCAACGTCGTCGGCGGTGTAGCTGCCGGTCTCGAAACGGGCGAGGGATGCGGAGGGCGAATATCCGTTGATGCCGCGCCATGAGATCACGCGCTGCACCCAGCGATCGGACAACGTGAATGTGTGGGTGCCACCGGCCCAGGTGATTTCACGGGCGCACTTGTCGTCAATCATTGTTCAGAACCTCGCTAACTCCGTCGTCGATCGCCTTTTGCATGTCGTCGCGCATGGCTTCGTAAGTGTTGAAAAAGAAGGGGTGGGCGGCTTGGCGGCTTGTCCCGAATTCGAAACCCAAAGCGTAGTCATAGGGCTGGCCACTGCCCTCGCGGACTTCCTTGGTGGTCAGCTCGCCGCCCGCCTGAACGATGAATTCGAGGTCATTGGAGCCGGGCACCACAACGCACGACTCCTCAAGGTGCCCCGTTTCGTCGGGGGATTGCTCAAGGGCCTGCAATGCTTCGCGCTGGGCCTGGGAAAGTCGCTCAGCCTGTTCGCGGACAGCTGCCGACAATTGCTCTGTGAGCTTGTCGGGCAGGGCTTCTAGGAAGGCTTCAAGATCGTCGCTCATTCGAGCACCAACATTTCGGCGGTGATCGCCGGGTTATCGAGGAAGGAACGGCCACTGTCCCCAGCAGCGGCGCGGGATACGGCCATCCAGGTTGCCGCCGCACCGTCAATGCGATCGGTCGACTTGCTCTTGTGAATGATGCGGTTGTCGTTTGCGTCTTGGTGGATGGCAACGTTGGAGAAGTTCCAGCGCAACACCGGATGCCCGCCGTGCCGGAAGTTGCCGCTGATGATCGCGGCCTCAAGGGTGTTGAGCGCAGGCGATTGCGTCACCCAGCCTTGACGGATGGTGACGACCGGAAAGCCGTCCTCGATCAGCGGCGCCATGACGGCTTGGGCATAAGCCACGTCAAAGCCGATCTCTTGCACCTGAAAGCGGTCCGCGAGACTGCGGATATAATCCGCGACCGCTGCGTTATCGATCACGTTGCCAGGCGTAGCGGTGATGAAGCCGTCTTTTGCCCAAGAGGCGTAGTTGACGCCGTCCTGATCGCCGCGCTTGCGAATGTCTTCCTCCGGGCAAAAGAAATGCGGCAGAACCGTGTAGGTCTCGCCGTCCCGGAAGCACGCGACGACCGATGAGAGATCGGTGGTCTTGGACATATCGACGCCAACCCAGCACGGCGCGCCGCGCAAGGCCTCATGGTCGATCGGAGCCGCGCCAAGATCGTAGGTCGCCATATCGACAAAGGGCGAGGTCGAATTGTCCAGCCAGACGTTCAGCTTATATTGGCGCAAGCTGTCGCGCTCGGTGGGGCTGTCTTTCGCTCGGTTGACGTGCTGCCGATAGCCCTTGATGGACGGATAACCGTGGGCGCTGCCCGGGTTGATCCGCTTCCAAAGTTCTTCGTCGGCATAGTCGCAATCGGCCGGAGCCTCGAATAGCACCGGGAGGCAAGTCGGGTCGTCGATCTCGCCGCGCGCGATCTTGCGGGCGCGCTCAATTACTTCCCAGGCGATGCTATCCTGTCCGCGACCGGCGGTCGTGGCGACGACAAGCAAGCTGTTGTCCGTCTTATCGAGGCCGTTGGTCAGCACCTTCCAAAGGCCATCGCCGCGCCACACGTGGATTTCGTCTGCGAGCACGAATGCGGGCGTGCGGCCTTCCTTGCTGGGTGCATCGGACGAAATGACTTCAAGCTCGGTCCCGTCGCGCGGGTAGGCGATCTTTTTGGCGCTATTGAAGGCGTCATAGACCTTCGTCACCGGGACTAGGTGCTTAGCGTCCGCTTGGACGATGCCGCGAGCTTCCTTGAACGCGATACCGGCTTGGCTGCGGTCGCTGGCGGCAAAGATCACCTCGCCGCCGGAGACGCGCTCCGGACCGATCGTATGTAGCAGGGCAAGCGCGGCCGACAGGCTGGTTTTTCGGTTGCCGCGCGGGACCAAGATCACGACGACGGAGACGATACGGTTGCCGTGATCGTCGCGCGGCCCATAGATGGCGCGAACAATCCGCTCTTGCCACGGATCAAGCTGGAATTGCTTGCGGGGCAGGGTGGATTTTGGGTGCTTAAGGCGACGGAGGAACGCGACGGCGCGCTCCCCATAGCCGAGCGGATCGGGGATGGGCGAGTTGTCGTAGAGCCAATGAGGGAAGGTGTCCCTAGAGGGCGAGCGGGTTGTCATCGTCGCCTTCATTGTCGTTTTCGCGGACTGCCGGTCGCGAGCGGGAGACGGGGGTCAAACCGAGTTCAGCCGCGAGCTGACGCGCGGTGACCATGCTCTTGTCCTGTGCGCGGAGGAGCTTCAGGTCGATCTCGGCACGCAAGAGCGCTTCCAACTGGCGAACCCTGCCCATGGCGACGCAATAGCTTTCCAATGAACCCAGGTCGGCAACGGTCAGAATGCGGCGCTTGGCGAGTTCCGGCATGACGCGGCGCCATTCGGCCTTGGCGTGCTTGCTCAGCCAGGACGGCGGCCGGGTCGTGGCGTCGAGCGCGGAAGCGTCGGCCGAAAGTTCTGGTTTCCGACCGCGCATCAGGGCCTCGCAAACTCGCCGAAGTGCTGGCGCGCGGCGGTCGCATAGGCTTCCGCCGCCGCCTCTTTGGTGGTGAAGGTGCCGAGACTGAGCGCGCGATCGTTCACGTAAATCGATGCCCGATAATTGCCGTTCGGGGTCTCGCGGACGCCTTTAATCCCAAGCTTGTTGCGGGCCTTGATGCCGTGCGAAACCTGCTTGGGTGACGCCGAGCGGAGATTTTCCCAACGAAGATTCGTTGGGTCGTGGTCGCGGTAGCTCACCTTGCGGGGCGGCCAATTGCCGGTCATGTAGAGCCAGGCAAGGCGGCTCGCGAGGTAGCAGCGATAATCGACCGTGATACGGGTCAAGCCTTGCCGATCGGCGCAGCCGACGGCGCGGCCATTCCGGGTGAAGGTGCCGGTGGCTGGGTCATAGGTCAGCACTTCGCGGAGGCGATTGGCAGTGATCACGCTGCAACCCCCTCGACAAGAATCGGGAGCCGCGCCATTTTTGAGAGATGAAAACCCCTGAATGGCCGGGCATTGCAACCACAGTTGGCATCATCCTTATCGTGATGATCGCCTTGGATCTGAGCAAGTGGCAGACGCTGGCGGCTGCCTTGGTAGCATTCGGTGGCGCAGCGCTCGCTTATCGTGGAGCTATGGCGAAGGTTAGCCATGATCAGAGTATTGCCGAGCGAGACGAAATGCGCCGCAAGCTGGCGCTTTACCTGAAGCTTGAATTTGCATTTCGAGAGATCGCCGATAAGGCTCGGGAAAAAGGCGACTACCTCTCCTTTGACCCACTGGAAGAGACGGAAATCATCAGTGCGGAAAATTTTTATGTCGAGGAGCCTCCGGAGTTGGAGGAAGCATGGGCTTATCTTGATCTCTTTCCTCGCGAGATCATTGGGGAGATTCGAAACGCGAGAAATTGTCTGAGAAGCCTCAAACGGCTTCGCAGTGAGTTGGGAGAAAACCGGATAGCGTGGGAGGTTGGCAAGAAACCACATGCTATGATCGAAGAGGCCGCAGCGCTTTTGCATGGCCTCTGGCATTCCGCAGTACTGGTGAAGGACGAGCTTGATCCACTTATCAAGCAACTGGCGCCCGATTTGGATGAGAATGAGAGGATGGTTCGGCTCCACGGCGAGCCTTTTGATGATGATTAGCATCAGCCAACCCGCTCGCAAGTAACGTCCATCCCGACGAGGCGCCCAATCTCAGTGATCTGCTTCACGTCATATTGTTGCCCCTCATAGAGCAGCCGGTCATTGAGGTTGAGACCGGCAAAGTAGTACATGCGGAAGGTCAGAACCGCGTCGGTGGTGTGCCCGCGCGCGTCTTCCCGGTCGTCGGTGGCATTCTTGAGCAGTTGCGCCCGCATGGTGGCGAACGTGGCCCAGGTCTCTACGGGTGTGCCGTAGAGGTCGAGGCCGGTGGTGCGGCGCTGAATCTCAATGATCCTATCAAGGTTGCCGGCGCGCATCAGTTGGCCTTCATGATGCCTGCGACGGTTACCACGCCATGGCTATAGCCGTCGGGGTCGCGCATGAACCGGGTCTGGGTCACCATCAGGTCGTGACAGGTGAAATGGTCCAGGGCCAAGACGCCGCTAACCTGGGCGTCAACCCGCAAGGCCTCAACGATCGCGCCGACGGCTTGCTTGCATTGGGCGAGGCCCGGCTCCTGAAACCAGACGTGCAAGGTCGCGTGGGTGGTCGAGTCCCAGCGCCGGAAGATGGTCTGGCCTTCGCCGATTTGGACGCACGGCATGCGCTCAGGGCGCCCGTTGGCGTCAATGATCGCGTCCGGATCGACCAAAGCCATAAGCTCTTCAGACGCGATCAGGCGCGCCCGGATAGCCTTTTGCAGGTCATAAGAGGGTTCAGAATTGGTCATCAGCCGAAGCAAAACGCACGGTAAGGGGCCAAAAGATCGATGAAACCGAACGGCAATTCCTGGGCGGTGACGCCAATCAGGGAAGCTTCGCGGTTCTGATAGAGGTGTGCGGTCAATTGGAGCACGGCTTCACCCACGGGAGCCGGGGTGCCTTCCGCGTCCACATCGGAGGCCGTATAGGCGCCAACCAACGCCTTTGCCGCCGCCAGCTTGTCGGTAATCAAGGCGTCGTCAGCGTCGATTGTGACGTTCAGGTGCGCCTTGGCTTGGTCTAGGGTGATGCCGGGCATGGTCAGAAAAACTCCAATTAGGCGCTCTCTTGCGCGACCCGGGGGCACCGGTCGCGGCGACTTTCTGCAAACATTTCGACCACCCCCGGGGTGTCTGTCTCTTCGAACACGTAGCTACCGATGCGCTTGCGAAAGACACGCAATGCGCCATCAATGCTGCAAACCAGCTTGTAAAACTCACTCTCAAGTATAGCGCCGCGCGTTGGCTTGGTTCGCTTGCGGGAGGGCGTCGTCAGTGTCTGCTCTACAGACCAACCGATGTTGATGCGGCGATAGATGGCCTGCACCGGAATGCCGGTGCGGTTGGACCACTCACGCACAGTGAGGGTTTGACCATCATGGGTTAGGCGGCGGACTGACATTCGGTGTTCCTGTTGGCTCTACGTCTGGCGGTTGGCATTCCGAGTGGCTGATCGTGCTTGGCAGCATCGGCAATGAGTTTGGTGGCATAGGCGCTGACATGCTGATGCTCTAGGCCTGCTAGCGCGCATACCTCGATGAAATCGCGGTTCGGCTTGGTCAGCCAGTCGCGAGCAGAGAGCTGTTCATTCCGGCGCCACTTCAACTTGGTAGAGAGCGGTTCTGTTGCGTCAATGACTGCTTGCTGGATCACGGCGCACCACAATTGCTTTTCGCTCATTGCTGGCGCTCCCGCGATTGCTTTCGGCTCGCATGACAAGGCGAGCTGGCGAGCGGTTGCCAGTTGGAGCGGTCCCAGAACAGCTTCATGTCGCCGCGATGGGGAATCTTATGATCGACGCAATCCGCGATGCGACCACAACCGCATGCGCAGAAGCGGTTCTGGGGCAGGGCGAGGAATTCCTTGCTCTCGCGGCGCCACTTGGAATCGTAGCCGCGCTGATGGGCCGTAGGGCGGTTGCGATCGGCCTCTGCCCTGCGGCGCGCCTGACACGTGCATAGCTCGCCGGACCAGACGATTTTGCCACAGGCACAGACGCGACGGGGTTTGAAGGGCATTAGCGTTTGCCCCTTCCGATTGCGTTGATCTCTTTCCGGACATCGGCGGGCATGCCCTTAGTAGCGTCGATTGTCTCGGTGTCGTCGCGCTTGCCGAAGATCGCGGCAAGCATCTGAACGCGGCCTTCCTTGGCGTTCATGATCTCTGCCGCTGTGGCATTCCAGGTCGCTTCGGGGGTCCATCCGAGCCAGCCCGTGCCGATCTGATAAAGTTGGGTGAAATACTCCTCAAACGACAGAGGTTCGCCATGCTGGGGTTGGTCGTCGCTCTTGTCGGTGGCGCCGCACAGCACGGGGATGAATTCGAGAAGCTGATCACGCGTCGCCAAGAGGGCGGGGATCATGCTGGGGTCTTCTTTGCGCGCGTATTCGATCCAATCCGATTGGTTGACGCACGCGACGGTGATCAGGTCGGAAATGGCCGTAAGGTCGCGCTCAAAGATCGCTTGGTAAAGCCGGCCGAAATCCCCGTGGGATTGGGCAAGCTGGAATGCGGCCCGCAAGGACGCGCGGAGGTTCAACGTCACGCCGGGAGTCGACAACGTGAGGCTGATTTCGTCGATTGCGAGCCGCATAGCTGTGTCCCTTCGCTTAGGTCGCGGAGACCTTGAGCTTCACGAAGCGATCGGGATGAGTCACGTCGGCGCCGACGCGCTTGCGCGCGTGGAAGCGGACTTGGCCCTTGGTCGCCAGCGTGTAGGGGTCGCGAAGGATCGAAATGCCAACGCGGTCGACGATGCGGTAACCCTTGAGGTCACCGAACATGACCGGGAAGGCGTTCGCCGCGATGTCAGGCATATCGACCGCTTCAACGATCGGGCGGCCAAGCAACGTGGTCGGCGCGCCGTCCGAGATCGGGTCCAGGACCAAATAACGGCCCATGCCATCCTTCCAAAGGCGGATAGCACCGAGCGTGTTGCGGTTCATGAGCCACACGCCATTCTGAGCATGCGCGCCCGGAAGCTTGTGGAACATGTTGATCAGCACGTCGGCCGGATACGACGTCGGGAAGCTGGTAGCGTTGCCGGTGACGACGGTGGCGATGCCCGTGGCATTGAGAAGGCCCATGGGCTGGGTCGTGCCGTTACCCTTGACGAAATGGGTGCCCTCGCCAATGCCGAAGGCCTCGCCGAATTCCGAGTGAAGTTCGCCCTCGATGCCGTAGGCGTTATCTTCCAGGAGCCAGTTTGAGATATCCGTATAGGTCGCATACTCATACGGAGTGATGCCGATCTGTTCATAGGACGGCTCGCTCTCGGTGCGGTCGTCAGTTTCACCGACGATCACGGCGGCGGGGCTGCCGGTGCGCCGGGGATACTTGACCTGACCGGCGCCGATGGTGCGGACGTTCGCATATTGGCGGATGGGCGAGAATTGGCGGAGGAGCTTCAGAATCTCATTGCCGAATTCCGGGGGCGCAATCGCAGTGTTGTTGCTGACAACCAGCGACTTCTTTTCGAGGTCGTCCATCTTGTCGGCGCCGCCGCGAAGGAACGACTCGAAAGCCTTGGTTTCGATCTTGGGCTCATTGTCGTTCGCGGCCCGACCGTTGGGCCGATTCATCTTGGCCTCGATGCGATCCAGGCGCTCGGTGAGCTTGGTGTTGTCGTTTGCCGCTTTCGTTTCGAGGGCGGCCTTCAGGTCCGCCAGCTCTTTAGCGACGCTGGCGATCGGGTCGTCAGCTTCGCCAGCATCCTTAAATTCGAGTGCATGCGCAGTCTTCATTGGGTCGTCTAGCTCCAGGTTTGGATTACAGCGTTGCCGTGAAACGCTTGATGAGATCGGCCACGGCGCGCGCCGCGTCGTCGGATTTCGCGCCAGTGATCCGGGCGCGGGGATGGGCGGGGTCGCGAACCAAGCTGATCTCTGCGAGGTCGAGTGCGTCGATGATCCGGCCACGACCTTGCTTGCGGGCCGCCTTGGTCCGGAAGCCGATCGAAAGGCCGGTGATGAGGCGCGTCTTGAGCATCGCGCGGATTGAACGCGAGCGCGGTTGGTCGAGATGAAGCTGACCTTTGACGGACAAACCTTCCTCTGTCTCTTTCACCTCGTTCCAGGTTCCGACCAGATCGTCCGGCCGGTGTTGATAGAGGATAGGCAAGTCCGGAAGGATCGTCCCGAAAGCTCCCTTGGTGATCAGATCCTGATAGCTGTCCGGGCCGGCATTGAACGGCCAAGCGATGCCGGTGATTTCACCTTCATCGCTGACGCTGAGCTTTGCCTTGATTTCGAGACGGTCCATACTCACAGCGAGACCCAAACGTTGGGCGAAGTGGCGCCAGTGAGATTGAACCGGATCAGGCATAGACCGAGCTCAAAGACGCCGCCGCCTGGAGCCGAAAAGGTTACGTAGGTGTCGCCTGCACGATCGACGTTAAGCCAAGTGGTGCCATTGTCGGGCGACATTTGAAGCGTGACAGTGCCGCCGCCCAACGTGCCCCACACCGTGACTTTTCCGGTGCCACCCGACCAACGCACAGGGCCGGCTGCGCCGTTAGCTGTCAGGTTAACTTGCATTTGCTTCTCCATGCGGATTGCCGCAGAGCGTCCGCTCAAGGATCTTCGCGGCGAGTTCATATGTTTCAATGAGGGGGCGGCCATCCACGTAGGCCACAATCAATTCATGCGCGCGCTTGGGCGACATGCCTCCGCCGATCAGGGCAAGGCGGATAGTTTCGTTGATGTCGGCCTGTGCGAAGTTGCGCGCGAATAGGCGATTTGCGATCGCGCCGATACCGGAGCCGCACTTGACTTGAAGCTCTTCAATCTCACGCTTGGTGAGGCGGAATGTGTGTTCGCCATCGCCAAAGAACGCGATGTAAGACTGATCAGCCATCAACCGGCCTCCCCAAAGGCAGTCTCGATTGAGCCGGAGCTATCGGCATAGACACTGATATCTTCCACATCCGACCACGCTTGAACCGGCGTCGAGCCGACAACGCATTCGCCGTAGATCAACGGAATCGCGTCGCCTTGCCGGCCTGAATTTCCGATATTGCCGCCCGTGACGCTGAGGCCATTGGAGGCTTCGGTTTGTTCGGAGGCCGGCTTGCTGAGTAGCGAGGAGGCGCCGGACAGTGCGAGGCCCAGTCCGATCGCTGCAATCGTGCCGTAGGTCGTGCCGCTCAGAATGCCGGAGGCCGCAAGCGGGGTGGCAAGTGTGCCGCCTGACAAGAAGATCGCGCCGCCGACAAGGGCCGCACCGAGAACTATCTTCGTGGTCCCTTTCGCCGTATTGGATGCGGCGCCCTTCGCGACCGGGATTATGTGGAGGTCAGCAATGCCGAGCTTGAACTCGTTTATCAGGTCAAGGTCGAGCTGCATCCCGTTGCGCTTGTCGCCGCGCACGACCTTGTAATAGCCATCCTGAAGTGCCTTCACGAACCGACCAGGGAATGCACAGTTGAGGGCGCGCAGGGCTTCAGCGGCCGTTGCAACGTCAAAGCGATGGGACGCGCCGAACTCTTTGCCGAGCTTGCCGTGGAGATGGACCGAACGAAGCATCACGCGGCCTCCGTCTGAACGTTGCCGTTGAGCTTGCCGCCCTGATGCGCTGAGCTGGTATTGGGGTTCTCGAATACGTCGCCGCCCTCATAGGCCGGATAGCCAAAGCCAAGCTGCCGCGCTTCGTTCGGGTTTAGAATTCGAGCGGAAACGGTGGCGCTGAGCGCTTGCGCCCGGGCGAGAAGATCGGCGCGGGCGAAGCCGTCAACGTTGAACTCAATGCAGTATTGCTTCCGCTCTTCCGGAGACAGAAGCTTCAACTCAAGCTCTTGCTCGAAAGACTTGAGCCGGGGCAACAGAGCTTGCGAGAGAAATTCTTGGCCGATTGCCTCGATCGATCGCGGCTGAGCGCGATCGACTTGCATCAGCATGTGAAGGGGGACGCGCCAAAGCCGGGCGATCTCCGCGACTGCATAGGTCCGCATCTCAAGGAATTGGGCGTCAACACTGTTGAGCGTTAGCGCTTGCCAGTTGAAATCGCCCGGCAAGATCGCCGTGCCGCCCGATTTGTTGCCGCCGTGAGCAGCGTTCCAGGCCGTGGCGACCTTGGCGAGCGCTTCCTGGGTCGCGTTGCCCTTCGTGGTGAGGACGCCGCTGGGGCGGGCGCCCTTGCCGAACAGCCTTGCGGCATGGCGTTCCAGGACCAGGGCGAGCGCGATGACCTCGCGGCCTTCGCCAACCAAGCCCTTGCGCGAGTCGTAAGCCGGGGTCGGGAGATGGATGAGGTCCGCGCCGTCGATCGCGCGACCGTCAAGCTTGTAAGTCGGCTCAACGTCGGAGTCGTCAACGGCTACCGGGTTGGTCCGGGGATCAAGGCGGATCAATTCAGCGGGCTTGCCGCCGTCAACGCGATTGATGAGCGCAAAGCCGCCATGAGGCTGCAAAAGCGCGTCGGCCATGAGCTGGGTACGGAACAGCGCAGCTGCGGTAAAGGTGTTCGGCGCGTCATGCAAAAGGCCGTAGAGTGGATGTTCCGGGGCTTTCTCTTTGCCACCGTCCGGGAGCCGCTTGTAAATGTGGAGCGGCAGTGAGCCCGCTGCTTCGCTGATCGACCGCACGGCACAGGCGACGGGCGCGCATGACATGGCGGAATAGGGCGTGACGGTCACACCCGAAAGGGTGGGGCTCGCGCCGAACATCTCGACAAGCCAAGGTTCAGGCGATGAAACGCCCGACTTGGTTTCGAGGCCGATTAGCTGTTTGAGGCGCGAAGTGAGAGACATAACCAAAAGGGGTTGCGCGTCCGCTGGATTGCGGATGCGTGGTGTAATTCCCCTTTGTTTGCTCTGAAGTCGGGATCACGTTGCTCGCGTGCAATCACCGACGCAATTATGATCTCACACGCTTTCGAATTGCGCAAGCGAAATTTCGGAATTGTCGCATTTGTATTATTGCAGGCGCAACGCGCTGCTGCATTCCGGAGGAGTATTCGTCACCGCGAGAGGTGCTTCCATTCCGGAGAGGGTATGACCGGGGCGATCCTGTAACGCCGCGCCGTCTATCTAATAGATATACTCTCTTACTTCTCTTCTCTTACTTAGACGACACAGCGTTACAGAACCGCCCCGGTCATGATTTCTTGTTCTTTCAATAGCATAGGGCTGAAAACCGCCCCGGTCATGTAACGTTGGGCTCCAAATCGCCCCGGTCATGTAACGCTTGAAATCGCCCCGGTCAGTAACGCTGCGTTACATGAATCGCCCCGGTCACCCTGGGAAATTTACGGGTGGTCGCGGCGGTGTAAGTGCTGACTTACACCGAAAAAAATATTCAATGCCCAAGCCGTTGAAGAGATTCACCACCGAATATCAGCATCAACTTACTTTTCGGTTTCGGCAAAGTCCGGGGTCTTGTCGCGTGGAGCCAAATCGCGGCATCTCGGTTCCGTTGCATAATCACATGGGGCTGACATGACTGAGGACTATCTGCCGAATTCCCTTTACGCGATCGTTGTTGAGAGGGTGACCAAGGTTGCCGGGCAAGGCGACGTTGAGCTGATCAAGATCGCCATGGGGCCTTTGCTGCACGATCGCCCCGGATTGGCCGAACGGCTCGCCCATCTAGAGCCGTGCCCGTGCACCGGACGGATGACCGCCGATCAGGTCAAGCACTGCTTGGGCGTGGATGGCGACATGTGGCCGAAGGAAATTTATGGCGCCGCGCTGTTGGCTGCCGTTGAAGGTGAGCGGGGACAAGCAATCCACTGATCTCTTGCGCAATTCCCTTGCATGACACGGCCTCGCGCATAGATTGCGCGGGGTTTTTCTTTTCGGGTGAGCGTACAATGGTTAAACCGTTCAATATTTCTCGCGAGCGTTGGTCTCTTCAGGAAGTTATCATGGGCGAAGGCGATCGGCCTGGGCGCGGCGGGTTTGCGCTGGTCTTGGACGATGAGCATTTCCCATATTTTCGATATCCGCAGTCCCGGCAGATCGCAGACGCCCTAAATTTGGCATCGGACGGCAAGTCCGCGCCCGCTATCAGTCTTGCAGAAGACGCTGCCATCTACGTTTCACCCAATGGAGATCTAGTGGCTGTGCGCACGCCTGCGGGCGTCGAAAGGCAATTGAGCAGGGCAGAGGCCAAGGGGCTTGCTCGGGACCTAATCGAACCGCTCGCCCAAAGCCTTACCGGACAGGATTAAACATGCCCGGAACCCCGAATGACGCTTGGCATTCGTTCATAGGGGACGCGCCAAATCCCACCGCCGACGAAGTCGCTAAACAAGCAATTCACGACGCTGCTCGACACGAAGAGCAATTGGTCAAACTGGCTCTGTTTCACGACGATCGCGCACTCAGGGTCTTGGCAGTTTACATGCCTGTAATCGTCGCGCTCACTACTGCCGCCATCGCGCTTCAACAGGCTGGCAGACTCACGCTTTATCTCGGACTCATGATTGGCGGCGCCGTTGGCACCTTGTTCGTCGGGTGCCTGCTCGCTATCGGTGTCCTTTGGACTGTTCCGATTTTCTTGCCGTCTAGAAGGCCCGAATTCTGGAAATGGGCGCTGGATAACGACTGCGAGCTAAAGGTCACCGCCAAAGCTTATATTGAGCAGTCAATCGAAACGATTGCGCACAATCACAACATCTGCGGTCGTGGGACAGAAAGACTGATGAAGGCCTATGCTCTCGGTGTTGCGGCCCCATTTGTTGGGGCCGCACTAGTTTGGATGGCTTATTGGGCGTAGCGCAGCCTCACTTGACCGGTAAGGGCCTCGGTGGCGGCGGAGGCGGCGGCCTCGGAATGCCCTTCTGAACAGTAGTCGGCGGCGGCGGAGGCGGTGGCGGCTTCCCTTGCGACATAGCGATTCCCTCCTGCAATGCAATGAGGCGACTATACCGTGATTCGCTATTCTCAGGACACCTTAGGAGTCAAGAATCGCCGTGCGGTATCTGATCGCCTCAATCATCTTCACGCGGTCCTGCAACGGCCCTTCTGGCATAATGCCGTATCGACCGGTCGTCGTCGCCTTGGCATGACCAAGCAAAACGCCATGCTGTTCATCTAGATATCCGGCCGCGCGGAACGCATCCGCCACTCCATGCCGGAAGCTGTGGAAATTGTGCCGCTTGTCTGTCTTCACGCCAATCCGCTTGAAGTAGCCAGCGAAGAACCGGGAGGGCGTCCGGGAGAAGAATCCCCGAGTGTCCGGCTTCAGCTCAGGGAATAGCTGGGCCTTGCCACGCGCCAGCATGGCCGCGTGATAGTCGAGGAAGCCAAGCTTGATCAGCCCGCTGTGGACGGGCACCACGCGCTGACTGCCGTCCGTCTTGGTCGACTTAAGCCGGGAGCCTTCGCGGGTGACGTGGAAAATCCAGACGCCGTGCAACTGGCGAACGTCCGCCGTCATCAACTGCGCCAGCTCGCCAAGCCGGGCGCCGGTATAGATCGCGATCAGGGGCAGCCAATAGCGCCAATCCCTGATCTCAACGTCACCGGGCTTGTGTTCTTGGTCATCGCCAGCGCAGCGCGTGAGCAGCGGCGAGGTGAAGATGGTCCGCAACTGATCGTCCGAATAGGGGAACACCTTTTGCTTTTTCTTGTCGATCGCGAGGAACATGCCCCGGATGACATCCTGCTCAATGTATTCGTTGTTGAGTAGCCATTCGCAAAAGCCAGCGATGGCGGACAGGTAGCGATTGGTAGTGTTCTCGCTGATCGTCGGCTTGCCGATCGTCTTGTTCGCCTCAATGATCTTCCGGAAGGTCATCCCTTCGAATTCTTTGATCTTGAGGGCCTTGACCGGCCAAGAGGCGAGGGCGTGCTTCCAGTCGCGGACGGCTTTCCGGGTGATCGCGGAGACGTGCGAGGTCTCCCCGATGAATTCAAAGAACAGCCCAACAATCACGCGGTTCTGCGTCCAGGTGTCGAGGCTGACGGAGGCCTTCTTTTCGCTTTCGAACCGGTCATAGAGTTCCCAGAGGCTTTCACCGGGGGCGGCCTTCTTTCGGCCTGCCGTCGGGTCTGCGGGCGCCACGACCGAATCGGTAGGCGTGCCGGACCAGTTGCCCCGGTCGCGCTCCGCGCCGCGCTCCAATGCCTGAATCTCCGCCCGCTGAAGCTTCTGGCAAAGGTCTCGGTAAGCCTGCGAGCCTTTTTCAATGAGCAGCCGTTCCTGCTCAATCACCGCGTCCGCCGCCCATTCAATCGCGCCGGTCTCGCCTGTGGCGAGATGCTTGCGGACCTGGGCAAACTTGATCGCCCGCCGCTTCTGCGCGTAGGCGGGAGCATCCTTCATCACCATCAGGTCCACGGCGGCGCCGAGCTGAACGGCGGGATCGTCAGACCAAGGAACCGCCCCGGCAGTGATGTCGGCCATCAACTGATTTTTGGCTGTCTCGACCTGGGCCGATGTCGGCATGGCCGCGCGCTCCCGGCGGTCGTATTCCAGAACGGCTTCATAGTGGCGCCAGACGGCTGCCTGTAGGTCACCGGGCGTCGGCTCTTGCCGCTGAGCCAGCTCTTCGAATTGCGCCCTGTACTTCGCCAGGATGGGCAGCGCGGCGATTCGTGCCGCCTTCGGTTCCCGAACCCCGGTGCTCTTCCAAATCTCTTTCTTGCCGACGACGGATTGAAGCGCCTTGGGGACCGCGAGCCGGACGTAATAGACGGCCGAACCGCCCCGCCGTTGGATGTTTGACGCCAGTCCCATCAGCCCCTCGTAATACGGAGTCGTAACAGTTGATGGGGCTATCATTAGCTAATAAGCCATTGTGATTCAATCATTTATTGATTTCATTGGGTTTTTGGTAGGGGCAGAACCAATCCAGCTGCCCCGACCAGTCCCGGGCGGCGCCGGTCCTCAAGTCAGCATCCACCGGCAAGGGCAAGGCGCGTCCAGCCGTCTGGCGTCCGCGGCATCGGCAAGCCTCATCGAACCTTTGGACGTCGCGATAGACAAATCCATGTTGGGATTTCAGCGCCCAATGTCTAAACGGACGCCGCCAAGCGATGAATATTCCGCTTGTGCGGCGTTGCGTTTTTGCAGGTCGTGCGCGTCAGTTCGAAGCGTACCAGCCGGGCGGAAATGGGACGTACGACCAGGCCAATTGGTTGTCATTGGCGGCTCGCGGCGGCTGTTGCGAGGCCATGCTCGCGATCGGCGCGGGCGGCGTCACGCGGAGCGCGAGGCCCAGACGTGCACATTGCAATTTCATCATGGTCCCCCCGCAATCCACTTGCTTCCAAACGTTCGATCGTCGGCAAAGTTCAGTCTGAAAATCAGCATGCGCCGAAACGGCGCGCTCGTCCTCAAATCACGGGCATTCTAGGAAAACCGGCGCGGGCTTTCAACCGATCGCGCCGCCCATCCTAAGAAGAGTAAGGTTGATCGGCAAGGTTAAAGGCGAGCGGCTGTTGCGGCCGTTTGGCTGGCTGCTATCAGGTCGGTCCCGGCTCGCGATGGGCTGCTCTCACTCTGTGCGGCCACAGATGACGGTTCGTCGCGGCGCGCGGTTCAGCCTAAGTTCTGCGCCAGCGAGTTTCTGCCATGTCTCTTGATCGCAATATCGGGACCGTCGGTCCACAGTCGAACTGGACCGAGATCTGGCACCTCTGGACGGTGATCGTGCCGCGCCGCTCCATCAACGGGCAGTTCGTGCTCGGCAAGGTCTGGCGTCGCCACGACGGCCGTGACTGGATCTACAAGAAGTTCACCGAGTTCGACGGTGAAGAGGCGGCCTGAAGGGCGATAAGGTCGGGATGAGCGTCATCGCGCCTCGGATGGTCGTTGACGCAGTACGCTCCTAGCTCGCGTGCCGCTCGCCGGCTGCCGATCCCGGCGCCTGCACGCGCGGCAGCGGTAGCTTGAAGTAACGCTTCGCATAGGCGACGATCTCGGCGTCGGAGGGATGGTCGGCGGCTTCCACCGCGACGATCCGCTTGGCCAGGTCGGGCGCATTTGCGCGGATATGGCTGGCCAGCTCCGTCTTCGCACTCGCCGGCCCGATGATGAGGATCTCACCGGCATCGGCGAGGGCCGCGGTCACCTCGGCGTAGAACACCTTGTCGGGGGCAGCATGGCCGCTCCCGATGCTATTGGCCTTGTGATGAAGATGACGCGTCGCCAGGTGCGGATGCAGCGTGACTTCGTCCGAGCCGCTCAGGCCGAGATGGAAGATGCGGGCCTGCGAGTGATCGATCCATACCACGGCGTGGAAATGAGAGGGCATGAGTTGGGCCTTGTGCGAGAGGAGGCCGCCGGGCTCTGTGCGGCGGCTTAAGTCGCGGCACACTATGCGTGCCGGCGTCACCTCTGTTGACCCAGGTCAATCCGATCCCCGAGCGCCCGCTTCGCGGGGGCGTTCCGAAGGCCGCAGCGAAACGTTCTCAGGCCGCCTTCGCTTCCGCAACCGGCTTGGCCGGCGGCGGCTTCAGCGGCTTGTCCTGCTTCTTCGACCACGAGATGTAATAAGCCACCGTCGTCATGATCGCGATGCCGGCGACGCTGACGAAGATCTGCGCGAGCAGCGAGCCCGAGCTCATCGACAGCTCGAAATGACCGACGAAGGACAGGAACACGCCGACGCAGAACACGGCGAGCGACTGCTGGCCGCAGACGATCAGGGGGTCGAACACCTTCCACTCCAACCCCGGCCACTCCTTCGGCACGAAGCGGATCACCAGGATCACGATCACCACGAAATGGAGGAAGCGGTACGGTGCGAGGTTGGTCTTGTCATTGGGGTTGAAGGCCGAGAACAGCCATTCCGGGAACATGCCGCCGAAGGTGGGGAAACGGCCGGCCATGGTCATCACCAGCGCGAACAGGAGATAACCGAGGCAGACCCACAGCGTGATTGGCGAGTTGATCAGCGCTGCCGAGCGCCGCGCGCCGCCCATGGAGCACCAGGCGCCGAACACGAACAGCACCTGCCAGCAATAGGGGTTGAAGTACCACTGGCCGGCCGGATAGGCGGTCAGGTTCCAGCCGTAATGCCGCGCGGCGAGCCACAGCACGATCGACAGGATCATCGTCAAATCGGGTTTGCGCAGCATGAACCACAGCACCGGCGGAAACAGGCCCATCAGCACGATGTAGAGCGGCAGCACGTCGAGGTTGAGCGGCTTGAAGCGCAGGAAAAGACCCTGGCGCAGCGTCTCAGTGGCGTTGTCGACGAGGCCGGCGACGTTGAACTCGTTGATCATCTCGGAATCGCCGAAGCGCAGCGCGAGATAGCTGATCGAGGCGATGTAGATCACGAACAGGATGATGTGGGCGACATAGAGCTGCCAGACCCGTTTGGTCAGCCGCGTGGCGCCGACGATGAAGCCGCGGTCCAGCATCATCCGTGCATAGACGAAGGAGGCGGTGTAGCCGGAGATGAAGACGAACAGGTCGGCCG
Organism: Bradyrhizobium sp. USDA3516; assembly: GCF_057651995.1. Taxonomy (NCBI): domain Bacteria; kingdom Pseudomonadati; phylum Pseudomonadota; class Alphaproteobacteria; order Hyphomicrobiales; family Nitrobacteraceae; genus Bradyrhizobium; species Bradyrhizobium sp. USDA3516. The sequence continues at coordinate 24,196 of NZ_JBYGYN010000001.1, read as the reverse complement.
CGTCGGAAAAGCCGTAGTTGCGGGTCGTGATCCAGTTCACGACGTTGTCGGGGATATGGTCGAGAAAGATCGCCCAGTTCGCGACACCGCGAAACAGGTCGAGCCGGAGGTCGCGACCCTTGTCGGGAAGCGTGGCGCTGACGTTCAGGAAGGCCATGCGACGGATGCTCTCGGAGGGGACAGGTCTGCTGGTATCGACGAGACGGCGCCGGGCGGGATCCCGGCGCGGAAGGCGGGTACGCAATTGTCACGGTGCAGCATAATGACTATACCGTTGGCGAGGGTGCCGGGGCCGGAATCACGATCAATCCCAACCGGTTTCTCTATACTATCCCCGAGATTTCCACCAACTGCCACCGTGACGCATCGAAATCGAACGAAAAGACCTGGAGGCCCGGACCATCCATGACCGCACGCATTTTCAAGCCTGCCAAGAACGCGATGCAATCGGGCCGGTCCAAGACCAGGGAATGGCAGCTCGATTACGAGCCGGAGCAGCCGCGGGCGGTCGAGCCGCTGATGGGTTGGACCTCGTCGGCCGACATGAAGCAGCAGATCACGCTGCGCTTCCATAGCAAGGAAGAGGCGATCGCCTATTGCGAGCGCAAGGGCATCGCCTATCAGGTGATCGAGCCGAAGGAGTCGATCCGGCGGCCGGTTGCCTATGCCGACAATTTCTCGTTCCGCCGCGGCGAGCCCTGGACGCACTGAGGGGGCGGCCGCGCCGGCGGGACACGCTCGGCCTGTGGCGGCGCGGCATTCCGCACACGTCGATTGGTGGCCAGCACTCCAGGTTCTGCCCTTGGCACCAATTCCCCTCCGTGCTTCGCTGCTCATGACAAGCTTATGAGCGAGGGCAGGGTATGGCGGGGCGTGACCAGCTCGACGGCGTCGATCTGAAAATCCTATCCGAGCTGCAGCAGGACGGGCGGGTTCGTAACAACGAGCTTGCGCTGCGGGTCGGTGTGTCCGCGCCGAACTGCCTGCGGCGGCTGAAGTCGCTGTTCAGCCGCGGCGTGATCCGGGCGGTGCGCGCGGTGATCGACGAGCGGCTGCTCGGCTACGAGGTGGTGTCGTTCGTCTCGATCCAGCTCGGCAGCCAGGCCCAGCCGGTACTGGAGGCGTTCGAGAGCTCGATCGCCGCGATTCCGCGCATCCAGCAGTGCTGGCGGATTTCCGGCGACACCGACTATCTGCTCAAATGCGTGGCGCCGAGTGTCGAAAGCATGCGCCAGCAGCTCCTGCATTTCGCCGCGATGCCAAACGTCAAGAACGTCCGCAGCTTCCCCGTGCTCGGGGTTGCCAAGGACGTGCCGCTGCCGCTTCAGGAGGTCGCGGTGGCATCAGCGGGCTAGCAGGCCACGCCCGTCGGCGGCCTGCACTGCATTTTGAATCAATTCCGAAGGCATGGGGAGGCGATCGACGGGCGACGTCGGCATTATACCAACTCAAACTGAAGTAGCGTTCGAAGATCTTACTTGGAGGAGGGTAAGTGCATCCCCCAAAAAATAGACGCGGCCGTGTGAACTGTCTCACAGAGTGGCGATCCGCGCGGGTCCATGCTTTCGGGAGGTCGCCCGAATTGCAGACGGGCCGGATTGAAACCAGGGGAAGCGCGTCATGGCTCCCAACCCGATTTTCATCAGCCATCGGTCAGAATACGGCCGGATAGCCCGTGCGATGAAGAAGGTCATTGAGACCGCTTCGCATGGACAAATCGATGTTTTCATTTCGGAGGACATTCCGCGCGGCAATGAATGGCGGCCCTCTATCGAGCAACATCTTCGTACAGCGCAAAGCCTGTTTCTGCTGTACGGCGCGCCCTATGAGGACTGGTCCTGGTGCTTTTATGAAGCCGGATATTTTGCCGCCGCAAGACCGGCAGCCATCGATCGCCGGATTTTCTGCCTGATCCGCCCGAAGGTGAGCCCGCCTGGTCCGCTCAGCCACCTGCAGATGTTGACGAGCAAGGATCAACTCATCAAGGAGTTGATCGGCATTTTCGAGAGGAACGCCATCGACGTCGACGCCAGCGAGTTGCGCGGGCTGGTCGGCAAGCTGGATAGCAGTCTGTTCGGCGAGATTCGCGAATTCGACGGCTATCCGCGCGTGCATTTCGTGGCATCCGACGCCGACCTCGCCCATGGGGAGATTCCCCCTACGGCCGAGTTCACCGGCGACGACAATGTGCTCGGCGATCTCTTCACCATCCAGGCTCAGTCCGTACCCTGGTGCAGGGTCCAGAAGCTGGCAAATACCGAAACTGGAAGGCAGAACTTCGTCTACAAATGGCTCGAGGAAACCGCGCAGATAGTGCTTGCGGCGCGCGAGAACGCTTTCGTTGCACCGCAGGCCGTGCTGATCGGGCGCGGCGGCCGGCGCTACCGGACCTTGCTGCACCGGGCTCGTGTCCAGGGCGATGGCGATTACCGCTGCGAATTCCTGGCGATCGAGGAGGTCGGCGGGCCGCTGACCGGATTGTCGAGCAAGCAGCTGTCACTATTGACCGCCATCCGCATGGGCTACCGGTTCAGGTCCGAGATCATCCAGAAATTCCCTGCCGATTTCGACGCGCAATCGTCCGACGAGCGCGAGCGCCGGATCCAACAGATCCCGCGCGTGATCGAGGATTTGACGGTTGAATCGCGTACGCGCGGCAATATCAGTACGGAGGACTTTCTGGCGGCATTCGACGAGGTCGAAACCGAGAAGATGTCGCGTCTGCTGGACTACTGGCCGATCCTGGCCCGCGAGATGTACAAATCGCTGGGGTTGTCGAGCGATGGAAAAACCGTCATTCGGCCGGGCCTTGTCGGTGCGGAGGTCGAACGCTATCGCACGGTTCTCCAGGCCATGCGGCTGCTCAACATCGAGTTCCTGTCGCGGAGCTGCGCGCGCGTCGCACAGATGATGAAGCGATCGGAGGAGGAATTGACCGACAACGCCAAGGCGCTCGAAGACGCCGTCAAGGCGCTGACCGTTCCGGATGTCAAGACGGCGGCGTGACGCCTGCGCGGCTCACCGGTACCTGCCGCGAAAATCGCGCGGGCTTGTGCCGGTCCACGTCCGAAAGGCCCGCGAAAAGCTTTTCTCGTTGCGAAAGCCGGCGATCTCGGCAATGCGCTTGATCGGTGCGCGGCCGCGCATCAGCTCCTGTTTGGCCAGCTCGAATTTGGCTTCTTCCTTGAGATCGCGCAGCGAGGTGGACTCCTCGCGCAGGCGGCGATGCATGGTGCGGGTGGAGAGCGCGAGCTCGCGCGCGACGTCCTCGGCACCGAGGACCCGTCCGCGCGCATCGCGCAGCACGCGGCGGACGCGCTCGACAAGCAGGCGGTCGCGTCGGTAGGGCAGCACGGTCAGCCGGAGCGCGCCCTTGAGCATGTTGTCGAGATCGGCAGCGCTGCGCGTCAGCGGCAGCGAGAGATAGTGCTTGTCGAAGACGATGGCGGCGCGGTCCGCATCGAAGCGGAGGCTCCGGCAAAAGATGGTCGGATAGACCGAGAGGTGGCCGGGCTCGGAATATGGAAACTCAGCGGCGCGGAGCGCGATCTGGGAGTCGACAGCCCAGCATGAGAATCCGAGCACGTAGCGGAACAGCGTGACGAGGCAGAACTCGCGGAAGGGCCCGAGGTCACGGAGCTGACGGATCGACACGACAGCCGTCTCTTCGCCAACCTCGAGATCGAGCAGCACATCCTCTGTGACCAGGCGGTGATGCCGGCACCAGCGCTTGAGCGCGACCTCCAGCGTCGGTGCAGTGATCGAGGCCCGGCACAGCATGCCATAGGTGCCCCATGGCAGCCGGCGCGAGAACCAGCCGAGCGCCTCGTCATCGAGCTCGCGCATGGCATGGCCGGCCAGCGCCTCGAACTGGGCCGCGGTCACGCGCCCATCAGGAGAATTCAGGAGCTCCGGCGCGACCTGGCCCCGGCTCAAGGCTTCGGCGGGATCGCGGCCGTAATGCTCATACGCGGCCACCACGCCGCGGACGAAGGCGGCGGGCGTGACGGCGCGGCGCGGAATTGCGGTGGCGGCTTGAAAAGGCATCGGAATTCCTTTCAGAAATCCTCGCCAAGTTTGGCGGAAAATGCAACCTTTTCGACGACAAGAGGGCCGGGACCGGGCTAGGTTCGGAGCCCAAAATACGGAGGACTCGCCTTGAACATCCCGAGCATCGATTTCGATCTGGGCGAAGACATCAGCCTGCTGCGCGACACCGTTCGTTCGTTCGTGGAGGCGGAGATCACCCCGCGTGCCGCCGAGATCGAAAAGGCTAATCTTTTCCCCGCAGACCTCTGGAAACGCTTCGGCGACCTCGGCCTGCTCGGCATGACCGCGCCGGAGCAATATGGCGGCTCCAATATGGGCTATCTCGCCCATATCGTCGCCATGGAGGAAATCTCGCGCGGTTCGGCGGCCGTCGCCCTGTCCTACGGCGCCCATTCCAATCTTTGCGTCAATCAGATTCGCCGCAACGGCAATGACGCGCAGCGGCAGCGTTATCTGCCGAAGCTGATCTCAGGCGAATATGTTGGTGCGCTCGCAATGTCCGAGCCGGGCGCCGGCTCCGACGTGGTCTCGATGAAGCTGCGCGCCGACAAGCGCGGCGACCGCTACGTGCTCAACGGCTCCAAGATGTGGATCACCAATGGCGGCGATGCCGACGTGCTGGTGGTCTACGCCAAGACCGATCCGGAAGCCGGCCCGCGCGGCATGACCGCGTTCCTGATCGAGAAGGGCTTTAAAGGCTTCACGCATGGCCAGCATCTCGACAAGCTCGGCATGCGCGGGTCCAACACCTATCCCTTGTTCTTCGACGATTGCGAGGTGCCGGAGGAAAACGTGCTCGGCAAGGTCGGCGAGGGCGTCAGGGTGCTGATGTCCGGCCTCGATTATGAGCGCGCGGTGCTCTCCGGCGGGCCGCTCGGCATCATGGCGGCCTGCATGGACGCGGTGGTGCCCTACATGCACGAGCGCAAGCAGTTCGGCCAGCCGATCGGCGACTTCCAGTTGATGCAGGGCAAGCTCGCCGACATGTATTCGACCTGGCAGGCCACGCGCGCTTATGTCTATGCGGTGGGGCGCGCCTGCGACCGCGCCGACCACGCGCGCACCCTGCGCAAGGACGCGGCTGCCGCGATCCTCTATTCCGCGGAGAAGGCGACATGGATGGCCGGCGAGGCGATCCAGGCGCTGGGCGGGGTCGGCTACACGTCCGAATTCCCGGTCGGGCGCCTGTGGCGCGACGCCAAGCTCTACGAAATCGGCGCCGGCACCTCGGAAGTGCGCCGCATGCTGATCGGCCGCGAGCTGATGGCCGAGACGGCTTAAGCCCTTCACCTCATTGGAATCACCATGCCGCTTCATTCCAGCATCGATCCGTCGTCCTCAGATTTCGCGCGTAATTCCGAGGCCATGCGCAACCTCGTCGCGGACCTGCGCGAAAAGCTTGCCCAAGTCGCCGGCGGCGGCGGCGAAGCCTCGCGCAAGCGCCACACCGCGCGCGGCAAGATGCTGGCGCGCGAGCGCGTGGACCTGTTGGTCGATCCCGGCACCTCGTTCCTGGAGCTGTCGCCGCTTGCCGCCTATGGCCTCTATGGCGGTGACGTGCATTCGGCCAGTGTCGTCACCGGCGTTGGCCGCATCTCGGGGCGCGAATGCGTCATCGTCGCCAATGATGCCACCATCAAGGGCGGCACCTATTACCCGATGACGGTGAAGAAGCATCTGCGCGCGCAGGACATTGCGCGGCAGAACAATCTGCCTTGCGTCTACATGGTGGATTCCGGCGGCGCCTTCCTGCCGCTGCAGGACGAGATCTTTCCGGACGAGCGGCACTTCGGCCGCATCTTCTACAATCAGGCGCAGATGTCGTCGCAGGGGATTCCGCAGATCGCGATCGTGATGGGCTCCTGCACCGCTGGCGGCGCCTATGTGCCGGCGATGTCGGACGAGAGCATCATCGTGCGGAATCAAGGCACCATCTTCCTCGGCGGCCCGCCGCTGGTGAAGGCCGCGACCGGCGAGGTCGTCAGCGCGGAGGAGCTCGGCGGCGCCGACGTGCATTCGCGGCAGTCCGGCGTGACCGATCACTATGCCCAGAACGATGCGCATGCGATCGGCATCGCCCGGCGTATCGTCGGAACGCTCAAGCCTTCCACGCGGCCGAACCTGAACATGCATAAGCCGCGCGACCCGCTGTTTCCGGCTGAGGAAATCTACGGGGTGGTGCCGGTCGACGGCCGCAAGCCGTTCGACGTGCGCGACATCATCGCGCGCATCGTCGACGGCTCGGAATTCGACGAGTTCAAGAAGCTCTACGGCACGACGCTGGTATGCGGCTTCGCCCATATCTGGGGCTATCCTGTCGGTATCATTGCCAACAACGGCATTCTCTTCAGCGAGAGCTCGCTCAAGGGCGCGCATTTCATCGAGCTGTGCTGCCAGCGCGGCATTCCGCTTGTTTTCTTACAGAACATCACCGGCTTCATGGTCGGCAAGAAATACGAGGCCGGCGGCATCGCGCGCGACGGTGCCAAGCTGGTGACGGCGGTCGCGACCGCCTCGGTGCCGAAATTCACCGTCGTAATCGGCGGCTCCTACGGCGCCGGCAATTACGGCATGTGCGGGCGCGCCTATTCACCGCGCTTCCTGTGGATGTGGCCGAACGCGCGCATCTCGGTGATGGGCGGCGAGCAGGCCTCGATGGTGCTGAGCCAGGTCCGGCGCGACAATATCGAGGCCAAGGGCGAGAGCTGGTCCAGGGAAGAGGAAGACAAGTTCCGCGAGCCGATCCGCGCGCAATATGAGAGCCAGGGCCATCCCTATTACGCGACCGCGCGTCTCTGGGACGACGGCGTGATCGACCCCGCCGACACGCGCCTCGTGCTCGGCCTCGGCCTTTCGGCGGCGTCGAATGCGCCGATCGAACCAACGAAATTCGGCCTGTTCAGGATGTGATGCGATGGACCGCTCGAAGCTCTACCGCCGTTTTCGCAACGTTCTGATCGCCAATCGCGGCGAGATCGCCTGCCGCGTCATCCGCACCGCGCGGGCCATGGGCCTGCGCACCGTCGCGGTCTATTCCGAGGCCGATCGCGAGGCGATGCATGTCGCGCTCGCGGACGAAGCCGTGCTGCTCGGGCCGGCGCGTGCCCGCGACAGCTACCTCAACATCGAGCGGCTGATCGAGGCCGCGCGCAAGACCGGCGCCGAGGCGGTGCATCCCGGCTACGGCTTCCTGTCCGAGAATGCCGAGTTCGCGCAGGCTTGTTATGACGCCGGCCTCGTCTTCGTCGGGCCGACCGCCGGGATGATGACGGCAATGGGCTCGAAGTCCGGTTCAAAAGAGCTGATGGAGAAGGCCGGCGTGCCGCTGGTGCCGGGCTATCACGGTGAGGCCCAGGACGAGGCGACGCTCGCCAGGGCGGCCGACAAGATCGGCTTTCCCGTGCTGGTGAAGGCCTCGGCCGGCGGCGGCGGGCGCGGCATGCGCATCGTGCGCTCGGCCGACGAGCTTGCGCCCGCGATCGTCAGCGCCAAGCGCGAGGCCAAAGCCGCCTTCGGCGATGACCGCATGCTGATCGAGAAATACGTCGATAATCCCAGGCATATCGAGGTGCAGATCATCGGCGACAGCCACGGTAATCTGCTTTCGCTGTTCGAGCGCGAGTGCACGCTGCAACGGCGGCACCAGAAGGTGATCGAGGAGGCGCCGTCGCCGACGCTCAATGCCGCGCAGCGCGAGACCGTCTGCGCTGCCGCGCGAAAAGCGGCGGGCGCGGTGAACTATGTCGGCGCCGGCACCATCGAGTTCGTCTCCGACGGCAAGGACGTGTTCTTCATCGAGATGAACACGCGCCTGCAGGTCGAGCATCCCGTGACCGAGCTTATCAGCGGGATTGATCTGGTCGAATGGCAGCTGCGCGTCGCCTTCGGGGAGGCGCTGCCGCTCAAGCAGGACGAGATCAGGCTCAACGGCCATGCGATCGAGGCCCGCGTCTACGCCGAGAACCCGACCAAGAATTTCATGCCGTCCGTCGGCAGGATCTCGACCTGGCGGCTGCCGGCCGAGACTGGGGGCTTGCGCATCGACGCCGGCTATCGCGAGGGCGATACGGTCTCGCCGTATTATGACGCCATGCTCGCCAAGGTGATCGCGTGGGCGCCGACGCGGGACGTTGCGATCGAGCGGCTCAATCGGGGACTGGAGCAGACCGACGTCCGCGGCATCGTCAGCAACATCCCGTTCCTCTCGGCCCTGATCACGCATCCGAAGGTTCGCGCGAACGCGATAGACACCGGCTTCATCGAGCGTGAGCTGGCGGTGCTGACGTCGGCTGCGCCTGCACCCGGAGAGCTCGAGCTCTGCGCCGCAGTCGCCGCAATCGTCAACGAGGAGCGGCAGGCCGCGCAGGCGGAGGCGAATTCACCCTGGCAGACCTTCGGATGGCAGCCGGTCGGCCGCCGCCAGCGCAGTTTTGCCTTCCGCGTCGGCCATGGTCCGGAGCAGAAGATCACGCTGAACTACGGTAGCGGACCGTCGACGCTGATGATCGGCGAGCGCGAGCTGGCGTTCACGATCGCGGCGAAGGACGGCGGTTTCGACCTGACCCTGGACGGCGTCAAATCGTCAGTGGCGGCTGTGATCGACGGCCATGAGCTGTACCTGCGCACGCGCAACGGCCGTTTCGAGCTGCATTGGGTCGATCCGTTCGGCGGCGAGAGCGAGGAGCATGTCGGCGAGGACAAGATCGCCGCGCCCTTGCCCGGCACTGTGGTCGCCGTGCTGGCCGAGGAGGGGGCCAAGCTGGAGAAGGGCGCGCCGATCCTGACCCTGGAAGTGATGAAGATGGAGCAGACGCTGCGCGCGCCCTATGCCGGCGTGCTCAAGTCCATAAAGTGCAAGGTCGGCGACATCGTGCAGGAGGGCGTCGAGCTCGCCGTGGTCGAGCCTGCAGGAGAGTGACATGAGCGACCAGGTGCGCATCATCGAAATGGGGCCGCGCGACGGCCTTCAGAACGAGAAGACGCCCGTCAGCGTCGAGGCCCGCATCGCCTTCATCGAGGCGCTGGTGGCGGCCGGGCTGCACACCGTGGAGGTCGGCGCCTTCGTCTCGCCCAAGGCGATCCCGCAGATGGCAAGCTCGGACGCCGTGCTGCGTGGCGTGGCGCATGTGAAGGACGCCGAATTCCACGTATTGGTGCCGAACGAGAAAGGCTATGAGGCCGCGCGGGCCGCGGGCGCCAAAGTGGTCTCCGTGTTCGCGGCGGCCTCCGAAGGGTTTTCGCGGGCGAACATCAACTGCACGGTCGCGGAGTCCATCGAGCGCTTCAAGCCCGTGCTGACGCGCGCCAAGGCTGATGGCGTCAAGGTGCGCGGCTATATCTCCTGCGTGCTGGGTTGTCCGTTCGATGGCGAGATTAAACCGAAAGCTGTCGCCGATCTCGCGAGCACGCTGTTCGAGCTCGGCTGCTATGAGATCTCGCTTGGCGACACCATCGGTGTCGGCACGCCAGCCAAAGCCAAGGAGATGCTGCGCGCGGTTGCCGCCAACATTCCCGCAGCCGGGCTCGCGATGCATTTCCACGACACGTACGGCCAGGCGCTCGCCAACCTCTATGCGGGCCTGGAGGAGGGCGTCCGCGTCATCGACGCCGCCGCCGGCGGCCTCGGCGGCTGTCCCTACGCGCCGGGCGCGACGGGGAACGTCGCGACCGAGGATGTCGTCTATATGCTCGAAGGCATGGGGATCAGGACGGGTGTCGATATGGAGAAGCTGCTGGCGGCGACGAACGCGATGAGCGGCGTGCTGGGCAAGCCGCCCGTGAGCCGCGTGGCGTCGGCGCTGAACGCGAAGGAGAAGCGGGCGGCGGCTTCGTAGTTTTTCGTCATTGCGAGGAGCGAAGCGACGAAGCAATCCAGCCTGTCGCCGCAGAAACAGTCTGGATTGCTTCGCTTCGCTCGCAATGACGGTGGAGGGAGCGCAGGACTCAGGCCGCCTTCAGTCCGACATCCGGCAAACGCGGCCGGTTCTTGAGCGCCTTGGCCATCATGGCCTCGACCTCGGCCTTTTCCTGCGGCAGCAGCGCCAGGCGCGGCGGGCGGGTCAGGGCGGTGCCGCGGCCCATGATGTGCTCGCACAGCTTGATGCACTGGACGAGGTCCGGGCGGGCATCGAGGTGCAGGAGCGGCATGAACCATTCGTAGAGCGGCATGGCCTCGGCGAAGCGCCCGGCCTTGGCGAGACGGAACAGCGTCTCTCCCTCGCGCGGGAAGGCGTTGGACATGCCGGAGACCCAGCCGACGGCGCCCATGGCGACGCTCTCGACGATGACGTCGTCGAGACCTGCGAACAGCACGAAGCGATCGCCGACCATGTTGCGGGTGTCGATGAAGCGCCGCGTATCACCGGAGGAATCCTTGAAGCAGACGACGGTCTCGACGTCGGCGAGCGAGGCGAGGATGTCGGGCGTAACGTCGTTCTTGTAGATCGGCGGGTTGTTGTAGAGCATCACCGGCAGGTCGGTGGCGCTGGCAACGGCGCGGAAATGCGCGGCGGTCTCGTGCGGCTTGGAGGAATAGACCAGCGCCGGCATCACCATGACGCCGTCGATGCCGATGCGTGCGGCTTCCTTGGCGGTCTCCACCGCGAATGCGGTGGTGAATTCGGCGATGCCGCACAGCACCGGCACGCGACCCTTCGCGACCGACTTCGCCGCTTCCATGATCGCGACCTTCTCCTTGCGCTCCAGCGAGGTGTTCTCGCCGACCGAGCCGCAGACGATCAGGCCGGAGACGCCGTCGCGGATCAAGCCGTCCATCACCTTGGCGGTCGCGTCGAGGTCGAGCGAGAGATCGTCGTGAAATTGGGTGGTGACGGCCGGGAAGACGCCTTCCCAGGCAACGCGGCGGCTCATGATTTGACTCCAGGTGTATACGCCGGCGGGGGGCTGGAGCCGCCGGCTGTTGTGAAAGGGATGGGGAACGGGATCAGAGCGTGGCGCCGACCTTGCGCAGCTCGGCGAGGACGGGGGCCTTGGGCAGCCAGATCTTGTCGAATTCGGCGATCACGGCCTCGGTGTCCTTGGCGTCGACCTGGCGGATCGGGATCGGCGCGTTCTTGAAGTTCTCGATCAGCTTGGGCTCGTTGCCGGCGAGTTCGTCGATCTGCGCGTCCAGCGTCGTCTTGATCGTCTTCGTGATCAGCTCGCGATCGGCGGCGGGCAGCGATTGCCAGACGCGGCCGGAGACGACGGCTGCCATCGGCATGAACACGGCATTCATCTGCAGGATCACCTTCGACACCTTGTCGAAGCGCTGGTTCCAGGAGAATTCGAGATCGGCCTCTAAGCCGTCGACCTGGCCGTTGGCCATGGCGTCGAACACCTGCGGCGTCGGGATCGGCGTCGGCGCCGCGCCGAGCGAGGAATAGAAATCGCGATACACCGGCGTCGGGTTGATGCGCAGCTTCATGCCCTTGATGTCGGCCAGCGAATTCAGGTCCTTGGAGGAGAACACCGCGCGCATCCCGGTGATGCCCCAGCCGAGCCCGATCGTGCCGGTCTCCTGCGGCAGCACTTCGAACAGCTTCACTGCCGCCGGATGCCGCACGAATTTTGCCACAGCCGGCGTCGAGCGCACGATGTAGGGCGCGTTGATCGCGGCGATGTGCGGCACGCGCGAGCCGAGCTCGGCAGCCTGAATGAAGCCCATGTCGAGCGCGCCGGACTGCAATTGCTGCATCATCGCGGTCTCGTTGCCGAGCTGGCCGGCGTGGAACACGGTCAGGGTCAGGCGGCCGTTGGTGGCGGCCTTGAGCTCGTCGCCGAATTTGAGCGCGGCCTTGTTCCAGGAATGGCCGTTCGGCGTGATCAGGCCGAGACGGAATTCCTTGGCCTGGGCGAGCGCCAGCGACGGGGCGAACACCGAGGCGGCGGCGCTGGCGGCGAGAAAGCGGCGGCGGGAAAGCGGCATGGTCGGGCTCCTTTCGGATGGGTCTATTTGACGAGGATCAGCGAGAGCGAGGGATAGAGCGAGAGCAGCACCAGCAGGATGCAGGCGATGACGAAGAAGGGCAGCGTCACCATGAACATCCTGCCGGGCTTGGCGCCGGTGACGGCGGCCGCGACGAAAAAGCAGAGCCCGACCGGCGGCGACAGCAGGCCGAGCACGAGGTTGATCACCACGACGACGCCGAATTGCCGGGGGTCGATGTGGTAGATCTCGGTTGCGACCGGCAGCAGGATCGGCACGGTCATGATGAGACCGGGAATGCCGTCGATCACGGTGCCGATCACCAGCAGGATGACGTTGCAGATCAGCATGAAGCTGACCGGATCCTTGGCGACGGTCTGGATCCAGGCGGCGGTCTCCTGCGGCACCTTGCCGAAGATCAGCACCCAGGAGAACACGGCGGCGGCCGCCACCAGGAACAGCACGATTGCTGAATAGATCGCGCTGCGCAGCATCATCTGCGGCAGCTGCGAGAACTCGAATTCCTTGGTCCAGAACCTTCCGACCAAGGCCGCGGCAACGGCGCCGACGGCTGCCGATTCCGTGGCGTTGGCGAGGCCGCCGAGGATGCTGCCGACGATGACGATCGGGATCAGCAGCGTCGGCGAGGTCCGCAGGATGGTCATCACGCGCTGGCGCGGCGTCTGGTGGTCTGCGCGGGGATAGTTGTAGACATAGCCCATCAGCGCGATGACGAGACAGAACATCACGGTGAGGATGACGCCCGGCACGATGCCGGCGATCAGCATGTCGCTGACCGAGACCTGCGCCAGCACGCTGTAGACCACGAACATCACCGAGGGCGGGATGATCGGACCTAGCATGCCGCCATAGGCGGTGAGGCCGGCCGCGAAGGTCTTGTCGTAGCCCTTCTTCTCCATCTCGGGGACCATGATCTGCGCCATGATCGCGACCTGCGCCGTCGCCGATCCCAGGATGGACGAGATGAACATGTTGGCGAGGATGTTGACGTAGGCGAGCCCGCCCTTGAGCGAGCCGACGAAGGCCATCGCCATGTCGACGATGCGCCGCGTGATGCCGCCGCCGTTCATGATCTCGCCGATCAGGATGAAGAGCGGGATCGCGATCAGGCCGTAGCTGTCGACGCCGCCGAACAGCTGCAGCGGATAGGACTGGAACAGCACCGGATTGCCGGACGCCGCGATATAGACGAGGCCGGCGAGGCACAGGCAGAGACCGATCGGCACGCCGACCAGCATGAACGCCATGAAGGCCGCTGACGTGATCATCAATTGACCCCGTCGAGTTCGGAGAGCTGAAAACCCTTCGGCGCCGTGCGCGGGACCAGCTCGAGGTCTTCAAGCAGATTGGCGAGGCCATGAATGGTCATCGACACCGCGAAGATCGGCAGCGTCAGATAGAGCACCCAGGTCGGCCAATTCAGCGTCTGCGTGCGCTCGGTGTAGAGGAAGTTGAAGGTCTCGCCCGCGAGCTTGCGCCCGTCGAAGCCGGCGCGGGCGAGGCCGACCGGGTCCATCCAGAGCACGCAGGTGACGATCAGGGCGATGCCGAACACCACGACGAGGCCGGTCGAGATCACTTTTGCAAATTTCTGGTGCTGGGCGGACAATCGCTCCGTCAGCATCGTCACCGCGAAATCGAGCCGCAGCCGCGTCATCGCGGACGCCCCGATGAAGGTCAGCCAGACCACGCAATAAACGGCGGATTCATCGATCCAGTAGATCGGGAAGTGCGAGTAGCGGGTGACGACGTTCACCAGGATCAGGCCGGTGAGCAGGTACATCAGGCCCATCAGCGCGAGCCGTTCGCAAGCGAGCAGGGCGCTCGACATCCGGACGATCATGCGTCGGAGGCTGAGTGCGCGCGTGGCCGGCATGGTCTGCTCGATCATGAAAGAGGCCCCAACCCCCTGAAAATTTGTCGTGCGATTGCCAAATGTATAATTTATACATTTCGGGAGTCAAACGGAGTTTGCGGTCATTTCGGCGGCAGGGCGCGCGTTTGCTGGGCACTATGCTTGTGGGGCCCCGGCTTTTGCCGGGCAGCTCGACATGCAAGACAGGGACCGCAGTCGGCCGCGCGAGTCGGGAAGGACATCGGACGATCAGATGAAACAGCCTCTGAAGCATCGCACCCTGTCGGCCGCGATCGTCGACCAGCTCCGCCAGGCGATCCTCGACGGCACCTATCCGGCCGGATCGCAGCTGCGCCAGGACGCGTTGGGCGAAGCCTATGGCGTCAGCCGTATCCCGGTACGCGAGGCGCTGTTCCAGCTCGAGGCGGAAGGCCTGGTGCGCATCGTGCCGCAGAAGGGCGCCATCGTTTCGGAGCTGTCGCTGGACGAGATCAACGACGTCTTCGACCTGCGCCGCATCCTGGAGCCGCGGCTGCTGGCGCAGTCGGCGCCGCGCTTCACCCCGGACGATTTCAACGGGCTCGACGACATCCACCGGAGCTTCGAGAAGGCGATCAAGGCGAGGAACGTCAGTGAATGGGGCCAGCTCAACGCCGACTTCCACATGGCGCTCTACGTGCATGCGCCGCAGCCACGCACCCGCGCGATCGTGCTGTCGCTGCTGCAGACCAGCGATCGCTACACGCGGCTACAGCTCTCCAACACCAAGGCGATGGGCATTGCCGAAAAGGAGCACGCCCAGCTGATCGCACTATGCCGCGCGCAGAAGGTCGAGGAGGCCTGCTGCTTCCTGGAGCGGCACATCGAGGCCGTGCGCAAGGATTTGCTGCAGGTCGTGGCGAACGCGCCGAAGTCGCGGCGGAAGGAGAAATCGTAGGGTGGGCAAAGGCGCATTTGCGCCGTGCCCACCAAGCGGTGAATGTCTGCGACAGATGGTGGGCACGCTTCGCTTTGCCCACCCTACAGCAGTTGTGATTGCCGCTACCTGCTCCCGTCCGGCCCCATGACGAGGTCCGGCAGCCAGGTCGAGATGCCCGGCACGAGGCACAGCAGCAGCACTGCGAGCATCATCAAGAGCACGAAGGGCAGCGTGCCCCAGATCACCTCGCGCAGGGGAATATCGGGCGCGACGTTTCGGATGACGAAGATGTTGAGGCCGACCGGCGGGTGGATCAGCCCCATCTCCATCACGATGGTCATGACGACGCCGAACCAAATGATGTCGAAATTGGCGGCGCGGAGCGGCGGCAGGATGATCGGTGCCGTCATCAGGATGATGGAGACCGGCGGCAGGAAGAAGCCGAGCACCACGACCATGACGAGGATTGCGAACAGCAGCTCCCAGCGCGGCAGATGCATCGCGACGATGGATTCGGCGACCGATTGCGAGATGTGCAGGTAGCTCATCACGTAGGAATAGAGCAGCGACATGCCGATGATCATCATCAGCATGGTCGATTCCCGGATCGTCGATTTCATGATCGGTGCGAGGTCGCTCGGCCGCCACACGCTGTAGATCGCGGCGATCAGCGCCAGCGCCAGCAGGCCGCCGAGGCCGGCGGTCTCCGACGGCGTGGCATAGCCGCCATAGAGGGCGATCATGACGCCGGTGAGCAGCAGCACGAAGGGGATCACGCGCGGCAGCACGCTGAAGCGCTCGGCGAGCGTATACTCGTCGCGCTGCAGGATCGGAGCCTCCGGTCCGCCGTTCTTGTAGGCCGCTTCGGCGGCGGCATATTCCTGGCGGAAGCGAAAGACGGCGTAGGCGCCGAACAGAAAGACCAGCAGCAGGCCGGGACCGATGCCGGCCAGAAACAGCCGTCCCAGCGACTTTTCGGCGGCGACCGCGAACAGGATCATGGTGATGGAGGGCGGAAGCAGGATGCCGAGGGTGCCGCCGGCGGCGATGATCCCAGCGGCAAAGCCGCCGGAATAGCCGCGCTTGCGCATCTCGGGGATACCGGCCGAGCCGATCGCCGAGCAGGTTGCGGGCGAGGAGCCTGCCATGGCCGCGAACAGCGCGCAGGCGAACACGTTGGCGACGCCGAGCCCTCCGGGCACACGATGCAGCCAGGCATGCAGCGCCGAATAGAGATCCTGGCCCGCGCGCGACTTGCCGATTGCCGCACCCTTCAGGATGAAGAGCGGGATCGACAACAGCGTGATCGAGGCCATTTCCTCGTAGACGTTCTGCGTCACCGTATCGAGCGAGGCGGCCGGCATGTAGATGGCCATGAACACCACCGCGACCGCGCCGAGCGCGAACGCGATGGGCATCCCTGAGAACATTACAAGCAGCGTCGCAACGCCGTAGGCGACGCCGATACCGAAAACGCTCATGGCCGCTTGGCTCCGGCGAAAGGCAGCGCAAGCTGCACGAGGATCTGGATGCAGAGCAGGCTCATCCCGAGCGCCATCAGGGTGTAGGGAATGGCGAGCGGCGGCGACCACATCGAGTTGGAGACCTGGCCGTCGACATAGGCTTCGTGCGCCAGCGTCCAGGACTTCCAGGCGAAGAAGGCGCAGAACAGGAACGTCGCGGCATCGACCAGCCAGAGCCGAACCCTGTTCGCGAGCGGCGAGAGCAGGCCGACGAAGGCCTCGATGCCGATGTGCCCGCGATGCTGCTGCACGTAGGCGGCCGTCATGAAGGTCGCGCCGACCAGCAGGAACACGGCGGCTTCGTCCTGCCAGTAGTTCGCGGCCTTGTACAGCGCGCGGCTGAGCACGCTGTAGCTCAGGATCGCACAGGCCGCGACCAGTGCGACCGCGGCGAACACGACGATGATGCTGTTGAGGATGGCGAGACCGCGATCGATCGCCGCCGCAAGGCCGGTGCTTGCGGCAGCGATCGTCTTGTCGTCACGATCCGGAAGCGGACCGTGGCTCATGCGGCGACGTCGATGGCGAGCTTGAGCAGGTTTGCGGCCGTCGCGGTCTTGGCGCTGTAGTCCTTCCACGCGGTGTCGCGGGCGATATCGCGCCACTTGCCGACGGTCGCAGCGTCGAGCGCCGAGACCTTGGCGCCGGCCTTCTCGTAGACCTTGGCGACCTCGATATCGTCGTCCTGCGCGCCCTTGCGGCCGAAGGCTTCGAGCTCGGTGCCGACCGCGAGCAGGATGTCCTGATGGTTCTTCGGCAGCTTGTCGAAGATCGCCTTCGACATCATCAGCGGCTCGAGCATGAACCAATAGGAGGCACCCGCGCCTGAGGTCAGCGACTTCGCGACCTCCTCGAGGCGGAACGAGATCAGGCTGGTGGAGGAGGTGATGCCGGCATCGCAGGCGCCGGTCTGCATGGCCGCGTAGATCTCGTTCGACGGCACCGACAACACCGAGGCGCCGGCGGTCTGCAGCACCATGTCCATCTCGCGCGAGCCGCCGCGCACCTTGAGGCCCTTGGCGTCCTCCGGGGCGACGATCGGCTTGGAGCGGCTGGCGACGCCGCCGGCCTGCCAGACCCAGGTGAGCAGGATGATGCCCTTATCGGCGAGGAAGTCGGTCAGCGCCTTGCCCACGGGCTCTTTCTTCCAGCGCAGGCCCTGGTCGTAGGTGGTCACGAGGCCCGGCATCAGGCCGATATTGGTCTCCGGCACTTCGCCGCCGGCATAGGGCATCGGATAGAGGCTGATATCGAGCGCGCCCTTGCGCATGGCTGAGAACTGCGCGTTGGTCTTGATCAGCGAGGAGTTCGGATAGATCTCGGCGGCAATGTCGCCATTGCTGCGCTTATTCACTTCGGCGGCGAACATGCGGCACAGCCGGTCGCGGAAATCGCCCTTGTCGATGGTGCCGCCCGGGAACTGATGCGAGATCTTCAGTGTGGTCGCCGCCTGCGCGGTGCCGGTGCCGAAGCGGAGAATGGCAGGTGCCGCGACGGCGGTCGCGAGCAGATGGCGGCGCGTGAACATGATGTGATCCCCTTGGCGTTTCTCTGAGTGTTTTTGGCAGAGTTGATTTGGGCTGGATTCTTAGCGACCGCGTGGGCCAACCCAATCCGGTCTCCCATCCGATGATCTCTGATAGTTCGAGACAGAGTGCCGCGGCAAGTGCCGGTTGTGCTGCGCTGCAGCACTTCCGATCGACACGGGCTCGTCAACCAAGGAGCGGCTGGCCGCGGAAATTTATCGATGGTCAGCGTAACAACGCCACATGGCTATCCGTCGAGACAAGATAGCGGCGTCCGTCGCTGACAAATATCATCACGAAGGAAGATGAACCATGACCATTCGCACCCGCATCGTGCTCGGCGTCTCGGCTGCCGCTCTCTCGCTAGGCCTCGCGTTTGCGCCGGCCGCCTTTGCTCAGGACAAGATGGGCAAGGATGACGGCATGATGAAAAAGGACACGATGTCCAAGGACGGCATGATGAAGAAGGACCACATGTCCAAGGACGACGGCATGAAGAAGGATCACATGTCGAAGGACGGCATGAAGAAGGACGACGGGATGATGAAGAAGAACTGATCTTCCGTCGTCGTCGTGCAGCGCTGGCACTTGGCGGCCACACGGTCTCGAACTTCCGGCGCGGTCCCATGGACCGCGCCGGGATGATGCTTCGGTTCAAATTCAATTGAACGCGATTTCCGCGCGTTACTTGCGCTTGGCCTTGCGGGCAGCGTAGCGGGCGTCGCGCTTGGCCTTTTGCTCGGCTTCGAGCGCAGCGCGCTGTGCTTCGGCTTCCTCGGCCTCGCGGGCAATCCGCGCGGCCTCGGCGGCCTTGGCTTCCTCCTCGAGACGCTTCTGCTCGGCCTTTTCGGCCTCGCGCGCAGCCTTGGCCTCGGCGCGCTTGGCCGCGAGGGCCTCGCGTTCGGCACGCTTCGCCGCCACCGCGGGATCGTCGGGACCCGGCTGCGACTTGAACTTGTTCAAAAGATTTTTGCGGGCGTCCTGTGCCGCCTTTTGCCGGTCTGCGAAGCCGGGTTCCCTGAATCCACTCATCGACGAGCCTTGTCTTTCTCGCTTTCAATCCTACATCGGTGCCTGTTGGTACGTCGGCTGGGCATAGCAGGCGCCACGCGACGCAGAAGCGTGTACATCGGCGCGCGTCGCGAAGCCACCCATAATCGCAGCCGATCAGGTCAACGAAAAATCGCCCCCCGACGATCTCTCGTAGCCCGGAAAAACTGCCGAATTGTGATGTCCCTCATAAGGGAGCACACGGGCGACGCCTAGCGTCCGCCCGCGACGATACGGAGCACGGGCATGACGATCCCAAGACCGAGCCTGAAAGCGCTGGCGATTGTCTTCGCCCTGGCGGGCGTGGCCGGCGGCGCGCTGCTGCTGGCTCGTCCGGAGCCGATCGAAAGTGCCGTGCTGGGTGCGGATTGGGAATGCACCCGGACCGCATTCGTGCTCACGAGTTGCGCACCGCGTGTTCAGGAGGCAAATCCGGCGGTCGAAACCTTGCGCAAGGATGCGATCCAGCAGACCCGGGGCTGAATTGGGCCCGACGATCGGGATGTGACGCCACGCCGCAGAGGTGGTAAAGCCAGCGCGCCAGCGTGACCAGGCGGCCATGTCGAAGCCAGAGTCCAGATCCGAACCGGGCGAGGAGCCCCATCCTCGACCGAACCGTCAGTCCAAGCCTCCGTCCGGCGGCGACCGCCGCGGCGCGCTGGCAGGATTGATCATCGCGGTCGTTATCCTCGGCATCGGCTGGTGGCTTGCCCGGGATCTGACGGCAGCCAGCAAGATGCAGGATTGTCTGATGTCCGGGCGAAGCAATTGCAATGTGATCGAGCCGGCTCGCTAGGCGCGCATTCCAGCACGGCCTGTGGGCCGAAAAATTGCCCTGATCTTAATCATTTGTAACGGGACTTAGCCGATCAAGCAGGGCAGTGATTGCGGCCGGCATCAGCCCGGCGCGCGGCGATTCGTCGATCGCGCCCGGGAATCGCGGCCATGAGAGAGCAGGGGGCGAGCACGCATGAGTGCGTCCAAACGCAACAAGATCATCATTCCCGCGGTTTCCGCCATCTCGTTGCTCGCGCTGTCGGCGCAGGCGCAGGAGGCCAGGTCCCGGCAGGAGGTCGTCCAACCGCCGGCCCGCCCAGCCGCAGGTGCGCCGCCCCAAGACGGTCAGAACATGCGCAAGGGTCCGCCGCCGCAGCAGGCGGCTCGGCCCGCGCCGCAGCCCGGTGCACAGCCTCGTGCCGGTGGCCCTGGTCCGCACAACGCGGGCGGCCCACCGCCTGGACGCCATTACGCCCGCGGACCTGTACCGGAGCGCGACTGGGGCGGCCACACCTATCGCGGCAATCGCGCCTGGGATGGTGGACGCTGGCGCCACGAGGTCCGCAACGGTCGCTCCGGCTGGTGGTGGGATGTCGGCGGCGTCTGGTATTATTATCCGCAGCGCATGGCAGGTCCGCCCGCCTACATCTCGGAAGAATACTACGACGACGTGCCGGTGGCCTACGCCCGGCCTCCGGTGGCCTACGCGCCGCCGCCTCCACCGCCGCCACCGGCTGATCCCGGCGCCAGCGCGCTTGGCGGCGCGATCGTCGGCGGCCTGCTGGGCGGACTGATCTCGGGCAATGCAACCGGGGCCGCCGCAGGCGCGGTTCTTGGCGGCGCGACGGGCGCGATCGCCGGTGCGACCGCTGCGTCCCAGCCCGGCTATTACTGGGCGCAGGGCACCTGCTACTACCGCTATCCGAACGGCCAATACGTGCAGGCCGATCCCCGCGCCTGCTATTGAATTTTCCGGGCCGGATCGGACCAGTTGGAGGCGGGCTTCGGCCCGCCTCATCCTTTTGCACGCCGGCGGTTGCTTTTGAATTTGCTCTGGTGCTCGTCGCCCCCTCACGTCAATTTCAAAGAAAAATGACGGGATGATTCGCGGGGGATGCGGGACATGCTGGATGCCATCCAGATCAGCGTGGCGCTCTGGGCCATGATCGTTTGTGGCGGAATTAAACTGTCGCAGGCGTTGCCCTACCTGCTCTAGGCGGATCGGCAGGCCGGCCAATTGCCTTGGTCCATCAGGACACGAGCCAGTCGAAGAACGCGATCGAGGCCCAGACCAGGCCCGCGATCCAGGCCACCATAACGACGCCGATGGTGCCGAGATAGGCGATGCCGAGCAGGTCCGCGCGATGTCGCTGCGTCGGGACGATGACTTCGGTTGCTGCTTTGCGTGTCATGACCGGACATCACTCATGAAGCCTGACAGTTGTTTAGCGGAGATGCCGCGGACCGGCTGTGACGTGGTTCACAGATCGGTGCAGGAAGGCTGACGGGGTGACCCCGCAATCATACGGACCGAAATTGCCACGCGCTCGTCCAGATGGCCGGATAGAGTCCGCCTCATGTACACCGAGTACGATCCGCAACATGAGGCCGAGGCCGCAATGAAGCGCGCCGCGGAAGCCGAGGGTGCTGACAGGCAACGGCTGATCCAGCTCGCCCTGGCCTGGCACGAACTCGCCCGCGATCTGCGCGATGAGCAGGCCGGCCCCTCGCATCCAGCCGGGCACAGGCCGCCGGCCCGGTAGTGCTGACATGAGAAAAACCCCGTGCTCGGGGGACAAGCACGGGGCCCTTCAAAGCCGACCGGGGGCTGGCGCGGGTCGGCACCACTCTGTTCGGTCATCCAACGCGCTGATCGCGCGTTCGTTCCCGATCAATCCGCAGCGCTGAAATCCGATCGCATTGCAGCGACCTCTCACCCGCGAGAAGCCATCGTTAACGAATGCTCCGCGCGATCGAATCGCGGTCGCGATTCGTGCTTGCGAACGAAGCGGAGTCGGACCGTGAACAAACAAAAAGCCCCCGCAGGGGCTCAGTGTTTCACGCGGCTTCCGACTTCGGGACGGCGTCGGCATTCACCGACAGCTTGACCACGTCGCCCTCGACGGCACCGACATATTTCGTGTCGATGTAGTGATGATGGTCCTTGTGACCTTCCGGGCTGTCCTTGCGCGTCAGCTTGATGCGGTTGCCCTCGAGACGATCGACCGTGCCGACATGTGCGCCGTCCTTGCCGATGATTTTCATGTGCTCTCTGATATCAGCCATGCTGTCCTCCTTGCATGGATTCAACTGCGAAGGCGCCTGTTCGTTGCAGCAGGCGCCTTGGACCCGCCGGCTTTTCCAGACGTTGACGCCTGATTGGATCTGCAAGAAGCGCAATGGAGACCGTTCGGGCCTATTTGGAACGCAAGCACCGGGAACTCCGGCTGTTGAACGACGGCCTGAGAAATCCGCTTGATTTGGCGCCTCCGCGTTCCGTCGACGACGTCGTCAGATTCAAATTCCAGATCACCGCGGCGCTCAGGGCGGAGCACGAATTACACGAGTGGAAGGCGACCGAGACCGCATGGTCGCACACGGCCGATCCCGCCAGCGGGCCGTTCGAGTTCAGTTACGACTACCAGCGGGCCGATCTCACGGTACGCGGCCCTTCATTCTACGAGCTCGACGACGGCTGCACGAGCACGGCGATCTACACCGCCTCGGGGATGGCGGCGATCTCCGCGGTGCTGCTTGCCTCCGCGCGGATCGTCGCGAAGGCCGATATCCTGGTGCTGCCGGGCTCCTACGGCGAGACGCTGGAGCTGATCCGAAGCTTCATGCCGCATTTGCGGATCGAGGCCTTGCAGCTGCCGCTCGGCGATGCGCTTGCACGGGTGAGCTCGCCGCGGATCCTGCTGCTGGATTCCTGCTCCGTGGCCGGCGCCATCGAGGCGGTGCTGCGCCGTGACGGCTGGGGCCTCGATCTCCTGATTTTCGATACGACGTGCTTTGCCGGCAGGTCGGGCCGCATCAGGCGAGTCGTGAGGTGGGCCAGGCGACACGGAATTGCTCTGGTGCTGGTGCGAAGCCACAACAAGCTCGATTCGCTCGGAGCGGAATATGGCCGGCTCGGCTCGGCCGTCTTCGTGCATGGGGATGAGCGTCCGCCGCGGGGAGGGGACGTTGAATGGACACGTCTCGCGTCGGAAACCCGCAACGCGGTGCGGCTGCTCGGCGGCGCGGCATTGCCGGCCCACTTCCCGCCCTTCGCGGGCAGCGCAGCCTATTGGGCGCTGACCAAGCGGCGCGTGGCGGCGATCTTGCGTAACGGCCGAAGCTCGGCGCGATACTTTGCCGCCGAGATCCCGGCGCTCGCCGCTCAGCTTCGCTTCGCCCACGGCCTGTACGTGACCCTTCGCGGAAGGCGCGCGCTCGACGAGGCGGCAGCGCGGCAGGCGGCCGAGGACATGAGCTGCGAATTGCGCCGAGAGGGCTTTCCCATCCGCCACGCCGGCAGCTTCGGCTTCGATTTCGCGGCGACCGAGTGGTTTCACGACGCGACGACGGACCAGTACAGCGTCCGGGTGGCGGTCCCGGACCTGCCGACGGAGGTGTGGGACGATCTCACCGCTTCCATTGCGCGGTGGTGGCGCGGTCATCAACCGGCGGGTGGTGGATAGCCGGAAGCGAGGGCGCGTCGATCAGTCGACCGCCAGGCAATATTCGAGGCGCGGCTTGTCGTGGCCGCGCTTCCAGTTCTCAACGGCAAATGCAGGCTGACGTTGTCCCATTGCGCCAAATATCGAGGCCTGGACCACCTTGATGGGCCTCGTGACCGCATTGGTGTTCACCAGGCCTGCATCGACGGCCAAATACGATATCGCAACGATCGCGACCGCCGATGCGATCGCCATTCTCGTCAGCTCGGACTGCTGCATTCACAAACCTATCGGGCGCGGCTCGCCCGGCGCTTAGATAGGGGTGATCGGCGCCGTTCAAAGGCCGGCATATGGTTACCCACGCGTTCGTGAAGAGCGCCGCCTTTGCAATGAGCGGCCCGAGACATAGGTGACAAATCGTACCGGACACATGGGTTACACTTTCCGCTTTTGTTCTGCGGGAGGTGTGGATGCCGTGGAAAGCGAGTTCGGTAATGGAAGAGCGCCTGCGCTTTGTCGCCCGGCTTCTGGATGGGGAAGCCATGACCGAGGTGTGCCGGGAGTTCGGCATCTCCCGCAAGACCGGCTACAAGATTTTCGACCGCTACAAGGAGTACGGGCTGGAGGCGTTGAGCGACCGCTCCAGGCGGCCGGTCCGCTACGCCAACCAGCTCCCGCAGCAGCTCGAGACCCTGATCGTCCGGCTGAAGGGCGAGAAGCCGCACTGGGGCGCCCGCAAGATCCGCGAACTGCTGGTGCGCCGGCTCGACGGCGACGTCAGGGTTCCCGCCAAGAGCACCATTCATGCGGTGCTCGATCGCCACGGCCTGGTCAAGCGCGGCGGCGGGCCGCGCCACCGCGCGCGCGGCACGCCGCTGTCGCAGGG